>NZ_OZ413141.1:0-1947500 GCF_980468985.1 Aggregatibacter valvarum | reverse complement strand
TTAACTGGGCGAATAGTTGCAAGGTATAGACCCGAAACCCGGTGATCTAGCCATGGGCAGGTTGAAGGTTGGGTAACACTAACTGGAGGACCGAACCGACTAATGTTGAAAAATTAGCGGATGACTTGTGGCTGGGGGTGAAAGGCCAATCAAACCGGGAGATAGCTGGTTCTCCCCGAAATCTATTTAGGTAGAGCCTTGAGCGGACACCTTTGGGGGTAGAGCACTGTTTCGGCTAGGGGTCCATCCCGGATTACCAACCCGATGCAAACTACGAATACCGAAGAGTGATACTCAGGAGACACACGGCGGGTGCTAACGTCCGTCGTGGAGAGGGAAACAACCCAGACCGCCAGCTAAGGTCCCAAAGTCTATATTAAGTGGGAAACGAAGTGGGAAGGCTTAGACAGCTAGGATGTTGGCTTAGAAGCAGCCATCATTTAAAGAAAGCGTAATAGCTCACTAGTCGAGTCGGCCTGCGCGGAAGATGTAACGGGGCTCAAATATAGCACCGAAGCTGCGGCATCAGACGTAAGTCTGTTGGGTAGGGGAGCGTTGTGTAAGCGGATGAAGGTGTGTTGAGAAGCATGCTGGACGTATCACAAGTGCGAATGCTGACATAAGTAACGATAAAACGGGTGAAAAACCCGTTCGCCGGAAGACCAAGGGTTCCTGTCCAACGTTAATCGGGGCAGGGTGAGTCGGCCCCTAAGGCGAGGCTGAAAAGCGTAGTCGATGGGAAACGGGTTAATATTCCCGTACTTGGTAAAGCTGCGATGTGGGGACGGAGCAGGTTAGGTTAGCGTACTGTTGGATATGTACGTTTAAGTTGGTAGGTGGGAAGTTTAGGCAAATCCGGACTTCCTTAACACTGAGAGATGATGACGAGGCTCTACGGAGCTGAAGTAACTGATACCACACTTCCAGGAAAAGCCACTAAGCGAAAGGCTTTACTAAACCGTACTGAAAACCGACACAGGTGGTCAGGTAGAGAATACTCAGGCGCTTGAGAGAACTCGGGTGAAGGAACTAGGCAAAATAGCACCGTAACTTCGGGAGAAGGTGCGCCGGCGTAGATTGTAAGGGCTTGCCCCTGAAGGTTGAACCGGTCGAAGATACCAGCTGGCTGCAACTGTTTATTAAAAACACAGCACTCTGCAAACACGAAAGTGGACGTATAGGGTGTGATGCCTGCCCGGTGCTGGAAGGTTAATTGATGGTGTAATTGAAAGAGAAGCTCCTGATCGAAGCCCCAGTAAACGGCGGCCGTAACTATAACGGTCCTAAGGTAGCGAAATTCCTTGTCGGGTAAGTTCCGACCTGCACGAATGGCATAATGATGGCCAGGCTGTCTCCACCCGAGACTCAGTGAAATTGAAATCGCCGTGAAGATGCGGTGTACCCGCGGCTAGACGGAAAGACCCCGTGAACCTTTACTATAGCTTGACACTGAACATTGAATTTTGATGTGTAGGATAGGTGGGAGACTTTGAAGTAGTCACGCCAGTGATTATGGAGTCGTCCTTGAAATACCACCCTTTAACGTTTGATGTTCTAACGAAGATTGCGAAACGCGGTCTCGGACAGTGTCTGGTGGGTAGTTTGACTGGGGCGGTCTCCTCCCAAAGCGTAACGGAGGAGCACGAAGGTTTGCTAATCACGGTCGGACATCGTGAGGTTAGTGCAATGGTATAAGCAAGCTTAACTGCGAGACAGACAAGTCGAGCAGGTACGAAAGTAGGTCATAGTGATCCGGTGGTTCTGCATGGAAGGGCCATCGCTCAACGGATAAAAGGTACTCCGGGGATAACAGGCTGATACCGCCCAAGAGTTCATATCGACGGCGGTGTTTGGCACCTCGATGTCGGCTCATCACATCCTGGGGCTGAAGTAGGTCCCAAGGGTATGGCTGTTCGCCATTTAAAGTGGTACGCGAGCTGGGTTTAGAACGTCGTGAGACAGTTCGGTCCCTATCTGCCGTGGGCGTTGGAGAATTGATTGGGGCTGCTCCTAGTACGAGAGGACCGGAGTGGACGCATCACTGGTGTTCCGGTTGTGTCGCCAGACGCATTGCCGGGTAGCTACATGCGGAAGAGATAAGTGCTGAAAGCATCTAAGCACGAAACTTGCCAAGAGATGAGTTCTCCCACACATCAAGTGTGTAAGGGTTGTTTAAGACTAAGACGTAGATAGGTGCGGTGTGTAAGTGTAGTGATACATTGAGCTAACGCATACTAATTGCCCGAGAGGCTTAGCCATACAACGCTCAAGTGTTTTGGGGGAGACCTGGAGCATGGAGTGAAGTAGAGGGTAACAGTTAAGAGAGTAGACGAAGAAGAGAAAGTGGAGAGTCAGCTTGTTTTAGTTTGAAGAAGACAGAGAAATAAAAAGAAAGAGATAAGAGAGAAAGAGAAGAATATCATCGACCGATTTTTGGCGGCGATAATGCGGTGGACCCACCTGATTCCATACCGAACTCAGAAGTGAAACGCTGTTATGCCGATGGTAGTGTGGGAGATTCCCATGTGAGAGTAGGTCACCGCCAAGTTTATTACTTGAGTAAATTAAATGTTAGTTTATTCAAGTAATAAATTTTTTAGCAGTCATAATGCAGTAGGCCCACCTGATTCCATACCGAACTCAGAAGTGAAATGCTGTTATGCCGATGGTAGTGTGGGATGTTCCCATGTGAGAGTAGGTCACTGCTAATCCCTATTAGGAGTGGTAGTTCAGCTGGTTAGAATACCTGCCTGTCACGCAGGGGGTCGCGGGTTCGAGTCCCGTCCATTCCGCCAATTTCAGTTATCTAAAGTTACATACCAATAGGGGCGTAGTTCAATTGGTAGAGCACCGGTCTCCAAAACCGGGTGTTGGGAGTTCGAGCCTCTCCGCCCCTGCCATTGATTATACCCTCGTTATATATCCTATCAAAATGTTCTATCTTTTTATAAATTCTATTTAAATTTTACGTGGATATCTTGTTTTAACTTAACTGTAATTCTTCAGGCAAATACTAAACAGTAAATAGTTTGACGGCTTGTTTCCCGTTTTTGAGAATGTAGAGCATTCTATATATCTTATGTGCTTTATAAAAAGATTGAGCGAGTAGTACACTCTTTTTTACATTGATGACCAATGAATATTGATAGTGGTTGTTTATAGACCTTTTTACACTAGACATTATAACGCCTTCAAATCTTTATCTAATTCATCTAGTCAACAATAAAATGCTCGTTTTTAAAGAGCATTTTGTGTATTTTGCTTTGGGCATAATATTCTCCCTTTACACTAATTAATAGTGTTCTGTTCATTGGTTATCCTTTAGCTTGTTGGGAAGGAGAGTTTCGTTTTGCTGATTCTGTGATGAGAAATAAAGTGCGGTCATTTTTGACGTTATTTCTTGCGAATTGAATGTAAAAAAATAGCGCCTGATGTCAGGCGCTATATGTTGTATTAAGGAATGTTGTTATAGCAAGATATTGGCAAATAATAAGCCAAAACCTAAACAGAATGCCATGCTTAATAAGCCGGGTAGCATGAAACTGTGGTTAAAAATATATTTACCGATTCGTGTTGTACCAGTTGTGTCAAAGTCAATTGAAGCAATGATTGGACCGTAGTTCGGAATAAAGAAATAACCGTTTACTGCCACAAATACGCCAATCAAGATAGCCGGTGGAATACCAAGTGCGATACCAAGAGGGAATAATGTTGCTACTGTTGCGCCTTGGCTGTTGACTAACACAGAAAGAACGAATAGTGCTAAAGCAAAGGTCCAAGGTGCGGTTTCGACTAAACCTTTTACTAAACCTTTAACTTCTTCCATATGCGCTTGCATTAAGGTATCACCTAACCATGCGATACCGAAAATAGCGATTACCGCACGCATACCGGCGTGGAATACAGAACCTTTAGTAATTTCAGTGCTATCCGGTTTACAGGTTAAGATAATTAACGCACCGATAGATAGCATGATGATCTCAATGGTATGTGCCATACCCATTGGTTTGCCATCAAACACCGGACGAAGAGAAGGCATTGCTCCCATTAACACAACAAGTAATGCGCCAAATAAGAAAAGGGATACGGAGATTTTGGCGGATTTGCTAATTTCAAGCTCTTTACCGACAACAGTTGAATTAAAGGCTTCCGCATATTTTGGATCGTGTAAACGACGTTGATATTCCGGATCATCTTTTAATTCTTTACCCATTTTATTAACAAATAAACAAGCGCAGAAAATTCCCAGAATGGTAGAAGGAATTGTGACGATTAACACATCCCCTAAATGAATGCCTTGCGGTTCAAGATACGCGACAACTGCAACTACAGCTGCAGCAATCGGGCTGGCAACAATCGCAAATTGAGAGGCGATAACCGCCATGGACATTGGACGCTCAGGACGAACACCATTTTGACGACTCACTTCGGCAATTACCGGTAGTACAGAATAGGCGACGTGACCCGTACCGGCTAATAGCGTAAAGGTCCAAGTCACTGCAGGGGCAATAAATGTAATGTGTTTTGGATTGCGACGTAAAATATTTGTCGCAATTTTGATCATGTAATCTAAACCACCTGACGCTTGCATTGCTGCTGCCGCAGAAACTACTGCCATAATCATAAACATCACGTCAATTGGCAAACCCGCCGGTTTTAAGCCGAAACCGAAAGATAAGATAGCCAGCCCCAAGCCGCCAAAGACACCCAAACCGATACCACCCACGCGCGCACCGACTAAAATACAGAGCAACACGATGGCGAACTGAAGTAAAAACATAGCAGACATACTGCCTCCTTTAAGTAAAACATAAAACTTGTATGGGGTATAAGAAATTATACTCAGCGATATTTGATAGACCTACCTTATTTAAGATAAATCAAGATGTCGTAACTCAAAAATCGGTTTAATTATATAAGAATTACGTAATAGTGAGTATGTAAGAGATTTGATGTTCTGATTGATTTATGATCTAGGTCACATTTTAAATCAATAAATGATTGTTATTTGAGCAAGTTCTGCCTTGGAATAAAAACAATAATTTTTGATAAATGGCGAAAGTAAAGTTATACTCTAGCTTTCTTTTTAAACCTAATGATTGAGAAACAAATGGAAGAATTTATGCCGATGGCAACGGCGTTTGCCAAAAATCATACACTCATTGTTGTTGCTTGGGTGGCTGTGTTTATTATGGTGATTTTCAGCTTTATTAAAGCCGCCACCAGTAAAACAAAGGTGATTGATAACGCCGAAGCAATTGCCTTAATTAACAATCAAAATGCCGTGGTTATTGACTTGCGTTCTATTGATGAGTTTACCAATGGACATATTATCAATAGCCTCAACCTGTTGCCTACCGAAATTAAAAATCACAACATTGGCAAAATTGAACAACACAAAGACACACCGGTGATTTTAGTGTGTACAAATGGGGTAACCTCGGCAACCTCTGCCGAGATTTTGGCAAAACAAGGCTTTAATCATGTATATACATTAAAAGATGGCCTAGCAGGCTGGCGTGCAGCAAGCTTACCTTTAGTTAGAAAATAAATAAGGACTCCAATATGACCGAAGAAAAAAAAGACGTGATGAACGAAGAGCAAGAGGCTCAAGCCGTACTTCAAATTCAACGTATCTATGTCAAAGATATTTCTTTTGAAGCGCCAAATCTTCCACATATTTTCCATCAAGAATGGAAACCGAAATTGTCGTTTGATTTATCTACCGAAACCGTAAAATTAGGCGATGATTTATATGAAGTGTGTTTAAATCTTTCCGTTGAAACCACATTGGAAGATTCCGGTGATGTGGCGTTTATTTGTGAAGTTAAACAAGCCGGTGTATTCACGATTAGTGGTTTAGATGATATGCAAATGGCGCATTGTTTAACAGCGCAATGCCCAAATATGCTATTCCCATATGCGCGCGAATTAGTCTCTAACTTAGTTAATCGTGGCACATTCCCAGCATTAAACCTTTCTCCGGTGAACTTCGATGCATTATTTGTTGAGTATTTACAACGTCAACAACAAGAGCAAGAATCCGAAGAACAACCAAGCGTGAACTAATCTGCAAAACCCGCTTCATTAAGTGATAAAGCGGGTTTATTTTTTTCGTTACCGTCTTTTTCGCCATTCAAGGAGTTAATGATGAATACGACTTTGACTCATTCTTCAATTACTGTGTTAGGCGCCGGTTCTTTCGGTACGGCATTAGCCATTGCATTTTCACGTAATGGACATCCCACTTACCTTTGGGGGCACAACCCGCAAAAAATGCAGAAACTGAATGCTGAGCGACAAAATGCAGAATTTTTGCCGGATATTATTTTCCCTGAGGCATTATCTCTGGAAGCCGATTTAGCGAAAGCGATTCAAGCCTCACGGGATTTATTGTTGGCGGTTCCAAGTCATTGCTTTGGTGAAATTCTCTCACAAATTCGACCGCACTTACGTCCTGACAGCCGTATCATTTGGGCAACGAAAGGTTTGGAGCGGGATACCGGTCGTTTGTTAGAAGAGGTGATTAAGGAAAAATTGGGCAACCACTATCCGTTAGCCGTGCTTTCCGGGCCAACCTTTGCTAAAGAGCTAGCATCAGGGCTTCCTACAGCAATTACTTTAGCGTCGAATAACGAAGAATTTGCGTTGCAGTTTCAGGCGCGTATTCATTGCAGTAAACATTTTCGTGTGTATATTAACAACGATATGCTTGGCGTGCAGTTGGGGGGAGCGATTAAAAACGTGATTGCTATCGGTGCAGGCATTTCCGATGGCATGGGATTTGGCGCAAACGCCAGAACAGCGCTGATTACGCGTGGCATTGCCGAAATATCCCGTTTAGGCACCGCACTTGGGGCAAACCCGAATACATTTATGGGAATGTCGGGGTTAGGTGATCTTGTTTTAACCTGTACTGACAATCAATCCCGCAACCGTCGCTTTGGTATTATGCTGGGGCAGGGCTTTTCTGCTCAAACGGCAATGGATAATATCGGTCAGGTCGTGGAGGGCTTTTATAATACAAAAGAAGCGCATTTGCTTGCGCAACGGCACGGTATCGAAATGCCTATCACGGAGCAAATTTATCAAGTGCTATTTTGTGGTAAAAATGCAAAAGAAGCGGCAGTAAATTTATTAGGCAGAGAACGTAAAGAGGAATAATTCATGTCATCAACGGTTTGGCAATCTATTCGTCAGGAAGCGAAAGAGTTGGTAGAGAATGAACCTATGCTTGCCAGTTTTTTCCATTCCACCATTTTAAAACACCATAACTTAGGCAGCGCGTTAAGTTATATTTTAGCGAACAAATTAGCCAATACGATTATGCCGGCAATTGCCTTGCGTGAGATTATTGAAGAGACCTATCAGGAAAAACCAAGCATAATTGAATGTGCTGCCTGTGACATTCAAGCGGTGCGTCAGCGTGATCCGGCAGTGGAGCTTTGGTCAACACCATTACTTTATTTAAAAGGGTTTCATGCCATTCAAAGTTATCGTATTACACACTATTTATGGCAACAAAATCGCAAAGCACTTGCGATTTACCTGCAAAATCAGATTTCTGTGGCGTTTGATGTGGATATTCACCCGGCAGCAAAAATCGGCCATGGCATCATGTTTGACCATGCCACCGGTATTGTGGTAGGGGAAACCTCCGTGATTGAAAATAACGTGTCTATTTTGCAAGGCGTTACGCTTGGCGGAACAGGTAAAGAATGTGGCGATCGCCATCCGAAAATTCATGAAGGTGTGATGATCGGTGCTGGTGCGAAGATCTTAGGCAATATCGAAGTCGGCAAATACGCTAAAATCGGTGCTAATTCAGTGGTTCTACAACCGGTTCCGGACTATGCCACCGCCGCCGGCGTACCGGCACGCATTATAGGCAAAGACAAAGATGCCAAACCGGCATTTGAGATGGACCAAAATTTTATTGATCTGAGCATGGAATTAAACATTTAGCACACATCATCAGTAAAAACATCATAAAAATTGACCGCACTTTTCTGCTGATGGTTTCTGGTCTCTCTAGAAACTGTCGTGAGAAAAGTCGTAACCAGAAGAAAATGAGGTAAAAAATGACAAATGTAATTCATACCGATAAAGCACCGGCAGCCATCGGCCCCTATGTTCAAGCCGTTGATTTGGGTAATTTTGTGTTGACCTCCGGACAAATTCCGGTGAACCCGCAAACTGGCGAAATTCCGACAGATATTGCTCAACAAGCGAGACAGTCTTTAGAAAATATTAAAGCGATTTTAGAACAAGCCGGTTTAGGCGTGAAAGATATTGTGAAAACCACGGTATTTGTGAAAGATTTAAAAGATTTTGCAACAGTTAACGCAGAGTATGAAGCCTTTTTCAAGGCGCATCATCATCCAAGTTTTCCGGCACGTTCTTGTGTCGAAGTCGCGCGTTTGCCGAAAGATGTTGGATTAGAAATCGAAGCGATTGCTGTTAGATAATAATTATTTAGCGAATATGACTTCTTAAGGTCAAACCTTTGTTAAACAGAGGTTTGGCCTTTTTTCTTGGTTTGTTACACCATGGCGCATTTAGGTGACGTATTGATTCTATTGTTAGGTATTATTTTTATGTAACAAAAAAGCGCTAAGTAAAAACTTAGCGCTTTTTCTGAATATGGCGGAGGAACTGGGATTCGAACCCAGGGAGGGCGTAAACCCTCGCCGGTTTTCAAGACCGGTGCCTTCAACCGCTCGACCATTCCTCCGTGTGTTGAAGTGACGTGAATAATACGGACTCTTGCTATTTAAGTCAAGCAGTTAAATAAAAGAAATCATTTAACTGCTTTATTTTCAGTCGATAGTATTATTTTACTTCTGCCTTCGTCGGCTCCGCATAAACATGGCTGATGGCCATGTGATGACCTGCCGCGCCTTTTCCGTAGAAATAATAACGCGATTTTGTCCATTCAGTGGTTGGATAAGCAACGATTGGCGTATCCGAGGCTTTGGCTAATGTCGCCTCTGCTTTGGTATGCGCGACTGCAGAGAATGTTCCAATTCGTCCGTTGAACACATAAGTGCGGTCGGTTTCAGCCATGAATTTCACCTCATGTGCTGTTTTCGGCTCAACCTGTTCAGCTACTGCCGCAGTAGGTTCTGACGTCACGTTATGATTTAAACGTTCTAAAGATGCCTGAATTTTCTTCTCAACAGAATCATTTGCCGGCTGAGCGATAAATTCAGTTAACGGTTGAACGTCATTTTTAGCTTTTTCAACAATCATATCCAAGGCTGGCACAGTAAGGCTCTTCTCGGTTTCTGCACTTGATTGATTTTGTTGCTCAAGTAGCTCATCAACAGATAAGAACACATTTTCTTTTTCTTTCGGTTGATTGACTTGCGTCATATCGATCCAAACTTTACCGCTGGCAAGCTCCGGAGATGCCACTGCAGCAAATAACGGCATAGGTGATTTTTCTTGTGGGCGACGACGGCGTTGATTATTTACACGTAAATGACGTGGTAAACGACGTTGACGAGCATTATCACGACTGCGTTCAGGTTCATTTGAGACATCAGCTACATTTGTCGAAATCACAGGCGCTTCTACATGGCGAGGCTCATTGATATTTTCAGCAAGTGCCATATTTTCTGCTTGCGGTATTGGATTGTCCGTGGCTTCGTCATAAACACGAACTTTTTTGTGTAAATCTCGACGTTGACGGCGTTGTGTTGGTTCAGCCTTTTCTTCGTTAACCGGCGCAGAAATGCTAGATTTAACGATTTCTTCAGTGACCTCAGGTTTTCGGCTGCGCTTATTATTGCGTTCTTGATTACGGATTCTAATCTCAGATTTATCCGCACTTTGTTCTTCAATCACGTTTTCCACGTTTTCGTTGCGAACACGACGGCTATTACGACGATCTTGATTGCGACGATTACGGTTGTTCATGTTTCTGTTGTTTGGACGAGCTTTTTTGTTTTTCTCTTCCGGTTTTGGATCAGACGCAAATAAACCTTTTAATGCAGCGAATAAACGGCTTAACAACGATGGCGCTTTGGGTTCTTTGCGCTCAATCGGTGCCGGCGCCGGCATGGTAATCGCCAAAGAAACCGCCGCACTTTCCACCGCCGGTGTTTCAGCCGGTGTCGCTTCAATATTACGAGAAACCAACGATTCCTCAGCAGCAAAGGTTTCGTCTTGATCTTGATGTAATTTTGCCAAATTGTAGCTTAACTCATTCACTTCTTCGCCATCACGAACACGGAACACACTGAAGTTCGGTGTTTCCATCGCTTCGTTTGGTACCACGATAATATCGACATCATGGCGTTTTTCGATGCTATGAATGGCTTTACGTTTTTCGTTTAACAAGTAAGATGCGATTTGTACCGGAACGATAGTGTGAACCTGTTTGGTATTTTCTTTTAACGCTTCTTCTTCCAATAAACGCAAGATAGACAGTGAAAGTGATTCGTTATCACGGATTTTACCGGTGCCTTGGCAACGCGGGCAGACGTGATGAGAGGATTCACCTAATGACGGACTCAAACGTTGGCGTGACATTTCCAACAAACCGAAGCGGGAAATGCGGCTAATTTGAATACGTGCACGATCTTGACGTACAGCATCGCGAATGCGGTTTTCCACTTCACGTTGATGGCGAACCGGTGTCATGTCGATGAAGTCGATCACAATTAAACCGCCCAAGTCGCGTAAACGTAATTGACGCGCAATTTCATCTGCGGCTTCAAGGTTAGTGTTTAATGCGGTTTCTTCGATATCGCCGCCACGGGTAGAACGTGCGGAGTTAATATCAATGGCGGTTAAGGCTTCTGTGGCGTCAATGACAATAGACCCCCCGGAAGGTAAACGCACTTCACGTTGGAAAGCGGATTCAATTTGGGATTCGATTTGATAATGACTGAACAGCGGCACTTCGCCTTGATATAATTTCACTCGATTAATGAAATCCGGACGTACGAGTTTGATGTGTGCTTTCGCTTTTTCATAGACTTTCGGGCTATCAATCAGAATCTCACCGATATCGCGACGCAAATAGTCGCGAATCGCACGCACGATAACATCACTTTCTTGGTGAATTAAAAATGGTGCAGGGCGACTTTCTGAGGCTTGTTTGATTGCTTCCCAATGGTGCAATAGTACTTTTAAGTCCCATTGCAATTCTTCCGGCGATTTCCCTACCCCGGCGGTACGCACGATTAAGCCGACACCTTCAGGCACATCCAAAGAACTCAAGGCATCTTTTAATTCCAAACGCTCATCGCCTTCAATGCGACGAGAAATACCACCGGCGCGGGGATTGTTTGGCATGATCACCAAATAACTTCCGGCGAGGGAAATAAAGGTTGTCAGCGCAGCGCCTTTATTGCCGCGCTCTTCTTTGTTCACTTGAACAATGACTTCCTGTCCTTCCGAGATAATATCGCGAATATTCGGACGACCTTGATAGACATAATCCGCCGGGAAATATTCACGTGCAATTTCTTTTAACGGTAAAAAACCGTGACGTTCTGCGCCATAATCCACAAAAGCGGCTTCTAAACTCGGCTCAACGCGAGTGATTTTCCCTTTGTAAATATTGGCTTTTTTCTGTTCGTGACCAGGACTTTCAATGTCCAGGTCGAATAAGCGTTGTCCATCGACTAACGCAACGCGCAACTCTTCTTTTTGAGTTGCGTTGATTAACATTCTTTTCATTCGTTTTCTCTTTTATCGAAAGGGTTTTATGCCCTAAAAATACGTCATCAAAAATGACCGCACTTTGCTTAGTCGCCGACCTCGTGTCTGTCGCAGAATGTCCGTCTTCCCGACTGTCATCTGCTGGGTGCATTGGCAACCTTATTCACACTCATATCATCTTTTTATGTGAATAAAAACAAAACCGGTTAAAAAATGGTTTGCAAGCTGTCGTTCATGTTGATGGTTAAAATCATTGCAATAACAACGTCTTATGCCGAATGCTGCATTGTATTTTATCAATGATAACAATGATACTGTTTATTTTAAAGCCTTTTTTAACTTAAAAAAGGCTTGTTATTATCGCTTGAATAGGGATTTTTAGCAAGGCGTTTCACCCTTCTTGGAAGATTCTTTGCGACATTCAAACTCACCATACAATATGCTATGATGCGCGCCAATTTTTATTTTTATGTAAAAGATCGTAATAAACACAAAATGAATGAAAAAGTAGTTAACCCGAACGTGCAATTTCTCACCATAAGCGATGATGAAGAAGGTCAAAGATTAGATAATTTTCTTCTCGCGCGATTAAAAGGGGTGCCTAAAAGCCTGATTTATCGCATTGTACGTAAAGGCGAAGTGCGGGTGAATAAAGGCAGAAGCAAGCCGGAATATAAATTACAATCCGAGGATGTGGTGCGAATTCCACCGGTACGTGTGGCAGAAAAAGCACAGGACGCCGTTTCTCATAAACTCACCAAAGTTGCCCAACTAGAACAACACATTATTTTTGAAGACAATTACTTATTGGTGCTTAATAAGCCTTCCGGTATTGCCGTACATGGGGGCAGTGGGCTTGATTTTGGCGTGATTGAGGCATTACGTGCGCTTCGTCCGGAGGCGCGTTTCTTGGAATTGGTTCATCGTTTGGATCGCGATACTTCGGGGATTTTATTGGTAGCGAAAAAACGTTCTGCGTTGCGTCATTTACATGAACAGTTGCGTGAAAAAACGATCCAAAAGGATTATTTGGCGCTAGTGCGCGGTCAGTGGCAATCACATTGTAAAGTGGTGCAAGCACCGCTGTTGAAAAATGAGCTGTCGAGCGGTGAGCGCATTGTAAAAGTCAGTGAACAAGGTAAACCGTCAGAAACTCGTTTTTCTGTGGAAGAGCGTTACGTAAATGCTACTTTGGTGAAAGCTTCGCCAATCACGGGGCGAACCCATCAAATTCGCGTGCATACGCAATATGCCGGACATCCCATTGCTTTAGATAGCAAATATGGCGACAAAGTATTCGATCAACAAATGGCCGAATTAGGTTTGAATCGTTTATTTTTGCATGCTTATTCTATTCGTTTTGAACATCCGCATAGCGGTGAAACGTTGCGTTTGACAGCGCAGTTGGATGAGAAAATGAAAGGAATCTTAAAACGGTTGCGCGAGATGAAGTAAAGTGCGGTGGATTTTCCGTGCTTTTTGAAAATACTGAAAAAAATGACCGTACTTTTGCCGTGTTGATCACATTTCTCAAATAAAAACGGCGAAAAAATTGACTGCACTTTCCCCTTTATCTTTAAGCGTTGTAGAATCAATCTTATCCCATCAACGTCGAGGATAGGCTATGAAACGTGTGACGCTTCTTTTGAATAGAACCTTACTGGCCAGTAGCATGGTATTGCTCACGGCGTGCCATTCCATCCTTTACCAACCCGCGAAAACCCTCAGCCAAATTGACCCGGAAAAGGGGTACCGTTTAGAAAAGACCATGCAACAAGCGCTGGAAAAAGAAAATTTAGTGATTGTCACTTTTTCCGGTGGTGGCTCACGGGCGGTGTCTTTGGGATATGGCGTGTTAGAACAGTTTCAGCAGGCAACAGTACGCCCAACGGAAAGGGGCGATACGTTATTACAAAATATTGATGTGGTGTATGGCGTGTCCGGCGGTTCGGTGTTGGCGGCCTATTTGGCGTTAGAAGGGCAAGAAACGATCCCCAAATTTAAGGAGTTTTTTCTCAAGAAAGATTTCCAAAAAAAAGTCATTAATGAAGTGTTTTCTTTGAGCAATGTGCCTCGGCTGACGTCGCCGCAATTCGGGCGTAGCGATTTATTGCAAGAGCAACTGAATTTGGCGTTATATAACGGAAAGACGTTTGCCGATTTGGCACGGAAACGTAAAGGACCGTTTGCGGTAATTAACGCCACAGATATGACGGCAGGACAGAAAGTGTCGTTTACGCAAGACTTCTTTGATTGGCTTTGCGTGGATTTGAATGATATTGAAATTGCGCGTGCGGTGGCGGCATCCAGTGCGGTGCCGTTGATTTTTTCACCAATCACCTTGAATAATCATGCCGGTTTTTGCCACGCAGAAAGCAAAAAAGCGTTTCTTATGCAAACCCAGCCGGGCAATCGCTTGTTGTTGAACAATTTTAATGCCATGCAAAAGCGCTTAGCGCGTTATCAAGATAGTGTAGAACAACCTTATTTGCATTTAGTGGATGGCGGTTTAACGGATAATTTAGGATTGGCCAGTTTGTTGGATATGTCGAATTTGCTCAGTGTACGCAAACTTTATGCCGAATTGAAGAAATCCGCTTTGCGCCATGTGGTTGTGGTCAGTGTGAATGCACAAAATGAACGAACCAGCCATATCGACAAATCGGCGGATGTGCCGGGCGTGAGAGAAGTGGTCGATACGGTGATCAATGTGCCGATTGATAAGGCGACGGAATCGACCGTGCAATATTCACAAAAATTTGCGAATCAATGGAACGCTTATGCTAAACGTCAAAGAGAGGCAAAGATTAAGGTTTATTTTGTGAATGTGAGTTTGAAAGATTTGCCGGAAGGACAATTGAAAAAAGACGTGTTAAATATCGGAACGTCTTTTTACTTACCGGAATCTGATGTGGATAAGTTGCGTGAAGCTGCGAAGATTTTGTTAATGCAATCGAAAGAGTATCATGACGCATTAAAAGCATTACAGTAGTGAAATCAGTAATATCAGATTAGGGTTTGTTATCAGCAAAGTGCGGTAGATGTTGAGGGTAAATGGCACGCCCTAAAGGATTCGAACCTTTGACCCACGCCTTAGAAGGGCGTTGCTCTATCCAGCTGAGCTAAGGGCGCATTGTAAAAGGAATCATAAAGAAGTAGAGAGAGTGGTCGGCGAGATAGGATTTGAACCTACGACCCACTGGTCCCAAACCAGTTGCGCTACCAAACTGCGCTACTCGCCGAAAAGATGTGTAGCATTATAGTTTTCTTTCTTATTCAGTCAATAAGTTTTTTTTATTTTGCCATTGAATGCCTAAATTTATTGCAATTCGGCTTACATAAAGGGGGCTTTTCTGACAAAATAGCAAACGTTTGTATTTTCTTTTTCATCGGAGACGCCAATGACCGCTCAAATTATTTCCGGAACGCAATTAGCCAGTCAAATTAAATCGAATGTGGCTCAACAAATTTCACAGTATGTCGCTCAGGGAAAACGCGCACCGGGCTTAGCTGTGATTTTAGTGGGGGCGGATCCTGCCTCACAAGTGTATGTGGGCAGTAAACGGAAAAGCTGTGCTGAAATCGGCATCACGTCACAATCCTACGATTTGCCGGAAACCACAACGGAACAGGCGTTGTTGGAACTGATTAAAGAATTGAATCAAGATAATACAGTCGATGGTATTTTAGTGCAGTTGCCGTTGCCAAAACACATTGATAGCACCAAAGTGATTGAGCAAATTTCCCCGGAAAAAGATGTGGACGGTTTTCATCCTTATAATGTTGGACGGTTGTGCCAACGTATTCCTACATTGCGCGCTTGTACTCCTTACGGCGTGATGAAATTATTGGAAACCACCGGCATTTCTTTCTATGGCAAACACGCGGTGATCGTGGGAGCCTCCAATATTGTCGGTCGCCCAATGGCGCTCGAGTTACTGTTGGCCGGTTGTACCGTGACCGTAACACACCGTTTTACCGAAGATTTGGCGAGCCATATTCGTCAAGCGGATATTTTAGTGGTGGCGGTGGGCAAACCGAAATTCATTAAAGGCGAATGGATTAAAGAAGGCGCGGTAGTGGTGGATGTGGGCATTAACCGCCTTGAGGGCAAACTTGTGGGCGATGTGGAATTTGATATTGCCGCACAGCGCGCGTCCTATATTACTCCGGTGCCGGGGGGCGTAGGCCCGATGACGGTGGCGATGTTGATGCAAAACACCCTTTCCGCATATGAAAAACAACAGGGGGACGCAGCATAGCGTTTCCTTAAAAAAGACATAAAAAATCCACCGCACTTTAAATCGATTTTACATCGGAAGTGCGGTGGATTTTTTCATTGTTTATTTTAGGCTGTCAACTGTACCAAAATACGACGAATCGGCTCTGCCGCACCCCATAATAATTGGTCGCCCACGCTGAACGCCGCGAGGTATTCCGGCCCCATATTGAGTTTGCGTAAACGTCCGACCGGAACGCTTAATGTGCCGGTCACTTTGGTTGGCGTTAACTCACGCAATGTGGTTTCTTTGTCATTTGGAATGACTTTTACCCATTCATTGTGAGAAGCTAAAATTTGTTCGATTTCTGCTAACGGAATATCGCGTTTCAATTTAATGGTGAAGGCTTGGCTGTGGCAACGTAAAGCTCCAATACGCACACATAAGCCGTCAACCGGAATTGGGTTGTCGCTTAAGCCAAGAATTTTGTTGGTTTCTGCGTAGCCTTTCCATTCTTCTTTGGTTTGTCCGTTTTCCCAAAGTTTATCAATCCATGGAATCAAGCTGCCGGCTAATGGTGCGCCGAAGTTATCAATTGGGAAATCGCTGTTGCGCATTTTTGCTGTTACGGCGCGTTCAATGTCTAAAATAGAAGAATGCGGTTGTGCCAATAACGCTTTGACTTCGCCATTGAGTTCGCCCATTTGCACTAACAACTCACGCATATTTTTAGCGCCTGCACCACTGGCGGCTTGGTAAGTTGCCACGGAAATCCATTCCACTAAATCCTGTTTAAATAGACCGCCTAACGCCATTAACATCAGGCTCACCGTACAGTTACCGCCCACATAGGTTTTTATGCCGTTTTTCAAGCCTTCGCTAATCACGTGTTGGTTTACCGGATCTAAGACGATGATAGCGTCTTTTTCCATACGCAATGCAGAGGCGGCATCCACCCAATAGCCATCCCAGCCGGTGGCTTTTAATTTTGGATACACGTCGTTGGTGTAATCACCACCTTGGCAAGTGACAATAATGTCTAATTTTTTCAATTCGTTAATATCAAACGCATCTTTCAACGTGCCTGCATCTTTGCCGGCAAATGTCGGTGCCGCTTGGCCGGCTTGAGAAGTAGTAAAGAAAACCGGATTGATGTTCGCAAAGTCATTTTCTTGCTGCATACGTTCCATTAAAACGGAACCCACCATTCCGCGCCAACCGATAAAACCCACGTTTTTCATAAATGTATCCTTTATTAGAGAAAATTTGAGGAATTAATTAATAGCAAGAGATGGCGCGTTAAGGCAAGTCTTTTTCCGATATTTTTTTCATTTTTGAACATCATCAAAAAACAGACCGCACTTTTTGACAGGTGATCCGTGATATTCACGCACCACGTGAAAGTGATCGCGTGTGTGCTATAATCCCCAAATATTTATTTTTTTATTTGTTTAAGGATAGATATGCAATTTTCTAAAATGCACGGACTCGGCAATGATTTTATGGTGGTGGATGCGGTTACGCAGAACGTTTATTTTCCTGCCGACACCATTAAACGTTTAGCCGATCGTCATCGTGGCATTGGTTTTGATCAGCTGTTGGTGGTGGAACCGCCTTATGATCCCGAATTGGATTTTCATTATCGTATTTTTAATGCGGACGGCAGTGAAGTGGCACAATGTGGTAATGGTGCCCGTTGCTTTGCCCGTTTTGTGACGCTCAAAGGCTTAACCAACAAAAAGGATATCGCCGTCAGTACACAAAACGGCAAAATGGTGTTGACCGTCAAAGAAGACGACAATGTGCGTGTGAACATGGGCGAACCCATTTGGGAGCCGAATAAAATTCCATTTACCGCCAATAAATTCGAGAAAAATTATATTCTGCGCACGGAAATTCAAACGGTACTCTGTGGCGCAGTATCCATGGGGAATCCCCATTGTGTGGTGCAGGTGGATGATATTCACACGGCCAATGTAGCGCAGCTCGGACCATTACTCGAAAACCATGAGCGTTTTCCGGAACGGGTGAATGCCGGTTTTATGCAGGTGGTGAACCGCAAACATATTAAATTACGCGTACATGAGCGTGGTGCGGGAGAAACCCAAGCCTGCGGTAGCGGTGCTTGTGCGGCAGTCGCTGTGGGGATTATGCAAGGCGTATTGGATAATGAAGTGCAGGTGGATTTGCCCGGCGGCAGTTTGCTGATTGAATGGCAAGGCGAAGGGCATCCGCTGTATATGACCGGTAGCGCCACCCACGTCTATGACGGCGTGATTTATCTCTAATGGTCGATCATCTGCGATGCAAAACGAACTGCAAAAATACCTGACTTACTTACGCATTGAACGTCAAGTGAGTCCTCATACGCTGACCAACTATCAACGTCAGTTGGTGCGGATTATTGCCATTTTGCAGGATGCCGGAATTCAACAGTGGCAACAAGTTACACCAAGTGTCGTGCGCTATGTGTTGGCACAAAGTAGTAAACAGGATGGCTTAAAAGAAAAAAGCTTGGCGTTACGCCTTTCCGCATTGCGTCGTTTTTTGAGTTATTTAGTGTATCAAGGGCAACTCAAAGTAAATCCGGCAGTGGGCATTTCTGCGCCTAAACAAGCCAAGCACTTGCCGAAAAATATTGACACCGACCAAGTGCAACAGCTACTTGCCAACGACAGCAAAGAGCCCATTGATATCCGCGATCGCGCCATGATTGAATTGTTTTACAGCTCCGGTTTGCGTTTGTCGGAATTGCAAGGATTGAACTTAAACAGCATTAATCTTCGCGTGCGTGAAGTGCGGGTGATGGGTAAAGGGAACAAAGAGCGTATTGTGCCACTGGGACGTTATGCTTCCCACGCCATTCAACAATGGCTCAAAGTGCGGTTGTTATTTAACCCAAAAGACGATGCGTTGTTTGTCAGTCAGTTGGGGAATCGCATGTCCACGCGCTCGATTCAAATGCGCTTGGAACGCTGGGGAATTCGGCAAGGGCTGAATAGCCATTTGAATCCGCACAAACTTCGCCACTCTTTTGCTACTCATATGTTGGAAGCCAGTTCAGATTTACGCGCAGTGCAAGAATTGCTCGGACACAGTCATTTATCGACAACGCAAATTTATACACACTTAAATTTTCAACATTTAGCAGACGTGTATGATGCGGCGCATCCGCGAGCCAAACGGAAAAAATAAGGAAAAACACGATGATTTTTTACCGCACTTTCAGTGCCATTTAATGGATTTTCACCAATGAAGACAACCCCAAAATCGCTCCCTTTGTTACAAATCCACGACCTCAATAAACATTTCGGGCAGACGCGCGTACTGCGTGATATTTCCCTTGAATTGCACAGTGGCGAAATCTTATTTTTGCTTGGTGCGTCCGGTTGTGGCAAAACGACTTTGCTACGTGCCATTGCCGGTTTTGAACAACCTGATAACGGTGAAATTTACCTAAAAGCGCGGTTGATTTTTAGCGCAAATTGCAATATTCCGCCACAACAGCGACGGCTAGGTTATGTGGTGCAAGAAGGCGTGTTATTTCCACACTTGAATGTGTATCGCAATATTGCTTACGGGTTGGGCGATGGCAAAGGCAGCTCCCCGGAAGAACGACAACGCATTGACGAAGTGATGGCGCTTACCGGCATTTGTGCCCTTGCCGACCGTTTTCCACACCAACTTTCCGGCGGGCAACAACAACGTGTCGCCTTGGCACGCGCCATTGCACCAAATCCTGAACTGATTTTATTGGATGAACCTTTTAGCGCCTTAGATGAACATCTGCGTCAACAAATCCGTCATGATATGTTGCAAGCACTCCGCCAAAGTGGTACTTCCGCTATTTTCGTTACCCACGATCGCGACGAAGCCTTGCGTTATGCTGATAAAATTGCGGTGCTGCAAAATGGAGAAATCTTACAAATCGCGAATCCGCGTACGCTTTATTGGTCACCACAACACCTTTCCACCGCCACCTTTATCGGCGAAAGCATTGTGTTGCCGGCAACCTTAAATTCACCTTCAACGGCGCATTGCCAATTAGGTGACATTGCCGTCATAGACAAAAGCCAAGGGCAACAACGCGGCACGCTACTTCTCCGTCAGGAACAATTCAGTCTGTTAAAAACACCTCAAAATCCGACCGCACTTTTTAACGCGGTGGTAAAAAACGTGGAATTCAAAGGCAAAATTACGGCTATTCGACTTGAAATAAACGGGTTCGACATTGAGTTAGAGGAACACCATGGCATTGAATTGTATGTGGGAGATGAGGTTGATGTTTATTTATATGGCACGGGCTTGTTTTATGGGGAATAAGTGTTGGCTTTATGGCGATTGCAATTTACGTTGTAGGTAAAAAAGCGCTATTAATGAGCACATGACTTAAAAAGTGCGGTGCATTTTTCAGTGATTTTTCAAACATCAAGCTATCTCAAATGCGCTTCCAACAACGCCCTTAATTCATCCCCATCATGGCACCGTTTCACCACCTCGAACAACGCGGTGGCTTCTTCATATTCACATTTTAAATACTGCAACCACTGTTTAATGCGCGCCACATGGTAAAAACCACTGTCGTGACAATTTTCTAATGTGGCATATTTGCGCAAAATCGGCATGATTTCAGCCCAGCTTAACGGTGCATCATTATGTTTTAGCACACGGCTTAAATTCGGCATATTAAGCGCACCACGACCAACCATTAAATCTTCACAGCCGGTCATTTCTAAGCATCGTCGTCCATCTTCCCAGCGCCAAATTTCACCATTGGCGATCACAGGAATATAGAGTTTTTGGCGGATTTCACCAATTTTTTGCCAATTAATCCGATCAGCGCGATAACCATCCGCTTTGGTGCGACCATGAATGGCAATTTCGGTCGCACCGCCTTGTTGCACCGCATCCGCAATGTCAAAAGCAAAGTCGGTGGAATCCCATCCTAAGCGCACTTTAACACTCACCGCCTGTTCTGGCGGAACGGCTTGACGAATGGCTTTGGTGGCTTGGTAAATAAGTTCCGGTTGTTTTAACAAAGACGCGCCACCGTTGCTACCGTTGACAGTTTTCGACGGACATCCACAATTTAAATCAACGCCGTGGGAGCCTAATTGAATGGCGAGTTCGGCATTTTCCGCCAGCCATTGCGGATGTTGTCCGAGCAATTGCACACGTACCAGCGTACCGCTTGGCGTGCAGCCTTGTTGGTGCAATTCAGGGCAAAGGCGATAAAACACTTTCGGTGGGAGGCGTTGATCCACCACGCGGACAAATTCGGAAATGCACAAATCGTAATCGTTCACTTCCGTTAATAATTGACGCACGAGAGGATCAAGCACGCCCTGCATCGGGGCTAAAATGATGCGCAAAGGTTATTTCCAACCTTTGGCTTTGCAAATCAAATCGTATGCGGCTTGAATTTGCTGGGTTTTTTCTTTCGCCATTTCCATCATTTCCGGTGGCAACCCTTTTGCGACGAGTTTATCCGGATGATTTTCATTCATTAAACGACGATAGGCGCGTTTCACTGTGGGCTGATCGTCTGTCGCGGTGACACCAAGCACTTGATAAGCATCGTTTAAGGTCGGGCCGGAAGAGGAGTGAGATTGCTGTTGATAACCGCCTTGGTAGCCGGAATGTTGTTCGTAGTGACCGCCTTGTTGATAGAAACCGCCGCGCGCAAAATGACGCGCCGCCATTTCCATTGCCAACATTTGCTCAAATTGAACGCGGGATAACCCCAGTTCTTCGGCAACAATAAAGAGCACGTCTTTTTCATTGTCATGTAAATGATCGTCAGAAAATGCGGCTTGAATTTGCACAGATAAAAATGCCCGCAATAAATCCGCACGTTGTCCGCAACCAAGACGAAATTCACGAATCACCTGACGAATCGGGAAATCCGCTTGTTTGCCACGATTAAACGCCTCTTGCGCTAAACGACGACCGGCATCGTCCAGTTGCATTTGATCCATTAAATGGGTCGCTAACAGAATGTCATTTTCCGTGACACGCCCTTTGGCTTTGCTTAAATGCCCCAACACCGCAAAGGTGGTTTGCATAAACAATAGTTGACGGGTGGTTTTCGTTTTGAAGAAAGAAGAATTGACTGTGCCCAGCTCATACAGTTTTTTGTCTGCAAGATGACCGAGAAACACACCGGCCAACATGCCAAAGAAACCGCCCAATCGAAAGCCGATTAAGGCACCTAAAATTTTTCCAATAAAATTCATTGTCGCTCCGTTAGGGTCAAAAAAGTGCGGTGGATTTTCTCAGCAAATTGAAAAACGCGTGAAAAAACAACCGCACTTTCGCTTTATTTAATGCCGTATTGCTCACGATAAGCGCGCATTGCCGGTAAATATTGTTGGTATTCCGGTTGAGTTTCAATGAACGCCATCAAATCGGCAAAATCAATGATAGATAACACGTCGCATTGGTAATCGCGCTCAACTTCTTGAATCGCAGACAGCTCGCCATTGCCACGCTCTTGACGGTTTAAAGCAATCAATACCGCACTTAATTGCGCTTCATTGGCTTGAATAATTTGCATGGATTCACGAATTGCCGTACCGGCAGTGATCACATCATCCACCAACAACACCTTGCCGCGCAACGGACTACCGATTAAATTGCCACCTTCACCGTGATCTTTGGTTTCTTTGCGGTTAAAGCACACCGGTTTATTGATGTCAAAGCGGTTGAATAACGCAATGGATACCGCAGTGGCAATGGGAATGCCTTTGTACGCCGGGCCAAAAATCATGTCGTATTGCAAACCGGCATCTTGTAAGGCTGCCGCATAAAATTCTCCTAAACGGGCAAGATCGGCACCTTGGTTAAACAAACCGGCGTTAAAGAAATAAGGGCTCACACGGCCGGATTTCAAGGTGAACTCACCAAATTTCAAAACCTGACGGGCAAGGGCGAATTCAATAAACTGTTGTTTATAGTTTTCCATCTTCCTATCCTTATTCTGCCAATGCCGCACGTTGGGTTTGGAAAATGACCTCACAGCCTTGTTTGGCGAGATCTAATAAGGTTAATAATTCCTCATGGCTAAACGGTTCGCCTTCCGCAGTGCCTTGCACTTCAATCATGCGGCCGTCTTCCATCATGACCACGTTCATATCCGTTTCCGCAGCGGAATCTTCTACGTATTCCAAATCACATACCGCTTCGCCGTTTACGATGCCGACAGAAATCGCCGCCACCAATCCTTTCAGCGGGTTTTTGCTCAATGTGCCGTTTGCCACCAAGCCATTTAATGCATCACATAACGCCACACAAGCGCCGGTAATGGAGGCGGTGCGAGTGCCGCCATCTGCTTGGATTACATCGCAATCCAATGTTACGCAACGCTCGCCAAGGACTTCTAAATCCACCATAGCGCGCAAAGAACGGGCGATTAAACGTTGAATTTCTAAGGTGCGGCCGCCTTGTTTACCTTTTGCCGCTTCACGTTGCATACGGCTGTGGGTAGAACGTGGCAACATGCCGTATTCCGCCGTGACCCACCCTTGTCCCTGTCCTTTTAAAAAACGCGGCACGCCATCTTCCACGGTGGCAGTACACAACACTTTGGTATCGCCAAACTCCACCAACACGGAACCTTCCGCATGTTTGGTGTAATGACGGGTGATTTTAATCGGGCGGGGTTGGTTGTTGGCACGTTGATTCGGACGCATGAAAAATTCCTCGTTAAGCAATAAAAAATCGCGCCATTTTAGCACGCAAACTGACAGAAACGAAATTTGGCAGTACAATAGAACGCAAATTTTAGCGCCTAAAAATGAAGGAATTATTATGATTTATAGCATGACGGCATTCGCCAGTTTAGAAATCAAAAAAGACTGGGGAAACGCAGTTTGGGAAATCCGTTCGGTCAATCAACGTTATTTAGAAACCTTTTTCCGCCTGCCGGAACAATTCCGCAGTTTAGAAAACACCTTACGCGAAACCCTGCGTCAAAAACTCACTCGTGGCAAAATCGAATGTACCCTGCGTATTGATAATAAAAAACAAACTGCCGCCGAATTACACATTAATCAAGAACTCGCCACGCAAGTATTGCAATCTTTGCAATGGCTAAAACAGCAAGCAGGCGAAGGTGAGCTCAATTTAACCGACGTGTTGCGTTATCCGGGCGTGGTGGAAGTGCCGGAACAAGATGTAGATTTAATCAGCCAAGATTTATTGGCGGCGTTTGAGCAGGTCGTGAGTGAGTTTATCGCTATGCGTCAACGCGAAGGGGAAAAAATCCACACGTTACTGACACAACGCCTTGACGCCATCAATGAAGAACAGCAAAAAGTGCGGTCCAAAATGCCGGAGATTTTACAATGGCAACGCGAGCGCCTATTGCAACGCTTTGAAGAAGTGCAACTGCAACCGGATCCACAACGTTTAGAGCAAGAGCTGATTATGTTGGCGCAACGCATTGATGTGGCAGAAGAATTAGACCGTTTGCAATTACACGTCAAAGAAACGCAAAACATTCTGCGCAAAGGCGGCGCAGTGGGACGCAAGTTGGATTTCATGATGCAAGAGCTCAACCGAGAATCCAACACCTTGGCATCCAAATCTATCAATGTTGATGTGACCAATTCCGCCATTGAGCTGAAAGTGTTAATTGAGCAAATGCGCGAACAAATTCAAAATCTTGAGTAATTGATTGATATTTTTTAAGGAAAGTACAATGGTCTATTCCCTTTTAACGGCACAACAGGACGACATTATTTGCCCGTTAACACACTACTCGCTGATTCAAATTAAAGGCACGGAGGCGGAAAAATATTTGCAAGGACAACTCACTTGCGATGTCACCAAATTGGCAGCCGGTGAATCCACTCTTACCGCCCATTGCGATCCGAAAGGCAAAATGAGCGCGCTGTTCCGTTTAATTCGTCAAGATGAACAGACCTTTTATATGCTGTTAAAAAGTGCGTTATTGCCGTCGGCGCTGGATCAACTGAAAAAATACGCGGTATTTTCCAAAGTCACGTTTACGTCGTTAGATTGGCAACTTCTCGGTGCAGCCGGCACAAAAAGCATCGAAAAGTGCGGTCAATTTTCTGCGCAAATTCGCGTTGATGTAAATGGACAACAACCGCGCGTGATTTTACTCAACCCGACCCGCTTAGCCCTCGAACCTACTGTTGAAGCAGAGGCTTGGGATTTATTGGATATTCAAGATGGCGTGCCTGGTTTAGCGGCAGCGACTCAACTAGAATTTATTCCGCAAGCGTTAAACCTACAAAGTGTCGAACAGGCGATTTCCTTCCACAAAGGTTGTTACATCGGGCAGGAATCCGTGGCGCGCGCGAAATATCGTGGCGCCAATAAACGCGCTCTCTTTATTTTTGCCGCGCAAACAGAAAGTCTACCGGACATCGGTTCGGCATTGGAAATGGCACTTGGTGATAATTGGCGAGCCACCGGCACCATCACAAGTGCGGTCAATTTTCACGGCGTTTTATGGTTGCAGGCAGTGCTTAATACGCCGTTGGAAGAAGGTCAGGCATTCCGCTTGCCGAACTGCCAAACCTTGCTCGACATGCAACCCTTGCCTTATGAGTTAAGCTAATGAAAGTCGGATTGGTATTGGAAGGCGGAGCCATGCGCGGGATGTTCACCGCCGGCGTGTTAGATGTTTTCTTGGATGAACAAATTCACATTGACGGCATTGTCAGCGTGTCCGCCGGGGCATTGTTCGGTGTAAATTTTCCTTCGAAACAAAAAGGCCGTGTACTGCGCTACAACAAAAAATACCTCAACGACAAGCGCTACATGGGATGGCACAGCCTGTTCACCACGGGCAATATCGTCAACAAAGACTTCGCCTTCTATCAATTGCCTTTTGAATTGGACGTGTTCGATCAAGCAGCATTCGCCCGTTCCGGCATCGACTTCTACACGGTGTTAACCAACGTGGAAAGCGGTGAAGCGGAATATGTGAAAATCCACGATGCCTTTGAGCAAATGGAAACCCTGCGTGCCACCTCCGCTATGCCTTTCGTGTCAAAAATGGTGGAAATCAACGGCAAAAAATATTTAGACGGCGGCATTGCGGACAGTATTCCGTTGCATTTCTGTCAACAGTTGGGCTATGACAAAATCATCGTCATTCTCACCCGCCCATTGGATTACCGCAAAACGCCGACCAATCCGCTGATTTTTAAGGTTTTTTATCGCTGTTACCCAAAACTGGTCGAACGCCTGACCAATCGCTATGCCGACTATAACCGTGCAGTGGAAGACGTCATTCGTCTTAACGAACAAGGCGAAATCTTTGTCATTCGCCCTTCTGTCACTCTGCCTATTCGCCGTATTGAAAAGGACATCGCCAAAGTGCAGGCAATGTATGATTTAGGCGTGGCGGATGCAAAAATGGCGATACCGATGCTAAAACAGTATTTATCAGAGGTGTTTTAGAAGATAATACTTGCGGAAAGTCTTATCTTTTAGTAGAATTCACGGGCTTTAATTATAGAAGCCGTTTAATGTAATCATTTATTAAACGAGTATTACAATAGGTAATACTGACAATGTTTCCGATTTGGAGACTATATAACAGGTAGCTTGCACCTCCTTTTCTTGTTGTTTTGATGTAAGAATTGTGATGGTGTTAGTTTTTTTATTAGCTAAATTTATTGGAGCTCTGGTCTCATGCAGAACCAAAGAATCCGTATCCGCCTTAAAGCGTTTGATCATCGTTTGATCGATCAATCTACAGCGGAGATCGTTGAAACAGCTAAACGTACCGGTGCGCAAGTACGTGGTCCGATTCCTTTACCAACTCGTAAAGAGCGTTTCACAGTATTGATTTCTCCACACGTAAATAAAGATGCGCGTGATCAATATGAAATCCGTACTCACAAACGTTTAGTTGATATTGTTGAGCCAACAGAAAAAACTGTTGATGCTTTAATGCGTTTAGACTTGGCTGCCGGCGTTGACGTGCAGATCAGCCTAGGTTAATTAAGAGGTTATTACAATGATTGGTTTAGTCGGTCGTAAAGTCGGTATGACCCGTATCTTCAATGAAGATGGCGTGTCTGTACCGGTTACCGTTATCGAAATCGAAGCCAACCGCGTAACTCAAGTTAAGACTCTTGAAAACGATGGCTATACTGCAGTTCAAGTTACCACTGGTTCTAAAAAAGCAAGTCGTGTAACGAAGCCTGAAGCTGGTCATTTCGTGAAAGCTGGCGTTGAAGCTGGTCGCGGTTTA
This sequence comes from Aggregatibacter valvarum, assembly GCF_980468985.1. Lineage (NCBI taxonomy): Bacteria > Pseudomonadati > Pseudomonadota > Gammaproteobacteria > Pasteurellales > Pasteurellaceae > Aggregatibacter > Aggregatibacter valvarum. The sequence continues at coordinate 1,920,371 of NZ_OZ413141.1, read as the reverse complement.
TGGGAATTTCGTACTGAAGGTGAAGAATTCACTTTAGGTCAAGAAATTAACGTTGACATCTTTGCAGATGTTAAAAAAGTTGATGTTACCGGTACTTCTAAAGGTAAAGGTTTCCAAGGTGGTGTTAAACGTTGGAACTTCCGTACTCAAGATGCTACACACGGTAACTCTTTATCACATCGTGTTCTCGGTTCTATTGGTCAAAACCAAACTCCGGGTCGTGTGTTTAAAGGTAAAAAAATGGCAGGACACTTAGGTGCTGAGCGTGTAACCGTTCAATCCCTTGAAGTCGTTCGTGTAGATGCTGAGCGTAAATTGCTATTAGTTAAAGGCGCCGTTCCGGGGGCTACTGGTAGTGATGTTATCGTTAAGCCGGCAGTTAAAGCATAGGTCTAGGAGATAGAGATGGAATTACAAGTTGTTGGTGCGAACGCACTCACTGTTTCTGAAACTACCTTCGGCCGTGAGTTTAACGAAGCATTGATTCACCAAGTTGTTGTTGCTTACGCAGCAGGTGCTCGTCAAGGTTCTCGTGCACAAAAAACTCGTGCTGAAGTGTCCGGTTCAGGTAAAAAACCTTGGCGTCAAAAAGGTACGGGTCGCGCTCGTTCCGGTGATATTAAATCGCCAATCTGGCGTTCAGGTGGTATCACTTTCGCAGCGAAACCACAAGATCACAGCCAAAAAGTGAACAAGAAAATGTACCGTGGTGCAATCAAGAGCATTCTTTCCGAGCTTGTTCGTCAAGATCGTTTAGTGGTTGTTGATAAATTTGAAATTGATGCGCCAAAAACCAAAGTATTAGTACAAAAATTAAAAGAATTAGCACTTGAAGATGTGTTAATCATCACAGCAAGTTTAGATGAAAACCTATTCTTGGCAGCACGTAACTTATACAAAGTAGATGTTCGTGATGCTCAAGGTATTGATCCGGTAAGTTTAATTGCTTTCGACAAAGTAGTTGTAACTGTGGATGCTGTGAAGCAAATTGAGGAGATGTTAGCATGAGTCAAGAACGTTTGCTAAAAGTGCTTAAAGCACCACATGTCTCTGAGAAAGCAACAAATAACGCTGAGAAGTCAAACACAATCGTTTTCAAGGTCGCTTTAGATGCGAATAAAGTAGAAATTGCTAATGCAGTAGAGCAACTTTTTGAAGTGAAAGTGGATTCTGTTCGTACCGTTGTGGTGAAAGGTAAAACTAAACGCCGTGGTGCTAAGATGGGACGTCGCAGTGACTGGAAAAAAGCTTATGTTACACTTCAAGAAGGACAATCTTTGGACTTCGTTGAAGGCGCAGCAGAGTAATTACGGAGGAGTAGAAGATAATGGCTATCGTTAAATGTAAGCCGACCTCCGCTGGTCGTCGTCATGTTGTTAAAGTTGTTAACCCTGAGTTGCATAAAGGTAAACCTTTTGCAGCACTTTTAGATACTAAATCTAAAACCGGTGGTCGTAACAACTATGGTCGTATTACTACTCGTCACATCGGTGGCGGTCATAAACAACACTATCGTTTAATTGATTTTAAACGTAATAAATTAGACATTCCAGGTGTTGTTGAACGTTTAGAATACGATCCGAATCGTTCTGCAAATATTGCTTTAGTGCTTTATAAAGATGGTGAACGTCGTTATATCTTAGCACCAAAAGGTTTGGCTGCAGGTGATCAAATCCAAGCGGGTGCACATGCGCCAATTAAAGTTGGTAACTCATTACCAATGCGTAATATCCCGGTTGGTTCTACCGTACATAATGTTGAATTAAAACCAGGTAAAGGCGGTCAAATTGCTCGTTCTGCTGGTGCTTATGTACAGATCATTGCCCGCGAAGGTAATTATGTGACTTTACGTCTCCGTTCTGGCGAGATGCGTAAAGTGTTAGCTGAATGTTCTGCCACCATTGGTGAAGTAGGCAACTCAGAGCATATGCTTCGCGTATTGGGTAAAGCCGGTGCTAACCGCTGGAGAGGTGTACGCCCTACAGTTCGTGGTACTGCAATGAACCCAGTAGATCACCCACACGGTGGTGGTGAAGGTCGTAACTTTGGTAAACACCCAGTAACACCTTGGGGCGTTCAAACTAAAGGTAAGAAAACTCGCCATAACAAACGTACTGATAAATATATCGTACGTCGTCGTGGTAAATAATTTTAATTAAATAAGAGGATAAGCCATGCCACGTTCTCTCAAGAAAGGTCCTTTCCTTGACCTACACTTGTTGAAGAAGGTAGAGAAGGCGGTGGAAAGCGGGGATAAAAAACCAATTAAAACTTGGTCCCGTCGTTCAATGATCATTCCATCAATGATTGGATTGACCATCGCAGTCCATAATGGTCGTCAGCATGTTCCTGTTTATGTTTCTGATGAAATGATCGGTCATAAATTAGGCGAATTTGCACCGACTCGTACTTACCGCGGTCACGCTGCGGACAAGAAAGCTAAGAAGTAAGGGGTAAAAGATGGAAACTATTGCAAAACATCGTTACGCTCGCACTTCAGCGCAAAAAGCTCGCTTAGTTGCGGATTTAATCCGTGGCAAGAAAGTGGCTCAAGCATTAGAAATTCTTACTTACACAAATAAAAAAGCATCAGCTTTAGTGAAGAAAGTTCTTGAGTCAGCGATTGCTAATGCCGAGCACAATGACGGTGCAGATATCGATGATCTTAAAGTTGCGAAGATTTTCGTAGATGAAGGTCCAAGCATGAAACGTGTTATGCCACGTGCTAAAGGTCGTGCAGATCGTATTTTAAAACGTACAAGCCACATTACTGTGGTTGTGTCAGATCGTTAATCGTAGAGGAATAACAATGGGTCAAAAAGTACATCCACATGGTATTCGCCTAGGTATTGTAAAACCTTGGAGCTCTACTTGGTTTGCGAATACACAAGACTTCGCTGACAATCTTGAAGGCGATTTCAAAGTACGTCAATTCTTAAACAAAGAATTAGCGAATGCTTCCGTTTCACGTATCACTATTGAACGTCCTGCGAAAAGTATTCGTGTTACTATTCACACAGCTCGCCCAGGTATCGTCATTGGTAAAAAAGGCGAAGATGTTGAAAAATTGCGTAATGCAGTGGCAAAAATTGCCGGCGTTCCTGCTCAAATCAACATTGCTGAAGTGAAAAAACCTGAATTAGATGCAAAATTAGTTGCAGACAGCATCGCTTCACAATTAGAACGTCGTGTTATGTTCCGTCGTGCTATGAAGAAAGCGGTACAAAATGCAATGCGTTTAGGCGCTAAAGGTATCAAAGTTGAAGTTAGCGGTCGTTTGGGCGGTGCTGAAATTGCTCGTTCCGAATGGTATCGTGAAGGTCGCGTGCCTCTACATACATTGCGTGCGGACATCGACTATAACACTGCAGAAGCACATACTACATACGGCGTAATCGGCGTTAAAGTATGGATCTTCAAAGGTGAGATTCTTGGTGGAATGGCTGCGCTAGCGCAACCGGAACAACAACCTGCCGACAAGCCTAAAAAGGCTCCGCGCGGTAAAGGTCGTAAGTAAGGAGAATCGCTAAATGTTGCAACCAAAACGTACAAAATTCCGTAAAGTTCACAAAGGCCGTAACCGTGGTATCGCGGGCGGTACAGAAGTTAGCTTCGGTACTTTCGGTTTAAAAGCAGTTGGTCGTGGTCGTTTAACTGCACGTCAAATTGAAGCCGCTCGTCGTGCTATGACACGTGCAGTAAAACGTCAAGGTAAAATCTGGATTCGTGTATTCCCGGATAAACCAATTACTGAAAAACCACTAGAAGTCCGTATGGGTAAAGGTAAAGGTAACGTTGAGTACTGGGTAGCCTTAATCCAGCCGGGTAAAGTTCTCTATGAAATGGATGGTGTGTCTGAAGAGATCGCAAGAGAAGCATTTGCATTAGCAGCTGCTAAATTGCCAATTAAGACCACTTTCGTAACTAAGACGGTGATGTAATGAAAGCTCAAGAACTACGTACAAAAAGTGTTGAAGAGCTGAATGCTGAATTGGTTAACTTGTTAGGTGAGCAATTCAAGTTGCGTATGCAAGCAGCCACCGGTCAGCTTCAACAAACCCATCAGTTAAAACAAGTGCGTCGTAGTATTGCACAAATTAAAACTGTTCTAACCGAAAAGGCGGGTGAGTAATGACTGATAAAATTCGTAGCGTGCAAGGTCGTGTAGTAAGTGACAAGATGGAGAAATCTTTCGTTGTTGCTATTGAACGCAAGGTTAAACACCCACTTTATGGTAAGTTTATCCGTCGCACAACTAAACTACATGTGCACGATGAAAATAACGAAGCTAAATTAGGTGATTTAGTAGAAGTTCGCGAATGTCGTCCGATTTCTAAAACTAAATCATGGACTTTAGTTCGTGTTGTTGAGAAAGCAGTGATTGCTTAATTAACGACAGAAAGTAATAAAATAAAAGCCAATAGTGTAAAGCTGTTGGCTTTTTTGTTTTTAAAGTGCGGTTAAAATTCAAGGGATTTTAACCGCACTTTTTCTTTCAGTAAGTCAATTTCGCAAAGAAGTATACTTCTTTTAGGTGTTATTGACATAACACCTAAATAAACACTGATAAAAATATTTTTAAGAAGGATATTGGAGAAAATTATGCCAAAAATTTCATTATCGAGTAAATGGTCTTGTGATGGGCGTGAGCTAAAACCTAAAGTTGGAGCAAATCAAAGTGATATTTGGATATATGATGGACGTGAGTTAAGACCTAAAGTTGGAGCAAAACAAAGTGATATTTGGGTATATGATGGACGTGAGTTAAAACCTAAAGTTGGAGCAAAGCAAAGTGATATTTGGGTGACAGAAGGGAATAAGATTAAGCCAAAAATTTCAGCTAACTATGATACTACTTATGAACTAAATGGTAACGCTATCTTAGTTGCATTTGGTCAAGTTGTTTTAAAATTTTGGTAATCTGGAGCTAGTTATGTCTAAACAAATTAGAAGTTGTGCAATTTATAAAGATTTAATTATTGAATCTGCTGAAGATTATACCGTTACTAACACATACGGTATTTACTATTTTGATTTCAGTGTGAAAAGTATATGAAAAGAAATATTATTCATTTATTCTTGTGTACTAAATTCAGATAAATTTCATGTATTGGAGAAAAGATGGAAAAGCCTTTACCACCCAAACCTAGTGCCTTAGAAGTTAATAAATATCTCAATAGATGGGAAAATCTTGAAGGCTATACTTTACAAGAAAAGGCGTTAAAAAAACTATTTTTAAAATTATTGCCAAGTAATAGTGAAATTAGTGATATTTTATTGAAAGCATCATGTTTAAATGATTTTTATAGTACAAATATATTTGCTATTTATCCTGTGGCAAAACATATTTTAAATATTAAAGATCTAGATGAACGTTTAAAGTCTGGAGATATCTCTTTAGTTAATGAATTAGGAAAGGTGGAAATTAGTGGCAAAAAGAGATCTTTTTATTCTTTTGCAACTAAATATTGTAGCCATCATAATCCAATTGATTTTCCTATTTATGATAGCTACGTGGAGAAAATTCTCTTATATTTTAATAAAATAGATAAATTTTCATCATTTAAAAGAATAGATCTAAAAGATTACAGAAAATTTAAAGGAATTTTGTTGGATTTCCAAAAATATTATAAATTAGAGAGATTTAACTTAAAAGAGATTGATCGCTATCTCTGGTTGTTAGGCAAGGAAATTTTCCCAAGATATAAAAACTGATAAGTTTCTCTAATGTAATAATTCGCTTCATTTTTTCTAACCCTTATTTTTTCATTCGATGAATTTTGAATGTATGGAGATATTTTTATAATTCTAAAAACTGCGGTAAATTTCAACCGCACTTTTAACAAACGGCTTAAGAAGAGGAAGGCAAATTATCGTTGCCTTTCTCTTTTTCTTTTGATAGAATCCGCAACCTGCCCGCCGTTCTCTTTTGACTGTGCGGACAGGTTCGTCCCGCAAGGGTGGTTTTTTAATTTAACGGAGCACTAATATGATCCAAGAACAGACTATGCTGGATGTTGCTGACAATTCAGGCGCTCGCAGCGTAATGTGTATCAAGGTTCTAGGTGGATCGCACCGTCGTTATGCTGCTATTGGCGACATTATCAAAGTTACTGTAAAAGAAGCAATTCCGCGCGGTAAAGTAAAAAAAGGTGATGTGTTAAAAGCGGTTGTTGTGCGCACCAAGAAGGGTGTTCGTCGCCCAGATGGATCAGTTATTCGTTTCGATGGTAATGCTTGTGTCATTTTAAATAATAACACTGAGCAACCAATCGGTACTCGTATTTTTGGACCGGTGACTCGTGAACTTCGTTCTGAGAAATTCATGAAGATCATTTCTTTAGCTCCAGAAGTACTGTAAGGAGAATGTAATGGCTGCAAAAATCCGTCAAAATGATGAAGTAATTGTGCTTACCGGCAAAAGCAAAGGTAAGCGCGGTAAGGTAACAAAAGTGTTATCTAACGGTAAAGTGATTGTTGAAGGTGTAAATATCATCACTAAACATGAAAAACCAGTACCTGCATTAGGCAAAGAGGGTGGTTTAGTGAAGAAAGAAGCTGCAATTGATGTATCAAATGTTGCAATTTTTAACCCGAAAACAAATAAAGCTGACCGAGTAGGTTTTAGATTTGAAGACGGCAAAAAAGTACGTTTCTTCAAATCTAACAATGAAATTATTTAATAATAAACTGGAGTAATGCGATGGCGAAACTGCATGATTACTACAGAGAGCAAGTAGTAAATGAATTGAAAACGAAATTCAACTACTCGTCTGTCATGCAAGTCCCACGAATCGAAAAGATAACCCTGAATATGGGTGTGGGTGAAGCATTGACCGATAAAAAATTGCTAGATAATGCAGTAGCAGATTTAGCAGCAATTAGCGGTCAAAAACCTTTGGTTACTAAAGCTCGTAAATCTGTTGCTGGCTTTAAAATCCGTCAGGGATATCCAATCGGTTGTAAAGTAACACTACGTGGTGAACGTATGTGGGAGTTCTTAGAACGTTTAATTACAATTGCTGTTCCACGTATTCGTGACTTCCGCGGTTTGAGCGCGAAATCTTTTGATGGTCGTGGAAATTACAGTATGGGTGTGCGTGAGCAAATCATCTTCCCTGAAATCGACTACGATAAAGTAGATCGTGTACGTGGTTTAGATATTACTATTACAACCACAGCTAAGAGTGATGAAGAAGGTCGAGCACTATTGGCTGCCTTTAATTTCCCATTCCGTAAGTAAGGCAGGTTACAAATGGCTAAACAATCAATGAAAGCTCGCGATGTAAAACGCGTGAAATTGGCTGAAAAATTCTATGCTAAACGTGTAGAGTTAAAAAAGATTATTTCTGACGTTAATGCCTCTGACGAAGATCGTTGGAACGCTGTGTTAAAGTTACAAACTTTACCACGTGATTCTAGCCCTAGTCGTCAACGTAACCGTTGCCGTCAAACTGGACGTCCTCACGGCGTTCTTCGTAAGTTTGGTTTAAGTCGTATTAAGGTTCGTGAAGCTGCTATGCGCGGCGAAATCCCGGGTCTTAAGAAAGCAAGTTGGTAATTTACCACTTTAATTTGGAATCGGAGTAAAAGCACAATGAGTATGCAAGATCCTATCGCAGATATGTTGACTCGTATTCGTAACGGTCAAGCTGCGAATAAAGTTGCGATCAGTATGCCTTCATCCAAGCTAAAAGTGGCAATTGCCAATGTATTAGCTAGCGAAGGTTATATCGAAAGCGTTAAAGTAGTTGAAGGTGTAAAACCTGAATTGGAAATTACGTTAAAATATTTCCAAGGAAAACCGGTTGTAGAGAGTATTCAGCGTATTAGTCGCCCTGGTCTTCGTATTTACAAACGTAAAGACGAATTACCGAAAGTAATGGGTGGTCTAGGTATTGTTGTTGTATCTACATCTAAAGGTGTAATGACTGACCGTGCAGCTCGTCAAGCGGGTTTAGGCGGTGAGATCATTTGTTATGTAGCTTAATGGAGAGGTAGGAAAATGTCTCGTGTTGCAAAAGCACCTGTTAGTATTCCTGCCGGCGTTGAGGTAAAACTTAACGGACAGTTGCTAACAATTAAAGGTAAAAATGGTGAGTTATCTCGCTCTATTCATCATTCAGTAGAAGTTAAACATGAAAATAACGAATTGACATTTTCACCACGTGAGGGTGTTGAGGGCGGTAATGCGCAGTCTGGTACTGCGAGAGCGCTAGTTAATTCTATGGTTATTGGCGTTACTGAAGGATTTACAAGAAAACTACAATTAGTTGGTGTAGGTTATAGAGCACAAATTAAAGGAAACGCTGTTGCTTTAAGTCTTGGATTTTCTCATCCTGTTGAGCATGTTTTACCTGCAGGAATTACTGCTGAATGTCCTTCTCAAACTGAAATTGTTTTGAAAGGTTCAGATAAACAGTTAATTGGTCAAGTTGCTGCAGATATTCGTGCTTATCGTCGCCCTGAGCCGTATAAAGGTAAAGGGGTACGCTACGCTGATGAAGTGGTGCGTATTAAAGAAGCTAAGAAGAAATAATTAAGGTAACACTATGGATAAGAAATCAGCTCGTATCCGTCGTGCGGCTCGTGCGCGTCATATGATGAGAGAGCAGGGTGTAACTCGTTTAGTTGTTCACCGTACTCCACGCCATATTTACGCCCAAGTCATCGCACCAAACGGTTCGGAAGTGCTTGCGGCTGCTTCTACTGTTGAGAAAGCAATTAAAGAGCAAGTGAAATATACCGGAAATAAAGATGCTGCTGCAGTTGTAGGTAAGGCCGTTGCAGAAAGAGCATTAGCAAAAGGCATTAAAGGCGTAGCTTTTGATCGTTCTGGTTTTAAATATCATGGCCGTATCCAATCTTTAGCGGATGCAGCCCGTGAAGCTGGTCTACAGTTCTAATTGAGGTAATTTGAGATGTCAAACATCGAAAAACAAGCTGGTGAACTGCAAGAGAAGCTAATTGCGGTAAACCGCGTATCTAAAACTGTAAAGGGTGGTCGTATCATGAGCTTTACCGCATTGACTGTGGTAGGTGATGGTAATGGCCGAGTAGGTTTTGGATATGGTAAAGCACGTGAAGTTCCTGCAGCGATTCAAAAAGCAATGGAAAAAGCACGTCGTAACATGGTTAATGTGGCTTTAACAGAAGGTACGTTACAACATCCTATTAAGGGTACTCATACTGGTTCGCGCGTTTTTATGCAGCCGGCGAGTGAGGGTACCGGTATTATTGCCGGCGGTGCGATGCGTGCCGTGTTAGAGGTTGCTGGAGTCCGTAACGTATTGTCAAAAGCATATGGTTCAACTAACCCAATCAATGTTGTTCGCGCAACTATTGATGCTTTAGCAAATATGAAATCACCAGAAATGGTTGCTGCTAAACGTGGTAAATCAGTTGATGAAATTTTGGGGTAATTGATAATGGCTAAAACTATTAAAGTAACACAGGTTCGTAGTTCTATTGCTCGTTTACCGAAGCATAAAGCTACACTACGTGGTCTTGGTCTTCGCCATATGCATCATACTGTTGAGTTAATTGATACTCCGGCAGTACGAGGAATGATTAACCAAATTTCATATATGGTTAAAGTGGAGGAGTAATAGATGCGTTTAAATACTCTATCTCCGGCTGAAGGTGCTAAGCATAGTGCTAAACGTCTTGGTCGTGGTATCGGTTCTGGTTTAGGTAAAACCGGTGGACGTGGTCATAAAGGTCAAAAATCCCGTACCGGCGGTGGTGTTCGTCGCGGATTTGAAGGTGGACAAATGCCTTTATACCGTCGTTTACCTAAATTTGGTTTTACCTCAATGAAATCTGCAGTAACAGCAGAAGTTCGTTTAGATGACCTAAATAAAATTGAAGGTGGCATCGTAACTCTAGAAACATTAAAAGCAGCTAATGTTTTAACTAAGGATATTCAATTTGCTAAAGTAATTTTGGCAGGTGAAGTTAAGTCTAAAGTAGTAGTTCGCGGATTAGGTGTTACTAAAGGTGCCAAGGCAGCAATTGAAGCTGCAGGCGGTTCAATCGAGGAATAATTAATGGCTAAGCAACCAGGCTATCAAGCAAGAAGTACGCAAGGCGGAAAAAGTGAGCTTAAGAATAGATTGTTATTTGTTTTAGGCGCACTGATAGTTTTCCGTATTGGTTCGTTCATTCCGGTTCCTGGTATAGATGCTGCCGTATTGGCTCAGTTAATTGAACAACAAAAAGGCACCATCATTGATATGTTTAACATGTTCTCTGGTGGTGCGCTGAGTCGAGCTTCTATTTTTGCTTTGGGTATTATGCCTTATATTTCGGCATCAATTATTATCCAACTATTAGCCTCAGTTCATCCAGCACTGGCAGAACTAAGAAAAGAAGGTGAGTCTGGTCGCCGTAAAATTAGTAAGTATACACGTTATTCAACAGTTGTTCTTGCTACTTTACAAGCGGTAGGTATCTCAACAGGTTTACCTAATATGTTACCGGGGTTAGTTCCTAATTTAGGATTTAGCTTCTATTTTACCGCGGTAATTAGTTTGGTCACCGGGACTATGTTTTTAATGTGGTTAGGTGAGCAAATTACAGAGCGTGGTATTGGTAATGGTATTTCTTTGATTATTTTTGCGGGTATTGTTGCTGGTTTACCTGCTGCTGTAGGTCAAACGATTGAGCAAGCTCGCCTTGGTCAAATGCATTTTCTTGTTCTTTTATTGATAGCTGTTATTGTTTTTGCAGTTACTTATTTTGTCGTTTTTGTCGAAAGAGGGCAGAGACGAATCAAAGTGGAATATGCTAAGCGTCAGCAAGGCAGACAAATTTTGGGTGGACACACTTCACATCTTCCGTTAAAAGTGAATATGGCAGGCGTGATTCCCGCAATTTTTGCATCAAGTATAATACTCTTTCCAGCAACATTAACTCAATGGGTTGGACAAGGCTCAAGTTTAGAATGGTTAACTGATTTATCAATGTTATTACATCCTGGACAGCCGTTATACTTAGTTATATATGCCGTGGCAATTATTTTCTTTAGCTTTTTCTATACTGCAATGCAATATAATCCTCGGGATACAGCAGATAACTTGAAAAAGTCAGGTGCATTTATACCTGGAATTAGACCAGGGGAACAAACATCTCGATATATTGATAAGATCATGACTAGATTGACCCTTATTGGGGGATTATATGTCACATTCGTTTGTTTGGTTCCTTATATCATGACATCTGCTTGGAATGTTCAATTCTATTTTGGTGGTACATCTTTGCTGATTGTTGTGGTGGTTATTATGGATTTCATCGTACAGATTCAAAGTCATTTAATGTCTACAAAATATGAGTCTGCGTTGAAAAAAGCAAACCTTAAAGGTTTTGGACAATAGTCCAGTTATAAAAGGGATAAGCAATGAAAGTTCGTGCTTCCGTTAAGAAATTATGTCGTAACTGTAAAATTGTTAAACGTGAGGGAGTTGTTCGTGTACTTTGTAACGATCCCAAACATAAACAACGCCAAGGTTAATTGATATTTTTCTTGCAAAGAACCGGTTGAGTAATTATACTACTCAGCTCATTTATTTCCTTGACACTCTGTTTGAGTATCCTGAAAACGGGCTTTTCAAGATCAGGGTGTCAAATTAATTAATATAGGAGTGCATAGTGGCCCGTATTGCAGGCATTAACATTCCTGATCATAAACACACTGTAATCGCTTTAACTGCAATTTATGGTATCGGTAAGACTCGTTCAAAAAGCATTTGTGCTGCAGCGGGTATTGCTGAAGATGTTAAGATCAGCGAATTGTCTGAAGAGCAGATTGACAAACTGCGTGACGAAGTTGGTAAATTTACCGTTGAAGGTGATTTACGCCGTGAAGTAACACTAAACATCAAGCGTCTTTTAGACTTGGGTTGTTATCGTGGTTTACGTCATCGTCGTAGTTTACCTGTACGTGGTCAACGTACTAAAACTAATGCGCGTACCCGTAAGGGTCCACGTAAGCCGATCAAAAAATAGTCGGGGTAAATAAAGAATGGCTAAAACACCAATTCGTGCACGTAAACGTGTAAAAAAACAAATTGTGGATGGCGTTGCACATATTCACGCATCTTTCAATAATACAATCGTTACTATTACTGACCGTCAAGGAAATGCTCTAGCATGGGCAACCGCAGGTGGTTCAGGTTTCCGTGGTTCTCGTAAATCTACCCCGTTCGCTGCACAAGTTGCTGCAGAACGTTGTGCTGAAATCGTTAAAGAGTTCGGCTTAAAGAACTTGGAAGTTATGGTTAAAGGTCCGGGTCCGGGTCGTGAATCAACAATCCGTGCATTGAATGCAGCGGGTTTCCGTATCACGAATATTACTGATGTGACTCCGATTCCTCATAACGGTTGTCGTCCACCGAAAAAACGTCGTGTTTAATGACGTAATAGGATAGTTGGAGAAAGAAAATGGCAAGATATTTGGGTCCTAAACTCAAGCTCAGCCGTCGTGAAGGTACTGATTTATTTCTTAAATCAGGCGTTCGTGCGATTGATTCGAAATGTAAAATTGATACAGCACCTGGTCAACATGGTGCTCGTAAACCACGTTTGTCTGACTATGGTAGTCAGTTACGTGAGAAACAAAAAGTTCGCCGTATGTACGGTATCTTAGAACGTCAGTTCCGTAACTATTACAAAGAAGCGAATCGTCTAAAAGGCAATACTGGTGAGAACTTATTGGTATTGTTAGAAGGTCGCTTGGATAATGTTGTTTATCGTATGGGATTTGCCGCAACTCGTGCTGAAGCTCGTCAGTTAGTGAGTCATAAGGCAATTGTTGTGAATGGCCGTGTTGTGAACATTCCATCTTTCCAAGTTTCAGTTGATGATGTAATTGCTGTTCGTGAAAAATCTAAAAAACAAGCACGCATTAAAGCATCGTTAGAGTTAGCAGAACAAAAAGAAAAACCAACTTGGTTGGATGTTGATGCTGCTAAAATGGAAGGTGTATTTAAACGTGTTCCTGAGCGTTCTGATTTATCAGCAGACATTAATGAACATCTGATCGTTGAGCTCTACTCCAAATAATTGTAGTAGTGCTTAGAAGCAAAGAGAGGATAAAATGCAGGGTTCTGTTACAGAATTTTTAAAACCACGCCTAGTTGATATTGAACAAGTTAGTTCAACACAGGCGAAGATTATCTTAGAGCCATTAGAGCGTGGTTTCGGTCATACTCTAGGAAATGCATTACGCCGTATTCTTCTATCTTCAATGCCAGGTTGTGCTGTAACTGAGGTAGAAATTGATGGTGTTTTGCATGAATATAGTAGCAAAGAAGGCGTACAGGAAGATATTCTTGAAGTGCTTTTAAACTTAAAAGGTTTAGCTGTAAAAGTACAAAATAAAGATGATGTTCTTCTAACCCTTACTAAATCTGGAATTGGCCCTGTTGTTGCTGCAGATATTACCCATGATGGTGATGTTGAAATTGTAAATCCTGAGCATGTTATTTGCCACTTAACTGACGAGAATGCATCAATTAATATGCGTATTCGTGTGCAACGTGGTAGAGGATATGTGCCTGCATCAGCTCGTGTTCAAAATCAGGATGAAGATCGCCCAATTGGTCGTTTATTAGTAGATGCTTGTTATAGCCCGGTTGACCGTATTGCTTATAATGTTGAAGCTGCACGTGTTGAACAGCGTACCGATTTAGATAAGTTGGTTATTGTGCTAGAAACAAACGGAACTATTGATCCTGAAGATGCGATTCGTCGTGCAGCAACAATTTTAGCAGAACAACTTGATGCATTCGTTGATTTGCGAGATGTTCGTCAACCTGAAATTAAGGAAGAAAAACCAGAATTCGATCCGATTCTGCTTCGTCCTGTTGATGATTTAGAGTTGACAGTTCGTTCTGCTAACTGTTTGAAAGCAGAAACAATTCACTATATCGGTGATTTAGTACAACGTACAGAAGTTGAGTTATTAAAAACACCTAATCTTGGTAAGAAATCACTTACTGAAATTAAGGATGTGCTCGCTTCAAGAGGCTTATCACTAGGTATGCGCCTTGAAAATTGGCCACCAGCAAGTATTGCTGAAGACTAGTTTGGTCGTAGGTTTAAGATTTTTCTGAGAAGGATAAGGTTATGCGCCATCGTAAGAGTGGTCGTCAACTCAACCGTAATAGCAGTCATCGCCAAGCGATGTTTCGTAATATGGCAAGTTCTTTGATTGGTCATGAGATTATCAAAACAACTTTGCCAAAAGCAAAAGAATTACGTCGAGTAGTTGAACCGTTAATTACTTTAGCAAAAGTAGATAGTGTGGCAAATCGTCGCCTCGCTTTTGCTCGTACACGCAACACTGAAACTGTTGCTAAATTATTTAATGAATTAGGACCACGTTTTGCACAACGTGCAGGTGGTTACACCCGCATTCTTAAATGTGGTTTCCGTGCAGGCGATAATGCACCAATGGCTTACATTGAATTAGTTGATCGTCCTGAAGTTTCTTCTGAAGAAGTAGCGGCGGAATAAAAGTTCATTCTACTAAAACTAAAGACTGAAGGCTGTATAGTCTTCAGTCTTTTTTTTACTAATTAATTTGGATTTCAAAAAATGACAAAGAAAAAAGTAAAACTTGGTAGTAATACAATTGCCTTAAATAAACGCGCTAGACATGATTACTTTATTGAAGATGAAATCGAAGCAGGACTTGAGCTACAAGGTTGGGAAGTAAAGTCTATGCGAGCAGGTAAGGTAAATATTAGTGATAGCTATGTTATTTTCAAAAATGGTGAAGCCTTTTTGTTTGGCTCAATGATACAACCTCTCAGCGTAGCTTCTACACATATTGTTTGTGATCCGAGTCGTACACGTAAGTTGCTCTTAAAACAACGTGAGTTAGATTCTTTATTTGGGAAAACAAACCGAGATGGATTTACGTTGATTGCGCTTTCTTTATATTGGAAAGGTGCCTGGGCTAAAATCAAAATTGGTTTAGCGAAAGGGAAGAAGCAACATGATAAGCGTGATGATATCAAAGAACGCGAGTGGCGCGTTGCGAAAGATCGTATTATGAAGAATTCAAATAAAGGTTAACCAATATAAAAATAACCCAAATCTTGAGATTTAGGTTATTTATAACTGATTATTTAAATAAGCGTCTGCTTTGATGGATTTCAACGCGTTTGAATTGACTGATTAAAATGAAGAGGAATATCAGTAAATACACTGCAAATATCACCACAATCCATTGTGCCATAGAAAGCCCTAGCCAAGACCATACTTCGTCACTGCAAGAACCTGTGGGATGAAATAAGACCGGGAACCATTGATCCAATGGTAAGGTTTGTGGAAATTCAGGTAAGTAAGAACATTGATTCCAAGGTGCTGGGTGAAGTTGGTAGTCGACGTGTTTGATCGAAATAAATAATCCTTTTACCGCACTTAAAAAAGCAACGATTAATGCCAATACGCGCATGATTAAAAAACGTGGGGCAATTAGGCCGATTATGCCGGCAAAGGCGATACCAAATAATGCCACACGTTCATAAATACACATTACGCAGGGCTGTAAGCCCATGCCATACTGGAAATAAAGTGCGGTGCCTTCTAACGCTAATGCTGAAATCAATAACAATAACCAACCGGAACGTTGGACGGAAAGTGTTTTGAAAAAATGTAGCATTGCGTTTTTTCCTCTCTATTTTAATTAACCTTCAAATTTATTAAATTGGCATAATTAAACCTAAATTGGCTAGCCAAATAGTCATTGATGGCAAAATATATTCTACGGCAAATAAACCTACTAAAGACAGCACAATAGTATAAGGCAATGCCATGTAAACCATTCTACCATAAGATAGGTTAATTAGGGGCGCAAGCGATGATGTCAACAGAAACAAGAACGCCGCTTGTCCGTTAGGTGTTGCAACTGAAGGCAAGTTAGTTCCGGTATTAATCGCAACAGCTAACAACTCAAATTGATGTGGTGGGATAATATTCGCAGATAATGCGTTTTTCGCTTCGTTAATGTACACCGTTGCTACAAATACGTTATCGGAAATAGCAGAAAGTAAACCATTGAAAGCATAAAATAAGGTGAGTTGAGTACTTTCTTCTGCCGATAGAACATAATGAATAATTGGTGCGAAAAGTTTTTGGTCGATAATAACAGCAACAATCGTGAAGAATACAACTAAAAGTGCGGTAAACGGTAAGGATTCTTGGAATGCTTTACCCAATGCGTGTTCGCTGGTAATGCCACAGAACGAGGTGCATAGAATGATAATACTTAGTCCGATTAAACCCACTGAAGCCAAGTGAAAAGCCAATCCAACAATTAACCAAACCCCAATTATTGCTTGGATAATGAGTTTCAAACGTTCTTGTTTGGTTAGTTTTTTCATATTGGCACGATCAAAATCAGCCAGAACTTCCCAGACTTTTTGTGGTAATTTTGCTCCGTAGCCAAACAAGTGAAATTTTTCTAACAAGACACAGGTTAAGATACCGCAAATAAATACGGGCACAGTCACCGGTGCCATACGGAAGAAGAATTCAACAAAGTTCCAACCTGCTTGATCGGCAATAATCAAATTTTGAGGCTCACCCACCATGGTCATTACTCCGCCTAATGCTGTACCAACGCCGGCATGCATCATTAAGCTGCGTAAAAAGGCGCGGAATTGTTCTAAGGTTTCATGATGGTTACCGATTTTTTCGTCATTAGTGATATCTGTAGAATCGTAAAATGTCCCACCGGAAGCAACTTTGTGATATACACCGTAAAATCCCATGGCGACACTGATAATTACCGCAACGACGGTTAATGCATCTAAAAAGGCAGATAAAAACGCCGCACTAAAGCAAAATGCCAATGATAAGACCAGTTTTGAGCGAATATTGAGCAATAACTTGGTGAAGACAAAGAGCAATAATTGCTTCATGAAGTAAATGCCTGCTACCATAAACATTAATAACAAAATTACTTCAAAATTAGCCAAGACTTCTGCTTTTATGTGTTCCGGTTTTGTCATACCGATAATGATTGCTTCAATGGCAAGCAAACCACCAGGTTGTAACGGGTAGCATTTTAATGCCATACCCAAGGTAAAAATAAATTCAACAACTAATAACCAACCGGCCCAAAAGGGCGTGATGAAAAATAAAATCGGGTTGAGGATAAGAAAGGTAATGATGGTGATTTTGTACCAATCCGGACTGGTTCCCAAAAAGTTTTTAAGAAATGCTTGTGTATAACTACGATCATCCATAAATGATGTCCCCTACATCGAATATCAAATAACGCTAAACGACGCTATTCTAGTTAAATTAAATTTTAACTGTGTCAAAAATCCTAAATGATGTCAATGAATTTACCAAATAATTATCTCATTGTAATGTCTAGCAGTTTCAACGATAATAAGGACGCTGTTATTACTTATTGAACAAGAATCTTATGAATAATACCCCTCCTCTCCTGAAGGCACAAAGTCCCGCTGCCTTAGCTGAAGAATATATTGTGAAGAGTATTTGGAGTCATCATTTTCCACCGGGATCAGATTTACCGGCAGAGCGGGAATTAGCAGATAAAATTGGTGTGACGCGCACCACATTACGTGAAGTGTTACAACGCTTAGCGCGAGATGGCTGGTTAAATATTCAACACGGTAAGCCGACAAAAGTTAATGATATTTGGGAAACCTCCGGTTTAAATATTCTAGAAACCATGATTCAATTGGATGGCACTCGTCAGCCTTCGCTTATTGCAAATATGCGTTCGGCACGTACCGATATTTCTATGATTTACATTCCCAAAGCCTTTAGACGGGCACCGGAACAATCTTTACGCATTTTACAACCGTTAGATACATTACAAGATACTGCGGAAGATTACACAAAATTTGACTATGACGTCTTCCGTAACCTTGCGTTTGCTTCTGATAATCCGGTGTATGGTTTAATTTTAAATAGTTTCAAGAATTTGTATTCCCATATTGGCATGTTTTACTTCCAAAATGCAGAAGCACGCCTTTTGGCAAAGCGTTTTTATGCAAATTTGATGGACATTTGCCAACGTCAAGCCATCGATGAGGTGGCACCTTGCGTATTGCAGTATGGCAAGGACAGCGGAGCGATTTGGGCAAGTATGCAGACGCAATTACCAGCGAATTTTGCAGCAGAGTCGCTTAAGTAAAATGACGTCGTGAGTCAGCTAAGCCTATCCTATAAAAACGTGGTTAAAAATAACCGCACTTTTAATCCCCAGTAGCTTGTCCAGCCTGTTGTGGCTAAGTCCATTTTACCTTGATGCAAAAGAATAATCGTCGGTGTCACATTCACACCCCATTGATTTGCCAGTGCACCATGGGGATCATTGACAGTCGTAAATTCGTATTGATGTTCTTTGAGATAATCAGTGACATCCTGCGTAGAACCAGAACGTAAGGCAATGGAAACAATAGGATAGCCTTCTTTTGCCAGCGTGTTAATTGTCGGCGAGGTGTAACGGCAATAACCACACCAGGTTCCCCAAAAATAGACAATAGTGGGTTTGTCCTGCGCCAGTTGTGGTAGAAAAAACGGATTCCCTTGCAAATCGTATAATGCCGTTGCGTTAATATCTTCCGGCACAGTCGGTTTACGAATAAAATCCATGAGGTTACTCATCACCAGCAAGGTGAGAAATAGCGAAAGGATGTTTTTGAGAAATTTTTTGTAGTTAATGGCTTTCACGGCGATCTCTTGCTTCGTGCTTTGTTCCTTTGGCTAACATTCTAAGCTGTAAAATCAACCGCTCTTTTAGCTGTTCCCGTTCCGCTTTGCTCATATCTAACGCATTGGCACCAGCGGTGAATACGATGGTCACCATGCCTTCTGCCTGTACATAAGCGATATATTGCGAATAATTATTTTTGCGTGCGATGTATTCCGAGAGTTCATCAATGAAATGCTTAATCTCTCGAGCCGCCGCCGTACGAAAAGCTTGTGAGGTGCCGGAACTTTCTCGTAACAATAAGCGGAAGACGTTTGGGCTGTTGTGGATAAATTCAAAGAACGTTTCCACTGAAATGACAATCACACTCCCGCCGCTGGCAATGCGTTTACGGGCTTGACGCATGAGTTGGCGAAGGGTTAAACCTGCTTCATCCACCATCGTTAAGCCTAATTCGTCCATGTCACGGAAGTGGCGATAAAACGAGGTCGGCGCGATGCCGGCTTCACGGGAAACTTCCCTTAAACTCAGGTTGGAAAAGCTTTTTTCCGCCGTCAGTTGGTTAAATGCCGCATCAATGAGTGCGCGACGGGTTTTTTCTTTTTGCTGCGCGCGAATACCGACCATGAAATGCTCCGTTAAGATAAAATCGATTTAACCGAATTCGCAATAGCCTCGGCAATGCGTTCATAACGAGCGCGGAGCGGTGAGCCGGGGCGATAAACCAAAATAACATCTCGAGAAGGTTCGGGTTGGCATGGCAAATATTTTACGCCGCCGCGTTCACCTTCGCTTAGCACGGCTAACTCCGGCATTAAGGTCATGCCGGCATTGGCTGCGACCATATTACGCAAGGTTTCCAAACTGGTCGCTTGGAAATGAGAATTTTCTTTTGCACCGGCAGTAAAACAATAGCCAAGGGCTTGGTTGCGCAGGCAGTGACCATCATCGAGCATTAACATTTCACGATCTTTTAACATGGACATTGGAATGGTTTGTTCTTTTGCCCAAGGATGATTTTCAGCAACGGCCAATAACATTCTTTCTTTAAATAATGATACTTCAATAAACGGTTCGGTTTCACGTACGGATGCCACAATGGCGCAATCTAAGCGGCCGGTTTCAAGCTGCTCCAATAATTGATGGGTCTGCGCTTCGTAGAGAAAGAGTTCCAAATCCGGGAACGCATTTTGTAATGCCGGGACAATGTGAGGCATTAAATAAGGACCTATTGTCGGGATCACGCCAACGTGTAACGGACCGGTCATTTCTTTGCCTTGGTTACTTGCCATTTCTTTCAAGAGTTTCACTTCACGCAACACGGTTTTAGCCTGATCTACCAACAATAAACCCGATTGTGTAAAGAGTACTTTACGACTGGTACGTTCCAATAAAATGATGCCAAGTTCGTCTTCTAATTTGCGAATTTGACCGCTTAGCGTCGGTTGGCTCACATGACAGGCGTCTGCTGCACGACGAAAATGCTTGTGTTCTGCAAGGGCAACAAGGTATTCTAAATCACGGATATTCATATGTCCTCATTATAGAAAGTAGCAATTAAAAGAATAGAATTAATTGATTGTGACTATATCACAATTTTATCTATAATTCACACCATCTTTAGAAACTGCCTGTAATTTAGGTTGGCTTTCTAATTCATAGCAACACTTATAGAATAGGAGAAAAACTTATGTCTACTATGGAAGGAAAAAAAGTTCCTCAGGTTACATTCCGTACTCGTCAAGGTGACAAATGGGTTGATGTAACTTCGTCTGAATTATTTGATAACAAAACCGTTATCGTTTTCTCTTTACCGGGCGCATTTACCCCAACTTGCTCTTCTTCTCACTTACCACGCTACAATGAATTAGCACCAGTATTCAAAAAATACGGCGTTGACGACATTCTTGTGGTTTCCGTGAACGATACTTTCGTTATGAATGCATGGAAAGAGGATGAAAAAGCAGAAAACATTACTTTTGTTCCGGATGGTAACGGTGAATTTACCGAAGGCATGGGTATGTTGGTAGGTAAAGAAGATTTAGGTTTCGGTAAACGTTCATGGCGTTATTCTATGCTCGTGAAAAACGGCGTAGTAGAAAAAATGTTTGTTGAGCCAAACGAGCCGGGCGATCCGTTCAAAGTATCTGATGCAGATACTATGTTGAAATACATCGCACCACAACACCAAATTCAAGAATCTGTTGCAATCTTCACTAAACCGGGCTGCCCGTTCTGTGCGAAAGCAAAACAAATGTTACATGAAAAAGGCTTGAACTTTGAAGAAATCGTGTTAGGTCATGATGCTACTATCGTAAGTGTACGTGCAGTTTCCGGCCGTGCAACTGTGCCGCAAGTATTTATCGGTGGTAAACATATTGGCGGTAGCGATGATTTAGAAGCGTACTTCGCAAAATAATTCCAACAACAATAAGAAAACCCTTCTTTTGGGCGCTAAATATAGCGCCCTTTTTTACATTAATAATGCGGCGGTGGGGTTTCTTCTGCCTGAGTGGCAATGTTGGAGGGTTGTACATCTTTCAGTTTATTCACTAAATAACGAAGTTGTACCTGCATTTTATCAATTAGAAATTGTTGTTCGATAAGCGCTTGATTCAATTCTTCAATGATAGTTTCTTGGAAAGTCAATTTCATTTCTAATTCGGCAATTCGTGGTTCTAAATTTTTCGATATCGACATAATAATTCCTAAATAAATGTTGTGAATTTATTGAATCCGTTTTACTCTATGACTTCGTGTTTCATGTATTATAAAGGATCTAACATCATGTTAAAATTTCAAAAATTATCAACTGTTGCACTTATGCTCGCAAGCGTTCTTTCTGCCAATGCATTTGCCGATACGCAAACTGAGGTAAAACCGGAGGCCGCAAAAGCAGAAGCGACTGAAATGAAAGCGGCAGAGGTCAAAAAAGCCGGTTCATTTAATGACGAAGCTTCTTACGCGGTTGGTGTTTTGTTTGGTTCAGATTTACAAGGTTTAATTGATGCACAAAAAGGCGTGATCGATTACAACAGTGATAAAGTCGTTGCCGGTATTGCAGACGTGCTAGGCGGCAAAGTTAAGTTAGAAAATAATAAAGAAATTACCTCTGTCTTACAAGAAATTGATGGCAAATTAAAAGCCGCAAGCGAAGAAAGATTCGCAGCAGCAGCGAAGAAAGCGGAAGAAGAAGGTAAAAAATTCGCAGAAGAATTTGCGAAAAAAGACGGCGTGAAGAAAACACCATCCGGCTTGTTATACCGCGTTGTTGATGCAGGTAAAGGCAATCCGATCAAAGAAACAGATGTCGTTAAAGTACATTACACCGGTAAATTAGCGGACGGCACCGTATTTGACAGTTCACGTGAACGTAACGTACCGGCAGAATTCCCGTTAAATCAAGTGATTAAAGGTTGGACTGAAGGCCTGCAATTAGTGAAAAAAGGCGGTAAGATTGAATTAGTATTACCGGCTGATTTAGCGTATGGCAAAGAAGGTGCGGGTGCGAGCATCCCACCGAATGCGACACTCTATTTTGATGTCGAAGTCTTAGATGTGATTCCAGAGAAAAAATAATTCAAACCTTTGAAAAAATGACCGCACTTTTAGAGCCTTGCATTTAAAAGTGCGGTTTCTTATTTGAATAAAATGCATATGCACATTCATGTTAACGGATAAACGCCCTTTTACCGACGAAGATCGCACAATTTTAAATTCCTATATTGCCGTGGTTGACGGTGTCAGTGCGCTCATCGGGCAACATTGTGAAATCGTTCTCCATTCTTTTGAGGATTTAGAACACTCTGCCATTTACATTGCTAACGGACATAACACCAACCGCCAAGTGGGCTCGCCTATGACGGATCTCGCATTGCGTTCCTTGCACAATATGAAATCGGAAAGCGTCAGCAAACCGTATTTTACCCGCGCTAAGAAAAGCAGTGGCTTGATGAAGTCAGTGACTATCGCGATTCGTAACAGCACAAAACGCATTATTGGCCTGCTTTGCATCAATATTAATTTAGATGTGCCCATGTCGCAATTCCTACAAAACTTTATTCCGGCATCGGATTACAGTGAAACCTCTGCGGTGAACTTTGCCAGTTCGGTGGAAGAACTGGTGGTTCAAACCGTGGAAAAAACCATTGAGGAAGTGACTTCCAACCGTATGGTGGCAAATAATAATAAAAACCGCCAAATCGTCGTTTCGTTGTATGAAAAAGGCATTTTCGACATTAAAGATGCCATCAATTTGGTGGCGGAACGCCTTAATATTTCCCGCCATACCGTGTATTTATACATTCGCCAAATTAAACAGGATCAGGACGAGTAATCATGGATTATGTATTGGTGGTTAAACAGCCGGTTTATGGGAGCCAAGGCGCTTTTCTTGCGTATCAGTTAGCGCAAGAACTGGTTCACAAACATCACATCCGCCAAATCTTTTTCTATCAAGACGGTGTCAGCAATGGCAACGCCCTGGTGTATCCCGCCAATGATGAATTCAATTTAGTCAAAGCATGGCAAGCGTTTTCTCGTCAGTTTAATGTACCGTTGCATTTATGTGTTGCCGCAGCGCAACGCCGCGGTGTGGTGGACAGCGATTCGGCGGCGGATAAAAGTGCGGTCAGTTTGGCGGACGTTTTTCAACTTGCCGGCTTAGGTGAGTTTAGCCAAGCCTTGCTTCAAGCTGATCGGGTGATTACCCTATGAGTAAACTTGCCTTTATTTTTCGTCATGCGCCTTACGGCACGACCAATACGCGGGAAGGATTAGATGCGCTGCTTGCTGCGACGGCATTTTGTGCGGAAGAAGACATTACGGTGTTTTTCCTAGATGACGGCGTGTTGAGCTTGCAAAAACAGCAACAAGCGGAAGCCGTCTTGCAAAAAGACACGGCAAGTGCGTTGAAATTATTGGATTTATACGACATTGAACAGCGTTATGTGTGTGCCGATTCACTGCAACAATTTCAGCTGACATCGTCGGATTTCGTCTTGGATTGTGATGTAATACCGCGCCAACAGGTGTTACAAATCCTGCAACAATGTGAAAAAATTCTGACTTTTTGATTATGCTTTATACTTTTTCTCAAGCCCATTATTCACAAACAGAACTGGAACATTATTTGCTGAATGCTACGGCGCAGGATGCGGTGGTGTTATGGCAAGATGGCGTGTTATTGGCGTTAAAACAAGCGGATGTGTTGGTGCGTTGTCATGCTTCCTGTTTTGCCTTAGAGAACGATATTTTGGCGAGAAATTTAACCGCACTTCTGCCAAATGATGCAAAAGTGCGGTCCATTTCGTTAGCGGATTTTGTTGCGCTCAGCGAACAATATTTTCCGCAAATTGCGCTATAAAAAATGGGTTAAATTTCATATTCCACGCAAACGGGAATTTTTGCCTGCAACAAGAATTGCTTAGTGCGTTCATGTTGTGGATTTTCAAAAAATTCGCGTGCGCTGTTTTGTTCCACTACATTCCCGTCAGCCATTAAAATGACGCGATCGGCCACATCACGGGCAAATTGCATTTCATGGGTGACGATAATCATTGTCCAGCCTTCTTGTGCCAGCAGTTTTAAGGTTTGTAGCACTTCGCCCACTAATTCTGGATCCAACGCCGAGGTCGGTTCATCTAGCAAAATAATATCCGGTTGAACTGCTAATGCTCGGGCAATGCCTACTCGTTGCTGCTGGCCACCGGAAAGTTGCGACGGATACAACTGCATTTTATCTTTTAAGCCCACCTTGGTGAGCAATTCCACGGCACGTTGTTCCGCTTCCGCTTTGCTTTTCTTTTGCACTACAACCATGCCTTCCATCACATTTTCAAGTGCAGTGCGATGGGGGAACAAATTGTATTGCTGAAATACCATGGAAGAGCGACGACGTAATTTCAATTCATCGGCTTTGCTGATTTTGTGAGAAAAATCCAATGTTAAACTTCCATCACAAAAACGCAGTGTGCCAAGTTCAGGTCGTTCCAATAAGTTTAGGCAGCGTAAAAAGGTGGTTTTGCCCGAGCCGGACGGACCGAGAATCGCCACGACTTCGCCTTTTTCAATGTGAAAATCGATCCCTTTTAACACCGAATTGCCATTAAATGTTTTATGAATATTGTTCACTTCTAACATGTGATTTCCTTAGGCCTTGAGATGACGGGATAGGCGTTGTTCCAAGCGATCTTGTGCAAAGGATAAAATCAAACAAATGCACCAGTAAATCAGCGCGGCTTCGCTATAAATCATAATAAATTCATAGTTTTCTGCGGTGATGTTTTGTGCCACGCGAAACATTTCCGTCACCAATACCAACGACGCCAAAGAGGTGTCTTTTACGTTACTAATAAAGGTATTTGCCAATGGTGGCACCGATACGCGCAGAGCCTGTGGCATGATGGTACGTGTGAAGGTTTGATAATAATTCATGCCGATGGAATAGGAGGCTTCCCACTGTCCTTTCGGAATGGATAAAATCGCCGCGCGAATGGTTTCTGAGGCATAAGCGCCAATGTTAATGGAAAAGGCGATAATCGCGGTGGGGAACGGATCGAGCTTAATCCCTACTTCCGGCAAGCCATAGAAAATAATGAAAATCTGCACCAACATTGGCGTACCGCGAATGGTGGAAACATAAATGCGGCAAAGAATTTGTAATAAACGCATTCCGAAATTTGGTTTTTCCACAATGCGAATCAGTGCCACCAGTAACGCAATAGCTACGCCGGCAAAAAAGGAAATCACGGCTAGCGGAATGGTTTTATCAATAGCCGCTTCCAACATAGGCCAAAAAGAGCTGATGACTTCATCAGCTCTTTCTGCATTCATAAAGGGAAGTGAGGCGAGAAAATTATTGAGTAATGTCATCGCCGAACCATTTGATTGAAATTTGTTTCAAGGTGCCGTCTTTTCTTAACTCTTCCAATGCTTGGTTAATTTTTTCGACCAGCGGTTCCTCACCTTTTAATACCGCGAAGCCGGAAGGCACTTTGTCATCCCGTTTTACGGCAATTTTCAAACCGGAATTCGGTTGTTTCTTGAAGTAATCCAAGACTGCCAAGTGGTCGTTCACGGTAGTTTCAGCACGATCTTGGGTAATTAATTTTAAGGCTTGTGCCAAACCTTCGACGACGATGAGCTCTGCACCATTCGCTTTGGCGATTTTGCCGTAGTTGCTGGTTAAGGATTGTGCTGCTTTTTTACCTTTCAAATCTTCAAAAGTTTTGATGCTATTGTCGCCTTCTTTGGTCACGATAACCGCAGTGGAATAGTTATAGGGTGCGGTGTAAAGGTATTTTTTCAAACGCTCCGGGCTTGGGTTAGTCTGGTTGGCGATTAAGTCGAAACGTTTGGCGTTTAAACCTGCGTACATGGAATCCCATTGGGTTTCGTTAAATTGAATTTTTAAGCCTAAACGTTGTGCTACGGCTTCAATCACTTCTACGTCAAAGCCGGTTAATTTACCGCTGTCATCATGGAAGGTGAATGGCGCGTAAGTGCCTTCGGTGCCTACTAATAAGGTTTTGGTTTTTTCTACGCGATCAGAAATTTCTCCGGCGAGGGCTTGGGTCGCCATGCCGAAAACTAAACCGGATAATAAGAATGTTTTTGCAATAAATGATTTTTTCATAAAGTGTTCCTTTTTTGATAAGGGGAAGTGCGGTGGATTATTACAGTAAGTTTTTAGAAAGCAAAATAATTGTTTTCTCTAGGTTATAACTGAAAGAAATAAAATCCGCCGATTTATTCATCAGCGGTATTTATCCAAGAAACGGTAATAGTTCACGCCGATTTTTAATGCCAGGTTCTTCACTAATTTGCCGCCGAATATTGAAGGCACTTTTAATTTAGTGAAGATAGCCAAGCGTTCGTCGTTGCCTAAAATGGCTTCTGCGACAATACGACCGGCTAAACCGGTGAGTGCTACGCCGTGCCCGGAATAGCCGTGGGCAAAATAAATATGTGGTGAAATGCGTCCGAAATGTGGATTGGAATTGATGGTCATGTCGATAGGGCCGCCCCAACCATAATCAATTTTAACGTTTTCCAGCTGTGGGAAAACGTGCAACATATTGTGTCGCATGACCTCAATCATGTTTTTCTCGGAACTGGAATCGCTACCGAATAATAAACGGTTATCGGCGCTTAAACGGTAATAATCCAGCAAATAATTGCTGTCACACACAGACATGCCGTTATTGATCACGGAATCGGCCATGGCTTGATCAAGCGGTTCGGTAGCGATGATAAAACTTTCTACCGGCAAAATTTTGCGGGCAATGCCACGGTGAATACTTTTTGGTAGCACATCAATGTAGGCGTTAGTCGCCAACACCACATCTTTGGCGATAACGAGGCTTTTATCCGTTATGACTTCAATTTCTGTCGCCTTTTCACGTAAATCCACCACAGGCGATTGTTCATAAATACGCACGCCTAAATCCAAGCACGCTTTTGCTAAACCTAAGCAATAATTAAGCGGATGCAAATGGCCGGAATTGCTGTCATACAACGCACCACAATAAATTTTGCTACCGAGATGTTGTTCCAGTTTTGCCTTGTCCCATAGCTGCATATTTTGATAGCCGAAAATCTCGTGGCTGGCTTTTTCAACGGCGATTAAATCTTCCATGCGACGCTCGTTGAGCGCCAACGTGGCATAGCCTTTCTTCCAATCACACTGAATACCGTATTTAGCAATGCGTTCATCAATAATATCAATGGCTTCTAAGGACATTTGCCATAGCTTACGGGCAGTTTCCAAGCCTACTTGTTCGATATATTCATCGATGCCGTCTTCAAAACCGTTAATGGCCTGACCGCCACTACGCCCTGATGCGCCAAAGCCTACCCGTGCGCCTTCCAGTACGATCACGCTTTTGCCCTGTTCGGCAAGTTCTAATGCCGTGGATAAACCGAAAAAGCCTGCACCAACAACGCACACGTCAGCAGATTCTTTTTGATTTAAGGGCGGTAACTCAAAATGTTGGTTACGGGTGACGGAATAATAGGATTCAATATGTTCTTGATGTGAAAACGCTAGCATAAATAAACGCCTGTAATGAAAAGTGGGTGCATATTACTACGCAAGGGGGAGAAGTCAATATTTGAACAAACACACGAAAAAGTGTGGTCAATTATATGCCTGTTTTAAGCTATCTTTGATAAAAATAAACGCTCTTCCACTTCATTACAAAAATAAAAATAATTCTCATACACGTCTATATTCCTTTTATTTTATTTTTTATAATAACCCCCGGCTTATCGTCACCAGGTGTCACTTGCGAAAAGTAATTTTTTGCAAGGAAATGAGCCTGTTGTCGAGAGGAAGACAGAATTCGTTAAACAAAAGTACGCTACCGGCGTACTTCTTTTTTATTTTTAGGAGTTTCTATCATGATGATAGATAAACGACTGATAAACACAGTCGCAGATAGCAAAAAATGGATTGCTATTAATGTCTTATGGAACTGGGTCGCTTTGATTGGCGGGATTATAAGTGCGGTAGTATTTGCCATTTGTTTGCAATGGGCGTTTGAACGCTCACTTACACTACAAAGTGCGGTCATTTTTACCGTCATTTTAGTTGCTTGTTTGGCGTTGCGTGCTTGGGCGGGGAAAATGGCGGTGAAGGCCTCCTATAAAGCGAGTACGCAAGTGAAGCATAAATTGCGTACGCTGATTTATCAAAAATTGTCTTCCATGCCGCTGAATCAGGTTAACCAACAATCTACCTCTTCCGTGATCCAAGTGGCATCTGAAGGGGTGGAACAACTGGAAATTTATTTCGGTCGTTATCTTCCGCAGTTGTTTTATAGCCTGCTTGCGCCACTCACGTTGTTTGTTTTTCTGGTCTTTTTTAACGCACCGACCTCATTAATTCTTTTGGTTTGTGTGCCGTTAATTCCAATGTCCATCATTGCGGTAAATAAAATCGCTAAACGTTTATTGGCGAAATATTGGTCTATTTATGTCGGGTTAGGCAGTAGTTTTTTGGATAACCTACAAGGCTTGATTACCTTAAAAATTTATCAAGATGACGATTACAAAGCCAAACAAATGGACATCGAAGCGGAGAATTTCCGTACCATCACCATGAAAGTGCTGACCATGCAGCTGAACTCCGTTTCTTTAATGGATTTATTGGCTTACGGCGGTGCGGCGTTGGGAATTTTGACGGCGCTTTTACAATACCAAGATGGTAATTTAAGCATTTTCGGTGTCATTTTATTTATTTTACTTTCTTCTGAATTTTTCATTCCGTTACGCTTACTCGGTTCTTTCTTCCACGTGGCGATGAATGGCAAGGCGGCTTCAGAAAAAATCTTTACGCTGTTAGATACGCCGGTAGAAGAAAATAAAAGTGCGGTGGATTTTCCGGCTAAAAATGAAGTCAGCGTGCAAATTAAGGATTTACATTTTGCCTATTCTGCAGAAAAACCGGCTATTAACGGATTAAACCTTGATATTCAACCGAAGCAATTAACAGTTTTTGTGGGTAAAAGCGGTTGCGGTAAATCTACATTGGTTTCCTTGCTTATGGGTTTTTATCAAGCGCAGCAAGGGGAAATTTTGTTTAACGGCGTCGATATTAAACAAATTAACCGTCATTCCTTATATCGCCATGTTTCGTTGGTGAGCCACAGCAGTTACATTTTCAAAGGCAGCCTCAGAGAAAATATGTTGATGGCATTGTCCGATGCTTCTGATGACGCTATTTATCAATGCTTGGAACAAGTGAATTTGGCGAATTTCGTCCGTGAAAACGGCGGGTTGGACATGATGTTATTAAGTCGCGGAACCAACTTGTCCGGCGGTCAAATTCAACGTTTAG
Source organism: Aggregatibacter valvarum (assembly GCF_980468985.1). Taxonomy (NCBI): domain Bacteria; kingdom Pseudomonadati; phylum Pseudomonadota; class Gammaproteobacteria; order Pasteurellales; family Pasteurellaceae; genus Aggregatibacter; species Aggregatibacter valvarum. Next base: position 1,890,831 of record NZ_OZ413141.1, on the reverse strand, counting down.
CGTTGGCACGAGCCTTGTTGCACAATGCCGACTTATACGTTTTCGATGAAGCCACCAGTAACATCGACGTAGAAAGTGAAGAAATCATTCTGCAATTTATTCAACAGCTTAAACACGAAAAAACTATCGTCATGATTTCTCACCGTCTGGCGAATGCGGTGAATGCCGACCAAATTTATGTGTTACAAAGCGGTCACTTGGCAGAATCGGGCGATCATGCTTCTTTAATGGCTGAAAACGGAATTTATGCAGAAATGTTTAATCAACAAAAGAACTTAGAAAATATCAGAACGGGGGCAAATCATGCGTAAGAACGGATTTGTCGTTATGTGGCAGCTTATGAAATTGGTGACGCCGTTGGCGCATATTATGAGTTTCACCATCATTATGGGCACCCTCGGTTTCCTCAGCGCTATTTTCATTATGGTGCTGGGTGCGATGGGCTTGTCGGAATTGCTTAATTTCCACTCCCATTTAAATTTATCGCAAATTTTGACCGCACTTATTGTGCTGGCAGTAGCGCGTGGCATTTTGCGTTATTTGGAACAAATGTCCGGCCATTACATCGCTTTCAAATTATTGGCGTTGTTACGCGACAAAGTGTTCAGTGCATTACGTCGTTTGGCGTTTGTAAAATTGCAGGACAAACAATCTGGTCAATTGCTTTCCTTGGTCACCAACGACATTGAATTGCTAGAAGTGTTTTATGCACACACCATCGCGCCGATCGCCATTGCCTTTTTAACCTCCGGTATCTTGTTGGTAGTGTTCGCGCATATTTCTTGGTGGTTCGTGTTGGTGGCATTTTTAGCGTATGTCACGGTCGGTATTATTTTGCCTATCGTCACCACCCAAATGGCGCGTGAAGATGGCCGCAAATACCGTGACTTAGTTGGCGAAATGAACGATTTCTTCCTCGATAGCATTCGTGGCATGAAAGAAATTCAACTTTTCGGCAACGAGGAAAAACGCTTACAGGAAATCCACCAACGCAGTGAAAAAATCGACCAAGCCTTTTTAAAAATTAAACAACAAGAAGGCAACGTGCGTTCGTTCACCGAAATCGCGGTGTCTTTCTTCAATATCGTGATTTTATTGGTGGGCTTAACGCTCTTTGCTTACGATTACATTGATTTTGCCGGCTTGCTCATTGGTGTGATTTTATTGATGTCCAGTTACGGCCCGGTAATTGCCTTAAGTAACTTGTCCAACAACTTATTGCAAACCCTCGCTAGCGGCGAACGTGTGTTGGCGTTATTGGCAGAACAGCCGGAATTAAAAGACGTAGAAAACGGCGTGAATATCACTGACGTGCAGCAAATTAACGTAGAAAACGTCAGCTTTGCTTATGCGGATGAACAAATTTTGTCTGACGTGAATTTGCAGCTCAATAAAGGCCAAATTCTGGGTATTCACGGCCGCAGCGGTAGCGGAAAAAGTACGCTTTTGAAATTAATGATGCGTTTTTACGATCCGCAACAAGGCCGTATTTGCATTAACGATACGGACTTAAAAAACATTAATACGGTGAATTTGCGCGACAATATCGCTTACATCACCCAACAAACCTATATTTTCAATGAAACGGTGTATGAAAATATTGTGTTGGCAAACCGCAAGGCAACAAAAGAGCAAGTGATTGAAGCAGCGAAAAAAGCCTCTATTCATGAATTTATCATGAGTTTGCCGGAAGGCTACGATACCAAAATCACTGAAATGGGGAACAATCTTTCCGACGGTGAAAAACAACGTATCGGCATTGCCCGCGCCTTCTTGCACAATGCACCGATTATTTTGTTGGACGAACCGACCAGCAATCTGGACAGCTTAAACGAAGCCATGATTTTGCAATCCTTGCTAAACGTGAAAGCAGAAAAATTGATCATCTTAGTGAGCCATCGTGCCTCTACCATGGCAATTTGTGATCAAGTTATTCCAATCGCTAACGGACGAATGTCATAGTTAAGGCTTATTGAACGTCAAAGTGCGGTGGGTTTTTGCGGTGTTTTAAAACGCTGAGAAAACTCACCGCACTTTTTTTATGCGTATTTTTCTGTGTTCTATCGGCAAATCCGCTAAATAGCAAAATATTTAAATAATCAGTTGTTTTTTGAAAACGATCTCTGTATATTGTATTCAAATGAATACAAATGATGAGGTTTGAATATGAGCGTAGCAAATCGAATTCCGATAAGCGTGAGAATTTCTCAGGAAGATGCGGATTTTATTGCAAATTTACAGGTTGAAGGGGCAAATACGCCTTCGGAAAAAATTCGTGAATTATTAAAACAAGCCCGGCAAAGTTATACACAGCCGCAGGATTACGGCACCGCTTTAGCGCAAGCGGAACAGTTTTTACAAAATGCCAAGCGCGATGTGTTACATGCGGAAAAAGAGCTGGGGGTTCATTCGCACATTCTGGCGCGCTTATTTGAATTGTTACCGGATTTAACCGCAACATTAGTCGCAGATGTGCCGACAGAAAGCGAGTTAGAGGCGTTAAAAAAATATGAGCGCGAAGTCATGTGGCGTATTGTGCGTTTAACTGACAGCATTTTGCAACTGGCGGTGACGGCGAAAGGGGCCGCATTCGATGACAGTGTGTTAGCCCAACTGGAAAACACATTGAATTTGGCTCACATTATTCGTCAACGTGATGAAAAATAAAAAAAGAAGGAGGTAGAATATGAGCGAAACATTAGCTCGTCGTGTCGGACGTTTGGTCAGTGGCGGATTTCATGCCATTTTAGATGCCGCAGAAAATTTAGCACCGGAAGCGGTGATGAATGAAAATATTCGCGAGATTGAGCGCGCAATAGATGAAGTGCGGTCGGAATTAGGCAAGGTTTTAGTGCAGAAGCATTTAGCCACGAAAAAAATGGCGGATGAAAGCAATCGCCATGAAACGTTGCAGGCGGATATCCAAGAAGCACTGAAAGCCAATCGTGATGACTTGGCGGAAATCGGGATTGCCGAACAAATGGATATTGAGGCGCGCTTACCAGTGTTGGAAAATACGGTGGCGGACTGTGCAGCGCAGGAAAAAGAGCTTGAAGGGTTTATTGTGGCATTGCAAGCGAAACGACGTGAAATGCAACAGGCCGTTCAAGATTGGAAGCAAAGCCAAACGCAAGCGGCAACGCATGGCAAGGGGCGCGACGGTTCCACATTAAATCAAATTTTGCGTAATACCGAAAGGACCGCCAATGCGTTTGATCGGTTGATGGGGCGACAAACCGGCTTGCATATGGCAGGACGTGATCCGTCACAGTTAGCTAAATTAAAGGATTTGGAAGAGGTGAGCAGAACGAATCGGATTAAAGAACGTTTAGCACAACTGAAAACCGCCAAATAGCATCTTGAAATAAGGATATATTATGTGGGAACTGATTACTGCACCGCAAAATAGCATTTTCGGCATTGCCATTATGCTGATGTTATTGCTTGGCATTCTTGAACTGGCATCATTTATGCTGGGTGGCATTAATGAGTGGGTCGATGGTTTTTTACCGGATAGCTTAACGGACACACAGGCAGAAATTGGGCTGAATTACGCCGACAGTGGCGTGGTGATCCGATTTTTAAGTTGGTTATATGTCGGTAAGTTGCCTCTATTAATGTTAGTGGTGATTTTTCTCGCCACGTTTGGCTTACTAGGTTATAGCTTGCAATATGCATTACATCAGTTCTCCGGTTTTTATTTGCAGGGTTGTGTTGCTGCCGTGATTGTTTGGTTTGCCAGCCTACCGTTGGTGCGCATGGCGGCTGCCGGGGTTTATCACATCTTTCCCAAAGATGAAACGACCGCCGTTACCCAAGAAAGTTTGGTCGGTTGTGTCGGGGTGGTGATACTTGGCACAGCAAAGCGAGGCAGTCCCGCCCAAGCGCGCGTAAAGGATGGTTACGGTCAGCAACATTATGTCATGGTCGAACCTGACGATGATAACGCACTCATGCAAGGCGAAACGGTGTTACTGATTTCTTTACAAGATAATCTTTTTAAAGCAATCAAAAATCCGAATGGAAATTTGGTTGATTAACGACGACGTATTTTTCTCAAACACAAGGACAAATTATGGAACTGATAAGCGTTATTGCCGGCATTGTACTCATTGCATTATTAATTCTCGGCCTCATTCTTACCCGATTATATCGTCGCGCCAGCAAAGAGGTCTCGTTTGTACGCACCGGTTTTGGCGGTGAAAAAGTGATCATGAATGGCGGTGCGATTGTCTTGCCCGTGTTGCATGAATTGATTCCCGTCAATATGAATACCTTGCGTTTGGAAGTGCGTCGCGCAGCAGAGCAGGCGTTGATTACTCGAGATCGTATGCGAGTAGATGTAACGGCAGAGTTTTATGTGCGAGTGAAACCGACAGCGGAAAGCATTGCCACGGCGGCGCAAACCTTGGGGATGAAAACCATGTCACCAGAGCAATTAAAAGAATTGGTGGAAGGGAAATTTGTTGACAGTTTACGGGCGGTTGCAGCGGAAATGGCCATGGAAGAATTGCATGAAAAACGGGTAGATTTTGTGCAAAAAGTGCAACAAGTGGTTTCGGAAGATTTGTTTAAAAACGGCTTGGAACTGGAAACCGTCTCGCTGACCGGCTTGGATCAAACCAGTTTTGAATATTTCAATCCGCAAAATGCCTTTGACGCGGAAGGTTTAACCCGCTTAACGGAAACCATCGAAGTGCGCCGTAAAAAACGTAACGATATTGAACAGGATACGGATTTGGCGATAAAAACCAAAAATTTGGAAGCCGAACGTACTCGTTTACAAATTTTGCGTGAAGAAGAATATGCCAAATTAGAACAAGAGCGTGAGATTGCGATACGTCGGGCGGAACAAAATGCCGAAATTGCCGGACAGGAAGCGCAGAAAAAACGCGAAGCGGAAGAAGTCAAAATCGCAGCGTCTCGAGAAGTGGACTTAAAACGCATTCTTGCGGAACGTGATATTGAAAATGAAAAAATTCAAAAAGATCAACAAATTGAACGCGCAGAAGTAGAGCGTAAAAAAGCGATTGAATTAGCCGAGCAAGATCGCGCCATTGCCGTTGCAGAAAAATCACGCGCCGAATCGGAAGCCAAAGCGCTGGCAGATAAAGCTCGTGCCTCTGCTGTGCGAGAAGAGGAAAGTGTTATCACAGTGCGTGAAACAGAAAAAGCGGAACGTGCCAAAGCCGTTGAATTGATTGCTGCTCAAGAAATCGCGCAAAAAGATGCCATTGCGATCACGGTTGCGGCGGAGGCGGAAAAGCAAGCCGCATTCGATCGTGCAGAAGCGTTACGTATTGTGGCGGAAGCCGAGGCGGAGAAACAACGTTTACAAGCCAAAGGGGAAGCGGATGCAAAAATTTTGTTAGCCAAAGCCTTGGAACAACAATATAAAGTGGATGCCGAAGGGACCCGCGCCGTCAATGAAGCGGCGAATGTCTTGTCCGTTGAGCAAGTAGAAATGCAAGTTCGCCTTGCGCTATTGAAACATTTACCGGACATTATTCGTGAAAGTGTACGTCCAATGGAAAATATTGACGATATTAAAATTTTGCAAGTCAACGGCCTTGGAGGGTTTGGTACCGCGACATCTGCCGAGCAGGGTGAAGTCGCTTCACAGGCCAGTTTATCTGATCAGCTTGTAAACAGCGCATTACGCTATCGCGGACAAGCACCGCTGGTGGATAATCTGCTAAAAGAGCTAGGCTTAAACGGTGCCGACATCAATGGTTTGACTCAAAATCTTAACCAACAAGTGACAAAATCAAACCACGAATCATAAGGATGAAAAGTGCGGTGGATTTCGATATTCCATCCTACTTACACGAAGAGCAAGCCGCTTTTTTCGCATATGTTTAAAAATGGAGAATTTTTAAACCTATTGTGTTGATATGTTGATTTGATAAACATATACTTCGGATTTGTTTAAAAAAATGAGATTTTTAAAGATGAGACAATGGAGCCCGACGTTTGCGTTTAATCAGCTTCCTGATCTTCCACCGACGGAAGAGTTGGAAACGAAAGACGTTTTAAAGCAAACGATCAAAGCGAGAGCGGCATTAGCGGAGTTAAAACAAGCGGCTGAGCTTATCCCTAATCAGTCGATGTTAATCAATACGTTGCCGATTATGGAAGCGCGTGCAAGTAGTGAAATTGAAAATATTGTAACCACAACAGATAAACTTTTCCGGTCATTACAGCTTGATAGTGAAGAAAATGATGCGGCGACCAAAGAAGCATTGCAATATCGAACAGCCTTATTTTCTGGATTTGAGAATTTAAAGGAGCGTCCACTTTGTACACAAACAGCCGTATTGGTATGTAGTGAGATAAAAGGACGCGCAATGGATATTCGGAAGGTAACCGGAACGGCATTACGCAATGGTGTGAATGGTGAGGTTATTTACACGCCACCGGAAGGAGAGCGGCTGATTCGGGATAAACTAGCAAATTGGGAAACGTTTATTCATAACAATGAAGCGTTGGATCCGTTGATTATTTTGGCGGTTGCGCATTATCAATTTGAGGCTATTCATCCTTTTTTAGATGGTAATGGGCGAACAGGGCGAGTGTTAAATAGTTTATTGCTGATTGAAAAAGGACTTCTTCATTTGCCGATTTTATATTTAAGTCGTTATATTATTGAGCATAAAGCAGATTATTACCGCTTGTTGTTGGATGTCACTGTCAATCAAAATTGGCAAGATTGGTTGTTATATTTCTTAAAAGGGATTGAAGAGACGGCAATTTGGACGTTGAGTAAAATTGAGGCAATCAAAGCCTTGTCTATTGAAACAAAACGTTACATTCAACAATCTTTGCCTCATCTTTACAGTTTAGAATTAGTCGAATTACTGTTTGAGCAACCTTATACTCGCATCGCAAATTTAGAACGAGCAGGCATTGCTAAAAGACAAACCGCGTCTAAATATTTAAAAGATTTGTGCGATGCAGGGGTTTTAAGTGAGCAATCTGTGGGCAGGGATAAATTATTTATTCATCCGAAACTAATGGAGTTGCTGAGAGGTGAGAATAATGTATTTACACCTTATGCAACCAATTAAATAAAAAATCACCGCACTTTTTCTTTCCACCGAAATCATGTGATTCTACTTTGTTGTCATATTTTGGGCGTTATATTGTGATTCCGTCTAAACAAACGTAAACTACCGCCTGATATTTATGATGACAAAGGAGAATTCAATGTTTGCTACTAAACAACAAGTATTAGATGCCTTCCATTTTCGCTGCGCAACACGTTATTACGATCCTGAGCGCAAAATCAGCCGAGAAGATTTTGACTATATTTTAGAACTTGGACGCCTGTCGCCAAGTTCCGTAGGATCCGAGCCATGGCAATTTTTAGTGGTGCAAAATCCCGAATTACGCCAAGCCTTAAAATCGGTGAGTTGGGGCATGGCAACGCAGTTAGATGATGCCAGCCATGTGGTGGTGATTTTGGCGAATAAACATATGCGTTACGATTCTGAGGATTTTCGTGCAAACCTTGCACGTCGCGGCTTAACGGAAGAACAAATGCAAGCCAATATGGCAACCTATCAACGCTTTCAAACAGAACACATAAACGTGTTGGAAAACGACCGCACTTTATTTGACTGGGCGAGCAAACAAACCTATATCGCCCTTGCCAACATGATGACGGGTGCGGCCTTAATCGGTATCGACAGTTGCCCGATCGAAGGGTTTAACTATGCCGAAGTCAACCGTATTTTGGCGCAAACCGGTGCGTATGACGCAGAAAAATATGCGGTGTCCGTTGCGGTGACGTTTGGTTATCGTGCCAAAGACATTCGCCCGAAATCCCGCAAGCCACTCAATGAGATTGTACATTGGATCGAATAATTTTTTCTCAAATCCGCTCTTTGTTGTCATGGCTTAAAAGAGCAGATTTTTTACGTTTTGGAGACTGAAATGTCACGACATTTATTTACGGCAGGCAAACCGCGTTCTCTGCTGTTCCCGATTTTTTTCTTTTCTTTGGTGAATCTCATTGTCTTCACCCTGTCCCGTCTCGGTTTGTCTTTATGGCAACTAGATCGGGTCAATGCGGTGGATGGCTGGGGGCAGTTATTCTTGCAAGGCTTACGCATGGACGTGGTGTCTTTGTGTTATTTATTCGGCGTGCCGGCATTATTGACCGTGTTGCTATATCATCAAAACGCGTTAGGGCGCATTTGGCAGCATATTTTGCGTTTTTGGTTGACGGCCGGCAGTGTGTTTATCGTGTTTATGGAACTGGCGACACCGGCGTTTATTGAGACCTATGATTACCGCCCGAATCGTCTGTTCATCGAATATTTGATTTACCCGAAAGAAGTGTTTTCCATGCTGATGGAAGGGCATTTAAGTGCGGTCATTTTTAGCCTCGTTTTTACGTTGATTGCCGTGGTGGTGTATTGGAAACTGGCCGGTTGGGCGGTGCGCAATATCACACCAATGCGTTGGACGTGGCGGCCTATGGTCGCGTTGTTGGTGATTGCCTTGAGTTTTCTCGGTGCGCGTTCCAGTTTTCAACACCGCGGGATTAACCCGGCCATGGTGGCGTTTTCTTCTGATGCCATGGTGAACTCTTTGGTGCTGAATTCAGGTTATTCTGTAATTTATGCGGCGCAGCAATTTAAAGACGAAGGTACCTCTTCCGAAGCCTACGGCAAAATGGAGGTAGAAGAAATGCTCTCCATTGTGAAAAACAGCGGAAGCCGTCCGCCAGAGGCTTATCTTTCCAAGGAAATTCCAACCTTGACCCGTAACCAAGCCACTTACCAAGGCAAACCGAGAAATATCGTGATTATTTTGGAAGAAAGCTTTGGCGCGCAATTTATCGGTACGCTAGGCGGTTTACCATTGTCGCCGGAATTTGACAAGTTGGCACAGCAAGGCTGGTTGTTTGATAATTTATATGCCACCGGTACCCGTTCCGTACGCGGTATTGAAGCGGTTACCGCTGGTTTCACACCAACGCCGGCACGTGCTGTGGTTAAACTTAACAACAGCCAACGCGGTTTCTTCACCTTGGCACAACTATTAAGCCAACAGGGGTATGATACGTCCTTTATTTATGGCGGGGAAAAGCACTTTGATAACATGGCGGGCTTTTTCTACGGAAACGGCTTTAAGCGCATTATCGACCAAATGGATTATCAAAACCCAAGCTTCACCGGGACTTGGGGCGTGAGCGACGAAGACTTGTTTACTAAAGCCAATGAGACGTTTACCCAATTACACAAAGAAGGCAAGCCGTTCTTTAGCCTCGTGTTCAGCTCCAGCAACCACGATCCGTTTGAATTCCCAGATGGCAAAATCGAGCTTTACGAACAACCGAAAGCCACGCGCAACAATGCGGCAAAATATGCAGACTATGCGATCGGGCATTTCTTCAAACTCGCAAAAGCCTCTAATTATTGGCAAGACACGATTTTCTTAGTGATTGCCGACCACGACTCTCGGGTGGCTGGCGCCAGCTTGATGCCAATTAAGCATTTCCATATTCCGGCATTGATTTTGGGCGAAGGCATCGAACCGCGTCGCGATAATCGTTTGGTTAGCCAATTCGATATGCCGACTACCTTGCTTTCTCTGGCAGGCATTAGTGGCGATTACCCGATGATCGGTTATGACCTCACTAAACCAAATGATCCAAACCGCGCCATTATGCAATACGACCAAGTGCAGGCACTGATGCGTGGCAATGACGTGGTGATTCAATTCCCGAAAGTGGGTGCGAAAACTTACCGTTACGACAAAGCTACCGAAACCTTGACGGAAGCAGACGTACCACAAAGTATGGTCAAAGAAGCCTTGGCTCACGCGCTGTTAGGTAGCTATTTGTATAAACATCGTTTATACACCACACCGGAAATTAAACAGGCGGAAAGCAAGCGCTGATTTTAAGAGGAAAAGTGCGGTAAAAATTACCGATAGAAATTCACGGTGGATTTTAACCGCACTTTTTTGTTTTCTGTCATCGCAGCTCATCCTCTTCCCATTACCTCTTTTTTCATAAAAATTTTTGTAAGAAATTATCGGCGAGTTCCGTCTAATAAGCATGTAGGAAAGCATTCGTTTTCTTACGGTTTTTCTTAATGAAAAAAATTCAACACATCTTAATAGGATTAAAGGAGTTTCTTATGAAAAAAATGACATCATTCGTCACATTAGCCGGTGTGCTTGGCATGGCAATGGCTTTTCAAGTTTCTGCTGAAATGAAAAATATGCAACCAATGGAACAGCAAATGGAACATAAAATGGACAGCATGAAGGATGCCAAGCCGATGATGGATAATAAAATGGATAAGATGAAAGAAGGAAAATCAATGAAGCATGATATGAAGAAAAAGATGAAATCAGATAAAAAAATGATGGAAAATAACATGGAACAGGGCATGAAAGAGAATGAACCTATGAAACCGAAAATGTAACTTATTTTAAATAAGGTTCATCTTCTTTTTGAATGAAAAGGCTTGTGATAAACAAGCCTTTTCACAAAGTACATCATTCATATCCATGAATTCTTTGGTATGGGCTTTCTTTGTGAAAGAGATGGGATTATGATGAATACTCATGAGTACAGATAAAACGGATTTTCTTATGTCTTCAACGATGCCGTTGGCGTTTCAATCGATTTCATCTCAGCAAATACAAGCGATTCGGGATCAAATGTTAAAATTTGCACTGCTGCAGTTGCGCGATAAGGATTTGGCGGAAGATGTGGTGCAGGAAGCGCTGGCAAAGGCGTATCAGCATGCGGCGTCATTTAAAGGTGCAGCTGCGTTAAAAACGTGGTTTTTTGCCATTTTGAAAAATCAGATTATTGATTTATTGAAGTATCGGCAGCGTGTGGTGACGGTTTCAGAGGTGAGCGATGACGATGATCCCAATGTGTTTTTTGATCAAGAAGGACACTGGGATCGTAGTCGATTTTTACCCTCTACGTGGGAAGAACCCCAAGAACAGGTATATAAAAAAGAGTTTTGGATTATTTTTGAAGCCTGCTTGGATCATCTGCCGGCACAGCAAGCCCGTGTTTTTATGATGCGAGAATATTTTGATATGCAAAGTGAACAAATTTGCCAAGAATGTGAGTTATCCACCTCTAATTTGCACGTGTTGCTATACCGCGCCCGCTTACAATTACAAGCGTGTTTGTCCCACCATTGGTTTGATCATACGGATAACGCCGGAGAGAAATAATGAAATGTCGTCAAGTGACTCAATTAATTTCTAAGCATCAAGAAAACCCCTTGTCTCTATTAGAACAAGGACAAGTTTATCTGCATTTGGCGATGTGTCCTTATTGCCGAGCGTTTCATAAAAATTGTCATAAAATGCATCAGTTAATGCGAACGTTTTCTGTACAAGGAGAACGTCGAGACTAAATTTACCTCACGAGGTGGTGACTGTGTTTTCTATGCTGACTTGCGATGACAGGCTTCATAAAGCGGTAAGAGTTCGCGAATGCTATTGACGATAAATTGGGTCGCATCCAGTGAATCCAGTTCGGCTTTTTCTGCATTTCGCCCGATGCACCAAAAATCCTCATCAGAACGTAGCGTTAAATCAGCCGGCGAAAGCGTCTTGACTTGACGAAAATCATCGTATTCGCTTTCATCACCGCGCCAAATATCAAACTCTGCAAAGGTGGTAAAGTCCACATTTTCGAGCCATTGGTTATATTGTTGCACATTAATTTGTGAACGATCGGCGCGATAGCAGTGCCAATCTAAACTGACGGACAAACGGCGAGAGTTTAATAATACCGATAAAATCGCCGCGGAATTAAGATGATCTTCATACTTAAAATAAGCAAAAAAATGTCCGCGTACCTGCCACCCATTCGTCCAACTTTCAATATGCGGTTTAGCAAAAGGCGCACCGAGTTCTGTGGACGCTTGCAAAATGGTCGCTTTCCAGTTTTCCCAATGGGCTTTATAGTCAGCTTTAATGCGCGGAATCTCTTCCGGGCAAAATTTTTTCATTTGAGCAAATTGGAAAAAAGGAAGATTAAACAGCTCACAAGCACTGGCATTAATTAGGTTCATGTTTAACTCATTTGTGTAAAGAAATCGCGAATGCCCACCAACATATTGTTAATGGCAACGGCGGCTAAGATTAATCCCATGACGCGACTAATCACCGCTGCGCCGGTGTTACCAATCCAGCGTTGAATGCGGTTGGCGGCAAGGAATAAAAGATAGGTAATCAACAACACAGAAAGCATGATTAAGGTTGTCATGGTTTGATCGAACAGGCTGAAACGATGGTTGTCGGTGAGCAACACAATCGCCATCATGGCGCCGGGTGAGGCAATAGACGGCACGGCTAACGGATAAACAGCCAGTTCGTTGAGATTGGATGAAAGTTTAATTTCTTGTTCCGGTTTGCCTTCACCGAAAATCATGGTCAAGGCGAACAGCAATAACACCAAACCGCCGGCAATTTGGAAGGCGGTGAGGGGAATTTGCATGGCTTCTAACAAGGCTTGTCCGGCGATGAGGAAGAAAATCAAAATACCGGCGGAAATCATCACGGCTTTACGTGCGATTTTTCGGCGATCTTCTACGGATAATCCAACGGTTTTGGTTAAATAGACAGGAATGGAGCCAATCGGGTCAATAACCGCCCATAGCACGACAAATTGAACGACGAGAGAATCAAACATTGGCAACTCCAATAAAAAAGTGGAAAATAACCTACGTATTTTATGAACTGATATCTTATATTAAATTCGTTATAAACCAATGCTTTTTTTCACAAATTTAACCCTAAAACGGGGCTTGACTACGCTCCTTGAAAACGCCAATGCCACCATTAATCCAGGTCAAAAAGTTGGTCTAGTCGGCAAAAACGGTTGTGGCAAATCCTCCTTATTTGCGTTGCTTAAAAATGAAATGAGCGCCGAAGGTGGCGAGGTGTCTTTCCCGTCAACGTGGGCGTTGGCGTGGGTGAATCAAGAAACGCCCGCACTGGATTGTCGCGCCATTGATTATGTGATTCAGGGCGACCGTGAATACAGCCGTCTGCAACAGGCATTGCAACAAGCGAACGCGGACAATGACGGCAATGCGATTGCTTCTTTACACAGCCAACTTGATGCCATTAATGCTTGGACGATTGAAGCACGCGCCGGCGAATTATTGCATGGTTTGGGATTTTCTCAGGCGGAATTGGAACAGCCGGTGAAGGCATTTTCCGGTGGTTGGCGGATGCGGTTGAATTTGGCTCAAGCCTTGATTTGTCGCTCTGATTTATTATTGCTCGATGAACCCACCAACCACTTAGATTTGGACGCCGTGATTTGGCTGGAGCGTTGGTTAAAACAATATCCGGGCACATTGATTCTGATCTCGCACGATCGCGATTTTTTAGACCCGATTGTCGGCAAAATTCTGCATATTGAACAACAAAAACTCAATGAATACACGGGCGATTATTCTTCCTTTGAATTGCAACGGGCAACGAAATTGGCGCAACAAAATGCCATGTATCGTCAACAACAACTGAAAATCGATCACTTGCAGCGTTATATCGACCGTTTCAAAGCCAAAGCCACCAAAGCCAAACAGGCGCAAAGCCGTATTAAGGCATTGGAACGCATGGAAAAAATTGCGCCGGCGTATGTGGATAATCCGTTTCATTTTGAATTTCGTGAACCGCTCTCCCTGCCAAGTCCTCTATTAATGATGGAAAACGCTTCTGCCGGTTATGGTTCGGGTGAAAGTGCGGTGGAAATTTTAAGTAAAATTAAACTGAATTTGGTGCCCGGTTCACGTATCGGGTTGCTCGGTAAAAATGGTGCAGGGAAATCCACCTTAATTAAATTATTGGCAGGCGAAATCCCCCCGACCGGCGGCACGATTCAATTGGCGAAAGGTGTGCAGTTAGGCTATTTCGCACAACATCAATTAGATACGCTACGTGCGGATGAAAGCGCCTTGTGGCATTTGCAAAAAATTGCGCCTCAACAAACAGAACAACAACTTCGCGATTATTTAGGTGGCTTTGCTTTTCACGGCGACAAAGTGAATCAGCCGGTGGCATCTTTTTCCGGTGGTGAAAAAGCGCGTTTGGTGTTGGCGCTTATTGTGTGGCAACGTCCGAACTTACTGTTGCTGGATGAACCGACCAACCACTTGGATTTGGATATGCGTCAGGCGCTGACCGAAGCGTTGGTGGATTATCAAGGCTCTTTGGTGTTGGTGTCGCACGATCGCCATTTGTTGCGGAATACCGTGGATGAATTCTATTTGGTGTATGACAAGCAAGTGGAAGAATTTAAAGGTGATTTGGCGGATTATCAGAAGTGGCTGAACGAGCAGAATGCACAACCAGCAGAGATAAAAGCACAAAATGAGCCCAGCGAAAATGAAAATTCTGCTGCCAACCGCAAGGAACAAAAACGCAAGGAAGCGGAACTTCGCCAACAACTTGCGCCATTACGCAAACAGGCAACGGAGCGAGAAACTCAAATGGAAAAACTGGGGGCGAAATTACAGCAGATTGAAACAGATTTGGCGGATCCGAGTTTGTACGACGCAGAAATGAAAGCAAAATTGACCGCACTTTTAGCCGAGCAGGTGCAGGTGAAAAAACAGCTGGAAGAGGTAGAAGTTGACTGGTTGGCACTGCAAGAAAGCATAGAGGACATCATGTCTCAAGCAGAATAAATCGCAAAATAATGCGGTTTTGGAAGCGGTGTCACATTATTTTTAAAAAGATCAAAATTTCACTTGATACTGTATATTGATACAGTTATTATAAGCGCGAATTTTGATAATGATTTTCCCGAGGTAAAAAATGGCAACTCAAGAAGAAAAACAAAAAGCGCTCGAAGCCGCGTTAGGTCAAATCGAAAAACAATTTGGTAAAGGCGCCATCATGAAATTAGGCGACAGCCAAAAATTGGATATTGAAGCGATTTCCACCGGTTCCTTCGGTCTTGACTTAGCGTTAGGGATCGGCGGTTTGCCAATGGGACGTATCGTTGAAATTTTTGGCCCGGAATCTTCCGGTAAAACCACCTTGACGCTTTCTGTTATCGCCGAAGCGCAAAAAGCGGGTAAAACCTGTGCCTTTATCGATGCAGAACATGCCTTAGACCCAATTTATGCCTCTAAACTGGGCGTGGATGTGAAAGAGTTGTTGGTTTCTCAACCGGACAACGGTGAGCAAGCGTTAGAAATCTGTGATGCCTTAGTACGTTCTGGCGCGGTGGATGTGATTATTGTTGACTCCGTTGCAGCCTTAACGCCGAAAGCGGAAATTGAAGGCGACATGGGCGATTCTCATGTAGGCTTGCAAGCGCGTCTCATGTCTCAAGCGTTGCGTAAATTAACCGGACAAATTAAAAATGCCAACTGTTTAGTGATTTTCATAAACCAAATCCGTATGAAGATCGGTGTGATGTTTGGTAACCCGGAAACCACTACCGGTGGTAATGCGCTTAAATTCTATGCCTCTGTGCGTTTAGATATTCGTCGTGTCGGGTCAATCAAAGAAGGCGATGAAGTGATTGGTAACGAAACCCGCGTGAAAGTGGTGAAAAACAAAGTGGCACCGCCATTCCGTCAAGTGGATTTCCAAATTCTGTATGGTGAAGGCATTTCTAAAGAAAGCGAATTGATTGATCTTGGCGTAAAACACAAGCTCATCAGCAAAGCCGGTGCATGGTATGCCTATGAAAACGAGAAAATTGGTCAAGGTAAAACCAATGCGATGAAATGGTTAAAAGAGAATCCGGAACAAGCGAAATTAATTGAAAGCACCTTGCGTGATGAATTGTTAGCGCATCCGGAAACAGCCATTACCGCCGATGTTGAAGACGAAGTAGCTGAATCTGATTTCGAATAAAATAAGTAATAGGTAAAGTGCGGTGAAAAAAGACCGCACTTTTTCTATCTGTTTTTTAACCATAATCACAAGTGACACAATATGTCCTCCCTTGCCCTCAATTATGTGATGAATTTACTTTCTCGCCGTGAATACAGTGAATTTGAACTGCGTTGTAAAATGCAGGAAAAAGCCTTTTCTGAGGAAGACATTGATCAGGTCATTGCGCATTGCCAGCAAAAAAATTGGCAAAGTGATCAACGTTTTACTGAAAGTTATTTGAATAGCCGTTCTCAACGAGGCTATGGTGTGAATAGAATTAAACAAGAATTGCGTCAATTAAAAGGCATTGAAAGTGCCACCATTGAAGCGGTGGTGAGTGAATGTGAGCTGGATTGGTCAGCATTGGCGTTAAAGGTGTTACGCAAAAAGTTTCCCGATTATAAAGAAAAGCAACCGCCGAAAATGCGTCAAAAAATTTGGCAATACATGCTGTCACATGGTTTTAATCAAGAGGATTTTGCGGATTATGTGGGCAGTGGTGAACGCGAAGACGAGTTTTGATCTCGAAAAATAACAAAAAAAATGACCGCACTTTGATCTGCACCCCAAAACCTGGACACCTATTTTGAGGTGCAGATTATGTCTTACTCTTATCAATTTCGTTTAGAAATTATCAAACTCGTCACCGAACAGGATTATGGTATCCGTGAGGTGGCTAAACTTCATAACATTCCCCATTCTGCCGTCATCTATTGGCTAAAAGCATTTCGGGAAAGAGGGATTGATGGCGTAAAATCGCCTTATACAAACCTTCAAACACCGAAAATAGTGAAGTCAAAAATGAAAAAGAAAGACATTGAAATCCCGGAAACCACAGACTTTTCACCTAAAGCGTTTAAAAAGTTACAACGAGAACTCGCCTTGGCTCGTGCGGAGATTGCTTACCTAAAGGAGTTGGAGAAGCTCGACCGTCAAAAACAACGACAGAAAAAAGAAAAATCATTGAAAGATTGAAGCCGGACCACGCGTTAAATGATTTACTTCATGTGGCTAAAATGCCTCGCTCAAGCTTTTACTATAAAGAGATTAAGCGAAATTATCACGAGGTAAAAGAGACTATCTTATCGCTGTACAAAAAGAACAGAAAACGAGATGGTTATCGCCCCATGACGTTTAAATTACGCCAAATGGGTTTTCATTTGAATCATAAAACGGTGTTAAAACTGATGAACGAGTTAGGTATTCATTCCATTTTACGTAAGAAAAGACATGGAAAACGAGGAAAAACATCGCATATTGCCCCGAATTTGCTGAATCGTGACTTTACAGCAACGGCACTCAATCAAAAATGGGTAACGGATGTAACGGAATTTCAGGTTGGGCAAGAAACGCTTTATTTTTCACCGTTGATGGACTTGGCTAACCGAGAAATTATTGCCTATAACTTTGCAACACGCCAGAAGTTTTCATTGGTAAAAAAGATGTTAGAACAAGGGCTTAGTAGGCTTAAACCGACAGAATGCCCGATTATTCATAGCGACCAAGGCGTATTATATGGCTCGGCGGAATGGGTAAAGATGTTGGAGGGTAAAGCGGTGCAAAGTATGAGCCGCCGAGGAAATTGCTACGATAATGCGGTGATTGAAAGCTTTTTTGCAATATTAAAATCAGAGTGCTTTTACTCTCGAACTTATCATTCAATTGCTGAATTACAGGCTGAAATTGAAGAATATTTAGTGTATTACAACCAAAAACGAATTAAACTTGCTTTCAAAGGATTGAGCCCGGTGCAATACCGAGCTCAATATTTAAGTTAACTAACCTGTCCAACTTTTGGGGGCAGATCACTTTGCATTAAGTGCGGTCATTTTTTATAGCTAGACAAAGTCTGACCATAAAAACCATATGCATAGCGTATGGAGCTAAATAGCTTAAGCGATGAATAGAAAAAATCCTTGCTATATAATGAACAAGGCTGACAACCGAAACTTAACATATAGTCGGATTATTTATCTCCTCGTCACGTGCAACTTGTTGCACGAATGATTAACCTTGATGTGTAATTCATTATTTCATGCGTAGCGTGCAGCTTGATACACGAATGATTCACCTCGATACGTAATTCGCGATTTCGTACGTAGCGTGCAACTTGTTGCACGAATGATTAACCTCGATGTGTAATTCACGATTTCATATGTAGCGTGCATCTTGATGCACGACCAAATCACACACGGAACGTTATTTACCCCTTTCGGACATTTACGATTTCGTGCAACAAGTTGCACGCTACGAGGAGATAAATAATCCGACTATATGTTAAGTTTCGGTTATCAGTTTTCACAAGCTCTTTGAGGAGCTTGTGAAGTATAGGTAAAAAACCGCACGTTTTATGTGCGGTTTGTGATTAAATTACTGCGGTTTCACCACAACATTTAGCAATTTGCCGGCAACATAAATTACCTTAACAATTTGCATTCCATCGGTAAAACGTTTGACGTTTTCATCAGCAAAAGCGATCGCTTTTACACTTTCTTCATCTGCCTCTGCAGCCACAGTGACTTTACCACGCACTTTGCCGTTTACTTGAACCACAATCAATTTTTCATCTTCAATCATTGCGTCAGGGTCGGCTTCCACCCATGGCGCAAAATCAATGGCGTCTTGGTTGCCTAATTCCTGCCACAAGCGGAAACAAATGTGTGGCGTAATTGGATAAAGCATACGTACGACAGCGCTCAAGGCTTCCGCCATGATGGCACGATCTTGCTCGTCATCTAATGGCGCACGGGTGAGTTTATTCATTAATTCCATGATTGCCGCAATCGCCGTATTGAACGTTTGACGACGACCAATGTCATCACTGACTTTCGCAATGGCTTTGTGGACATCACGACGTAACGCTTTTTGAGCGCTAGAAAGTGCGGTCGGATTGACAGCTGTTTTTGCCGGATTTTTGTTGTATTCAAACACTAAATTCCATACGCGTGCTAAGAAACGTTTCGCGCCTTCCACACCGGATTCTTGCCATTCCAAAGTCATTTCGGCAGGAGAGGCAAACATCATGAACAAGCGCACAGTGTCCGCGCCGTATTTTTCCACCATTTCTTGTGGGTCAATACCGTTGTTTTTGGATTTCGACATTTTGGTCATGCCGGCATGTACCAATTCATGGCCTTCATCATCCACCGCTTTCACGATACGCCCTTTGTCGTCACGCTCTAAAGTCACTTTAGTTGGCGAAACCCAAATACGTTCATTAGTCGGGCTGGTGTAATAGAACGCATCTGCCAATACCATGCCTTGACACAATAATTTATCGGCCGGTTCATCGCTGGTGACAAATCCTGCATCGCGTAATAATTTATGGAAGAAGCGGAAATATAATAAGTGCATGGTGGCATGCTCAATACCGCCGATATATTGATCCACCGGTAACCAATAATTTGCCTCTTCGCTGTTCAACATGCCTTGTTGATATTGTGGACAAGTGTAGCGGGCGTAATACCACGAGGATTCCATAAACGTATCGAAAGTATCGGTTTCTTTTAATGCCGGTTTGCCTTGATAGGTGGTTTTCGCCCATTCAGGATCTGCTTTAATCGGGCTGTTTACGCCATCCATAACCACATCTTCCGGCAGAATGATGGGCAAATCTTCCATCGGTGCCGGCACCACATCGCCATTTTCCAAGGTTAACATCGGAATTGGCGCGCCCCAATAACGTTGACGAGAAACACCCCAGTCGCGTAAACGGTAATTTACTTGGCGTTTGCCTACGCCTAATTGTTCTAATTTATCGGCAATGCCGTTGAACGCCGCCTCAAAGGTTAAACCATCAAACTCACCAGAATGAATCAGTTTGCCGTGTTCGGTAAAGGCTTGTTTGGTTAAATCAATTTCTTCACCGTTCATCGGTTCGATGACTTGTTTAATCGGTAAATGGTATTTTTGGGCAAATTCAAAATCGCGTTGATCATGCGCCGGCACGGCCATGACTGCACCGGTACCATAGTGCATTAACACAAAGTTTGCCACCCACACAGGCACTTGTTCGCCGGTTAACGGATGTACTGCATGCAAACCGGTCGCCATACCTTTTTTCTCCATAGTGGCAATGTCTGCTTCCGCGACTTTCGTGTTTTTCGCTTCTTGAATGAACTGTGCCAATTCAGGATGATTTTTTGCCGCCAGTGTCGCCAATGGATGGGCGGCAGCCACCGCCACATAACTCACGCCGTAGAACGTATCCGGACGAGTCGTGTAAACCGCTAATTTCTCATTGGTGTCTTTAATATCAAAAGTGATCTCCACCCCTTCAGAACGGCCAATCCAGTTACGTTGCATGGTTTTCACTTGATCCGGCCACTGCGGAAGCTGATCTAACCCGCCTAATAATTGTTCTGCATAGTCTGTGATTTTAATAAACCATTGCGGAATTTCTTTTTGTTCTACCGGTGTATCACAGCGCCAGCAACACCCTTCATGCACTTGTTCATTCGCCAAGACGGTTTTATCGTTCGGACACCAGTTCACCGTAGAGGTTTTTTTATACACCAAGCCTTTTTTATAAAGCTCCGTGAAAAACCATTGTTCCCATTTGTAATAATCCGGTTTACAGGTCGCAATTTCACGATCCCAGTCGAAACCAAAGCCTAAAAGTTGAAGTTGTTTCTTCATGTAAGCAATGTTTTCGTATGTCCACTTGGCCGGTGCGGTGTTGTTTTTCACTGCCGCGCCTTCCGCCGGCAACCCGAAAGCATCCCAACCGAACGGTTGTAACACATTTTTTCCTTTCATGCGTTGATAACGGGAAACCACATCACCGATGGTGTAATTACGCACATGCCCCATATGCAAACGGCCTGATGGATAAGGGAACATGGAAAGACAATAGTATTTTTCTTTATTGTTATCTTGGACAGCTTTAAAAGTTTTATTGTCCTGCCAGAATTTCTGCACTTCCGGTTCAAGTAAATCAGGACGATATTGTTCTTGCATAAAAAATCACCTTAAAAAATAGACCGCACTTTAGCGGGTTTTGACTGAGAAAATGCGCCATAGAATAGCGTAAAATGGGGAAAAATAACAGGAAGACGTGCGGTGTTTTTTATTCTTTTACAAAATGCCAAGAGTGATATACTAGCGCGCAATTTTTAATTTTTAGCGAACAAAAGAGACATTTTTATGACAACTCAAGCACTCAGCGTCGTCATTTTGGCGGCCGGCAAAGGTACTCGTATGTATTCCGATTTACCTAAAGTCTTACATCCGATTGCAGGCAAACCGATGGTAAAACACGTGATTGACACAGCGAAACAACTTGGCGCGCGCAATATTCATTTGGTTTACGGACACGGTGGCGATTTAATGCAACAGCGTTTGGCGGCGGAACCGGTGAATTGGGTTTTACAAACAGAACAGCTCGGCACAGGGCATGCGATGCAACAGGCCGCTCCGTTTTTTGCTGATGATGAAAATATTTTGATGGTGTACGGTGATGGACCGATGATCACGCCTGAAACCTTGCAAAAGTTAATTGATGCCAAGCCTGAAAATGGCGTTGCTGTTTTAACGGTGGTATTGGATAACCCAACAGGATATGGCCGAATTTTACGTGAAAACGGTAAAGTCGTTGGTATTGTGGAGCAAAAAGATGCCTCACCGGAACAACGGGAGATTCGTGAGATCAATACGGGGGTTTTGGTTGCTGACGGCGCGAGTTTTAAAAAATGGCTTGCTCAGTTAGACAATAATAATGCGCAAGGCGAGTATTACATTACAGATGTCATTGGGCTAGCAAATCGTGATGGATGCGCTGTTGTTGCAGTACAAGCTGAGGATTTTATGGAAGTTGAAGGTATTAATAACCGTCAACAATTAGCGCGTATGGAACGTTATTTTCAGCGTAAACAAGCGGATAAACTGATGTTGGCAGGCGTGATGTTGTTAGATCCTGAGCGTTTTGATTTGCGTGGTAACTTGACTCACGGTAAGGATGTTGAAATAGATGTTAACGTGATTTTAAACGGCAAAGTGCGGTTGGGAAATCGGGTGAAAATCGGTGCCGGTTGTGTGCTGACAAACTGTGATATCGGTGATGACGTGGAAATTAAACCGTATTCCGTACTGGAAGATGCCACCATAGGTGCCAATGCGGCTATCGGCCCATTCTCCCGCTTGCGTCCGGGCGCAGAACTGGCAGAAAACACCCATGTGGGCAATTTCGTGGAAATTAAAAAAGCGCACATCGGCAAAGGCTCCAAAGTGAACCACTTAACCTATGTGGGCGATGCGGAAATTGGTCAAAATTGTAATATCGGCGCAGGCGTGATTACCTGTAACTACGATGGTGCCAATAAATTTAAAACCACTATCGGCGATAACGTTTTTGTCGGCTCCGATAGCCAACTTATCGCGCCAGTGACGATTGAAAGCGGTGCGACGATTGGCGCCGGTTCCACTATCCGTTACGATGTTAAACGCGACGAACTGGTCACTACCCGTGTGCCACAAAAACACGTGCAAGGTTGGGAAAGACCGAAGAAAAAATAGCTCGAATAAATTGAACAATTCAAAGAGCAACGCAGTTAGGCTGTATTGCTCTTTTTTATTTATGGTATTTGAGGAATAAAGTGCGGTGATTTTTTTATATTTTTTGAGCGACTTCAAATCTCGATCTATTCATCACTATAATTATGTATGCATTCAAGTTAAACTAAAGGCATAGTATTAAAATGTGGTATGGAAATGCGTCGGATTTGATTTCAGAGGATAGTCATTTTCTATCCACTTCGGAAAAGGCGAATGTATTTGATTGGAGAATAGCATGAAACATTACGATCCGTTACGTATTGAATGGGATTGTCGGCGTGGGATGCTGGAGTTGGATAAGGTCATCATGCCGTTTTATAAACGGCATTTTGAGCAGTTAAGCGAGCATAAAAAAGCCATTTTTGTTCGCTTGTTGGCTTGCAGTGATTTGCAGTTGTTTTCTTGGTTCTTTAATCATGGCGAAATTGCGGATCCGCAATTGGCTGACATGGTACAGGAAATTCAGCAAAAGCTTAATCTAACACATTGATTTGCATTATTTTATTCATTTTTATAAAAGAACTGAACTTTTTTTTATTCATTTCGTCTAATTTGCTGTAAGCTTGCTGGCTTTGAAATTAAAGTTTGTGAGACGTAATATTTGAGGTGATATGGCTGAACAGCTAACAGATCAAGCTTTGGTAGAAAGGGTGCAGCAGGGAGATAAGAAAGCTTTCAATTTGTTGGTATCGCGTTATCAAAATAGAGTCGCCGGATTGTTAACGCGGTACGTTTCACCGAATGATATTCCCGATGTTGTACAAGAATCATTTATAAAAGCCTACCGTTCTATCGGTGCTTTTCGTGGTGATAGTGCTTTTTATACTTGGCTATATAGAATCGCAGTAAATACTGCAAAAAATTATTTAACGGCACAGGGTCGCCGTCCTCCAAATGAAGATATTTTGGCTGAAGAGGCAGAGTCTTACGATGTCGGATCGAATTTACGGGATGTGGCAACACCTGAAAACGAAATGTTATCTAACGAATTAAAGAAAATTGTGTTTGATACCATTAAAGGCTTACAAGAAGATTTACGCACAGCAATTACTTTGCGCGAAATTGAAGGATTGAGTTACGAAGAAATTGCGGAAATTATGGAATGTCCGGTGGGGACGGTCAGATCACGAATTTTTAGAGCACGTGAAATTATTGAAAGCAAGGTCAAACCGCTTTTACAACGTTAATTGAAAATTAAGAATACCACTACGGTGAGTCGGAGTAAAAAATGCAAAAAGAATTACTTTCAGCATATATGGACGGTGAGCAAGTGAATCCTACGTTCACCGAACAATTATGCCAAGATGCGGAATTGCAGGAAAGTTGGGAAGATTTTCACACCATTCGTTCTATTATGCGTCAAGAATCGAATGTTGTATTAGGCGCTGATTTCACCGCCAAAATGGAAAGCTTAATTGCAACAGAAGAGATTCAAGTGCCTAACGCAATGACGTCTCAACCGTTGCCACAGGAAGTGGAAAATACGCCGTTCATGCAAAAATTGAAAGCGTGGTTTATGCCGATAACACAGGTTGCCGTTGCAGCAAGCGTGTGTTTGGTAGCCGTATTAGGCGTGCAGTCTTTTAATGCGAAATCTACCGTTCAAAGTGCGGTGGATGCGCCAGTATTACAGACCTTGCCTTTTAACAATGGTGTGCAAGAAGTGAGTTACAATGCGCCAAGCAAAGATGTGATGACAGCTGAGCAGCTTGAGCAAAAAAATAAGCGTATTGGTGCGATGTTGCAAAGTTATGAACTACAACGCCGGGTTTATGCTGATTCCATCAATTTGGGGCAAAACCGCAACAATAAATAATCCTGCGTTTTGGGATGACCATTTTGTAAGAATTCACCACCATTTTTGGTGGTGAATTTGTTTATTAGGAATTTGATCATGTTAAAAACATTTCTAAAAACCACCGCACTTTTTTTCTTACTCAGTACTTCATTTTCTTCTGTCGGTGCCGAAACGCTTTCGGCGAAACAGTTGTTGCAGGAAATGAAGAAAGCCGCCGATCAGCTCAATTATGAGTTTTCTTTTGTGCAAACTACGCCGTCCAATATGGATTCGTTGCGTTATCGTCATTTTAAAGTGAACGGCAAAACATTTGCACAATTAGTGACGCTTGATGGCGCTCAACAAGAAATTATTCAACGCGATAAATTAATTAGCTATTTCCAGCCAAACTATCAACCTTTTAGTATTAACAGCGAAGGCATTACCGATAATTTGCCGCCACTTATTCGTGCGAATTTTGATACCTTGGAACAATACTATGATTTTGTGAATATCGGGCGTAATCGCGTAGCGGATCATGTGGTACAAACCATTCGAATTTTGCCGAAAGACGATTTTCGTTATCAATATGTTGCTTTTATTGATGAAGAGAATAACTTGCTGTTGCGCAGCGATATGTTGGATCGCGATGGCAATTTATTGGATCAATTCCGTGTCGTTAATGTGTATGTGGGAAATGGAATTTCAGGCTTAGTGGATTATTTCAATCAAGTGGCTTTCCCTCCATTACTCATGGATAAAAATGCCAATCAAACGCCAAACTTTACTTGGGCGCCGGGTTGGTTGCCACAAGGTTTTAAAGCAGTAAATCGTAGTATTGAACGTGATAGCAATGATAAAATTGAATCACAACTTTATAGCGATGGACTTTTTTCTTTTACGCTATATGTATCTGACAAAATGACTGAAAATACACAGCCGGATAATACTTGGCGACAAGGCGCATACACGATTTATAACGAAACCGTGGGCAATAAAGAGGTAACAATTATTGGGCAATTACCGATTTCTACGGCAAAACGTATTGTGCAAGACATTCAATTTAACAAAAACTAAATAGGCTTATTATGTTGACAGAAAGTGCGGTTGTGATTGAATACGAATCCGGCAAGGCGAAAGTCAAATGCCAATCACAAAGTGCCTGTGGCAGTTGTGCGGCGAAATCCGCTTGTGGAAATTCCGCATTATCGGAATTAACCGGTAGCGGTGCGCGTGGTGAGTATATTTTCACCATTGAAACCATTACCCCGCTAAAAGTTGGGCAGAGGGTGGAGATTGGTTTGTCTGAACATTCCTTGATCAAATCGGCGTTACTGATGTATTGCGTTCCGTTGTTCACCTTATTATTCAGCACACTGTTGTTTGATTCGTTGTTGAGTCACGAGCTTGTCAGCGTATTTTTTATTTTTATTTCCACCGCACTTTCCTTCCTTGGCGTGCGCTGGTATGCCCAAAAACTGAACCGTAAATCGGCTTACCAACCGGTGTTATTACGCGTACTTTAACGTAGATGACGCTCTATTTTCTCGCATTATTTCGTCTCTAGAGGATGGTTTTGAGCCTTCCTTATGTTTCATTGGAAGGCCAAGCATTGACGACGGCTTTCACTAACGTCGCCAATGGAATGGCGAAAAATACCCCCCAGAATCCCCACAAGCCGCCAAAAATAAGCACCGCAATAATGATAATCAGCGGATGTAAATTCACGGCTTCCGAAAAAAGAAAAGGCACAAGTAGGTTACCGTCTAAGAGCTGTGTGATGATAAATGTGATCACGATGTACCAAAACGTATGGGTATCACCGAACTGAAAAATCGCAACCAGCACGACAGGAATGGTCACTAACACCGCACCGATATAAGGCACTAATACGGAAAGTCCGACCGCTACGGCTAATAATAATGGGTAATTTAAGCCGAAAATGAGAAAGGTGGCGTAGGTGATGATGGTGACCACCAAAATTTCCATTAATTTTCCACGAATATAATTGGCGATTTGTTGTTGCATTTCTAACCAAACCACAGAGGCTAATGTTCGGTTACGCGGTAGAAAACAGCTGACGCCGGCAATTAATTGTTCTTTATCTTTCAGCAAGAAAAAAATCATGAGTGGCACAAGAAAAGAATAAATCCCCAATGTCACCAAGTTCATGATCGAGGAAAGAGAGAGTTTTAAGGCAGATTCGCCTAAACCGAGAATTTTAGTACGCACGGAACTGAAAATAGAATCAACCATTTGATAGTCAATTAATTCCGGGTAGTGTTCCGGCAAGGAGAGCAGCCATTCATTAAATTTATTGAACATATGTGGTAAATCGCCTAATAATCCCGCCATTTGCCCCCATAGATTAGGGATTAAAACGACAACAATTAAGAAAACCAAGCCGATAAATCCACCTAAAATAATGGTGCTAGCGAGTAGTCTTGGACATTTTAAGCGCGTATTTAACCAACGAACGGGCCATTCTAAAAGATAAGCAAGCACAATGGCAACGAGCAAGGGTGCAATCAAATCACTCAAAAAATAGATTAAGATAAAGCCAAACAACAAAATGGCAAATAATCCCATCGCTTGCGGATCGCTGAAACGACGAACGTACCACGTTTTTAACATTTCAATCATAATAAATACCTCTGTAAAACGGGTACGATTATAAGTTAAAATTTGAGCGAATCACATATACAGAAGGAATTTCCATGTCACTTATTCTTTTTCATAATCCTCGTTGTTCAAAAAGCCGTGAAACATTAGCTTTATTAGAACAGCGCCATATTCATCCTAAAATTGAGCTTTATTTGCAAAACACCTATACCCCGGCTGAATTACAGCATCTTGCAGATAAATTAGGTATTATCGATATCCGACAAATGATGCGAACAAAAGACGCGTTATATGGTGAACTGGGTCTGGATAACCCGAATTTGAGTCAGGAGGCGCTTTTGCAAGCGATTAGTCAGCATTCCTCACTTTTAGAACGTCCCATTCTTATTAACGGCAATAAAGCCAAAATAGGGCGCCCGCCGGAAAGTGTATTGGCTATTTTAGATTAGAAAAAATGCAATTATTTTCGACCGCACTTTGAAGGGCATGATGAATTAACTGCTTGCAGCGTAAAAACTGATTGAAACGTAAATTGGATGAGGATTTGATGATTGAAATAACCTAAAAAAATACCCTGCTTTTGCAGGGTATTTATTTTGTTCTCTGTGTAAAATTATTCGGTAACGATACTTACGTATTTACGGCTTTTCTCGCCTTTTACTTCAAATTTTACTTTACCATCGGCTGTCGCAAATAAGGTGTGGTCACGTCCCATTCCAACGTTGTTGCCTGCGTGGAATTTAGTACCACGTTGACGAACGATGATGCTACCTGCTAATACAGATTCGCCGCCGAAACGTTTAACACCAAGGCGTTTAGCTTCAGAATCACGACCGTTACGAGTTGAACCACCAGCTTTTTTAGTTGCCATCTACTTGCTCTCCTCTGAAATTATGCTTGAATCCCAGTGATTTTCACTTCTGTGAACCACTGACGATGACCTTGTTGTTTACGGCTGTGTTTACGACGACGGAACTTAACGATTTTTACTTTATCGCCACGACCTTGCGCAACTACTTCAGCCACTACTTTTGCACCAGCAACGACTGGGGCACCGATTTTAACATCTTCACCATTAACGACCATCAACACTGAATCGAATTCAACTGTTGCGCCAGTTGCAAGTTCAAGTTTTTCTAAACGAACCACTTGACCTTCGCTTACTCGGTGTTGTTTACCGCCACTTTGGAAAACTGCGTACATAAATACTCCGCTATCATTGTGCTCTAATGTTATTTCATTTCGCACATAAAATTCATATAAATAGGGCGCAAATTCTACGTAAAAATTTACCTTATGGCAAGGACTTCTTTAAAAGAAAATAAAAAATCCCACAAATTCCCCGGAACGATTTCAGAAAGCCTAAAAAATCAGGTAAAATCGACCGCACTTTATGCCTCAGTTTTAACGTAACCGGCCTTATGTAGCCCAAATTGACCAAAATGAAGACAACAAACTTAATGGATATGATGGCAATCCAGGCGTTAAGCCAAGCGGATATGCAAAAAGTGAACGAATCGATTTTAGCCCAGCTGAACTCAGATGTGGTGCTGATTAATCAATTGGGATTCTATATCGTACAAGGCGGTGGTAAGCGTATTCGTCCGTTAATCGCTGTGTTGGCGGCAAGAGCCTTAGGTTTTGAAGGGCAAAAAGCCATTACCTGTGCCACCTTTGTCGAATTTATTCACACGGCGTCTTTGTTGCATGATGATGTCGTCGATGAATCGGATATGCGTCGTGGGCGTGCTACGGCAAATGCGGAGTTTGGTAATGCTGCAAGCGTGTTGGTGGGCGATTTCATTTATACCCGCGCTTTCCAATTGGTTGCTCAGCTGGAATCGTTAAAAATTTTGCGCATTATGGCGGACGCCACCAATGTGTTGGCAGAAGGCGAAGTACAACAATTAATGAACGTGAACGATCCGCAAACCAGCGAAGAAAATTATATGCGGGTAATTTACAGTAAAACCGCCCGTTTATTTGAGGTGGCGGCGCAAGCTGCCGCAATCATTGCCGATGCGGATGACGAGCAGGAAAAAGCATTACAGAATTACGGTCGTTATCTCGGCACGGCATTCCAATTGGTGGATGATGTGCTAGATTACAGCGCGAATGCCAAGGCCTTAGGGAAAAATGTGGGCGATGATTTAGCCGAAGGCAAACCGACCCTTCCTTTATTACACGCAATGCATCATGGCAATGCACAACAAGCTGCGTTAATTCGTGAGGCCATTGAGCAAGGCGGAAAACGTGATGCCATTGATGACGTGCTAGCCATTATGGCGGAACACAATTCTTTGGATTACGCCATGAATCGCGCCAAACAAGAAGCGCAGAAAGCCGTTGATGCCATTCAAATTTTGCCAGAGAGCGAATATAAACAAGCGTTGATTTCTTTGGCTTATTTATCTGTAGATAGAAGTTATTAAAATGACAGAACAACAATCTCAAAGTGCGGTCGGTTTTCAACATAAAACACGCAAACAAAAAATACGTAAAGATTCGAATGCACCTTTTATTCGTGAAAAATTGGAATTGCCAGAAGGGCACAATAAACTGCTTTTGCATTCCTGCTGTGCTCCTTGCTCGGGTGAGGTGATGGAAGCCATTTTGGCGTCCGGTATTGAATTTACGATTTATTTCTACAACCCGAATATTCACCCGTTAAAAGAATATTTGATTCGCAAAGAAGAAAATATTCGTTTTGCGCAAAAATTTGGCATTCCATTTATTGATGCCGACTATGATCGTCAAGAATGGTTTGATCGTGCTAAAGGCATGGAATGGGAGCCGGAGCGCGGTATTCGTTGTACTATGTGTTTTGATATGCGTTTTGAAAAAGCCGCTGAATATGCTCATGAACACGGTTTCCCTGTATTCACCAGTTGCCTTGGTATTTCCCGCTGGAAAGACATGGAGCAAATTAACGGTTGCGGTCATCGCGCGGCAGAAAAATATGACGATGTGATTTATTGGGATTATAACTGGCGCAAAGAAGGCGGCTCACAACGGATGATTGAAATCAGTAAACGTGAGCGTTTTTATCAGCAAGAATATTGCGGTTGTGTTTATTCGTTGCGTGACAGCAATAAATGGCGCGAACAAACGGGCCGTCAAAAAATTGAAATCGGTAAACTTTATTACTCACCGAATCAGTAAGTCATTCCATGTATTGATTCATGACAGATAAATTTCAGGCGAAGTTTGCTTTTCTAGGGTGTTTATCTGCCTTTTCTTTCTTCTCTTCAATTGCTATTTCTTCTACCTCCAACAGGTAAAAATCTTCGGAAAATCTGCTTTTTTACTGGCGGGAAAAAGCGCAACTCGGTAGAATAGCCAGTCAATTTTTATGAACCATTAGAGTAAATTTTAGCCAGTATGACGCAAAAACTACATATTAAAACTTGGGGCTGCCAGATGAATGAATACGATTCATCGAAAATGGCGGATTTATTACACAGCACACACGGTTTGGAACTTACCGAGGTGCCGGAAGAAGCGGATGTTTTATTGTTAAATACCTGTTCCATTCGTGAAAAAGCACAGGAAAAAGTCTTCCATCAATTAGGTCGTTGGAAAGAATTAAAGAAAAATAACCCGAATTTATTGATTGGCGTAGGCGGTTGTGTGGCATCGCAGGAAGGCGAACATATTCGCACTCGTGCGCCTTATGTGGATATTGTTTTTGGGCCGCAAACGTTGCATCGTTTGCCGGAAATGATTAACCAAATTCGTGGCGGGAAAAGCTCCGTTGTGGATATAAGTTTCCCGGAAATCGAGAAATTTGACTGTTTGCCGGAGCCTCGCGCTGAAGGCCCAACAGCGTTTGTTTCTATTATGGAAGGCTGTAATAAATATTGTACTTATTGTGTAGTGCCTTATACCCGTGGCGAGGAAGTCAGCCGCCCGGTGGATGATATTTTATTTGAAATTGCGCAGTTAGCCGCACAGGGCGTGCGTGAAGTGAACTTGCTAGGTCAAAACGTGAATGCTTATCGTGGGCCGACATTTGACGGTGAAATTTGTACTTTTGCAGAATTATTACGTTTGGTCGCCGCCATTGATGGTATTGACCGCTTACGTTTTACCACAAGCCATCCAATCGAATTTACCGATGATATTATCGAGGTTTATCGTGATACACCGGAACTGGTGAGTTTCCTTCATTTGCCGGTGCAATCCGGTTCAGACCGTGTGTTAACCATGATGAAACGCGGGCATACCGCGCTTGAATACAAATCCATTATTCGCAAACTAAAAGCAGTACGTCCGAATATTCAAATCAGTTCTGACTTCATTGTGGGCTTCCCGGGGGAAACCAATGAAGATTTCGAGCAGACCATGAATTTGATCGCCCAAGTGAACTTCGACATGAGTTTTAGCTTCATTTATTCTGCCCGACCAGGTACACCGGCGGCAGATTATCCTGACGATGTCACCGAAGACGAGAAAAAACAACGTTTATATTTGTTGCAACAACGTATCAATAACCAAGCGGCACAATTCAGCCGTGCGATGTTAGGCACGGAGCAACGTGTATTAGTGGAAGGTCCGTCCAAGAAAGATATTATGGAATTAACCGGTCGTACGGAAACCAACCGTATTGTGAATTTCCAAGGTACGCCGGAAATGATTGGGAAATTTGTCGATATTAAAATCACCGATGTATTCACAAACTCCTTACGTGGTGAAGTGGTACGCACTGAAGATCAAATGGGCTTGCGTGTGTTGCAATCGCCACAAATGGTAATTAACCGCACCCGTAAAGAAGATGAACTGGGTGTAGGCCGTTACACCGGCTAATTTATCTGAGCTGAATGAAAAAACCTCGCGATGTTTGCGAGGTTTTTTATTACGACTATTTCTGCTTTTCGAGGAAAATTAAATATTCCTCCAACATTTCAATGGCTTCCAAACAACGGGCGCGACGTTGTTCTAGTTGTTCGAGTTTTAATCGGTTAAATGGAAGTCCCTCTCTCTGCGCTTCACTTAAACTATCTTGCTCATGCTGAATTTTTTCATTAAAAGACGCTAAATATTCATAATATTTTGCCAGACGTTCGCGCGGTGGCAGGCTGTGTACAGGATGTTGACGTTTATTTTGCGGTTTATTTTCTTCTTTATCTTTAACCGGAAAGAGCTGCGCATTTTGCTGTTGACGCGTTAAGGCATCCGAAAGTGCGGTGCATTGTGCGGATAGTTTTTGCGTGTAAAACTGCCAGACTTCAATGTTATCGCTTTCAACCTGTTCAAGCTGCATAAGAGAGTGTTCGATCTGCTCAAAATAAAATGCCGTTTTTTGCCAATTTTCCGTAAACAGATTGGGTGAAAATTTGGCATAAACAATCTCTTCTTTTTGCGAGGCATAACGTGAAAAGAAATGCTGAAGGCTTTGTTTTAGGCGTTGAGTGGAAATGTTGTTCATAGACATAAAAAAGAAAAAGTGCGGTGGAAAATTGATGTATTTTTCCGGCCGCACTTTTAGGGTTAGAGAGTCATTGCTGCAAGCCAGCCAAAGGCTAACAACGGAATGTTATAGTGAATGAAGGTAGGTACAACAGAATCCCAAATGTGGTCGTGTTTACCGTCCATATTCAAACCGGATGTCGGCCCTAAGGTTGAGTCAGACGCCGGTGAGCCCGCATCACCTAATGCCGCCGCAACGCCCACGATAGACACTGTGGCAAGTGGGGAGAAGCCGAAAGACAAACAAAGCGGTACATAAATCGAGGTGATGATTGGCACCGTAGAGAAGGAAGAGCCGATCCCCATGGTGATCAACAAGCCGACGAATAACATTAAGAACGCTGCAAGTCCTTTACTTTGTAAGCCTTGCCCTAAGGTTTGCACTAAGTCAGTTACACCGGTAGTTGTGTTAATCACATTGGCGAAACCGGAGGCAGCGATCATCACAAAGCCGATCATTGCCATTAAGCGTAAGCCTTGTTGGAAAATGTCGTTGCTTTCTTTGAGCTTAAAGATACCGAACACGGCAAAAATGACTAAACCGACTAAACCACCGATGATAGTAGAGCTTGTGACTAATTGTGTGGTGAAGGTAGCCACAATCGCAACAAGGCTTGCGGTGATTTGTTTTGGTGTAATGTTAGCAATGTGTTGCTCAATGTCTTGTGT
Source organism: Aggregatibacter valvarum (assembly GCF_980468985.1). Taxonomy (NCBI): domain Bacteria; kingdom Pseudomonadati; phylum Pseudomonadota; class Gammaproteobacteria; order Pasteurellales; family Pasteurellaceae; genus Aggregatibacter; species Aggregatibacter valvarum. The sequence continues at coordinate 1,857,851 of NZ_OZ413141.1, read as the reverse complement.
TGTTGGTTCTGCTGTGGTGACGGCATATTCACGCGGTTTGCGATAAGTGATAAACACGGCAGTCAATAAGCCTAAAATCATCCCGGTTACCGGAATCATCATAGCGAGAGAGACTTCACCTACCGTTGTTTGTAACCCTAATGAGGCACCGACATGATTAATATTTTTCACCAAAACGCTTTCGATAAAGATTTTACCGAAACCCACCGGCAATAACATATAGGTGGCGGTTAAACCGAAAGTGAGGACGCAAGCAACGGCGCGACGGTCAATTTTTAGTTTGTTGAACACAGCAAGTAGCGGTGGAACAACAATTGGAATAAACGCAATGTGCACCGGTAACAAGTTTTGTGAGGAAATCGAGAACAAGACCAAAATTCCCAATAAGGCATATTTGAACATGGCAATCCCATTGGCGGATGGGGTTTTGTTCATGCGGGTAATGACTTTATAGGCGAGCAAATCGGTGATGCCTGATTTGGAAATGGCAATGGCAAAGGCACCGAGCATGGCATAGTTCATTGCCACTTCAGCACCGCCGCCGAGTCCGCCGGTAAAGGCTTCAATGGTTTTTGTTAGGCCTAAATCGCCGATTAAACCTGCAGTGAGGGCAGAAATAACCAAGGCAACGACCACGTTAATTCGCAACAAGCTGAGAATCAGCAAGACCGCGATGGAAATAACAACTGGATTGGTTAGCATTTTTTTGTCCTTATGAGTTAAGTGATTGATAATTTACTAGAGAAATAAAATTTGTCTAATAAAATCATTGGCTAATTTCTTAGGTATTTATTTTTGCTGTAAAAAAACAAACCCCTCAAAAGTCAACTTCCGAGGGGTTTTAAAGGATAACGTTTTATTCGTGCCTGCTCGGAAGTTATCTTCCAAGCACACCAAATACCTGAAAGATCATTCAGTTACGTGGTGATGATGGTGACGACGAATAAAGCGCATTTGGGAATCTCCTATGTGAATTGCTTTTTAAGCTACTTCAAAAAAAATTTTACTGCAAGTGTTTTTTCAAAAAAATGTGAAGTGCGGTCGATATTCTTGAGGTTTTTTACGTTTTGAAGAAAACATACGGGAATTTTCCTCAGTGTATTTTAGGATTTTCGCCAATATGCAATAAAACGCATATGTAACCTATTTAATTGAAAAAACACGGTAAAATCTCACCGCACTTTTTAGAATCGTAGCGACAACGTGTTACACGAATAAAAACACTCGTGAGGAAAATCATTCGTGCATCAAGATGCACGCTACAATATGAAATCACGCCCCCGTAGCGTGCAACTTGTTGCACGAATAAAAATGCTCGTGAGGAAAATCATTCGTGGCACGCTACGCACGAAATCATGAATGCTCGAAAGGGTTAAATAACGTTCTATGTATGGTTCGGTTCGTGCATCAAGATGCACGCTACAATATGAAATCACGCTCCCCGTAGCGTGCAACTTGTTGCACGAATAAAAACGCTCGTGAGGAAAATCATTCGTAGCACGCTACGCACGAAATCGTGAATGCTCGAAAGGGTTAAATAACGTTCTATGTATGGTTCGGTTCGTGCATCAAGATGCACGCTACAATATGAAATCACGCTCCTCGTAGCGTGCAACTTGTTGCACGAATAAAAACGCTCGTGAGGAAAATCATTCGTGGCACGCTACGCACGAAATCGTGAATTACGCATCGCATAGGTTTTTATAGCCAGATGTTGGTTGGCTATAATGAAAAGGATTAAGCCCTACTGAACTTAATCCTTCATGATGAATGGAAAAAACACGGTAAAATCTCACCGCACTTTTCAGGTCTAGAACGTGTAGTTTACACTTAAACGAACATCGCGACCCGGCTCAGGCAAGGTGGATACGCCCGCGCGTTGGCTGTGGCTGCTATAGTATTTGTTGAACGCATTGTTTAACGCCAAGTTAATGTTTACGTTTTTAACCGGTTTCCAAGTCACATAGAAATCGTTCACGCCATAGCCCGGACGTTTGGTGGTGGTTGCTCCGCCGCCACGGTTGTTGGTGGTGGAATCGTAGCTGGTATGTTGTACAAAGCGACCTTTCCAGCCGATTTCTACGTCAGGTTGTTCGAAACGGTAAGAGGCGCCAGTGGTCCAAGTGCGACCGATTGGAATCGCCGTGACAGTGTTGTCCACGGTTCTGCCGTCCAATTCCGGTTTGCTGTAAGCCACGCCGGCACGCAAGGTTAAGCCTTCATATTTATAGGCGGTGCCTAACTCGTAACCGTGATTTCTTAATTTGCCGGCATTTTGGATTTCATAATAACCCTGTCTGATTTGCGTAAAGGCGTGCGTGTCCTGAACGGTTTGCCAGAAATAGCTACCATTTAAGGAAAGGCTATCTGAGAATTTATAGTTGAAACCCACTTCCGCATTGCGAGATTTTTCCGGTTTGATGTTGTTGGCGATGGAATACACGGCCGTGCCTCCCCGGCTAGCGCCTGAAGAAAGCATGATTTCGTGGAAACGCGGGCTACGGGTAGCATAGTTTAAGCTGGTATTTAAACTAAGATCATTGGTGACTTCATAAATCAAACCAACGCTTGGATTCACACTGCCTTTCTTGGATTTTGAACCGTCCATGGCACGGAAATTGAAGTGATCGTAACGCAAACCGGTGGTTAAGGTGAATGCGCCTAAGCCCCAAATGCCCTCTGTGTAAACACCGACTTCACGTTTCTTTTGAGTCTTCATTTGGATGCCGTTTTGTACGGTAAGAGAATTCGGTTTACCTTCTTGGTCGCGGTAATTGACACCGTATTTGATTAAGTGAGATTCACCGATAGGTGAATCCAAGTTTACGTTAGCGCCATTGGCAATTAAACGGATTCTGGAACGTTCACTCGGCTCTTCACGGCTAATTACACTGCGCCATACATTAGCCTTAGCATTGCTAATCAAGCCCATGTTTTTGCCGGTCCATTCAATTTTGCTGGTATCGTTCGTGGTGATGCGATAGCGAGGGGCGTTATTTTCCGTATTCGGAATTTTGTTGCCATTGCGATCTAAAACATACCAAATATTCCCTTCTTGGTTTAACGTATAGCCGTTTGCACGCTGTTCTTTTGTGAGTGCCGGTGGAGTGCCATTTCGCCCATTTGCCGTTAGCCAATCCTGTGAAAAGTCAAATTCTTCACGAAGTGCGCGAACGCCGTAATGACGCTCTTGACGGTGGCTTAATTCAACGCGTTGATCTTCAGTAATATCAACTCCAACTTTGGCAAGCAACCCGCGTTGATGTAATGCACTGTTTTGAACTTTTGTACCGCCCTCTAAATTACGGAAATGATGACCGCCTTTATAGTCGCTTTCATTTACCCAATTGCCGGAAATTAACGCATCCATCGCTTGGGCGCGTGAATAAACGGTTGCACCTTTGCTCCAACCTTTGTTTGAGCTCACACCTGCATTTACCTTAAAACCAATGTCTTGACCGTCTTTCAGAAGATCTTTTGCGCTCACGGTTTCTGCCACGATAGCTCCGCTGGTTGCACCAATGCCGGCACTGGCTGACCCAGTCCCTTTTTGTACGCTGACTTTCTTCAATAGTGCCGGATCAAAGATGAAACGACCTTGATGGTGGAAAAGTTGAGCATCAGTATAAGCATCATCCACTTTTACATCCACTTGATCTTGCCCCATCCCACGAATGGTAAACCATTGTGATGTGCCGCGACCGCCACCGAAGTTAATCGCCGGTTCGTCTTTTAACAAACCTTTTAATTCGGTTTCCGTGCTGCGATTAATGGATTCTGTTGTAATCACATTGGTTTTACTTTTGGCACCGGTGTTTTCAGATACCACGTTAATCACGTCTAAGTTATCCGCATAAACCGTGGTGGTAACTAACATTGCAAGAGGAAGCAATGAAAAATGTTTGCGCATAAATGCTCCTTGTAGGTTAATAAAAGATAAAATTTATTGCGAAGAAATTTAACGTATTCACTTATTATATGCAAATAATTCTTATTAATATTCTCATATATAAAATAGACAACATAAGAAAACACAACGTTTTTTGACCGCACTTTATCTGCTTTTGAGGTTGGCTATGTGCATTCGGTTTTTGATTGCGTCAAAAGATGAGTTGAATCTGGAAATTGTGCAAGTGGAGTATATTTGAAATGGATAAACAAAAAAAGGAAAGTGAGTGATTCACTTTCCTTTTTGTTTTTTACTTATCGACTTATTGTTTTCGCCAAGTGGTGCCGTTCGGGCCGTCTTCTAACACAATGCCCATTTGGGTTAAGGCGTTGCGTGCCGCATCAGCAGCCGGCCAGTCTTTGGCAGCGCGGGCTTCGTTGCGTTGTTTGATAAGTCCTTCGATTTTGGCGACTTCGTCGTCATCGGAACCGGCTTGTAGAAATTGTTCCGGATCAAGCTGAAGCAAACCGAGAATGCCGGCAAGTTCGCGTAAACGAGCTGCAAGTCCGTTGGCTTTGGCCATGTCTTCGGTTTTCAGTTTGTTCAATTCGCGTGCCATTTCAAATAGTACAGAAAGGGCATTTGGCGTATTGAAATCATCGTCCATTGCCTCACGGAAGGCGTCCACAAAATTTTCACCGCCAAAAGCCACCGCACTTTTATCGGTGCCGCGCAATGCGGTGTAGAGGCGTTCTAATGCGCCATGGGCGAGATTGAGGTTTTCTTCGCTGTAATTTAATTGGCTGCGGTAGTGGGCACTGAGTAGGAAGTAACGTACGCTTTCCGCATCGTAGTGGCTTAATACATCGCGAATCGTGAAGAAGTTGCCGAGGGATTTCGACATTTTTTCTTTATCTACCATGATCATGCCGGAATGTAGCCAGTAGTTCACATACTGGTTACCGTGGGCGCAACAAGATTGAGCGATTTCGTTTTCGTGGTGTGGGAACATCAGATCAGAACCGCCACCGTGAATGTCAAAATGTTCGCCAAGTTGTTTGCTGTTCATGGCGGAACATTCAATGTGCCAGCCCGGACGGCCTTTGCCCCAAGGGGAATCCCAACTTGGTTCGTTTGGTTTGGACATTTTCCACAACACGAAATCCATTGGATTTTTCTTGATTTCATTGATTTCAATACGCGCGCCTGCTTGTAATTGTTCTAAATCTTGGCGGGATAATTTACCGTATTCTTTGAAGCTTTCCACATCAAACATCACATCGCCGTTATCTGCCACATAAGCATGTCCGCGTTGAATCAGTTTTTCAACAAGGGCAATAATTTCAGGAATGTGGTGTGTCGCGCGGGGCTCAAAATCCGGACGCAAAATGTTCAAAGCGTCAAAATCTTTATACATTTCCACGACCATGCGATCGACGAGTTGATCGCAGGTTTCTTTGTTTTCTAAGGCGCGTTTAATGATTTTATCGTCCACGTCAGTGATGTTGCGCACATAGGTCAACTCGTAGCCTAAATAGCGTAAGTAACGTGCGACAACATCAAAACACACAAACGTACGTCCATGTCCGATATGGCAGAGATCGTAAACGGTCACGCCGCAAACATACATGCCGATTTTGCCTGCATGAATCGGTTTAAAAATTTCTTTTTCGCGAGTAAGAGTATTGAAAAGTTTTAACATATTGGGATCCAAATCTTTTTGAAAACGCACCGCACTTTATGGCGATTTGGGGCGGATTATGGAATAATGACGCTCTTTAATTCGTATAGGAAAAGCACAATGATTACACTACACACTAATTTCGGCGACATTAAAATTGCCTTAAATCATGAGAAAGCACCGGTAACGGCAGAAAACTTCTTAACTTATTGTAAAAACGGGTTTTATGATAACACAATTTTCCACCGCGTGATTGACGGTTTTATGATTCAAGGCGGCGGCATGGAAAGCGGTATGCGCGAGAAAGCGACTAACGCACCGATTAAAAACGAAGCCAACAACCGTTTAAGCAACAAGCGCGGCACCATCGCCATGGCGCGTACTTCTGATCCGCATTCGGCAACGGCGCAATTCTTCATTAACGTGGCGGATAACACCTTCTTGGATTACCGTTCAAAAGAAATGTTTGGCAAAGAAGTGGTACAAGAGTGGGGCTATGCGGTATTCGGTGAAGTCGTTGAAGGCATGGATGTGGTGGACAAAATCAAAGGTGTGAAAACCGGCAACAAAGGTTTCCACCAAGACGTCCCAAACGAAGATGTGGTGATTACCTCTGTCACCGTTGACGAATAAGACTATGGGCAACTCATTGAGTTGCCTGATTTTTTTTAGATTAATATGTATTCCTTTTTCGACACCCATACTCATCTCGATTATTTACAGCAGTTCACCGGTGAGCCGTTGGTTCAGCTTATGCAAAATGCGCGTGCAGCTGGCGTGCAAAAGATCTTGATCGTCGCCGTGTTACAGCGGGATTTTAAAACGATTGAAAAAATGACCGCACTTTATCCTGAACGCTTGTATTACGGCTTGGGGCTACATCCCTTGTATATCAAAGAACACCAAGCGCAGGATTTGGATTTATTGGAACAGGCGTTAGCAACGCGTTCGCCAAATTGCACTGCCGTGGCGGAAATCGGTTTGGAACGTGCCGTACCGGAATTATTAACCGATGAACTATGGCGCAAGCAATGCGATTTTTTTGAAGCGCAACTGCATTTGGCGAAAAAGCACGATTTGCCGGTAAACATGCATTCCCGCAAGTCGCACGATCAGCTGTTCTCTTTTCTCAAACGCATTGAGGTGCCGAAACGTGGTGTTGTACATGGTTTTGCAGGCAGCTACGATCAGGCAAAACGTTTTGTGGATTTGGGCTATTCTATTGGTGTCGGCGGCACGATTACCTATGAGCGTGCTAATAAAACCCGTCAAACCATTGCGAAATTGCCACTTGATGCCTTGCTGTTGGAAACGGATTCGCCTGATATGCCGGTATTCGGTTTTCAAGGTCAACCGAATCGCCCGGAAAGAGTGCAACAGGTTTTTAAGGTGTTGTGTGAATTAAGACGCGAAGCGCCGGAGATGATTGCCGAGACAATTTGGCAAAATAGCCTCAGTAAATTTGCGTGAAGCATTAAAAATGAGTGTTTATTTCTTTTATCTATAAGGGAAGACTATGGACGAGATTAAATTTAGAGCAATGCGTGCCGCCGGTATCGGTTGTGTTGTTATGTTAGCGATTATCGGCTTTTTCGTATTCACCACACCGACAAATGCGCTTATTGATTTCTTAACGGAGGTTGGGCAGATGGCTGGCGGACGAACCACGATCGGCGTTTTCATGCTTGCCTCGTTACCGCCGTTCACCGGTTTTATTTGCTATTATTTTTGGAAATGGGTGCTTAAATAATCATGGCTAAGCTGTATTTTTATTATTCCACTATGAATGCAGGAAAATCGACAACTTTGCTGCAATCTTCCTATAACTACCGTGAACGCAACATGAACACGCTGGTTTATACGGCGGCGATTGATGATCGTTTCGGCATAGGTCGCGTGACTTCCCGCATCGGGATCAGCGAGCAAGCGAACACCTTCGCACCGGACACGGATTTATTCGCAGAAATTCAACAACATTTAGCGAAAGCACCGTTGCATTGTATTTTAGTGGATGAAGCGCAGTTTTTAACGAAAGCGCAGGTGTATCAACTAAGCGATGTGGTGGATAAATTGAACATTCCGGTGTTGTGCTATGGCTTGCGCACGGACTTCCAAGCGGAGCTTTTTGAAGGCAGTCGCTATTTGCTGGCATGGGCGGATCAGTTGGAAGAACTTAAGACTATTTGCTATTGCGGACGTAAAGCCAATTTTGTCTTGCGTCTCAATGAACAAGGCGACGTTGTCAAACAAGGGGATCAAATCCAAATTGGCGGTAACGACAGCTATTTGTCGGTGTGTCGATTACATTACAAAGAACGCATGGCGGAATAAAGTGCGGTGAATATTGACCGCACTTTGGGGATGGCGAGGGATTAAGCGATACCGGCTTTGCCTAAGGTGCCGTCATCAATCGGAGCGGCGTTTGGCGTGCCGAGAACTTCCCAGACTTTATCGCCATTTTTGAAAAACACAAATCCACCGTTGTCCATTTTTGTCCAAACTTCATCTTTTGTCAGTGGAACGGTCGTGATAATCGTGACTTTATCTCCTTCTTTGGTGTAGTCGTTGAAGTCGATGACACCGCCATCATCGACCCGTTGTGCCTTACCGAAAGGGGCTTGACGGGTGATGTAATGTAAGTTTGTTGAGCAACGCACAATCATCCATTCGCCGTTCGACAGCATAAAATTTAATGTGCCGTAGCGTGCAAGATCATTGCTGATCCGTTGAATTGCCTCAAAAATTTCTTCTTCACTGGGTTTGTGTTTAAAGCGTGTTTTGAGCTGTTCTAACATATAACAGAACGCTGTTTCAGAATCGGTGGTGCCAATCGGTTGGTAAAAAATTGTTTCGGTTACGGGCAAATTCACCAAATTGCCATTGTGCGCGAATACCCAATTTTCACCCCAAATTTCACGCATAAAAGGGTGGGTATTTTCGATGTTGACATCACCTTGCGTCGCTTTTCGAATGTGGGCAATCACGTTAAGTGACTTAATGTTATATTGTTTTACACAGTCGGCAATGGGGGAGCTGTGCCCCGGTTTATTGTCACGAAATACGCGCACGCCTTTGCCTTCAAAAAAAGCAATCCCGAAACCGTCTGAGTGAGAATCGGTTAAACCGGCACGATGGCGGAAACCTTCAAAGGAAAACACAATATCTGTCGGTGTGTTGCAATTCATTCCTAATAGTTGACACATACTTGACCTAATTTCTTAATAACCATAAAACTTATGGCGATTTAACACGATAATCCGGCAAAATTCAACTTAAACCACAGGCTGTTCTTAGAACAAAATGTTTGGCTTGATAACCGTTCTCTATGAGAAAAAAGAGTCACGGTATGCACGAATCTGTCATATAAAACGGACACTGATGCTGAAACAAAAGTGTCCGTAATGTTTTGAGAAAGGAAATTAGGCGTAGATAAGTTCAGGCGCCTTGCCGTCATTAATGGTTTGCTCGTTAACCACCACTTTTTTCAAGCCGTCTAACGAAGGTAAGTCGTACATGGTGTCGAGTAAAACGCTTTCAATAATAGAGCGTAAGCCGCGAGCGCCGGTTTTGCGGGCGAGGGCTTTTTTCGCCATGGCGACTAAGGCCTCTTGGGTGAATTCCAGTTTCACATCTTCCAACCCAAATAACGCTTGATATTGTTTACACAAGGCATTTTTCGGTTCGGTCAGAATACGCACAAGGGCTTCTTCATCTAATTCGCTTAACGGCGCAACCACCGGTAAACGTCCGATAAATTCAGGGATCAAGCCGTATTTCATTAAATCATCCGGTTCTACCTGTTTGAATAAATCCGTCAACGTGGCTTTATCTTTTTCGCTCTTAATTTCGGCGCCGAAACCAATCGCTGTGGCGACGCTGGTACGTTTTTCAATGACTTTATCCAAGCCGGCAAAGGCACCACCACAAATAAACAGAATTTTGGAGGTGTCGATGCGCAACATTTCCTGTTGTGGGTGTTTGCGTCCGCCTTGCGGTGGAATAGACGCAACCGTGCCCTCAATGAGTTTTAACAAGGCTTGTTGTACGCCTTCACCGGAAACATCACGGGTGATGGATGGATTCTCCGATTTGCGGGTGATTTTGTCGATTTCATCGATATAAATAATGCCTTGTTCCGCACGTTCGATGTCGTAATCACAATTTTGCAGTAATTTTTGTAACACGTTTTCCACGTCTTCGCCCACATAACCAGCTTCTGTCAAGGTGGTGGCATCTGCCATGGCGAAAGGTACGTTTAACATACGCGCCATGGTCTCTGCCAACAGGGTTTTACCGCTACCGGTCGGGCCGATAAGTAAAATATTACTTTTACCCAATTCCACATCATTGGTTTGATGTTTAGTGCGCAGACGTTTGTAGTGGTTATACACCGCCACCGCCAACACTTTTTTCGCGTAATCTTGGCCGATAACATAATCGTCTAAATGGGCGCGGATTTTGTGCGGTGTGGGTAATTCCTGCTCTTTTTGCGCTTCTGCGTCTTCGCTTTCGGCTTCTTCGCCATGCTCTTCGTTGAGCAACATATCGTGACACAATTCGATACATTCATTACAAATGTAACCGGAGGTGCCGGCGATGAGTTTATTGACTTCGTCTTGTTCTTTGCCACAGAAAGAACAATGTAATTCTTTATCTTTTGCCATGTTTATCTCTTAACGTTTGGTAAACACTTCATCGATTAAGCCGTAGTTTTTGGCTTCTTCTGCAGACATAAAGTTGTCGCGATCAGTGTCTTTCTCGATGGTTTCAATGGGTTGTCCGGTGTGGAATGCCAGGCGTTCGTTTAACGTGCCTTTAATTTTTAAAATCTCTTGGGCATGAATTTGAATATCCGATGCTTGTCCGCGGAAACCGCCTAACGGTTGGTGAATCATCACACGAGCATGTGGCAAGGCACCACGTTTGCCCGCTGCGCCGCCAGCGAGTAAAAAGGCACCCATGGAACAGGCTTGTCCAACGCACAAGGTGCGTACATCCGGTTTGATGAATTGCATGGTGTCGTAAATTGCCATACCGGCAGTGACGGAACCTCCCGGTGAGTTGATGTATAAATTGATGTCTTTATCGGGATCTTCTGATTCTAAGAAAAGCAATTGTGCCACAATCAGATTGGCCATGTTGTCTTCCACTTCACCGCTTAGGAAAATCACGCGATCTTTCAGTAAGCGGGAATAAATGTCATAGGCACGTTCGCCGCGGGAAGTTTGGTCAACGACCATAGGAATTACACTCATATGTTCCTCAATTTAGTCAGGATAGGGTGAAAAGTGCGGTCAGAAAAAACGGAGTTTTTTGATATTGGACGAGCCAATGGCGCCGCAAAAACAAATTTATTTCATAAAAAACGGGGGCTATTTTACCTGAAAAATTGGGTTTGCTGAATGACTATTCCGGCAAAAATAAAAATGCGGTCATTCGTTTGAAAAAATGACCGCACTTTTAGGCGTTGGAACCTGTTATTACGGTTCTTGTTTTGCCGGATCCTCTTTTAACGACTGATAGTCCACCAAGGCTCGCCAGTTAAAGACTTTGATCGGCTGCGGTTTCGGATTGAAAAAATCTTCCTGGCTTAAATGACTTTCTTTAATGCCTAACCATTGGGCAAAGCCGTGAATAAAATTAAAAGCGCTTTGCGGGTTTTTAACGAGGGTTCTTTTGGTGTCGTCACTGGAAAAACGAACAAAAGGCACCGCATAACTTTGTTTGTATTCTTTGTTATTTAGCATAGACAGATTTTTGCCTGCGCCTAAATGCGCCAACCCGTGATCCGAGAAATAAATGACCGAATAGCTTTGGCCTTGATCTTTGAGAATTTGATTCACCTCAGACAATAAGCTGTCCGTTTGTTTTAAGGTATCTAAATAACACGACATTTCTCGGCTAATTAAATGGAATTTGGGTTCTTCACCATTTAAATGGGCGCAAAAGGTCGGGTGCGAACCAATTAAATGTAAAACGATTAATTTGGTTTGATCTTTATCTTTCGCCAAAAGTTGTTTCAACGGCGCTAATAACGCCGTATCGGCAATATTGTCCGAATCATACCCGCCTTTTTTGGTAAAGAAATATTCATCTGCTTGAATACCGATACGCGATGCCATGGTGTCCCATTCGCCGACTTTGCCTTGGTTAGACAGCCAATAAGTTTTGTAATGGGCAAGTTTGGCGAGCGAGATAATGTTATCGGTGTAAACCGTCTCTTCATTGTTGTTAATGGAACGATACAGCGTGCGTTGCAAAGACGGTTGCGTATTTGGGCCGGCAGCCACATATAAATTGAAAATCAAACCGTTCACTTGTTCCAAAAACGGCGTGGTTTTTTGTGGGTAGCCATATAAAGAGGTGTAATCCCGACGCATGCTTTCGCCAATCACTAAGACATAGTTTTGATATTTTGGCTCAACGGAAAGAATGTGCCATTCCGGTGTTTTGGTTAATGCCTCATTTAAAAGATTCCGTTGGGTTAAATAGGTATTATTTACTTTAAGTGTATTTGCAAGAAAACTAACAGGGTAAAAATCCGAGGCTTTAAAAAAGTCCGCTATGCTAAATTCTTTTTCTTTGTCCGTATTGGTGATTTCTTTTGAAATAGGTTGATATAAAGCAAATGCAAGAAGAATAAAATAAATAAGATAATATGCCGATTTATGATTTTTACTTGGTGTGATATGGCGGTTGATAAATAATAAAACAATAAATAAAAGAAGATAAAAGAAAGTAAAAAAATAAATGGATAATGGCATTGCGCGAAAGAAGCCTAATGTTTCGCTAAAGTTGGTTTCATAGACGGAGGCAATAATCCCAATGGATGCCGGGCCATATAATAGGCCGGATGGGGTGTAACCTAAAGCAATAATAAAAATGAATGTCAGCGTAATAAGAAATAATGTATTGCTGTGTTTTTTTAAAGTGAAAAGCAATAATCCTAATGCCAAAATGCTGAATGTATGCGTGAGATAATGATCTAAAATGCCCAATGCAACATGAGAAAGAAAGGCAAAAATGCATAACAATAAAGCAAAAGTAAAAGGCTGATAGAAAATGTGGGATTTTTGTGTTTGAGACATCTGGTTTACCGATTATGTGTTTATTAGGGCTAAATTTTAGTCCCTTTGTGCTTAAAAATGAAGTTTTCATTGTAATACATTGGGTTATAACTATCGCTTATGAGGAAGATAGTTTTTTTATTTGCATTTACGCCTATTAATTTTAATAATGTGGTGATTTTTTAAGAAGTTTATGCAAGTAGGCATGCCTAAACAGTATGATTCCTCGTTTAGCTAAAAGGAAATTTTATGAATATTCAACAGGTTATAAAAGAAAATCGCTTGGAGCTGTTGTTCCAACAAGGGTCATTTGGCATTGAAAAAGAAAGCCAACGTGTACACGCAGACGGAGCGATTGTGGTGACGGAGCATCCAAAATGCTTCGGTAATCGTTCTTATCATCCTTACATTCAAACCGATTTTGCCGAAAGCCAACTGGAATTAATTACCCCGCCAAATAAAAAAATTGAAGATACGTTGCGTTGGTTATCTGCCATTCACGAAGTGGTGTTACGTTCTTTGCCGGAAGACGAATATGTCTTTCCGTTGAGTATGCCCGCCGGGTTGCCACCGGAAGATCAAATTAAAGTGGCACAACTGGACAATCCGGTCGATGTGGCGTACCGCGAGCATTTAGTGAAATCCTACGGTAAAAGCAAGCAAATGGTGAGTGGTATTCACTACAACTTCCAGCTTGAGCCGGCGTTTATTCAACAGCTATTTGCGCGACAAAATGACTACCAAAGTGCGGTGGATTTTCAGAACGATTTATATTTGAAAATTGCCCGTAATTTCTTGCGTTATCAATGGATCCTAGTCTATTTATTAGCGGCGACCCCGACAGTTGACGCCAATTATTTTCGCCACGGTACGCCGTTAAAAGCGGGGCAATATGTCCGTAGTTTACGTTCTGGCCAATATGGTTATGTGAATGACCCCAGTGTCAAAGTGTCTTATGACAGCCTGAACGATTATGTGAAAACCTTAGAACACGCGGTGAGTAGTGGACAGCTTATTGCCGAAAAAGAATTTTATTCCAACGTACGTTTACGTGGTGCGAAACAGGCGCGCGAATTGCTACAAAACGGCATTCAATATTTGGAATTCCGTCTGTTCGACCTAAACCCGTTTGTGGCTTATGGTATCGCCTTAAATGATGCTAAATTCGTGCATTATTTTATTTTGCTAATGGCGTGGCTGGATGAAGAATCCTTAGCAAGTGCGGTAGAATTAGGCAAAGAAAAATTAGCCCAAGTGGCGTGGGAAAATCCGCTGTCGGCAACGGCTTTCCAAGCAGAAGGCGAACGTGTTTTACAGCAATTATTGGCGATGTTGGCGGAAATTCACGCCGACGCAGAGATGACCGAGATCGTCAAAGAGAAACTGGTGCAGTTTGCTGATCCAAACCAAACGCTTGGTGCGCGCTTAGTCAATGCCATCGAAGCCCATGACGGTTATCAAAAACTGGGCGCGGAACTGGCGATTCGTTACAAAAAACAAGCCTTTGAACGTTTTTATGCGTTGTCAGCTTTCGACAACATGGAGCTTTCCACCCAAGCCCTGATGTTTGATGCCATCCAAAAAGGGCTGAAACTCGAGATTTTGGATGAGCGGGATCAGTTTTTAAGTCTGCAATTTGGCGACCACTTGGAATATGTCAAAAACGGCAACATGACTTCCCATGACAGTTATATTTCACCGCTCATCATGGAAAATAAAGTGGTGACCAAAAAAGTGTTGGCGAAAGCCGGTTTTAATGTACCGCAAAGCGTAGAATTTACCAGCGTAGAACAAGCCGTGGCCAATTATGCTTTATTCGTAGGGCGTGCTGTGGTGATTAAACCGAAATCCACCAATTACGGTTTGGGTATCAGCATTTTTCAACAGGGCGTGCATGATCGCGAGGATTTTGCCAAAGCTATTGAAATTGCTTTCCGCGAAGACAAAGAAGTGATGGTAGAAGATTACCTCACCGGCACGGAATACCGTTTCTTCGTGCTAGGTGATGAAACCCTTGCCGTGTTGTTGCGCGTGCCAGCGAATGTGATTGGCGACGGTGTGCATACGGTGGCTGAATTGGTGGCGCAGAAAAACGATCATCCGTTGCGTGGTGATGGTAGCCGCACGCCATTGAAGAAAATTGCCTTGGGCGATATTGAACAGTTACAGTTAAAAGAGCAAGGCTTAACCGTGGACAGCGTGCCGGCGAAAGATCAGCTGGTGCAGTTGCGCGCCAATTCCAACATCAGTACCGGTGGCGATTCCATTGACATGACCGAACAAATGCACCCAAGCTACAAAGCTTTGGCGGTCGGTATCACCAAAGCCATGGGCGCCGCCGTGTGTGGCGTGGATTTAATCATTCCCGATTTAACCAAACCGGCCGAGCCAAGCCTGCAATCTTGGGGTGTCATTGAAGCTAACTTTAATCCAATGATGATGATGCACATCTTCCCGTACGCAGGACAATCCCGTCGGGTGACGCAAAACGTACTGAAAATGCTCTTTCCGGAGTTGAAATAATATTCCAAGAACGCAAAGGCGAATCGGAGGATTCGCCTTTTTGTTTGCTTGAAGTGCGGTCGTTTTTGACGATGTTTTGGAGAATCAAAAACAATTAAAAAATCCACCGCACTTCTACGATAAAATTACGAAGAACGTGATTGCGTAAAATCATGGATAACGTAAGGCGAGTGGTGTACGTGGAATGCAAGATTTCCTTTGACTATTTCATTTTCTGAGGGTAATATTCACGCCCTATGCAAAAGGTAAAACTACCCCTCACTGTCGATCCGGTAAAGGATGCGCAACGAAGATTGGATTATCAGGGTTATTACTCTGCCAATCAATTAAGTCGCCTTGCCGAATCGGTCAGTAAAGTGCTCAGCGATGCACAGGTTACATTATCGTTCTTTGTTGATCCGCAAAAATTGGTTGTCATGAAAGGTCATGCTAACGTTGATGTTGAGTTACATTGTCAGCGTTGTGGTGAACCTTTTGTTCAAACCGTTGATTGTGAGTTTTGTTACAGTCCGGTGGCTAATTTGGATCAAATTGATGTATTGCCGGAAATCTATGAGCCAATTGAATTCAATGAATTCGGTGAAATAGATTTACTTGGAACAATTGAAGATGAATTAATTTTAAGTCTGCCGATTGTGCCAATGCATTCATCTGAACACTGTGAAGTGTCCGTGGCTGAACAGGTTTTTGGCGAATTGCCGGAAGAATTGGCAAAAAAACCGAACCCGTTCGCTGTATTAGCTAATTTAAAGCAAAAATAATTTAGGAGTATAGCCAATGGCTGTTCAACAAAATAAAAAATCCCGTTCACGTCGTGATATGCGTCGTTCTCACGATGCGTTAACAACTGCTGCAGTATCCGTTGATAAAGCAAGTGGTGAAACTCATTTGCGTCACCATGTGACCGCTGACGGTTACTATCGTGGTCGTAAAGTGATTAACAAGTAATTATCTCAATTACATTAAGGTAATCACTTGAGTCGTCTAACCCTTGCGTTAGATGCGATGGGCGGGGACATTGGTCCCCGTATTACTATCCCTGCATCCATTTTAGCCTTGGAGCGAGATCCAACGCTTTTTCTCTTATTGTTTGGCGATCGCCAACAAATTCTTCCGCTTTTATCTTCTGCTCCCAACAGTATTCGTCAACGTTGTGACATTGTTCATTGTACTCGAGTGATTGATAGTCGTCAGGGTATTTCCTACGCCTTGCGTCATAGCAAAGAGACCTCTATGCGGTTGGCAATTGAAGCAGTACAAAAAGGGGATGCGCAGGGCTGTGTGAGTGCGGGTGATACAGCAGCTTTAATGGGCTTATCGAAAATCTTGTTGCAACCTCTAGAAGGTATCCACCGTCCGGCACTGATTTCTACGATTCCAACGGTGACAGGTGAGCGTTCGATCATGTTGGATCTTGGGGCGAATGTTGAGTGCGATGCCGAAAACTTGCATCAATTTGCCTTGATGGGTGCCATTTTTGCAGAAAATACCTTGAATTTAGTTTATCCACGCATTGCGTTATTGAATATTGGTATTGAAGCGGTGAAAGGATACAAATCTATCCGGGATGCGGCAGATTTACTGAAAAAAGACACCGCACTTAATTACATTGGATTCCTTGAAGGCAATTTTTTACTCAATGGCAAGGCGGATGTGATTGTGACAGATGGCTTTGCCGGCAATGTTGCGCTGAAAACCTTGGAAGGCGCGGCAAAGAACGTGATTTCTCTACTGAAAAGTGATAAGAAAAAGAGTATATTAAGTCACGTTTTTGAGTATTTAATTAAATATCTTTTCAAAGATAAATACCAACGATTAAAGCAAATCAACCCTGATCAATATAATGGCGCATCGCTTATCGGTTTGACCTCTGTTGTGGTGAAAAGTCACGGAAGTGCAAATATAGAGGCATTTGCTTATGCGATTGCCGATGCGGCATTACAAGCCCAACGTCAAATTCCGCAAAAAATTTTGGCGGGCCTAAATAAAAATGAAATATCAATGAAGTAGTGAGTTCCCTCGCTATTATTTTTAACGAGATGACTATGTTTAGCAAAATTTTATCGACAGGTAGCTATTTACCGCAGCATATTCGCACCAATGCCGATTTAGAAAAAATGGTAGATACTTCAGATGAGTGGATTGTTACCCGTTCCGGTATTCGTGAACGTCGCATTGCAGCACCGGATGAAACCGTCTCTACCATGGGATTTGAAGCGGCCCAAAAAGCCATTGAAGCGGCAAACATCAATCCACAGGAAATTGATCTTATTTTAGTGGCGACAACCAGCAACTCTCACGCTTATCCAAGTGCAGCTTGCCAAATTCAAGGGATGTTAGAGATTGACGATGCTATTGCGTTTGATTTAGCGGCAGCTTGTACCGGCTTTGTGTATGCGTTAGGTGTCGCCGACCAATTTATTCGTACCGGTAAAGTGAAAAAGGCGCTCGTGATCGGTTCTGATTTAAATTCCCGTAAGTTAGATGAAACAGACCGCAGCACTGTCGTGTTATTTGGTGATGGTGCAGGTGCGGTTATTTTGGAAGCATCGGAACAAGAAGGGATCATTTCTACCCATTTACACGCCTCAGCAGATAAAAATGCCGCATTGTTACTTCCTCAGCCTGAGCGTGGCGTGGCAAAATCCGGCTATATCGAAATGCAAGGCAATGAAACCTTTAAATTGGCTGTGCGTGAACTGTCGAATGTGGTGGAAGAAACCCTTGTCGCCAATAATTTAGATAAAAAAGACATTGATTGGTTGGTGCCTCACCAAGCGAATTTACGTATTATTGCCGCTACGGCTAAAAAATTAGACATGGATATGTCGCAAGTGGTGGTAACGTTGGATCGTTATGCCAATAATAGCGCGGCAACCGTGCCGGTTGCATTGGATGAAGCAGTGCGTGACGGACGTATTCAACGCGGTCAATTGCTTCTTTTGGAAGCGTTTGGTGGTGGTTGGACTTGGGGTTCGGCTTTAGTGAGATTTTAGATAATCTGTTATCATTCGTGAAAAAAAGTGCGGTTATTTTTGACCGCACTTTTCGACTGTAACGCATATTGGAATAAATTGATTTATTTTTTAGTATAGGTAAGACACATGAAAAAATTTGCAATGGTTTTCCCAGGACAAGGTTCGCAAACGGTGGGAATGTTAGCGGAATTAGCCGGCGACTACCCAATTGTACAAGAAACTTTTAAACAAGCTTCAGAAGTATTGGGATATGATTTGTGGCAATTAGTGCAGGAAGGCCCGTCGGAAGAATTAAACAAAACATGGCAAACGCAGCCAGCGTTGTTAACGGCGTCTGTGGCCGTTTATCGTGTATGGCAACAAAAATATCCGGCATTAAAACCGGAAGTGATGGCTGGTCATAGCTTGGGCGAATATTCCGCGTTGGTGTGTGCCGGTGTGTTAGATTTCCAAGATGCGGTTAAATTAGTGGAATTGCGCGGTAAGCTTATGCAACAAGCTGTACCGGAAGGTACTGGGGCGATGTACGCGATCATTGGTTTAGACAATGACGCCATTATTAATGCCTGCAAACAAGCAGAGCAAGGCGAAGTGGTTTCGGCCGTGAACTTCAATTCACCAGGACAAGTGGTGATTGCTGGTGCGAAAGCCGCAGTAGAGCGCGCGGCTGCATTATGTAAAGAAGCCGGTGCTAAACGTGCATTACCGTTAGCAGTGAGTGTGCCTTCACACTGTGCTTTAATGAAACCGGCTGCGGATCAATTATCTGTTTCATTAGAAAGTATTACGTTGAAAGCGCCGGTAGTTGCGGTGTTAAATAATGTGGATGTCAAAGCTGAAACCGATGCCGTTGCGATTCGTAATGCTTTGGTTCGCCAACTTTATAGCCCGGTACGTTGGACAGAAACCGTAGAGAAAATGGCACAAAACGGCGTCGAAGTGTTAGTGGAAGTGGGTCCGGGTAAAGTGTTAAACGGGTTAGCGAAACGAATCGTGGATTCCTTACAAGCGGTTTCTGTAAATAATGTGAAATCCCTCGATTCCGTCGAAGAAGTATTAGCATAGTAGTGAAAAGGAGAGAAAGTTATGCAAGGTAAAATTGCATTAGTCACAGGTGCAACCCGTGGTATTGGGCGTGCGGTAGCCGAAGAATTAGTATCAAAAGGCGCTTTTGTTATTGGTACGGCGACGTCAGAGAAAGGCGCTGAAAGTATTTCTGCCTATTTAGGTGAGAAAGGCAAAGGATTGGTATTAAATGTTGCGGATCAAGCTTCCATTGATGCGGTATTGGAACAGATCAAACAAGAATTTGGCGACATTGATATTTTGGTGAATAACGCCGGTATTACCCGTGATAATTTGTTAATGCGCATGAAAGATGAAGAATGGTTCGATATTTTGCAAACCAACTTAAGTTCTGTTTATCATCTTTCTAAAGCGATGCTTCGCACCATGATGAAAAAACGTTTCGGGCGTATTATCAACATTGGTTCTGTCGTGGGCTCCATGGGGAATGCCGGTCAGACAAATTATTGTGCGGCAAAAGCCGGTCTCATTGGTTTCAGTAAAGCCTTGGCAAAAGAAGTGGCATCTCGTGGTATTACGGTAAACGTTGTGGCACCAGGCTTTATTGCTACCGATATGACAGACGTATTAAGTGAAGAGTTAAAAAATAACTTATTAACTCAAATCCCGGCAGGCCGTTTAGGTGAGCCGAAAGATATCGCTAAAGCCGTGGCATTTTTGGCTTCTGAGGATGCGTCTTATATTAACGGTACAACGTTGCACGTTAACGGTGGCATGTACATGAGCTAATGGGTAGCAAGTGGAGGTTGCGGATAAATTGGATAAATGCGTGCAAATTAATTTGCTTAATGTTAGAATCCACCCCGCAACTGTCACTTGGTTACGTCATTCAATGTCTGTGAAAGACATAACTATTTTAAACTGTATGTGGTTGCAAAAATTCGGAACTCTTTTTTGAGGTTTGACCTCTAACAAGAAATCTTGCGAAATGTTTTGTAAATACATACACTACTTAACTTATCGCAATGAGCGTAAACTTAAACATAGGAAGAAACAAATGAGCATTGAAGAACGCGTAAAAAAAATCATCGTTGAACAATTAGGCGTGAAAGAAGAAGATGTAAAACCTGAAGCGTCTTTCGTTGAAGATTTAGGTGCGGATTCTTTAGATACTGTTGAATTGGTGATGGCTTTAGAAGAAGAATTCGATATCGAAATTCCAGATGAAGAAGCTGAAAAAATCACAACTGTTCAATCAGCAATTGATTACGTTCAAAACAATCAATAATTTCTGATTCTCAATTTAGGCGGTTTAATAACCGCCTAAATTTTTTTTTATCAAAAGAAAATCACAACATCACACCGCCATCACAAAATTTCTCAATAAATCCAAAGACTAACCTTATTCTGTTATACAAACCTTCCTCATTCTCTTATAAAAACACTACATATTGTGTGTTGAATAGTTAGAAATAGCTATATATAGTATTGCCAACTTTAATCACACACTATAGGTGGCATACATGGGTACATTTTTCGTCATTAAGCGTGATGGTTCACGCATCGGGTTTGAAATTCAACGCATTATTAATGCCATTAAAAAGGCAGCCCAAGCGGTGGGTATTCAAGATGAACGTTTTTGTCATGATATTGCACAAAAAGTCAGCAATGACATTTTTGCGCATCATCAACAAGAAATTGACATTAGCCACATTCAAAAGATTGTCGAAAATCACCTGATGGCCAGCCAATACCCGCAAATTGCGCGCGCTTATATTGAATACCGCCACGAACGTGATATGGCACGTGAAAAACGCAGTCAATTAACCAAAGAAATTGAGGGCCTGATTGAACAAAGTAATGTGGAGTTACTCAATGAAAATGCCAATAAAGACGCCAAAGTGATCCCAACACAACGGGATTTATTGGCCGGTATCGTGGCGAAACATTATGCTAAACGTTACATTTTGCCGCGCGATGTCGTCGAAGCGCATGAAAAAGGTGAAATTCACTATCATGATTTGGATTATTCACCTTTCTTCCCGATGTTTAACTGTATGTTAGTCGATTTAAAAGGCATGTTGACCCATGGTTTTAAAATGGGAAATGCAGAAATCGAACCGCCAAAATCGATCTGTACCGCAACCGCTGTCACTGCCCAAATCATTGCTCAAGTGGCCAGCCATATTTACGGCGGCACCACCATTAACCGTATTGATGAAGTCCTTTCGCCTTATGTGCAGTTAAGCTATGAAAAACACCTGAAAAACGCGGAACAATGGCATATTCCAGATGCGCAAGGATATGCGCAAGCCTTGATTGAAAAAGAATGTTTCGATGCCTTCCAGTCTTTGGAATATGAAGTAAACACGCTGCATACTGCCAATGGACAAACACCGTTTGTTACCTTTGGTTTTGGCTTAGGCACAACGTGGCAAGCTCGTTTAATTCAAAAATCCATTTTACAAAATCGGATTCGCGGTTTAGGCAAAAACCACAAAACACCGGTATTCCCGAAACTGGTCTTTACTCAACGTAAAGGGGTGAATTTAGAGTCAAACGATCCGAATTACGACATCAAACAGCTTGCGTTGGAATGTGCCAGTAAACGGATGTATCCGGATATTCTGAATTACGATCAAGTCGTCAAAGTCACCGGCTCCTTTAAAGCACCAATGGGCTGCCGCAGTTTCTTGGGCGCATACGAAGAAAATGGCGAACAAATCCATGACGGACGTAACAACCTCGGCGTAGTGAGCCTCAATTTGCCACGTATTGCCATTGAAGCCAAAGGCGATGAAAAACGTTTCTATGAAATTTTGGATCAACGCTTGGCTTTGGCGAAAAAAGCCTTAATGACTCGTATTGCCCGCTTAGAACAGACCAAAGCCCGCGTAGCGCCGATTCTCTACATGGAAGGCGCCTGTGGCGTGCGTTTGAAAGCAGATGATAATGTGGCGCAAATCTTCAAAAATGGGCGTGCCTCCATTTCCCTTGGCTACATCGGCATTCATGAAACCATCAATGCGTTGTATCACCAAGGACATATTTACGATGACGAAATGCTGCGAGAAAAAGGCCGTACTATCGTAGAACACTTAAGCAACGCGGTTAAACAATGGCGTGCCGAAACAGGCTATGCCTTCAGCTTATACTCCACGCCGAGTGAAAACCTGTGCGACCGTTTCTGCCGCCTTGACACTAAACAATTCGGCGTTATCGACGGCGTGACCGACAAAGGCTACTATACCAACAGCTATCACTTGGATGTTGAGAAAAAAGTGAACCCGTATGATAAGTTAGATTTTGAAATGGTGTATCCGCCATTGGCTAACGGTGGTTTTATTTGCTACGGCGAATACCCGAACATTCAACATAACTTGAAAGCCTTGGAAGACGTGTGGAATTACAGCTACGACCGAGTGCCTTACTACGGCACCAACACACCAATAGACGAATGTTATGAATGTGGTTTCACCGGTGAATTTGAATGCACCAGCAAAGGTTTCACCTGCCCGAAATGTGGCAACCATGACAGTGAAAAAGTTTCTGTTACTCGCCGCGTCTGCGGCTACCTCGGCAGCCCGGATGCCCGTCCGTTTAATGCGGGGAAACAGGAAGAGGTGAAACGTCGGGTTAAGCACATGTAATCTTAAGGCGTTGCCAAATCTCCCCTAACCCCTCTTTGCTAAAGAGGGGGATTTTAGGCGCATTATCACGATAAAGTGCGGTCATTTTGGGGAGAGATTTTCGATTAAAAACCGAAGTTATGTCGTAGTTACACAAAGCTGAAATAACGCTCACTGAGCTTGTCGAAGTGTAAGTCATTTCAGCTTCTCCGATACACAAAACGAATGCTTCGACAAACTCAGCAAGCGTGTTGTGCATTTGGTACATAATACCGTTAAAAACACGAAAAACCTGACCGCACTTTTGCAACGCTCAAATAAAATGGGATTCTCGTATAAGACGCCTGAGCGGCTTGCCATTTTTAGGCAATTTTCGTCTGTTTGAGCGTAGCGAGTTCGAAAATTTCCGTGAAGAAAATGGCAATCAAGCGAAGAACAGCGGCTTATCCGGGTGCACTTTTCTTTGCTTACTTTCTTTTGTGCAAGCAAAAGAAAGTGAGTCGCCATCGGCGAAATCCGATATTTCTACAAAATAACATTTGATTTAAATAAAACAAAAATGAACTACCTCCAATACTATCCTGTTGACATCGTCAACGGCGAAGGCACGCGTTGTACGCTGTTTGTCAGCGGTTGTACCCATGGCTGCAAAGGGTGCTATAACCAAAAAAGCTGGTCGTTTAGCGCCGGGGTGCCCTTTGGTAGTGAAATGGAAGAACAAATTCTCAAGGATCTCAAAGACACGCGAATTAAGCGACAAGGACTAACCCTTTCCGGGGGAGACCCTTTGCATCCGAGAAACATAGAAGCTCTGTTGCCTTTGGTTCAACGGGTAAAACGGGAATGTCCCGACAAAGATATTTGGGTTTGGACAGGTTACAAATTAGAGGAGTTGGACGCATATCAACGGCAAATGTTGCCCTACATTGATGTGCTCATTGATGGCAAGTTTATTCAAGAACAGGCGGACCCAAGTTTAGTTTGGCGTGGCTCGGCGAACCAAATCATTCATCGATTAGCGTCAAAAAAACAGACCGCATCGAACATTTCTGACGGCTATTTAGCGGCTGGGCTTATTCAGCGATTTAAGATTTAGAGGCGAAAGTAGAGGCAGGAAAAACAAAAGTGCGGTGGATTTAAAAAACGTTTTTCAAACCTACCGCACTTTTTCATCTATTACAGAATATGTTGATATTCTTCTAACATTTCTTTCGGCCAAACGCTGGATTGCACTTCGCCGATATGTTTTTTACGTAATAACAACATCGCCAAACGAGATTGACCGATACCGCCACCAATACTTAACGGCAATTTGCCTTGCAATAATTCTTGGTGCCAATCCATGTTGAGACGGTCTTCATCACCGGTTAAGCTCACTTGTAAACGTAACGCTGCTTCATCTACACGAATGCCCATTGAAGACAACTCAAAGGCTTTACCAAGCTGGTCGTTCCAAACCAAGATATCTCCGTTCAAGCCTTTGTAGCCATTTTCTGACTCTGTTGTCCAGTCATCATAATCCGGTGCACGTCCATCGTGTGGCTTGCCGTCAGACAATTTGCCGCCGATACCGACTAAGAAAACGGCGCCGTATTCTTTACAAATCGCATTTTCACGTTCTTTGCCGCTCATGTTTGGATAACGTTTCACGAGGTCTTCACTGTGTACGAAAGTAATGTGTTTTGGTAGTACGGACGGAATATCAAAACGGGCTTCCACCGCCAATTCTGTTAAGCGAATCGCACGATAAATCGAATTCACGGTTTCTTTTAAATAGGCGAAATTACGACGACCTTCCGGAATCACTTTCTCCCAGTCCCATTGGTCAACATAAACGGAGTGGGTCGCATCTAACGAATCTTCGTCCGGACGCAACGCTTTCATGTGTACAAACAAGCCTTCGCCTTCTCTAAAATGAAAACGAGCCAATGTATGACGTTTCCATTTTGCCAAAGAGTGAACCACTTCAAACACCGCATTTGGAATTTGTTTTACATGCACTTGAACCGCTTTTTCAATACCGGAAAGGTTATCTTGCATACCATTACCGACTTGGCTAAGAATCGGGCCTTGAACTTCGATGATGCCTAATTGCTCGATGAGGTTTTGAGTAAATGTATTTTTT
The DNA here is from genome assembly GCF_980468985.1 of Aggregatibacter valvarum. Classification (NCBI taxonomy): domain Bacteria; kingdom Pseudomonadati; phylum Pseudomonadota; class Gammaproteobacteria; order Pasteurellales; family Pasteurellaceae; genus Aggregatibacter; species Aggregatibacter valvarum. Next base: position 1,832,933 of record NZ_OZ413141.1, on the reverse strand, counting down.
ACAAAACTAATCTCTTGTTGTTGCAAAATAAATGTCTTTTTCATTGTTTTTACCCTATATTATTTAACGTTTCTACATGAATGCGGTAGATTCTCCCCATTCTTTAGGATTAATGCAACAAAATTTAGCCAGAATTAAAGAAACTTCATTATTATTTAAATAACATCTAAAAAATAATATAATTATTTAGAGTTTTTAAAACAAAGGAGTGTGTTATGCACAATATCGACAATTTAGATCAACAAATATTGCGTGTATTAACCAAAGATGCCCGAACCCCTTATGCAGAAATGGCGAAAAATTTTGGTGTTAGCCCCGGCACAATTCATGTTCGGGTGGAAAAAATGCGCCAATCAGGCATTATTGAAGGGACAAAAGTGAAAATCAATGAACGCAAACTGGGTTATGATGTTTGCGGTTTCATTGGCATTATTTTGAAATCGGCAAAAGATTATGACAAAGTGATCAAAAAACTGGAAGCCATTGATGAAGTAGTAGAAGCCTATTACACCACTGGCAATTACTCCATCTTCATTAAAGTCATGACACACACGATTGCCGAACTGCATTTAGTCTTGTCGGCAAAAATTCAATTAATTGATGAGATTCAATCCACAGAAACCTTAATTTCCATGCAGAACCCGATTTTGCGTGATATTAAACCGTAAAAAACAAAGAACAAGAAAGGAGGATGTTATGTCAGAAGTCTTTCACCTTGGCTTAACGAAAGCCATGTTAGATGGGGCTAAATTAGCCATCGTCCCGGGCGCACCGGAGCGTGTGGAACGCATTGCACGCTTATTAGATCGCCCCAAATTCCTCGCCTCCACCCGCGAATTTACCTCTTGGCTCGGCTATATTGAGGAACATGCCGTAGTCGTATGTTCCACCGGTATTGGCGGACCATCGGTTTCCATCGCGGTAGAAGAATTAGCCCAACTCGGTGTGCGTACTTTCTTACGTATTGGCACAACCGGCGCCATCCAACCGCACATTAACGTCGGTGATTTATTAGTGACAACCGGTGCTGTACGTCTCGATGGTGCCAGCCGCCATTTCGCGCCATTGGAATATCCGGCGGTAGCAAACTTTGAGTGTACCGAAGCCCTTTACAAAGTCGCCAAAGAAGAAGTCGGCGATGCCGTCCATGTGGGTATCACAGCTTCTTCCGACACCTTCTATCCGGGACAAGAACGTTACGACACCTACACCGGCAAAATTTACCGTCATTTCCAAGGTTCATTAAAACAATGGCAAGAATTAAACGTGATGAACTACGAAATGGAATCGGCTACCTTGTTCACCATGTGCTCTGCCCTTGGTTTACGTGCCGGCATGATCGCAGGCGCTATCGTCAACCGCACCCAACAAGAAATCCCGAATGAGGCGACGATTCAATCCACGGAAGAAACCGCCATTCATGTGGTAGTGAAAGCGGCAGGCTTGTTAGTGTAATTTTATCGGCTTACTTATGTAGAAGATCTGTGAGGATCTTCTACATTTATTTATTTGAACGATACGCCTTATCCATCGCCATAATCACTTCACGCACCACTTTTTTCTGCTCCTGTGGCAAATTCAAGAACATTTGAAACAGCGTTTGATCTTAATTGACTTAAATGACTAAATATATAATATGGCAATATCAGAATTTATATTCCCATAGGTTACAAAAAATATTTCTTATTCTTTGTTTAATTTAACGAGAAAATGTTTAAATTGTTCTTCATGACTATTTAGTTTTCCAAAAAATAACTCATCAATTTTCTCAATTAACGGAACAGCTGTTTTTAATATTTCTTCTCCCTTTTTTTTCAACATAACAACTTTTGCTCTGGTATCTCTTGAGTGTTCTTTTCTTTCTACAAAATGATGTTTTTCTAATAAACTCAATATCTGAGATACCGTCATGACATCTATCTCAGAGAGTTTTGAAATCATAACTTGTGTAACTTCGTTCTCGTTTTGTGATAGATAAGCAAGAGAAGCCAGAACAACAAATTGAGGATGTGTCAGATTTATTTTCTTTAGCTCCTTTTTTATCATGAGGTGCCATTTATTGTACACCCTCATAAATAACAAGCCGGTTGATTTTTCTGAGTCGTCTTTATATTTCGAGATAAACAAATAGCAATTACCTTATTTTTCTAAGAGATTTTTTAGGATAAATATGGACTGTGGAACGTCTGAAAAAACGTGTTTTAAAAAGTCTAAATGTTGCTCATCTTCATTTTCTAAAATTACAGTATGTTTTATATTTACACTTCCGTCATGATTATCAATTATTTGATGACCGAAAAGGATATCTCCAAAAGGTGTCTCTGTCTTATCCCAAAATTCTTCAAAAGGTTTTACAAGAGTAAGTTGATATTCCATGGGAGGCATCCCTTCAAGTTCCATCGTTCCATATGAACCCGTCTCGAATTTTCCGTTCAGTGTTATATTTTTTAAATCGGTTTCCCAGTGATACCATTTTTCAATATTTGCATAGTAATTCCACACATCTTCTTTTGTGGTTTTAATTTTTAAACTAAAGCTGAATTCCATGATGACTCTCCTATTTTTATAAGTGCACTTATTATATATTGGTTTATAATATTATCAACAAATTTCTAGTAGGAGTAGGGGCTTTAGATTTTCTAACTAGGAAAATCACTTTCTTCAGTATGTGAAGTTTGTTGTAATCCACTTCTTTTATCGTTCCCAATGAGCCGTTTTAATACCTAAAACGCCACCCAAAACGACCGCACTTTGCCTCTATTTCCCGATACAAAACGAACTAAAAATATTCGTGAGCAAATCATCAGAGGTAAACTGGCCGGTAATTTCACTTAAGGCATCTTGCACCATACGCAACTCTTCCGCCAACAATTCACCGGCATGGAATTGGGTTAATTGAATGTGTCCTGTCTGTAAGTGTTGTGCCGCCTGTTCTAAGGCTTCCAAGTGGCGACGGCGAGCTAAGAATCCCCCTTCGATCCCCGTTTGATACCCCATCGCTTGTTTTAAATGCTCACGCAATAAATCCACGCCTTGCTGAGTTTTTGCGGACAAATTGACGACCGTATAACCGTCTTGCTCATATAAGCGTTCCGTTTCACCGGTTAAATCCGCTTTGTTTCGAATAAGGGTAACCGGAATAGTATTCGGTAATTTTGCTAAAAATTCCGACCGCACTTTGGCTAAATCTTGCTCGGCATCGCTGCTATCCAGCATCAATAAAATACGATCCGCCTGTTCAATTTCATTCCATGCACGTGAAATACCAATGCGCTCCACCTCATCTGTCGCATCACGTAAGCCTGCGGTATCAATAATATGTAATGGCATGCCATCTAAGTGGATATGCTCGCGCAACACATCCCGCGTAGTACCGGCAATGTCTGTGACAATCGCCGCTTCACGCCCGGCAAGGGCATTCAATAAACTGGATTTCCCAGCGTTAGGGCGGCCGGCAATGACCACTTTCATGCCTTCACGCAAAATAGAACCTTGTTTTGCTTCGGCACGCACCTGATCCAACTGCGCAATAATGCCATTCAAATGTCCTTCAATTTTGCCATCGGCAAGAAAATCAATTTCTTCATCCGGAAAATCAATCGCCGCCTCCACATAAGTACGCAAATAAATGACGGAATCCACAAGCTGATTCACTTTATTGGAAAACTCGCCTTGCAACGATTTCAGTGCTGAACGTGCTGCCTGTTCGGAGCTTGCATCAATTAAATCGGCAATCGCTTCCGCTTGGGCTAAATCCAATTTATCGTTCAAAAATGCCTGCTCAGAAAACTCGCCCGGACGCGCGAGTCGAATGCCATCAATAAGTAAAATACGCTTTAGTAATAAATCTAATACGACCTGTCCGCCGTGGCCCTGAAGTTCAAGCACGTCTTCGCCGGTAAAAGAATTTGGCCCTTTAAAATACAGTGCAATCCCTTGATCTAATACCGTGCCATCCGCATCTTTAAAGGGCAAATAATCTGCCATACGTGGTTTGGGGCATTTTCCTAATACCGCTTGTGCCACATCAGTGGCCTTCGGGCCTGATACACGTAAAATGCCAATACCGCCACGCCCTGGCGCAGTGGCTTGAGCGACGATTGTTTCTTTCATAACTCTCCTTTTAAAGGTGCCGATTTTTTATCTCAATGTTTTTATCTCAATTTTATCTCAATGCGTAAAATGCGAAGAAAATTGACCGCACTTTATTTGACTAAGCCTTTTCATACCAAATACGATTCACATAGAGCTGAATCTTACCGGAAGGGGTTTCTACGGTAATTTCGTCGTCTTCTTCTTTACCAATTAAGGCACGCGCCACCGGTGAATCAATGGAAATCCAGTTTTTCGCCGGATCAAATTCATCACAGCCCACAATACGATATTGTTTCACTTCGCCATCTTCGTTTTCTAGCTCCACCCATGCACCGAAAAACACTTTTCCTTCTTGCTTCGGGGAATAATCCACGATTTGTAGCACTTCCAGCCGTTTAGTAAGAAAGCGTACACGGCGATCAATTTCCCGCAAGCGGCGTTTACCGTAAATATATTCCGCGTTTTCACTGCGATCGCCCAATGCGGCAGCATCAGATACCGCCTGTGTGACTTTTGGGCGTTCTTCTTTCCATAAAAATTTTAATTCCCGATCCAACACATTCCAGCCTTGTCGGGTAATGTAATTTGACTTTGCCATCATTCTGTCCTCAATTGCCGTAAAATTATACCGAAAAAGGAACAAACATTTGAGCCTCTTGCGCAAAAACAGTATGCTATGCCCGTTTTTTCATTATTAAGAAGTACATATCATGTTAAACCAGCAGATTAGCCAACTTATCGCGCAAGAGTTAAATGTACGCGATAGTCAAATTCTTGCCGCCATTCAATTATTAGACGATGGCAACACGATTCCTTTTATTGCCCGTTATCGTAAAGAAGCCACCGGCGGCTTAGATGATACACAACTACGTCATTTTGAAACCCGATTAATTTATTTACGCGAATTGGAAGACCGCCGCCAAACCATTCTGAAATCCATTGAAGAACAAGGCAAATTAACGGATGAATTACATGACAAAATCCAAGCTACACAAAGCAAAACCGAGTTGGAAGATTTGTATTTGCCGTTTAAACCAAAACGTCGTACCAAAGGCCAAATTGCCATTGAAGCAGGTCTTGAACCATTGGCGGATTTACTTTGGAACGAGCCAAAAACAGCGCCGGAAACCACCGCACTTGATTATGTGAATGCGGAGAAAGGCGTGGCAGATGTTAAGGCTGCATTAGACGGTGCCCGTTATATTTTGATGGAGCGTTTTGCCGAAGACGCAGGATTGTTGGCAAAAGTACGTGATTATTTAAGCAAAAATGCACTTATCGTTTCTAAGGTGATTGAGGGCAAAGAGGCGGAAGGTGCGAAATTCCAAGATTATTTTGATCACCAAGAGCTGCTTAAAAATGTGCCGTCTCACCGCGCTTTGGCGATGTTCCGTGGTCGCAATGAAGGCATTTTACAATTAAGTTTGAATGCGGACCCGGAAGCGGAAGAGGACAGTCGCCAAAGCTATTGTGAAGAGATTATTCGTGATTATTTAGGTGTTCGTTTTAATGGTCAACCTGCCGATAAATGGCGTGAGCAAGTGATTGCTTGGACATGGAAAATTAAAGTGGCCTTGCACTTAGAAACGGAACTTATGGCAACCTTGCGTGAGAAAGCGGAAGATGAAGCTATTGATGTGTTTGCACGAAATCTGACCGCACTTTTAATGGCTGCTCCGGCAGGCGCCAAGAACACGATGGGGTTAGACCCGGGTCTGCGTACCGGTGTGAAAGTGGCCGTGGTAGATAACACCGGTAAGTTATTGGCAACCGATACCATTTATCCCCACACTGGGCAGATGGAGCGTGCGATGTTGTCTATTTTCCAATTAATTAAACAACACAACGTGGAATTGATTGCTATCGGAAATGGGACAGCCTCTCGTGAGACTGAACGTTTCGCCAAAGATGTGATCAAGGAAATTAAAGAAAATAAACCACAAACAGTGGTGGTGAGCGAAGCGGGTGCTTCCGTCTATTCCGCTTCCGAATTGGCTGCGCAGGAATTTCCGGATTTGGATGTGTCCTTGCGTGGAGCCGTGTCAATCGCTCGTCGCTTGCAGGATCCATTGGCAGAATTGGTGAAAATCGAACCGAAAGCCATTGGCGTGGGGCAATATCAACATGATGTAAATCAAAGCCAATTAGCGCGTAAATTGGATGCGGTGGTGGAAGACTGTGTAAACGCTGTTGGTGTAGACTTAAACACTGCCTCTGTGCCGTTATTGGCGAGAGTGGCGGGTATGACTAAAACGATTGCTCAAAATATCGTGGCATATCGTGATGAAAACGGGCGTTTTGACAGCCGTGAGCAACTGAAAAAAGTTCCGCGTTTAGGCCCTAAAGCCTTCGAGCAATGCGCCGGGTTTATGCGTATCGCTGCAGGCGATAATCCGTTGGATGCCTCCGGTGTACACCCGGAAGCCTATCCGGTGGTAGAAAAAATTCTGCAAGCAACGGAACAATCGATTCAGGATTTAATGGGCAATGCAGGCTTAGTGCGCCAGCTTGATGCAAAACAGTTTACCGATGAGCAATTCGGTTTGCCGACAGTACAGGATATTTTCAAAGAATTGGAAAAACCGGGACGCGACCCGCGCGGTGAATTTAAAACTGCCACCTTCGCTGAGGGCGTGGAAGAAATTACGGATTTAAAAGCCGGCATGATTTTAGAAGGTACGGTAACCAACGTGACTAATTTCGGTGCCTTTGTGGATATTGGCGTACACCAAGACGGTTTGGTTCATATTTCTTCTCTCAGCGATAAATTCGTGGAAGATCCGCATCAAGTGGTGAAAACCGGTGATGTCGTGAAAGTGAAAGTATTGGAAGTGGATGTGGCGCGTCGTCGTATTGCATTAACCATGCGTTTAGATGAAAGTGCGGTGAAAAATGACGGAAAATCTGACCGCACTTTATCCGCAAAACCGCGTTCTGATAATGCCCGCCAAGACCGTAGCAATTCGCGAGCAAATAATGCAATGGGCAATGCCTTTGCGGATGCGCTGAAGAATTGGAAGAAGTAACGCCTAGGATGGCAAGCAGGCTAATCAACTTGATTAGCCTGTTTTTTTATTATAGCCAACCAAAGTCTGGTTATAAAAAACATACGCTATGCGTATGGAGTCCTTCCTCGTAGCGTGCAACTTGTTGCACGAATAATTAACCTCGATGCGTAATTCACGATTTCATGTGTAGCGTGCAACTTGTTGCACGAATAATTAACCTCGATGCGTAATTCACGATTTCATGTGTAGCGTGCATCTTGATGCACGACCAAATTACGCACGGAACGTTATTTAACGCTTTCGGGCATTCATGATTTCGTGCAACAAATTGCACGCTACGATTCACTAAAATAGTGATATGAAAATAAACACGGTGACCGGTTTTCACAATCCCCTTGAGGGGCTTGTGAAGTATAGGCCCTTATAGGGGAGCCTAAAAACCACACGTTTTACATGCGGATTGTTATTTGTGCATTGATAATAGAAATTACACCTGATATTTGCTTTTATCGCCAATGTCAAAATGCAACGGCATGCGCCATTTTTGAATGCTTAATAGCAAAATGAGAATACCGGTCACAAAGCATAATAAAGTGCTTAACCAAGTGATATTGAATAATAAGGCGAACCATAACACCGCAAAAAATATCGGTTGTAGATTTAAGGCAAAGACACGGAAGCAAAAATATTCTTTATAACTTAATCCGCCGAGGACCAAAAATGCCGCTCCCAGCGCCAGTTGCGGAAAACCTAACACTTGGCAGAGCAAGCCCACCCACATGGCAAATTGAAAAATATAGCGGAAGTTTTTCATATATAAATGCACGCAAGCGGCACATAAGGTCGCTGCGATAAGCAAACCAACGTGTGCTGTTGCAGGATACCAAGGCAGCATAAACAACATTGGAACGGCAAAGACAAAGCCCAAGCGATAAATGATGACTGTTGTGTAATCCCAACGATCCATAGGCGATTTAATATGCGGATCAGCCATGTTTTCTCCTTAATGTATCATTAATAAATTCGATTGAATGGGGCGTGACTTCTAAAAGGGAAGCGGTTTCTCCCCAATCACCCAGCACGATACGATGAAAGTGCGGTGGAATTTCATGGTGTTTTTGACGGTGTGTATGTCCGTGAATCATTTGTGTCACATGAAATTTCGCAAACATTTGCTGCACAAAATCGGCATTCACATCCATGATTTCCGTCGATTTTACTTGTTTATCCTGACGGCTTTTCGCGCGAATTTTCTCTGCGATGTTTAACCGCACTTTTAACGGTAAATGTAAGAACAGCCACTGGCGCCATTTTTGATGAACTTTTTGGCGATAGTGTTGATATTTCACATCGTCCACGCAAAGGGTGTCGCCGTGACATAAAAGGGTGGGCGTGCCGTATAAATCAATGACTTGATAAGTTGGCAGTAACGTCAGCCCGCACGCATTAGCAAATTTTTTGCCAATCAAAAAATCCCGGTTACCGTGCTGGAAATAGCATGGCACGCCTTGTTTTGTCAGATGTCTGATGAGCTGTTGCACTTCGCTGATGAGATCGGATTGTTCATCATCGCCAATCCAAAAATCAAATAAATCGCCCAAAATATAGAGTTTTTCTGCTTCTGGCGCTTGTTCTTGCATAAATTGACGAAACAGGGCTAATAAGTGCGGTCGATTTTCGGAGAGATGTAAATCCGCAATAAAATAGGTTTTTTGCATAGCAATTCAATTAAAAAATTTTTGATTAGATTAGCACATTTCATCGTTATGAATACACTTAACGGGCTAATTTCGTTATACTTACGCAAATTTTAAGGGGCTTTATCATGCTAAAAATCGCCAGAATTTTCATCATTGTTATTTGTTGTATTCTTATTTGTATCCTCGGTACGCTTTATTCTTTCATTCGTTTCCGTAATCCGAGTAATGTGGGTATTTTTGCCCGTTGGTTTGGACGGTTACATCCGCTCTTTGGTTTGAAAGTGGAACATCGTTTCCCGGCGAATGCCGATAAAGTGGGTCGCTGTATTTATATTGGCAACCATCAAAATAACTACGATATGGTGACTATTTCTTACATGGTCATGCCTCGTACAGTGAGCGTCGGCAAGAAGAGTCTGATTTGGGTACCGTTTTTCGGTATTTTATATTGGGCAACAGGCAATATTTTTCTCGATCGTGATAACCGCTCTAAAGCGCATAACACCATGTCGGAATTGGCTCGTCGTATTAATGAAGATAATCTGTCCATTTGGATGTTCCCAGAGGGAACGCGTAGTCGCGGACGCGGGTTATTGCCGTTCAAAACCGGGGCATTTCACGCCGCCATTGTCGCCGGTGTACCCATTGTGCCGGTCGTTTGCTCGACAACCCACAATAAAATCGATTTAAACCGTTGGGATAATGGCACAGTGATTTGTGAAATGCTGGAACCTATTGATGTATCCGGCTACAGCCGTGAAAATGTGCGCGAATTAGCGGAATATTGCCATGATGTGATGCAAAATCGCATTGCGGAATTGGACCGCGAAGTGGCGCAAAAAGAAGTTGAACAGAAAAACGAGAATAAGCAGGCCTAAATGAAACATTGCTCCCGTCGTCAGCTGTTAAAAACAACCTTATTTTCCACCGCACTTTTCAGTGTGCCGATACCTTTGTTGGCGGCAACACGGCCTACATTGACAATTCCGCCGCTGTTTGAGGCACGGCGAGGCAAGCCAATTTTTCTGAATATGCAAAATACCCAAGCACCGTTATTGCCCGGAAAACGTACCGAAGTGTGGGGCTTTAACGGCAGTTATTTAGGGCCAACCATTAAAATTAAGAAAGACGATTTTGCCAAACTGAATTGGAAAAATAATTTGCCGCAATTTGTCGCAATGAATATTCAAGGTTTGCAAGCCTCGAGCGAGTTGCTCGGCGGCATTGCGAAAAACTTACAAAAAGGCGAAACCTGGTCACCGATCATTCCTATTACGCAAGCACCGTCCACCTGCTGGTATCATGCCTGCACCCTTGCCAGCTCAGCGTATCAAACGTATCGTGGGTTAGTTGGATTATGGATTATCGAAGATAAAGAAAGTTTGAAATTGGGTTTGCCACAAAAATATGGCGTGGACGACATTCCGTTGATTCTCCAAGATATGCAACTGAACAGTGAAGGTGCGCAACTCTTCCAACAAAATCAAGGCAGTTTTGTCGGTGAGCGTTTGTTTGTCAACGGTCAAGAAGCACCTTATCTCACGGTACCACGCGGCTTAGTGCGCCTACGTCTCCTTAACGCCTCGCTTTCCCGCACCTATGAATTACGTTTTGATGACGAGCGCGAATTTACGCTCATTGCACAAGATCTCGGTTTCTTGCCGCAAGGTCAAAAACGCAATGTCATTACACTCGCGCCAAGTGAGCGTGTGGAAATTTTGGTGGACTTAAATGACGGTGAAAACGTGAGTCTCATTACCGGTAAAAAACGCGGTATTTTGGATAACATCAGTCATTTCTTTGATTCTGACGGTGAGTTAATTGATAATCGAATTTTAGAACTGCGTCCGGAAGGTCTTGCCGGTGCCTTTGAGAAAAAAGAACAGACTTGGCAATTTAACACGGATGCACCGAGTTTGCTGTCGGCTAACGTGCAACAAGAACGCACGTTTTATCTGGATACCAACAATGCCACGATAAACCAAAAACGCTTTGATCCGCGTCGCTTGGATGTTTCTGCAACCCTTGGTAGCGTAGAACGCTGGCACCTCAGCGCCTCCTCTCCGGTAGGTTTTAATGTGGTCGGCGCAAAATTTATTGTCGAATCTGTGAATGACAAACCGTTAGCGCAAAATGAAATCGGCTGGAAAGATAGCGTACTCATCAACGGAAACCTGTCTCTTTTAGTGAAATTTGAAAACACGTCTTCTAGTAATCATCCGTTCACCTTCGGCGCTTCCGATTTAATGTTGACAGACAAAGGCTGTATGGGATTGATGTTGGTGCAGTAGTCTTCTTTAAGGATGTTTTCTTTACATTTTATTTACATAAAGAGACTTCATTTTTGAAATTGATATGCTATATTTCTGGCCTGCATAGGCCTGCATAGGCCTGCATAGGCCTGCATAGGCCTGCATAGGCCTGCAGTAAGTGTATCATCGTATTTTTTCTCATGTATTAAGGATTCCACAATGAAAAATTCAATTGTTAAGTTTAGTTTAACGGCATTAGCCGCATTCACATTAGCTGCTTGTGGGAGCAGTGGTGGTAGCAGTGATAATACCGCTGCACCAAGCAATGAACAAAAAACACAGGCAACACCATCTAAAACCAATTTGCCAACACAAAATTCAACTAAGGCAAATCAAACTGTTACAGGTTCAGCTGTTGTTATCTCTGGACAAGATGACAAGGTTCAAGTCAAAAATGTTAAATTCAACGACGCAAATATAAATCAATTAGAGGTTGATGGCTAAAAGATTACACTTACTTACCCTGGCATTTACGCAGGTAGCTGGCAACGTATAAATAATACAGCCGTATGTTGTGGTAAGTATGCCAATGTCCGTATGGGCGTATCTTTAAGCAATGGTCCGACTGAAAAAGATATTCTGTTCTATAATGGCATTCCAACCCAAAATATGCCTGTAACCGGTTTGGCGTCGTATAAAGGCGATAGCATTATTTTGTCAGATGATATTGGCGATGATTCTGATGAGGTAGTCGGTCAATCTTCTTTTGATGTTAATTTTGGTGCGAAGACGCTAAGCGGTTCTATTACAGCCAACAATGCGCCAACCATTAATATTAGTGCGAATATTTCCGGTAATAGCTTTGAGGGTACGGCTAAATCGACAAAATTGACTGATGGCGCAGTTGAAGGTAAGTTTTATGGCAATAATGCGCTAGAATTAGGCGGCTTGGCAAAAGCAAATGATAATTCATGGGGCGCCGGTTTTGTCGGTAAGAAACAGTAATCTCCCCGAGTGAACAATAAAGCAAGCCATGTGCTTGCTTTATTTATTTGAATATATGGTTAAAACGATATGATGAAATTACCCTTATCTTTTGGAATTGCGATTGGCGTATTCGTGTCTGCTTCAGCAGCGGCAGAAATTGCTGCACCAAAGAATGCATCGCCTGAAGAGCATTTAAAGCTCGCGAGCCCTCAATTGCCTCAACATGACGTTGTGGAGACCTCCACTTCAAAAGAACATACTCTGTCTATTACAAAAGAAGAACTTGCTAAACGACCGGATTTGATTATCCGCGGCCTGATTCCGGCATTGCTGCAAAGCCATGCGGAGGCAGTGGCATTGTTGTTGCCCTTATACAAAAATTTGCCACAACAAGATCCTTTTTTGGTGGCTTGGGGCGAGGCTATGATGGCAACGCATCAAGGGAATTATGCCTCAGCGGTGCAGCAATATCGTGAATTATTTGCAAAACATCCTGAAGTTTTACCATTGCGTTATCAATTAGCCCATGCGTTATTTTTGAATAACGATAATGAAGCGGCGAAAGATCAATTCCAAAAACTTCGTGCGGAAGTGAATGATGCCTCATCGCAGCAAATGATCGATCAGTATTTAACCGCAATTAACCAACGAGATCAGTGGAAAATCAACGGTGGCATCAGTTTTTTAAATGAATCCAATATTAATAATGCGCCAAAAGCCGGCACCCGTATTGGTGCGTGGAAAGCTTGGGAGCGAGAACAGGCGCATGGGCTGTCTTATTATGTGGGAGCTGAAAAGAAATGGTCGTTGCCTCATCAGTTTTTTGCAAAACTGGTGTTAGATGGGCAAGGCAAATATTATTGGGATAACAAAAAATATAACGAATTTAATGCTCGAATCGGTGCCGGTTTGGGTTATCAAACGGCAAATACTGAACTTGCCTTAGTGCCTTTCACAGAACGACGTTGGTATTCCGGTGGATCATCCGGCAGTGATGCCATGAAACAATATTCTAAAAATTCCGGTGTACGTGTTGATGTGACCCACTGGCTCAATAAATCATGGCAAATTTCGACCGCACTTGAATATGGCGAGCAGCGTTATGCCACGCGTAAACATTTAAATGGCAATAATTATTTGTGGTCGAATACGCTCTTATTTTTACCTTACAGCGGACAATATTGGTATATCGGTGCGGATTATAATCGAGAAAATACACGTGATCGTGATAACGCCTATCAGCGTAAAAACGTGCGTTTAGGTTGGGTGCAAGAATGGCCTTTGGGTATTTCCAGTCGTCTTTCTGTTGCCTATGCAAGACGAGCGTATAAAGGGGAAGATTTACTTGGTATTCGTCAAAAAAACAAGGAATATCAAACCAATGTCACTTTATGGCATCGTAACGTGTATTTCTGGGGTATTACGCCGAAAATCACCTGGTCATACCAAAAAAATGACAGCAATCATCCGTTTTATCGCTATGATAAAAATCGGATTTATTTAGAAATGAGTAAAACGTTTTAATCATGGATTGAGGCAACTGTATCATGACGTTACAACAACGCTATCGACAAGCAACGAAAGAAGCCCGCTGGGCATTAGGTTTAACACTGTTTTATGTGATTGGTTGGTGCTTATGTGCTTACTTGCCAAAAGGTACACAAGGACCGATCGGCTTTCCGCTGTGGTTTGAACTTGCCTGTATTTACCTACCTATTCTCTTTATTGTGGTAGCGTATTGGCTGATTAAAATTGTATTTCAGGATATTCCGCTAGATGTGGAACAGGAAAAACAACATTCGACAACGGAGCGTCATCAATGAACCTAGGGATTATTTTTCCGCTCATCATCTATTTGGCGTTCGTGTTCGGCGCGGCGATTTATGCTTATGTCAAACGTCAAAAAGGTGGTGATTTTCTTTCCGAATATTATGTCGGCAACCGTTCCATGACTGGCTTCGTGCTCGCCATGACGACCGCCTCTACCTATGCCAGTGCCAGTTCCTTTATCGGTGGCCCCGGTGCGGCTTATAAGTATGGTTTGGGCTGGGTTCTGCTTGCTATGATCCAAGTGCCGGCAGTGTGGTTGGCTCTCGGTGCGTTGGGGAAAAAATTTGCTTTGCTTTCCCGAGAAACTAATGCCTTGACGATCAATGATTTATTGCTTTATCGCTATAAAAACAAATATTTAGTGTGGATTGCCTGCGTCGCGTTGTTGATCGCGTTCTTTGCGGCGATGACCGTGCAATTTATCGGTGGTGCCCGTTTGTTGGAAACGACTATTGGCATTCCTTACACTCAAGCCTTGTTAATTTTCGCTTTAACCGTGGGGATTTATACCTTCATCGGTGGTTTCCGTGCTGTGGTGTTAACGGACACGATCCAAGGTACCGTGATGATTCTAGGCACGATTGTGTTATTGGTCGGCGTGATTTATCAGGTAGGTGGCGTGGAAAGTGCGGTCAAAAAATTAACTGAAATTGACCCAAGCCTCGTCAGCCCGTACGGACCAAATGAGATGTTAGATTTCCAATTTATGGCGTCTTTCTGGATTTTAGTTTGCTTCGGTGTGGTGGGCTTGCCGCACACGGCAGTGCGTTGCATGGCGTTTAAAGACAGCAAAGCCCTGCACAATGGTATGTTGATCGGCACGATTGTGTTGACGATTATCATGTTTGGTATGCACTTGGCGGGCGCATTGGGGCGCGCCATCGTGCCGGATTTAACAGTATCGGATAAAGTGATTCCAAGCCTGATGTTGCAAGTGTTGCCACCGATTGTGGCGGGGATTTTCCTTGCAGCACCAATGTCGGCGATTATGTCCACGGTGGATGCCCAGCTCATTCAGTCGTCTTCTATTTTTGTGAAGGACTTGTATTTGGCAGCAAAACCGCAGGCGGTGCAAAACCAAAAACGTATCGGTCGAATCTCTTCAGTAATTACATTAATTTTGACCGCACTTTTAATTTTCGCTTCTCTCAATCCGCCGGATATGATCATTTGGTTGAATCTTTTTGCCTTTGGTGGTTTGGAAGCCGCATTTTTATGGGTTATCGTATTAGGACTGTATTGGGACAAAGCTAATGCTTACGGTGCGGTTAGCTCCATGTTGGTCGGCTTAGTTTCGTTTATTTTATTTACCCAATTTGGTATTAAACTTTTTGGCTTCAACCCGATTGTGCCAGCGTTAGTCTTCGGCTTAGCGGCATTTTTGATGGGGAATAAAATTGGAGAGAAGCGCCATTCAAAGTGCGGTGAAAATGACAGGTAAAATACATGAAAAAAATCGATCAAAAAAGCTTAGAAAATGCTTACCGCTTGTTTGAAACGAATGATATTCAGCAAATTGAAGTGGGAACAACACGGGGATTGCAGCAAATTCACCGCTATTTATTTCAAGATTTGTATGATTTTGCCGGCGTGATTCGAGAACAAAATATTTCCAAAGGCAATTTTCGTTTTGCCAATTCGTTGTATTTAAAAGAAGCCTTGGGCAAAATTGAGCAAATGCCCGAAACGACATTTGAGGGGATTATTAATAAATATGTTGAAATGAATATTGCCCATCCGTTTTTGGAAGGTAATGGACGTTCAACAAGAATTTGGTTGGATTTAATCTTAAAGAAAAATTTAGGCAAAGTAGTGAACTGGCAAAATGTCGATAAAACCTTGTATTTGCAGGCAATGGAGCGTAGTCCGATTAATGATTTAGAAATCCGTTTTTTATTGCAAAATAATTTAACGGATGATGTGGATAACCGTGAAATTATTTTTAAAGGTATCGAACAATCCTACTATTATGAAGGTTATGAAAAAGAATAAAGGATAAACACATGGCTTGGATTCAAATTCGCCTGAACAGTACTAATGAAAAGGCAGAGCAAATCAGTGATTTTTTAGAAGAAATTGGATCGGTGTCCGTTACCTTTATGGACAGCCAAGATACGCCGATTTTTGAGCCGTTGCCGGGGGAAACTCGTTTGTGGGGCAACACGGACGTAATTGCTTTGTTTGATGCGGAAACCGATATGAATGTCGTCGTGAATGCACTAAAACAAGCAAAGCATTTAGACGAAAATTCCGCCTATAAAATCGAACAAATTGAAGACAAAGATTGGGAACGTGAGTGGATGGATAATTTCCACCCAATGCAATTCGGCAAACGTTTGTGGATTTGCCCAAGCTGGCGTGATGTGCCGGATCCGAATGCCGTGAACGTGATGCTTGATCCGGGCTTGGCGTTTGGCACGGGGACACACCCGACTACCGCACTTTGTTTGGAATGGCTTGATAGTTTAGATTTGAAAGATAAAACGGTGATCGACTTTGGTTGTGGCTCCGGCATTTTAGCCATTGCGGCATTGAAGCTAGGCGCAAAAAGTGCGGTCGGTATTGATATCGATCCGCAAGCGATTTTAGCCAGCCGCAACAATGCGGAACAAAACGGTGTGGCGGATCGTTTGCAACTGTTTTTATCCGATGCAAAACCGTCAGACTTGAAAGCCGATGTGGTGGTGGCGAATATTCTGGCGGGGCCGTTAAAGGAGCTTTACCCGGTGATTAGCCAGTTAGTGAAACCCAACGGAGATTTAGGCTTGTCGGGCATTTTAGCTACACAAGCGCAATCCGTGTGCGATGCCTACGCCGAGCGTTTTGTGCTCGAGCCGGTGGCAGAGCGCGAAGAGTGGTGTCGAATTACCGGTAAGTTAAAGGCATAGCGCGCAATAGATGTCAGTCGGTGATAAAAAAGTGCGGTGAAAAAATATCACGTTTTTTCACCGCACTTGGTTTTTGAGAGGCTAGTAACCACTTTCTTGAAAATTCGGCAAGAATGAAGCCTGCTGAATCCGCTTGACGCGGGTCTCAATACGCCCGTCTGCATAGAGCTCGATTTCACGCCAGCCCGGCTGAAGGGTATCAAGCGTAAAGCTGTTGCAGTCCGGTTTAAATTGCACACAGGTGGAAGGGGTGGCCATGACACGGTAGCCATGCCATGTGCTATCTGCCTGTTGATGAATATGACCATATAATAGGGCTTTAACGCGTGGAAATGGCGCTAACACGCTGGCTAATTCATGAGGATTGCGCAAATTATGCTGATCCAACCAAGCCGATCCGGTTGACAGCAAATGGTGATGCAACACAACAAGGGCATAGCGTTGAGGGTGCGCCTCTAACTTTGTTTTTAACCATGCCAGTGTTTCCGGTTCAAGTTGACCGTGCGGCACGCCTTGTACTTGGCTATCTAATAATAGGATTTGCCAATGTTCTCCTAATAAGAGGTGCTTTCCGGCATTGACGTTGCCTTGGGTGAGATGCTCAACCATTTTAGGCTGAAAGTCATGATTTCCCGGAATCCAAAACACCATTTTTTCTAGCGATTTTACATTGTCGCAAAAGCGTAAATAACCTTCATCACTGCCGTCTTGTACCAAATCCCCTGTCGCTAGCACGAGATCATAGGCATAGTGGGCTTGTTGGATCTCAGTGAGTACCTGCGAAAAACTGGCTTGTGTATTAATTCCCAACAATTCCCCGTTGATGTCCTTGAATAAATGAGGATCCGTAATTTGTATAATACGAAAGACCTCTTGTTGGGCGTGATATTGATAGGTATTTAACAAAGTAAACTCCTCATATTAACTGCGCCTAAATGGCCTGAGCTGTCTAAACGCATGGGGTTATCGCCATTGCGTTTTCAGTTGAGGATAATTTAACGCTAACCATTGAAGCCCCATAACGGCAATGCCATTATCAATTTTGCCTTCACAAACCCATTGATAGGCGGTTTCTCGACTAACGACATGAACCCGAATATCTTCATTTTCTTCCGCTAAACCATGCAAACCGCCAACTTGGGTGCTATCTACTTTGCCGACAAATAAATGAATACGTTCTAATACGCCACCCGGACTATCCCAAACGCTTAAGCAGTGTTGTAGATGAGTGATTTTTGCACCGGCTTCTTCTTCGCTTTCTCTTAATGCGACGGATTCCGGCGTTTCGCCTTCTTCTACCATGCCGGCAATCAATTCAAGTAACCATGGCGATGGTTTTAGTGTCGGATCGTAGGCACCGATACGCACTTGTTCTACCAAAACGACATTATCCAATACCGGATCGTAGGCAATAACGGCAGAAGCCGCGCCTTTGATTAACAATTCGCGCGTAACCACACCACTCCAGCCACCGGCAAAAAGTTTATGTTTAAATTTCACTTTATTTAGTTTAAAAAAACCGCGATAAACTGTTTCATCCTCTAAAATCTCAATATCTTGTTGAGTAAATTGTTGAAACGGATACATCTTTCTCTCCCTAAATGTTCGCCGGCGGTTAGGATACTTTCATTCTTCCTAAAAAAAAATGGAATTTTGGCTAAAATTTTCGGATCTTTGAAGTTGGTCACAAAACTGGGGAGGCGGAGAGCAACGAAAAAACCATGGTATGGCGTAATGAGCACGTTGCTCTCCCAACGTAAGAATGGGTGAAATTATTTTCCTTCTTGCGTGATTTTAACCCAACGTTCAATGAGGCGTTTGCTTTCTGCATCGGCACCAAAGCGGATGAAGTCAATATCCAATAACTTCAGTTTTGTTGGATCGCTGGCTTTCGGGGACGCCTTAGCATGAATGTTCGTTGGAATTTGATAAGAATCGGATTCGCGCCATGGAATTTCTTGTGCTTCCGCATCGAGGACGAAATCCACGAAGTGTTTGGCATTTTCGAGATTACGTGCACCCTTGATAATGCTGACCGCACCCAGTGTGTAACCCACGCCTTCACAAGGTAAAATGCCTTTTACCGGTGCGCCTTTGTCTTTTTCACGCACATAGCTATGCATAAAGGAAACGTCCACACTCACTTCTCCGGTGGATAAATTACCGGTGGCTAAACCGCTCTTGGAATATTGCGCCACGTTTGCATTGAGTTTTTTCAAATAATCAAAGGCTTTTTCTTCACCCCAAAGTTGTACTAATGTTGTTAGAAAAGAATAGCCTGTGCCGGACACGCGGGGATCGGCATATTGAATTTGATTTTTGAATTCGGGCTTAAGTAAATCGGCGAAGCATTTCGGTTCCGGAATATTGAGCTGTTTTAATTTTTCCGTATTCACACCGATAGCGACTTCCATTAAATAGATAATTGACGTGTAATCGCCTCGTTCATCCATTAATTTTTTGAACTGTGGCATGATATCTTTTTGTAATGGGGAGCGATAAACTGCCAGCAAACCTTGATCAGCGGCTTGTAGGTGCGGTTCAAAGGTGCCGCCAAACCATACATCGGCCTGTGGATTGTCTTTTTCTGCCTTGATTTTACCCAGTACGGTGCCGGTGCTGTTGCGTACAAATTGGGTGTCAACATGATATTTTTCGGCAAAGCGTTTTGTGACTTTTTCACAGGTGACATTTTGCACGCTGCAATACACGGTGAGTTTGCCTTCCGCTTGGGCGTTTTGCGTATAAAACAGCATTGGAAGCAAGCAAAGTGCGGTGGTTTTTAAGGTCGTTTTTAAAAGGGAATCATTTTTAGCAAGCATGGTCATTGATCTAATCCTTGATGAGATTGAAAAATAAAACCAGCTAACAACTCAACGGGGGAAATCGGCTGAAAGACGCCATAGAAGCAGAGTGAAGTGCATTAGTTTCCTACGTCAGTGCTAACTGTATCAGGTTCACGGGTATTTCTCAGCTTCGTTATTTAAACGAACGAAGCACCCCGACTAACGTGCACTACTATAAAATGTTACTTCGTGTTTGTAAATGTTTTGTTATGTTTCATCTTATTGTTTTTTCTGAATTTCCTTTTCTTTTGCTGGAGGCAGCCTATGTCTTAACAGACTGTCTCAACAGACTGAGATTAGACCGAGATTAAAAACGATAAATTCACAGAGACAATGTGTGAATTCTGTACAATTTCAAGTCAGACGCGATTATTTTTAAATTTAAACTTGCAATTTATTTTGAAATGAGTAGAATAGCCCACCTCAATCGCGGGGTGGAGCAGCTTGGTAGCTCGTCGGGCTCATAACCCGAAGGTCGTCGGTTCAAATCCGGCCCCCGCAACCATTTTTCATGATGTAACTTCTTTTTAAGACCTGTTTTGATGTTTTTCAAAACAGGTTTTTTCTTTTCTTTATTGCGGCTGGCGTGAGTGAATAATCTTCTTACTCACGCCACGCGTTATTAACTATACATCGCCTCAATCTGTGTTTGATAGCGTTGCAGAATGACTTTTCGGCGTAGTTTTAAGGTAGGGGTAATTTCTTCCAGCTGCGTACTGAATGCCTGAGGCAACAGGGTGAAACGTTTGATTTGTTCCCATCCGGCAAGCTCTTTTTGTAACTCGTTGATTCGCTGTTCTAACATTTGCAAAATCTCGGAATTTTTGAGCAATTCCAAACGATCTTGATATTTGATGTTGACCTGTTTGGCGTATTCCTCAAGGGCGGCATAGCAAGGTACGATAAGGGCGGATACGTATTTTTTCGCATCAGCAATGACCGCGATTTGTTCAATGAATTTGTCTTTGCCGATTTTGCTTTCCAACACTTGCGGTGCAATGTATTTGCCATTGGAGGTTTTCATTAATTCTTTAATGCGGTCGGTGATGTATAAATTGCCCTCGGCGTCGAATTCGCCGGCATCACCGGTTTTTAAAAAACCGTCTGCAGTGAAAGCATCGGCGGTTTCTTGTGGTTTTTTGTAATACCCTTTCATCACCATGCCACCGCGTACGAGAATCTCGTTATTTTCACCAATTCTGACTTCTGCGCCCGGCATTAAGCGACCGATGGAATTGGCGTTAAAGTGAAAATCATCCCAACAGGAGACGGTTGCGGTGGTTTCTGTCATGCCATAACCCAGTTTAATATTTAAACCGATACTATGGAAAAATAAACCGATAGTCGGTTCTAATTTGGCACCGCCACAAGGCATCATGCGAATGCGTCCGCCAAGTAGCGCACGTAATTTGCCAAGTACCAGCTTGTTGGCGAGGGCATATTGTTGTTTTAACAAAAAGCCGATTTTTTGTCCTTTGGCAAGGGCATCAAAATGTTGACGTCCGATGGCCATCGCCCAATGGAAAATCCATTGGCGTAGCTTGGGAGCGTTGTGCACTTTATCTAAAATAGCCGTATAAATTTTTTCGTAAAAACGCGGCACAGCACACATTAAGGTTGGTCGAATCTCTGCTAAAGCCGACCGCACCTGATTGGTATCTTCAATGTAACAGTTGGTCGCACCGCGATGGAGCACATAAGCCACCCAAGCGCGTTCAAAAATATGCGATAAGGGTAAGAAGGAAAGGGATACATCGGTATCATCTACTTTCAGCGCCTGATCGTGCGCGTTGAGTTGATGCGCTAAATTCGCGTAATCCAACATCACGCCTTTCGGCTCACCGGTGGTGCCCGAGGTGTAAATTAGCGTAAACAAATCCGCCAAGCACTTGCCATCCAATCGCTGTTGTAATTCTGCCTGATATTGCTCATCTGCCATCTCAATAAAGTCTTGCCAATGGCAGGCTTTGGCGTGTTCATGCAAATGGATCGTGCTTTTCATCGCCACGATTTTTTCCAGTTTCGGGCATTCATCGACGATCTCTAACACTTGATCATATTGTTCTTGGTCACCCACGAAAATGATCTTCATCTCCGCATTATTGATAATAAATTGCGCTTGTTTGGCGGTGTTCGTGGCATAAATTGGCACGGTGACGGCACGCACTTGCAATGTACCGATGTCAGTTATCGTCCAACGCGGCATATTGTGTGAAAAAATACCAATTTTATTTTGAATATCAATATGATTTGCTAATAACGCTAATGAAATTTGGTCAATTTGTTGTTGAAACTCTGACCAAGAAATAGACAACCAATTGTTGTCTTTGAAGTAACGAAGTGCGGTACGATTTGCCAGTGTTTTTGCTTGGCTACGCACGCGATGAATAAAGTGAAAATTGAGATCCATGGTTAAATCCAAAGTCAGCTAACAGTTGTGCGCTAATATAGCGGATTGAGGCGCAAAACTCTAGCCATAAAAACAATGAATAGGCCTACACGGCAAGCCAGTTTATTGATGCAATGTGTTTGCTTTTAGAACGACAAAGTGCGGTGAAAAAAATAAGCGTTTTTCTGTTGGCAAGAAAAACGCTTACGGTTTCTTATAAATGTTCAGATGGAATCTGAAAAGGAATGGTTTAAACTACCATTGAAAACGATAGACAACTTGTACGCCAAAGGGTTGCTTGATGTGTTTGCCGTCGGCGCGATTTACTTCTAATCCCATTCGATGATTGCCAAAACCGGCATTTAAACCGACCGCACCGGTGAAACGACCGCGATAACTTTCGACATTGAGCTGAGTACCATGGTAGTTGATATCGCTATGATGATTTCGCGTTGTGATTGCATTCGCTTCGGCATAAGGCTGAAGTTTCCATCCGCGGCTTAATTCGAAGGTTTTCGCAAGACGTAATCCGACACGAGAAGACACGGCTGAGAGGCTATCTTCTTTTTCTTTACCGTTAATATGCATCCAAGCCAATTGCGCTTGTGGGGTCACGGTCCATGCGCCGGCTAATTGGAATTGTTTGCCGATTTCACTGCTTAACGTGTAAGCGTTGTAACGCTGTTTTTCTGTATGATTCGAGTCAGCGGTTAAGCGACTATATTGCGCGATGTTATCTAAATAGACACCATTGTCAGCCATGTAAGTCCCGTAAACTCCAATGGCTTGTCCTTTCACTTTTCCGTTGCCGTAATGATTGTTGAAGTCAATATTGGCTTGGCTGTGTCCGACAAATCCGCCTAAACGCACCTTATTCGTCGCTGCAGCATCTGCACCAACTTGTAAGCTATGTACGTTTTGCTTAAAGCCGGAAGTTTGACTTTCACCTGTGGAAAGTGCGGTGAGTTTTTGATGTGAATTGACGTTTCTCACCCACACATTGCTTTTCTCACCGGTTCTGATTTCACCTAAACGTCGGTGAATGCCGTTCAACTCATTTTCGACCATCAGTAATTCCGCTTGGCGAAGAGATACTTGTGCGTTTGCGCTCTCAAGTAGTTGTGCCGTCTTCGGTAAGGATGGTGTAATATTTGCCTGAGCCTGAGCCTGAGCCTGAGCCTGAGCCTGAGCCTGAGCCTGAGCCTGAGCCTGAGCCTGAGCCTGAGCCTGAGCCTGAGCCTGAGCCTGTGGCTGCTGAGCTTGTGGCTGTTGAGCTTGTGGCTGTGGCTGTGGCTGTGGCTGTGGCTGTGGCTGTGGCTGTGGCTGTGGTGTGACTGTGCTTTGTGAGTGCGCTAGCACCCAATTTTTCCCTTCAGGGGTTAAGAAGTATTTATAAGCACCGAGCGCCACATAACCATTGGCATTCGCTAAGTGAAATTTTGCATTTCCGCTGTTGGTTTCAACTAAGGTTACTTTACCGTTTGCTACATGCGCACCGTGATCCGTCACATTAAGGTGATGATCACCTTCCGCGTTTCCTTTCACAACGATTTTATCGGTTTTGTTTTCAGCGATATTGGTATTGAGATCAAAGGTGGTGGAGCCAGTGAGATCACCTTTAATCGTTAACGTTTTATATTCCGATGTCGGTTCAAATTTGACCGTTGAATTTTGCGTATTCAAATGATGAAGAATACTTGATTGATTAAAACGCCACTGGCTGTTTGATAATGTGACGTTTACTTCAGTGTTTGCCGGTTTTTGTGGGTTTTCAATAATTGCGCCACTCAGTTTAGAGTTGTTATCAGCAAGAAGTTGTACCTGGAACGTGGCTTTATTGGCAAGGTCTTCCTCGTCTTCTTCAAATGGGAAATTCGGATCATTGACGGAAACGAGTGCTTTAGTGGTATTTAATTCGGTGTTATGTAAGTTCAGAGTGATTGTGCGTTCTTGACCTAATGTCCCCAAAATCAATCCATAACCGGCTTTAATGTGAGAATCAGTTAAGTTAACCGTTGGTGAGCCACCTTCATAGGTTTCCATGAAGGTACTTTTATCGTTTAACGAGGCGTTTAACTTTTTAGCGTTAACACGTTGCGTGTCAGGGAGATCAGTGGCAATATCAAAAACAGATTGCAAATCCTGATTGCCGTTAACGGTCACGTTCTCAATGTTCACAATGTCTTTTTCGTTAAGTGCATATGCGGTGTTATTTTTTCCATTCATCGTGATTTGATGATTTGAAGAATTAATGATCGATGCTTGTCTCGATTCAATTGCATTTGAACCGTCATTATTGAGCTCAATGTCTGCTTGTGTATTGATGGTTGAATGATAGGAGCGAATTGCAGCATTGCCGTCAAATTCACCGTAAGCATCAGGGATCTTGTGAATTTGAGAGAAGTTTTGGTCAACAATGAGTTTGACACCTTTTTCTAAATTTGCTGTTGTGCCATCTGCACCAAGTAATTGGCTAGACGTATAATCCTCTTTGAGTATTGCTTTAACGCCTGATTTTAAGGTGATGACATTCCCTTGTGCTGTTGAATCATAAACACTAAACAAAAAATCCGTTAATTGACTAGGTTGATTTAGGGAGCGATCAGCGCCATTTTCTGTTTTTGCTTTATTTTGGTAATTTCCTGCTTCAACGGTGATATTTAGCGCATTTTTGTATGCCGTCGGTGCTTTGTTGATGTTCCATTCGTTGTTAGGTCCGTGGGTATATATACAACCGGTTGGCGTATTGCAAGTGAGGTCCACCGCCCATGCCGAGTGGGCTAAACTTAATGCTGCTGCCACCAAACTTAACTGAAAAGTGCGGTGTGTTTTTGGCGTGTTTTTCATCTTCGTTCCTTTTCGTGATTAATCAAGAGACACGTGTATTTTATGACTCTCAGCGCTAAAAATATCACGTTTAATTTGTCGGCAAATTCTACTAAAAATGCCCCTTTTAGCTCAAGAACAAGTTATTTTCTGATTGCAGCATTTAATGATCTTAATCAATTTTTATGCTATGATTTTCCCGTTTTTTAAACATGAATTTACTCAAACAAAAGGAAAAAATTATGGCTTATACTTTACCTGAATTAGGTTATGCCTATGACGCATTAGAACCCCATTTCGATGCGCAAACCATGGAAATCCATCACACTAAACACCACCAAGCGTATGTCAACAACGCTAACGCTGTGTTAGAAAACTCCCCGGAATTACAAGAACTTGCCGGCGGTTGCCCGGGTAAATTATTGGCGCACTTACATGACGTTGCACCGGAAAAACGCCCAGCATTACGCAACAACGCAGGCGGCCATTTAAACCACAGCTTATTCTGGAAAAGTTTGAAAAAAGGTACTACGCTAAAAGGCGCATTAAAAGATGCCATCGAACGTGATTTTGGTTCTGTTGAAAACTTCAAAGCGGAATTTGAAAAAGCGGCAGCGACCCGTTTCGGTTCCGGTTGGGCATGGTTAGTGTTAGAAAACGGCAAACTTGCGGTGGTTTCTACGGCAAACCAAGACAACCCAATTATGGGTAAAGAATTTGCCGGCTGCTCAGGCACACCAATCTTTGGTTTAGACGTTTGGGAACACGCTTACTATTTGAAATTCCAAAACCGCCGTCCGGACTACATCAAAGAATTCTGGAATGTAATCAACTGGGATTTTGCGAACGAACGCTTTGAAAAAGCATTAGCCGACGCGCACCATTAATTTTAAGTCAGCCTCATGTCGTCATCTACACAGAAATTGTGTAGATGACGTTTAGGATTCGTCCACTGCGTAACCTTGCGGTGGCAACAAGCTCCCATCTAAATAAGCACCATCGCCTTTTTGCGTTAAACGCCCGTCCACAAACCATTTTATCACTAAGGGATAAAACCGAATTTCTTGTGTTTTTACCCGTTCTTCAATGTCCGTGATGTCATCATCAGGGAAAATCGGCACTTTGGCTTGTAATACAATGGCGCCACCGTCCACTTCTTCATTCACAAAATGAATGGTCATGCCGTGTTCCGTTTCACCGGCGTCTATGGCACGTTGGTAAGTATGCAATCCTGCGTATTTCGGCAATAAGGAAGGGTGAATGTTGAGAATTTTTCCTGCAAAGCGTCGGGTGAATTCCGCGCTCAGAATTTTCATGTAGCCGGCAAGCACAATTAAATCCGCACCGAGATTGTCGATTTCATCACCAATATGGCGATCCATGTCGAGGTTATCGGCGTAATCACGACGCAAAAAAGTGCGGTGAAAAATACCCGCACTTTGGGCGCGTTGCAATCCAAAGGCATCAGATTGATTGCTGAATACGCCGACGATTTCGGCATTGATATAGCGCGATTGGCAAGCATCAATGATCGCTTGTAAATTCGCGCCATAACCGGAAATGAGAACAACGATCTTCTTCATTAACGAATAACAACTTGTTCTTTATCATCTTGAGCAAGGTGTTGAATTTCACCGATGACCCAAGCTTTCTCGCCTGCTTGTTGGAGCAGTCCTAGGGCTGTTTCCACATCTTCTTTCGGCAATGCTACAATCATGCCGACGCCACAGTTAAAGGTGCGGTACATTTCGTGGTCGGTGATGTTGCCATGCTGTTGCAACCAATCGAAGGCTACCGGCCATTGCCAGCTGTTTTCATCAATCACTGCTTTTACGCTGTTAGGCAAGACGCGCGGGATATTTTCCCAGAAACCGCCACCGGTTAAGTGGGCGATAGCGTGAACATCAACGTGTTTGATCAGTTGTAAAATCGATTTTACATAAATCTTCGTTGGCGCCAGCAAGTGATCCGCTAAAGAACGACCGTCAAGTTGTGCTTCGGTAGGATTTACGCCGGCAACATCAATGACTTTACGAATGAGTGAATAACCGTTGGAATGTGGACCGCTGGACCCTAGGGCGATTAACGCATCGCCGACTTTGACTTGGCTGCCGTCAATGATTTCGGATTTTTCCACCACGCCCACGCAGAAACCGGCGAGGTCGTAATCACCTTGGTGATACATCCCCGGCATTTCAGCCGTTTCACCGCCAACCAAGGCGCAACCGGATTGTTCACAGCCGTTGGCAATGCCTTTAATCACGCTGGCGGCAACATCCACGTCTAATTTGCCGGTGGCGTAATAATCCAAGAAGAATAGCGGTTCAGCACCTTGCACCACCAAGTCGTTTACGCACATGGCGACAAGATCAATACCAATGCTGTCGTGACGATTTAAATCAATGGCTAAACGTAATTTTGTGCCAACGCCATCGGTGCCGGACACCAAAATCGGTTCTTTGTATTTCGCCGGAATCGCACATAACGCACCAAATCCACCCAAGCCGCCGATGACTTCAGGGCGAGTAGTGCGTTTGACGTCAGGTTTAATACGCTCAACTAATTCGTTACCGGCATTGATATCCACGCCGGCATCTTTGTAACTTAAGGATGGTGTACTCACGATGGCTTCCCGTTGATTTATGAAAATAAAATGAATGAGGGCGCCATTGTACACGCTTACGCAATCGTTTGCGAGGTGTGAAACGGATTTTTCTCTCAAGGCGAGGTTTCAATTAGCTATTAGGTGGAAATTATGACAAAATGAACCACATAGGAACCGTTCGAAATAAAAAGGAGTTTGCTATGAAAAAAACGATCGTCATTTTAACCGCACTTTTATTGGCAGCTTGTACTTCCTTCTCCCATTCGAACAAATCGGTATCCACGCAGCAAGATGAGGCAAAAGCGCAGGAAGAGGTTTCCATCACGCCACCAAAGAAAACAAAGGTCGGTTTCTTGCAACTCATGCCGGGCATTTTTTATTATGTTGATACTGATTCCATTTGGGTAGATAACAAAGATAAACGTCTTATTCATTTTGATGCGGTGATCAATTTAGATAAAGGATTATATGTCTTTGAAGAGCATCCTAAGTTATATGCCAAATCTATGCGTCAATATAAGATCTTAAATTGTGAGAATCATCATTTTACGCATGTGCGTAGCGATTTTTATGCTGATTTCTGGGGAGAAGGCATTCGTACTGCGCCAAAACGTCAATCTCAGCACACGATGACGTTACAACCGCAATCTTCGTTGTACATTTTAGGCGAAGTCATCTGCGCCAATATGTATCGTCGAAAATAAATTTCGTTGCGCAAGTTCGTAGCGTGCATCTTGATGCACGACCAAATTACGCACGGAACGTTATTTAACTCTTTCGGGCATTCATGATTTCGTGCAACAAGTTGCACGCTACGATTCTGATTTTTGGGGGATGGTATTCGCACGGCACCAAAGCGTTAATCTCAACATACGATTAAGTAACAACCGCAATCTTCTCTTTATACGTTAGGACAGGTGATGTGTGCGAATATGTATCGTCGAAAATAAATTTCGTTGCGCAAGTTCGTAGCGTGCATCTTGATGCACGACCAAATTACGCACGGAACGTTATTTAACGCTTTCGGACATTCATGATTTCGTGCAACAAGTTGCACGCTACGATTCACTAAAATAGTGATATGAAAATAAACACGGTGACCGGTTTTCACAAGCCCCTTTAGGGCTTGTGAAGTATGGGCCCTAAAGGGGAGCCTAAAAACCGCACGTTTTACATGCGGATTGTTATTCAGCTTGTAATTTATAAGCGACTAAATCTTCAATCGTCACAACAGGGAAGTGATGTTGTTTGGCAAAAGCGACGATTTCCGGTGCGCGAGCCATGGTGCCGTCGTCATTGGTGATTTCACAAATGACACCGGCAGGTTTAAAACCGGCAAAACGGGCTAATTCAATGGCGGCTTCCGTATGACCACGACGTTCTAATACACCGCCTTTGGCTGCACGCAAGGGGAAAATATGACCTGGGCGATGTAAATCGGATGGTTTCGCGCCATCGGCAATCGCCGTTTTAATGGTTGTTACACGATCGGCGGCAGAAACACCGGTAGAAACGCCTTTTGCTGCTTCGATTGAAATCGTAAAGGCGGTTTTATTCACGCTGGTATTATTGGCCACCATCGGTGGGAGATCCAATTGTTGGCATAATTCATCAGTGATACATAAACACACGATACCACTTCCGTAGCGAATTAATTTTGCCATTTGTTCAGGCGTGATGGTTTCTGCCGGAAAAATCAGATCGCCTTCATTTTCACGATCTTCATCGTCGAGCACTAAGACGCCATTGCCTTGTTGAAAAGCCTGAATGGCTGACATAACACGTTGTTCCGGCGTGCCGAATTGGGAGAGTAATGACTGATTCATAGTAAATTCCTTCGTTAAAACTTGAGATACCAGAATCAGGGCTGATGAGGGAATATCGCCGGTGTAAATCATACATTGCCGTAAAGATAACAACGCATGACGTTGCCTAAATTCTCTTTCATCCAGACTTTTACTGTCGGCTTTGGAGTTTCACCAAATCTGCTGACTTTGCCAAAAAAAGCAAACGCTCGTGGGCTTTATGTGTAAACATATTTACCACCGGTAGGGAATTTCGCCCTGCCCTGAGAATACGGATGTAGTATAGCGCAAAGGTTGTGAATAAAAAACGTTTTTATTTATGCTTGAATTACACAAAATAGTGCGGATAATAGATAAAAATAGGGCATTTATGCGATATTTTTCAAAAATAGTGCAGGCTATGCGACAGCACTAAAGCGCATCAAGGTGTGTTGTGCTTTTTATAAAACGTTACCAAAAATCACCGCACTTTTGCCTCAATAACGAGGTTAAATAAGGAAATAAGTATGTCAACTTTCCAATACTTACAAGAAAAACGTAAACAGCTTAACCTGAAAGTAAGCGATATATGCCAACAGGCGAATATCACTCGTGCTTATTTCAATCAATTAGTGAGTGGAAAAATTAAGAATCCTAGCGCCGCAAAATTAACTGCGTTGCATCGTGTGCTACAAATTAATGAGCCGAATAATAAAAAAGTCGGAGTAATTTTCGGAAAATTTTATCCTGTCCACACCGGCCACATTAATATGATTTACGAAGCCTTCAGTAAAGTGGATGAAGTGCACGTGATTGTGTGTAGCGATACGGAACGGGATTTAAAGCTATTTTATGATAGCAAAATGAAACGGATGCCAACGGTGCAAGATCGTTTGCGCTGGATGCAACAAATTTTTAAATATCAGAAAAATCATATTTTTATTCATCATTTGGTAGAAGATGGCATCACCAGCTACCCTAACGGTTGGCCGGAATGGGCAAGTCGGGTAAAAGAATTATTCAAAGAAAAAGGCTTTACACCAAGCGTGGTCTTCAGCAGTGAAGTGCAAGATAAAGCACCTTACGAAAAATATTTAAATCTGGATGTCTCTTTAGTGGATCCTAAACGGGAATTCTTTAATGTCTCCGCGACTAAAATTCGTAATCACCCTTTCCATTATTGGAAATTTATCCCGAAAGAAGTGCGTCCATTTTTTGCCAAAACCATTGCGATTTTAGGTGGCGAAAGCAGCGGGAAAAGCGTTCTGGTCAACAAATTAGCCACCGTATTTAATACCACATCCGCATGGGAATATGGTCGTGAATTCGTGTTTGAGCAACTGGGTGGCAATGAGCAGGCAATGCAATATTCCGATTACCCGCAAATGGCGCTGGGGCATCAACGTTACATTGACTACGCTGTGCGTCACGCTCATAAGGTCGCCATTATTGATACAGATTTCATCACCACGCAAGCCTTTTGCATTCAATATGAAGGTAAAGCCCATCCGTTTTTAGATTCCATGATCAAGGAATATCCTTTCGATGTCACCATTTTGCTCAACAACAATACGCAATGGGTGGACGACGGTTTACGCAGCTTGGGAAGCCAAAAACAACGGCAGCGGTTCCAACAACTCTTAAAAAAATTGCTTGATAAATACAATGTGCCTTACATTGAAATTGAATCACCGAGTTATTTGGAGCGTTATAATCAAGTCAAAGTGATTGTTGAAAAAATTCTCAACGAAGAAGAACTGCCGGAGCTCAACAGTGAGCATGGGCATTCCCTTTTTTAAATTCGAGTACGTATGATTTTATTTGCAGGCGATCCCCATGGTAGTTTTGATCACCTTTATCCGTTCCTAAAAACCCAACAGGATGTGGCGCTGGTCATTCTTGGCGATTTACAACTCACTACGCCGGAACCGTTAGAAAAGCTGGCGCAACTGGCGGATTTGTGGTTTATTCACGGCAATCATGACAGCAAGACCGTTGAGGCGTTTGAAGCGTTGTGGGGAACAGAATGGAAACAGCGTAACTTGCATGGACGGGTGCAGAACATTCAAGGGAAACGGATTGCCGGTTTAGGCGGCGTTTTTCGCGGACAAATTTGGATGCCACCAAATAAACCCATGTTTTTTGATCCTATCCATTATTGCCAATATTGTTCTCAGGAAAGAATCTGGCGAGGCGGTGTGCCGCTACGTCACCGTACGTCAATTTTTCCATCGGATATTGAAGCGTTGGAAACGCAACAAGCGGATATTTTAATTTGCCATGAAGCACCGAAACCGCATCCATCAGGCTTTGCTGTGATTAATCAACTGGCAGAAAAAATGGGCGTACAACAAATTTACCATGGCCACCACCATGAGAATTTTAACTACGCCGACGCAAAAAAGCCTTATCAAATTATCAATGTCGGTTTTTGCAGTTTGTGTGACGAAGCTGGTCGCTATCTTTATGTTGGGGTGGATGACCGAGGCGTGTGATCGGTCAAAAACACCTGAAAATACCACCGCACTTTCATACATCCCCTTAATCTTGGGGAATTTTATGCGATAATACGACTCCATTTTTTTAGGATGATCTTATGTTATTAAAAAATAAAACACTGGGCAGTGCCTTAATTATTGCCGGCACCGCCATTGGCGCCGGGATGTTGGCAATGCCGCTCACTTCAGCTGGCATCGGTTTCGGATTTACTGCGGTCTTATTGATCGGGCTTTGGTTGCTTCTTGCCTACAGCGGACTGCTCTTTGTGGAGGTTTATCAAACCGCGAAACGCAAAGATGACGGTGTCGCCACCTTAGCAGAAAATTATTTCGGTATGCCGGGACGTATTATTTCCACGGTGTCTTTATTTGTCTTGCTTTATGCCTTGTCGGCGGCGTATATGACAGGTGGTGGAGAACTGTTAGCCAGTGCCTTGCCGGCGAATCTTTTTGGCGAAGAGGAGACTCATCTTAAAACTTCAATTTTGCTCTTTACCATTATTCTTGGGACATTTGTTGTCATCGGTACGAATGGTGTTGATGGCATTACGCGTCTGTTATTTTCCGGCAAAATTTTCGTGTTTATTATCGTGCTTGCCATGATGTTACCGGAAGTCGTGCCGATGAATTTAATGGAAATGCCGTTAGATTACGCCTTAATTTTGTCTGCCGGCCCGGTATTTTTTACCTCTTACGGCTTCCATGTGGTGATGGGCAGTATCAACAGTTACTTAGACGGTGATGTGAAGCGTTTTAGAACTGCCATTATTCTTGGCACGGCCATTCCATTAAGTGCTTATTTATTATGGCAATTAGCCACGCACGGCATTTTCAATCAAAATGAATTTGTGACCATCTTAAAAGAAAATCCAACATTGACCGGTTTGATTAATGCCACTAAGACGCTTACTGGTAGCGATGTGTTAAGTCGCATTTTGCCTGTGTTTTATTCGCTTGCATTAATTACGTCTTTTTTAGGTGTCGCACTTGGTTTATTTGAAGGTCTAAATGATTTATTCAAACGAGCAAAAATTCCGGCAAATCGTCTGAGCTTAACCGTGGCAACCTTCATTCCGCCGTTGGCTTTTGCCTTGTTCTACCCGAACGGATTTATTGCGGCTTTAGGTTATGCCGGTTTGCTATGTGCCTTTTATTGCCTTATTTTGCCTATTGGTTTGGCATGGCGTGTAAGACAACAACATAAAAATTTGCCATACCGTGTCGCTGGCGGAAATGGAATGTTGGTGTTTGCGCTAATTATCGGACTTCTTATCATTGCCATTCCTTTCTTGATCCAAGCCGGTTTCTTGCCACAAGTCATTGGCTAAGGATAAACGCACAAGCAAATCATCACATAAACACAAGGGCGGGTTTGTTGGAATCCGCCTTTTTTATGTTCGCAAAAAAAAGTGCGGTCAAAAAACGAAGTATTTTTTTGACCGCACTTGTGTTTTAGATAAACCTGTAATTAGGACGATTAACGTCGTGGTAAATAACGGGTTGGATCGACGGATTTGCCTTTGTAACGGATCTCAAAGTGAAGTTTCACGCCATCTGTGCCGGTGTTCCCCATTTTGGCGATTTGTTGTCCGGCGCTGACCATTTGTTGATCTTTGACCAAAATACGGTCATTGTGTGCGTAGGCACTGAGAAAGTCATCGCTGTGTTTAATAATGATCAAATTACCATAACCACGCAACGCATTACCGGCGTAAACCACTTGACCACTGGCGGCAGCATTAACCGCTTGACCTTTAGAACCGCTAATATCAATCCCTTTGTTGCCTCCGTCAGCATTGGAGAAACCTTGAATAATGCTGCCGTTTGTCGGCCAATTCCATACGACACCGGAATTGGCCGGTGCAGTGTCTGCAGACGGTTGAGATGAAGGAGATGGCTGTACCGGTGTGTTTTGTGTAATGAGCGGCACATTTTTTGGCGGCACAGTGCCCACGGTGGCTTTTACCGGTCCGGTAATGGTGCCGTCTGAACCATATTGTGTGCCGTTGGCACCCGGCGTATAGGTGACCACAGGTTCCGCCGGTTTGCTTTCAGGTGCAGTCGGTATAGTAGCCTGTGGTGCGGCAGACGATGTGGTGGCTGTCGCGGTGTGTGCCACATTTTGTTGCGGACGATTGGATGAGATTTTCATCACTTGACCCACGTTGAGCTGATAGGGCTCCGACAAATTGTTTAATGCGGCTAATTCTTTCACATCCAAACCGGAAATATAGGCGATAAGGAACATGGTATCGCCTTTACGGACCGTGTAAGTGTCACCTTTGTAGAAACCTTTATTGATTTGGCTGTAATCCGGGGCATTGGTTTCCGGATTACGCGGAATCGTAAAATCTTGCGAGGTTTGCTGCGGTTTATTTTGCACTGCCGGCGCCGGTTGTGGTTTTGGTGCCGGCTGCGGTTGATACGTCGGCTGGAAATTCGGCTGTGGAGCAGATTGAGCCGGTTGAGCCGGCGTTTGTGGTATTGGACCGTTCATGCTATTCGGAACGCTACTTTGTTGAATTTGAGGCTCCCAGCTGGTATTGCCACCCATAGAGGGATTGTCCACCGGTTGCATGATGCCAGGGGATAAGGTGCCATCTGCGTTTTCTACCGGTGCCGGTGCGTCTGAACTACAGGCTGTAAGAATAGCCACCGTAATAGGTAAAAGTAAAAAAGACTTTTTCATAAAAATATTCCTTATTGCATATTGATTGGCATACGTTGTTGTTGAATTTCCGGCAGCCAACTACCGCCTGCGATAGCGCCGGTGCCTTCTACCGGTTGCATGATGCCCGGCGGAAGTGCATCCTTATCTTTTTCTTCTTGAATTGGCTCATCAACATCCCACGTACAGGCTGTGAGTGCCATAGACAACACGAAAATCAGTTTATTCATTATATAACCTTGCTTAACGTAAAATAAAATAAGCGACAACGGCTAAAACCACCACCGACCAACCAATGAGCTCAATGGATTGGCGCAGTTTCGCTGCAAATTTTTCGCCACCCCAAGCCGCTAATTTGGCGACTAATAAAAATCGTGCCGCCCGGGAAATAAACGCGGTGATGACAAAAGGTAAAAATGCCATTTGCATCACTCCGGCACAGATGGTGAAAACTTTGTAAGGAATCGGTGAGAACCCGGCCACAAACACCACTAAAATGCCCCATTTTTCAAACCATTGAATAGCGGTTTGCCAATGCGACTGATAGCCCCATTGATTAATGTAATGTTCTACAAAATCAAACGCATAATAACCCAATGCATAGCCGATGATACCGCCCAACACGGAAGCAATCGCCGTAAACAAAGCCAATTTCACCGCACTTTGTGGCTTTGACATGGACATTGGAATTAACATGACATCCGGTGGAATGGGGAAAAAAATGGCTTCGATAAAACTGACAAAAGTTAGCCAAAATGGGGCGAAACGGTGTTTCGACCACGCCATGGTTTTATCATACATTGCACCAAATAAATTCATTTGCATTCCTTATTTCGAAAGGGCGAATTATTCACTTTCTAGCCAACGTTGTAAAGCATTGATTGAGTGGTGTGCCGTCATATCGACTTGAATCGGCGTGATGGACACATAACCGTTTTTTACTGCATGAAAATCTGTGCCTTCGCCGTCATATTCCGGTAAGCCACTTAGCCCGATCCAATAAATATCTTCGCCTCGCGGGCTTTGTTGTTTAATGACTTCGGCGGAAGAAGAACGGTAACCCAAATGGCAGACTTTAATGCCTTTGAGCTCTTCATAAGGCACGTCCGGCACATTAATATTGAGAATTTCGTGTTTGCCCAATAATTGCGAATGTAATTTAGGGACGAGTTCGCATACCACACGGGCTGCCGTTTCAAAATGTTGACGGCCGTCAAGAGACACCGCAATAGACGGCAAGCCCAAATGACGCCCTTCAAAGGCGGCGGCGACCGTGCCGGAATACAATACATCGTCCCCCAAGTTTGCGCCGGCGTTAATGCCGGAGACCACTAAATCGATGCGCCCGGAAAGAAAACCATTGAGCGCAATGTGCACGCAATCGGCGGGCGTGCCGTTAACGCAGTAATCGCCACTTTCCAAATGTAATGGTTGTAATGGTTTCACTAAGGTTAACGAACTTGAGGCGGCACTGCGGTTGCTGTCAGGGGCGACGATGGTGACATTGGCGATCTTGCGCAGGGCCTCTGCCATGGCGCGAATACCCGGCGCGTGAATGCCGTCGTCATTACTCAATAAAATATTCATAGAAAATTCCTGTGTTTTAATTTTCGATATTGACCAGTTCGCGAATGAGCGCAGTGGCATAACTGCCCGACGGTAAAGCAAATTGAAGGCGCAAGCCGTTTGGTTCAAATTGCCATTGGAATTGCTTGGGTTGCATTAATATTGGGCGGCGTGCCGCTTTCATCCGTTCTTGGCGCATTAACGCGAATAACGCCTGATGTTGGGCGAAAATTTCATTTTCAAAATCGACCGCACTTTTCTCTTCTTCGCCGATAAGTGGCGCAGTGAGTAAAACATCTTGTTGTGCCAAACGCTGTTGCAGCTGCGCCAAATCTTCCGATTCGTCCACCACAAACCAGCTGTGTGAACCGTTCAGTTGCAACACATCGCCGACCAAAATCTGCTGTGCCAAGTTTAATTCCATCCGTTTGGATACGATTAAATTAAATATTTCGCTGCGTGCAGCAGAAAGATAGAAGCTGCGTTTATTGCGATCTTTGACGTTAATCTCGCCGTTTGCCCAGCGTAACGCCTGCGTTAAGTTATTGCCATCACGGCCAAAACGTTGTTCGGTGAAATAATTCGGAAAGCCGTTTTTTGCCAGAAAATCTAACCGCACTTTGAGTTCGTCGGTTTCTTCAGCGTTGCGTAGCAAAATCTCAAAATGATTGCCTTGTAGGCTGCCGATACGAATTTTGCGTTGGTGGCGGGTGATTTCGAGAATTTCTACCCCTTCGAGGGAAAATTGACTGAAATCCGGTGTCGGCTGTCCGGGCATTTGCAGACTGAACCATTGCTCGGTAACGGCTTTACGATCTTTCAAACCGGCGTAGCTCATATTGCGGGCAGAAATACCGGCGAATTTCGCCAGTTGCTCGCCCACAAATAAGGTGTTGCAATCGGTTTTGCGCACTTTCACGGTAACAAATTCACCATCACTGCTCATGTCGTAGCCGAGCTGTTCTTTCACCACAAAATCTGCACATTCCGCTTTTAAAAGTGCGGTCTGTTTTGGCGGTGTTTTTTGCAGATAGGCTAAGTCCATCATGGTTTGCGTACCAATAAGGCCACGGCTTCGCAGGCAATGCCTTCACCGCGACCGGTAAAACCCAGTTTTTCCGAGGTGGTAGCTTTGACATTCACTTGTTCGATGTCAACAGACAAATCCTGTGCGATCAGGGCGCGCATGGCGTCAATATGCGGGCGCATTTTCGGTGCTTGCGCAATGATGGTCACATCCACGTTACCGACGACATAGCCTTTTTCCTGTACTTGGCGGTACGCTTCCCGTAATAACTCGCGGCTGTCTGCGTCTTTGTATTGCATATCCGTGTCGGGGAACAACTTGCCGATGTCACCCAAGGCCACTGCGCCAAGTAAGGCATCGGTTAGCGCATGGAGCGCCACATCGCCGTCGGAATGGGCGATAAAGCCTTTGTCAAAGGGAATGGTGACACCACCGATAATGAGCGGGTTGTCGGTGCCGAAAGCGTGAACGTCAAAACCATGGCCAATTCGTATCATTTTGTCTTCCTCATTAAATAAAATTCCGCCAACGCCAAATCTTCCGGGCGGGTGACTTTAATATTATCGCTACGTCCCGCCACCAAGTGCGGTTGAAATCCCGCGAGTTCCATGGCAGAGGCTTCATCAGTCACCGCAAGCTGTTGCTGTTGGGCGTGGATTAACGCATTTCGTAATAACTCTGCGCGGAAAAATTGTGGCGTTTGCGCCAACCAAAGTTGACTGCGATCTTCGGTGTGGGCAATTTGTTGTGAAGGCAGCGCACGCTTGATGGTATCCGTTGCCGGAATGGCCAAAATTGCGCCGTTGTCATCATGAATTTCAAGCAATTTATCCAAATCGCCGTGGGTTAAACAAGGACGTGCTGCATCATGTACCATCACCCAAACATTCGTGCCGGCATCTTGTATTGCTTTTAATCCGTTTAACACCGAATCCGCACGGGTTTCTCCGCCTTCGACCAACGTAATTTTCGGGTTTTGTGTCAGGTTAAGTTGAGCAATGTAAGGATCATCGGCAGCCACTGCCAATACGATTTGGCTGATGTGCGGATAAGACAGGAGCACGTTTAAGGTGTGCTGCAAAATAGGTTGTCCATGAATAGGAAGGTATTGTTTCGGTTTGTCCGCCCGCATCCGACTGCCAATGCCGGCCGCCGGTACAACGGCGATAATCTTGCGATTTGAGGTCATTATTTGTGTTCTTTGACGATATGATAGAAAGTTTCGTTTGGTTTCACCATTTCATGTTGCAAACGCGCGCGTTCCTCAATGGCATCTACCCCTTCTTTTAAGTCTTTAATTTCCGCAGCAATGATCTGATTTCGTTGGGAAAGTGTTTCATTTTCCTGTTGATGGACGGCAATTTCTTTGGTGGTAGCTTGATAATCCCAATAGCCGTTTTTGCCGAACCAAAAATCGTATTGGAACAGCAATAACACTGCGATGAGTAAAGAAATAAATAAGCGCATAAAAAAATAATAAATCGAATCGAAAAAATTGCGCGTAGTTTACCTTGAATTGCACCAAAATGCGATATTGCCCGCCCTGTGCTGAATAATTTCTTAAAAATTGAGGTGTATCGTAGTAAGATAAGGCAATTTTTAATAGCCTGTGAGGTGCCCATGAAACCCTATTTAATTGCTCCTTCCATTCTTTCTGCTGACTTAGCGCGTTTGGGTGACGATGTGGAAAATGTCTTAAAGTGCGGTGGTGATGTCGTTCATTTTGATGTGATGGATAACCATTATGTCCCGAATTTAACTTTCGGGCCTGCCGTGTGCAAAGCCTTACGCGAT
The DNA here is from genome assembly GCF_980468985.1 of Aggregatibacter valvarum. Taxonomy (NCBI): domain Bacteria; kingdom Pseudomonadati; phylum Pseudomonadota; class Gammaproteobacteria; order Pasteurellales; family Pasteurellaceae; genus Aggregatibacter; species Aggregatibacter valvarum. The sequence continues at coordinate 1,794,170 of NZ_OZ413141.1, read as the reverse complement.
TATGGTATTACTGCGCCGATTGATGTGCATTTGATGGTGAAACCGGTGGATCGCATTATTCCGGATTTTGCCAAGGCGGGCGCCAGCTACATCACCTTCCACCCGGAAGCCTCTGAACATATCGACCGCACTTTGCAACTTATCCGAGATAACGGTTGTAAATCCGGTTTAGTATTTAACCCGGCAACGCCGTTAAGTTATTTAGATTATGTTATGGACAAAGTGGATATTATTTTACTGATGTCGGTGAATCCGGGCTTTGGCGGACAATCTTTCATTCCGGCAACCTTAGAAAAACTGAAACAGGCAAGAAAACGCATTGATGAGAGCGGATTGGATATTCGTTTGGAAGTGGATGGCGGCGTGAAAGCGAGCAATATTGCAGAAATTGCCCGCGCCGGTGCAGATATGTTCGTTGCCGGTTCGGCGATTTTCGATCAACCGGATTACAAAAAAGTTATTGATGAAATGCGTCAACAGTTAGCCGCAGTAGGAAAATAAGCATGACAGGACAGTTTAAATTAATCGGTTTTGATTTAGATGGCACGTTGGTGGACAGCTTGCCGGATTTGGCATTATCCGTGAATTCGGCGTTAGCAGAATTTGATTTGCCACAAGCGCCTGAAACGTTGGTGCTCACTTGGATTGGTAACGGTGCGCAGATTTTAATTGCACGCGCATTGGAATGGGCAACGGCACAATCGGGCAAAACCTTGACAGAAGGCCAAACTACCACATTAAAAGAGCGTTTTAATGTCTTTTACGGCGAAAATATCTGCAATCGCAGCCGTTTATTCCCTCATGTGAAAGACACCTTGCAGAAACTTAAAGCCAAAGGCTACCGTTTGGCTGTGGTTACCAACAAACCAACCCAACACAGCCGCCCGGTGTTAAAGGCTTTCGGCATTGAAGAGTTATTCGATGAAGTGTTGGGCGGACAATCGTTACCGGCCATCAAACCGCACCCGGGTCCGTTATTCTATTTATGCGGTAAATTCGGCTTATACCCGAAACAAGTGCTGTTTGTCGGCGATTCTCGCAATGATATTATTGCCGCGCATAATGCCGGCTGCCCGGTGGTGGGGTTGACTTACGGTTATAACTACAATATTCCGATTGCTGAATCCCATCCCGATTGGGTGTTTGAGGATTTCGCGGAATTATTGACGCTTGTTTGATTGATTCTTCTGAATGGATGGCGCAAACGTCCACGTTTGTGCCTTTATTTAATTTTGGCTACAGCACAAGCGTGGCTGCTTGCGCTATCAATAATAAGATTTAAAAATTAAGGATGTAAAAATGACCAAACCTATCGTGTTCAGTGGCGTACAGCCATCAGGTGAATTGACTATCGGTAACTACCTCGGTGCGTTGCGTCAGTGGGTGAAAATGCAGGATGACTACGAATGCCTGTTCTGTATTGTGGATCAACACGCCATCACTGTGCGTCAAGATCCGGCGGCATTACGTAAGGCTACCTTGGACGTGTTAGCGTTATATTTGGCCTGTGGCATCGACCCGGCAAAATCTACCATTTTCATCCAATCTCATGTGCCGGAACACGCGCAACTGGCTTGGGTGTTAAACTGCTACACGTATTTCGGCGAAATGGGTCGCATGACCCAATTTAAAGACAAATCCGCCCGTTATGCAGAAAACATCAACGTCGGTTTGTTCACTTATCCGGTCTTAATGGCGGCAGACATTTTGCTTTACCAAGCCAACCAAGTGCCTGTAGGCGAAGACCAAAAACAACATTTGGAAATTACTCGCGACATCGCGCAACGTTTTAATGCGTTATACGGACCGCACTTTGCTGTGCCGGAAGTGTTCATCCCGAAAGCGGGTGCGCGCGTGATGTCCTTGCTAGAGCCGGAAAAGAAAATGTCTAAATCGGACGAAAACCGCAACAACGTTATCGGCTTATTAGAAGACCCGAAAGCGGTTGCGAAGAAAATCAAACGCGCGGTAACCGACTCCGATGAGCCGCCGGTGATTCGTTATGACGTGAAAAATAAAGCGGGCGTGTCCAATCTTCTCGATATTCTCTCCGGCGTGAGCGGCAAAACTATTGCAGAACTTGAGCAGGAATTTGAAGGCAAAATGTATGGTCACTTAAAAGGTGCTGTCGCCGACGAGGTTTCTGCCATGTTGACCACCTTGCAAGAACGTTACCACCATTTCCGTAACAACGAAGCATTGCTTCTTCAAATCGCCAAAGATGGTGCGGAAAAAGCCAAAGCACGTGCACAAGAAACGTTAGCGAAAGTGTATGACGCCATTGGGTTTATTGCGGCGAAATAAATCGAAGCGCTAAAGATAAAAAAGAAAGCTGTTTTGCCCCATGGCAAAGCAGCTTTTTTAATGGCGTGTTGAGCGATTCGTTGTAAAGTGCGGTCAAAAAAAGCCACGTTTTTCAATGTTAATCTTGCTAATGATGCCTCTGTTTAAAGATTATTCCCAAAGTCAATAGAGAGGGCTTGGCTTTAGGAGAAGAGTCATTTTGTGGTTGCCTTTTGGAGGAAAATAGTGACAAGGAAATGCATAAGAATAAAAGCGTCTGGCAAAGCTGCTTTTTAATAAGCTTACCAGACGCGTTGATCTTTTTTTATGTTATTGGATCGTCATTAAATCTCAATACCGTCAAAGAGCGCAGTACTCAAATACCGTTCTGATGCAGACGGTAGAATGACGACAATTAACTTGTCCTTGAACTCAGGCAATTTGGCTAGACGATCCGCGGCGGCAACGGCGGCACCAGAGGAAATTCCTGCTAAAATACCTTCTTCTGCCATTAAACGACGGGCTGTTGCAATGGCGGTGTCGCTATCCACCGTTTCCACGCGATCAATTAATGAAAGATCAAGGTTTTTTGGAATAAAGCCGGCGCCGATCCCTTGAATTTTATGCGGGCCCGGTTTTAGTTCTTGTCCGGCAAGGGTTTGGGTGATCACCGGAGATTCGGTTGGTTCAACCGCAACGGAGATAATTGGTTTACCGTGATCTAATTTAATGGCGCGAGAAATACCAGTAATCGTCCCGCCTGTGCCAACACCGGCAACCACAACATCAACCTTGCCTTCGGTATCTTTCCAAATTTCTTCACCGGTGGTTTTACGGTGAATTTCAGGGTTTGCCGGATTTTCAAATTGTTTTAACATCACATAATGATTTGGGTTGGATGCCACAATTTCTTCTGCTTTGGCGATGGCACCTTTCATGCCTTTCGCGCCTTCAGTTAGCACTAAATTGACACCTAAACCGCGTAATAAACGTTTACGTTCGGTACTCATGGTTTCCGGCATGGTTAAGGTGATTTTATATCCACGTGCAGCCGCCACATACGCCAAGGCGATTCCGGTGTTGCCACTGGTAGCATCCACGATTTCTTTATCTTTGGTTAAAATGCCATCTTTTTCTGCTTGCCAAACCATGTTGGCGCCAATACGGCATTTTACGCTGTAACTTGGGTTGCGGCCTTCGATTTTAACGACGATGTTGCCGTTACCGAAATGGTTTAAACGCACTAATGGGGTATTGCCGATGGAATAAGAATTATCGTTATAAATAGTCATGTTGAGTTCTCCTAATGAACTGACTGAATAGCGTGTCACGCTGGAAGTGGTGCTATTTTTATCACAAGATGTTCTTCTCCAAAAATAGCCAATTCTTCTATTTGATAACTAAAAGCTATTTAGGCACCAGTTGTCTATCACTTGTCGGTGGTTTGCCCAAGGACATATTGGCACTTGCACCGTTTGACGATTCTGGCGTGGATTTAAAGCGATGACGATATTCTTTTACCCACATGGCGGTTGCGCCGCACGCCGCCACCGGAATAACCACCAGGTTCACAATCGGCACGAGCATACATAAAGATACCAATCCACCAAATGTTACTGTCATGTTGCGTTTCGTTGCTAACTCATTTTTCATTAATTTAAAAGGAACTTTATGGTTATCGAAAGGATAGTCACAATATTGAATAGCCATCATCCAAGCAGAAAATAAAAACGTGATCAGCGGAATCACGGTTTGTCCGATTAAAGGAACAAAACTTAATAAAAACAAGGCGATAATTTTAGGGAGGCTATAAATTAACTTTTGCCATTCCCGCGCCAACATACGCGGTGTATCTTTGATAAACGCCCATAAAGAATCATTAGAAATCTCTTCGCCTGTCATCATTTTTTCCACTTTTTCGGCTAATAAACCGTTAAATGGCGCGGCAATAAAACCTGATAACGTAGCAAAAATGAAATAATACAGTACTAAAATCATGCCGATAATGAGTATCGGCAAAATACCGCCCAACCAACTTAACCAAGAAGGCATATAATTCATCAGATGGCTGACAACATCTTTGATTTGAAACACAAAGGCAATAAACAAGCCGCCCAGTAATAGGATATTTAATAACACCGGCATAACGGCAAAACGACGTAAACCTTTTTGTTGAATCAAATGCCAACCGGTCACAAAATATTCAAAACCGAGTTTGATTTCCTGTTGATTTAACATAGATTCCCCTCACAGAAAAGAGGCTCAGAATACAAAGTGCGGTAGAAAAAATCAATAAATAAGCAGACCCTATCATCAATTTCGTAAAAACATGATAGACTTATGTAAATTGCGTTAATTTTGTATGATTGGAGAATCGGCAATGGATTTAAATACAATTTTGATTATTTTAGGGGTAATTGCCCTACTGGCCTTAGTTGCCCATGGCATTTGGTCAAATCGCCGAGAGAAATCGCAATACTTCCAAAATGCCAATACGTTCTCGCAAAATCACCAACCGAATCGGTTTACGGCACCGAATCAAGCCGCTAGACCGTCTGCAGAACCGCCAATTGCCAATAAGCCTGTGCACAGTTTTGTAGAAGAAAATCCACCACAACAGCAAAACTTAGATTTTGATGTAACCGCACCAAGTAGCACAGGAACGCAATCTATTGAACGGGCGGTCGATGAAATCAAAATTACGTTGCCAAGCGGTATGTCTAATAATAGTGTTGAGCCTCAATATCAAGTTTCCCAGCCAATGCAATCTGCCGTTTTTAACTCGCCAGAGCAACAGCCTGATACATTAAATGCAATGGCGCAAAGCAGTGTGCAATTCCAATCTTATGCAGATACAAACCGTGTCTCTGTGACGCAAATGGAAGAAGAGTATCAAACACCGACGGTATCGCTCACGTCGGTTGAAACAGAACGGCCTCATGAGGAAATATCACAAAACCATGTTGCAGAAACGGTGGAAAATAACGCACCGAAGGGTAGTAAACCGCCATTTGTTATGTTGTATGTGGTTGCACCGGAAAATCGAGAATTTCATGGTGCGCGCTTAGCGCAAGCCTTAGAGGGCCTCGGGTTTATTTTTGGTGATCGTCATATTTATCATCGCCATTTAGATTTAACGCCGTCTAGCCCAGTACTCTTCAGTTTGGCAAACTTACGCCAACCGAATACCTTTAATCCTTATGATATGGAAAACTTTTCTACTGTTGGCATTGTGTTGTTTATGGAACTGCCTTCTCCGGGCAATGATATCGTGAACCTAAAAACCATGATTCGTGCTGCACGCAATTTAGCTGATGAACTTGGCGGTTTCGTGTTAACGGATAAACAAGAGATCTTCAACGATCATACGGAACAGGAATACTTGGCCAGCGTAGCTTAATTTATTCCAGCTGCTTAAAAACATTTTCAAATATGACCGCACTTGGGGTTCGTAGCGCCACTCAACGTGCGGTCATTTCTTTCCTTTATTAAGAACGGTAGTGACGGATTGAAATGGTAGAATCTGTTGACAGTTTCCGATTTGAAGACTAGAATTCCCTGTCTGTTCTTGTATGAACAGATTCGTAAAACAACATTCTTTAATGAATTTTTATTAAACTGGAGTTTTTTAATGGCAACAATCAACCAGCTAGTACGCAAACCGCGTGTGAAAAAGGTTGTAAAAAGTAACGTTCCTGCATTAGAGGCTTGCCCGCAGAAACGTGGTGTATGCACACGTGTATACACAACTACACCTAAAAAACCGAACTCAGCATTACGTAAAGTATGCCGTATTCGTTTAACCAATGGTTTTGAAGTAACCTCATACATCGGCGGTGAAGGTCATAACCTTCAAGAGCACAGTGTTGTGCTTATCCGTGGCGGTCGTGTTAAAGATTTACCGGGTGTGCGTTATCACACCGTACGTGGCGCATTAGACTGCGCAGGCGTGAAAGATCGTAAACAAAGTCGCTCTAAATACGGCGTTAAACGTCCTAAAGCTTAATGGTTCTCCGTTAAGTAAGGCCAAACGCTAATTAATCATAAATTTAATTAACCACGACTCCAGTAAAGGTGCATTTGCACAGCAAGATTTCTCATTAAAATGAGGGGCTTGTAAACGAGTTTTGGGTAATCCTGAAGATAATAAAACGGAGAAATTCGCAATGCCACGTCGTCGTAGTATTGAACAACGCAAGATTTTACCGGATCCGAAGTTCGGTTCAGAATTACTTGCTAAATTTATCAATGTCATCATGGTAGATGGTAAAAAATCTATCGCAGAATCTATCGTTTATAACGCGTTAGACACATTAGCTCAACGTACCGGTAAAGAAGCTTTAGAAGCTTTTGAAGCGGCATTAGAAAACGTACGTCCAACTGTGGAAGTAAAATCCCGCCGTGTAGGTGGTTCTACTTACCAAGTGCCGGTTGAAGTACGTCCGGTTCGTCGTAACGCATTAGGTATGCGTTGGATCGTTGAAGCAGCACGTAAACGCGGTGATAAATCCATGGCTTTACGCTTAGCGAACGAATTATCTGATGCGTCTGAAAATAAAGGTGCGGCAGTTAAGAAACGTGAAGATGTTCACCGTATGGCTGAAGCTAATAAAGCATTTGCTCATTATCGTTGGTAATTCGCTTTTAAAATTTAAGGGCTTCATCTTAGATGAAGCCTTACCCTTATATAAACTGATATTAAATTAAACAAGGTTATAATAATGGCTCGTACAACCCCTATCGAAAGATATCGTAATATTGGTATTAGTGCGCATATTGATGCAGGTAAAACTACTACCACTGAACGTATCTTATTCTACACCGGTGTAAGTCACAAAATTGGTGAAGTACACGATGGTGCAGCAACCATGGACTGGATGGAACAGGAACAAGAACGTGGTATTACCATTACCTCTGCGGCAACAACTGCATTCTGGTCTGGTATGTCACAACAGTTCCAACAACACCGTATCAACGTTATCGATACTCCGGGACACGTGGACTTTACTGTTGAAGTAGAACGTTCAATGCGTGTTCTTGATGGTGCGGTAATGGTTTACTGCGCGGTTGGCGGTGTTCAACCTCAGTCTGAAACTGTATGGCGTCAAGCAAACAAATATCAAGTTCCACGTATCGCGTTCGTAAACAAAATGGACCGTACTGGTGCTAACTTCCTACGCGTGGTTGATCAATTAAAAACCCGTTTAGGTGCAAATGCTGTTCCTCTTCAATTACCTGTGGGTTCAGAAGAAAACTTTACCGGTGTTGTTGATTTGATCAAAATGAAATCAATTAACTGGAATGAAGCTGACCAAGGGATGACTTTCACTTATGAAGATGTGCCTGCGGATATGCAAGCCGCTTGCGAAGAATGGCGTCAAAACCTTGTTGAAGCAGCAGCAGAAGCTTCCGAAGAATTAATGGAAAAATATCTTGGTGGTGAAGAGTTAAGCGAAGAAGAAATCAAAGCAGGTCTTCGTCAACGCGTATTAGCAAACGAAATCATCTTGGTAACTTGTGGTTCAGCATTTAAAAACAAAGGTGTTCAAGCTATGCTTGATGCGGTTGTTGAATACTTACCGGCACCAACAGATATTCCAGCAATCAAAGGTATCAACCCTGACGAAACTGAAGGTGAGCGTCATGCAAGCGATGAAGAGCCATTCTCTTCATTAGCGTTCAAAATTGCAACTGACCCATTCGTAGGTAACTTAACCTTCTTCCGTGTGTATTCCGGTGTAATTAATTCTGGTGATACCGTATTAAACTCTGTACGTCAAAAACGTGAACGTTTTGGTCGTATCGTACAGATGCACGCAAATAAACGTGAAGAAATTAAAGAAGTTCGCGCGGGCGATATCGCTGCGGCAATCGGCTTAAAAGATGTAACAACAGGTGATACATTATGTGCAATCGAAGCACCAATCATCCTTGAACGTATGGAATTCCCTGAGCCGGTAATCTCTGTTGCAGTAGAACCAAAAACAAAAGCAGACCAAGAAAAAATGGGTCTTGCATTAGGCCGTCTTGCACAAGAAGACCCGTCATTCCGTGTTCATACTGATGAAGAATCCGGTGAAACCATTATTTCCGGTATGGGTGAATTACACTTGGATATCATCGTTGACCGTATGAAACGTGAATTCAAAGTGGAAGCTAACATTGGTAAACCACAAGTATCTTACCGTGAAACAATTCGTACTCGTGTTAACGATGTAGAAGGTAAACACGCAAAACAATCTGGTGGTCGCGGTCAATATGGTCACGTTGTTATCGACTTATATCCATTAGAGCCGGAAGGTCCGGGTTACGAATTTGTTAACGAAATTAAAGGTGGTGTTATCCCTGGTGAATACATCCCTGCTGTTGACAAAGGTATTCAAGAGCAACTTAAATCTGGTCCATTAGCAGGTTATCCAGTAGTTGATATTGGTGTTCGTTTACACTTCGGTTCATACCATGATGTGGACTCCTCTGAATTGGCGTTTAAACTTGCAGCGTCTTTAGCATTTAAAGCGGCATTCGCAAAAGCAAACCCAGTTTTACTTGAGCCAATCATGAAAGTTGAAGTAGAAACTCCACCTGAGTATGTAGGTGACGTAATCGGTGACTTGAGCCGTCGTCGCGCAATGGTGAACGGTCAAGAAGCAAATGAATTCGTTGTTAAAATCGACGCTGAAGTTCCGCTTTCTGAAATGTTTGGTTATGCAACTGACTTACGTTCCCAAACTCAAGGTCGTGCTTCTTACTCAATGGAACCATTAAAATACGCTGAAGCACCGAAAAATGTAGCTGAAGCAGTTATTGAAGCTCGTAAAAAATAATTTTGTTTAACTAAGGCCACAAGCCATCTCGGCTTGTGGGCTTATATATCGAGGAAACTTAATCGTGTCTAAAGAAAAATTTGAACGTACAAAACCGCACGTTAACGTGGGTACAATCGGCCACGTTGACCATGGTAAAACCACTTTAACAGCAGCAATCACCACCGTATTAGCAAAACACTATGGTGGTGCAGCTCGTGCATTTGACCAAATCGATAACGCGCCGGAAGAAAAAGCGCGTGGTATCACCATCAACACGTCCCACGTTGAATATGACACACCAACCCGTCACTATGCACACGTTGACTGTCCGGGACACGCCGACTACGTTAAAAACATGATTACCGGTGCGGCACAAATGGATGGTGCTATCTTAGTTGTAGCAGCAACTGATGGTCCTATGCCACAAACTCGTGAGCACATCTTATTAGGTCGCCAAGTAGGTGTACCTTACATCATCGTATTCTTAAACAAATGCGACATGGTAGATGACGAAGAGTTATTAGAATTAGTTGAAATGGAAGTTCGTGAACTTCTTTCTCAATATGACTTCCCGGGTGATGATACACCAATCATTCGTGGTTCTGCATTACAAGCGTTAAACGGCGTAGCAGAATGGGAAGAAAAAATCCTTGAATTAGCTCAAGCATTGGATACTTACATTCCTGAACCTGAGCGTGCAATCGACCAACCGTTCCTTCTTCCAATTGAAGACGTGTTCTCTATTTCTGGTCGTGGTACAGTAGTAACCGGTCGTGTAGAGCGTGGTATCATCCGTACTGGTGATGAAGTTGAAATCGTAGGTATCAAACCAACTGCGAAAACAACCGTAACCGGTGTTGAAATGTTCCGTAAATTACTTGACGAAGGTCGTGCAGGTGAAAACATCGGTGCATTATTACGTGGTACAAAACGTGAAGAAATCGAACGTGGTCAAGTATTAGCGAAACCGGGTTCAATCACTCCACACACTGATTTCGAATCTGAAGTGTACGTATTATCCAAAGAAGAAGGTGGTCGTCATACTCCATTCTTCAAAGGTTACCGTCCACAATTCTATTTCCGTACAACTGACGTAACCGGCACTATCGAATTACCGGAAGGCGTGGAAATGGTAATGCCTGGCGACAACATTAAAATGACTGTATCCCTAATCCACCCAATCGCGATGGACCAAGGTTTACGTTTTGCTATCCGTGAAGGTGGCCGTACAGTAGGCGCTGGCGTGGTAGCTAAAATTATCAAGTAATTATAGGGAATAATTTAATTTTCAAGAATTAAATTGTTATCGTTAAATAAAAGGCTGCGTTTTTTAAACGTAGCCTTTTTTGTTGGTTTAATATTAGTTTAATTTGAGGAGGCTTAAGATAAATCTATATTTCAGTGAATAATTAATTTATGCTCGATAAGCAAATAACTTGTGTCCTATAGCCGACAAAACCGCACCACAAACAACAATTAATGCACCAATATAGCTAATAGTATTGAGTTCAGGGGCAATAAAATCTGAGGGATCAATGTAGTGAGCTAAGTGGGAAAATAAAATGGTGAATAACGGCACCAAAGTGATAACTACGCTAACTTTCGATACTTCCCACCGGTTGAGCGCTTCGGCATAGGCGCCATAACCGAAGAGCGTGTTGAGGCAGCAATAAATAAAACATCCAAATGTAAATGGTGTAAGGTTTTCGACTTGAGAAAATTCAGCAAAGGGCATAAATACAAAAACGCAACCCAAGTAAATCATGAATAAAATTTGCTGTGAGCTAAATTTACGAAGCATTAATTTTTGTGCCATGCCATAGACGACCCAAACTAAAGCAGCACTAATACTGATAAAAACTCCAGTGGAGTAGGTGTTTAGTTCAGTGAAAATAGCTAAACGGTCATTAAAAAATAAGCCTAATCCAATCAGTAATAAGACCAAGCCAATTTTTTGATGCACGCCAAGCTTTTCTTTAAAAATAAACACACCACAGATTAACATTCCGAAAGAAGATAAAGGGATAAAAATTTGCGCAATGGATGGTTCAATATAATTCAACGCGTTATTGAATAAGAAGAAGTTGCCAGCTAAACCAACAATACCAATGACAGCTAACCAACCATAATAGCCAAGCTTAGCAGTTGTCGGTAGTTTATTTTTATGCCAAAGGATAATAAATAAAATCACGCTCGCTGTGATAAATCGATACCATACAATGGTCTGCGTGTTCATGTTGGCGAGCACTTGTTTCAACGCAATAGGCAAAGTTCCCCAGGCTATTGCGGTGATTAATGCGAAGAGAAAGCCCACGATAGGTTGTTGTTTCATGATTATCTTCCTTTTGCTTATGCCATATTTTGAAGTGCGGTCGTTTTTTGCCGTGTTTTAGGTAGATTATTTTTTTAATTTACGCCACATTTTATCTTCCTGTCCGCGCCAAAGGCGTTGGATGTTTTCATGATGGCGATAGATGAGTAGGCAGCAGACTAATGCCACAGGGAAAGTGAACTCGGGTTTGAACCACCAAACATAAAACGGCACGAATAGTGCGGTGATGACAGCACTGAGAGAAGAGTAGCCGCTGATCAAGAAAACTACCAGCCATGTGCCTAACATGGAAAAGAGAACGCCCCAAGCAATAGGCGCGATAGCACCGAAGGCAGTGGCAACGCCTTTGCCACCTTTAAACTTGAAGAAAATGGGGAAGATATGACCAAGGCAAGCACCGAGTGCCACCATACCCAATTCAAATTGGGTTAAGCCAAGATAATAACCCAACCAAACGGGCAATGTTCCTTTTAACATATCGCAAAGTAATACGGCTAACGCCACCCAGCGACCACCGATGCGTAATACATTTGTTGCACCCGGATTATTTGAGCCCGATGTGCGAGGATCGGGTAAGCCGGCAAGTCGGCATAATAAAATTGCACTGGAAATGGAGCCGAGTAAGTAGCTCAATAGCATATAAAATAAGGCAAAAAGGCTCATGGAATTTTCTATGGCGTAGTAAAAAGAGTTCGTCTATTGTACCCAAAGTTGGTAGTATAAGCCCACAAAAATTTTGGTTACTCACGGTATAGAAAACCCATGCAAGATTTAATTTTTATTGAAGGTTTGACGGTATTTGCACAAATTGGCGTATATGACTGGGAACAGCAAATCAAACAAAAGCTGATTTTTGATGTCGAAATGGCGTGGGATACTCGCCAAGCGGCAGCGGCGGATGATGTACAATTAACGCTTAATTATGCGCAAATCAGTGAATTTATTATTGATTATGTAGCGTCTAAACCCTTTCTATTGATTGAACGGGTGGCTAATGAGGTAGCAGAGCAATTACAACAACGATTTAGAATAACGTGGCTTCGGCTTAAGTTAAGCAAGCCGAAAGCGGTAGCACAAGCAAATAACGTTGGCGTGATTATTGAACGGCGTTTATAACAAACAAGATCAAGAGAAATATCATTTGAAAGGTTTATTTTTACGTATTGTTGCAGGCTTATGCTTATTACTTTGGGCGATTGATATGGTGTTTCCGTGGCAACATATCATGCACTCGGAAGAAAACCCTTATCAAGCAATTCAAGAACGCGGCAAATTAGTGGTTGGCACGATAAATCACCCTATCTCTTATTTTATTAATGGAGAGGGGGAGTCCGGCTTAGAATATGAATTAAGCAAAGCCTTTGCTAGCTATTTAAACGTAGAACTTGAAATGCGGTCAATGGAGAGTACTGACACGCTGTTTGATGCGTTAGATGAACATAAAATTGATATTGCCGCGGCGAATCTTTTCTATCAAACAGATAAGGCGGAGCATTTCCAGCTAGGCCCTTCTTATTATTCCGCCTCTTGGCAACTGGCGTATCGCAAAGGCGAAAATCGACCTCGTTCTTTGGCGCAAATTAATGACACATTGGTGATTCCTGAAAGTTCCGAATTAGTGCAAATTTTAAAAGATGCCCAACTTAAGCATCCGAAACTCCGTTGGCGGGTAGATAAAAAACTCACACAGGAGGAATTATTATTACAAGTGGCAGAAGGTAAAATTGCGTACACCCTTGCTAATTCTTTGGATATTTCCGCGACCCAACAAATCAAACCGCAAATTGCGGTGGCATTTGATTTAACAGATGAAATGAGCGTACATTGGTATTTATCCAATAATTCGTCTAACGAATTGCAATCAGCCTTGCTGGATTTCATGAATACCGCGATTGATTCAGGATTAATTGCCAATATTGAAGAGAAATATTTTAATCATTTTCGCCAGTTTGATTACGTGGATACCAAATCCTATTTGAATTCTATTGAAGCGATTCTTCCGAAATTTGAACCGCTCTTTACGAAACATAAAGGCAATTTAGATTGGCGTTTATTGGCCGCTATCGCCTATCAAGAATCCCACTGGAACCCTGATGCTACGTCACCCACAGGCGTACGTGGCATGATGATGCTGACCAAAGACACTGCCGAACGCATGAAAATCACTGATCGTACCGATCCTGAACAAAGCATCAAAGCCGGTTCTGAATATTTACATTGGTTGATTGAACAGATCCCCGACAGTATCAACAATGACGATCGTATTTGGTTTGCCTTAGCGGCTTATAATATGGGTCTAGGGCATTTATTGGATGCACGTCGCTTAACCAAAAGTTTAGGAGGGAATGCAGACAATTGGCTGGATGTGAAAAAGAACTTACCGCTATTGGCGGAAAAGCGTTACTATACCAACCTAAAATATGGCTATGCTCGAGGTTATGAAGCCGTTCAATATGTCGAAAATATTCGTCGCTATATGAATAGCATTATGAATTATTACCGTGTGCAACAAAATCAAAGTGATAAAAACGAAGACGTAAATAACAATTCAAGCACAGGTTCACCTGCAGAGGAAAATGATCATGAACAAGAGAAAACACTTAAAACCGAGTAAAAAGAAATTTTTCCACCAACAACAAGCACGTGCTTTACGCTTAAAACATTTAAAGCAGCGCAAAGCCAAATTATTTGCCCGTCATGCCTTGCAATTTGTGGTACAAGAAATGTAGTTCACTTCCCTCTGTTCTTGCATAGAGATTCGATGTGAGGAGACGGAGGATGTTTGATACTGATGGGCGAATGTCATTAACTTTTTCTAAGTGCGGTGAAAATTTACAATGTTTTTTAACCGCACTTTATTATTTTATCAGCGTAACGACTTCTTGGGTTAATCGATTAATTTTCGACCAATTTTTCGCATTAATTAGTTTTTTTTCAACAAACCAAGATCCACCGCAGGCCACCACATTTGGAATGTCCAAATAATCTTGAATATTTTGCAATCCAATTCCCCCTGTTGGCATCATTTTTAATTGTGCATAAGGGCCTAGCAACGCGTGAATCATTTTCACACCGCCAGAAGCTTCTGCTGGAAAAAATTTTACCGTGTCAATGCCCAACGCTAATGCCGCTTCAATCGCCATTGGATTATTCACACCCGGTATTATCGGCAAGTTTAACGCTCGGCATAATTGCACAATTTGAGGATTAAATCCCGGTGTCACGACAACATCTACACCGGCATTTTTCGCTTGAAAAACCTGTTCGGCGGTTAAAACCGTCCCCGCGGCAATCAGAAAATCCGGTCGTTGTTGGCGCAATAAGCTAATTGCCTCTTCGGCTGCTGGAGAACGAAACGTAATTTCTGCTACCGGCAAGCCATTTTGCGCCAGAATATCTGCCAACGGAAAAATAGCTTCAGCATGATCCAATGCGATAACCGGAACGACTTTAAGTTGCTGAAGTTGAGTGGTGATTGTCGCGAGATTTAGCATAATTTCTCCTTTTTGCCCGTAAATATCACAAATTATTTCACCTCAATTCCCTCAAATTCCCGAATTTTATTCAATGCTTCGGTTAAATCAGCAGTGAACGTAATTTTTTTGATTTCAGGCAATGAACCGGATTTAACAATCGTGCGTAGTGGCTGGAACTGCATATTACACATATAAAGCTGTTGATGAGGCAACATATGTTGCACGAAACGGGTGAGTGCATGAATTCCCCCAGCATCCAGTACGGTCACCGCATCGCATTGTAAAACAATGTGTTTGATTTCGTGATCGGTGTGAACGGTTTTGTCATGCAAGTCGGCGAAGAGGTTATCCGCCGCAGCAAAAAAGAGCGGTCCGCTAATACGATAAATTAATACATCATCTAAATCTTCCGGCACAGCAATACTAATGGATTTGGTCATCTCGGCGATAGTGCGGATAAACAGCAGACTGGCCAATAACACGCCCACAGAAATGGCAATGACCATGTCGAATAAGACCGTGAGGATTAAGCAAACCAGTAATACGGCAATTTCGTTACGTCCGGAACGACGGATAAGCTGAATAATTTTTGGTAAATCCGCCATGTTCCAAGCTACAACCAACAAGAGCGCGGCCATCGAAGATAGCGGTAAATAAGACAGTGCAGGCGCAAAAAACAATAAGGCAAACAACACTAATAAAGCGTGCACAACACTTGAAATTGGTGATACGCCGCCGGATTTAACGTTTGCCGCAGAACGAGCAATGGCTGCGGTGGCTGTGATTCCGCCAAAAAATGGAGAGGCGATGTTGCCAAGACCTTGCGCTAATAGTTCGTTATTGGAATGGTGTTTGGTGTCGGTCATGTTGTCTAAAATGACGGCACACAATAATGATTCGATTGCGCCCAAGACCGCCATGGAAAAAGCCGCCGGCAATAGGCGTTGAATGGTGTCAAAATTCCAGTTAATTAAGTTACCTTGTGGATCAGGAATATTCCATGGCAAGGAAAATTCAGGTAAAACATTCGGAATACCGTAGCCGGTCGTGCCATCGGAAAGTGTGTATTGGAATTGAGTACCGATGGTTGCGACAGAATAACCGAAGTGTGTCAGCAATAACGAGAGCAATGTCGCGAGAATCACCGCCGGCAAATGACCGGGAATAGACAAGCGTAGTTTATGCCATTGGGTTAAAACAATAAGCGTAATTATCCCTACGCCGGTATCTGCCCAGTTTATACTTGGAAGTGCGGTCAAAATAACTTGCACTTTCTCAAGATAATGAGACGGCATTTGTTCAATGCTCAAACCAAGGAAATCTTTAATTTGTAGGGTGGCAATCACGATGCCGATGCCTGATGTAAAGCCGAGCGTGACAGGCAGCGGAATGTATTCGATAAGCCGCCCTAGGCGGAACAACGCCATCAATACCAAAATGACACCGGAAAGCAATGTAGCCATCAGCAGACCGCTTAAACCGAATTGCTGAGTAACAGGGAATAAAATCACCACAAAAGCGGCCGTTGGGCCGGAAATATTAAAGCGTGAACCTCCCGTTAATGCGATGATAATCCCCGCAACAATGGCGGTGTATAACCCGTGCTGCGGTGGTACGCCACTGGCAATGGCAAGTGCCATGGAAAGCGGAATGGCGATAATGCCAACGGTTAACCCGGCAATAATATCTTTGGTCAAATGACGGGAAGTATAGCCGTTTCTGAAACTGTCTTTTAATGCGCTGAAAGGTTTAACTGACAGAAAGGCATTTTTAGTAAGAAACCATTTTTTTAACATAATGAATAATAGCGGATAAAAAATTGAGTGGGATAATCCTGAATGGACGCTTATTTTACCCGATTATTGGTGAAATTTTTATCTTATGAACGACAAAATTACAAAAATACTTGACGAAACTCAATGAAATCCTTATAGTTCGCACGTCCTAATCACGGTGAGATGTCCGAGTGGTTGAAGGAGCACGCCTGGAAAGCGTGTATGTGGGAAACTGCATCGGGGGTTCGAATCCCCCTCTCACCGCCACTTCACTTGTCAAATAACGTCTTTCTTGTCAAAAATCATAGCAAAAACAGCATATTATCATTTTTCTATTTGTCGTTTTTGTTCGTGAATGTTTGTCTTTGTTGTCGTTTTTAACTCCCCATATAACTCCCTCGTGCTTTGGGGCTTTTGAGGGAGTAGATAAAGGGTTAATTTATTCTATGAAATAATGGGGGATAAAATGGCTGTCATTGCCGGTAACGGCGGTGAAGTCTTCACGCAAGCCCATGCCACATGCCACATCGCCCACCACCCAAGAACCGATGACCGGATACATCCCATCAAAATTCGGTAACTCAAATTTCTGCTGATAAATATAGCCTGCATTGGCGTAGAAATTTGAATGTTCACTGCCTTTGGCGGCAAATTCCAAGCCGTTATTTTTTTCATAATAAAACACGTTGGCACCTTCGCGGCCTAATAACGGTTTTTTCACCCAAATAGATTTACGATCCGTTATGTCATGTCGATTAAAATAAGTCGGCAATAAATACGGATGGTTCGGGTGTTTTTGCCACAGTTTAGCGAGCAGGGCTTTATTGCTCAGTAACAATTTCCATGCCGGTTCAAAAAATTGCGTTGCACTGTTTAACATGTGCGGTGCGTATTCCGTCGTCGTCATCCATTCTAACGGATACAATTTGAATAGCGTTTCAATGGGTTGGTTATTGAGATCGACAAATTGTTGCGTGTCGTTATCGTAGCCGATGTCTTCAATGGTCAAGCGGTGAATATGCCAACCGGCGTTATAGGCTACATCCGCAAGATAATCCAAATTGCCCCAATCTTCCCGTCCGGCATCCGCCATCGCGGCAAAATGGAAACCGGTTTTACCGCTTTGCTGTTGCAACACAGAAAAACGGGTAATCAATTCTTCATGAATCCAGTTGAATTGGTCACGATTTGGTAAACCTTCCGCTTGCTCCAGCCACTGCCATTGCACCACTGCAGCTTCCAGCAAAGAGGTCGGCGTATCGGCGTTATATTCAAACATTTTGAGATTGTCGCCGTCATAGCCGAAATCAAAACGGCCATATAAGTGCGGTGCGTTTTCACGCCAAGATTGTTCGATCAGATTTTTTTGTAAATCGGTGAAACGATAGTGCTCATAATCGCCTTGTTTTACTTCATCGGCGACAAAATCCATGCACATGGCATGCAATTCGTTAGTGGCATCTTCAATTTTGTCGATTTCTGCCAACGTAAATTCGTAGGCAACATTGTCCGACCAATAATGCGAGCCATCGGTAGAAGACAGATTGTAATAATCAAAGCCCACCTCAAGCAGCTGTTGCACCATATCGGGGCGGGTTGGAATACCGGAGATACGTTTCATGATTAACCACCGCCACTTTTACTGGTGTTACTGCTACTAAACCCACCGCGTGAAACAGGTTTGCTATTCGCGCTACCGGTACCGCCCTTAACTAACACCGGTTTCCCCACAGAATGATTGCCTTGCGGTCGAATAATTTGCCCGGTTGGTGTCGAAACGGCGCGATTATTGGGATTATAACTCGGGCCTAGAAAACCACTCATGGCTTTGGCGATCATATAACCTGCCGCCGCACCGGCAATGGCACTGCCGATAGAAGGGCCTTCATCGCCGCTGGCGGTGGTGGTTGACGTAGCATTATTGTCGCCGGCAACCGTATTATTTTCGCTACTCGCCACACTGCCATTGTTATTTGCCACAGGGTTCGTGTTTGCGCTTTGAGATTTATCCTGTTCGCATAATTCCGGTCTAATCCAGTCCGCAATGCAATCGTCCAGACTGTTGTACACATCGCGTTGTACTTCATCTTCCGAGCAGCCGCCCAACAGCGCTACCACAGATAATGTCACTAAAATTTGATTTTTCTTTTTCATCATAAACGTTATACCGTTAAGTTGTCTTTTATTCTCTATAACAGGGAATGCTCATTTTATCAAAACCCGTTACTTCAGAAAGCAAAATGATAACACAGTGTTGTCGTCAACGATAAGAAGAGAGGAAAATTAAAAAGTCCGCTTGTGAGCTAGGAGTTCGTTATATTTGATAGGTATAGGAGAATAAAGTAGAGAAAGGTGGTGGGTCGTATAGGATTCGAACCTATGACCAATGGATTAAGAGTCCACTGCTCTACCGGACTAAGCTAACGACCCGTTAGGATATACAGCTTTTCTAATGGCGAAGTGGTGGGTCGTGAAGGATTCGAACCTTCGACCAACGGATTAAAAGTCCGCTGCTCTACCGACTGAGCTAACGACCCATCTCGTGTGTTAGAACGGAGACCTATGATACTGATTTTATTTTAAAAATCAATAAAAAATTTATTTTTATTCGATTTTCTCGCACTTTATATGGCTTTTGGCTAAAAAGTGCTGCGATATGAGGGTATTGCGATTTCATTTCTTCCAACCCTCATTTCTCATTTCTCATTTTTATTTTCCGCCGTTGAGTTCTTCTGAACCGGTTTCTTCCTTTTGAGAAAGAATATCGGCTGCCCCTTCATTTAACGCTTCCGCGTGTTGTGTCGGACGAACAAACGGTTTTGGCGTCCAATATTTTTTAACCAATTCCGCTGAGAAGCCATGTAATACTTCCTCATTTAAACGCTCTTGGTCTAATTGACGAATGGCTGTCACCACTTCATCTGCTTCAACTTGCGCAACCCCTAAACGTATTAGCGCTTCACGTCCTAAAAGTAAGGCAGATTCAAAAGTCTCACGAATTTGAAAATCAATATTAAGTTTCATTAAATTGACCGCACTTTGCCGATCGTAAGTTCTCGCCAGCACCGGCAATAACGGATATTCTTGCTTAATCTGCTCGACAATCAATTCGATACTATGGGTATCACTAATCCCCAAGATTAAACAAGAGGCTTTTTCTAGGCCACAGGCACGCAAAACATCTAAGCGGGAACCATCACCATAGTACACTTTAAAACCAAATTTTGCGGCAGAGCGAATACGATCAATATTCGCGTCAATCACGGTAACTTGGATGCCTCTTGCCAATAATGTTTGACACACAATTTGACTAAAACGCCCGAATCCCAACACCACAACGTTATTTTCGACACTTTCAATTAAATCGATGCTATCTACCTGATCGTTATTGGTATTCACCGGCGTATTCGGTTTTGATAATCGGCGGAGCAATAACACAATTAGCGGTGAGAACAGCATAGAAATGATCACGGCTGCCGTAAAGGTGGCATTTAAGTCGGCAGATAACACGCCGGCAGTGGTGGCTGCGGAAAATAAAACGAAGGCAAATTCCCCACCATGCGCCATGATTGCCATGCGGCCAATGGCTTCGTTATGATTTAATAACGTGAGGCGAGCCACACCATACACACTGATTGCCTTACCTAAAATATAAAGAAAAACAATGCCAAGCAACCATAATGCATTATGCCAAACTAAAGCGAAATCTAATGACATCCCGACGCCCATGAAAAATAAGCCCAGTAATAATCCACGGAATGGTTCAATGTCCGCTTCTAATTGATGTCGGAAAGCGGATTCCGATAACATCACACCGGCGACAAATGCGCCCATCGCCATGGATAATCCGCTAATTTCCATGGCTAATGCCGCACCAAGCACCACTAATAATGCTGCGGCAGTCATCATTTCTCGAATATGCGCTTTAGAAATCATTCGGAAAATCGGATTCATCAGCCATTTACCGGCAGCGACTAAACCCAATACGGCAGCCAACGCGACGCCAATGCCTGCCCAGTTGGTAGAATGGGCGGAATTATTGCTTTCTGGTGAAAGAAAGGCGACAAATGCCAAGAGAGGAACGATGGAAAGATCTTCAAATAATAACGTAGAAACCACGCGTTGACCTTTTGGCGTGGAACTAATCCCCCGTTCTTCTAAAACTTGCATGACGATTGCGGTGGAAGAAAGTGTAAAACCCATTGCCGCAATAAAGGCAACAGGAAAACTCAGGTTTAACAGGTTAATTCCGATTAATGTTAACAATACACCGGAAACAGCGACTTGCAGCAACCCTCGTCCAAAAATCGCTTTACGCATTGCCCACAAGCGTTCAGGGTGCATTTCTAAACCGATGATAAATAGGAACATTACCACGCCTAGCTCGGCCATGTGAACAATATTGGAAGGATCTTGAAACAGCCCAAAACCGGATGGTCCGATTAAACAGCCGGCGACTAAATAACCGAGTACGCTTCCCAATCCAATACGTTTAAAAAGCGGTACGATTGTGACACTGGTGGCTAATAAAACGACCGTTTTGACGAGCTCAGGATTGGATAATTCAGTCATTGTAAAACCTTATGAAAAAAGAAAGAGAATGGGTAAGAGAGTGCTATTAATTATACATGATGCTTGCTATAATTTTTAGGCATTTATCACATAAATCAAGAGGAAAAAATAATGAAAAATACACTAAAACTGACTGTAGTTGCTGCAATGTCAGCCTTTGTATTAGTGGGTTGTGCACAAAATACGTCAAAAGGAGACGCGCAATTACAGCAACAAGCTGTATTGGGAATTAACTGGATGCAAGAATCCGGTGAATATAATGCGTTGGCTTATCAAGCATTTAACACCGCTAAAGTTGCCTTTGATCAGGCAAAAGTGAAAAAAGGCAAGAAAAAAGCCGTTGTCGTGGATTTAGACGAAACCATGATTGATAACAGCGCATACGCCGGTTGGCAAGTTAAAAACAACAAACCGTTTGATGGCAAAGATTGGACACGCTGGGTTGATGCCAGAGAATCTGGCGCTATTGCAGGTGCGGTGGAATTTAACAATTACGTGAATGCACACAAAGGTAAAATGTTCTATGTGTCCAATCGTAAAGACAAAAATGAAAAAGCCGGCACCATTGATGACATGAAACGTTTAGGTTTTACCGGTGTTGATGAATCTTCTCTTTACCTCAAAAAAGATAAGTCTGCTAAATCTGCCCGTTTTGCTGAAATTGAAAGCCAAGGTTATGAAATTGTACTGTATGTCGGTGATAACTTAGATGACTTCGGTGATGAAACACATGGCAAGTTAAATGCAGAACGTCGTGATTTTGTGGCGAAAAACCAAGCGAAATTTGGTAAAAGCTACATTGTGCTTCCTAACCCGAACTACGGTGGTTGGGAAGGTGGTTTAGCCAAAGATTATTTCAAAGGCGATTCCCAAAGCAAAGTGAAAACCCGTTTAGACGCAATTAAAGCATGGAGCGGTAAATAATTTCTTTGTGGAAAAACGTTGAAAAAAATCACCGCACTTGATGTGAATCTCAAGTGCGGTGTTTTTTATCGTATTTTTTAGGGGAGAATGTTACGGAGAACACCGCATAAAATGGAAACGGAGAAAAGGCGAATGGCATTTTCTCCGTTTTGCATTGTTGTAATATTGTGCAATTACGTCAGATTAATTGCGAATTATTTTACGCGAGAAACGTATTCGCCGGAACGGGTATCAACGCGAATCACTTCACCGATTTGTACGAATAATGGTACTTTCACCACAGCACCGGTGCTTAATGTTGCCGGTTTACCACCAGTACCTGCGGTATCACCTTTAAGACCTGGATCGGTGTCAACGATTTCTAATTCAACGAAGTTTGGTGGTGTTACCGTAATTGGTGCACCATTCCATAATGTCACGATACAATCTGCTTGGTCTAACAACCATTTTTCTGCATCGCCTACCGCTTTTGCATCTGCAGAATATTGTTCAAATGTTTCCGGGTGCATGAAATACCAGAACGCATCGTCTTTATAAGAATAAGTTAAGTTTAAATCCATTACATCAGCAGCTTCAACAGAAGTACCGGATTTGAAGTTCACATCCAATACTTTGCCGGAAATTAATTTACGAATACGGGTGCGGGTGAACGCTTGACCTTTGCCGGGTTTAACGAACTCATTTTCAACGATCACGCAAGGCTCGCCGTCTTGCATAAATTTTAGACCTGGTTTGAAATCACTGGTAGTATATGTAGCCATATTATCCTCAAAAAAGATTGTTTTTTTAAAGTGGCTATTCTACATCAAAACATCCCGATTAGAGAAGAACAAAGTTGGTTAACGCATTTGGCAAACGGGATTTCCGATCCGCAAATGTTATTACAACACCTCGAGCTCCCTCTCGAACCCTTCAAACAAGACATAGAAGCGCGCAAATTATTTGCCATGCGCGTGCCGCTGCCTTTTGTAGAAAAGATGGAAAAGGGCAATCCAAAGGATCCTCTGTTTTTACAAGTCATGTCTTCTGCGGATGAATTTTTACAAGCCGAAGGATTCAGCAAAGATCCATTGGAAGAACAAGAAGATAAAAACGTCGTCCCCAACATTTTGCACAAATACCATAATCGCTTGTTATTTATGGTAAAAGGCGGTTGCGCGGTAAATTGTCGCTATTGTTTTCGCCGTCATTTTCCTTATGAAGACAACAAAGGCACCAAGCAAAATTGGCAAAAAGCGTTGCAATATATTGCGGAACGCCCTGAAATTGAGGAAGTGATTTTTTCCGGTGGCGATCCGCTGATGGCAAAAGATCATGAGCTCGAATGGCTGATAAAACACTTAGAAAACATACCGCACTTAAAGCGTCTGCGTATTCATTCCCGTTTACCGGTCGTCATTCCGCAACGGATAACTGATGAATTTTGTCGCCTTTTAGCGCAAACTCGGTTGCAAAAAATTTTGGTCACTCACGTCAATCATGCCAATGAAATTGATGAGGATTTTGCCCATGCCATGACGAAATTAAAGGATTGCGGCGTCGTTTTATTAAACCAATCGGTGTTACTCAAAAATGTGAATGATGACGCACTAATTCTGAAAGTATTGAGTGACCGCTTATTTTCAGTGGGCATTTTGCCTTATTATTTGCATTTGTTAGATAAAGTCGAAGGCGCAACGCATTTTTATCTTGATGACACACAAGCTTTGAAAATTTATAAAGAGCTACAACGCATCAGCTCCGGCTATTTGGTGCCGAAACTTGCCCGTGAAATCGGCGGCGAACCGAATAAAACTTTATATTCGTCTTGAGAAGACGGTATCAAAAAAGTAAAAGATGCTTTAAAATAGGCAAGATTTTTTATGGATAAATTATGACGTAACAGATTCGGTTAGGTGGTTTTTCATAAGATGAAAAACACGCTCAAAAATAACCGCACTTTACGGGTTATTGTGTTATTTAATTAGAGGTATATCGTGGATTCTGAACAAAGAAACCTTGGAAATCAAAATAACTTAGCCGATTCGGCTCAAAATGAATTAGATTTAGGATTAAACAAAATGGAACCTATTACACCGAAGAAAGCCATCGGCAACGAGCCATCTTTACTGGAAAGAGCAAAAACACTTTTTAATAAAAAGCCTCAAACCGCAGTAGAACGTAAAGAACCCACATTACGGGATTTTTCCACCGCACCGAATACGAGAGAGGAAGCCTTTGTTCCCTCAACTGCACCGGAAGAACATCATGTGGCGGCAGATCCGATAGTGGCCGAAGAGGTATTATCTGCTACAACAGAATCCTCGGTGACCGAAGAAAATAGTGTCAAAGCAACGGCTTCTCAAGCGGCTTCTGCGCCTAAAGCAACATTAGCTTCACCTGAAAATTGGAAGATTTTGAGCATATTGCCACAAAAACATCGTCGTATTTTTGTCGCACTTTGCATATTGTTGCTTCTGCTTCTTTTTATCCTTTTAATGAAGCCAAGTTCTGAAACCGTGCAATCTTTCGAACAACAAAATAGCAATAATATTCCCATTCAGTTCCAGCAGTTAGATCAAACGCAGGAAAATGAAGCGACCGTGTTAGATGCACAGACCGCCTCATCGCCAAGTTCATTAGAAATTACCCAGCCGAATATTACAACAAATACAAACAGTGAGGCAGCGGTTGCGGAGAACAAAGGTGTTGAAACCAATACGCCAAAAGCGGAACCCCCTGTGCGTACTGAGGCAGTTAAACCTCATGCTGCTCAACATGTAGCGAAAAAGGTTGAAACGGAAAGTGTTCGCGAAGAAAAAGCACCGGCTAAGCCGCAACCAGTCGTTCAAAATAAACCGCAAGTCAAACCACAGGCACCGAAACGTGCTATTGAAGTTGTCGAGGCAAAATCGGCAGTGCGTCCGTCAGCTGCAACAGCGGTTACCGGCAAGAATCTTGTTGTGCCTCAAGGCGTATCACTCATGCAGGTGTTCCGTGATAACAATTTACAAATTGCCGATGTTAATGCCATGACGAAAGCAAGCGGGGCGGGCAATGTGCTCAGTAGCTTCAAACCGGGCGATCAAGTTCAGGTATTATTGAATGCGCAAGGTCGTGTGACGGAGTTACGTTTATCTAATGGCGGACGTTTTATTCGACAGGCAGACGGTAGCTATACTTTTAAGAAATAGATCCATAAAACTTGATAGGCATAGTCATGGCATTATGCCTATCTGCTTTTTAAAAGGAGAAGATCATGCTAAAAGCGGGCTTGATGTTATTGACTATTTTGGGATTAATCGGATGCGTAACAAAACCGGTAGTTGCCACGAAAACAGATAAAAAACCGACGCCAACGGCATTACAAAAATCGACTCAAAAGGGAACGGCAGTAGAGTATTTATGTAAAGATAATAAAGTCGTTCGTGTGACTAAACATTCCCGAAAGAATAAAAAAGGCACTCAAACATCAATTGCTGTGACATTTGATGGTGTGACGCAAAAACTTACGCCAAGTATCGCTGAGAACGGCAGAAATTATTCCAATATTCATTGGGTTTGGCTGGAACGTAAAGAGACTAATACACTTAAGACTAGCCTTGGGGAAGTGCTGGCGGAACAGTGCGTGCCTCGCTGATTATCTTATTATCGCCAGCGCAATTTGCATTTTATTCTAAGGTTCCACAAAAACGGTAACCTTCACCATGGATGGTGGCGATAATTTCCGGTGTGTCGTGATGATCCTCGAAATGCTTACGAATACGGCGAATCGTCACATCGACAGTCCGATCTTGCGGTTTGAGTTCACGACCGGTCATTTTTTTCAATAACTCTTCACGCGTCTGAATTTTGCCCGGATTTTCGCAGAAATGTAACATGGCGCGAAATTCACTGCGAGGCAGTTTACGTTCTTCACCTTCCGGTGTAATCAAGGTACGACTATTTAAATCCAACGTCCAACCGTTAAATTTATACTGTTCAACATGATGCGCACGTTGATTTTCTTGCATGGTGCGTTGCAATAGATTACGCGCACGAATAGTGAGTTCACGCGGATTGAATGGCTTAGTGATGTAATCATCAGCACCGATTTCTAACCCGAGAATTTTATCCACTTCATTATCACGCCCCGTTAAAAACATTAAGGCAATATCGGCATTTTCACGTAATTCACGCGCCAACATTAATCCGTTTTTCCCCGGCAGATTAATATCCATAATCACCAAATGAATGATTTCCGTTTCTAAAATTTGGTGCATCTGAAGCCCATCAGAGGCTTCAAAAACATCATACCCTTCCGCTTGAAAAATACTTTTTAATGTATTTCGGGTAATCGTTTCGTCTTCAACAATTAAAATTTGTGGTGTTTGCATGGGCAAATCCTTTATTTGCCTAATGAGAGTTTTATCATGAGGCGATGAAAAATAAATCTAATTTTATTTTATAGTTGCAACATTATCGTAACAATGAAAAATACAACATAATCAGTATTAGCGTTTAATTCTATGATCTACGTCATGAAATTGGCAAGGCTTAATCGGCTTTCTACTAAAATAAAAAATCCTCCGATAGCCTGAATACCCTCGGAGGATAAAGTGAGCATTTGCTCAATATTTACACACAAAATAATAATGATTTTTTAACGTTTCTTTTTCCCGCCTTGGCGTGCTTTGAAACGAGGATTTTCTTTACAAA
The DNA here is from genome assembly GCF_980468985.1 of Aggregatibacter valvarum. NCBI lineage: Bacteria > Pseudomonadati > Pseudomonadota > Gammaproteobacteria > Pasteurellales > Pasteurellaceae > Aggregatibacter > Aggregatibacter valvarum. Next base: position 1,767,325 of record NZ_OZ413141.1, on the reverse strand, counting down.
TCACATACACCACGCCATGACGACGCACAACTTTACAACCAGGATGACGTGTTTTAGCGGTTTTTAATGAAGATAATACTTGCATTTTAGCGTCCTTATTTTGATTTTAATGAACCGAATTTGCCGTAACGACTAGCAAATTCGCTAGCACGGCCTTCGCTGGCAATTTGTCTTGTTTTACCTGTGTAAAATGGGTGTGATGCGGAGGACGTATCGCACATAAACACCGGATATTCGTTGCCGTCTTCCCATTTCATGGTCGTGGTGGTACGTGCACAAGAACGAATTAAAAAGCCTTGTTTGGCGTTGGAGTCATAAAAAAGCACAGTGCGATAATTTTCAGGATGGATACCTTTTTTCATTTGCTTAAAACCTTATTTTTTAGTGAAAAATAACAATGTGCGCTATCCTACACCAAAACATTTTTTCACGCAAACTTATTTTTAATAAAAAAATAAGAGGCAAAAACTGAGATGTACTGTATCAATTTAGCTAAAATTCGAGCTTTTCATCAGAAATTTTCAATCACTTAATTTTTATCGAAAAATGGAAATTTTTTTGACCGCACTTAATAATGACGAAATTCAGGCGATTGATAGTCAGCAATAAATTGTTCAATTTCTGCAAAATCCTCACTAAACAACAATTTTTGGAATGCGTCTTCAGAGAGAAAACCGGTTTCGACCATACGTTGGTACAGCGCTTTTAAAGGATCATAGAAGCCATTTTTATTGAATAAAATGCAAGGATGGGGATTTTTTCCAATTCTTGCCCAAGAATAAACTTCAGTGATTTCTTCTAATGTACCGGCGCCACCGGGTAAGGCAATACAGGCATCGGCTAATTTGAGCATGTTTGCTTTTCTTTCAGCCATCGAATCCACCACCATAAGCTCCGTGCAACCGGTGTGTATCGGCTCTCGCGCTTGTAAAAAAGCGGGCATAATGCCGATGACCTTGCCACCGTGGGCTAATACTGTATCGGCCAACAATCCCATCAAACCGATTTTCCCACCACCATAAACCAAGGTGTGTTGTTTTTGTGCAATCCATTGCCCCATGGCAATCGTTGCTTGTTGGTATTCGGGCTGATTACCTAAACTTGCGCCGCAATAAACTGTAATGTGCATTTTTTCATCCTATTTTTTGCTTGATGTCGATCCTAACAATCTATTTTACCGTTTGTAGTAATTGATTTTAGAGAGAATATTTTACAACAAAATTCTTGTTGTAATGCTAGAATGAACCCCATTTTTATTTAGGATAACGTGCGATTTTATGATGAAAAAACTGTTTATTTTCTTAGTCTGTTGCTTGACTGCCATGGCCGCACAAGCAGATTTATTTAATAATAAGACTAAATTCTTACCGGTGGATCAGGCTTTCCAGCTGGATGTGCAACGGTCTGACACTGGCGTTTCGATGCAGTGGCAAATTGCGGAAAATTACTATTTATATCAAGATAAATTGGCATTTTCAGTGAATGGCAAGCCCGTTGAAAATGCACCGCAATTTCTTTCTTCTGCAGAACAATATGAAGATCCTTACTTTGGATTAGTCACCATTTTCAAACATGACCTTAATTTGACGTTGCCGTTAAAAGATCCTCAACCACAGGATCTACTGGAAGTAACTTATCAAGGTTGTGCGAAAGGGTTTTGCTATCCGCCGGAAACCAAACAATTTCAACTCAGTGATCTTTCGTCAAATGTTTCTGCCAGCCATGAGATGCAAAATAGTGTAGAGACACATCAGACATCGCAAAGTGCGGTGGAAAATGCCAACGTTTTTTCATCACAACAAAATCAACTGGCAGAGAGTCTGTCGCAAAGTAAATACGCCATGTTGTGGTTTTTTGTCTTAGGTATCGGATTGGCCTTTACGCCTTGCGTACTACCGATGTTGCCGTTGCTTTCTGCCATTGTCATCGGCGGTCGGAAAGAAGAGACCGGCAACTGGCGCGCACTTGCGCTTAGTTTTGTGTATGTGCAAGGCATGGCATTAACTTATACCTTGCTCGGTTTGGTGGTTGTGCTGATTGGTCTGCCATTCCAAATTGCCCTACAAAGTCCTTATGTCCTGATTGGACTTTCCATTGTCTTTGTATTGCTGGCGTTGTCCATGTTTGGCTTATTTACGTTGCAGTTGCCTTCGTCTTTGCAAACTAAACTTACGCAATTTAGCCAACAACAAAAAAGCGGCGCTTTTTTTGGGGTGTTTGTCATGGGGGCGATTGCCGGCTTAGTGGCATCTCCTTGCACCTCCGCGCCCTTATCCGGTGCATTGCTTTATGTGGCGCAATCCGGCGATTTTGTCATCGGCGCATTGACCCTTTATTTATTAGCGTTAGGTATGGGCTTGCCGCTTATATTAATTACCGTATTCGGTAATAAAATCCTACCGAAATCCGGGGCTTGGATGGAAAACGTGAAAACCGCCTTTGGTTTTGTCATGTTAGCGTTACCAATTTTCCTGATTTCGCGCATTATTCCAAGCATGTGGGAACCGCGTTTATGGGCATTACTCGGCGTGAGTTTCTTCATTTGGTTGGCGACACAAATGCGTTCAAACGGCATTGGTTTATTCTTCCGTATTGTGTTCTTTGTTGCCGCCATGGTTTCGGCACAACCGTTACAAAATTGGGTGTGGCAAGATAATGTGGCGACCTCACAAGCCGCGAATGCCCAAAGTGCGGTTAAACATACGCTCGTTTTTCAACAAATTTCCACTTATGACGAATTGCAAGCGGTGTTAAAACAGCATCCGAATAAAATTGCCATGTTGGATTTATATGCCGATTGGTGCGTTGCCTGTAAGGAATTTGAACATAAAACCTTTGCGGATCCACAGGTGCAAACCGCGTTGAGTGATGTTTTGTTGTTAAGAGTAGATATGACAAATAACAGCGAATCTAACCGCACTTTAATGAAAGCGCTTGCAGTAACGGGCTTACCTACGATTATTTTCTTTAATCAACAAGGCGAAGAAATTCAAGCGCAACGAATTACCGGTTTTTTACCTGCAGAAGCCTTTATGGCAACGTTAAATGCCGCGAAAAGCATAAATTATTAACGAATTGGAAAGAATCCTTTTCTGTTTGAAGTATTTTTTTCCTTTTTCGTTGTGTTAGCATATGCCACCTCACTAACACACTCCAATTTATAGAAGGAAAATTTATGTTTTTAGACAAATATCGTCATTATGTTTTAGGTTTATTACGCATTGTTTTGGGCTATGCTTTTGTTTTACATGGCACCGCGAAATTTTGGGAATTCCCGATGTCCATGACCGGTGGAAACGGTTCTGTAGAACTTGCCTCGTTAATGGGCGTGGGTGGCGTGATTGAATTGGTCTTTGGTATTTTATTTATCTTAGGCTTATTGACCCGCCTTTCAGCCTTTATTTTGAGTGGTCAAATGGCCGTGGCGTATTTTATGTTCCACGCACCGAAAGGTGTGCTTTTCCCGCTAATGAATGGCGGTGAAGCCTCGGTATTATATTGTTTTATCTTCTTCTATTTTGTTTTTGCCGGTGCAGGCGCTTTCGCATTAGACAATAAAACAGTGAAAAAATAAGACATTGATAAATAACAACCCGCACGTTTTATGTGCGGATTGTTATTAACCTCGATGTGTAATTCACGATGTCGTGCGTAGCGTGCAACTTGTTGCACGAATGATTAACTTCGATGCGTAATTCACGATTTCATGCGTAGCGTGCAACTTGTTGCACGAATGATTAACCTCGGCGTAATCCACGATTTTGTGCGTAGTGTGCAACTTGTTGCACGAATGATTAACTTCGATGCGTAATTCACGATTTCGTATGTAGCGTGCATCTTGATGCACGACCACACCACACACGGAACGTGATTTACCCCTTTCGGTCATTCACGATTTCGTGCAACACGTTGCACGCTACGATTTCAAAAATGACCGCACTTTATGCCAAACAAAAAGCCCCGAATATCCATTCGGGGCTTTTTCTTCGGGAAATCATTACTGATGATAATACGACAAGAACCGCGCAAATTTGCCTAAGGCTTCTTCAATTTGATGAACATACGGCAATGTCACAATGCGGAAGTGATCCGGTGAATGCCAGTTAAAACCGCGACCATGCACCAACAAGACTTTTTCCTGTGCCAATAAATCAAACACCATTTTTTCATCGTCATACATATTAAATTTTTTAATGTCGATTTTCGGGAACATATACAGCGCCCCCATCGGCTTCGTACAACTAATTCCAGGAATTTGGTTGAGCAATTCATAGGCTTTATTACGTTGTTCTAACAAGCGTCCGCCCGGCAAAATGAATTCGTTAATGCTTTGATAGCCACCAAGTGCGGTCTGAATCGCATGTTGCATTGGCACGTTGGCACACAAACGCATAGACGCCAACATATCTAAACCTTCGATGTACCCTTTGGCGTGTTTTTTTGGTCCATTTAAAATCATCCAACCTTGGCGGAAACCGGCAACACGATAGGCTTTAGATAAACCGTTAAACGTGACCGTTAATAAATCAGGCGCTAACGCGGCGATATGGTGGTGTACCGCACCATCGTATAAAATTTTGTCGTAAATCTCATCGGCAAAAATAATTAAATTATTCTGACGTGCCACTTCAACGATGTCTAACAGCAATTCTTTACTGTAAACCGCCCCCGTCGGGTTATTCGGATTAATAATCACAATGGCTTTCGTGCGTGACGTAACTTTGCTTTTAATGTCTTCTACATCCGGGAACCAATCTGCCTGTTCATCACACAAATAATGTACCGCTTTACCGCCCGCCAATGTTGCCGCGGCGGTCCATAATGGGTAATCCGGCATAGGAATTAACACTTCATCACCGTCATTCAACAGTGCCTGCATCGCCATTGTAATCAACTCTGACACGCCATTTCCGATGTAAACATCGTTTACCGTGACGCTACGAATATCTTTCGATTGATAATATTGCACAATGGCTTTGCGGGCAGAATAAAGCCCTTTGGAGTCACAATAACCTTGGGCAGAAGGAAGATTGCGTAAGACATCAACGAGAATTTCATCAGGCGCTTCAAAACCAAAAGGCGCGGGGTTACCGATATTCAGTTTTAAAATTTTATGCCCTTCTTCTTCAAGGCGTAGTGCCTCTTTGTGCACGGGTCCGCGAATATCGTAACAAACGTGCTCTAATTTATCTGATTTGGGAAAGCGTTCCATAGTTTTGACCTTGAGTAATTAAGAAATGAAATATTTTGTGAAAAATTCCCGTAAAGTGCGGTAGAATTGCGGTTCATTTTTAACTTATTTTCCCGTTAAAGACAATGCTTTTTCAAAATGGATAGTTTGCAATCAATTAAAACGCAATTAATCAGTCAAATTAATGCATTACAATTAAATCACCCTCATCACATTGCGGTTTGTTCAGCACAAGCCGAATGCGCGGTTGATTTATTAGGTTGGCTAAAAGCACAACCGCACTATCCGCAATTTTATTTTCAATTACAACAAACAACACAATGCTTTGCCACGCTTGGCGCCATTCGTATATTTCAACACTTAGATGCAGCGCAAAATTTCGTGAATCAACACAATTTGCCTCTTTTCGGCGGCATTCAATTTTACGGGCAAACCACCTTTTTTCTGCCACAGTTAGTGTTAGAACAGCGTGATAATCAAATTCACGTCATGGTTTTTATTGACCAAAATGATCTTATCCAAAGTAAAGACAAAGCATTACAGGTTTTAAAAACAGTTGAAAAAACGACCGCACTTTTACCGCTTCAAAGCCAAGCGGATTTGATTGACCAGCAAGCGAATCCGGCGCAATGGGCAAATTGGGTAGAAAAGGCTCTGGCGCAAATTCATGAAAAAACGGTCACCAAATTGGTGTTAGCCAACAAAAGCACCTTTGCCCTCAATCAACCGCTCAATGCCAAGGATTTTTTAGCGCAAAGTGAAATTTACAATAAAGGCTGCTACCACTTTCTTTTCGCGCAAGATGATAAAACCAGTTTCCTTGGCTCTTCACCAGAACGGTTGTATGCGCGTCATGAGCGTCATTTAAAAACAGAGGCTCTCGCAGGCACCGCGCCCATGAGCGAAAACCATGAAAGCAATCGCAAACAAGCTGATTGGTTACTTGCTGACCAGAAAAACATCCATGAAAACCAATTGGTGGCGGATGGGATTTGTGCCAATTTAGCGCCCTTTACGAAACACATTGAAATTGGCCATCTTGGCATCAAACAACTTCGTCAAGTACAACATTTACGCCGAGAAATCACCGCACTTTTAACCGATAACTGTACCGACTTAAACTGTTTGCAAGCCATTCATCCAACGGCTGCCGTCGCCGGTTTGCCGCAACAAAAAGCCAAAGCATTGTTACAGCAAATTGAACATTACGATCGCAGTTGGTACGCGGGCACATTAGGCTTTTTTAATCAACAACAAGCCGAGTTTTGTGTAGCGATTCGTTCAGCCTTTGTTGAAGCAGACAAAATTCATGTGTTTGCCGGTGCCGGTATTGTTGAGGGCTCAGTTCCCTTGCTAGAATGGCAAGAAATCGAGCGCAAAGCCGCGGGATTAATCTCATTATTAAAAATAACGAAATCTGAAAACGGAGAGCAAAAATGTCAGTAAGCGTCTTTAATCGTTGTTGGTCAAAAGTGATCTTGGAAACCCTTGTGCGTCAAGGCGTAACCCACTTTTGTATCGCGCCCGGTTCGCGTTCGACCCCACTGACATTGGAAGCTGTACGTTTACAAAATGCCAATCGTGGCCTTTGCCATACGCATTTTGATGAACGCGGTTTAGGTTTCTTTGCTCTTGGCATCGCAAAATCCACCAAAAAACCCGTTGCCGTTATTGTCACTTCCGGCACCGCTGCCGCCAATTTATATCCGGCAATCATTGAGGCCCGTCAAAGTCATGTCAATCTGATTGTGCTGACTGCGGATCGTCCACCAGAATTGTTAGAGTGCGGTGCAAATCAGGCGATTTTGCAAGAAAATATGTTTGCCGATTATCCCCTTGCCAATTTGAACCTTCCGCGTCCAAGCCAAGATTATGCAGCAAGTTGGTTGATTTCAAAAATTGAGCATTCCTGCCATAAACAAGCGGAAGAATCGGGCGTGATTCACATCAATGTGCCTTTTGCCGAACCTTTATATGATACCAATGCAGAAGAAATTGATGTTCATCCTTGGTTAGCGCCCGTTCAACGTTGGCTAAGCCAAAATAAAAGTTGGACAACCTACCCTGCGCCACATCAAGAAGTGTTAATTCACGAACACTGGGATCAATGGCGCACCAAACGCGGAATTATTGTGGCGGGCAGAATGCCGGCAGAACAAGCCATGGGCATTGCTTCTTGGGCAAATACCATGGGCTGGGTGTTACTGACCGATATTCAATCTGGTGTGGAAGCCAGTTTGCCTTATGCGGATATTTGGCTGGCGAATCAAACGGTGAAACAAAAAATGTTGCAGGCAGATATTGTCATTCAGCTTGGCAACCGTTTTATTAGCAAACGCATTAACCAGTTTTTAGCCGAATTTAAAAACGAATATTGGATTGTGGATGAAAATCCACAAGCGGTGGATCCTTACCATCATTCCCACACCCGTTTTGTTGCCAAAATTCATCATTGGTTACGCGCTCATCCGCCGTTAAGACAAAAACCGTGGTTATTAGAAGCATTGGCGTTATCCAAATTCTGCGCCACCTTTATTGAGCAACAAGTGGGCGGTAATTTAAATGAAGCTGCCTTAGCTCACCATATCGAACGTTTACTGCCGAATAATGGTATTCTTTTCCTTGGCAATAGCTTATTTGTGCGTTTAGTGGATGCGCTCACCAAATTGCCGGAAGGCTACCCGATTCACACCAATCGTGGGGCGAGTGGAATTGACGGTTTACTTGCCACTATTGCCGGCATTGGTATCGGTGCTAACCAACCGGTCGTCGCCTTAGTGGGCGATACCTCTGCGCTTTATGATTTAAACTCGTTGGCATTGTTCAAAAAACTTACCCAACCGACCATTTTGTTTATTATCAACAACAACGGTGGGGCGATTTTTGATATGTTGCCGGTGGATGCAGAAGTCAAAGACAAGTTCTATCGTATGCCACACCACACCGAGTTTTCCCAAGTGGCATCGATGTTTGATTTAAAATATGCCCGTCCTTATACCTGGGCGGATTTAAGTGCCGTGTTGAAACAAGCCTACTCACGTCGTGAAGCCACTATCATCGAAATTAAAGTCGCACCGAATGACGGCAGCACCATTTACAAACGCCTCATCGACCAAATCAGCTATGCGGTTGTCGGTGAATAAACGGAAAGATCAAAAGCAAACTCGCACACGCCAGTTTGCTTTTTTCATGTGATGAAACCTTACCTCATTTTTTTACACGGCTTACTCGGCACCCAAGCCGACTGGCAAAAACTCACGGAAAATCTACCGCACTTTCATTGCGTTGCCTTGGATTTGCCTTTCCACGGCAGCGCAAAAAATCACCCTGTACGGGATTTTGATGACGCCTGCGCTTATGCGGCACAACGCATCCAAAGTGCGGTAGGAAATCACCCGTATTTTTTAGTGGGCTATTCCCTCGGTGGCAGAATTGCGCTGTATTACGCTCTCTGCAGTCAACAGGACAAATACAACCTACAAGGACTGATTATTGAAGGCGGAAATCTTGGATTGACAAATGAGGCAGACAAAAAAGTGCGGTGGGAAAATGATATGTTTTGGGCGCAACGTTTTCGTCATGAAACCGCGACTTCCGTACTGAATGATTGGTATCAACAACCTATCTTCGCCCATTTAACGGAAGACCAACGCAAAGCGTTGATCGAAAAACGCCAAGCCAACTGCGGCGATAATATCGCCCAAATGCTGTTGGCGACCTCCCTTGCTAAACAACCGGATTTACGCCCTTACGTCAAAAAAAGTCCTTATCCGATCGAGTATTTCTGTGGCGAACGGGATCATAAATTCAAACAAATGGCGTTAGACAATCAGTTGAACCTGACACTGATTGCAAAGGCAGGACATAATGCGCATCAAGAAAACCCAACGGCATTTGCAACCCAATTAAATACGTTATTACAAGATAAATTCGTTGCTTTTTCGCCACGCAATGGCTAAAATCTGCATTCCTTTGTCGTCGCTGAATTAGAGATCGGCGAACGATGTATCATTAACCACTTCATATTAGGAGTTATTATGTCTCTAAGTACTGAACAAAAAGCAAAAATCGTTGCTGAATTTGGTCGCGATGGTAAAGACACCGGTTCTTCCGAAGTTCAAATCGCTTTATTAACCGCACAAATCAACCACTTACAAGCACACTTTGCTGAACACAAAAAAGACCACCACGGTCGCCGCGGTTTATTACGCATGGTTTCCCGTCGTCGTAAACTTTTAGATTACTTAAAACGTACTAATCTTGAACTTTACAGCAGCTTAATCGCTCGTTTAGGTTTACGTCGCTAATCTACGCATTAAATAACTGAATAAGTGATGTCAAAAGCTGATTTCTCTTCGTGGGAAGTCAGCTTTTTTATTGTGCATGGTTCGTGTTGTTGATCGCTGTGCGGAGCATTTTCAGTGCGTATTGTGCATATTGATGCACGACCAAACCACGCAAGGAACGTTATTTAACCCTTCTGGGGATTCACGATTTCGTACGTGGCGTGCCACGAATGATTTTCCTCACGAGCATTTTTATTCGTGCAACAAGTTGCACGCTACGGGGGCATGATTTCATATTGTAGCGTGCATCTTGATGCACGACCAAACCACACACGGAACGTTATTTAACCCTTTTGGGATTCACGATTTCGTGCGTAGCTCTTGATGCACGACCAAACCACGCGCGGAACATTATTTAACCCTTTTGGGATTCATGATTTCGTGCGTAGCGTGCCACGAATGATTTTCCTCACGAGTATTTTTATTCGTGCAACAAGTTGCACGCTACGGGGGCGTGATTTCATATTGTAGCGTGCATCTTGATGCACGGCGAAACCACACACGGAACGTTATTTAACCCTTTCGGATATTCACGATTTCGTGCGTAGCGTGCCACGAATGATTTTCCTCACGAGCATTTTTATCCGTGCAACAAGTTGCACGCTACGATTCTGATTTCTCCTTGTGAAAAGTCAGCTTTTTTATTGTGCATGGTTCGCATTGTTGATCACCGTGCGGAGCATTTTCAGATTCAGAAAACTTCCGCTATAATGACCGCACTTTTTAACCTCAATAAAGGAATTTTTCATGCAAAATCCAAAAGATGATGTTTTATATGCGCCGGTTGAGTGGGTTGATCACAGTGCGGGTTACACTGACATTCGTTATCACAAATCCACTGACGGCATTGCCAAAATCACCATTAATCGTCCTGAAGTGCGCAACGCATTTCGTCCACAAACTGTGAAAGAAATGATCACCGCGTTTGCCGATGCCCGTTTTGATGAAAAAATCGGTGTCATCGTGTTGACCGGTGAAGGCGAAAAAGCTTTCTGTTCCGGTGGTGATCAAAAAGTACGTGGCGATTACGGCGGCTACAAAGACGACAGCGGTGTACATCATCTTAACGTCTTGGATTTCCAACGGGATATTCGTAGCTGCCCGAAACCGGTCGTGGCGATGGTGGCAGGTTATGCCATTGGCGGCGGTCATGTATTGCATATGTTATGCGATCTCACCATTTCCGCAGACAACGCGATTTATGGTCAAACCGGCCCGAAAGTGGGTTCCTTTGATGGCGGCTGGGGCGCAAGCTACATGGCGCGTATTGTCGGTCAGAAAAAAGCGCGTGAAATTTGGTTCTTATGCCGTCAATATAATGCCCAAGAAGCCTTAGAGATGGGCTTAGTGAACACGGTAGTGCCTTACGCTGAGTTAGAAAAAGAAACCGTGCGTTGGTGTCGCGAAATGCTCCGCAACAGCCCGATCGCTTTACGTTGCTTGAAAGCGGCACTCAATGCGGACTGCGACGGACAAGCCGGTCTTCAAGAACTTGCCGGTAATGCCACCATGTTGTTCTACATGACGGAAGAAGGGCAAGAAGGTCGCAACGCATTTAATGAAAAACGTGCGCCTGATTTTAGTAAGTTCAAGCGTAATCCATAGTAAACGCGCTTTCTTAACATAGACTGTTAATTTATCTAAAAAAACGACCGCACTTTATGTGCGGTCTTCTTCTTTATTTTCTAAACTCACGTTTCTCTTTAAAAGTGCGGTGAGATTTTTCTTTAAATTTACGTTCGCCTTTGAAGCCTTTTTCTTCAAAACGTCCGCCACGGCGTTTTCCGCCAAAATTATCGCCGCCACGCTCGCCTTTGGCTTCGCCGATAAAAGACATACGCATTTGTTTATTCAACACACGCGTTTTCGCAAATTGTTGTAACAATTCTTTCGGCATACCTTGTGGCAATTCAATTGTGGAATAATCATCATACAACTTGATGTGGCCGATGTAGCGACTATTAATATCGCCTTCATTGGCAATCGCGCCAACAATATGACGAACTTCCACGCCATCTCCGCGGCCCACTTCAATACGATATAAATCCATTGGTTGTGGATTGCCATAGCCTTTACGTTCACCACGACGTTCTGCTGAACGAGGATTCTCACGACGGTCACCACGCTCATTACGATCACGACGGGCTTTTTTATCTACCACCGGATCCGGCGGAAGAATCAGTTTTTGTTTGCCTTGTAACAACATCATCATAGCGGCGGCAATGTCTTCTTGTGATTGGTCGGCAGTAAACATATCTTCCAACAATTCACGGTAAAGCTCTAAATCATGATGTTCCAACTGTGTGGTAATTTTATCTTTGAATTTTTTACGACGACAAGCTTGTAACACTTCATGGTTAGGCAATTCCACCTCTTCAATATTTTTCTTGATAAGGTGCTCAACATTGCGCAACAAACGACGCTCACGCGGTTCCACGAATAATAACGCACGACCAGAACGTCCTGCACGGCCGGTACGACCAATACGATGCACATAAGATTCTGCATCAAGCGGAATGTCGTAGTTGACCACAAGGCTAATACGTTCAATATCGATACCACGCGCCGCCACGTCTGTCGCCACTACGATGTCTAAACTGCCACTACGCAAACGATCTAAGGTTTGTTCACGTAATTGTTGTGTCATATCGCCATTCAATGCCGCTGCACGGAAACCGTGTTTTTCTAATAATTCGGTCACGTCTAACGTGCCGGTTTTGGTACGGGTGAAAATAATCGCCGCATCAAAATCTTCCACTTCCAAGAAACGCAACAAGGCATCATTTTTGCGGAAGCCATGAACATACCAACAACTTTGCGCAATATCTGGCGCACTTTGTTGGGTTGCTTTAATTTTGACTTCTTGCGGATCTTTCATAAAGCGCTTGGTAATTCGACGAATCGGCTCCGGCATGGTGGCAGAGAAAAGTGCGGTTTGGTGATGTTCCGGTAACTCCGCCATCACGGTTTCCACATCATCAATAAAGCCCATGCGCAACATTTCATCCGCTTCGTCTAACACGATCGCTTTAAGCTCAGCAAGGCTTAAGGTGCCACGACGTAGGTGATCCAAAATACGACCTGGTGTGCCCACCACAACTTGTGCACCTTGTTTTAACGCACGTAATTGGATGTCATAACGTTGACCACCATATAAAGTCACAATGTTAATACCTTTGGCATATTTCACAAATTGCTCACATGCATCGGCAACTTGAATAGCTAATTCACGGGTCGGCGCCATCACTAATAATTGAGGGTGTTTTTCAGTCGGATCGATTTTCGCCAAAATTGGCAAAGAAAAGGCGGCGGTTTTCCCACTCCCGGTTTGTGCCATGCCCAGTACATCACGGCCTTCTAATAAGTGCGGTATACAAATTTGTTGAATTGGCGAAGGTGTTTCAAAACCAAGATCGGAAACAGCATTAAGGATGAATTCAGGCAAGCCTAAATCCTTGAAAGTCATTTTAGTTTCAGTCATTAAAAATACTCGAATGTATAAAAGGAAAGCTCAATAGACGCTTTCAGGTTAATCACAATGTGTCGTTTTGCGTCTTACAACGCATCGCCGGTTGAGCCGTGCTCACCGTTATTCTGCTTGAGCCTGTTGTCCTAATTTCGATAGCTCAAACACCGCAAAACGATACTCCACAAAGTTATACACCTGATTTGCAACAGCCAGTTTGAACAAGGTCTCAGCCTCATCAATCTGTCCCATATTGAGTTTTTGTTTTGCTAGATAAAAGTAGGTTTCAGTCAGAATCTCTGCGTATTGCGTCGCGGTTTTTGTTGCAAACTGCTGCGCTTTAGCCTGTAGTTCCTGAACTGACAATTTGCCCAAATAATACTGGACAATGTAGGTACCCCAATAATCCTGAGAAAGCCCAACGGCACGTTGAGCCAGATTTTTTTGCGCCTCAGCTGGCTTGAATTTTAATTCATTCAAATACAGCCACAAGACGCGGTAAGGATCCGATTTATTACGTTGATAAAATGCCAAGAAATCCTGTTCGGCGAGGTTATACCGTTCCACATAATAGAAGTCTAATGCTCGATTAAGGAAGGTATATTCATAGTCAGGATCGAGGCTGAAAACCGTATTAAAGGCCTCTAATGCGCCGTCATAGTCTTCATCCAGTAATAAATAAAGCCCTAGATAGTTATACACTGCCGCCATTTTTGGTTGCAATGCAAGTGCTTGAGTAAAGTCATAACGCGCTAAAGCCCAAAGCCCCAAACTATCGTAAAGCACGCCCCGTTCAAAATGGAGAGAAGCACGTTCTTCATTACTCATTTTTCCAACGAGCAACACCTGACTAATTCGAACAATCATGACTTCCTGTTCAAAATGCTGGCTTGGATTTTGCTCGGCTAACACGACTTTATTTTTAGACACAAAGGTATTGCTCAAGCCGACACAGCCTGATAATACAAAGACTGAAAATAAAATAGTTAGGAAAATCGCGAAATTAGACAACCCATTACGTTGCGTCATTTCTTTATAAGCCTTAAAGCAGAGTATTGCTTGTTGAAAAACAAATGTTACGGCACGTAATGTACCGTAACATTTTGAAAAAATTTAAATTATGCCTGCTCTACAATATCATCGGATACGTGTTGAGCAGTTTCTGCTTTCGGAGCAAGCTCTTTCATGGTTAAACGAATACGACCTTGACGATCGATTTCGACGACTTTAACCATGACTTCTTGTCCTACTTGTAGATAGTCGCTGACTTTTTCCACACGTTCTTCCGCAATTTGAGAAATGTGAACCAAGCCTTCTTTGTTACCTACGATAGAAACGAATGCACCGAAATCGGCTAAACGAGTCACTTTACCTTTGTAAATGGCACCCGCTTCGACTTCAGCAGTGATGTCTTCGATACGTGCCATCACATCTTGTACGGCATTCTTATCCACCGCAGCGATTTTCACTGTACCGTCATCATCAATATCAATGGAAGTACCGGTTTCTTCAGTCAATGCACGAATCACCGCACCACCTTTACCGATCACATCTTTGATTTTCTTCGGATCAATTTTCATGGTGTAGATACGCGGCGCAAAATCAGAAATATCGGCACGCGGCGCTGGAATGGCTTGTTCCATGACACCAAGAATATGCATACGTGCACTTTTTGCTTGATTTAATGCAATTTGCATAATTTCGGCAGTGATACCTTCAATTTTGATATCCATTTGAAGTGCGGTCACACCTTGACGCGTACCGGCCACTTTAAAGTCCATATCACCTAAGTGGTCTTCATCACCAAGAATATCGGAAAGCACGACAAATTTGTCATTTTCTTTCACCAAGCCCATCGCAATACCTGCGACAGCCGCTTTAATCGGCACACCGGCATCCATTAACGCAAGAGAAGCGCCACACACGGAAGCCATGGAAGAAGAACCGTTGGATTCGGTGATTTCTGATACTACACGTACTACATACGGGAATTCTGCTAAGGTTGGCATCACTGCTGCCACACCGCGTTTCGCCAAACGACCGTGACCAATTTCACGACGTTTTGGTGAACCAATCATACCGGTTTCACCCACGGAATACGGAGGGAAGTTATAGTGGAATAAGAAGTGATCAGAACGCTCACCGGTTAATTCATCAATGATTTGCGCATCGCGTTCAGTCCCTAAAGTGGCAACAGCTAATGCTTGGGTTTCACCACGGGTAAAGATTGCCGAACCATGAGTACGCGGTAACACACCGGTGCAAATATCTAATGCACGCACAGTATCAACGGTACGTCCATCAATACGTGGTTCACCGGCAAGAATACGTCCACGCACGATTTGGCTTTCAAGTGCGGTGAAAATATCAATAATTTTGCCTTCGCTGACTTCTTCATCTTCAGCAGTAATTTGTGCAACAACGTCAGCTTTAATCGCATCAATTTGCTCATAACGCGCTTGTTTTTCAGTGATACGATACGCATCGCCTAAACGAGCTTCAGCTAACGCTTTCACTTTATTGATTAAATCAGTGTTTGGTTCAGGTGCAACCCAATCCCAACGTGGTTTACCGGCTTCAGCAACCAATTCTTTAATGGCTTCAATCACCACTTGTTGTTGCTGGTGACCATAAACCACCGCAGCCAACATTTGTTCTTCGGTTAAAATATCCGCTTCAGATTCCACCATTAATACGGCTTTATCAGTACCTGCAACCACTAAATCCAAACGGCTTTGTTTTTGTTCGTTGATGGTTGGGTTTAATACGAATTGATCGTTGATGAAACCGACACGCGCCGCACCAATCGGGCCATTAAATGGCACACCGGATAAGGTTAACGCCGCAGACGCACCAATCATGGCGACTAAATCCGGGCTGATTTGCGGATTAACTGAAACCACGGTGGCAATCACTTGGATTTCATTGAAGAAGCCTTCCGGGAATAACGGACGAATTGGTCGGTCGATTAAACGGGCAATTAAGGTTTCGCCTTCAGACGGACGACCTTCACGTTTGAAGAAACCGCCCGGAATACGGCCGGCAGCATAAGTACGTTCTTGATAGTTAACGGTTAATGGGAAGAAATCTTGACCTTCTTTCACCTCTTTTTTGGCCACCACGGTAACGAATACAGTGGTGTCGTCCATACTTGCCATCACAGCAGCAGTGGCTTGGCGAGCAATGGCGCCGGTTTCTAAGGTCACGGTATGTTGACCGTATTTAAATTGTTTAACAATTGGATTCACTATGTTTTCCTTTTTAAATGAGTAATCACAATGTTTTATTTTCCAATTTGCGACTAGCAAAAATAATCTCAAAAACCACCGCACTTTTACCGGCTACGCCACAAAATCATTTTTGTTAGCCGCACGCTAATTTAGAAAATAAAACGTAGGCATTATACAGAGCTTTTGCCTTGATGGGTAACTTTATTTACGCAATTCCCATTTATGACTATCTGAAAAATAAGGTTGATGATAAAATCACTCCAGTTTTCAAAATAAAAAAGGAGGAAACATGTTAATCGGAGATTTAACCCGTGCCGATTTTAAACTCGGCTTACCAAAAGTCATTACCGAAACCTGTGAGTATTTAAAAGGGTTGGATTTAGAAAAATTAGAGGTTGGCCGTCATGACATCACCGATCGCATTTATATGAACGTGATGGAACCTGAACTGGCTGACGCTGCCAGCAAAAAAGCAGAATTACACCATAACTATTTGGATATTCAAGTCCTGATTCGTGGCGTGGAAAATATTGAGGTCAGCGCAACCTATCCCGACTTAAATAAATACGAAGCCTATCACGAAGATGATGATTACCAACTCACTCAAGACATCGATAACAAAAGCACGATTACTTTAGTGCCGAATATGTTTGCGGTGTTCTATCCTTATGAACCCCATAAACCTTGTTGTAACGTGAACGGACAATCTGCCAAAATTAAAAAGTTAGTGGTTAAAGTGCCGGTTGAGTTAATCCAGTAAAGGACGACAATTCATCATTAGAATGCGCTTAATGTTAAGCGCATTTTTTATCGCCGATTTTGACGTTTTTCAATGAAAAACAGTGAAATGCGTAAATCATCGTAACGTAAACAAATAAAGATTGTGTTTAATTTAATTAGCAGATAAATTACCTGCTTTTTTGCGGGCAAAATGCGCCCATCACTTTCACAAAACGAGGATAGTCTATGTTAAGCGTTGATACCCCATCTCAGGCGATGCCACCGAGTAAACCGAAGTTCTATCAAAGCTTATACGTGCAAGTTATTATTGCGATTATTATCGGTATTTTATTAGGGAATTTTTTCCCTGATTTCGGTGCCGGTTTAAAACCGTTAGGTGAAGCATTTATTAAGTTGATTAAAATGATTATCGCACCGGTGATTTTTCTGACTGTTGTTACCGGTATTGCCGGTATGAACGACATGAAGGCGGTTGGGCGGGTTGCCGGAAAGGCGATGCTGTATTTTGTGACCTTTTCGACATTGGCGCTTGTGATTGGAATGGTTGTGGCTAATATTATTGAACCCGGCGCAGGATTAAATATTGATCCGGCGTCGTTAACTTCCGAAAAAGTGTCAGAATACGTTGCGAAAGCGCAGGATAGCACGCTAACGGCTTTCTTAATGAACATCATTCCTACCACCGTATTAAGCCCATTAGTAGAGGGTAATATTCTGCAAGTCTTGTTTATTTCCGTGTTGTTTGGGGTAGCATTGGCTTCGGTGGGCGACAAAGCACAGCCTATTACGGAACTCCTACGACTGGCGACAGCGCCGATGTTTAAGGTGGTGTCAATTTTGATGAAAGTCGCCCCTTTAGGCGCATTGGGCGCGATGGCGTTCACCGTGGGAAAATACGGGTTAAGTTCCATTAGCCATTTGATGCTTTTAATTGTGACGTTTTACATTACGTCCTTGTTATTTATTATTTTTATCTTAGGCGCGGTCGCACGTTATAACGGTTTCTCTATTTTGAAAATGGTGCGCTATATTAAGCAAGAATTGTGGTTAGTCTTAGGAACGTCCTCCTCAGAAGCCGCGTTACCGACCTTAATGCAAAAAATGGAGGCGGCCGGTTGTAAAAAATCGGTGGTGGGATTAGTGGTGCCGACCGGTTATTCTTTTAATTTGGACGGTACAAATATCTATATGACAATGGCCGCATTATTTATTGCGCAAGCCACCAATACGGATCTTTCCATTAGCGAGCAATTTACCTTGTTGTTTGTTGCGATGTTAAGTTCAAAAGGCGCTGCCGGTGTAACCGGTGCCGGTTTTATTACATTAGCCGCCACACTTTCCGTGGTTCCGGGGCTGCCGGTTGAGGGCATGGCGTTAATTTTGGGGATTGATCGTTTTATGTCCGAATGCCGTGCGCTAACGAATTTGGTGGGTAACGCCTGTGCGACCATTGTTGTGGCGCGCTGGGAAAATGCCTTGGATAAAGAAAAATTAGCGTTAGCGATGAACGGTAAATAATATGAAGCGATGGTGCGGTTGCTTACTTGGATTGATGGGATTAACGGTGGCGATCATTTGCGCATTACCGTGGTGGATCACGCCAAAACAAGTCGAAACATGGGTTAACCGCTTTCTCGCACCAGATTATGCCTTGCAACTGCCTGAACGATGGCATTTACACCTCACCGGTTTGCAACTGCCCGAACTGGATATTCGGGCAGGGCAATGTACTTTGGCGACATTCAGTGATGTGCGCCTTCATTGGTGGGAGCTTCGTCAACTTGACGTGGCGCATGCCGGGGTGGATTATGACTGCCTCAATCGGTTGCCTTCCTCTGATGAGACAAAAACATCGCCAAATTTGACCGCACTTTTTTCCGTTCTCCCGTCTGTAGAGGTAAATGTTCAGCATTTTCGATTGGAGAATAGCCAGGCACTGGATATACCACCTAGGCTACGTGCGCTGTTGGATGCTGATATTGCAGCAACCGCAAATTATGACGGTCATCGTTTGCAATTAACTGCCAATGCGAAGACTCATGATGATCATGTGATTTTACATCATCAATCGACGCTCGCTCGCCTAAACCATTCGTTCCAATGGCAGGGACAAACCGATTACCAACCGCTTAACGGACAAACCTATCATTTGCATTTTTCTACTCAGTTACAAGAGGAATTGTCTCAATTACCGCAGCAAGGCGAACTACGCGTGGATTGGCAAAATGCCGATTTTAGTGTGAACAAAGGCGCGCTTCAATTGAGCTGGAACGGTGAGAAAGGACAAATCAACGCACAGGATTTAAGCCGTGATAAACCCTTATTAGACGTGCCTTTTACGTTTACTGCCGATGGTTTAGCCATTAACTGGGGAACATTTTATTGGACGTTTGACGGTTATCAGCCGATCAAAGGCTTCTTCGGTTTAGCCTTACGTAAACCGCAAGAGGGTTGGTTACCCTTGGAAACCGATGTGGATGTGATCGTGCAAACCTTTGGTGAACTCGGCAAAGGCGAAATTGTGATATCGGGTAAAAAAGGTGAAATTGGTGGCGGTGCGGATAAAAACCAACTGAACTTTGATCTCAAAACGCGTGGTGACTTACGCTATAACAACACCGTGGCACAAACCAATTTAGACTACCATATTAGCGGTGTTTTTGAGGCACCTACACTGCTGTTCCGCCCCGGTTCCGTGTTCAAAATGGATAACGTACAACCTGATACCAAAATCCATGCACGCCTGCCGTTGGATAACATACAAGTGGGACGTTATGGTTTAGAGGGGCGTCTGCAAGCCACTTTACAAGGATTCACCCCACAGTTTAAGCAGTTAAATTTAAAGCTTGATGGACAGGCGCATGAGTTTATTGCCGGAATTAAAACCGTGTTTGATTTGCGTGATGAAAAGCAAAATTTACGCGCAGCAGAAATGCGTGCAGCGAACCGTTGGGATTGGACGATTGACGGTGAGGCGCACTGGACCTCTTTGAATACGCCGGTGAACATAAAAGGTGTGGGCTTTTGGGAAGCTGATCATATTGAATTAAATCAACTTTCTGCCCATTCCGGCAATGTGCATACCAGTGGAGTGAAAATGGCACCTTTGACATTGGAATTGAAAGATCGCCTACGTTGGGATTATGAAGCAGCGCATCTTCGCGGGCTACTCCAGGCCCAAACGGAGTGGATTGAATTTGCGTATGGCGGACGCTTTGTTCGTCCGGTATTTGGTGTGGGGATTGATGGGAAAAGTATCGATAATTTCAATTTGGCAGGGGATTTAAAAGCCGGTGCGCTTGGCCCGATTGACGTTACCGCCCGTTATGAAAATCAGGCACTAAATGGCAACATTCGCTGGCAAGAGCAATCGGCGAAAGTGTTCCAATCCTTATTCCCACAACAATGGTCATGGATTATTCGCCATGGCAGCATTCAAGGGGGCAGTGATTTTGTGATTAACGAGGATGGCGTGGCGTTACAGGGCGAATTTAATTTGCGCAATGTTGGGATTACCTTCCCCGATGGAGAAATTCAAGCATTAACGATTCGTTTTCCAATAAATTATCAAAAACTTGCCCTGCGAACCGCACGCACAAAACCGATTCAGGTCGCAGCGAAAAATATCCGCGTGGGTGCGCTTGCCATACGTGAAGCGGCTTTTGATGTATTTGGTACTTACCCTAACTCCGCCAAGCAACCACTAACTTTGCAAAAAGTGAAGGTCGGCGTGTTTGACGGTTTGCTTAGCGTGCCCAGTTTGAGTTTCCCGCAACGCAAAATAGCCGTGCTACGTTTTGACAACATTGATTTGGCGCAAGTGATGGAATTAGCACAATATAACCAAGTGAGCGTCAGCGGACGGGTTAATGCCTCCTTGCCGTTCTGGTTAGGGCATAATGCCTGTTTAATTTGTAACGGACGTCTTGAACAAGCCGGAAAATTGAAGATTAAACTTCACGATAATATGGTGAGTAGTTTGAAAAAAGGCGGTTTAACAGAACGTATGTTGGTGGATTTATTAAAAGAAATGGAATTGGAAAAATCTCACGCTAATTTGAATTTGACACCTGACGGAAACATGACATTGCGTGCCACAATTACGGGGCTCAATCCAACCCGACGGCCTCATCATCCGATTACCTTGAATTACACCCATCAAGAGAATATGTTTGAGCTCTGGGATATGGTTGACTACGGCTCGCAATTTGAACAAAATTTACAATATCAACTTTATCGACACTTAGAACAATGAAAAAACATTTGAAAAAATCACCGCACTTTTGGAGCTTGCTTGCCGTTTCTCTCCTGCTTTCCGGTTGTAAACCGACCATTCAATTAGAAACCCCTAAAGAGGGCATCACCATTAATATGAATGTGGTGGTGGATCATAATATCAGCGTCAAAATGGATGAAAAAACTAAAGCGGCGACAGAGGCGGCTAAACGCAAGTCTAAATAAGACACCGCAAGGTATCATAAAAAACGGGGCTTTCAGCCCCGCTTTTTTTATTATAGCCAGGCAAAGTCTGGCTATAAAAACCATACGCTATGCGTATGGAGACAAATAGCTTAAGCGATGAACAGAAAAAAAATCCTCGCTATATAATGAACAAGGCTGACAACCAAAATTCAACATATAGGAGGATTATTTACCCCTCGTAGCGTGCATCTTGATGCACGACCGAATCACGCACGGAACGTTATTTAACCCTTTCGGGCATTCACGATTTCGTGCAACAAGTTGCACGCTACAATTCACTAAAATAGAGATATGAAAATAGACATTTCCGAGTGAAAGGATTTTTTGTCAGCATCGTGGGCTTAAATACAAAAGTTGTGAAGATCTATATAAGGAATCAAGAAAAAGAAGATATGGTTCAAGATAATTTATCAACGAAAGAACATATTGACCCCTTTAAGGGGTAGTCAAGGAAGTCATTAGACACGGTTGTCAGTTTTCACAAGCCCCTTGAGGGGCTTGTGAAGTATAGGCCCTTATAGGGGAGCCTAAAAACCGCACGTTTTACGTGCGGATTGTTATTTATAGCCAGCCAAAGTCTGGCTATAAAAACCATACGCTATGCGTATGGAGCCAAATAGCTTAAGTGATGAACAGAAAAAAATCCTCGCTATATAATGAACAAGGCTGACAACCAAAATTCAACATATAGGAAGATTATTTACCCCTCGTAGCGTGCAACTTGTTGCACGAATGATTAAAGCATTAACCTCGATGCGTAATTCACGATTTTGTGCGTAGCGTGCATCTTGATGCACGACCGAATCACGCACGGAACGTTATTTAACTCTTTCTGGCATTCACGATTTCGTGCAACAAGTTGCACGCTACAATTCACTAAAATAGAGATATGAAAATAAACACGGTTACCGGTTTTCACAAGCTCCTTGAGGGGCTTGTGAAGTATAGATCCTTATAGGGGAGCCTAAAAACCGCACGTTTTACGTGTGGATTGTTATTTTTACGCCATACCGTCAAGATCGGATTTATGGGTATTCAAACGCGCAAAGTAATCTTTGGTTTCTTCAATAATCACGTTTCGCAACCCAATTAAGGCGATTAAGTTAGGAATCGCCATCAAGCCGTTCACAATGTCCGCTAAAATCCAAATTAAGTTTAAATGAATAAACGAACCGCAGCCGACCAAAATAATAAAGGCTAAACGATAGAGCTTAATGCCTTTGATGCCGACTAAATACACAAAACAACGTTCACCGTAATAACACCAGCCTAGAATCGTGGTAAAGGCGAAGAACAATAAACCGACGGTGACAATGGTCGCGCCGATAGAGGAGCCTAACCCTTGTGAGAAAGCGTAGTTCGTCACCGCAGCGCCCGCCATGCCCGGTGCTTGCCATGCGCCGGTGAGTACTAATACGATCCCCGTCATGGTGCAGACGATGATGGTATCAAGGAATGTCCCTGTCATGGAAATTAGCCCTTGGCGCACCGGCTCTTTAGTTTGCGCGGCAGCAGCAGCGATGGGGGCGCTTCCCAAGCCGGATTCATTGGAGAAAATCCCCCTCGCCACACCTGATTGAATCGCTTTCATGACCGTGAAACCCAGCGCACCGCCCAATGCGGCTTCAGGGTTAAAGGCGCTACGTAAAATCAAGCCAAGTGCGGTCGGAATTTTATCTAAATTTAACACAATGATGATGACAGAGGTCGCCACATAAAATACCGCCATAAACGGCACGATGTAAGAGGACACCAACGCAATGCGTTTTACTCCGCCAAGAATGATGAGCCCAACAAGCAAGGTAATGATGGCGGCGGTGATTTCGATCGGCACGCTGAAGGTGTCGTTCATGGCTTGCGTAATCGCATTCACTTGCGGGAAAGTACCGATGCCGAAAAAAGCCACCAATACACCGAAGATGGCAAATAATTTGGCTAACCAGCCTAAGCCGAGACCGCGTTCGATGTAATACATCGGACCGCCCGCCATAAAGCCGTTTTTGTCACGCACGCGATATTTCACCGCCAATAAACATTCCGCATATTTGGTTGCCATGCCGAGCAATGCGACTAACCACATCCAGAAAATCGCACCCGGACCACCGGCTTGCACGGCGGTGGCAACGCCCACGATATTTCCCGTACCAATGGTAGCGGCAAGGGCGGTACACAAAGCCGCAAAAGAGGACACATCCCCTTTTTGCTGAAGACCGGAATCTCGCTTGAATAAATAACGCAATGCGCGCGGTAACTGTGTGATTTGAATAAAACCCAGCCGCAGCGTTAAATATAATCCCGTACCGGCTAATAAAATCAGGAGGGGAGGGCCCCAGACGAAAGTGTTGATTGCAGATAAAACGTCTTCTAATGACATTGGAAATTCCTCGTAAATAACCTGATTACAAGGAGGCGAAAAGAATTTTACGGATAGATAAAATAGAAAATAACACAATGAAATTGCGTTATACCCACCGAAATCTTCTGCCCCTGTCCTTTTGCCTGAGCGTTTGAAAAGCCTTGTTTTAAGGCTTCTTTGCGCCTTCGGCGTCCGTGAGTGCTAAATGTTGCACACGGATCTCTCCAAGGGTTCGTCCAGTAACAGTCCCTGCCATCGCGCCTGAAAGAGTTTACCTCGTCGGCGCAGGGTCAATTCCCCGCTCTCCAGCTACCTTCATCCGAACAATTTATGTTTGCACATAAAGTGCGGTGGATTTTAGCAAGATAATGTCAAAATCTCAATCTTACGGGTTATCCCGCTGCCATTTTTTTGCAATATAACTGCAACTTGGCACTAATTTCAGTTGATTTTCTTGAATAAAAGCGACCAACGCTTGATATAACTTATCCGCCACACCTTGTCCGCGCAAGGTTTCGGACACATAAGTATGATTGGCATTAATCGTTTTTTCATCGATAAAATAATAGGTTAACTCCGCAACGCGTTGTTGATCATCTAAAATAAAAAAGGCGCCTTGAGCGTGATTTTCTTCATGTTGAATTTGCATTAGTGTTTCACCCAATCACTGTCTTCATTGAATAAACCGTTTTCGGCAAAATCGGCGGTATCACAAGGAATCGCTTTTTCTTCCGCCGCCCATTCGCCCAAATCAATTAACTGGCAGCGTTTACTACAAAATGGTCGGTAGAGGCTTTGTTCCGACCATTCAACCTGTTTATGACAAATCGGGCAAGGTACGCTAAAGGTCTCGTCAGTCATTAAATTTCTCCGCAAGTTGTAAATAATGATGGTGCAAGTCTAACACTTTTCGCTTTAACTGTGGCAGGCTTTCGCTTAAATCCGCATCGTTATTGATGACATCATCGGCGTGTTGTAGACGTTCCGAGCGGCTGACTTGCGATTGCATGATATTTTTGATTAACGCCAATTGATTGTTATCGCGTTGACTTGCCCGCGTCAGTTGGGTTTGTTCGCTCACATCCACTACCAACACCCGTTGGCAAAGTGCGGTCAGTTTATTTTCTATTAATAGAGGCACCATAAAAATGCAATAAGGCGCACGTTGTTGTGCCAGTTGGTTAAGCATTTCGGTGCGAATGGCGGGGTGTAATAATTGATTCAGCCATTGCTTTTCGGTTTCGTGATTAAACACCTTTTCCCGCAAGGCGGCGCGATTGAGTTCGCCGTTTTCTAACAGCATTTCCGTGCCAAAGTGTGCCACGATTTGTTGTAACAAAGGCGAGCCTTTTTCTACTACCTGACGCGCCACGATATCGGCGTCAATAACCGGTACACCGAGTTCGGCGAATAATTTGGCGATGGTGCTTTTGCCGCTACCGATTCCCCCTGTGAGACCTACCACATAAGTCATATTGATTTCCTGAAAAGCCTATTGAGAATGGGCAGATCATACGAGCATAGTCTCAATTAAGCAACCGACAGAGTACGCCGGACAAGCAAAGAAACGGGCCGAAAGGAATGGCGGTTAAGTGACGTTGGTTTAGCTTGCCGTAAAGTGCATAAACCAAGCCCAAGAGGCAAGCAAGTAATAAAAAGGCGGGTAATTGCTCATAAGAGAAAAACGCGCCTAATCCCAAGGCAAGCCAGCAATCGCCACGCCCGAAGGCTTCTTGTTTGTAATACCCTTTGGCGCCGTAGTAGATAAGAGAAAAAACACCGAAAAAAATGACCGCACTTTGCAGGCTTTGTTCCAGTGTAAGGGGCGTAATTTGCCAATAGGCTGCGCCTAATCCGAGGGCAAACAGGTTTTGGCATAGGGCGGGAGAAATTAAGCGGTAATACCCATCCACCACCGAGATGGCGAATAATAAACTACAAAAACACGCCCAACATATTGCCGTGAAGATGTCTTCGTTTAGCCAATTGCAAAGGGCAAATAATAAGGCGAAAAAGAGGCAGTAATAAGGTTGGGAAATCTTGGTTTGAATGGGCGTCAATATGGATTTCTCCGGCGCAAAGTGCGGTGGATTTTCAGGGTAAATTTCAACATAGGCTGCATGAATTTCTTGACTTAAACGGAAGGCAAAGTGATGTACATAGCCATAAATCACGCGCCCAACAAACCAACCTGCCAATACAAATGCCACGCCTATCATTGCACCAACGCGCCCATATTGAAAATCGGCAAATACATCCCGAGCATAATTAAGCCGATCAGCCCACCGATAATGACCATCAACAGCGGCTCCAGCATTTGTGACAGCAGATCGATCTGATAGTCCAATTGTTGTTGATGATCGTTGGCAATAAATTGCAACATTTTAGGGAGCTGACCACTTTGTTCGCCCACCTGTAACATTTGTTGTGCCGCCAACGGAAAAATCTGGCTACTCACACTGGCGGAGAAGGCATAACCTTGTTGTAGCCAGTGTAAAATGGATTGCACTTCTTCGATTAACAGCCAATCGCCTTGCACGTTTGGCGATCTTTGCCAACTTGGATTTTGTGGTAAAAACGACTGCAAAGCCTGATTCAGCGGCACGCCCGCCTGTAACATTAAAAATAAACTGCGACTAAATCCCACCAAACGAGAAAGTTGCACGATACGATTTAGCACCGGTGTGGCATTGATGAATCGAATTTTTTGCCGATTAAACCAAGGGGAGTGTTTCAGGCGGGCGCGGATAAATAGGGTAATCAATGCCATAAAAATCAACAGATGCAGCCAATAATCCTGTAATCCTTGCGACAGTATAAGTAGCACCTGGGTGAAAGTTGGGAGTTGCGCGCTGCTATTGTCATACATCGCGGCGAATTGCGGCACGATAAACAGCAGTAAAAGTGCGGTTAAAATCAGTGATATGCCAAGCACTAACAGCGGGTAAAGCAGAATTTTTCGAATCTTGCGTTGCAACGCTAATGCCTGCTGTTTGTGTTGCGCGATTTCATGGCACACGGTGGGTAACTTGCCCGTCATTTCACCGACTCTAATCAATTGGCGATCTTGGTAGGTTAAATAAGTATGTTGTTTTCCTAAGTGTTGTTTTTCTAAGGCTTGGGAAAACGCCAAACCGCTTTCAATATCCTTTAAAAGTTGGCGCAACCAACCGTTTAGCGCAATATTGGTGCAATGTTGTAACAAAATTTGCAGACTATTTTTTAACGGAACCGCCGCTTGTAATAAGGTAGCCAACTGAGAAAGCAACGCACAAACTTCCGCGTTTTTCGGTTTACTGTTTAATTGCCAATTTTGTTGCAGCTTAATGTGTTGTAAACCGCGTGACATTAGCTGTTGTTGCGCTATCACGGAGCTTTCCGCCACGATAGTGCCTTTCTGCTTTTGCTGTAGACGGTTAACCCCGTGCCAGTTAAATAATTTCAGTTTACGCATTCGGTTGCCCCAATACCCGTTGTACTTCTGCTAAATCCGTCACTTGCGACTTCACTTTTTCTAATGCGCTGGCATATAAATTCTGAAAATCCAATTGATAACCTGAGGTTTGTGATACATCAGGCTGAAGGAATTGATAAACACCGATTCGACCTTGGTAGCCTTGATGACAATCGCAAAAACGCGTGGCATTTCCACCGCACTTTTGGCATCGTTTACGCACCAAGCGTTGGGCGATCACCAATAATAAACTGCTATCGATTTCGTGTTGTTGAATGCCAAGTTGTTGTAGGCGTGAGATAGCCGAGACGGCATCATTGGTATGTAACGTCGATAACACCAAATGCCCGGTTTGCGCCGCCCGCAAGGCCATGGCGGCACTTTCTTCGTCACGAATTTCACCCAGCATAATAATGTCGGGGTCTTGACGCAAAAAGGTGCGTAACAAACGACTGAAATCCAAGCCGATTTGAGGATTCACTTGAGTTTGGATAATGCCTGGCAATTGAATTTCAATGGGATCTTCTGCGGTCATAATGTGTTTCTCGGGAGTGTTGAGCCATTGTAATGCCGTATATAACGAAATACTTTTGCCACTTCCCGTGGGGCCGGTGACTAAAATCAGCCCTTGCGGTTGGCTGAGCGCATGACGAAAGGTGTGTTGCTGTTGTTCCGTCATGCCCAGTTCGCTAAAGGCCAGTTGCACGGGGCGATTTTGTTGTAAACGCAATACGGCTTTTTCACCAAAATGCGTCGCGAGCGTGGATAAGCGAAAATCCAAAATATCGGAAAATGTCGTTTTAAACTGAAACCGTCCGTCTTGCGGCAGGCGGGTTTCGCTGATGTCCAATTTTGCCAGTAATTTCAGACGGGAAATCAGTCGGTTGGCGAGCGCCTGCGCAATGGTGTTTTGCACTTGTAATACGCCGTCAATACGAAAGCGGACTTGTAAAAAATCCGCTTGCGGTTCTAAATGAATATCGGAGGCTTTTTTGGTGGTGGCGTTTTCAAAAATTTGATTAAGCAACTGAATCGTTGGCTCATCGGAGAATTGTTCTTGTTGCTCCTGAGGCGTGACGGAATAAAAGAGCGGTTGATTTTCATCGAGTTTTTCTTGATGTGGCACTAAATCCTGCAAGGCCTTTTTTAACACAGCAGGTTCAATGAGTACCGGCTCGATATTTTTCCCGGTTAAAAAGGAAAACGCTTCACAAGCGGCAAGGTTGGTTAAGGAATCCAACCCGAGCCATAATTTTTGTGGTTCTTCTTTTAATGGTAGCGCCAAATAACGCAAAAGAACGCTTTGCTGCTGTTGGTTTTGTTGCCATAACTCGGGCGTAATCGTAAAGAGGTCGCCTTGTTGGCTACGGATCGTATAGGAAGATTCCACCAAATGCTGCATTAAGCCACCGCTCCGTGATTATGAACAAAAACCTGCCGGGAAGATGTCAGCGTTAGTGCCACAAGAGGCCGTCCATGTTACGCCATTTGAGGTGCCGCCGGATGCCGTTAAGGTATAAGTGACATTGTCTAATGTGCTTTTTCCGACCACTGTGATGGCACCGTTTTTAACCGCCGTGGATTTGACATATTTTTGTGTGGTATTTGTGTTGTCGGGTTGAATGCCATTTTGTCCGCCACTACAACCTTCTGTTTTGCCGGTGTTATAAATGCACAACTCCACTTCAGCTCGAAGCGGCGCAGAGGCTTGCAATAGTTCGGAAACTGCCGCTTTTTTGGTGTAGTTTTGATAAGATGGAATGGCGATAGTAGCTAAAATTGCCACGATCGCGATAACGATCATTAATTCAATTAATGTAAACCCTTTTTTCATGGATTTCACGGAGAAAAATGCGGACTGACTTTTCATAAAACCTACCTTTGTAAAATAAAACTTGGGATTATTTTGTTTTGGTATTTTGTGATAAAGGAAGAAACACAGCGAAAGTTGACCGCACTTTTGTGGGATTCTGATCGCAAAAATAAGATTCATATGACAGAAAAAACACTCAAAATTGATAACGGCTGGTTGACCAATACGCGCAAAGTAATATCCCCCCATTTTGATCTGCGTCCTGATCCGCAAGATATTTCTTTATTGATTATTCATTACATCAGCCTGCCGCCGGAGCAGTTTGGTAGCAGTGATATTGATGATTTTTTTCAAGGCAAATTGGATCCCAATCGCCATCCTTATTTTACCGAGATCAGTACACTTCGGGTGTCGGCACATTGTTTGATTAATCGGGCAGGCGAGATAACCCAGTATGTGAATTTTAATGATCGCGCTTGGCACGCGGGCGTTTCCTGTTTTGAGGGACGGGAGAAATGTAATGATTTTGCCATCGGGATTGAATTGGAAGGAAGCAATGAGCAGCCGTTTACCACGCAACAATACGCGTCTTTACAGCGTTTAACACTGGAGATTATGCGGGTTTATCCGTTAATTACCAAAGAACGTATTGTCGGCCATTGTGATGTTTCCCCGGGGAGAAAAATCGATCCGGGACAATATTTTGATTGGACAAGATATTTACAGGCGCTTTAGTCTTACACAAGATTAGTATTGAACAATAAATAGACAGCAAAAAATGGCATTGATGTGGCATTTGTGAATAGAGACTGGTTTGTTGTTAATTTATTGATAAATAAAGATAAATTTAAAAATTTTTAAAGTGTAACTTCGGTTTTGAAATGTTATTTCGAGTTATTCCTTGGTGAAAACACAATTTTATCCACAGAAATACTGAATAACTCACAGGCGGCTGAATCACTGGCTGAACTTGGTGAAAATATGGGTGAACAGGGGAATTTTTTCGGTAGCATTGACGAAAAAAGCAACATGAATAGCGTCATGAGCGCATCATCCCATTGGACGCTAAAAATTTAATTAACAGCGACTATGACTAGGCAAAATCTAAGATCAGCAAAATTTAAACGCAGATTGTTTCCTGTTTTCACCAAGTTATCCACAAGGTTATTCAAGATGTAAAGCGGAATGTCGAACTAAGGTGAAAAAATCAAGGAATTTTTGACCGCACTTTATAACTTTTGAATCTATGGCATAGCCTTTATTTCTTTTTTAATGCTTGCACTCTCCTGTAGTATGTCAAAGGTGACATTATGTGATTTATGTAAGGAGTTTATTATGTCAGCATTTCCTATTCATACGATTGAAAGCGCGCCGGAAGCCGCGAAAGAGGCGTTAAAAGCCGTACAAAATGCCAATGGCTTTATTCCGAATTTGATTGGCGTGTTAGCCAATGCGCCGACGGCATTAGAAACCTATCGCACAGTGGGCGCGATTAATGGTCGTAATAGTTTAACGGCGGCAGAACGTGAAGTGGTTCAAATCACGGCGGCGGTGGTGAATGGTTGTGGCTTTTGCGTCGCCGGACATACTAAAATTGCGTTGAAAGTGTTGAAACTTGAAGAAACACTGGTGAATCAAATTCGCGCCACAGCACGCATTGAACAAGACGATAAGCTTGATGCACTGGCGCGCTTTACCTTGGCGGTGATTTTACAAAAAGCAAAACTCACAGCCGCGCAACAACAAGCATTTTATGCGGCAGGTTATACCCAAGAAAACGCCATTGATGTCGTGTTAGGGGTAAGTCTGGCAACATTGTGTAACTATGTGAATAACCTTGCGGATACGCCAATTAATCCGGAATTACAAGCCTTTGCGTAATTTTCTCCCTGCTAATGTGAGGGCAATCGGATGATTTGCCGTTAACCTTCGGTTTATTTTTATTTAAAGACTAAGCACTGTACTGCATTGTGCTTAGTCTTTTTTATTTTGTTTTCTCAGGCACTGAAATGAAATTGAAGCTATAATAGTGGTGAAAATAAACAAGGAATTTTTATGCGCTTAGATAAGTTTTTAGCGGAAACAACCGGTTTAACCCGTTCACAGGCGGCAAAAGTATTACGCCAAAGTGCGGTCACGATTAACGGTAAAATTGAAAAGAGCGGGGCGGCGAAAGTGAGCCCTGATGATGAAATTTATTATGATGGTGAGCGCTTGACGTGGGTAGAAAACGGGCAATACATTATGTTGCACAAACCACAAGGTTACATTTGCTCCCATGAAGATGGCGATCATCCGACGATTTATCAATTTTTTGATTATCCTTTATCTACCCGTTTGCACAGTGCCGGGCGGTTGGATGTGGATACCACAGGTTTGGTGCTGTTGACGGATGATGGACAGTGGTCTCACCGTATTACCTCACCGAAACACCATTACCCGAAAACCTATTTAGTGACCTTGGCAGATCCCGTTGAGGCGAACTATGCGCAGGCTTGTGCTGAGGGTATTTTATTGCGTGGGGAAAAGGAGTCGACCAAACCGGCTGAGTTAGAAATTTTGGATGATTACAATGTCAATTTGACGATCAGCGAGGGACGTTATCATCAAGTAAAGCGGATGTTTGCTGCATTAGGGAATAAAGTTGTCGGGTTGCATCGTTGGAAAATCGGTAATTTGGTGCTAGATGATGATTTAGGCGAAGGAGAATTTCGTCCTCTAACAGAGGAAGAAATCGCATACTTAGGTGGAGAATCCTAGTTTGAGTTCAAATAAAACAGTCAAAACGAATTTTATTTTTGTGGTGGCGTTGGGTATTTTGTCCATGTTGCCGCCATTGGGTGTGGATATGTACCTGCCGGCGTTTTTGAATATTGCGCAGGATTTACAGGTCACAAACGATCAGGTGCAACATACGCTAACCGCTTTTGCTTATGGTTTGGCGCTGGGGCAATTATTCTGGGGGCCGTTCGGTGACAGTTTCGGACGCAAGCCGATTATTTTGTTAGGCGTAACGGTTTCTGCGATAGCGGCATTGATTTTAACGCAAATCCATTCTATCGGAAATTTCACCGCACTTCGTTTTATGCAGGGCTTTTTTGGTGCGGCACCGGTGGTGTTGGTAGGCGCATTGTTGCGGGATTTGTTTGACAAGAATGCACTTTCCAAAATGATGTCGACGATTACGCTGGTGTTTATGATTGCGCCGTTGATCGCACCGGTTGTCGGCGGTTATATTGTCTATTTTTTCCATTGGCACGCCATTTTTTATGTGACCGCTTTCATGGGACTATTGAGTATTTTGCTGGTCTTTTTTGTGGTGCCGGAAACGCATCATAAAGAAAATCGGATTCCGTTACGCTTAAATATTATTGCCCGTAATTTTATGGCGTTATGGAAACAAAAACCGGTGTTGGGTTATATGTTCTCAACGTCCTTTGCCTTTGCCGGCTTATTTGCGTTTTTAACGGCAGGATCGATTGTGTATATCGGGATTTATGGCATCAAACCTGAAAATTTTGGTTATTTCTTTATGTTGAACATTGGCGTGATGACCTTTAGTTCATTCTTAAATGGGCGTTTAGTGGCTAAATGGGGGGCGGAGACCATGTTCCGCTTGGGGCTTGGGATACAAGGTTTGGCGGGCATCTGGTTGTTGCTTGTGGCGTTATTAGATTTGGGTTTTTGGTCAATGGCGCTGGGCGTAGCCGTGTTTGTGGGACAAAATCCATTGATTTCCTCTAATGCGATGGCCTCTATTTTAGAAAAATTCCCCAATTCGGCAGGATCGGCGAATTCTATGGTCGGGAGCGTACGGTTTGGCATTGGCGCCTGCATGGGATCTTTGGTGTCTTTATTGCCGACCAATTCGGCGGCGCCAATGTTATTCGCCATGGTGCTTTGTTCTGTGATTGCGGTCGTTTGCTACGTGACGTTAACGGTTAAACATCGGGAATAACCCACGAATTAACTCAGTTATATCAAGGGTTTCGCACATTATGAGAGGTATTCGTATTTGTAACAAAGAACGAAATTTGTTCTAAGTCAAAAAGTGGTTAAACTACCTCTAAATGGTTATGTGATTTAACCTGCGATTTTATTTCCTTATGATAGAATGCCCCGCAAAAATAAGTCTGTGAAACAATCTGTTATGGTCAATCAATTAATTCTTGAGAATCTCGCTTGCCAACGGGGAGATAAAGTCCTTTTTCATCGCGTGAATTTACACATTCAGGCAGGTGATTTTGTGCAAATTGAAGGGCACAACGGTATTGGGAAAACCAGTTTGTTACGCATTATTGCCGGGCTTGCCTCTCCTCTAGAAGGCGAAGTGCGGTGGAATTCTGACGCAATTGCTAAACAGCGCGAAGCTTTTCATTCTGATTTGTTGTATTTAGGACATCAGAGTGGCATTAAACCGGAATTGAATGCGTGGGAGAATTTGCGTTTTTATCAACAAATTACCTCTTGTCGCCAAGGTGATGAAATACTGTGGGATGTGTTGCAAACAGTGGGACTACTGGGGCGTGAAGACATTCCCGCGGCACAGCTTTCAGCCGGGCAGCAAAAACGCATTGCGTTGGCGCGTTTGTGGTTATCAGAAGCACCGTTATGGATTTTAGATGAGCCATTTAATGCGATCGATAAAAAAGGCGTGGCGGTGTTGACCGCACTTTTTGAACAACACGCGCAAAATGGCGGTATCGTGATCTTAACCAGTCATCAGGAAGTGCCGAGTGCGCATTTGAAAAAAATCAATTTAGAACAGTTTAAGTGTACAGAGTAACGTCATGATCTTTTGGCATATTATTAAACGCGAATTACAAATAGCCATGCGCAAACAGGCGGAGATTCTTAATCCGTTGTGGTTTTTCCTGATTGTAATTACGTTGTTCCCTTTGGTGATCGGACCGGATCCGGAATTATTGTCACGCATCGCACCGGGCGTGGCATGGGTGGCGGCGTTGTTATCCGCTTTGTTGTCCTTTGAACGCCTCTTTCGTGATGATTATATCGATGGTTCTTTAGAGCAGTTAATGCTCACCTCGCAACCTTTGGTTTTAACCGCACTTGCTAAAGTCTTGGCACATTGGTTATTGACAGGGTTGCCGCTGATTTTGTTGTCACCTATCGCCGCATTATTGTTGTCATTGGAAATACCAATTTGGTGGGCGTTGGTGCTGACATTATTATTAGGCACACCGGTATTGAGTTGTCTTGGTGCTATTGGTGTCGCGTTAACGGTCGGTTTGCGTAAAGGCGGTGTGTTACTCAGTTTGTTGGTTGTACCGCTATTTATTCCTGTGCTTATTTTTTCTGCTTCCGTGTTGGATGCCGCAGGATTGAGCCTGCCTTATAACGGACAATTAGCTATTTTAGGTGCCATTTTAGCCGGCGTAATGACATTATCGCCATTCGCTATTGCTGCGGCATTACGCATCAGTTTGGATCAATAGGGGATTATTTATGTGGAAATGGTTACATCCTTATGCAAAACCGGAAACACAATATCATTTATGTGGCAAATTTAGCCCTTTCTTCGCAATTTTAACCGCACTTTTATTAACGGTTGGCATTGTTTGGGGGATTGCATTTGCGCCAGCGGATTATCAACAAGGCAATAGCTTTCGTATTATGTACGTGCATGTACCGATGGCTATTTGGTCTATGGGCGTTTATGGTTCTATGGCGGTGGCGGCATTAGTGGCATTAGTATGGCAGATTAAACAAGCGCAGTTAGCCATGATTGCGATGGCACCGATTGGTGCATTATTTACCCTTTTAGCCTTGATTACCGGGGCGATCTGGGGAAAACCCATGTGGGGAACTTGGTGGGTGTGGGATGCGCGCTTAACTGCCGAATTGATTTTATTTTTCTTATATTTAGGCGTATTAGCGATTTATTCTGCTTTCCAAGATCGTAATGTGGGGGCAAAAGCAGCGAGCGTGCTATGTGTCGTGGGTGTCGTGAATTTGCCAATTATTCATTTCTCGGTGGAATGGTGGAATACCCTGCATCAAGGCGCAAGTATTACGAAATTGGAACGTCCGTCCATTGCGACACCGATGTTGATTCCGTTGATTTTATGTATCTTTGGTTTTCTAACGTTATCTATTTGGCTAACTTTAGTGCGTTATCGTACGGAGCTGTTAAAAGAGGATAGCAAACGTCCTTGGGTTAAGGCATTGGCAGAAAAGAGTTAATTTATTGGGGGGAGAGAGTATGTTCTTTCAAAGTTGGAGTGATTTACTTAACATGGGCGGCTACGGATTTTATGTGTGGCTGTCTTATGGATTGAGTGTGTTGCTGATTATGGCATTAGTGATTCAAAGCCTAATGGGGAAAAGTGCGGTGTTAAAATCCGTTAAATATGAACAACAACGTGAAGCACGCTTACAAAAAATGCAGCAAAAAGGAGAAGCGTTATGAATCCAAGACGTAAATCCCGCTTGTCTATTCTGATTTTAGTGTTAGCAGGTGTGGCGGTTGCAACAACATTAGTGTTATATGCCTTGCGCCAAAATATCGACCTATTCTATACACCGTCAGAGGTAATTTACGGTAAAAATGATGATGTCGATTTAAAACCGGAAGTAGGGCAGCGTATTCGTGTCGGCGGCATGGTGGTGGCCGGTACGGTAGAACGTGATCCGAAAAGTTTAAAAGTGCGGTTTGATTTAAATGATATTGGCCCATCTATCAGTGTTGAATACGAAGGAATTCTTCCCGATTTATTCCGTGAAGGGCAGGGTATTGTGGCGCAAGGCATCTTAAAAGAGCCAACCTTATTGGTTGCCAGCGAAGTATTAGCGAAACATGATGAAAACTATGTGCCGCCGGATTTGGAAAAACAAATGCAAAAAGTCCATAAACCTATGGGGATTTCTGATCTGAAAGGCGAGAGTGAACGTGATCGTCAAGCGAAAGGACAAGAAGGTCGGTAATGATTGCAGAATTAGGAAATTATGCGCTTGCGTTGAGTTTAGCCATCGCGGTGTTGTTAGCGATTTTTCCACTGTGGGGCGCTGAAAAAGGCAATGTGCAGTTCATGGCATTGGCTCGTCCGATGACGTACGGTTTATTTCTCATCTTAAGCGTGTCTTTTGGCGCGCTATTTTATGTATTCGCCATCAATGATTTCAGCGTTCAATATGTCGTTAACAACTCGAATACGACATTGCCGATTTATTACCGTTTATCTGCAGTCTGGGGATCGCATGAAGGTTCCTTGCTGTTGTGGATTTGGTTGTTATCTTTGTGGAGTGCCGCGGTTGCCTTGTTTAGTAAACGTTTACCACAAGAGGCCGTTGCCCGTGTACTGGGCATCATGGGGATTATCAGTATTGGCTTCCTGCTTTTTGTGTTGTTTACGTCTAATCCATTTACCCGGACATTCCCTGACTTTCCGGTGGACGGCAAAGAGTTAAATCCATTATTGCAAGATATCGGTTTAATCTTCCACCCGCCATTATTATACATGGGCTATGTTGGGTTTTCTGTGGCGTTTGCTTTCTCCATTGCCTCTTTAATGACCGGTAAATTAGATACGGCATGGGCACGGTGGTCTCGTCCTTGGACGATGGCAGCTTGGGTGTTCTTAACACTTGGTATCGTGCTTGGTTCTTGGTGGGCATATTATGAACTCGGTTGGGGCGGCTGGTGGTTCTGGGATCCGGTAGAAAATGCCTCGTTCATGCCGTGGTTAGCGGGTACAGCACTCTTGCATTCTTTGGCGGTTACGGAAAAACGCGGATCCTTTAAAGCATGGACGGTATTGCTGGCGATTTTAGCCTTCTCTTTATGTTTGCTTGGCACGTTCTTGGTGCGTTCTGGCATTTTGGTCTCTGTTCACGCCTTTGCCTCTGATCCGACGCGTGGGTTATATGTGTTGGCCTATTTAATCGTGGTGATTGGTGGTTCACTGACCTTATATGCTTACAAAGGAAGTCAAATTCGTTCACGTGACAATGCAGAGCGTTACTCCCGTGAAAGCTTGTTGTTGTTAAATAATATTTTATTAATGACCGCACTTTGTGTCGTATTGTTGGGAACATTGTTGCCTCTTGTACACAAACAGTTAGGCTTAGGCTCTATTTCTATTGGTGCGCCGTTCTTTGATCAAATGTTCCTGATTATTATGACGCCGTTTGCCTTGTTACTCGGCATTGGGCCTTTGGTGAAATGGCGCCGCGACCAATTCTCCGCCATTCGCACGCCGGTCATTGCCAGTGTGATTATCATGCTTATTGCCGGGTTTGCCTTGCCGTATTTATTACAAGATAAACTTACGGTCAGCGCTGTGCTCGGCACCATGATGACAGTCATTATCGTGCTGTTAAGTCTCTATGAAATGCATCAACGGGCAACGTATCGTGACACTTTCTGGCGTGGTATTACCAAGTTATCTCGCTCGCACTGGGGCATGATTTTGGCACACTTGGGTGTCGCCATGACGGTTTGGGGGATTGCATTTAGCCAAAATTACAGCATTGAACGTGATGTTCGTATGAATGTCGGTGATACGGTACAAATCGCCGGGTACGATTTCACTTTTAAAGGGATCAGCGATGCCAATGGCCCAAACTATGTGGGCGGAAAAGCACAAATTGATATTAGCCGTGATGGAAAACACGAAACCACACTTTATGCGGAAAAACGGCTTTATACGGTTAGTAAAATGCCGATGACCGAAGCGGCGATCGATTGGGGCTTTAGTCGCGATTTATATGCTGCGTTAGGTGAAAAATTAGACAATAATGCTTGGGCGCTACGTTTATATTACAAACCGTTTATTCGCTGGATTTGGCTCGGCGGATTGTTTATGGCGCTGGGTGGCGTATTGTGTATGTTCGACCGTCGCTATCGGTTTAGTCAGATTTTAGCCAAAGACAATGTGCAATAAATCTGAATTGAAATAGTAGAGTATTGTTAATGAATAAGAAATTATATTTACCTTTAATTATTTTTCTTGCTTTGGTGGCGGCGTTTTTGGTGCAACTGCAACGCAATGCACAAGGGGATGATCCGAAAGCTTTAGAGTCAGCATTAGTCGGGAAACCGGTGCCGGCAAAAACCTTGCAGGATTTATTGGCCGCAGATAAAAGCTATGACGAATCGCTGTTCAAACAAGGCAAACCGCTTTTGTTAAATGTGTGGGCAACGTGGTGTCCGACCTGTTATGCCGAGCATCAGTACTTGAATCAGCTCGCAAAACAGGGGGTGCCGATTATCGGTCTCGATTATAAAGACAGCAGTGCGAAAGCAGTAAAATGGCTCAATGATTTAGGCAATCCGTATCAAGTGGTATTGAAAGATGAAAAAGGATCTTTTGCATTAGATCTCGGCGTGTACGGCGCACCGGAAACTTTCATTGTAGATGGCAATGGCGTGATTCATTATCGCTATGCCGGTGATGTGAATGAAAAAGTTTGGCAGGAAACGTTACTGCCGATTTTTCAAAAATTAGGCGGAGGGAAGGAGTGATGAGAAAAACACTTTTATTTTCTACTGCACTTTTCTTTAGTGTAACGGCATTTGGTGCCATCGATGCACTGAATTTCAGTTCGTCACAGCAAGAAGATGACTATCATTCTTTAACCCAAGAATTGCGTTGTCCACAATGTCAAAATAATAATATTGCCGATTCTAATGCGACTATTGCAGTCGATATGCGTGGTAAAGTTTTTGAGTTGTTACAAGAAGGCAAATCCAGAGAAGAGGTGGTGAAGTACATGGTGGATCGCTACGGTAATTTTGTGACTTATGATCCGCCACTTACGCCGGCAACCGTGGTTCTTTGGGGAGTACCGATTATCTTAATTTTATTTGGCGTATTGTTTGTTTTTCGTCGTAAACAGTCACAAACGCTTTCCGTGGCAACAAAATGCGAGACTGCCACGACAACCGCTTTAAGTGAAGAGGAGCAACAGCGCTTAAATGAGCTATTAAACAAGGAGAATAACAAATGACGTTATGGTTAAGCATTCTTGCACTAACGCTGATCGCTGCCTTGGTTTGTTTCTTTCCACTCTTGAAAAAAAGCATACAAAAACCATCAGTACAACGCGATACGTTAAATAAAGCCTTTTATTTTGAACGTTTAAAAGAAATTGAACGTGATGAAAAACAAGGGCTATTGGAAAATACCGAACAGCTTAAAGTGGAATTGCAACAAGCTTTATTAGAAGATATTCCACAACACATCTCTAATAAACTAGAGGAGGGCAAAAATTACGGTAAATTGTGGTTTATTTCCGGTGTCTTAGCCTTGGGTATTATTGCGGTTTCCGCCTATTTCTCGGTGGGGGCTTGGCAAACAGAAATTATGTTAGAGAAATCTGTTGAAAAGTTACCGCACTTTTTTGAACGAATGAAAACGGAAGAAACGAACCCATTAAGTGAAAGTGAAATGCAACAGTTTGCCACAGCATTACGTTTGGATTTACAAAAAGATCCGACGAATGCAAAAAACTGGTGGCTACTCGGACAAATTGGTTTGAATTTGGATAAACCGCAAATGTCCTTAGAGAGTTTTGCACGTGCCAATAAATTAGATCCGAAAAATAATTTATATAAGTTGGCTTATGCACGTATTTTAATGTTCTCTGAAGATCCGACAGATAAATTAAAAGGAAACAATTTACTGCGTGAAGTGATTCGTGAAGATCATACGAACATCGATGCGTTAAGTTTATTGGCGTTCAGTTATTTTGAAACGGAAGATTACAAAATGGCGATTGTGACTTGGGCGATGATGTTAAAATTGTTGCCGAAAGACGATCAGCGTGTTTCCATTATTGAACGCAGCATTCGTTCTGCGCGTGATGCGCTAGATGCGCAAGAGCAGGAAAAACATCAACAAATGATGCCGGCACAAACGCCGACAGAAACACCGAAAAATTGAGGTAATATGATGAAAAACGTGATTTTAATCGTAGGTGCAAGTGTTCTTTTAGCTGCTTGTTCTTCTTCCCCTTCTCAAGGGAATGCGCCTTTGGATACGCAAGCGGTTGCCGCTTACCAAGCAAAGGTTTACAGCGGTAATACCGTTCCGGCACAATATAAAGTAAAGGCGGAAAAACCGGCAGAGAATGTTTTAAATGCCAGTGATAATGCGCCAAAACAGGTGATTTATCGCGAGCGCCACCCATCGATTATGGTGATGCCGTCAGTGGGGTATTATCACGGTTGGTAGTTTCAACATAAAATGCGGTTATTTTTCACCGCATTTTCTTTAAAGAAGAGCGAAGTTTCTTGGAGGAGCTTCGCTTTTTTTAGGCGTCAATCTCTCTCTAATTTGTCTCGGTAAAGAGGCACTCACCGTATTTTCATCCATCACTCTTAAGTGGTAAAAGCCACAAAATAATCAGTTGAATTTAAAAAATTGATCAAAAACAAGAAAATGCTAAATATCCATAGAAAAAATATGTGCATTTGGTTATGTTAGCGACGATTTAAAGTCTTTATGTCTTCTATCATATTGTTATTAATAATAAAGATTCTCATTACTAACAAATGATAATAGATATTTTACCACCTTCTATTAACGCTAATAGAAGCCATATTTATAACCTTATTGGAGTGATTATCGTGAACGCATTGAGAAAAAGCTTACTCGTAGCAGCTTCTTTCGCAGCTTTAGGCGTATGTAATTCGGCGATGGCGGAATTGGTGTATAAACCGGTTGAGCAGCCGGTTGAAGCGCCTAACCCAAATCTAAAAATTGAAGCAGTAAATGAAAAATTTGCTGAGAAATATCCTAGCCAATTCAATTCGTGGAAAGCGACTGAAAAAGGCGACAAAATCATCTATGCTGATGAACAAGATCCTCGTTTAATCGTGTTATGGGGGGGCTATTCTTTCGCAAAAGAATATAACGCACCTCGTGGTCACGTTTATGCAGTAGAAGATGTACGTAATATTTTACGTACTGGTGCGCCCAAAAATGCAAATGATGGCCCACAACCAATGGCATGTTGGACTTGTAAAGGTCCGGACGTTCCTCGTTTAATTGCAGAATGGGGTGAAGATGGTTACTTTGGTGCCAAATGGGCTAAAGGTGGACCAGAAGTGGTTAACTCAATCGGTTGTGCTGACTGTCACGACACCACATCAAAAGACTTTGCTGAAGGCAAACCTGCATTACGTATTGCTCGTCCACACGTACTTCGTGCGTTGGATCACCTAAATAATGCGCTTCAAGCCAAAGCGAAAGCCGCAGGCAAAGAGCAAGCCGATTTAAGTTTCAATACAGCAGCACGTACTGAAAAACGTGCTGAAATCTGTGCAAACTGTCACGTTGAATACTACTTCGCGGGTGACTTAAAACAAGTAACCTTCCCTTGGGATAACGGTCAAACTGTTGATGACATCGAAAAATACTATGATGATATCGGCTTCAGTGACTGGACTCACTCTCTTTCTAAAGCACCAATGTTAAAAGCGCAACACCCTGACTTTGAAATTTGGTCTTTAGGTATGCACGGTAAAAACGGCGTAACTTGTATCGACTGTCACATGCCTAAAGTACAAGGTAAAGACGGTAAAGTTTACACCGACCACCAAATCCAAAACCCATTCGATGCATTTGATACCACTTGTGCGAACTGCCACGATCAAAGCAAAGAGAAGTTAAAAGACATTGTTGCCTCTCGTAAGAAAGAAGTGAAAGACATCATGGGTCGTTTAGAAGATCAAGTTGTTCGTGCCCACTTTGAAGCGAAAGCCGCATGGGATGCTGGCGCAACTAAAGAAGAAATGGAACCGGCTTTAATGGATATCCGCCACGCACAATGGCGTTGGGATTACTCAGCAGCAAGCCACGGTGGTCACATGCACGCACCTGATGTTATGCTTCGTGTGTTAGGCTCTGGTCTTGATAGAGCTGCAGATGCGCGCGCTAAACTTGCCGCTATCTTAACTAAACATGGCGTGAAAACTCCGGTTGAAGTACCAGATATTTCTACAGCGGATAAAG
Source organism: Aggregatibacter valvarum (assembly GCF_980468985.1). Lineage (NCBI taxonomy): Bacteria > Pseudomonadati > Pseudomonadota > Gammaproteobacteria > Pasteurellales > Pasteurellaceae > Aggregatibacter > Aggregatibacter valvarum. Next base: position 1,725,269 of record NZ_OZ413141.1, on the reverse strand, counting down.
CATGGAAAGTCATGGGTATTGATATTGAGAAAGAACGTGAAGCGAAAAAAGAATTCTTAGAAACTGTTGTACCTCAATGGGTCAAAGAAGCTAAAGCCAATGGCAAATTAGCTGAAGATTCCGCAACAAAACAATAGAAAAACGTACCGCACTTTTGTGCACTTTATAAAAGTGCGGTCATTTTCAAAAACAAATTTGAGGTAATCAGAATGAATTTAACGTCTCTATTCCGCAAACCGGCAAAAGCCCTTGCATTGCTTGCAGTATTGGTCGCCGCACCGATGCTCGCACAAGCAGAAGGTCAGCCGTCTGCAGCGGACAAGTTTACTTACGAACCGCAATTGGATAATCAACGCGATCCAAACCAATATTGTGCTAAATGCCATAAATTCGACAAAGTCGATAAAAATCAAACCTTGGATCAATCCGGTGGTGAATTACACTTCGGTAAGTTTCATGGTGCACACTTAAATCAGAAAAATCCGAATAACGGTAAACCAATTAATTGTGTCAACTGTCATGGCAATATTTCTGAAGATCACCGTCGTGGTGCAAAAGACGTGATGCGTTTTGACGGCGATATTTTCGGTGAGAAAAAACCGATGTATAGCGCACAAGAACAAAACCAAGTCTGTTTCTCTTGTCACCAACCGGATAAACTTCGTGAAAAACTTTGGGCGCATGATGTTCATGCAATGAAATTGCCTTGTGCAAGTTGTCACACATTACACCCGAAAGATGATGCGATGAAAGGTATTCAACCAAAAAATCGTGTGAAACTTTGTGTGGATTGCCACGGTGAACAACAAAAACGTAAAGCGCAAAAAGAACAAACTCAATCAACCGAACAAAAGGATAAACAATGACAACTTGCTCACGCCGAAACTTTGTTTCCGGCATGGGGGCGTTGATCCTTATGACGGGAACATCAGTGACCTCTTTAGCGAAAGAGGAAAAGGCGGATAAACCGAAACGCTACGCGATGGTGCACGATGAAACCGCGTGTATTGGCTGTACTGCGTGTATGGATGCTTGTCGTGAAACTAACCACGTGCCTGAAGGCGTTTCACGTTTGGAAATCCTACGTAGCGAACCTTATGGGGAATTCCCGAATCAAGAGTACGAGTTTTTCCGTCAATCTTGCCAACATTGTACGAATGCACCTTGTGTGGCAGTTTGTCCAACCGGGGCATCATTCATCGATCCTGAAACCGGTATCGTGGATGTGAATAAAGATCTTTGCGTCGGTTGCCAATATTGCATTGCCGTCTGTCCATATCGCGTACGTTTCATTCATCCGGTACACCGTACTGCAGATAAATGTAACTTCTGTCGTGATACAAACTTAGCAGCTGGTAAACAACCGGCTTGTGTAGAAGCCTGTCCAACCAAAGCATTAACCTTTGGTGATATGAATGATCCGACAAGCGCAGTGGCACGCAAGGTAAAACAAAGTCCTGTTTACCGCACGAAAGTGGAATTAGGTACACAACCGAATCTTTACCATATTCCATTCCAACACGGAGAACCAAGAAGATGACATTAGATTATCCTGTTCCGTTTCACACACCTAACTTGGTGTGGGATTCAACAATCGCTATCTACTTGTTCTTACTTGGTATTTCTTCCGGTGCGGTACAATTAGCGATTGCGTATAAACGTAGTAACAAACTTGAAAATCCAAACAAAAACTGGATTATTCGTGCCGCTGCCGTATTGGGGAGTGTGCCGACATTAATCGGTTTAACCTTGTTGATTTTCCACTTGGCGCGTCCTTGGACATTCTGGAAATTGATGTTTAACTATCAATTTAACTCCGTGATGTCTATGGGGGTTATGTTATTCCAAGTGTATATGCTGTTTTTGGTTTGTTGGTGTGTCGTTATCTTCAAAGAAGATATTATGGCATTGATCCAACGTTTTATGCCAAAACTCCGTTTTATCGGTAACATTATCAATGTATTAGAACGCGTAACCTCCCCTGTTGAAGTTATTCTCTTCATCTTAGCCGCAGTGCTAGGGGCTTATACCGGCTTCTTACTTTCTGCGTTGATTAGCTATCCGATGTTGAATAACCCGGTATTACCGGCACTCTTCTTAGCCTCCGGAACCTCTTCCGGTATCGCTGCGACCTTCTTATTTATCCTGATTGCAGGTAAATTAAAAGGCGATTCCCACGAATCACACTTCATTCATAAATTTGAAGTGCCGATTATGGTAACCGAGCTCGGTCTATTAATCTGTTTCTTCGTGGGACTCTACTTCGGTGGCGGACAAAAAGTGGTGGCGTTACATAATGCGTTATCCGGCTTCTGGGGCGCAGTCTTCTGGATTGGGGTATTCTTTATCGGTATCTTAATTCCGTTGATTGCCAATATGTTTGTTAGCGATCGTTTGAAATTCAACAAGAATTTTATCATCCTTGTGTCGATTTTCGACTTGATTGGGGTGTTATGCTTGCGTTACTTTATTCTGTACGCAGGACAGCTTACAACCGCATGATAAGGTTTTTGTTTGTATCAAAAGGCGTAGTAAAATACGCCTTTTTGTTTGGTGTTATTTTCTTTGGCAAAGAAAAATAAAAAAGAAAGGCGACTCAAAGAAGGAAATCTGATTTGTTTTTCTACGAGTAAGTGCGGTTAAAATTTTAAACGTTTTTATCTCACTTTCCCCTCTTTAGCAAAGAGGGGAAGGGGAGATTTGGCAGAAGTGATTTCAACCTTATGGGTTGTTTAATATCGTTAAAATCTCCTCCTAACCTCTTCTTTATTAAAGAGGCAGTATAAATGCAGGCGAAACCTGAAGTGAGCATCCACAAAACCAACATGACAATCTAAAACACGAGATTATTTTATGATCCCCGAACTAGGCTTTCTTTCTCTTCTTCTTGCTACGATGAGCGCGTTGCTGCTCGCCGTTGTTCCACAACTTGGGCTTTGGCTGCGTAAGCCGGCACTGACCCAATTAGCTTGGGGATTAAGCTATTGCTTTGGCTTATTTACGTTAGCCGCGATTTCCATCTTGGCGTATTCCTTTGCGGTCGATGATTTTACCTTGGAATATGTCGCCGCCCATTCGAATTCTCAATTGCCAACGTTCTTTAAAATTGCGGCGACTTGGGGTGGGCATGAAGGATCCATGTTGTTCTGGCTGTTTTCACTTTCCGTTTGGGTTGTCCTGTTTGCATTATTTAATCGAAAAAATAACCGCACTTTTGTGGCACAAAGCTTGGTGATTTTAGGCTTAATTTGTTTTAGCTTTGCTGTCTTTATCGTTTTCTTTTCTAATCCGTATGGACGCCTCTTTCCCGCACCGTTGGAAGGGCGTGATCTGAACCCGATGTTGCAGGATGTGGGGCTGATTTTTCATCCGCCGTTGTTGTATCTCGGCTATGTTGGCTTCGCAGTGAATTTTGCCCTGAGTGTTAGCGCCTTGTTGCATCAACATTTAGAAAGCCAAATTGCCCGCGTGATGCGGGTTTGGGTATTGGTCTCTTGGTTATTTTTAACCTTAGGCATTGTGCTAGGGGCGTGGTGGGCATATTACGAACTCGGCTGGGGCGGCTGGTGGTTCTGGGATCCGGTAGAAAATGCGTCATTAATGCCTTGGTTATTAGGCTTAGCGTTGTTACATAGTTTAATTGTCAGTGAAAAACGGGGCATCTTTAATTATTGGACAACGCTTTTCTCGCTGTTAGCGTTCGCTTTCAGTGTACTCGGCACCTTTATTGTACGCTCAGGCGCATTGACGTCTGTACATGCTTTTGCAGTGGATAGCCAGCGAGGCACCGCATTGCTGGTGATTTTCTTCCTGTTGACTGTCGGAGCGCTCAGTTTGTTTGCGTTCAAAGCGAATATGCAGCAACAAGCTGTGAAATTAAAGTTGCTTTCCAAAGAAAGTGCGGTGCTTTTTTTGAATGTTTTATTGAGCATCGCGACCGTCAGCACGTTTCTCGGCACTTTCTATCCAATGTTATTCCAAGCCATGAATTGGGGCTCTATTTCTGTTGGTGCACCTTACTTCAACAGTATTTTCCTGCCGCTGATTGCATTGGTGTTAATTGCCATGGTGATTTCCCTCGGCTTGCATTGGGCAAAAGCGGATAAACGCATTTTATTAAACCGTGCCGTGTTATTGTTGCCCTCTTTGTTGCTTGCCTATTTAGCCATTCACCACGTTATGCAAAATGACAGTGCATTACAGTTCAAATGGACAGCCTATTTCCTACTCACCTTAGCGATTTGGTTGTTATTGGCGACGTTGTGGCAAAATTGGCGAAAGTTAGGCCTTTCTCACTATGCGATGATTTTTGCGCATAGCGGTGTGGCCATTGCCACAATGGGCGCCGTCATGAGCAGTTATTTCGGTAGTGAAATTGGTGTACGTTTATCGCCACAACAAAGCCAACAACTCGGTGCATTTAATTTTCACTATGAACGATTTTCCAATGAAATCGGCCCGAATTTTACGGCTGAAGTGGCAACGTTTAGCGTGGCAGAAAAGGGTAAGCCGTATGCCGAATTGCAACCGGAACGCCGTTATTATGATGTGCGCACCATGACCATGAGTGAAGTGGGACTGTCCGGCGGTTTTTGGGGCGATTTATATATTGTTATGGGCGATCCGCTCGGCAAGGGGGAGTTTACGTTCCGTCTTCATTACAAACCGCTGATTCGTTGGTTATGGTTTGGCGGTATATTGATGGCATTGGGTGCATTGTGTTCTGTATTGACGATGAAGCGAAGAGGAAAACGTGATGAATAGAAAAATAATTTTCTTCCTGCCGTTAGTATTGTTACTTGGCGTATGTGTTTTATTGTTAGCAGGGTTGCACCAAGATCCGAAAAAAATCGCCTCTGCGTTAATTGATAAGCCTGTGCCTGAGTTTTATCAGGCAAATTTATTGGATAATCGTCAAACGCTTAGCCCAAAAGATTTTCCGAAACGCCCATTTTTACTCAATATTTGGGGAAGCTGGTGCGGTTATTGTCAGCAAGAACACCCATTATTGCTTGAGTTAGCAAAAGAGATTCCTATCGTGGGCGTGGACTATCGCGACAAACCACAAAATGGTATTGCGATGTTACAACATATGGGCAATCCTTACACCTTAGTCATTGATGACAGCCGTGGCGAATTGGCGCTGAAACTGGGGGTGGATGGCGCGCCGGAAACCTATCTAGTGGATGCTAACGGCATTATTCGTTATCGTCATTCCGGCTTATTAGATCGGGAAACTTGGCAAAAAACTTTCGTGCCTCAACTTAACCAGCTATTACAACCATGAAACGATTTTTCGCGTTAATTTTTTTATTGATCAGTGTGAATGCCATTGCTGAAATGGTGGATACCTTTGAATTTCATAACCAGGCGGATCGTACCCGCGCCGTGGAATTGGCGAAATCTTTGCGTTGCCCGCAATGTCAAAACCAAAACTTAGTCGAATCGAATTCACCGATTGCTTACGACTTGCGTATTGAGGTGTATAACATGGTGAATGAAGGCAAAACGAACCAGCAAATTATTGATGCCATGACATCGCGTTTTGGGAACTTCGTCAATTATAAGCCGCCGTTCCAATGGAACACGGCGTTGCTTTGGCTATTACCGGCAGGTTTGTTGTTGGTGGCGTTTGGGTTGATTTGGGTTTCCAGTCGTGGTTCATCACCGCTTGAATCGGAAAAACAGGTGGAAAATCGACCGCACTTTCAAACCTTACAAGAGAAAAGTGCGGTCAAATTTGAGCTTAAATCGGCATTGATCGTTTTTGCTTTATTGCTTGCCATTCCTTTTGCGTATTATTTTTCTTTGGAACGTTTTTCTCGTGTACAGCAAGGTGAGCAGGAACAAATTGCACAACACAATCAGCAACTTGAAACGCCGGAAGAAAATAAAAGCGAGGCGATTATCGGCAAAATTCAGGATAAATTACGCCAAGATCCGAATAGTGCAGAAAACTGGGTGAAGCTAGGTGACGCGTATATGCAAAATAACGATTTTGATAGCGCCCTGGTTTGTTATGGCAATGCTGAAAAAATTGATGGTCGTAAGCCGACTACGCGAGGGTTGATGGCGACAGCATTATATCTTCAAGCGAATCAACAGATTACACCACAAGTTCAACAATTCTTGGATGAGGCGTTAGCACAAGATCCAAAAGAAGTTTCTGCCTTATCGTTGTTGGCAGCAGAGGCGTTCAAAACGCGCGATTATTCCACCGCACTTGATTATTGGCAGCAAATTTTGGATTCCGGCAATTCTGCAGTGGATCGTCGTGCCACCATTCAGAAAATGAAAATGGTCGATTTCATGCAAAAAGGAGAATTGCAGTGAGCCAGCATGCTATTGAAACGCTGATTATCGGTGCGGGGGCGGCAGGCTTGTTTTGTGCGGCGCAATTAGCAAAGTGCGGTGGCAAAGTCAGAATTTTAGATAACGGTAAAAAGGTCGGGCGAAAAATTTTAATGTCCGGCGGTGGTTTTTGTAATTTCACCAATATGGAGCTTTCTTCAGATCGTTATCTCAGCCAAAATCCGCATTTTGTGAAATCCGCCTTAAAACGCTTTACCCAATGGGATTTTATCGGTTTAGTGGCAGAATACGGCATTCCTTATCATGAAAAAGAGCTCGGCCAGTTATTTTGCGATAACGGTGCGGAAGATATCGTCAATATGCTACTGGCAGAATGTAAAAAATACGGCGTGGAGATTGCCTTACGACAAAGTATTTCTGCTGTGGCAAAAACGGAAAACGGATTTTCTGTCGTGACAAACGGTGAGACATTGTATTGTACGCATTTAGTCGTTGCTACCGGCGGTTTGTCTATGCCGGGCTTGGGCGCAACGCCTTTGGGTTATCAAATCGCCGAGCAATTTGGCATTCATGTGATTGCACCTCGGGCAAGTTTAGTGCCTTTTACTTGGCGTGAATGCGATAAGTTTTATGCGGCGTTATCCGGTATTTCCTTAGATGTCTCCGCGAGCAATCAACAAAAAACCTTTACCCATCAAATGCTATTTACTCATCGCGGTTTATCCGGACCGGCGATTTTGCAAATTTCTAACTATTGGCAACCGGGTGAAAGCATTCATCTTGATTTATTGCCGGGACAGGATATTTGTCATCATTTAAACGAACTGCGCCAATCTTCACCTAAATTACAGTTAAAAACCGTATTAAGCCGTTTATTACCTAAAAAATTAGTGGAGTTATGGCTTGAAAAAGGCTTTATACAAGATGAAGCCATTGCCCAATTAAGCAAAGTGCGGTTAGAAAATTTAGTGAATTTAATCCATCATTGGCAGTTTGTGCCGAATGGCACGGAAGGCTATCGCACCGCAGAAGTGACTATGGGCGGCGTGGATACTCATGGCATTTCCTCCAAAACCATGGAAAGCAATCACGTGCAAGGCTTGTATTTTATCGGCGAAGTATTAGACGTTACCGGCTGGCTTGGCGGTTACAATTTCCAGTGGGCGTGGAGTTCTGCCTATGCCTGTGCGCAGGCGATTACGAATAAATAAGCCCGTGTGTATTTTTATTGCTTTTATTTTTTCGTTAATTTTTTGTAAAATTTCAATCCAGATCACAGAATGTATTTTATTTATCAGGCATAATGCATCCCTTAGGACAAGATTGTTCTTTGTTTATTATCATGTTGTTTGTTAGCGTATTTAAATCTTAAGGTGGTATGTATGCAGCATTCTTTAAATGAATGGCTCTCCTCCAGTGCATTAGGTGGGGCAAATCAATCTTATATTGAGGATCTTTATGAAAGTTATCTTGAAGACCCGAACAGTGTGGATGCCAGTTGGCAGGAAATTTTTAAAACGCTGCCAAAATCCACCGCACTTGAGCAACCCCATTCAACGGTGCGCGATTATTTTCGCCGTTTAGCGCGAGAAAATCATGGACAGAGCGTGAGCGTGATTGATCCGGAAGCGAGCGCGAAATTAGTTAAAGTTTTACAATTCATCAATGCATACCGTTCTCGTGGCTACATTGAAGCCACTCTCGACCCCCTCAATTATTACCGTTGGAAAACTTCCTCCGTGCCTGAATTAGACTATCACCGACATGGATTAACAGACGCTGATTTGGACGAAAGTTTCAATATCGACTATGCTGTTTATGGCAAGGAAAGCATGAAGCTCCGTGATTTAGCCCGTGATTTGAAAGCGACCTATTGTGGCAATATCGGTCTGGAGTTTATGCACATTCATGATATGGAACAGCGTAATTGGTTGCAAAGTAAACAAGAAAAATGGATTCAACAGCCGCTTTTCAGTAAAGACGAAAAAATCAATTTACTGAAAGAATTAACGGCAGCGGATGGCTTAGAGCGTTATTTAGGCGCGAAATTCCCGGGCGCGAAACGTTTCTCTTTAGAAGGAAGTGATGCCTTTATTCCGATGATGAAAGAGATCATCCGTCATGCCAGCCGTAACGGTATAGACGATGTGGTGTTGGGCATGGCACACCGTGGTCGTCTAAATATGTTGGTTAACGTGTTTGGTAAACGCCCGAGCGACTTATTTGATGAATTTGCCGGTAAACATGCGGAAGATAACCGCACCGGTGATGTGAAATATCATCAAGGTTTCTCCTCTGATTTTGCGGTAGATGATAAAAAAGTACATTTGACACTTGCCTTTAACCCGTCTCACTTAGAAATTGTGAGCCCGGTTGTGATTGGTTCCGTCCGCGCAAGACAAACCCGTAAACAAGACACCGAACATAATAAAGTGTTGGCGGTAACGGTGCATGGCGACTCCGCTGTAACGGGACAAGGTATCGTGCAAGAAACCTTGAATATGTCTAATGCCCGCGGTTATAAAGTGGGTGGTACGATTCGTATTGTGATCAATAACCAAATTGGTTTCACCACCTCTAACCCAAACGATACCCGTTCTACCGAGTTTTGTACCGACATCGCCAAAATGATTCAAGCGCCGATTATTCATGTGAACGGTGATGATCCGGAAGCGGTTGCTTTTGCTGCCCGTATGGCGGTGGAATATCGTGCGGTCTTTAAACGGGATATTTTCATTGATTTGATTTCTTATCGCCGTCATGGTCATAACGAAGCAGACGAACCGTTGGCAACTCAGCCAATGATGTACGGCATTATCAAAAAACATCCAACACCACCGAAAGTGTATGCCAATCGTTTAATTCAAGAAGGCGTCATTACGGAAGAAGATGCGACTGAAATTGCCAATTTATACCGCGATGCTTTGGATAATGGTGAATGTGTCGTGCCGGAATGGCGTCCGATGGATATGGCAAAAGTGGACTGGTTGCAGTATCTCAACTATGACTGGACGGCGCCGTATGAAAGTAAATTCCCGGAAGAGCGGTTTAAAACCTTAGCAAAACGTGTCTCTCACTATCCGGATTATGTGCAACCGCATCCTCGCGTTGAGAAAATCTATGCCGATCGTCAAGAAATGGGGCGAGGCGAAAAATTATTAGACTGGGGGATGGCGGAAACCATGGCTTACGCCACCTTATTGGATGAAGGCATTCATGTGCGTTTATCCGGTGAAGATGCCGGTCGTGGTACGTTCTTCCATCGTCATGCCGTCGTACATAACCAAAAAGATGGTACCGGCTATGTGCCATTAACCCAATTACACGCCAATCAAGGTCGCTTTGAAGTATGGGATTCCGTTTTAACCGAAGAAGGGGTGCTTGCCTTTGAATACGGCTATGCCACCACGGATCCGAAAACCTTAACCATTTGGGAAGCGCAATTTGGTGATTTCGCCAACGGGGCGCAAATCGTGATTGACCAATTCATCAGCTCCGGCGAGCAAAAATGGGGCAGAATGTGTGGCTTAGTGATGTTGCTACCACACGGTTATGAAGGACAAGGCCCGGAACACTCATCCGCCCGTTTGGAGCGTTATTTGCAGCTTTGTGCACAACAAAACATGCAAGTGTGTGTGCCTTCAACGCCGGCGCAGGTGTATCACATGTTACGTCGCCAAGCGATTCGTAAAATGCGCCGTCCGTTAATTGGTATTTCACCGAAATCCTTGTTACGTCATCCGTTAGCGGTGTCGAGTATGGATGAATTGCTTAACGGCACATTCCAAACGGTCATTGGTGAAATTGACAATATCGATCCGAAAAATGTGAAACGTGTGGTGATGTGTGCCGGTAAAGTATATTACGATTTATTGGAGCAACGCCGTAAAAATGAACAGGATAATGTGGCTATCATTCGTATTGAGCAACTTTATCCGTTCCCGCATGACGATGTGAAAGCCGCTTTAGCGCCTTATTCACATGTTACGGATTTCGTATGGTGCCAAGAAGAGCCACTGAACCAAGGGGCTTGGTATTGCAGTAAACATAACTTTGAGGCAGTGATTCCGAACAACGCCAAATTGTCTTATGCCGGCCGCCCGGCGTCTGCTTCACCGGCGGTAGGTTATTTGTCACTGCATGCCAAACAGCAAAAACAATTGGTGGAAGATGCATTGACGCTTTAATCCGTTAAAGTGCGGTGTATTTTTCGCTTGTTTTAAAAACACCTTGAAAAACGACCGCACTTTATGCTTAACAACATTGATACTTAGCTAAATGAATACAAAAAAGGAATGAAATTATGACTATTGAAATTCTTGTCCCGGATTTGCCTGAGTCAGTTGCTGATGCAACAGTCGCCACTTGGCATAAAAAAGCAGGCGATGCGGTGAAACGTGATGAAGTGATTGTGGAAATTGAAACAGACAAAGTGGTGCTTGAAGTGCCGGCGCAAGCTGACGGCGTGATCAGTGAAATCGTGCAGGATGAAGGTGCCACAGTGGTGAGCAAGCAGTTGTTGGGTAAATTGGAAGCTTCCGCAACAGCCGCTGCAGCAGCCATGGAAAAAACGGCAGAGCCGACACCGGCGGATCGTCGCACCGAAGTACCGGATGAACCTCATACCACGGATGCGTTAAGTCCCGGAGTTCGTCGTTTATTGGCGGAACACGATATTCAAGCTTCTGAGGTGAAAGGTACCGGTGTTGGTGGCCGTATTACCCGCGAAGACGTTGAAGCGGTTATCGCAAAACGTGCAGCTGCGCCTAAACCGGCAGAAACAACAGTCAGCACCATGGCATATTCCGCACGCAGTGAGAAACGCGTTCCGATGACCCGTTTACGTAAACGTATTGCAGAGCGTTTGTTGGAAGCGAAGAATAATACGGCGATGTTAACCACATTCAATGAAGTGGATATGAAACCGATCATGAATTTGCGTAAACAATACGGTGAAAAATTTGAAAAACAACACGGCGTACGTTTAGGTTTTATGTCTTTCTACATTAAAGCCGTGGTGGAAGCCTTGAAACGTTATCCGGAAGTGAATGCCTCCATTGACGGTGACGATGTGGTTTATCACAATTATTTTGACGTGAGTATTGCGGTTTCCACGCCACGTGGTTTGGTGACTCCGGTGTTGCGTGATTGCGACAACCTTTCTATGGCAGACATTGAAAAATCGATTAAAGCCTTAGCGGAAAAAGGACGTGATGGTAAGTTAACCGTGGAAGATTTAACCGGCGGTAACTTTACGATTACCAATGGTGGTGTGTTTGGATCTTTGATGTCCACCCCAATTATCAATCCACCGCAAAGCGCGATTTTGGGTATGCACGCCATTAAAGAGCGTCCGGTTGCTGTGGATGGTCAAGTGGTGATTCGCCCAATGATGTATTTGGCATTAAGTTATGACCACCGTTTAATTGACGGTCGTGAGTCTGTGGGTTTCTTGGTCACCGTGAAAGAATTGTTGGAAGACCCAACAAGATTATTGCTAGAAATCTAAAGAAAGAAGAACCGCGTGTGCGTAAGACAGGCGGTTCTTTGTTTCAACAGACGATAAAAATTAGGGCATTTAACAGAGGATTTTCTATGAATCTACATGAATATCAAAGTAAGCAAGTTTTTGCCGAATACAAATTGCCGGTGGGCAAAGGCATTGCCTGTAAAACCGCAGATGAAGCGGCAGAGGCGATTAAACAGTTAGACGGTGATGCTTGGGTGGCGAAATGTCAAGTGCATGCCGGTGGACGTGGTAAAGCGGGTGGCGTGAAACTTGTACGCAACGAAGCGGAAGTCAGAGAGTTTGCGAATAAATGGTTAGGGCAACGCTTGGTCACTTTCCAAACGGATGCTAATGGTCAGCCGGTAAACACGATTTATGTAGAAGAAGGCTCACAAATTGAACGTGAATTGTACCTAGGCGCGGTGCTCGATCGTGCTTCTCAACGTGTGGTGTTCATGGTGTCCACTGAGGGTGGAATGAATATTGAAGAAGTCGCGGCAAAAACACCGCACTTATTACACAAAATGGCGATTGATCCGCTTACCGGTGGTATGCCATATCAAGGGCGTGAGCTGGCGTTTAAATTGGGTTTAAAAGGCGATCAAGTGAAACAATTTGCCCATATTTTTACTCAAATGGCAAAAATGTTCGTCGAAAGAGATTTGTCCTTATTAGAAGTGAACCCGCTGGTAGTCACCAAAGAAGGCAATCTCCTTTGTTTAGATGCCAAAATCGTGGTGGATGGCAATGCGTTATATCGTCAGCCGGCTTTAGCGGCAATGCAAGATCCAAGCCAAGAAGACCCTCGCGAAGCCTTAGCGGAAAGTTTTCAACTTAACTACGTGGCATTAGACGGCAATATCGGTTGCATGGTGAACGGCGCAGGGCTTGCCATGGGCACAATGGATATTGTGAAGTTGCATGGTGGTCAACCGGCAAACTTCCTGGACGTCGGCGGTGGCGCAACCAAAGAACGCGTTGCGGAAGCCTTCAAAATCATCCTTTCTGATAAAAATGTCAAAGCGGTACTCGTCAATATTTTCGGTGGTATTGTACGCTGCGATCTGATTGCAGAAGGGATTGTAGCGGCAGTGAATGAAGTGGGTGTCAACGTGCCTGTGGTGGTGCGTTTAGAAGGTAACAATGCCCCGTTAGGCCGTGAAATTTTAGCGAAGAGCGGTTTGAATATTATTGCTGCCCAAACGTTGACTGATGCGGCGGTAGAATCGGTGAAAGCGGCAAAGGCTAACGCATAAGGAGCAATAGCATGTCAATTTTAATTAATAAAGATACAAAAGTGATTTGCCAAGGTTTTACCGGCGGTCAAGGTACATTCCACTCCGAACAAGCATTAGCCTATGGCACTAAACTGGTGGGGGGCGTTTCACCAAACAAAGGTGGCACGACCCATTTAGGATTGCCTGTGTTTGACACCGTACGCGATGCAGTCGAGGCAACCGGTGCCACAGCAACGGTGATTTATGTGCCGGCGCCGGGCTGTAAAGATGCGATTTTAGAGGCGATTGATGCCGGGATTAAATTAATTATTTGTATCACCGAAGGCATCCCAACCTTGGATATGCTGGTGGTGAAACAACGCTTGAATCAAAGCGGTGTGCGCATGATTGGGCCAAACTGTCCGGGCGTGATTACACCGGAAGAATGCAAAATCGGCATCATGCCGGGCAACATTCATAAAAAAGGAAAAATTGGCATTGTTTCTCGCTCAGGCACGTTGACATATGAAGCCGTGAAACAAACCACTGACGAAGGTTTTGGCCAATCCACTTGTGTGGGTATCGGCGGCGATCCAATCCCTGGTTCCAATTTTGTGGATATTTTGAAACTATTCCAAGAGGATCCACAAACAGAAGCGATTGTCATGATCGGCGAAATTGGCGGTTCCGCGGAGGAAGAAGCGGCAGCGTTCATTAAAGAGCATGTAACCAAACCGGTGGTAAGCTACATTGCCGGCGTGACGGCGCCGAAAGGCAAACGCATGGGGCATGCCGGTGCCATTATCAGTGGTGGAAAAGGCACTGCCGATGAAAAATTTGCGGCGCTTGAAGCTGCCGGTGTGAAAACCGTGAGAAGTTTGGCAGAAATCGGTTCAGCGTTAAGAGAAATGTTGAATAAATAATTGCCTTGAACGAAAAAAGTGCGGTCGGTTTTAAAAACGTTTTCGGTATTATGTAGCAGTTGCACAAAGACCGAAAATTGACTAAAACCACATTCCAAATTAAGTGCCTTTCCGAGATGATCTTGCGAAAGGCATTTATTTTTCCTGAAATTCTACGCGATTTTTCACGCAAATTCTTCATTTTCCGCTGATTTAGGCATGAGAAATCCGCTCGACCGTGATTTCGGTAAGCTAATTATCCCTTTCTATTTAAATTTGATGAAATATCGCTAAGGCTATTGCAATCTACGCAGCTAACAGCATTTCATCGTACTTCATTTGTTCTTCTAGTCGCTTGAAGTAGTTTTGTGAAATTTCTTCGGGGGCAAAGGCTTTCATTCCGATTAACTCACCTTGACGGTGATTTCCTTGCCAGTAACCGACCCATTCTTTGAGTGGCAATGCCCATAGACAGCGTTGAAGCACGTCGGAGAATAATTCACTATTCGATTTTCTACGATTGTCTGACATAAATGCCGCTTGATTGGCGTAATGTAAGGCGTATTTATTATCGGTTTTGTGATGTGTGCCACGCATTAAGTCGCGCATTCTGGCATTAAAGGATTCCGCAATGTTATTATTTACACCTTTCGCACTATAAGCCTCTTGATGATTCACCGACCAACGGTTGTAATGAAAATTAAGATTATTGTAGGCAGGGTTTTCGTCACACATAATATCGCTACCTGCTTTTACGAAACGTTGGTTCAATGCAAAAACAGTATCAGCATTTTCGGTATAATCCATTGCCACGATAGTGCGGTTTGAACCCCACATTTGTTCATCATTGGCGGAACGTTGGTTAAGGCTGATAATACAGCGTTTAGTCGGTCTAAATTTGGGAAATTTCCGTCCTTTTTCGTCCGCTTGTTGGCGTTGTTTGTGGTTGTTCTTACGGAAATTAGTTGGGCGTAGGGTAAAGTTAATCCACATTCCATCTTCGTAAATTTCGCCTTGCATTGGGCGTAAATCACGCGTTTTGAACAGGGCTTCACGCAACTTGTGGCAAAGTACGAAAGCCGTTTTGTAATTGATGTTGAGGTGGCGACTAATATCAATGGCACTAATGCCTTTTGAGCTATTTACCATCAATAACGCGGCAGCAAGAATATCGACCAACGGAAGCTTGTGGAAAGAGAAAATGGTGTTGGTGGTAACGTAAAAATGACGTTGGCAATGCTTGCAGCACCAGCGTTTGCGAGATTTAAGGAAGTAGGCTTCGTGACGAATGCCGCAATGCGGACAACACACATCACGAATATTACCAGTATTTCCCCAACGGTGAGTTTTTAAAAGGTGAAAAGCATCTTCTTCTGTAAGGCGTAAAATATCTTTTAAATTGATGCTTTTTGATTTGCTTGAAAGTAAATAATGTTGAGCCATTGCGAATTTCCTTGTGTAGTACAAGGCATTCGAGATTTGCTAAACGCCAGACACGAAAAATCGCCCACCTGAAAATCTCAAGTCGGCTCAAAGCGTTTATGCCTCGAATACCGTTAGTACACCACAAGAAATTTGTGGAAAAACTCATTTTAAAATGAGTGAAATTACGAGTGCTAAAACAAAAAATCCGCAAGATGAAATTTTCTGCCACCTAAACATTCGCTACACGCCTGTTAATGTGTGTCAATTGGTGATTGAATGAAGTTGCATTCTTTGGCTCGTTGTATCATTTACAGGGAAAACTTCCTTGCAAACTCAGTTAAATGTAGTCCTTTAAAGTGTTTTTGTCAAACAAAAAAGCAACCTCTTTTGAAGTTGCTTCCGAGTGTTATTTATTGCCACTCTTCTTCGTAATCCTATTATAGGATTTTCACCAAATTTATTCGATTCGGCGTTGTCTTATACTGCTCTAATTACGATTGAGAAAATGACAAAATTTACCTCACCGATAGCAGTGATTAGCATAATTAATATATATAGCAAACCAACTAGATAAAGTTGAAGAAGATGCTTGCGCAGAAGAATGTTGAAATAATACATTTAAAAGACTTAATTCAAATTATAAAAACAGCAAGACATTGATGCTTGCCGTTTTATACAATTATATTAAATGAGGATATATAATCTTATTTCTACCTCTTATATGTAAAAACTTTTCAGCAGATGAAAAATCTTCATAGTTTTTAGAGTTACACAACTTATTTCCTTTGGTCGCATTTCTAATATGTTTAATTGAGATAAAACGATATGAGAAACCATCAAAAGGAAGATCTAAAGATGATTTGTATCTAAATAGATTAGAAAAATTATTTATTATGGCTTCAATGTATTTCAGAATACAAAATCCTCCTTTTAATTGAGCAATAATATGATCTTCACTACAAGAGGAAGATTTCAGTTCAATTACAAATATAGCTTTATTTTCTAAATCAATTAAAAGATAATCTGCTTTCTTACACAAATAATGTTCAAAATCATTTTTGTTTTTGCATTCTTCACTACTAGAGCTAATAAAAATATTCCTAGTTTCTAAAAGTTTTTCGTCCAGCTTAATTAAAATGCTATCTTGAGGGACATTAAAAAAAGTAAAAGTATATAATAATTCTCCCTGCTCATTTTTCTCAAATAATTGTAAATATCCTTTCCCATTTTCTATACAAGGCTCTTTAATTATTTCCTTTTTAGTTACCTTTTTTATGTATTCTAACATACTAAAACCCAGATTTTTTAAGAAAATGCAATTTCATCCATAATGTTATTGATGTCTTGAATTGTGTCATCAAAAGTTGGAAGTATGATCCCTTCCATATCGTTAATTTCGCAAGGATATAGGTTTATATACTCATTTTGAACTTTTGATAAAAATACATTAACTCTCTTTAAATCTAATAAATTACTTAGTTCATATTTTACATTAGATATTTTATTGATACTTGGCAAAATATTTTTTCTACTATTTAATATGCATAAAATAGATAATTCCTTTATAATATAATCACTATGTGTTGTAATTAATATTTTTAGACCGCTATTTATTAATCTGGCAAAAAGTCTAGCTAATTTTCTTTGATTTTCTGGATGTAGATTCAGTTCAGGCTCATCTATTATTATTAGATCACCTTCCTCTGCAAAAAATTTCAAATAAATACCCAAGTCGCATAAAGAACGAATAGAACTAGAACTTTCCATCATTGATAACTCTAAGCTCTCATTATGAGGAATAAATCTAACTTCTTCATTATCATCATCAATTAAATATTCCCCACCTATTAAATCCCTAAACTCATGAAGAAGATAGTCGTGATTTTTTATAAATGGGCTTAATTCTCTATCTGTAAAAAATAAATCTTGAACAAACTTAAGATTATCTCTTATTGGTAAAGGATATGCACTAAATTTGTTTCTATTAGTTTCAGAAAATAAATCCTTAATAGACTTTTTGTTATAGAAAAACTCATCATAAACTCTACTTCTGGATAAGGTTATTTCCTTTTGAAAAAGTGAAATGCCGCTTCTTTCAACGCTAGAAATAAAAGCATTTGGTATTTTATTTAGAATAACTTCCCTTATTATAGCTTTAATTCCATTATTAATTGCGAAATAAAGTAAATTAGAACTTAGCTCATCTTTATTTTTTAAACTTTCATTTTGCACACTTGTTTTTATTATAGAAAAATATTCATCCTCTTTTCTTTTTATTATTTCAATTGCAAAGCCGCCAAGAAAAGAAAATCTATCAAAATAAATATCTTTTATATTAAAATCATCTAATAATTTTAATGAAGAATCATTAAAAGCTTTATTTTTGCTAGAGAATAAATTAGGTATAGTTCTAGAGAATTGTTGTGTCAAATCATTTTTAACAAAGTCTTTTAAACGATTTATTGATATTCTTACTTCTTCCTCTTTAGAAGTCTCAAAAATCATTAAATCATCTTTAAAAAAATCTGATATTTCAAATCTAAGATTTTCAATAAAATCCATAAATCCATATAAAGTATACGTTATATATGTTTTAGCAGTATTATTCTTTCCACAAATTATAGTGAGATCATTTAACTCAATTTCAGTCGATCTTACTTTTCCAATTTTAGATATATTAAATCGCATAATATTTAACCTTTAAATTCAATAATTTCAGAAACCGCATTACAATTAACTAAAATAGCTTTCTTCCCGATCTCATTACACTTTCTAAAATCGTTTAACAACTTAATCTCAGTCATAGATAAATCCATAGACCCCTCACCAAATACTGCTCCCTTTCCACAAACCAACCAGTTCAAATTTATATTTATTTTTTCACAAATGATAGATAACCCCTCTGAATTAGGTTCTCTTGAACCATTAAGATAACCTTGAGCTGTTCTGTAAGGAAGGCCTGTTATTTCAGAAAAATCTTTTAACTTCCATTTTCTTTCTTCACAAACTAATTTTAGACGTTCAGATATACGCATTTAGATACCCTGTATTGACTTTTGATTCAAATGCGTATAAAATACGCCTATTGTGTATTATATAACTTTTTTATTGCTAATTAAAGGACACTTCATTCATTACTATGATTCAAAACTTCCTCCTCTCAAGCAAAGCCCGCACGCTTTCGCCTATTAAGATGGCACAGTTATCTGATACCGAAGCGCGGGCATTGCTATGCCAAATTCGTTGGGGGAGTGAGGAAAATGTGGTGTGTCCGAAATGTGGCGTACAACATATTGCTTATCGCATTACCAGTCGCCATCAATGGCGGTGTAAACATTGCCATCATACCTTTAGCGTCACATCAGGCACGATTTTTGCCGACCGTAAACTGTCTATTCAGACCTACCTTTACGCGATAGCTTTATTTGTTAATGCCGCTAAAGGCTTGTCTGCTTGCCAACTTTCGCGCGACTTGAACGTGCAATATAAGACGGCTTTTACGCTTGCTCACAAAATTCGTGAAAGTTTACAAATTCAGAAACAGTTATTTCCGCTTTCGGGTGAAATCCATATTGACGGCACTTACGTGCATTCCGCTCCACGCCCTAAAAATAAGAAAAGTGAACGCGTTGATAGACGACTGAAGGAAAATGCTAATCCTCACAAGCGGTCAATTTTGGTAATGCGAAGTCGTTACACTGAGGAAGAAACCGTAGAAAATCCGTATTTAGTGGGCGCAAAGAAAACCTTAACCTTTCCGATTTTATCGGAAAATAGCCAAGTCGTGAATAAACTGGCAACAAGCTATATTAAGGCAGGTAGCCGTATTCACGCAGACGAAAACTCGGCTTATGACGAATTGATGATTCACTACGATTTGCGGCGTGTGAACCATCAAAAAGAATACCGCAGCGATGACGGTATCACTAACAATCTTGCGGAAAGCTATTTCAGCCGTTTTAAACGTATGATTATCGGTACGCACCACAAAATCAGCAATAAGTATCTTGATAACTACGCCAACGAATGTGCTTATCGAGAAGATAATCGCCGTGTTGATAATTTAAGCCTATTTAACAGCACGCTAGGGCAATGTCTTGCTACCGACAATACAACAGACTGGCAAGGCTATTGGCAAGGTAATCATAGACAAGCAGAAAGGCTGATAATGTAATGGGAAATAAAATCTACTTTAGCCAAATTCAGGCTAAAATCGACCGATTGCAGCGTGAACGAACACAGGTGCTAGAACATCTCGAATTAGTTGAACGAAAAATTAAAAAACTCAACGATGCTCTCGAAGTAATGGAAGATGAAGCCTTAACCGATGAATACGATACTGAGGTTTATTCATATCGAACCTACAAACATAGATTCCGTGGAAAATTAAGACCAATGGTCTTAGCGGTACTCAAAGCTCAACCCGACCATTATTTTACGGTCAATGAAATCACTGAGATTGTCTTAATAAAAGACAGACAAGACCCTATCGTTCGTCCGAAACATACGGTTTCCGTGCGTGGCGCGTTAAAACATTGGCTGACAAAAGGCGTCGTAGAACGGTTAGAAAGAGGCGTGACTGATGTCAAATGGCGGCTAAAACAAAAATAGCGGTATTTCTACCGCTACTTATCCATTTTTACTCAAGAGGTTTTAATCGCCATTCAGAACGTCTGAAAAATCCTCGCTTTATTGTCCGTTTATGTAATTCAACTTCTCTCCGTTCAATAATTCCTTTCTTATACAGTTCTTTCAATACGCGAGCAACGGCTAATTCATGCTCTCTTTTAGGTGAAAAATAATCTTTGCCACTATCTAATACCAACGCCTCATTTGCAATCAAGTATAATGTTTTCCAACGTTCACTTTGCTTTAATACCCTTGCGACCAACAATTGAAGATTTTGTTTAAACAAACTAGGTTTTATTAGCTTTGAAGCATTAAATTGTGTTTTGATTTGTCTTAAATCGAAATTGGGTTAGAGGTACATCAAAGTATTCTCAAAACAGAGTATTTTATCTTCTAAATCTGATTTCTGTTGTTTTAACTGCTCAAGCTGATGTTCAAGAATTGCTTTTTCTTTATAGCTGCTTTCAATTAATTTGCTAAATTGAGAAATAAGGTGGGATTCCGCCATAATAAAAATCTCCATTGAGTTAAATTTTCAATGGAGATTTTAATATTTTCAATCGGTTAGGTCTTTGTGCAACTGCTACATAATACCGAACGTTTTTAAAATAGACCGCACTTTTTCTTTTTATTATAGCCAGCCAAAGTCTGGCTATAAAAAACATACGCTATGCGTATGGAGTCTTTCCTCGTAGCGTGCAACTTGTTGTACGAATAATTAACCTCGATACGTAATTTACGATTTTGTGCGTAGTGTGCAACTTGTTGCACGAATAATTAACCTCGATGCGTAATTCACGATTTCATGCGTAGCGTGCATCTTGATGCACGACCAAATTACGCACGGAACGTTATTTAATTCTTTCGGGCATTCATGATTTCGTGCAACAAGTTGCACGCTACGATTCTAAACCCTACTTAAATATTAGGCTCTGTGTTGCACAGAGCTTAAATTATTTAATTTGGGCATAAGACGAACTGTCTTCGCAAATTATACCTTCCATACCTTCCATAATCGGCAAGCCTATAAGAACAGCCTTGGTCAGGGTAAATAATCGTTAAATCCCGTTTCGTTTAATTGAGCCAATACTGTTTTACCACAGGGGAAAATCCTTTCACTATGTAACTTGCGTAGAATGATGGGGTAACCATCCAGCTTCTGATTTACTCAATAAAGTTCGGGGATACGCCGTCAAATTGTGTAATAATCTGCTGTTTTCTGCGGAGTGTAATAGCATGTTAAGCGAGTCAACCCGATAATTTTTAGTAACAAGTGACAATCATGTGTATGAAATGTACTGGCATGTTGTTTTTTCGTCTTTTTCAGTATGTAAATTACCCACATAGTACAGATTACAAACAATAAATCCTCATTTTTTATGTGACTTCAGTCACAGATCACCAAAAAAGTCGTTTACTAATAAACAGACCATCTATATTTTGTTAACAATTATATAACAAAAGGAGGTTCTCTCATGCAATTCACACTATCAAAACAATATAGCCCTATTCGCCAAGCGATCACTGAAAACTATCGTTTAGATGAGAAAAGTGCGGTCGATTCTTTAGTGAAAACATTAGATTTTTCTCCAGAACAAGAACAACGCATCACAGACAATGCTATTAAGTTAATTAAAAAATTACGCCAACTTAAACAAAAACAATATGGCGCGGATGCCTTAATGCAAGAGTTTTCATTAAGCAGTGAAGAAGGGGTTGCGTTAATGTGCTTGGCTGAAGCCTTGTTACGTATTCCTGATGCACAAACCCGCGATGACTTAATTTATGAAAAATTACAAGAAGGGAACTGGAAATCTCACATCGGCAATTCCAATTCGTTCTTCATCAACGCCGCAAGTTATGGCCTACTCTTTGGTAAAAAAATCAGCGAAACGCTTGATGAAAACAGTTTATCGAATGCGCTCACCCGTAGTTTCTCCCGTTTGTCTGCGCCCATTATGCGTATGGCAATTATCAAATCCATGCAGATTTTGGGTAAACAGTTCGTTACCGGCGTGACCATGCAAGAGGCGCTGCAAAACATCAAACCACGTTACGAAAAAGGTTTTACGTTTTCTTTTGATATGTTGGGCGAAGCTGCCATGACAGAAGCTGATGCACAACGCTATTTCAATGACTATTTACACGCCATTGAAGAAGTGGGCAAAGATGCGGCCGGCAGAACCATTTATAACGGCAACAGTGTTTCCGTTAAACTTTCTGCGATTCACCCGAAATATAGCCGCTCCAAATATGATCGTACCATTAATGAGCTTTACCCTCGCTTAAAAGAACTCTTCTTATTAGCGAAAAAATACAACATCAGTATCAATATTGATGCGGAAGAAGCCAACCGTTTAGAGCTTTCCCTCGATCTTGTGGAAAAATTATTAGATGAACCGGAATTACAAGGCTACAAAGGCATTGGTTTCGTAGTACAGGCTTACTCCAAACGTTGTCCATTTGTATTGGATTATTTGATTAATTTAGCCCGAGAAAAACAAGGCTATTTGATGATTCGTCTTGTTAAAGGCGCTTACTGGGACAGCGAAATTAAATGGGCTCAAGCAGATGGTTTGGACGGTTTCCCACTTTACACACGTAAAAATCACACCGATATTTCTTATATTGCTTGTGCGAAAAAATTATTTGCTGCACAAGATGTCATTTATCCGCAATTTGCCACCCATAACGTGCAAACCATGTGCACGATTCACGAATTAGGACAAGGTAAAAACTTTGAATTCCAATGCCTACACGGCATGGGAGAATCCCTTTATGACAATATTGTGGGGAAAGAAAATCTGAACCGACAAGTTCGTGTCTATGCACCGGTAGGGACTCACGCCACCTTGTTAGCCTATTTAGTCCGCCGCCTCTTAGAAAACGGTGCTAACTCCTCTTTCGTTCACCAGCTGGTTGATGAAAACATTCCGGTCGAACAACTTGTGACACCACCATGGAAGCTTTATGCCAAATCTCACGGTGAGCCGAATAAATCTGTTCTCAAACCGCTAGAATTATTTAAAAACCGTAAAAACTCCGCCGGTTTCGATCTGAGTAATGAATTGGAATTAGCAAGATTAGAACAAGCGCTGAATGCGGCAACCATTGAAAACGCTACCTCTTTAGTCGCATTTGAAAATGTCGAAAATGCCCCTGCCCATCAAGTCACTAATCCGGCAAATCTCAATGAAACTGTCGCAGAAGTCGCCTTTTTAGCCGTGAATCAGGCGGAAAAAGCGTTTACCGCTGCCGACAATACCCAATGGAAAGCTAAAAGTGCGGTGGAAAAAGCCAACGTTTTACGCAATGCCGCCGACTTATATGAAGAACATTTCGGCTTGTTGATGAAACTCGCTGTGGTTGAAGCGGGCAAAACCTTGCCAAACGCCATTGCCGAATTGCGTGAAGCCGTGGATTTCTTACGCTATTACGCCGTTCAATTAGAACAGCTCGCAGCACAAAATCACCTTGCCGAGCCTCGTGGAAAAGTGCTTTGTATTTCTCCATGGAACTTCCCATTAGCCATCTTCACCGGCCAAATTGCTGCTTCTTTAGCGGCTGGCAATGCAGTGATTGCAAAACCGGCTGAACAAACCTCATTAATTGCGTATGCCGCCGTGAAACTCTTACACCAAGCCGGCATCCCGAAAGAAACCCTGCAACTGGTGTTAGGTGCAGGGGATTTAGGGGCTGCGTTAGTGCAACAAGCTTTTGATGGCGTCGTATTTACCGGTTCAACCGAAGTGGCCAAACTCATTGAGCAACGTCTGACACTCGCAGATAACGATCCAGTGTTGATTGCGGAAACCGGCGGTCAAAACGTCCTTGTTGTTGATTCTTCAGCCTTACCGGAACAAGTCGTTGCTGATGTTCTCAGCTCAGCCTTTGACTCGGCAGGTCAGCGTTGTTCCGCATTACGCATCTTATTATTACAAGAAGATGTGGCAGATCACTATTACAAGATGATCACCGAAGCCATTAAAGAATTAAGTTTGGGCGATCCACGTTTATTGGAAACCGACATCGGTCCTGTGATTGATGAAGAAGCCAAACAAAATCTTGAAAACCACAAAGCAACCATGCGAAAAGTTGCCCGTGCTTATGCGGAAATCGACACACCAACTCAAGGGCATTTCGTGGCGCCGAGTGTGTATTTGTTGGATAACCTCGATCAAGTACAACGCGAAGTCTTCGGTCCGATTCTACACATCGTACGTTATAAAAAAGATAACTTGCTCAATGTCCTCCAAGCGGTAAATAAAAAAGGTTATGCGCTGACCGGTGGTTGCCATACCCGTATTCGTAAACACATGGATATTGTGGAACGCCACTTAAACTGCGGCAACTTCTATATCAACCGTAATATTGTAGGTGCGGTGGTTGGTGTTCAACCGTTCGGTGGACACGGATTATCCGGCACAGGACCAAAAGCCGGCGGTGAGTTCTATTTGCAACGCTTAACTCGTACACCTCGCTATTACAGCCAATTTGGCGATGAAAATACGCTAGGCACAACCAAACCGGTATTAGAAAGTATCACCGGTGAACACAACTCCTTAGCTTATCTGCCTTGTGAAGTGGCCATTCTCAACGGCGACTTAGCGGCAGCAGAAAAAGCGGCAGAAAAATTGCTCGCCAAAGGTTTTAGCATTTTGGTGGAACCTCAGCATCCATTAGCCGCCAAAGCCAAACCGGGGATTCGTGTTGATACGAAGTTAGGTCATTGTCAAAAAGGCATTTATTTGACCGCACTTGATAAAGCCAAACGTCAATGGTTGGCTGAAAACAGTAAAGCTATTTTCAAATGTTACGACTGGCAAGATACCCAAGATTTACTGCCATTGTATGATGAATTTTCCCGCAGTTATAACACCACTGCGGCAGGTGGAAACACCTCATTAATGTCCTCTCAAGAAGAATAAAAGGAGTGTTTTATGCAAATCTACATCACCTTTGGCCTCTATTTGGCAATTATTTTAGGCATTGGGTTATACGCCTATCGTTCCACCAAAAACTTTGATGATTACATTTTGGGTGGTCGAAAAATGGGAAGTTTCGTGACCGCCATGTCTGCCGGTGCTTCTGACATGTCCGGTTGGCTATTAATGGGGTTACCCGGCGCGATTTTCTTATCAGGCCTTTCCGAGGCATGGATTGCTGTCGGCTTAACCGTTGGCGCCTATCTGAACTATCGCGTTGTGGCAGGACGCTTGCGGATTTTCACTGAGAAATATAGCAATGCGCTGACCTTACCGGAATTTTTTGCACAACGTTTTCCGCGTCAGAAAAAAGCATTAAAGATTATTTCTTCAGGCATTATTCTCTTCTTCTTCACCATTTACTGCGCTTCCGGCGTGGTAGCGGGAGCAAAGTTATTCCAAAGCTTATTGGGCTTGGAATATTCCACCGCACTTTGGTTAGGGGCATTAGCGACCATTACGTATACCTTTATCGGTGGCTATTTAGCGGTTTCATGGAGTGATACTATCCAAGCCTCATTAATGATTTTCGCCCTGATTCTTGCGCCGGTTATGGTATTGCTCAACATCAGTTGGGATGAAATCACGATGTCTTTGGAAGCTAAATCTGCCGTCACCGGCATTCCTTACAGCAACTGGCTGCACAATGTTTCCGGTATCGGTGTTATCTCTGCATTGGCTTGGGGCTTGGGTTATTTCGGACAACCACACATTCTTGCCCGTTTCATGGCAGCAGACTCTGTCGCCTCTCTCGAAAAAGCCCGTCGAATCGGAATTTCTTGGATGTTCCTCTGCCTTGGCGGCGCCGTTGCAGTGGGCTATTTTGGATTGGCCTATTTCACCACCCAAAATATTGAACTATACAATGCAGAAGCAGTTTTCATTGAATTAAGCAAAGCCATGTTTAACCCTTGGATTGTCGGCATCGTATTATCCGCGATCTTAGCGGCGGTCATGAGTACCCTGTCCGCTCAATTATTAATGTGCTCAGCTGCAATTACGGAGGATTTCTATAAAGGTTTCTTCCGTAAAGGAGCCTCAAGCCTTGAATTGGTCTGGGTCGGTCGTTTAATGGTATTGTTAATCTCAGTGGTTGCCATCGCTATCGCACAAGATCCAAACTCTAAAGTAATGGGCTTAGTTTCCTATGCATGGGCGGGTTTTGGTGCCGCATTCGGTCCGGTTGTTATCCTCTCTTTATTCAACCGCAATATTAGCTCCAAAGCGGCATTATGGGGAATGTTATCCGGCGCTATCACCGTGGTGGTCTGGAGTCCATTAATGAAATACTTGGGCTGGGAAGATTTGTCTCACCTCTATGAAATCGTCCCAGGTTTCTTGGTTTGTTCTTTCATCACCATTACCTCTTCCGTGTTCGCACCGGTACATCCGAAAGTGATGGAACAATTTGATGCTGCTTTAGCTGAATTTGAAGCACGACGCTAAAAAAAGTGCGGTCATATTTAAATGCAAAATAGGGCGGAATTTCCACCCTATTTTTATACATTTCTTATTTAATTATGTAAATAAAAATGATCTGCACCCCAAACGTTGGACTCAACATCCAACCATTGAGGTGCAGATTTTTTATGGCTAAATGCAATAATCTTCTTTTAACAGATGACGATAGGCATAAAGGTAAGAGGCACCCACAAATGCTGCACCGCCGGTGACATTGCCTAGAAAGACCGGAATCATGTTAAAGAAGAATTGGTGCCAAGTGACATTGGCGCCGGCAAAAATGCCTGCCGGAATAATAAACATATTGGCGACAAAGTGTTGTAATCCAACAAGAACGAAGATCATCACCGGAAACCACATGGCAAGGATTCGGCCGGAGGTTTGTTTGGCGCCGAAATAGAACCAAATGCCCATACAGACCATCCAGTTACAGGCGATGGCGGAA
This sequence comes from Aggregatibacter valvarum, assembly GCF_980468985.1. Lineage (NCBI taxonomy): Bacteria > Pseudomonadati > Pseudomonadota > Gammaproteobacteria > Pasteurellales > Pasteurellaceae > Aggregatibacter > Aggregatibacter valvarum. The sequence goes on along the minus strand of NZ_OZ413141.1, from coordinate 1,698,384 downwards.
AGAAAGGCTCGACCAAAATCCATTTGCACTTTGGCTTCGGCAATGGCGATAGTTTTTGCGGCAGCTGCACCTTCTGAAAGCCCGACATAGTGCCCTAAGAAATAGGCCATAAATAACGCACCGGCTAAATTTCCTAAGCTGACGACAATCCAGTTACGAAAGAGTTTCTTAAAGCTCACTCTTCTGGTTAAACGGCCTAATGCCATCATCATCATGTTGCCGGTGGCCAATTCACCGCCGCCGATTAAAATACAAATTAAACAAATTGGGAATACTGCCGCGCCTAGCAGGGTGGCTAATCCACTCCATTCTGGTGGAATGCCGCTCACCACTTTTAAATACGCCATATAACCAAAACTGACATAGCCACCGCCTAAAAAGCTTAAAATCGCCAGCGTTTTTAAGCGTCCTTCTGATTTCGCATAACTTTTTTCAATGACATCTTGTAAGATTTCATGGGGGTAAAGATCACGGTGTTGCATAGTTTTTCCTCTAGTGAAATAAGATGGTAAAAATCTAGCAAAGCAAAAGAAAAAAACGAAAGAATTGTTAAGTATATATATGGCGTTTTAGTTATAACGAAATTGAATAAGCGTTGGGCGTGTCATTGTGCGGTGAATTTTAAAAATGTTCGGTATTATGTAGCAGTTGCACAAAGGTTTAATCGATTAAAAATCTTAAAATTCCTATTGAAATTTTAACTCAATAGGGATGTAGTGATCAGCTAATTTAACAGTCCCCGATAGGTTGTTTTTGTTAAAACAGGTGGCAAACCTTGATTGTAACGATGTGGGCGAACAAAATTGTAATACACCACATAAACTCTCATATCGTCCATCGCTTGCCCCCAAGGTTATATAGTCGCCCTCTTTGCATCCATTCATATTTAAAGCTGCGAAACCAACGCTCCATTGGGGCATTATCCCAACAGTTACCTCGGCGACTCATACTTTGGGATAAAGCACTTCAGCATTAATCCAATTCACCCAAGTGTTTTCCAATAATGGAATTAAGGGGATGCTATCTTCAACTACAGTATTTAAGGCAGATAATACCTCTTCTAAAGACGAAGGTTGTTCTTGTATATAACTTAATAGCCAAAAGTCAAGTTCAGATAAGCGTTGTTGCAGAATATTAAAATCGCTATCCCGCCATATAACAGCCTGTATAGGGTTTTCATCAAATTGTTTAAAATCGCTTGATAAAAAATCGACTTCATAGCGTTTTAAATAAGCGGCATCAGATAACTGCATTACGCTATGCTTATTCCACTCAAATTTTTTAGGTACTTTGGCTAAAGAAACTTCTGCAAGTAATTGTGTATTTTCAAAATCCATCAATGCCAGTATATTGGTATCAAAACTCTCTTTTTCTTGACAAAATAAGAGAAATTCTCCAGCAATATCTTGAAAATAAGGCGAATGTGATTTTCCTGTTAGTACAAACGCTTCTTTTGTCTGAGACCAACTCTCAGCAGAAACGTGTTTAGGTGCTTCAACAAAACAACGGTCAATAAAACCAAAGATGTTATTTCGAACTAAGCGAGCATAAACAGCAAGGCGATTCGGAGCATAACCATTTAGAGGCTGAGCATGAGCCAACCGAACTGCTGTGGCAAGTGCTTTTTGTGTTTCAATAAGCGAAGGTTTAGGCTGCATAGGATATCACCTCTTTTTGAGCATATTTTTGCTGTAGTTGTGCAATATGTTCAACTTCAGCATAAAGTTCTGCAAATGGAGGGAAATTGAAATCACGCTCTAATAATGTTGGCGGAATGACAGGTAGTCGTTGATAGGCATATTCTAATAAATCCCACACAGTACCTTTTACTGCCTCACCGTGCGTATCAATTAATAACTCTGGTAAATGGCGATATGCCCCTTTTATTTTATTAAATGATTCCCCTTCTAAATCCTCTACAACTTGTGCCGCAGAATGTTCTTCGTCGTGTCCGGCAATATGAATGTAATTGACACGTTTCACATCTACTTGATCTAAGAAAACATAAGGATCAAGTAAACCGTGATTGACGCCATTTACATAAATATTATTTACATCTAAATGAATACCACAATCCGCTTCTTGTGCAATAGCATTTAAAAATTCTACTTCATTCATTGTGCTGGTGGGAGAGTGTAAATAATAAGAGGTGTTTTCTAATGAAATTTGTAATCCTAAAAAATCTTGTACATAGCGGATTCTCTGTGCTACGTGTTTTACAGCTTCTTCTGTAAATGGCATAGGTAATAAATCATATAAATGCCCTTCACATTCACAATAACTCAAATGTTCAGAAAAAAATGTCGAATTATATTGAGTCATTAATGCTTTAGTATTTTTTAATAACTCGCGATCAAGTGGTGCTTGTCCGCCTAATGAAAGCGATAGTCCGTGTACCGCAAGTGGATATCTTTCTGCTGCCTGATCAAATTTATAACGAGCAGCTCCCCCCATTTTTACCCAATTTTCTGGAGCAACTTCCATAAACTGAATCGCATTATTTGATGATAGATTCAAAAAATCATCTGCTAAATCTCGACGATACCCTAATCCTGCACCTTGTAACATAATTATTTAGTCCTTTTAAAACAACACTGGCGTAAATTTACACCAGTGTCATGATGGCATCTAGATTTAAATACGATTATTTAGAACCGCATTTACCTTCACCACATTTACCTTCTGCGGCTTTTGGTTTGCTCGCACCGCATTTACCTTCTCCGCATTTACCTTCTGCAGCTTTTGTTTTCACACATTTATCACCCACACAAGGTGTTGCAGCTTTATCTGTACTGCTTGATTTTGGCTCAGCGTGTGCAACAGTAGCTGCTGTCATCGTTAATGCTCCTGCTAATGCGGCTAAAGTGGATAATTTTTTCATTTAAATCTCCTAGAGTTTGATATTGAATATATAGTTAGAGGAATTTCAACCAGCTTTTAGTTGGATAAACCTTCTTAATAAGCGTGTCTAAAGAGAGTTTCCCCGCTCCCTGCGTAATTAAGATTAATAAAGTTACCACATAAATTAAGGGTAATTTATAACCATTATCACAAACGTTATAACCTGAATCGGCGTGAATGCTATACCACGCGACAGAGATTAAAATCGTTAAACTTAATGCACTAAAACGTGTTAGCACCCCAAATATCAGCAAGAATGGGAAAATTAATTCAGATCCCATTGCAACGTGCCAATTAATATCGGCTGGAATAAGATTAAATGGAAAAGGAAAACGATCTTGTATTTCTGTAAACCAATTTTGACCATTCCATTTTTCTAACCCTGCCTCTAAAAACTCCCACGCAAGAAAAAAGCGTAAAATCAATAAACTCACGCCGCTGCTAATACCTTGCATCTTACAATCTTTCATTTTTTCCTCTGATTGATTAGCTATTTTATGAAATTATTTAGTTCATTATGGTAGGAAATGCTTCCTTGTTATTCTATTAGTCGGAGATAAGCCTTTTTTCTTACACTTTTTTTTCAAAAAATTGAAAATATTATTTTTTGTAAAAATGCAGATAACATTAAGGGCAAAGATTCTAATAATCTTCGCCCTTTTATCTTTTACTAATTAATGTAGTAATCAGCTAATTCAACAGTCCCCGATAGGTTGTTTCTGTTAAAACAGGCGGCAAACCTTGATTGTAACGATGTGGGCTAACAAAATTGTAATACATCACATAAGCTCTCATATCGTCCATCGCTTGCCCCAAGGTTAGATAGTCGCCCTCTTGCATCCATTCATATTTAAAGCTGCGGAACCAACGCTCCATTGGGGCATTATCCCAATAGTTACCTTGGCGACTCATACTTTGGGTTACCTGAATGAAGATTGGGAGGAATAGCTACACCTTGAGTTTGAAAAAATGGAAAATTTATGCGGTAAATTAGTCAATTTTAGGACTTTGTGCAACTGCTACATAATACCGAAAATGTTTTTAAAATTTACCGCACTTTTTATGTGGGGAGAGGGGTACATTTAGCGTCTAAACATTCCGCCTAATCCGCCGAGCCCGCCGCCCATTAAGCCTTGCATGCCGCGCATCATTTTTGCCATGCCGCCTTTGCGCATTTTCTTCATCATGCGTTGCATTTCGTCAAATTGTTTGAGCAACTTGTTTACATCTTGCACCTGCGTGCCCGAACCAAGAGCAATGCGACGACGGCGAGAACCTTTGATGATGTCCGGATTCGCGCGTTCTTTTAAGGTCATGGAATTAATGATGGCTTCCAGTTTGTTGAACATTTTGTCATCCACCTGATTTTTTACATGATCAGGTAGATTTTTTGCGCCCGGTAATTTTTCCAACATGGACATCATGCCGCCCATTTTTTTCATTTCGCGTAATTGTTCGCGGAAATCTTCTAAGGTGAAATCGTCGCCTTTTTTGAATTTTTGCGCCATTTTTTCCGCTTTTTCACGGTCAACGGAACGCTCTAAATCTTCAATCAAAGAAAGCACATCACCCATGCCAAGAATGCGCGACGCCACACGATCCGGATGGAAGGGTTCTAATGCATCGGTTTTTTCACCCACCCCGAGGAATTTAATCGGCTTGCCGGTAATTTGACGAATCGATAGTGCTGCACCACCGCGTGCATCGCCGTCCACTTTGGTGAGAATGACACCGGTAAGCGGCAAAGCCTCATTAAAGGCTTTTGCTGTATTTGCCGCATCTTGACCGGTCATGGCATCCACGGTGAAGAGTGTTTCAATGGGATTTAACGCCGCGTGAACCTGCTTGATTTCATCCATCATTTCACTATCAACGTGCAAACGACCGGCGGTATCCACGATCAGCACATCGTAGAATTTTAATTTCGCGTCTGCCAAGGCGGCTTTCGCAATATCTACCGGCTTTTGTTTCACATCGGATGGGAAGAAGTCCACGTTAACCGCTTGGGCAAGGGTTTCTAATTGTTTGATCGCTGCAGGACGATAAACGTCGGCAGACACCACAAGCACTTTTTTCTTATGGCGTTCACGCAGAAATTTGGCCAGTTTACCCACGCTGGTGGTTTTCCCTGCCCCTTGCAGACCCGCCATTAAAATCACGGCAGGCGGTTGGGTAGCCAGATTTAAACTTTCGTTGGCTTCACCCATCGCCGCTTCTAATTCGGCTTGGACAATTTTGACGAATTCTTGTCCCGGGGTGAGGCTTTTATTGACTTCTACCCCAATGGCACGTTCTTTTACATTGTTAATAAAATCGCGCACGACCGGCAATGCCACATCGGCTTCTAACAATGCCATGCGCACTTCACGCAAGGTTTCTTTAATGTTATCTTCGGTTAAACGACCTCGACCGCTAATATTGCGTAAGGTTTTGGAAAGACGATCGGATAAATTCTCAAACATAATATTTCCTGTGGTTAAATCGGAAAGGCATCATCGGTAAAATGCCGTTCATTATACTGAAATTCCGTGCATTTTCACGTCAAATAAAGTCGTGGCGATTTTAGCTTGATCTCGTTAGAATAAAACGCCAACAAAACAAAGGAAGAATAATTATGTGGTTTGCTGTTTTATCAATTCTTTTTTACCTCATCAGTGTGTTACGCATTGCGCCCATTTTATTAACCTCGCAAGTGGCGGGCGCGGATGTGAAACGTCAAAAAACACCGTTTTTTTTGACCGCACTTTTGGCGGTGGTTTTTCACCTTATTAGCACTTTCCCACTATTGGGAAACTTAGCGGAAGGACAGAATTTCAGCATTATGGAAGTGGCTTCATTGATGAGTGTCATGATTGCTATACTTGCCACGTTAGCCATGTTGCGCGTCAACACCATGTGGTTTGTGTTACCGATTGTTTATTGTTTTTCCATTATTAATTTGATTTATGCCACTTTTCTTCCAAGCCACATTATTCAATTATTGAACCAAAATACGTCTATGCTTTTTCATATCGGCTTGTCGATTTTTGCTTATGCCGTGTGCTGTATCGCGACCCTGTATGCGATTCAGTTGGTCTGGCTTGATCGTCGTTTGAAAAGCAAAAAGATGACTTTTTCACCAATGGTGCCGCCGCTTATGACGGTAGAACGTCATTTTTTCCGTTTATTGGTCAGTGGCGAAGTATTGATGACATTCACCCTCATCTCCGGCACCTTTCATTTGGTTAACGCTATGACCCCGGATAATATTCATAAAGGTTTATTTTCGTTATTCGGTTGGATTGTATTCGGCATTGCGATTTTGGGCTATAAGCACTACCGCTGGCGTGGAAAAAAGATGATTATTTATGCAATTTCAGGTATGATTTTGCTCACGATTGCTTATTTCGGTAGTCGTCTGATTGTGTAATATCAGTAAATGAGAAAAAAGTGCGGTGAGTTTTTCCCGCCTTTTTTATTTTTAAGTCAATGTAAGGATTTCACTTTGGACAGTATTCCCCTTAGTACGTTATTTATCATTTTAATTGCCTGTTTAGTCCTTTCTGCCTATTTTTCCGGCTCTGAAACAGGTTTGCTTTCTTTAAATAAATATCGCCTGCGTTTTTTAGCAGAGCAGGGCAATAAAGGCGCAAAAAAAGCGGAGATGTTGCTTGCTAAACCGGACAAACTACTGAGTTTTATTCTTATCTTTAATAACCTTGTGAATATTAGTGCTTCGGCGATTGCGACCGTGATTGGGATGCGATTATATGGCGATGCCGGTGTGGCGATTGCCACCGGTGCATTAACGTTCGTGATGTTGATTTTCTCTGAAATTTTCCCCAAAACTGTGGCAGCGATGCACCCGGAAAAAGTGGGATTGACCTCGAGCCATCTATTAACCCCATTACTCAAGGTTTTTGCTCCTTTAGTCTGGGTGATGAATGTGTTCACCAAATTTTTAATGCGTTTAGTGGGCTTAAAACCGGATCTGAAGAAACAAGTCATTAGCCGCGAAGAATTGCGTAGCATCGTTTCCGAAGCGGGAGAAGCGACACCGGATGAGCAACATCCGCAAATGTTGCTGTCTATTTTGGATATGGAAACCGTTACCGTGGATGACATCATGGTGCCGCGTAATGAAATCGGCGGCATTGATATTGATGATGACTGGAAATCTATCATGCGCCAGCTCAATCATGCGGCACATAACCGTGTGGTGTTGTATAAAGGCAGTATGGACGAAAACGTACTGGGTATTTTACGCGTGCGTGAAGCGTTCCGTTTGTTGCTGGAAAAAAATGAATTTACCAAAGAAACGTTGATTCGTGCTGCCGATGAAGTGTATTTCATTCCTGAAGGCACGGCCTTAAAGACGCAATTAGCTAATTTCCGTAATAAAAAAGAGCGTATCGGCTTGGTGGTGGACGAATACGGCGATATTAAAGGTTTGGTTACCTTGGAAGACATTTTGGAAGAAATCGTGGGCGATTTCACCACCTCTAACACGCCGACCATTGATGAAGAAGTGATGCCACAATCTGATGGTTCAATGATTATTGAAGGTTCTGCCAATTTGCGTGATTTAAATAAAATGTTTCATTGGAATTTGGACACCGAAGATGCGCGTACATTTAACGGTTTGATCTTGGAGCATTTGGAAGAAATTCCTGAAGAAGGCACCGTCTGTGAAATTAATGGTTTACGCATTACCATTTTAGAAGTGGGTGAAAATATGATTAAACAGGCAAAAGTCGTGAAATTATAGCGCGTCTTGATGAAGAAAAATCCGTACCTAAAACTATCTTAACAGAGAAGACAAGGTACGGATTTTTGTTTTTTTAAATCAATATGACATGTCATCAGCCGCAGAATGTGCAAGATTATTTTTCAATAATCTGCTTCACCAAGGCTTGTAACGTTGGAATGACTTCCTGTGCAAACCAAGGGTTTTTCGCCTGCCAGAGTTGATTTCGTGGAGAGGGATGCACTAAGGGCAAAAAGTGCGGTAGAAATTCGCGGTAGTTTTTTACTGTGTCCGTCACATTCAGCGTATTGCCCGGCAGGTAATAACGCTGAGCATATTGCCCGATGAGAATGGTCAATTCAAGTTGGGGGAGTTGTGCCAAAATTTGAGGATGCCATTTTGCGGCAAAACCTTTACGTGGTGGTAAATCACCGGATTTGCCTTTGCCCGGATAATAAAAATCCATAGGAATCACGGCAAATAAGCCGGAATGATAGAACAGATCGCGATCTACACCGAGCCAATGACGAAGTCGGTCGCCACTTTGATCGTTCCAATACAAGCGACTATTTTGTGCTTTCAACCCCGGCGCTTGCCCCACAATGTTAATGCGAGCGGTAACAGGCGCCGCGAACAAGGGTGCAATACCACTGTCGGTGAAAGAACGATTTTCCGGATCCGCCATGATGGCTTGGGTGATTTGAGCCTGCGTTTGCATACACACCTCCAACGTTGTGTTAACGATTACGCCGTTTTCTTTTCCAATGCGTCTAACAATTTCTGATGAATGCCCCCAAAGCTGCCGTTAGACATCACTAAAATATGATCTGTCGGTTTGGCTTCAGCAATAATGTGATGAACCAAGTCATCCAAATTATCGCTGTCATACGCCGGCTGAGTTAAATGCGCGGCAATATCCGCCACTTTCCATGGAATGGTGTCCGGTTGGAATAAAAATACCGCATCCGCTTTTTCTAAGGCTGGCGCGATTTCCTCTTTATGTACGCCCATTTTCATGGTGTTAGAACGCGGTTCCAACACTGCTAAAATACGTTCATTTTGCCCCACTTTATCGCGAAGTGCGGTCAATGTAGCTTGTATTTCTGTTGGATGATGGGCGAAGTCATCGTAAACCGTCACGCCCTGAACATTGCCCTTCACTTCCAAACGGCGTTTTGCGTTAATAAATGTCCCCAGTGCAGCACAGGCATTTTCAATACTCACGCCCGCATGATGCGCCGCCGCAATCGCCATCAAGCCGTTCCGCATATTGTGCTCACCCACGATGCTCCAATGCACTTCTGCCACTTTTTCACCGTTATGGAACACGGCGAATTCCGTGCAATCGTGTTTAATGCGCTCCGCATACCATTCCTGATCGCGACCGACATATTGGCATTCAGACCAACACCCCATTGCCAAGGTTTGTTGCACGCTTTTTTCGTTTGCAAAAGAGAGAATTCGCCCATTATTTGGAATGGTGCGAATCATGTGGTGGAACTGGCGTTGAATGGCTTTCAAGTCGTCAAAAATATCCGCGTGATCAAAACCAATATTATTAATAATCAACGTGCGCGGATTGTAATGGACAAATTTAGAGCGTTTATCAAAAAATGCCGTGTCATATTCATCCGCTTCAATCACGAAATACGGGCTATTACCTAGACGGGCGGAAATCCCGAAATTGCCTGCAATGCCACCGATTAAAAAGCCCGGTTGCAAACCGTTTTGTTCCAAAATCCACGTCAGCATCCCGGTGGTAGTGGTTTTTCCATGGGTACCTGACACCGCCAGAACCCAACGATCACGCAATAGATGATCATGTAACCATTGTGGCCCGGAGGTATAAGGCAGGTTGTTTGCCAACATATATTCAATACAAGGATTACCGCGTTTCATGGCATTGCCCACAATCACCATATCCGGCGCCGGTTGCAGTTGGCTTGGGTCAAAGTGCGGTATGATTTCAATATTATTTTCTGCGAGGAACGTGCTCATCGGCGGGTAAACGTTGGTATCAGAGCCGGTGACGTGGTAGCCCATTTGTTTGGCGATCATGGCAATACCGCCCATAAACGTGCCGCAAATACCTAAAATATGAAGATGTTTGGTTGTCATTTGGAGTCCTTATGCATTCCAATTTCTGATGTAAAGGCGAAAAATGTGTTGTGAATCACAGAAATAGGAATCTTTTTAATCATCTGAAAACGGAGCTGTTATAATAAGGCAAGTTACAATTTGAGTAAATTTATTCATCAAATAAGGAAAAAGTATGAAAACGTTAGGCGAATTTATTGTAGAAAAACAAGCGGAATACCCAAATGCTAAAGGGGAGTTAAGTGGCATTTTGTCCTCCATTCGCTTAGTGGCAAAAGTGATTCACCGCGATATCAACAAAGCCGGCTTAACTAACAATATTATCGGTAATTCCGGTGTAGAAAATGTGCAAGGCGAAGCGCAGATGAAATTAGACTTATTCGCTCACAACACGATGAAACAAGCCCTTATGAGCCGCGAAGAAGTCGCCGGTTTTGCTTCTGAAGAAGAGGAAAATTTCATTGCCTTTGATACGGAGCGTGGTCGCAACGCGAAATACGTCATTTTAACTGACCCATTGGACGGCTCCTCCAACATTGATGTGAATGTTTCCGTTGGTACCATTTTCTCCATTTATCGCCGCGTTTCACCGGTAGGCACACCGGTCACCTTAGAAGACTTCATGCAACCGGGCAATCGCCAAGTGGCAGCAGGTTATATCGTGTATGGTTCCTCCACCATGTTGGTTTACACCACAGGACATGGTGTCAATGGTTTTACTTACGATCCATCACTCGGTGTGTTCTGCCTCTCCCATGAAAACATTCAAATTCCGCAAACCGGCAAAATTTATTCCATTAACGAAGGGCAATACCTCAAATTCCCGATGGGCGTGAAAAAATACCTGAAATATTGCCAAGAAGAAGATAAAGAAACCCAACGTCCTTACACTTCTCGTTATATCGGTTCTTTGGTGTCCGACTTCCACCGCAACATGCTTAAAGGCGGTATCTATATTTATCCAAGCGCAACAAACTACCCGAACGGCAAATTGCGTTTACTCTATGAAGGCAACCCAATGGCGTTCCTCGCAGAACAAGCCGGCGGCGTGGCAAGTGACGGTTATAATCGCATTTTGGATATTCAACCGACTGCATTACACCAACGCGTTCCGCTTTTCATCGGTTCCAGAGAAATGGTGAAAAAAGCCGAACAATTAATGCGTGATTTTAAAGAGTAATCCATTAAGTGCGGTCAGAAAATGACGTATTTTATTTAAAGAAACGTTCATAAAAAAACCTCCTCAATTCTGAGGAGATTTTTTCTTACCTAAATCACGCATTACATCAAATACGCAAAATTTGCCCACAATGGCAAGCTGGCCGTCATAAATAAGAGAATGAGAAGGCTGTTATAAGACAACGCCCATTTTTTGAAAACATGGATTGCCAACATGGCGGCCATCACTAAATGCAATAAGAGATAAAGTAACAAAGCAAATTCGTTGCTAAAAACCACCGCACTTTGTTGAGAAAGAATGAATAAATTCGCACATACAAACAGCGCATTCAGTGCCAGGAACGCAATCGCCGCCAACATCAACAACGCAATAAATCCTTTCAGACGATTGCGAGAAATCACTAAAGCTAAATTCGCCAAAATAATCCCCAACAGAATTTGTGCCACAGGATTAAATTGAATGAAGTTTTCTTCGCTAGCCAGCATCAAGCCATAGCCAATGACACCCAACATACCGATGAAACCGGCGATTTTTAATAAGAGATGACGTAATTTAACCTCAAACGGTTGCTTCCATGTGATGATAGTCATTGCCAAACCACAAAGGCAAACCAAGTCCATGAATACATGGTGATAGCTTGTCCCTAAACCGAACAACAGCCACACCACCCAAAATAGACCAAAATAAAGGTTTACCCGCCCTAAACGGGAACGTTGTCCATTACAAATTTCACCTTTAATAAAGGCGATCAAACAAATCAGCTGTGCCGTTAATACACCAAGCGCCAAATGCGACATTACGTTGGCCTGCGGCTGCAACCAAAAGGCAAAAAGATCAATAACGAGTAGCAAAAAAACGGGGAAGAAAGACGAAAGTGCGGTGAAAAATTTAGGTTGTTCTTCGGACATACGATTTCCTTGTGATAAACAAAGACAAAAATTGCCGTGCATTATGCAAGAATTCCCCAAAACGGTCAAAAGCTAGGACAAAAGTGCGGTTGAAAAACACAACGTTTTTTCAATTCTCACAAGGCAAAATAAAGTTATGATCTAAAACATGGTATTTTGCCCTTTCTCTCTCTAAAATAACGAAAAAATTCACCGCACTTTAAGGAACCTTATGCTGCTCAGCATTCTCTATATCATTGGTATTACCGCCGAAGCCATTACCGGCGCCCTTGCCGCAGGTCGAGAGAAAATGGATATTTTCGGCGTCGTTATTATTGCCAGCATGACCGCTATCGGTGGGGGCTCTGTACGCGATGTGCTCTTAGGGCATTATCCGCTTGGGTGGGTAAAACATCCCGAATATTTTATTATCGTGGCCTCGGCTGCGGTGTTAACCGTATTTATCGCGCCTTTTATTCGCCATTTCATGCGTTATTTTCACACCATTTTCTTGGTACTGGATGCCGTTGGGCTTATCGTGTTTTCCATTATTGGTGCTCAAATCGCGTTAGATATGGGGCACGGCACGACAATAGCTGTAATTGCCGCCATTATTACCGGCGCATTCGGCGGGGTGTTGCGTGATTTATTGTGTAATCGCATTCCTCTCGTGTTCCAAAAAGAGTTATACGCCAGCGTGGCATTATTGGCGACGGCTATTTACATCGGCCTACAACATCTACAGGTAGATCAAAACATCGTCATTATCATTACCTTGATTGTCGGCTTTATTACCCGCTTACTAGCAATTTACTTTGAATGGGGCCTGCCGATTTTTGATTATCAGGAACAAGATATTTCAACGCATCATAAAGACGACAAATTACCGCAAAAAGCGAAATAGGAGAAAAGATGTCCGTCAATTTAATTGAAATGGGAAAACAGGCGAAAGAGGCTGCTTTCGTACTTTCCCAGCTTTCCCAACGCGAAAAAAATCAAGCCTTAGCATTAATCGCCGAGCAATTAGAACAAGAACAAGCTCGTATCTTAGCCGCCAATGCGCAAGACATCGAAAGTGCCAAACAAAACGGTTTATCCGACGCCATTATTGATCGTTTATTGTTAACACCTGAGCGTTTACAGGGCATAGCTAATGACGTGCGTCATGTGATTTCCCTTGCTGATCCCGTTGGGCGGATTATTGACGGAGGCGTGTTGGATAGTGGGGTCAAAATTGAACGAGTTCGCGTGCCTTTAGGGGTTATCGGCACGATCTACGAAGCGCGTCCAAATGTGACGATTGATGTGGCAAGTCTCTGCTTAAAAACCGGCAACGCTGTCATTCTACGCGGCGGCAAAGAAACACAACATTCTAATAAAATCTTGGTGGACGTGGTGCAAACCGCCTTAGCGCGTGTGGGCTTGCCTAAAGCGGCGGTTCAAGCGATTACTGATCCCGATCGTGCGCTGGTCATGGAATTACTGAAATTAGACCAATATGTGGACATGATTATTCCTCGTGGCGGTGCAGCATTGCATCAATTAGCAAAAGAACACTCAACCATTCCGGTGATTGTTGGTGGCATTGGCGTTTGCCATATGTTCATTGAAGAAACGGCCGACTTGGAAAAAGCGTTGCCGGTAATTTTCAATGCAAAAACACAACGCCCAAGCACCTGTAACACCTTGGAAACGCTGTTGGTGCAACGTAGCATTGCGAATGAATTCTTGCCTAAACTGGCAGAAACGTTGAAAGAGAAAAACGTAAAATTACACGCAGATCCGACCGCACTTTTCTTATTGCAAAAAGCCGGTGCCAATGTGGTGCCATTAGTGGAAGCCGAACTGAAACAAGAATGGCTGTCATTGGATTTAAATGTCGTTGTCGTCGAAGATTTAACACAAGCCATCGCCCATATTCGTCAATATGGCAGTCAACACTCCGACAGTATTTTGACCTCTTCGCAAAAGCAGGCGCAGAAATTTATCGCGCAAGTGGATTCGGCGGCGGTTTATGTCAATGCCAGCACCCGTTTTACTGACGGCGGACAATTTGGTCTAGGAGCAGAAGTGGCGGTAAGCACACAAAAATTACACGCTCGCGGCCCAATGGGATTAGAGGCACTCACCACCTATAAATGGGTGTGCGTAGGCGATTATTCGATCCGTTCTTAAAAAAGAGGGCATTTTTTAAATATTATTTAAAAATTAAAATTAATTGTTTGACAAAACTCCGGTAAATCAGTATTTGTAGGGTAAACACACAAATCATACTTATTTATCGGAGTTTTTTTATGTCTCATCTTTCAGTCGCTAAATTCGGTGGCACCAGCGTCGCCAACTACCCTGCCATGCAATCTTGTGCCAACATCGTGATTGCCGATCCTAATACTCGCGTTGTTGTCCTATCTGCTTCCGCCGGTATCACCAACTTATTGGTCGCCTTAGCAAACGGTTGTGAAGAACCGGAACGCAATAAATTGCTGAATGAAGTGCGTCAAATTCAAGAAAACATTTTGACAGCATTAAAAGACGACAGTCGCGTGCGTCCAAAAATCGAAGCCTTATTAGCCAATATCACCTCATTGGCGGAAGCCGCAAATTTAGCCACCTCTTTGGCATTAACCGATGAATTAATCAGCCATGGTGAAATGATGTCTTCTTTGATTTTTGTGGAAGTGTTGCGTGAATTACAAATTGAAGCCACTTGGTTGGATGTGCGTACCATTGTCGCCACAAACAGCCATTTCGGCAAAGCCGCACCAAATGATGAACAAACCCGTCAAAACTGCGATAACCTCTTGAAACCGTTAATCGAACGCGGAGAGTTAGTCATTACTCAAGGTTTTATCGGCCGTGATGAACAAGGTAAAACGACCACCTTAGGACGTGGTGGTAGCGACTACTCTGCCGCCCTACTTGCTGAAGTGCTCAATGCGCAAGATGTGTTAATTTGGACCGATGTTGCCGGCATTTACACCACCGATCCTCGCATCGTGCAAACTGCACAACGCATTGATACCATGAGTTTTTCCGAAGCGGCAGAAATGGCAACCTTCGGTGCGAAAGTATTGCACCCGGCAACCTTACTTCCTGCCGTGCGTAGCAATATCCCGGTCTATGTCGGCTCCAGCAAAGCGCCACAAGACGGCGGCACTTGGGTCACCCGCAATCCGCAACCTCGCCCGACATTCCGTGCGATCGCCCTACGTCGTGACCAAACCCTGCTCACACTCTCCAGCTTAAATATGCTGTATGCACAAGGTTTTTTAGCGAATATTTTCACGATTTTAGCCAAACACAAAATCTCCGTAGACACCATCACAACATCGGAAGTTAGCGTTGCCTTAACCTTGGATAAAACGGGTTCAGCCTCTTCCGGTAAAAGCTTACTCTCTCAGGAATTAATCGAAGAATTAAGCCAATTCTGCACGGTGAAAGTGGATACCGGCTTGTCTTTGGTCGCCTTAATCGGCAATGAACTCCACACAGCCTCCGGTGTCGCCAAACGTATTTTTGAAACCTTAGATGCGTACAATATCCGTATGATTAGTTACGGCGCCAGCACTAACAATATTTGCTTGTTGGCAGACAGCGATAAAGCCGATGACATTGTTCGTTCCTTACATCGCTCTTTGTTTGAGTAAAACGTATGAAAAAATGACCGCACTTTGCGGTCATTGATCCGTTGGAAAAACCTCACGTCTGTTTGATGTGGTAAAGGGGAGAAGATGAAATGTCATTTTCTCCTCTTTTCATTGGATTTGGCGATGTTTTCTCACTGATTTAGCTCTTTTACTAAGAGGTGTTGTTTACGCAGCCCCAAGACCAGCAACATGCCGCCATAAACGATTGCTGCTAAAACAATCAGCCATGCAAGCCAATGTACGCGGGTAAGAAAACTCATGGCATTCCATTCAATGAGTGCTGGGCTGTTATACCAAACCAATAGTCCCATCATGGCAGCAGCGCAAAAAACTTTTAGAAAAAACACCGCACTTTGACGGCTAAAATGATAAACGTCCGCTTTTGCCAAGCCACGATAAAGCAGATACGCGTTTAACGTTGCCGACATGGCAGAGGCTATCGCCAAACCCACATAGCTAAACGGAATGGCTAAGACATTGAATGCCATGTTGCTCACCATGGCAATGATGCCAATTTTCACCGGCGTTTTGGTGTCTTGACGGGCATAATAACCGTTCGCCAAAATCTTGATTAACATGAAACTCAGAAGCCCTGCGTTAAAGCCCCACAGGGAATAAGAGGCTGATTGCACATCGCTAAAAGTAAAACTGCCACGCATAAACAGCACCAACAACATAGGCTGAGCCAATACAGCGATACCAATCATTGCCGGCACACCGAGCAATAAAATCATGCGTACGCCCCAGTCCATTGTGTTGCGAAAATCTACCGCACTTTTAGCGTTATCATCACGGTTCACATGGTGGCGGGCAAGGGTTGGCAAAATTACCGTAGAAATGGCGATACCGAACAACCCAAGCGGAAACTCTAACAAGCGGTCGGAATAATATAGCCAACTGATGGAGCCCGTCATTAAGAAACTGGCGATAAAGGTATCAAGTAGCAAGTTGATTTGGCTTACAGAAACCCCGAATAAGGCGGGAATCATCAGTGTGCGGATTTTCTTCACGCCTTCGTCATGCCACGCCCATTTGGGTTTTACTAATAATTTGGCTTGATATAAGAAAGGCAGTTGAAACAGAAATTGTAATAACCCGCCGAGAAAGATCCCGATAGCCAAGCCTAAATCCGGATTTTCCAACTGTGGTGCCAACCAAAGTGCGGTGGCAATCATGGCAATATTGAGCAACACCGGCGAGAACGACATCACGCCGAATTTACCGATGGTATTCAGAATTGCTCCGGACAGCGCAACGAAGGTCACAAACCATAAATAAGGAAAGGTGATTTTGAGCAATAACGAGGCTTGCGTGAATTTTTCCGCATTTGGCCCGTCATTCAGCCAATCCACAAACCAACCCGTGCCAAAAATGGCCGCAACCACCGGCGAGCCGATCATCGCCAATAACGTAACGATCGTGACCAAACCGCCCAAGGTGCCGGACACTTTACCGATAAATTCGCGGGTTTTAGATAAATCACCGGATTTTTGATATTCCGCCAACACAGGCACAAACGCTTGTGAAAACGCCCCTTCGGCGAATAATCGACGGAGAAAATTAGGAATACGGTTGGCGAATAAAAACACATCCGCCGTAGCACCGGCACCGATTAAATTAGCAATCACCACATCGCGAACCAAGCCTAATACACGCGAAACAAGCGTCATCCCACTCACGATAATGCCGGATTTTAATAATCTTTTACTCAAAACGAATTACTCTGAATGATAAAATTTGCCTAATTGTATAGAAATTTCGTTTTTACGCTATATTCTAAGGGAAAAAACTGTTAAAATTCCGCCCACATCGTTTGTGTGAGCCCATTTAGGAAGCACTTGTTAAGAATAACGATGCTTACTTTCGGTTGTGTCTCACCGAAATCAAAACAAAATCCCCGTTGACAAAAGTACAAGAAATCGGCATATTTACGCCCCTATTTTGTCACTATTAACTAACAGAAATTTTTAGGAGTTTGACCTTGGCTAATATCAAGTCAGCAAAAAAACGTGCGGTTCAATCTGAAAAACGCCGTCAACACAACGCAAGCCAACGCTCTATGATGCGTACTTACATCAAAAAAGTTTATGCGCAAGTCGCAGCGGGCGAAAAAGCAGCAGCTGAAGCCGCATTCGTTGAAATGCAAAAAGTTGTTGACCGCATGGCTTCTAAAGGCTTAATTCACGCTAACAAAGCAGCAAACCACAAATCTAAATTAGCTGCACAAATCAAAAAATTAGCTTAATTTTTGTCTTTTTGTGATTAAAGAAAAACCGCTCATTTGAGCGGTTTTTTGTTTTGCTTTTTGGATAGGACGAGAAGTAAAGTACGGTGAAAAAACACCTCATTTTTCAACCGCACTTTCATCACATTAATGTAACTCTTTCCCTTTTAATTCCGGCACTAAACACACCGTGGCTAACATATCGATGACATAAATCACCGCCAAAAAGGCAATGGCGGTTTGGAAGGAATACGCAGAAACCACTGCGCCCACCGCTACTGGACCAAAGCCGCCCACAGCACGTCCTAAGTTAAACAACACGTTTTGTGCGGTAGCGCGCGCTTGTGTCGGATAGGCTTCTGCCATTAAAGCACCGTAGCCGCCCATCATGCCGTTAACAAACATCCCTAAGAATGCCCCGGCAATTAACATGGTATTCGGATCCGTTAATTGTGAATAGGCGATGATACTGACGACAGCCCCAGCTTGGAACAACAAGAAACTCGGTTTACGCCCAATATGATCGGCCAAACGTCCAAAAATCCAAATGCCCGCCATCATGCCGCAAACGGTCACTGCCGTCCATACACCGGATTTCGTCAAGCTAAAGCCAAGTTGCTTAGAAAGAAAGTTCGGCATCCAAATCATAATGCCGTAATAACCGAAGTTTTGTACGGAGGTCAGGATGACCACGCCCAAACTGACTTTGGCGATGGCTTTATCTTTCACCAATAACTTGAATGACTCCAATTTAGACGCCCAACGGTTTGTTGGCTTTGAAAGTGCGGTCTGTTTTTGCACAAAAATTTCAGGCTCATGCAAACGGGCACGTAAATACCACGCGACAAATGCAGGGAAGATGCCTACCACAAACATGCCACGCCAACCGATTTGTGGCAATAATAATGGGGTTAACAATGCCGCGCCTAACACTCCAACCTGCCAGCCAAGCGCCACATAAGAAGCCGCTTTTGCACGATGACGTGCCGGCCAAGCTTCCGCCGCTAATGCCATACCGATTCCAAACTCACCGCCTAAACCGATACCGGCGATCGTACGATAAACCAGTAAATCCCAATAACCTTGCGCCAATGCGCATAAACCGGTAAATACCGCAAAAAGAATGATTGTCCAGGTTAACACGCGCACACGGCCATATTTATCACTTAACGCACCGAAAACAATGCCACCGAAAACTGCCCCAATTAACGTCCACGTCACTAAAGAACCGCTTTGCGCCGGGGTTAATCCTAAATCCGCAGAAATGGCACTAAGCATAAAACCGAGAATAAGAAGATCGAAACCGTCCATCGCATAGCCGACGGCAGAGCCTAGCAAGGCCTTCCAGCCATAGCTATTTACTTTTGTAGTCATGTTGAATTGTCCTTCTGTTACTCACAGGTAACATTTAAAGTTTATAAAGAAGTGATTTTTTAGCTTGCATAAAACAAGGCCAAAAAATTGTGCGCTAGTTTACTGCTTTTTAAGAAAATTTCAATGAATGGCATGATAAAATCGGTAGAAGATTTGGCGTTCCTCTCGTTAAATTTCTTACACGGTGGTACAATCGCCGCTTAATTTTATTCGCTAAGAGATACGTTATGTCCCGTCAGAAAAAGACCCGTCGCGTGACGGATATTATGCCGACCCGCAAAACAGATAAAAAACCGACCGCACCACGTTCAGGTCGTCAGGCAACGCGTTATGAACTTGATGCAAAGGCGCGTGAAGAGAAGAAAAAACGTAAACACAAAGGATTAGCCTCAGGTTCCCGCCATAGTGCGGTGAATGCGAAAGCCGAAAATCAAGCGTTGGAGATGAAAGATCCGCGCATTGGCAGTCGTAAAAAACTACCGTTAATCGTGGAATTCGTCAATAAACCGGAAAAAGGGCAACGTATTCCAATACCACAAACCGAATCAAAAGCGCCATTGGATCCAATGATAGAATTGACGCAATTGGAAAATAATGAATGCTTAAATCACTTGTTGGATCAACTGGAAGAAGGCAAGCAATTGTCTCTCAAAGATCAGCAATTTGTGGATGAGTGCTTGGCGCGAGTCGCGCAATTAATGGAAGAATTAGGTATTGTAGAAGACGAGGAAAACGCCGAAGATTTATACCGCACTTTTGAGACAATCAACATTAACCAATTCAAATAAACCCGTTATTTATTATGTGGAAGACAGTGTTATTGCTTGTGGCAGTTTGTATCATTGTGGGGATGATAGGCTATGCCACCTATTTATTGCTTGCCTTGCAAAAGCAAAAAAAGGCGTTGCAACAAGCTCGTCGAAACCGAATCAATCGTATTAAGGAAAGCATCGAGATCATTGCCAAAGCCATGCTGAATGGCGATTGTAATCTTTCCGAGGGCGTGTTGCGTCTGAAAATGCTATTAGAACCGGTGGGAATGAGCATTAAAAACCATGTTACCATGCTGCAGTTATATGAAGTGGTTGAAACGATGCCGACACATGAGGCGCGCAAAGCATTAAAAAAGAACGAACGTATGCGTTTAGATTTGCAACGTGAAAGTGCTGAAGCGGCACTTGAAAAAAACATTAAGTTGGAGTTACATCAGCTATTGGCTGATATTGAAAAATTATAAAAAATATTGGGAGAAATTTAATGTCTGAGATTATTTGGGATTTGGCATTAATTCAGAAATATAATCAATCCGGTCCGCGTTATACGTCTTATCCGACAGCATTGGAGTTTAATGAACATTATACGAACGAGGATTTTATCGCGGCTACACAGCGTTATCCTGACCGCCCGCTGTCGTTATATGTACACATTCCGTTTTGTCATAAACTTTGTTATTTCTGTGGTTGTAATAAGGTCATCACCCGTCATCAACATAAAGCGGATATCTATTTAGATTTTCTTGAAAAAGAAATCAAAGCGCGGTCGAAATTATTTACAAATCGCGTGGCGACCCAAGTGCATTGGGGCGGCGGCACGCCGACCTATTTAACGGAAGCTCAATCGGCACGTTTAATGAATATGCTACGTGAACACTTCAACATCGCTGACAATGCAGAAGTGAGTATTGAAATGGATCCGCGTGAAATTGAGCTTTCTATGCTGGACCATTTGCGCAACATTGGTTTTAACCGTATTAGTATGGGCGTGCAAGATTTCAATAAAGACGTGCAAAAAGCGGTGAATCGCGAGCAAGATGAGGCATTTGTCAATGCTTTATTGGTGCGCGCCCGTGAGTTGGGTTTCCAATCGACTAATTTGGATTTAATTTACGGTCTTCCGTTGCAAACCGTAGAAAGTTTTATGTTCACATTGCAAAAAGTGATTGAGCTCAATCCTGATCGTCTCAGTGTGTTTAACTATGCCCACCTGCCAAGCCGTTTTGCTGGTCAGGCGAAAATTAAAGAATGGCAATTACCTAAACCGGAAACTAAGCTGGAAATTTTGCAAAAAACCATCGAAACCTTGGGCAATGCCGGCTATAAATTTATCGGTATGGATCACTTTGCGAAACCGGATGATGAACTTGCCATTGCACAGCAAAAAGGCATTTTGCATCGTAATTTCCAAGGTTACACCACACAGGAAGAATGTGATTTGCTGGGATTGGGTGTGTCGGCTATTAGCTTGTTAGGCGACACTTACGCACAAAACCAAAAGGATCTGAAAACCTATTATGCCCATGTGGAGGAAAATGGCATTGCCTTACACAAAGGCTTGGCGATGACAGAAGAAGATTGCCTGCGTCGTGATGTGATTAAACAATTAATTTGTAACTTTAAATTAGCGTATGCGCCATTAGAAAAACAGTACAACATTAACTTTAAACAACACTTTGCAGAAGATTTAGCGTTGCTAGCGCCTTTGGCAGCCGACGGTTTATTAGAGATTGGCGATGAACAAATTGTCGTTTCTCCGAAAGGCCGTTTGTTGATTCGTAATATTTGTTTGTGTTTTGACACTTACTCTCGCGTACAAGCCAAGCAACAGCAATTTTCGCGGATTATTTAAGAAAAGCCGACATCGTATTTCCGGCTTGCTTTTTGCCGGGAAAAGAGTAAAATCCACAGGCTTTTTGTCTATATATACAGAGAAAAAAGTAAGTTTAACTCTCATTTAACTTTCGATATTTGAGGGTTTTCTTTTTGTAATTAAATTATTAGAGGAAGGTTATGGTAACCATTCGTTTATCTCGTGGCGGAGCTAAAAAACGCCCATTTTACCAAATCGTCGTTGCTGACAGCCGTTCACCGCGTGACGGTCGTTTCATTGAGCGTGTGGGTTTCTTCAATCCAATCGCACAAGGCAATGCAGAACGTGTTCGTATCAATTTAGACCGTGTTAACCACTGGGTTAGCCAAGGTGCTTCATTGTCCGATCGCGTTGCGAGTTTAGTAAAAGAAGCGCAAAAAGCCGCGTAATTTTACTTTTTTGAGGTGATGAATATGCAACAACAAAGAATCGAAACTGTCGGCAAATTAGGTTCGACTTATGGTATTCGCGGTTGGTTACGTATTTACTCATCCACAGAACAAGCTGAAAGTATCTTTGATTATCAACCTTGGTTTTTGAAAATCAAAGGGCAGTGGCAGCCAACCGAACTGGAAAACTGGCGTCATCATAATCACGAACTGATCGTTAAATTAAAAGGCGTGGATGATCGTGAAGCGGCGCAAATTCTTGCCAATGTGGAAATCGGTGTCGATTTATCGGTATTTCCAACCTTGGAAGAAGGGGATTACTACTGGCACGATTTAATTGGTTGTGCGGTGGTGAATCTGGAAGGTTATGCCATGGGAACCGTGACTGAAATGATGGAAACCGGTTCTAATGATGTATTGGTGGTAAAAGCCAACGTAAAAGATGCTTTCGGAAAACAAGAGCGGTTAATTCCGTTCTTGTATGAACAAGTAGTTAAAAGAGTCGATCCCGCCACTAAGACGATTACAGTGGATTGGGACGCTGGTTTCTAATCTCAGGTATGCCGTAGCGCTTTGCGGTAACATTAACATAAGGCTCAAAAGTTAAGGCTAAATTATGTGGATTGGGGTAATAAGTCTGTTCCCTGAAATGTTTAAAGCAATTACGGAATATGGGGTAACCGGCAGGGCTGTTAAGCAAAACCTGTTACAAGTGCGGTGCTGGAATCCAAGAGATTTTACGCACGATAAGCATAAAACCGTGGATGACCGTCCTTATGGCGGAGGCCCGGGAATGCTGATGATGGTGCAACCATTAAAGGATGCTATTGATTCGGCAAAAGAAGTCGCAGGTGAAGGTGTGAAAGTGATTTATCTCTCGCCGCAAGGTCGTAAACTCGATCAACAAGGCGTAGAGGAATTAGCGCAGAATCAGAAGTTAATTTTGTTATGCGGCCGCTACGAAGGCATTGACGAGCGTTTGATTGAAACGGTTGTTGATGAAGAATGGTCGGTAGGTGATTATGTCCTCACTGGTGGTGAATTGCCGGCAATGACGTTAATTGATGCAGTTGCCCGATTTATCCCAGGTGTGCTTGGTAAACAAGCTTCCGCCGAGGAAGATTCGTTTGCCGACGGATTACTGGATTGCCCGCATTATACGCGCCCTGAAGTGCTTGACGGATTAACTGTGCCCCCCGTGCTGATGTCGGGACACCATGAAGAAATTCGTAAATGGCGATTAAAACAATCGTTATTGAGAACATGGTTACGACGCCCTGAGCTACTGGAAGGCCTAGCTCTGACTGACGAACAACGTAAGCTGTTAAAACAGGTGAAAGCCGAATATAACAGTAAACTCAGTTAACTCTAGGATCAAAAAGGATCAAAAATGTCTAACATCATTAAACAACTTGAACAAGAACAATTAAAACAAAACGTACCAAGCTTCCGTCCAGGTGACACATTAGAAGTGAAAGTATGGGTTGTTGAAGGTAGTAAGCGTCGTTTGCAAGCATTCGAAGGCGTGGTTATTGCAATTCGTAACCGTGGCTTGCATTCTGCATTCACCCTACGCAAAATCTCTAACGGTGTTGGTGTTGAGCGTGTATTCCAAACTCACTCTCCGGCAGTGGATAGCATCGTAGTGAAACGTAAAGGTGCGGTACGTAAAGCGAAACTTTACTACTTACGTGCACTTTCCGGTAAAGCAGCTCGTATTAAAGAGCGTTTGGGCGAATAATTTCGTATATTTAGAAGAATCTGCACGCGAAACGTTAGATAACATAACTCACGGACTAAGGTGCAGATTTTTTTATTTGTTAGCGTCCGACTATCGCCTCAGCCACAGGATTTCCTTTCTCTCTTTTCTTCCCATTCTCTCACTTGTTTTCTCCTTAAATCACGTCATCAATGCTTTTAACCTATTGATAAGTTTTGATTTACAAATCATTGAAGAGGATTATAATAAATGCGACTTATTATCAGTTAAAGAAAATTCCTATTCACAGTTTTCTTTTACTTATTTTTTCGAGCCTATTCAAAGGAAAAACAAATGCCGCAGATTTTTGACTTTTTACAAAAGTACAGTGATTACATTATTATCGGTTTATTGCTTTTTATGAGCGTCTTAATGCTCGCCATGGTGATTGAGCGTTTTATTTTCTTAGCCCGCGTTAAAGTCAGTCAATATTCCACCATTCATGCACTTGAAATTGATTTAAACCGCAATCTCACCGTAATTTCCACCATCGGCGCGAATGCACCTTATGTTGGTCTGCTAGGAACCGTTATCGGCATTCTTTTAACCTTTTATCAAATCGGTCAAGCCGGTGGCGAAGTCAATGCCGGTGAGATTATGATGCATTTATCTTTGGCGTTAAAAGCGACCGCACTTGGTATTTTGGTGGCAATCCCGTCCATGATTTTCTATAACGCATTAGGGCGCAAAGTTGAAGTTAACCGCTTGAAATGGAAAGTTTTAAATGCGCAAAAGAATAAAGACGATAGCGAACATAAGGAATAGTCTGTGAAAAAGTTTGATGAAATCAACATTATCCCTTTTATTGATATTATGTTGGTATTGTTGGCTATCGTGTTGATTACCGCCTCTTTCATTTCACAAGGGAAAATTCAAGTGAATGTGCTGAAAGCGAGTGCTTCCGTCGCGTTTAAGTCTAGCGAGTTGGCAAAATTATTAACCGTTACGGCAAAGGGTGAGCTGTTTTTTAATGACAAACCGACCACGCTTGAAGCGTTGGAGACTGAAATTGCCGGTTGGGATAAAACCCAAAAAGTGACTTTAAAAATTGATGCCGATGCCACATTCCAAGATTTTGTGTCTGTCACGGATTTATTGGCGAAAAATGACATTAAAGATGTCGCCATTGTGGCAACGAAAGATAAAGGTGGCGAGAAACCCAAAAACACGAATCCGCAGGCGCTCAAATCAGTGGAATCTCAAGGGACAAAACCTGCAGAACAAGCCGTCGGTGCCGGCAAGTAGGAGAATGTGAATGCAGAATGCAAAACGTTCACTCTTGAGCTTTCTCTTATCTGCTGCGATTCATATTGCGATAATAGTTTGGCTTTTTGACAGCCATGTGAATACAACGGATACGAGTGCTAACAGTGCGACCGGTGAAATTTCAACCAGTATTTCTATGGAAATGATGATGGCCATGGTGGAGGCAGATCCGCCGCCGGTAGAAGAAAAAGCCCCGGAACCGGAAAAACAGGAAACCGTTGAGGATCCAACCGTCAAACCGGAACCGCCAAAGGTTGAAAAACCAAAAGAACCGGAAAAGCCGCAAGAGCCGAAAGAGAAGCCAAAAGAAAAACCTAAACAAAAGCCAAAAGAAAAACCGAAAGTCAAACCAAGCCCTGATGTGCCGATAGGCGATAGAACGGTTGAATCTAATGCTTCTGTGAATTCGAAGGCGACGACAACCGGTCCGGCAACGACGACGAATCCTAACTTAGTGGGAAATGGCGCCAGCGGCAGTGAGCTTGATGCTTACCGTTCTGCGTTACGCCGTGAAATTGAGCGACACAAACGCTATCCTGCGCGTGCGAAAATGATGCGTAAGCAAGGCGTGGTGACGGTTTCCTTTACTATTGGTGCAGATGGTTCTATCACCGGTGTAGCGATTGCGAAGAGTTCAGGGGTTGAAGATTTGGATAATGCAGCGTTAAGTGCGGTAAATAGTGCCAGATCGATTGGGCCTCGACCGGCAGGCATGGGCGCATCGATTTCTGTGCCGATTAGTTTTAAAATCGACTAGTTTTTCTTACTGATAAAAATACGCCTCGGGATTGTGTGACAACCTGAGGCGTATTTTTTTGCGGTTAGCCTTAAGAAGAAAAATAGGCTAAAATTAGGGCATTTTTAATCACGAGAAATTCCTTTATGTCAGTAAAAACTCTTGAAAATCAGACCGCACTTTTACAGCAACAAGAACAACAATTACGCGATGCGGTCAGTCTTGCCCTTGAAATCGCCCAAAAAGCCGGTGCGGCGGCTGAAGTGGGTGTGACGAAATCAGGTGGGTTATCGGTTTCTACCCGTTTAAAAGACATTGAAAACGTTGAATTTAATAATGATGGCGCATTAGGCATTTCAGTTTATTTAGGCCAACAAAAAGGCAATGCCTCCACTTCCGATTTAAGTCCTGAAGCCATTAGAAATACCGTAGAAGCCGCATTAGCGATTGCGAAATATACCTCACCCGATGATTGTGCCGGTTTAGCCGACAAAGCATTAATGGCGTTTGATGCACCAGATTTAGAGTTATATCACGAGGCGGATATTGATGTGGATCGTGCAGCACAGTTGGCATTAGAAACAGAAAATGCGGCGCTAGCATTTGACAAACGCATTGTTAACAGCGAAGGCGCGTCTTTTAATGCACATACCGGCGTGCGAGTGTATGGCAATAGCCATGGTATGTTGCAAAGTTATTTGTCTAGCCGCTATTCGTTGTCTTGCTCAGTTATCGCT
This sequence comes from Aggregatibacter valvarum, assembly GCF_980468985.1. NCBI lineage: Bacteria > Pseudomonadati > Pseudomonadota > Gammaproteobacteria > Pasteurellales > Pasteurellaceae > Aggregatibacter > Aggregatibacter valvarum. Next base: position 1,671,815 of record NZ_OZ413141.1, on the reverse strand, counting down.
GCACATGATGATCAACTGGAACGGGATTATGAATACACGGTTTCTCGAGATATGAATGCCTTGGAAAAGGCACAATGGGTGGGTGAAAATGCCGCACGAAAAACCCTTGCCCGTTTACAACCGCAAAAAATCGCCACGCAGCAGGCACCGGTGATTTTCTTAAATGATGTGGCAACAGGATTAATCAGTCATTTGGCGGCCGCTATTAGTGGTGGCAGTTTATATCGTAAAGCCAGTTTCTTATTGGATCACCTTGGCAAACAAGTATTGCCCGATTGGTTTCAGATTAGTGAAAAACCACATTTAATTGGCCGCCTTGCCTCAACGCCATTTGATAGCGAAGGCGTTAGAACGCAGGATTTGGAGATTATTCGTCAAGGGATTTTGCAAACCTATTTGCTCACCAGTTATAGCGGTCGTAAGCTGGGTATGCAAAGCACGGGACACGCCGGTGGCATTCACAACTGGTTGGTCCAGCCCAATTCATCTGGAAAACTGACCGCACTTTTACGTGAAATGGGATGCGGGTTATTGGTAACAGAAGTGATGGGGCAAGGGGTAAATTTGGTTACCGGTGACTACTCACGTGGCGCCGCCGGGTTCTGGGTGGAAAACGGTGAAATTCAATATCCGGTGGCTGAAATCACCATTGCTGGCAGATTGCAGGATATGTTACGTAATATTGTGGCAGTTGGGGATGATATTGAACATCGTTCAAATATCCAGACCGGTTCGATCCTGTTGGAAAATCTGAAAATTTCCGGAAATTAGATTCTATTTTATTAAATGATAATAATTCTTATTGACAAGAATAAGATCTCTGATACAATGCGTTCCATCTGTTAAGTATTGCAGTTAAGGTGATTGGTTTCATTTTAAAGTTTGCATCATGCTCCATAACAGGTAGAGTAAAAAGTAAATTCGTTAGGGTATTCAAAAGACTGAAGTTTAGACTTCAGTCTTTTTTTTGCTAAAATACTCGCACGTTATCCCCAGTTAAAGGCAGTTGTTCTATGAAAAAACACCATGTTGATATTCTGATTTCCGAACAGGATGTGCGCAGTCGCATTGCGGAATTAGGCCAAGAAATTACCAATTTTTATCAACATAAAAATATCTATACGCCATTGGTTGTTGTCGGCTTGTTACGTGGTTCTTTCATGTTTATGGCAGATTTGGTGCGCGAAATTCATTTGCCTGTGGAAATCGATTTTATGACCACATCCAGTTACGGTAATGCCATGAATTCTAATCATGATGTGCGTATCAGCAAGGATCTTGATGGCGACATTAAAGGCAAACATGTGTTAATCGTGGAAGATATTATCGATACCGGCTACACCTTACAAAAAGTGCGTGATATTTTAAATTTACGCGAGCCGAGCTCATTGACCATTTGCACGTTATTGGACAAGCCTTCACGCCGTGAAGTGGATGTGCCGGTCAATTGGGTGGGATTCACCATTCCTGATGAGTTTGTTGTCGGCTATGGTATTGATTACGCACAACGCCATCGTAATTTGGGTTACATTGGCAAAGTGATTTTGGACGAATAGATAAGCCCACCAGATGGGAACATCAACAGACGCTGATTTCCCATCTTAAATGAGGCGGATTAATAATCGCTATTATTGTCTTTAATCCCTTTCACAATAGCAATACCGGCACTGGCACCAATGCGTGTTGCGCCGGCTTCAATCATCGCAAGCGCTGTTTGCGTATCTCGAATCCCTCCGGAGGCTTTAACGCCTATGTCTCCAACCACCTGTTTCATTAGTGCCACATCTTCGACGGTCGCACCGCCCCGATTAAAGCCGGTTGATGTTTTAACAAAGGCGACCCCTAAGGCTTTACTGATTTCACAGGCTTTTACAATCTCCTCTTTTGTGAGCAAGCAGGTTTCTAAAATGACTTTTAACGGTTTGCCCTGACAGGCGGCTAAGACGGCTTGAATATCTTCTTTTACAGCGGCCCATTGATTTGATTTAATCCAGCCCACATTGATGACCATATCAATTTCATCTGCACCGGCAGCAATGGCGGCTTGTGTTTCAAATACTTTGACTGAGGTTAAATTCGCGCCTAATGGAAAGCCGACAACAGTACAAATTTTTACCGGTGTACCGGCCAATTTTTGTTTGGCCAAAGGAATATGACAAGTGTTAATACAAACTGAAAAAAACTGATATTCAATGGCCTCATCGCATAATGTTAAGATATCCGCTTCTGTTTTTTCTGCAGTTAGCGCGGTGTGATCAATGTAGTGAGCGAGGTGCTTTGCGTTCATTATGAAGACTCCTGTTATTGCAAATAAATAGAAGTAAATTATAACGCAAAGACCTATCTGGGTTGTGATCTGGATGCTATTTTGTGTATTTAGCGATCATGAATGTGATGGTTCACATACACGTCAAAGCGGTGATTCTTCGTTTCGCGCGAAAAGTGCGGTGCTTTTTGCGCGAGAAAATCGGCGTAGTCGGGGCGTTTCACCACGACGCGCTGACGGGCGAGTTGGAGTGCGGGCGCAAGCAGTTCGTCCGCATCTAAATCGGCACCGACTAAATGTTGAAACACACGCATTTCTTTCTTCACCAAGGCGCTTTTGGCTTTGTGTGGGTACATGGGGTCGAGATACACCACATCCGCAAAATCCGTGTCAGGATCCAGTTGATTGATATGTTGATAAGGCAACAGTTGCATATTTTGTTGCATCCATGGGCCGATTTCTTCGTCGGCATAAGCACGTTGTAAGCCATCTTGTAATAACAAACGAACAACCGGGTGGCGTTCAACCAGTTTCACTTGGCAACCGAGCGCCGCCAATACAAAGGCATCACGCCCCAAGCCTGCCGTGGCATCAATCACCGTCGGCAGATTATCTTGTTTAATACCTACCGCTTTTGCCACCGCCTCACCGCGACCACCACCAAATTTGCGGCGATGTGCCATGGTGCCGCCGACAAAATCCACAAATACCGCGCCTAATTTGGGCTCGTCTAATTTACGTAATTCTAAGCGCGTCACGCCTTCCGCTTCCGTCCACACTAATGCCAACGGGCTGTTCGGATCATGTGTTAAGCCGGTTTCGGCAAAAAGTGCGGTAGAATTTTGCAGCGTTTGGGTTTCGCAGAGAAGTTGAATGTTCATGTTTATCCCTTTCTCACTAACCAAACGCCTGATTCCATGTGTTCCGTGTAAGGAAACTGATCGAACAGGGCGGCTTTTTCAATGCGATGGGTTTGGCTGAGCGTTTGCAGGTTGTCGCATAACGTATGCGGGTTGCAGGAAATATACAAAATACGCTCATATTGTTGCACTAGTTTAACGGTCTCCGCATCTAAGCCGGCCCGTGGTGGATCAACGAAAATGGTGTTGCATTCATAGGCTTTCAAATCAATGCCTTTTAAGCGATTAAATTCGCGCACGCCCTGCATCGCTTGCGTGAATTCTTCCGCTGACATTCGGATGATTTGTAAGTTGTTTATCTGATTCGCTGCGATGTTAAATTGCGCGGCGGCTACCGAAGGCTTGGCAATTTCTGTGGCCAAGACTTTGCGGAAGTTTTGCGCTAGCGCGATAGAAAAATTGCCGTTGCCGCAATAAAGCTCTAATAAATCCCCATGGCTGTTACGCGTGCAATCCACCGCCCATTCCAACATTTTGCTGTTTACTGCCGCGTTTGGTTGCGTGAAGCTGTTTTCCACTTGGCGATAAATGTAGCCTTTGCCGTGAACGTTTAGGATTTCATCCACATAATCCTGTTCCAGACAAATTTTTTGTTTGCTGGCACGTCCAACAATGTGCACGTTAAAACCTTGCTGTTGGAGTTGTGAACGCAAGGTTTGCGCCGCGGTTTGCCAATCTTCCTCCAAGGCTTTGTGATACAACAAACTGACGATAATCTGCTGACTTTGCGTGCTTAAATAATCGATTTGGAACAGGCGGTGGTGTAATACCATTTGCTGTTTTAACAACGGTAACAATGCCGTCATCATGCGATTAATCAGTTCGCTGGCGATAGGAAAATCATCCACCCGATAACGTTGTTTGCTCTGTTGGTCAAACATGATGTGATAGAAATCATCGCCGTCGTGCCAAATGCGAAATTCCGCACGCATACGGAAATGCTGCGTTGGCGAGGCGAACACCTGCAAATCAGGTGCATTAAATGGCGATAAAAGTGCGGTCAGTTTTTGTTGCTTTTCTGCGAGCAATTCGGCGTAACGATCAACGGGTAAATTAAGCATAGCATTCATGGGATTGGCGGTCGTAAAAACAAAAGGCTCGGAATCCCAAGCCTTCTGATTGTTATGTCGGTGGTTTAGTCTGCGGCGTAATCGTCTAGATTATCTACGCCAACCACACCGGATAAGGTATAAAGGCGTTTGTTGGTAGAGATACGGCTGCGATATTTCTGCCAAGTTTTTTCAAAGAAGGTTTCTGCGGCACGTTCACCACGACAGAACGCCACGAAGTCTTTTTCTTCTTGCGTTTCCGGTTTGCGTTCGCCGGCATCTAATGCACGGAAAGCCTGACCGTGTTGCTCTAAGGCTTGTGCTTCTTTGATGGTGTAATCACCGTGGCGGGCAAAACCGCGCGGATAATTTTTGTCGTCAAAAAAACGACGGGTTACGCTAAAACTCTCAGCCATATAATCCTCTAAAATACGTATCAAAAATAAAATCGGCAGGCATTAAACCAATTTTTCGTTATTTTTGCAATAAACCTTTTACGGTTTGCACATATTCATCCACAAAACTGTTTTCATTATGGGCTAAGCCTTCCATATTCACGCGATATTTGCCGTTAACATAAAAATCCGGTACGCCGCGCACTTGGTATTTTGCCACTAAGTTTTGCTGTTTGCTGACCAAACCATTGACGGCAAAGCTATTAATGCCACCATCGAATTGTTCAGCAGAAATGCCGTTATCAATGAAGATTTGACGAATGTCATCCATGGATTTTAATGCGTTAGCCTGTGCCGCTTTAAATAATGGCATTCTGACTTTTTCTTCAGCATTAATGGCTAAGGCTAATGCCCATGCGCGAGTGAGGTTTTCCGATTGACGACCTAAGAAGTCCACATGATATTGTTTGAATGATGTGCCTTCAGGTAATGCCTCGGCAATTTTTTGCGGAATATGATATTGCGTTTCAAAAGCATAGCAATGTGGGCAATAGAAAGAGAAAAATTCGATCACTTCAGGTTGTGCGGTGCGCTGTTGTCCTTCAATGACAAGATATTGTTTACCTTCCGTTAAATCCAACGCGTGTGTAGAAAGCGAAAAGGCAGCAGCCATTGCTAAAAAGAACCATTTTTTCATGTGTCATCCTCAACTAATTGATTTATTTAATAATACCGCGAGCTTTTAATAACGCGGTTTTAAAGTCTTCTTCGTAATCTTTTTTAATGCCGGGAATCGGCTCGAATTTGTCTTTGCCGGCCATTTTTAAGTGATAAATAACGACTTCGTCAGGCAGTTCCGCAAGCGGTTTGTCAAACCCGGCTTCATCAGCGATTTTTTGTAAAATCTGCATTAATGAGAGATCGGCGTCTTTAGACCAATAAGGTTGTAAAAGTTCCAACACTTCATTCAGGCGATGACATTTCATACGCATTTCCTTATTATTGAAAAAAAATTAAGCAAGATCATACTGTAATTAACCTCGGAAGAAAATATGACAATGTCAATTAGTGCCGTCATTTTAGCCGGCGGACAAGCCAAGCGAATGGAGGGGGCGGATAAGGGATTGCAATTATTGCACGGTAAGCCGCTGTTTCAATTTATTTACGACCGCCTACGTTTGCAGGTGGAACAGATTTCTGTTAACGCCAATCGCAATCAGGCGATTTATGCGACGGCCGGGTTGCCGGTGTTTGGCGATAATCTTGAAGGCTTTCACGGGCCGTTAAGTGGGATTTTGACCGCGTTGGAACGCGCTGATTCCGATTTTGTTTTATTTGTTCCTTGTGATAGCCCATTCTTCCCGGACAATTTACTGGAAAAACTCAAAAGTGCGGTGGATTTTCACGGCGTTTCTATTGCTTATGTGCATGATGGCGAACGTGAACATCCTACGTTTTGTTTAATGGCGCGCAGCCTAAAAGACAAGTTGGCGGCTTATTTAGCTTCCGGCGAGCGCAGAATGTTGCAGTTTATGCGTCAAAACGGGGCAGTGAGTGTGGACTTTTCCGAAAATAAACAGGCATTCACCAACATCAATACATTAGCGGATTTAACGTATTTTAATCAGCAGAAGGATTTTTCGGGGTTTATTGCTAAATAGGGGAGCTGCGTTATAGAATAACAGCTTATTTTTATTTATGGTTAAGTGAAATTTAAAGGTTTCTCATGTTAAAAAAACTTTCTGTTTGTTTTTTAATTGGTACGCTCAGTGCGTGTTCGTTTTCCTCTTATTTGCCTTTTTCTTCCGCGCATAAAAAAACGGTGATTAATTTAGAACAATCAAAAATCGATAAAAAATCTTATGCGACTGCCTATGCGGCAACGGTTGAAACATATGAAGGTCGTGTTGATCGTGATTATTATGTGAATTCTTTTGCCAGCGGTGCGAACGATTGGTATTTAGGTCGAATTCTTGTGCCGGTGGAACAAATCAAAGAAAAATTACATAAAGGCGGACATGACTCGAATATCTATGCGTATTACAGTGGCGTAATCCACGCCGCAGCGTTACAAACCAATTTTGGTAAGTTAAATGCAAAATGCTGGAGCTATATTGATACGCCAAGCGTGACGCAAGGTATTTATGATGCCATGTTAGATTTACAACGTGGCAAAGTGCGGTCTGAAAATGACGAATATATCGTGCAGGGTTCAGAAGAATTACTTAAACTTTGCGGTGGCAAATAATCAAAAAACTGTCGGTTTTTACCGGCAGTTTTTTGTATTTTAAAACCTAGCTGAAAGGTTTTTGCAGAATTCAGCACCCCATTGATACCCTCGTAGAAACAAGGAGACAGAATGTTTAATTTACCCGAAAGCAACATTCATTTGGCGGCGAGTGCCGATAATAAGCAGCAAGCCATTACGCTGGCGGCAAATGCCCTTGAACAGGCTGGTTATGTGGAAGGCGGTTATTTACAAGGCATGCTAGGGCGTGAACAACAAACATCGACCTTTTTAGGCAATGGCATCGCCATTCCGCACGGCACGTTAGAAACCCGTCGTATGGTGAAAAACACCGGCGTGCAGATTTTCCAGTTTCCACAAGGGATTGAATGGGGCGAGGGTAATATCGCCTATGTGGTGATCGGCATTGCGGCACGTTCTGACGAGCATTTGGCATTATTGCGTCAACTGACTCACGTTCTCGGCGATGAAGACACGGCTACAAGATTAGCCACGCTCACCGATGTGAAAAAATTCCGCGCCATTTTAATGGGCGAAGCAGACGAATTGAATGTGGCTGCCGAAAACATCAGCTTGGATGTGGACACCAGCAGTTTGCTCACTCTAATTGCCATTAATGCCGGCAAATTAGAACAACAAAGTGCGGTCAATCATCAGTACGTTTCGGAAGTCATTGCCAATCCGGCATTGCCGTTGGTGCAGGGTTTATGGGTGACCGATGCCGTAGTCGGCAATCAAAAAAATGGGCTGGCATTCAGTCGCGCAAAACAGGCGTTTAATGTGAATAATAAAATGGTGCATGGCGTGGTGACGGTGGCATATGCCAACGAGCAAATTGACGAAGCTTTAGCCCGTCTGTTAGATGCCGAAGTACAGCACATCTTGTTAAACGGTGGCAGCGAGCAAATCGTAGCAGCATTAAATGGCAAGCGGATTCCGCAAGTCGCGACACAGACAGCATCAACCATTTCTGTTACGCCACCTGTCTCGGGCAGTCGTGTTGTCGGCACCTTTACCATTCGTAACGAACATGGCTTACACGCCCGTCCTAGTGCCATTTTGGTTAACGAAGTGAAAAAATTTACTTCTCAAATAACCGTGGAAAACCTCACGCGCGGCAGTGCGTCGGTGAGTGCTAAGAGCTTGATGAAAATTGTCGCTTTGGGCGTGACGCAAGGTCATCGTTTACGTTTTGTGGCAGAGGGCGAGGATGCGCAAGCCGCAGTGGAAGCTATTGGCAAGGTGATTGCGTCAGGACTTGGCGAAGCGATTTCTGCCGTGCCACCAAGTGAGCCGGACACCATCGAAGTGATGGACCAAGTTGCACCAACAACTTCTGCGCCAAGTGGTGAAAGTGCGGTAGAAAATCTGAGTGAATCTGTAGAAGGGGTTTTTGAAGTCAAAAATGAACATGGATTGCATGCGCGCCCAGCGGCGATTCTCGTCAGTGAAGTGAAAAAATATAACGCCAATGTTGCCGTACAAAATCTCGATCGCAATACGCCATTTGTCAGCGCAAAAAGCTTAATGAAAGTGGTGGCGTTAGGTGTAGTGAAAGGCCATCGTTTACGTTTTGTGGCGACCGGCGAGCAAGCACAACAAGCTATTGAGGGTATCGGGGCCGCAATTAACGCAGGATTAGGGGAATAATGATGGCAAACGTCGCAACTATCACCTTAAACGCTGCTTATGACTTGGTCGGGCGTTTAAAACGTATCGAATTGGGCGAAGTCAACACCGTGGAAACCCTCGGACTTTTCCCTGCGGGCAAAGGCATTAACGTGGCGAAAGTGTTAAAAGATTTAGGCGTTGATGTCACGGTAGGTGGTTTTCTTGGTGAAGATAACCAAGGGGACTTTGTTACGCTTTTCAACAAACTGGGATTACAAGACAAATTCCAGCGCGTGCCAGGCAGAACCCGAATCAATGTGAAAATTACCGAAACCGAGGCAGATGTTACCGATTTAAACTTTTTAGGCTATGAAATCAGTGAAAGCGCGTGGCAACAATTTGTGGTGGATTCTCTCGCGTATTGCAAATCCTTCGACATCGTTGCCGTGTGCGGTAGCTTACCGCGAGGCGTGACGCCGGACTTGTTTGCCGATTGGCTAAAACAACTCCATCAGGCGGGCATAAAAGTCGTATTAGACAGCAGTAATGCAGCGCTAGTCGCGGGGTTGAGCGCACGCCCTTGGTTGGTGAAACCGAATCATCGCGAATTAGAAGCCTGGGTGGGTTATACCTTAAATTCACTGGAAGAAATTGTGTCTGCCGCCAAGAAATTAAAAGCGCAGGGCATTTCCAATGTGATTATTTCCATGGGCGCTCAAGGTTCCGTTTGGTTAAGTGACAAGGCTGTGATCCAAGCGCAACCGCCAAAATGCGAAAATGTGGTGAGTACTGTGGGCGCAGGCGATTCTATGGTGGCGGGCTTGATTTACGGCTTACTTAATGGTCTTCCACAAAAAGACACCCTTGCCTTTGCCAGTGCGGTGTCTGCCTTTGCTGTATCACAAAGTAACGTAGGTATTTCTGACCGCACTTTGCTTGAACCAATTTTAAACAATGTCAACATCACTGTCATTGAGGGATAATCTTATGCATATTTATTTAACCCCAACCGCCAACTTCGGTCATGCAAAGGCCTTTTTATTGCGTGAAATGCTAAGTAAAGCCGCACAAGCGCAACATCAAATCGTGGACAGTGCCGAGGAGGCGGATTTGATCATCGTTTTGGGGAATACTTTACCCAATCATGCTCAATTCAATGGCAAAAAAGTGTTTTTGGCAAAAATTGACGAGCATTTCAACGCCCCTGAGAACTTGTTAGATACCGCCATTCAACAGGCGCAGGATTATGTTCCGCCTGCCGAAAGTGCGGTCATTTCTAACGGTAAAATGAAAAATATTGTGGCGGTGACTGCTTGCCCGACAGGCGTCGCGCATACGTTCATGTCTGCCGAAGCCATCGAAACCTACGCCAAACAACAAGGCTGGCAGGTGAAAGTGGAAACCCGCGGACAAGTGGGTGCAGGCAATGAAATTACGGCGGAAGAAGTGGAGGCAGCCGATTTGGTGTTTGTGGCAGCGGATATTGACGTGCCGTTGGACAAATTCAAAGGCAAATTAATGTATCGTACTTCTACCGGACTTGCGCTGAAGAAAACCGCGCAAGAATTCGATAAAGCTTTTAAAGAAGCCAAAATTTACGAAGGCGGCGCAACGTCCGCGGCGAAGGCCGAAGAGCGCGGCGAGAAGAAAGGCGTCTATAAGCACTTGATGACCGGCGTATCGCACATGTTGCCGTTGGTGGTGGCGGGCGGTTTGCTGATTGCCATTTCCTTTATGTTCGGTATTGAAGCATTCAAAGACGAAAACATCGCGGGCGGCTTGCCGAAAGCCTTAATGGATATCGGTGGTGGCGCGGCGTTCCACTTAATGATCGCGGTGTTCGCAGGTTATGTGGCGTTCTCCATCGCCGACCGTCCGGGACTTGCCGTAGGCTTAATCGGTGGGATGTTGGCGACGACCGCAGGTGCGGGGATTTTAGGCGGAATTATCGCCGGCTTCCTTGCAGGTTATGTGGTGAAAGGGCTTAATAATGTGATTAAATTACCACCAAGCTTAACGTCTTTAAAACCGATTTTGATCTTGCCATTGCTGGGAACCCTTATTGTGGGCTTAGCCATGATTTATGTGATTAATCCGCCGGTAGCGAAAATTATGGCGGCGTTAAGCGATTGGTTGAAGTCTTTAGGGGACATTAACGCCATTGTACTCGGCGTGATTATTGGCGCCATGATGTGTATTGATATGGGTGGTCCAGTAAATAAAGCGGCTTACACGTTCTCCGTAGGAATGCTGGCCTCGCAAGTCTTTACGCCAATGGCAGCGGCAATGGCAGCAGGCATGGTGCCACCGATCGGTATGGCAATCGCCACGTGGTTAGCGCGCAATAAATTCACTGCAAATCAACGTGATGCAGGCAAGGCCTCTTTTGTGCTTGGTTTGTGTTTTATCTCCGAAGGGGCGTTGCCATTTGTGGCGGCCGATCCGCTCCGTGTGATTATCAGCTGTGTGATTGGTGGCGCAACTGCCGGCGCGATTTCCATGAGCTTAGGCATTGCCTTGCAAGCGCCGCACGGTGGTTTATTTGTGGTGCCGTTTGTTTCTGAACCGTTGATGTATCTTGCAGCGATTGCGATAGGCGCTGTTGTTACCGGTGTGATTTATGCATTGATTAAGCCGAAGGCGGAAGCATAACGTTGAACAAATGAAGCATAACGTTGAACAAAAGTGCGGTAGGTTTTTACCGCATTTTTTCTCTTATAAGGAACTGGTATGTCATGGAGTGAAGAAGAAAAACGCAGCCTTTTAGCTGAAAAAGGTATCGGCGCAACGATCTTGAAACGTTTGGAAGAAATGGGATTAGATGATGTCAAAATACTGGCGACAACTAACCCGGATTTTATTCTTCAAAGAGGTGCCGAAATCACAGGCTCAACCTGTTGGCGAAATAGCCCACAAGCCCGAAAGGCGATTGAAACAGCGGTAAATTGGGCGAAAGAACGCTCTCAAAAATAACCGCACTTTAGTGTCGGTTTCCAAAAGGCGGTTTGGCAAACCAGACCAAAATAAATAACACCAAAAACAGCACGGCGGATAACCAAAAAATCTCGTTGGCGCCGATGATAAAACCTTGCGATGTAATGTTACGGGCAAGCAGGGAAGAGGTTTGGACTTCGCCCATGCCAAAACGCTCCATCATTTGGTAATACTGTTGTGCGGCGGGGTTATACGGCGTAATGGCTTCGGTCAATTGTGTATGGTGAACGGCTTCGCGGTTATACCATAAGAAGGTGGTCAGCGATGTGCCGATGGAACCGGCAAGGGTACGCAAAAAGTTAAACAAGCTTGAGGCGGAGGCCATTTTGTGTGCCGGTAAATCGGACAGCGTAATGGTGGTAAGCGGCATGAAAAAACAGGCGACGGCTAAGCCTTGTACCATTTGCGGCAATGCCACATCGGCAAAGCTCATGCCCGGTTCAAAGGTAACGGCGCGCCAATAAAAGGTAATGGCATAGACTACAAAGCTGATGGTCACCAAAATACGCATATCGATTTTATGTCCAAACTTACCGATAAGAGGGGATAACAAAATCGGGAACAGTCCTACGGGGGCGGATGCTAAACCTGCCCAAGTGGCGGTGTAGCCAAAAACCTGTTGCAACAACAAGGGAATTAACACCACTGAGCCAAGGTAAATTAAAAATGCCAAGCTGGTGGATAAACAGCCCACAGTGAAATTGCGTTGCTTGAATAAGGAAATATCTACTACCGGGTTGTCGTCCGTCAGTTCCCAAATGACAAGCGCGGTTAAGGTTACGGCGGAAATGACGGCAAGGATAATGATTTCAGTGGAGTTAAACCAATCCTGCTCACGTCCTTGATCCAGCATTAATTGCAAGCAGCCTACGCCTAACACCAATAAGACTAGTCCCACCGTATCAATAGGTTGGTGCTGAATTTTACTTTCTCGTGGCATTAATATTTTCCAACTGGTACTGATAATGAACAGTCCAACGGGCACATTAATAAAGAAGATCCATCCCCAATGTAAATTATCACTGATCCAACCGCCGAGAATGGGACCGAAAATCGGTGCAACTACTATGGTCATTGCCCAAAATGCCAATGCCATACCCCGTTTTTCCGGAGGATAGTTATTGAGTAGCAAACTCTGAGACAGCGGAATAATCGGGCCTGCCGCTAATCCTTGGAAAATACGGCACAGAATCAACATTTCCAAGCTATGGGAAATGCCGCATAACCAAGAGGCTAAAACAAAAAGTGCGGTGGAAATGAGGAATAATTTTACTTCCCCAAAACGTTTGGCAAGCCAGCCGGTAATGGGAATAGAAATGGCATTGGCGACGCCGAAAGAGGTGATAACCCAAGTGCCTTGGCTGAACGATGCGCCAAGATCGCCGGAAATCGTGGGGATCGCCACGTTTGCAATAGTGGAATCCAATACTTGCATGAACGTGGCAAGAGACAGCGCTAACGTAATGATGCCAAGGGCAGCACCTTCAATAGGTTTTTGCATGATGGGCAAGCCTTAGTTTGTGTTATCGCGAATAATTTTTTCGATGAGATTTTCCACCGCACTTTGATCATAATTCAACGTATTGGTGGAATAGAGCGGCGCAGTACGCTTTTGTTGCGATAACATTTCACCACGGGTATCTGAAATATTCACTTCAACCAAGGTAGATAAGCCCATACGCAACGGGTAGTTAGCGATTTGTTGTGCATCTAGGCTAATACGAACCGGCACGCGTTGCACCACTTTGATCCAGTTACCGGTGGCATTTTGAGCGGGGAGCAAAGAAAATGCGCTGCCGGTTCCCATTTCAATGCCTTCTACTTTGCCATCAAATTTCACATCATGACCGTATAAATCAAAGGATAATTTCACCGGCTGCCCGATTCGCATATCTTTTAATTGTGTTTCTTTGAAATTGGCATCAACCCACATTTGTTCGTTGGAAATAATTGCCATCAGCGCACTACCCACGGCAACTTTTTGCCCTACTTGTGTGCTTCGGCGTGCCACATAGCCATCGACCGGGCTGGTGATTTTAGTACGTTGTAAATTGAGCCACGCCTGTTTGACCGAACTGATGGCTTTTTGAATTTCCGGCTGTTCTTTCAGCGGCACATTCATTAATAAAGATTTATTAGCAGCAAGTTGGTTTTTCACGGCGTTTAAGTTGGCTTCCGCTGTCATTACCGCTTCTCTGGCGTGCTGTAGCGATTCTTTATCAATCGCTCCGCTTTTTCCTAACTGTTCACGGCGCGCTAAATCGCCTTGGGCTTTCGTCAACGCCGTTTGGTTGGCTTGAACCGTTGCTTCCAGTTGTTTCACAGTGTAGCCGAGTTGCGAAATTTGGCGTACTGCACTTGCCAAGGTATTTTGTGCTTGGTTAAAACTCAGTTGATAATCCGTGTCATCCAATTCAAGTAACACATCTCCCGCATGCACAAAATCCATGTTTTCTACGTTAATTTGTCGCACGTTTCCGGCAATTTGCGAAGAAATCATCACCTGATTGCCGCTCACATAAGCGTCTTCAGTGGTTTGATAATCCTTAATAAAATAGAACCAATATAATCCGGCGAGGATCGCCATGAGAATAAGAAGAAAAAAGAAAATGCCTAAGGCTTTTTTGCGGGTCTTTTTAGACGTGGGTACGGTTGGCTTGCTTGCGTCTGTCATTTATGTTCCTTTTTGATAGTTTTTAGAAATGATTATTAATAATTCCATCTTTATTATCTATCAATTCTATTCAATGTAACAATTAGCGCCATTATGTGCTTTTTTCTATACTTACGCCAACAAAAACGAACGGTGTTAGGATTTTCAATCGTTCATCTTTTTATAAATTAACAAAGTAAAGTATAGGAGAACATATTATGTCAAAAACATTTATTGGTTTAGATACCGCAAAATCTAAAGAATTAGCTGCAAAATTAAATGAATTATTAGCCACTTATCAAGTTTTCTACACCAACGTGCGTGGTTATCACTGGAATATTAAAGACGTGAATTTCTTTGAATTACACGCGAAATTTGAAGAAATTTACACCGATTTAGTGGAAAAAGTGGACGAAGTGGCAGAACGTATTTTAACCTTGGGCTACACCCCAAACAATGCGTTTAGCCAATATTTAAGCCATTCTCGTATTAAGGAAGATATTGCTGTGAGCTCTGCAGTTGCTTGCTTAAGAGGCACACTAGAAGGCTTTAAAGTGTTACTGGCTCAACAACGTGAAATTCTTGCTTTGGCGGCAGATGCCGGCGATGAAGGCACCGTTTCACAAATGAGTGATTACATTAAAGCACAAGAAAAATTAGTTTGGATGTTCCAAGCCGCTTGCCAAACTTGTGCAAACTAATTTGCGCGATTTTTTAAAGAAAAACCTGCTTGATTGAGATTAAGCAGGTTTTTTTATGGATAAAGTGCGGTGAAATTTTAGGACGGTTTATCAAATAAAAATCCTTTTATATTTCACCGCTCTTTTTTGTTTCAATAAGTTGAATTGCGATTAAACGCATTGGGGAATGGTACTGTTGTTATTTGTGCGTTTGGATAAATTAAGGTTGGAAGGCGAAGAAAAGTTGATATAATCACGCCCTTATTCATTTTTATTTGTACAAGAAATAGACATTATGACGAAATTCACTTATTGGCAACGTGCGAAAGTTGCTTTTCAATACATTATGCCGCAACTGTATTTAACCCAATTAGCCGGTTGGTTTGCCCAACAAAAATGGGGTGCGGTAACACATTTCGTGATTAAGGCTTTCGCGAAGAAATACAACGTGGACATGAGCGAAGCAAAAAAAGAGAACTTTAGCGATTATGAAAGCTTCAACCAATTTTTTATTCGTGAGTTAAAAGACGACGCGCGAAAAATCAATGAAAATCCGACCGCACTTTGCTTACCTGCCGACGGTCGTGTGAGCCAAATCGGGCATATTGACGATGAACGTTTATTGCAAGCCAAAGGGCATTTTTTCAGCCTATCTGATTTATTAGCCGGCGATGAAGAATTAGTTGACACCTTTAAAAACGGCGAATTTGCGACGATCTATTTATCTCCGCGTGATTATCACCGCGTCCACATGCCGTGCGATGCAACTTTGCGCAAAATGATTTATGTACCGGGCGATTTATTCTCGGTCAATCCGTTCTTAGCGGAACACGTGCCAAATTTATTCGCTCGCAATGAACGTGTTATTTGTGTTTTTGATACAGCGTTCGGCCTAATGGTACAAATTCTTGTGGGCGCGACCATTACTGCCAGTATGAGTACGGTTTGGGCTGGCGTCATTAATCCACCGCGCACCGGTGAAGTCAAAGTCTGGACATATCAAGGAGACAGCGCCATCAAATTAACCAAAGGCCAAGAGATGGGCGCATTCCAATTGGGCTCAACCGTCATTAACTTGTTCCCGGCGAATTCCGTGACCTTAGCAGAACATTTAGAGGTGGATGTTCCGGTAAGAATGGGCGAAATCTTAGCCACAATGAAATAGTTT
Organism: Aggregatibacter valvarum; assembly: GCF_980468985.1. Taxonomy (NCBI): domain Bacteria; kingdom Pseudomonadati; phylum Pseudomonadota; class Gammaproteobacteria; order Pasteurellales; family Pasteurellaceae; genus Aggregatibacter; species Aggregatibacter valvarum. The sequence continues at coordinate 1,655,831 of NZ_OZ413141.1, read as the reverse complement.
TATCAACAGAAAGGAAAACAACATGACAGCAGAATTTTTCAATCAAGTGAGATTAGACGATACCGAAGCCAAAGGCAGTTACGGTATCGGTTTGCAAATCGGTCAACAATTATTGGATAGCCAATTAGCGGTAAAAGCGGAAGCGGTAGCAAAAGGGATTTACGATGTGTTAAATCAACATGCGCCGGCATTAGATTTCAATGAAATCAGCCAAGCGTTGCAACAATTGCAACAACAAGCCGCGGAAGCCCAACAAGCGCAATTCAAAGAAATTGAAGCCGCAGGCAAAGCTTTCTTAGCGGCGAACAAACAAAAAGACGGCGTGAAAGTCACCGATTCCGGCTTGCAATATGAAGTGTTAGTTGAAGGCAACGGCAACGTACCATCTACAACCGATAAAGTACGCGTTCACTACACCGGCACATTACCGGACGGTACCGTATTCGACAGTTCCGTCGCTCGCGGCCAACCGGCAGAATTCCCGGTTAACGGCGTAATCAAAGGTTGGATTGAAGCGCTTTCTATGATGCCGGTTGGTTCCAAATGGCGTTTGGCAATTCCACATGAATTAGCCTATGGCGAACGTGGCGCAGGCGCAGCCATCCCACCATTTAGTCCATTAGTCTTTGAAGTGGAATTGTTAGAGATTCTTTAATTTATCCCTCTCATAAAAAAGCCACACGCGATATTGACGTGTAGCTTTTTTATTCCTATTTGACGACGGTTCCCACAATACTTCGGGTCGTTTCCCGCACTTCAGTGAGTTGTACGCGAATTGGGTCGCCAATTTTGTATAACCGCTGATCTTTCACATAAAAAGCGATTTCATCAGGATTAATCACAACCTCTTCTTTATTGTCGTGCAGCGTTGAGGCAGGAATAAACATGGAAGCGCCATTTTCTAACAGCATGACGCGTAAGCCGCCACGGGTGACGTCTTGCACTTCCGCATCAAATTCCGGTTTTTCAGCGACTTTATTCGCCAAATAACGACAATATAACCAATCGGCAATATCACGTTCCACCAAACGATTTTGGCGGCGTGCTTCTTGTAAACGGGCGAGTACGCTTTCTTCCGGTTTGGTGAAATCGCGGTTGGTTAAATGGGCTTTGATTAAGCGATGGTTCACCATATCCGAATATTTACGGATTGGCGAGGTCCACGTGGCATAGCCATTTAAGCCTAGGCCAAAGTGCGGTGCCAATTCCGCTTTAAATTCTGCAAAAGTGAGGAAACGGCGCAAACGGAATTCCAAATAATCTCCTTCAATCGGTTCAATATCATGGCGCATTTGGCAATAGCCGTTTAAGGTTGCCAGCTTTTCAAGCGCATAACGGCTTTGTAATTCTGCTTTGTTTTCCTCATTGGCTAAATTGGCTAACAAGAAATGGTGGGCATTTTCCAAGAACTTTTTATCGAATCCGCTGTGTGTGTTGAAAATACCGCATTGCAGATTTTCATGTAAAAATTGGGCAGCGCAGATATTGGCGATAATCATGGATTCTTCGACGATTTGGTTGGCAATACGACGGTATTCCGCTTTAATTTCTTGCACTTTACCATTTTCTGCCAGCACGAAAGAATAATCCGGTTTTTCTTTAAAGAGCAGAGCGTGGGTTTTGCGCCATTGCGTTCTGGTTAGGGTAAATTGATGCAACCGGTGAATTTGCTGTGCCGTTTCCGGATTTTCCGGCTGCCAAGCATTGTCTTTGCCTTCTAAGTAATCGGAAACATTGTTATAGGCTAATTTGGCTTTAGATTGCACTTCTGCCAATACAAATCGTGAAGGCGCGGTGATGTTGCCGGCTAAATCTGTTTGAATATAACACACTAATGCCGGGCGGATTTCGTTCGGTTTGAGGGAGCATAGCTCGTCAGACAGTTCCCGCGGCAACATCGGAATATTGAAGCCGGGCAAATAATTGGTGAAACAACGTTGTTTGGCGTCTTTTTCGATTTGTGAATGCAGAGCGATATAAGCAGTTGGATCGGCAATTGCCACCACTAATTGCCAGCCGGTTTGTTCACCGTTTGAGGCAATAGGCTCAATATACAAGGCGTCGTCCATGTCCTGTGTGGTTTCAGAGTCGATAGTGACGAAGTGAAGTGCGGTCAGATTTTCGCGCGTTTCTTGATCCTGCATTTCATAGTGATCTTGTCCTTGCACCGGTTCACGCGGTTGTTCGTGACGCGCAAGAGTTACCCACCAAGGTGCCAGTTCATCATCAGCGTGGCAAATAAATTGAGTGATTTGCGCATAGAAAAAACGATTGTCGCGCAAAGGGTGGGTTTTTAAAGTTGCCACAACCCAATCTCCTTCCTGTAACTCTTCTTTGACGGCTTTGCTTTGTGCAGCGCCAATAGGCTGATTAATGTTAGGGTGATCAACAAGCACCTGCAATTTCTTGTCTTTATTGAACCGCACTTTTGCGATAAAACGGGTAAGCATCGGCTCGATTAAGGCTTCCGGTTCCGCTTGTTCTTTATCGCCTTGTTTTTCGATCGTGGCGCTGATTTTGTCGCCGTGCATGACTTTTTTCATGGCAATAGGGGAAATGAAATAGCTTTTCTTGTCGCATTCCAAAAAGCCGTAAGCCTTGTCCGTACCTTTCACCGTGCCTTCCACACGTTCTTTGCTGTCATGAATTTGTTGTTTGAGTTGTGCGAGTAATGGATTATCTTGGAACATAATTACGTTGGGCGGATTTTCGTCCGCAGATAAAGTGAAAAACGATAACGGCAGACTGAAGTCCACCTTACAAAAGAAAAGGCAGGTTAAAAAACCTGCCGATAAATAAAGGAAGAAAAAATTATTCTTCGCCTAATTCGCCCATGGCGGTGATGCTGAAACCGGCATCAACATGGACGATTTCACCGGTGATCCCGGAGGCTAAATCAGAACATAAGAACGCCGCAGAATTGCCCACATCTTCGATTGTCACGGTACGACGTAACGCAGCGGTTTTCTCGAAGGTTGCCAACATTTTCTTGAAGTTTTTAATGCCGGAAGCCGCTAAGGTACGAATCGGGCCAGCAGAAATGGCGTTCACACGAATGCCGTCTTTGCCTAAATCTGCCGCCATCACACGGGTTGCCGCTTCAAGAGACGCTTTGGCTAAACACATCACGTTGTAGTTTGGAATGGCACGTTCTGCACCTAAATAGGACAACGTTAATAATGCGGCATTCGGATTCAAATATGGACGTGCTGCTTGCGCCATTGCCACGAAACTGTATGCGCTGATGTCGTGGGCAATGCGATAACCTTCGCGGGTTGCCGCATTCACATAGTCGCCGTCTAATTGATCGCCCGGTGCGAAGGCGATAGCGTGTACGAAACCATCGAATTTATCCCAATGTTTGCTTAATTCTGCGAAGCAGTTTTGAATGCTTTCATCGGTAGCCACATCTAACGGCAACACGATGTTTGCGCCAAATTCTTTCGCAAACTCTTCAACACGCGGTTGTAATTTTTCATTTAAATAAGTGAAGGCTAATTCTGCGCCTTGCTCTTTCATCGCTTTTGCAATGCCGTAGGCGATAGAACGATTACTGGCGAGACCTGTAACTAAAATACGTTTACCTGTTAAGAAACCCATAATATTTCCTGTGATTTGCGTTAAAAATTGTGGCGTAGTATAAGCGAAAACGCCTTTGAATACAAAGCCGACCAATTTATCAAAACAAAAAGCACTTATTCAGTGGTGAATAAGTGCGGTTGAATGTTACGCTAATTTAGCTAAAACACATGTGGTCAGTCTATAAAATATGATGAAAGCATAGAATTATACTGCGCTTTCCTCTAGAATCAATCCGTTCATTTAAACGGTTGCATTGCAATTGAGAATATGGTGAAAGCGTGAATTAAGTGCGGTAGATTTTTTTCTAAATCTTGAATTTAACGAAATCATCTCCATATAGAGCCAAATTAGCAGAATAGAAAAGAGAGTATGCGATGAGAACAAAAAAATCAGAATTACAAACCATACCGGTATTGCCATTGCGCGATGTCGTTGTGTTTCCTTATATGGTGATGCCGTTATTTGTCGGCAGACCGAGATCTATCCATAGCCTTGATGAGGCGATGAATCATGGAAAGCAGTTATTGTTAGTATCGCAAAAACAGCCGGAACTGGAAGAGCCGGGCGTGGAAGATTTATACGATGTCGGTACCATTGCCAATATTATTCAGCTGCTCAAACTGCCGGATGGCACGGTAAAAGTGTTAGTGGAAGGGCAGCAACGTGCGCAGATTTATCAATTAGAAGATACCGGTGAACATTTCCAAGCGCAAATTAAGCCGATTGAAAGTACGCTTGGTAATAAAAAAGAATTGCAAGTTGTTCACAAAGCCGCCTTAGATGAATTCCAAAATTATATAAATTTAAATAAGAAAGTGCAGCCGGATATTCTTTCCGCACTTCAACAAATTGAAAATTTGGAACAATTAAGTGACACCTTAGCCTCCCATTTACCGGTTTCCGTTGCCCAAAAACAAACTGTATTAGAAATGAGCAATGTCGTGGAACGTTTTGAGTATTTGCTGGGGTTAATGCAGTCCGAAGCGGATCTATTACAGGTGGAAAAACGCATTCGTAGTCGCGTGAAAAAACAAATGGAGAAAAGCCAGCGCGATTATTACTTAAACGAACAAATTAAAGCCATTCAAAAAGAGCTTGGTGAAGAAGAAAATGCGATAAGTGAAATTGAACAGCTTCGTCAAAAAATTGAAGAGGCAAGAATGCCTTTGGAAGCACGTGAAAAAGCCGAAGCTGAATTGCAAAAACTGAAAATGATGTCCCCAATGTCGGCTGAAGCCACCGTTGTGCGCAGTTATATTGACTGGATGATTCAAGTGCCTTGGCATAAACGCACCAAAGTGAAAAAAGATCTCGCCAAAGCACAAGAAATTTTAGATGCCGATCACTATGGTTTGGAGCGCGTGAAAGAGCGTATTTTGGAATACCTTGCTGTGCAAACCCGTTTAAATCAATTAAAAGGGCCAATTCTTTGCTTGGTAGGCCCTCCTGGTGTCGGTAAAACCTCTTTAGGACAATCTATTGCCAATGCAACAGGGCGTAAATATGTGCGCATGGCATTAGGCGGCGTGCGTGATGAAGCAGAAATTCGTGGTCACCGGAAAACCTATATTGGTTCCTTGCCGGGCAAATTGATTCAAAAAATGGCAAAAGTCGGTGTAAAAAATCCGCTCTTTTTGTTAGATGAAATCGACAAAATGTCTTCTGATATGCGTGGCGATCCAGCTTCTGCTTTATTAGAAGTGTTGGATCCGGAACAAAACGCCCATTTCAACGATCATTATTTGGAAGTGGACTACGATTTATCCGATGTCATGTTTGTGGCGACCTCAAACTCCATGCACATTCCAACGCCATTATTAGATCGTATGGAAGTAATTCGTTTATCCGGTTATACAGAAGATGAAAAACTGAATATCACCACTCGCCATTTGATCAACAAACAAATGGAACGCAACGGGCTAAAAGCCGGTGAATTAACCATTGATGACAGTGCGATCGTGGATATTATCCGCTATTACACTCGTGAAGCCGGTGTGCGTAATTTAGAACGTGAAATTTCGAAAATCTGCCGGAAAGCCGTAAAAACCTTACTGTTAGATAAGAAATTAAAATCCATCAAAGTGACCGCGAAAAATCTACACGATTACCTTGGCGTAAAACGTTTCGAATTTGGTCGTGCAGATACACAAAACCGTGTTGGTGAAGTCACCGGTTTGGCATGGACGGAAGTCGGCGGCGATTTACTGACGATTGAAACCGCCTCAGTGCTAGGCAAAGGCAAACTCAGTTACACAGGCTCCTTGGGGGATGTGATGAAAGAATCTATTCAAGCTGCCATGACTGTCGTACGCGCCCGTGCAGACAAATTGGGCATTAATCCGGAATTCCATGAAAAACGTGATATTCATATTCACGTTCCGGACGGTGCGACACCAAAAGACGGCCCGAGTGCAGGGATTGCTATGTGTACCGCATTGGTGTCTTGTTTAACCGGTAATCCGGTGAAATCGGAAGTGGCAATGACCGGTGAAATCAGCCTACGTGGCAAAGTATTGCCAATTGGCGGTTTAAAAGAAAAATTACTGGCAGCCCACCGTGGCGGCATTAAAACCGTCATTATTCCAAAAGATAATGTGAAAGATTTGGAAGAGATTCCGGAAAACGCTAAACGTGATTTGAACATTCACGCAGTAGAAACCATTGATGAAGTGCTAACTATTGCATTGGAAAATCCACCAAGCGGTGTTGAGTTTGTCAAACTTGAACCGATTTCTACGGTGAAAAATAGTCGCCGGAAGAAAGGCATTGCACCAAGTGCGGTCAATTAATGAAAAGTTTTTCAATACGATAAGGAGCCATAGAGTAGCGTGCAACTTGTTGCACGAAATCGTGAATGCCCGAAAGGGTTAACGTTTCATGTGTAGCAATCGTGAATATCCGAAAGGGTGAAATCACGTTCCGTGCTTGGTTTGGTCTTAAAATAAACCGCACTTTAATGTAATTTATTAAAGTGCGGTATTTTTTTGCACATTTTTTATGTGCTTTCTAGGTTTTCTTTAGGTTCGTTCTCTGTTTTTTCTTTATTCAGCAACAGCCGTTCCGTTTCAAAATCATGATGCAGCGGTTCGATATCAGGCATTGTTTTGTTGGCTTTGGCAGAAAGTGCTTTAAAGCGCTCCACTTTGCCCATTAAGCCCTGTTGCCCTACGAGCGCCGTGACAGCGCTGTTATAGTGCGAACTGACGGTGGAAAGACTATTCCCCACTTTCGCTAAACGTTCTGCGAGTAAGCAGATTTGGTTGTAAATGTCGCCGGCTTTTTCGCTGATTTCACGCGCTTCCGCATTACCGCGCTCCACCCGCCACAGGTTCGCTACTGTGCGTAAAATAGGCATCAGCGTGGTATGTGACACCATAATGACATTTTTGTCATAACCATAACCGAACAAACTCGGGTCCATTTTTAAGGCTTCAATGTAAGCCGGTTCCACGGCAATAAACATCAACACGAAATTCGGGCTACGTACACCGATAAGGTTGCTGTAATCTTTGCGGGATAAGTCGTCGATGTGATTGCGCAACGCCTTAATGTGTTCGCGCAGAAACGCCTGACGCGCAATTTCATCTTCAGTACTGACCGCACTTTCATAGGCGTTAAGCGACATTTTGCTGTCGATAATCAAATGTTTCTCATCCGGAATGTTAAGAATAAAGTCGGGATAATTGCGTTTGCCTTCTTCGTTTTTGAAATGCGCCTGTGCTGTGTAATGTTCATCTTCCACCAAGCCGGCAGATTGCAACGCCCGCTCCAACTGTATTTCACCCCAGTTACCAAGGGTTTTCTTTTCCCCTTTCAGAGCGGAAGTGAGGTTGTTCGCCTGTTGCGACATACTCAAACCGATTTCTAACACTTTCTTAATTTCCGCTTCCAAGCCTGCGTTGCCCTTAAGGGATTCCGAGTGAATTTCATTCACCCGTTTTTGGAAGCTCTCAATTTGCTCACGGAAAGGCTTTAACAGACTGTCCATCGACGCTTGGTTCGTTTGCTGAAAACGCTGGCTTTTCTCTTCTAAAATACGATTGGCGAGGTTTTGAAATTCTGTATTGAGCTGCTGTTTGGTTTGTTCAACATGTTGTTGCTGCTCGACAAAATGCTTTTCTTTTTCTGTTAACGTGGTTTTGAGTTCCGCCAGTTCCTGCGAAAGTGTGGTGTGTTTTTCCGTTAAATTTGTCAGCAATTCTTCTTTGCGGGTAAGCTGCGCTTGGCTTTGCGCAAGTTGTCCACGCAAGCTGTCCGCCTGTGCCGAGGCCACACCAAAACGTTCTTTCAGCGTCGTTATTTGTTCTGCGATGGTGGAATGACGTGCCTGTTCTTCGTTCAGTTCCGTTTGTAAATACTGTACTTTTTCATCCCGTTCGTTTAAGCGAATTTGTAGCCCATCCGCCGTGGTTTGCGCTTTCACTACCTCTTGTTCTAATTGATTTTTACGGGCAGTAACGGCATCAAATTTTTCTAATAAGCGATTAAAATCCTCAATGTTTTTATTTAAATCCTGTTGTAATTCCAGGCTATCCCGTTTCCGGCGTGCGCTGACAAAAAGCAAAATAAGGCAAAGCACGCCCAATGCGACGCAAACGCTCAATAACAGATTTAAATCAATATCCAATGCAAACATGTTCCCTCCTGATATTGGGAGTTAGTATAAAGGAAATCCGTGGTCTTTGCCGACCTTTTGCTTTTTCATTTCGTGGGTGGCAAAAGGCGCAAAACTTGCGGTAGAATGGCGCTTGAAGCGTTTGAATATTTGTCGAGAAAAATCACCGCACTTTTAGGGCATGCCATGAACCAACCTTTATTTCAGCCTACCAAACACGAGGAACACTGCCCGCAGTGCGGTGCGTTATTGCAAATAAAGCAAGGGAAAAAAGGGCTGTTTCTCGGCTGTTCTGCCTATCCGCAATGTGATTATTTGAAACCGTTACAGGCTTCTAATGAAGTAAAAATCCTCAAAATATTGGAACAAACCTGTCCCCAATGCGGCCATTTATTGGCGTTAAAACAAGGGCATTTTGGCATGTTTATCGGTTGTAGCAATTACCCCGACTGTCATTTTGTGGTGCATGAGGAAACAGAAGAGGAAACGGAAGAACACGTACCTTGCCCGGAATGTCAAGAAGGGCAGTTAGTGGCGCGGCGTGGACGTGCCGGCAAGCTATTTTACGCCTGCAACCGTTTTCCGCATTGTAAGTTTTCCTTGCCAACTAAACCTTATTTAGTGGATTGTCCGCAATGCCATGGCAATTTAGCCTTATTAAAAAAACAACAGGGCGAACAACGCACTTGGCAATGTGTGAATAAAACCTGCCGCCATATTTTTATGACCGAGTAACCTCATGAATTTACAAGAGATTGTTAACCATTTAAAAAATCAGCAAGTCGTCGCTTACCCCACCGAAGCGGTTTTCGGCTTAGGTTGTAATCCAAACAGCCAAAGTGCGGTGGAAAATTTACTGGTTTTAAAACAGCGCCCGATGTCAAAAGGGCTGATTTTAATTGCGCCGAGCACGGATTTTTTGTTGCCTTTTATAGATGAAAGACGTTTGATGGAAGCACATTGGCAACGCTTAACTACGCAATATGATCGGCCAACGACATGGGTCGTACCGGCAAAAACAACGACACCTAAATTTCTTACCGGCGATTTTGACAGTATTGCGGTGCGCATCAGCCAACACCCTGCCGTTAAGCTGTTATGCGAACAGGCAGGCTTTGCACTTACCTCTACCAGCGCCAACTTAACCGGACTGCCGCCTTGCCGCACGTCACAAGAAGTGACACAGCAATTCGGCACGGATTTCCCGGTGCTGGATATGCCTGTGGGCGACGCAGTGAATCCGTCCGAAATTCGCGACATTTTCACCAACCAAGTTTTTCGTCAAGGATAAATCATGTTATATGCCGTTTGGGGCAACCCGATTGCTCAAAGCAAATCGCCGCAAATTCACCGTATTTTTGCCAAACAAACCGCCCAAGACGTGCAATACGATGCTATGTTAGGCGACGAACAGGATTTTGAACGGCAATTATTGGCATTTTTTGCCCAAGGCGCAGCAGGATGTAATATCACCTCGCCTTTCAAAGAGCGCGCGTTCAAGCTGGCAGATGCATACAGTGAGCGTTGCCTGATAGCGGAAGCCTGCAATACATTGAAAAAATTAGACGATGGCACGCTGTATGCGGACAATACTGATGGTGCAGGATTGGTGACGGATTTACAGCGGTTGAATTGGCTTAAGCCGAATCAAATTCTACTCATTTTAGGGGCAGGCGGTGCCACGAAAGGCGTGTTGTTACCGCTTTTATATGCACAGCAAAACATTGTGATAGCCAACCGCACTTTAGCCAAAGCGCAACTGTTGGCAGAGAAATTTTCGCCTTACGGAAACATTCGTGCCGTGGAACTGAGTCAACTTCCCACGCAATCCTTTGATGTGATTATCAATGCGACCTCCTCAGGTTTGCACGGCGGAACAGTAGCGATTAACGATGAGATTCTACGTGCAGCAAAAGCAGTTTATGACATGCAATATGATCGACAAAAAGACACGCCGTTTTTAGCACGCTGTCGTACGTTAGGCGTACAAAACCGAAGTGACGGTTTCGGCATGTTATTGGCGCAGGCGGCGCATGCTTTCCATTTATGGCGTGGCGTAATGCCGAACATTACGCCGTTGTTTGAGCAGTTATAAGGCTATTGGCGTGTTTTCGCTTGTAGAATGCCATCCGTGATAATCAAGAGCATGGCAAGGACCAAACAAATAAACAGCGGATAACTTTGCGCATCAATTTCTTCGCCGATTAACAAAGAAACCCCTACCATCAAGCAAGGCTCTACATAACCAAGTAAGCCCAACAGATTCATCGGCAAATGATTACTGGCAAGAATATAAGAATTGAGCGCCGTTCCGCTAATCAAGCCGAGCAGTAGCAATAAAACCAAAATATGCGGATTGCTTTGTTGTACTTGGCTAATATCCACTTGCCACGCAAAATACGCACAAAATGGCAAAAGGGTTAACATTTCTAAGAAGAACGCCGCAAGATCGGTCATTTTCCATATTCGACGAAGCACAAAGTAAGTCGTATAACCCACACAAATCACTAGCGCTTCCCAAGAAATTTCCCCTTTTAAGGCGATGTTGGAAATGACCCCCACTGCAGCAATCAATACGGCCAAAAACTTAATGCGTGAAATCCGTTCTTTAAAAATAATTCGCGCTGCTGCCACCATCACTAAAGGCAGTAATAAATAACCGAAAGAAACGCTCAACGAGCTACCATTATTAGGTGCCCATAAAAATAGCCACATTTGAAAGCCCATCAACGCACCGGTAAAGAGAAAAGCCAAGGCGAAGTGCGGTTGTCTTTGAATGCGTTTTAAATGGGCAATCAACGCCATTTTTTGTTTAAACAAAAACACAGCCGCCGCCACAAAAGGCAGAGTGAATACAATGCGATAACCGAAAATATCGGTGCCACTCAACGGCAGCAACAGCGTAGAAAAATAATACATGTAGCCAAACAGCAGAGAGGCAAATAAAGAAAACGCAACGCCTTTTAGCATAAAAACTCCTTAAACCATGACCGCACTTTACGCTAATAACTGCCAAAATGCACGAACTAAAGGGCGTTCTAAGGCAGGTTTCAAGGCGCACACACCGAGTTCAAAAGGGGTAATTGGTTCCTCTAACTGCAAGGTAGAAATTTGGCTGTTCAACGGACTGTTCTTAATCACCACATCAGGCAATAACGCCAAACCACACCCGAGTGCCACCATGGACACAATACCTTCGTGCCCCGCCACGGTGCCATAGATTTTCGGGTGTTTAATGCCTTTTTGTTTAAACCATTCTTCAATCCGCTGCCGCGCCATACCATCTAAGGGCAAAATGAAGGGAACCTGCTGCCAATTGATGGGATCTTGCTGCAATAACTGCGTCGCCGAGCACGCCACTCGAGGCGCAATCATCGACAACGCAATATCATCGATATAATGAAACGTCACCGCACTCGGTAATACCGGTGGTTTCCCTGCCAACGCCAAATCCACCTGTTGCGCCTGCACCAAATGTACCGCCTGCGCCGGATCGCCTGTGGTCAGTTGAATTTCCACTTTCGGATAATGCGCACGGAATTTCTCCAAAATCCCCGGCAAATGGCTATACGCCGCCGTCACCGAGCAATACAGTTTGAGTTCCCCACTAAGTTCTTCCTCTTGAGTATGTAGTTGTTGTTGAAATAGCATCCAATTCTGCCATTGCTGCTGTGCAAACGCCAAAAACACCTCACCATTCGGCGTTAACAACACCTGACGATTATCCCGCCACAAAAGCTGCTGGCCCAGTTCCTCTTCGATTTTTTGAATTTGACGGGACAAGGTTGACGGCGACATATGGTGCAACGCCGCCGTTTTGGCGAAGTTTTGGGTTTGGGTGAGGGTGATGAAGATTTTGAGATCGGTAAAAGTCATGTTTTTAATTTTAAGTTAGGTTTCATTCTCAATTTCATTGAGAATGACCTACTTTTCTTTGCTTGTGCAAAGCAAAGTAGGCAAAAGAAAACACACCCCAGCTTCACCGCTTATCTTCACTCACTTGCAATTTTCTTTACGAAAATTTTCGAACTCGCCGCCAGCGGCTCAGACAAACGAAAATTTCCTAAAAATTGCAAATCGCTCAGGCGGTTCAGATGGGGCCCCCATTTTATTCGAGCGCTACTTAAAGTGTATTCTGTCAATAGATTCAAAATTGCGGTCATTTCTAAAAATGTTTTTTGAAATAAAAAATATCTAAAAATTCAACCGCACTTTTTAAAAAAACAAATTATTTTCTCCGTGTAAGTAAGACTCCCTTATGGAAATGCAATTTTTAGCTAAATTTCGCTTTGTTTGAGCGAAGCGAATCAAAGAAAGAAGAACGCCCTAGGGCGAAATCCCTCGCACCATATATAATTGCAAAAACCGCAACACAAAATCCCAATAATATCACTTTACGCAACACCAAAACACCCTATAATCACCCAAACCTAAACAAACACTCCCACACAAAAGGAAAACATCATGGCTAATTATTTCAACACCTTAAACTTACGCCAACAATTAGACCAACTCGGTCGCTGCCGTTTTATGGATCGCAGTGAGTTCGCAACGGAAGCGGATTTCTTGAAAGGCAAGAAAATCGTTATCGTAGGTTGCGGTGCACAAGGGTTAAACCAAGGGTTAAATATGCGTGATTCAGGTCTAGACATCAGTTACGCATTACGTCCGGAAGCCATCGCAGAAAAACGTGCTTCATTCCAACGTGCCAGTGAAAATGGCTTTAAAGTGGGCACTTATGAAGAACTGATTCCAACAGCCGATTTAGTCATTAACCTCACCCCGGACAAACAACATTCCAAAGTGGTTGCTGATGTCATGCCGTTAATGAAAAAAGGCGCAGCATTGGGCTATTCCCACGGTTTAAACATTGTTGAAGTGGGCGAGCAAATCCGTCCTGACATCACCGTCGTAATGGTGGCACCAAAATGCCCGGGTACAGAAGTACGTGAAGAATATAAACGTGGTTTTGGCGTGCCGACGTTAATCGCCGTGCACCCTGAAAATGACCCGCAAGGCGAAGGGTTAGAAATTGCCAAAGCTTGGGCGGCAGCAACCGGTGGTCATCGTGCAGGCGTGTTGGAATCTTCTTTCGTGGCGGAAGTCAAATCCGACTTAATGGGTGAGCAAACCATCCTTTGCGGTATGTTGCAAGCGGGTTCTCTCATTTGCTACGACAAATTAGTGGCTGACGGCAAAGATCCGGCCTATGCGGGCAAATTAGTGCAATACGGTTGGGAAACCATCACCGAAGCCTTAAAACAAGGCGGTATCACGTTGATGATGGATCGCTTGTCCAACAGCGCAAAATTGCGTGCGTTCGAGTTAGCGGAACAAATCAAAGAAGAATTGGCATTCTTATTTGCCAAACACATGGACGATATCATCAGCGGCGAATTCTCCCGTGTGATGATGGAAGACTGGGCAAACGGCGATGCCAACCTCTTAAAATGGCGTGAAGAAACCGGCAAAACGGCTTTTGAAAACGCACCGAAATATGAGGGCAAAATCAGTGAGCAAGAATATTTCGACCATGGCGTGTTAATGATTGCGATGGTGAAAGCCGGTGTTGAATTGGCATTCGATACCATGGTGGCCAGCGGCATTTACGAAGAATCCGCTTACTACGAGTCCTTACACGAATTGCCGTTAATCGCCAACACCATCGCGCGTAAACGTTTATATGAAATGAACGTGGTGATTTCCGACACGGCAGAATACGGTAACTACTTATTCGCTAACGTTGCCGGTCCGATTATGCAAAAAGCATTGGTGCCAACCTTACGCAAAGGTGATATCGGTGAACCAACACCAACCGTGGAAATCGACAACATCACCTTACGCGATGTGAACGATGCAATCCGTAATCATCCGGTAGAATTAATCGGTCAAGAATTGCGTGGTTACATGAAAGATATGAAACGCGTGTCATTACAAGGTTAATGGAAGCATTCATAACGTAAAAAGCCGGCGATATTGCCGGCTTTTCTATGCTTATATGAACAGGATAAAACGCAATAGGCTGTTTTAAATATCCAAATTCGCTCTTAATGCATTACTTTCAATGAATTCGCGACGAGGCTCTACTTCATCTCCCATTAAGGTAGTGAATAACTGATCTGCCGCCACCGCATCTTTGATAGACACTTTCAACATACGGCGAGTATTCGGATCCATTGTCGTTTCCCAAAGCTGTTCCGGGTTCATTTCACCTAACCCTTTATAGCGTTGAATCATCAAACCACGGCGAGATTCTTTCATTAACCACTCAATCGCCTGCTCAAAAGAAGTTACTGCAACTTTACGTTCACCGCGCATAACATAAGCATTTTCTTCTAATAAGCCGACCAATTTTTCACCCAACGCAATTAAACGGGCATATTCATTACCGGTCACAAATTGGAAGTTCAAGAAATAATCCGTATCAATCCCGTGTGTTCTTACCGTTAATACCACTTCATGCAAGTTTCGTTCAGCATTGAATTGCAAACGATAGCTATAATGTCTGCCGTCAGTTTCTTTTCCATTTAAAGAAGCAACTAAAGAATCAGCCCAAGAATTGACCGCACTTTCCTGTTGCATTAACGCTGTGGTCAACGCCGGTTGATAAATCAATTCTTTCAACACACTTTCCGGATAATAACGGCTCAAGCGGGTCGTCATTTTTTGTACTGCAAGATATTCGGAAGCGAGATTTTGTAACGCCACACCTTGCATGCCCGGTGCATTGTCATTCACATAAAGCGCCGCATTTTCCAACGCAATCGCCAATTCAAATTCCGCCATGGCTTCATCGTCCTTAATGTATTGCTCTTGTTTGCCTTTTTTCACTTTATACAACGGTGGCTGGGCAATATACACATAACCGCGTTCAATCAGCTCCGGCATTTGACGATAGAAGAAGGTTAATAACAACGTACGAATGTGCGAGCCGTCCACATCCGCATCGGTCATGATAATAATGCTGTGATAACGCAATTTATCCGGGTTATATTCGTCACGACCGATACCGCAACCTAGCGCCGTAATCAATGTACCCACTTCTGCGGAAGATAACATTTTGTCAAAGCGGGCTTTTTCCACGTTCAGGATTTTCCCTTTTAACGGCAGAATCGCTTGGTTTTTACGATTACGCCCTTGTTTTGCCGAACCGCCCGCAGAGTCACCCTCCACGATATAAAGTTCGGATAACGCCGGATCACGCTCCTGACAATCCGCCAATTTACCCGGCAACCCGCCCAAGTCTAATGCGCCTTTACGACGGGTCATTTCGCGCGCTTTACGTGCAGCTTCACGCGCACGTGCCGCATCGATAATTTTGCTCACGATGATTTTTACATCGTTTGGATTTTCCAACAAATAGGTTTGCAAATACTCGTTCATCAAAGATTCCACCGCACTTTTCACTTCGGAGGAAACCAATTTGTCTTTTGTTTGAGAAGAGAATTTTGGATCCGGTACTTTCACGGAAATCACGGCCACCAAGCCTTCACGAGCGTCGTCACCGGAAGTCGCTACTTTAGATTTTTTGGTATAACCTTCATTTTCCATGTAGTTATTCAGCGTACGGGTCATCGCCCCGCGGAAACCTGCCAAGTGCGTACCACCATCGCGTTGTGGAATGTTGTTGGTAAAGCAGTAAATGTTTTCTGCATAACCATCGTTCCATTGCAACGCAATTTCTACGCCAATGCCGTCTTTTTCCGCAGAGAAATAGAACGGTTTCGGGTGGATCGGAGTTTTGCCACGATTGATATATTCCACAAACGCTTGAATACCACCTTCGTAATGGAAATGGTCTTGTTTATCGGTGCGTTCGTCAATTAAACGAATAGAAACACCGGAGTTTAAGAAAGATAACTCTCTTAAGCGTTTGGCTAAAATATCGTATTCAAATTCAATGTTCGTAAAAATCGTTGGGCTTGGCCAAAAGCGTACGGTTGTGCCGGTTTGGTCGGTTTCACCAATAACTGCTAACGGAGCAACGGGATCGCCAAGGCGATAAAATTGTTCATGCACTTTGCCTTGACGGCGAATAGTCAGTTGTAATTTATCAGACAACGCATTAACCACAGACACGCCCACACCGTGCAAACCACCGGAGACTTTATAGGAGTTATCGTCAAATTTCCCGCCGGCGTGCAAGACGGTCATGATCACTTCGGCGGCGGAAACGCCTTCTTCCGGGTGAATATCTACCGGAATGCCGCGTCCGTCATCTTGCACGGAAACGGAATTATCGGAATGAATGGTCACGATAATATCATCACAATACCCGGCTAAGGCTTCGTCAATAGCGTTATCCACCACCTCGAAAACCATATGGTGTAAACCTGTTCCATCGTCTGTATCCCCAATATACATACCGGGACGTTTACGCACTGCATCAAGGCCTTTGAGTACTTTAATACTGTTTGCACCGTAATTTTCAGGGGTATTTGTTGACATAATCATTCTCTATTTTATTCGTAAAAAATTGGGCGGAATTATAGCAAAATTTTGCGTCATTAGCTAAAAATAAGTGAGATCACACACATAAAAAGGCGCAAAATTCATCACAACAACGTGTTTTATCCTTCGGTTTTTCGGGCATTTTTATGTTCACGAATTAACGCCATAAACGGCTGCCCAAAACGTTCCAGTTTAATGCTCCCTACGCCATTAATTTGTAACATTTCAATATCGCTAACCGGTTGATATTGCGCCATTTCTTGCAAAGTCGCATCGTTAAACACGATATACGGAGGAATATTTTCCTTATCGGCAATTTGCTTACGCAGGAAGCGCAAGCGTGCAAATAAATCTTTGTCGTAAGAAATGACCGCACTTTTGTGCATCATCGCAGTGGTAACGATTGACGATAGACGTGGCGTTGCCAATTCCAACGGCTGTTCCCCCCGCAAAATCGGCTTGGCGTTCTCCGTGAGCTGTAACGTGTTGCCATATTCGCCGATCATTTGACGCACCAAGCCCAAATGAATGAGCTGACGCAACACGGACTGCCAGTATTCCGTGCTGTGTTCTTTGCCGATGCCGTACACACTCAGTTGGTCGTGTTGCTGATCGCGAATTTTCTGATTATTCATGCCACGCAAGACGGCAATGACATAATGAGCACCATAACATTGACCGGTACGATAAATTGCCGACATGATTTTTTGTGCGTCCAACAATCCATCGTATTTTTTCGGGGGATCGAGACAAATATCACAATTTTGACAGGCTGTTTGACGATGTTCGCCGAAATAATTCAATAAGACCAAACGGCGACAGGTTTGGCTCTCGGCAAATTCACCGATGGCTTGCAGTTTATGCTGTTCAATTTGGCGTTGTGGCGTTTCCGGCTTTTCCATCAACATTTTATTCAACCACACATAATCCGCCGGATCGTAAAACAACACCGCCTCTGCCGGCAAATCGTCACGCCCTGCACGGCCGGTTTCTTGATAGTAGGATTCAATGCTACGCGGCAAATCAAAATGCGCCACAAAGCGTACGTTGGATTTATTAATCCCCATACCGAAGGCGATCGTCGCCACCACCACTTGAATGTTATCCCGCTGAAAATCCCGTTGTACCTTTTTCCGTAAGCTATTTTCCATGCCCGCATGATACGCCGCGGCCCGCACGCCTTTATTACACAAGGTCTCCGCAATGCGTTCCACTTTGTTGCGGCTGTTGCAATAAACAATGCCGCTTTTACCTTTTTGAGCCAGCACGAAACGACACAGCTGTTCCATCGGCTTAAATTTTTCCACCAAGGTGTAACGAATATTCGGACGATCAAAACTGCCCACGTAAAAGTGCGGTCGATTTAGGCGGAGATTTTGCAGAATATCTTGTTGCGTTGTAGGGTCTGCCGTGGCTGTCAGCGCCATAATCGGCACATTCGGGAAACTGCCTTTTAAGCCGCCAAGTTGGGTATATTCAGGGCGAAAATCGTGTCCCCATTGAGAAATGCAGTGCGCCTCATCAATAGCGATAAAGCTCACCTGACATAAAGAAATAAATTGGAAAAAGCTGTTGGTCATGACTTTTTCCGGGGACAAATACAATAATTTTAACTGCCCGGAAATCGCCCTATTTTGCACCTGTTGCTGTTCTTCAAAGGTTTGCGAGGAGTTTAAATAATCCGCTTCTACGCCACTGGCGCGTAGCTGATCCACTTGGTCTTTCATCAGCGAAATCAACGGCGACACCACCAAGGTCATCCCATCAAAACACAATGCTGGAATTTGGTAGCACAACGATTTTCCCGTACCTGTCGCCATAATGACCAAACAATCTTGCCCATTTAGCGCCGCCTGAATGATCTCTTGCTGCCCTTTGCGGAAAGATTGATAGCCGAAAACGGAATGTAAAACATCCAGTGCGTTGGAAGAAAGTGCGGTGAGATTTTCCGCAGATTTATTGGAAAAAGCCACCGTACTTTGTTGAACAGATGAAGATGAGGCTGAAGCGGACATTAAGCAAAATGCACTTGTTCACCATGTTTGGCACAGGCTTCGGTTAAGGCTTGCCAGAAATCCAAGCCCTCATGATTCACCCAACGGCCGTCTTTGTAAGCAAAATGGAAACCGCCGTTATGGCTTGCCAACCATAATTCCAACAGCGGTTCCTGTTTGTTCACCACGATTTGGCTACGATCTTCAAAGGTAATGGTGAACACGGATCCTTGACGATCACAATCCACATCGCAATCTTGCGCTTCTAATTGTTCTTCGATTTGATTCCAAATTTGTTCAATATTTTGATGAAATTCCATCACATTCATAAAACCACTCCTCGTAAATCCTGTTAAAATGGCGATTATAAAGATTTTCCGTGCGTTGTGATAGCACAAAGCCGGATTTAGTGGTAAAAAGAGTAGCCGAAGTGAAGCGCAAGGAGCAACCCATGAAAAAACTGATTTCCGTATTTTTACTCGTCACATTGTGTGCGCTAAGTAGCGGTTGCGGTGTTAAAGGCCCATTATATTTTCCAGAACAAGATAGCACTCAGCAAACAACGAAATAACTTTTTATAGGCGATCTTATGGACTTTTTCCAATATAAAAACAATCAACTCATGGCGGAAAATCTGCCGGTCAAACAATTGGCCGAACAATTTGGTACGCCTTTGTATATTTACTCTAAAGCTACCCTTGAACGCCATTGGCACGCTTTTGATAACGCTTTCGGCGAGCATCCGCACTTGGTGTGTTTTGCGGTGAAATCCAACCCGAACATTGCGATTTTAAATGTAATGGCAAAATTAGGATCAGGCTTTGACATTGTATCCCAAGGGGAATTGGAGCGCGTCCTTGCCGCCGGCGGTGATGCCGCCAACGTGGTCTTTTCCGGTGTGGCAAAATCTCACCAAGAAATTGCTCGGGCGCTGGAAGTGGGAATTCGGTGTTTCAACGTGGAGTCGGAAGCAGAATTGTTGCGCATTAACCAAATCGCCGGTGATATGGGCAAAATCGCCCCGATTTCATTGCGCGTAAATCCGGACGTGGATGCCCATACCCACCCTTACATTTCCACAGGGTTAAAAGAAAATAAATTCGGCGTGAGCGTAGAACAAGCTCGAGAAGTCTATAAATTAGCCGCTACCTTATCAAATATTAAAATTGTCGGTATGGATTGTCACATCGGCTCACAACTCACGGAATTACAACCGTTTTTAGATGCGGTAGATCGCTTAATTGTACTCATGGAACAATTAAAACAAGATGGTATTCATTTAAAACACTTAGACTTAGGCGGCGGCTTGGGTGTGACTTATACGGACGAAACGCCGCCGCATCCGACAGACTACGCCAAAGCGTTATGGGAAAAATTGAGTGCTTTTAGCGAACTGGAAATCATCGTCGAACCCGGACGCGCCATTACTGCAAACGCTGGGATTTTGGTCACCAAAGTAGAGTATTTAAAATCCAACGAAAGCCGTAATTTTGCCATTGTGGATGCCGGCATGAACGACATGATTCGCCCGGCGTTGTATCAAGCCTACATGAACATTCTCGAAATTGACCGCACTTTAGCGCGTGAAGAAAAAATGTACGATGTGGTCGGCCCGATTTGCGAAACTTCCGATTTCCTCGGCAAACAACGCAAACTTGCCATTGCGGAAGGGGATTATTTAGCCCAACGATCTGCCGGTGCCTACGGCGCAAGTATGTCTTCTAACTATAACTCTCGCCCAAGAACGGCGGAAGTGATGGTGGATGGCGATAAAGCGCATCTCATCCGTCGCCGCGAGGCGTTAAACGAATTATGGCAATTAGAAAACTTGCTGCCGTAACGCAACGTAAAACATAAAAAATCCCGCAAAGTGCTTGCGGGATTTTTTGTTAGTGGGTTGATACTTTTAATTTCTCAATCGTTTCTTTATTGAAGAAATAATGTGTGCCACAGCATTCGCATTGCATGTCGATGGTGCCTTGGTGTTCAGCAAGGATATGGTCAATTTCTTCTTCCGAAATTAACAACAAGGCAGCACCTGAACGTTCTTGCGAACAACCACAGTGGAAGGTCACCGATTGTGGCGCGAAGAGTTCAACGGTTTCTTCGTGGTATAAGCGGTACAACAATTCTTCTGCGCTTAAACCAAAAATCTCTTCGTCTTTAATGGTGGCGGTTAAGGTAGCTAAATGCTCAAAATCGCCCGGTGAGCCCGAACCATCCGGGACAATTTGCAATAACACACCGGCGGCGACCGGTTTGCCGTCATATTCACCACTGCGGATAATCAGTTGTGTTTGGAGTTGTTCGGAACGGACGAAATAGTCTTCCAAACATTCACTGATGGTGGGTTTGTCCAGTGGTACGATACCTTGATAACGTTCGCCTTCTTTTGGCGCAATGGTGATCACCAACACGCCTTTGCCGATCATTTGGTGTAGGCTCATGTTGTTATCAATATCACCTTGCAAACGGGCAAGGGCACGGATTTGCTGCTGATCGTTGCCGTTGACTAACGCCAGTTTTAACGGGCCATCGCCTTGAATTTGCACGGTGATATCGCCGTTAAATTTTAAGGTGGCGGTCAGCAAACTGGTGGCAACCATCATTTCGCCTAATAAATTGCGCACGGCTTGTGGGTAATGATGGGTGTTTAAGGTGTCGTTAAAGGTTTGATTTAATCGCACCCATTCGCCACGTACGGCGCGGTCTTTGAATAGATAACGATAAAGTTGGTCGTTGTCTTTAGTATAAGTGGTCATCTTTTATTCCTAATTGAATGTTGTTCGCCAAATATAAGGGCGTTTCTCTCGATTACAAGGTGGCGCTTATGCTTGGTTTTGATGTTTGAATTTAAGTAAATTGCGACGTTCTTTTTTGTCCGGGCGGCGATCAGGGTGCGGCATGGACAGGGCGTTCATTTTGCGCGCTATGGTAAGTTTTTCTCGATTAGCAAGACTTTGTTCCGTTTCCCGATAGAGCAATTGCGCTTCCGGTGCGCCTCGTCGTTGAGTGGAAAGCGCCAACACAACGATTTCCTTTTCGTCACTGCCTTGGCGTACTTTTAGGGTAGCGCCCACTTCCACGATTTTATTCGGTTTACTGCGTTGCCCGTTGTAATGGACTTTGCCTCCGTCAATCATTTCTTTGGCGAGTGTGCGGGTTTTGTAAAAACGCGCTGCCCACAGCCATTTGTCCAAACGCACTGCTTCTTTTTCTTCTTCCATTTGAGAATGTTTTGCCATGTTGCCGCGTCCTTACAGTAAAGTGCGGTAGTTTTTGACGGAGAAATGACGCTCAAAGGATTTGTCCGCCAATGTACTGTCCGGATTTTCCACGCCGATGGTGTAGGCGATGCCAAATTTTTTAGCGCTATCTAACACCGGTTCTGTGTCGTCGATAAAAAGGGTTCGGCTCGGATCGAATGGCGTGAATTGTTGCAAACGTTGCCACAAAGACTGTTCCACTTTTGGCGCATTAAACTGATGGCTGGAAAGCAACAAATCAAAGTGCGGTGCTAAATCGCAGTGTTTTAATTTTTCTGCCAAACTGAACGGATGGCTGTCGGTGAGCAAAATTAATTTCTTGCGGCGTTCGCGGGCGGCTTGTAAAAACGGATAAACATCCGACCGCACTTTGATGTAATCGCGCTGTTGTTGTAACAATTCACGCAACGGTAAATCTAAATTTTTCGCCCAAAAATCAATGCAATACCATTGCATACTGAATTCCACCTGCTGATAACGACGATGGATCAGTTCGCGACTTTGTTCCACAGAAAGCTTGAATTTGTTGGCATACGCCTGCGGCACCACCTTTTTCCAGAAACGATGATCGAAATACAGATCGATTAGCGTGCCGTCTAAATCCAGAATCACGGTGTCGATTGCTTGCCAGTCAAATTTTTGTTGCGCCATCCCTGTTGTGGTCCCTTTTCTTTGTAAAAATAGTGGGGTATGGTATCGCTATTTCAGTAGTTTGTAAAACAAGGGAAGAAGATAACAATGTTACAAAAACCAACCATCCTCAATATAAAAACGGTAGCAAAATCAACGATATTTGAAATTCAATCGGTGGATTTGAAATTCGCCAATGGAACACACCGCACTTATGAACGTTTTCGCCCCGGCAAATATGCCTCGGTGATGGTGGTGGCGATTGATGGCGAGGATATGTTGTTAGTGCGTGAATATGCCATGGGAACAGAGCGCTATGAGTTAGGATTTGTGAAGGGCAGAATGGATGCCGGTGAAACGCCGGAACAAAGTGCCAATCGCGAGTTGCAAGAAGAAATTGGTTTAGGCGCAACATCTTGGGTGCATTTACGTACGATTAATTCATCCGTTGGCTTCATGAATAATCCAATGCACATTTTATTGGCGCAGAATTTTTATCCGAGCAAACTGGAAGGTGACGAGCCGGAACCGTTACAAGTGGTACGCGTGCCGTTGGCAAACATTAACGAATTATTGTATGACCCTGAATTCAATGAAGCGAAAAATCTGACCGCACTTTATTTACTTCGGGATTATTTACACCGGAAAGCCTGTGTTAACCCATAAATTGGTATTTATCGGTATTTCCCAGGAGAAATGCCGTAATAGGATTTAAACACTTTAGTAAAGTGGGTGTCTGATTGGTAGCCGACTTCCGATGCAATTACGTTAATCGGTTTTTGTGTATTTTTTAGTAATATTCCTGCCATATTCATTCGCATTATGGTCAGAAATTTACCGGGTAAAATGCCCGTTTTTTGTTTAAATGCACGAATAAAATTGGCGCGCGACATGGCGCAACTTTCTGCTAAGCTCTCCATGCTCCAGCTTTCCTTGGGATTGGCTATGATGGCATTCACGGCATTTCTTAAACGCTTGTCCTGTAATGCGCCTAAGATGCCTTGATTGACCTGATGGTGGTGAAGGTAATCTCTGATTAAATAAGTGAAAAGAATGTTGCATAACGCATTGACGACAACTTGATTGCCGAGGTTATCCTCTGTTTCTTTGCGTAGCAATTTCAGTAAGGCCATGATGGAATCGTTATTTCCGGCAAGGTGCCACTGCGGCAGATTAAACAGTAAACTTTGCGCAACGTTTAAATAACGGAAATAACCGCAAAACATTTCAAAATCAGCAGATTCGCTTGAGCTATTGCGATGTAATGTAAAAATACCTTGTGTAGTTTTAGTAATTTGTGTTTCTGTGTCGGTGCCCTGATAAATAACGTGCTCTTCTCCGTAGGGCAGAAAAATGACATCGCCCGGTTTGAGCCTGCAGGTTTGGTCTTTCAGCCGAATTTGGCATTCCCCTCGTGACACAATATGAAATCTGCCGATTAAATTCGGTTCCTGTTTATGATGGATTAGCCAGTCACCTTGAAAACGACAGAGTATATTGATTTCACCCTCAATGCCTGACTGTCGGACAAGCTGATCTAAATAGTCCATGTTCTACTTTTCTCCTGGTTAACAAATGAAGAAGCCTATCACAGAGTGATAAGCTTCATATCGGTGTTTCAATTAGACAGATGCTTTATATTTTAAGTAGCGATTTGCACATTCAGCAGCAGCAACTAATCCCCCTGCCATCATAATAATATCTTTAATAACCAAACGTCCCGCACCGGATAAATATGGAAAGCCGTAATTTGGTGTAGGCAAATCGCCTCCTAAATTAGGCACCCACGTTTCCGGCGTGAAGATCAGGAACGACAGGGTGACAATGGACATACCGAACGTCAGCAAACCACCGAGTAGCCCGAAAGTCGGAGACCAGATTCCGGCTAACGTTAATAAGCCGATGGTCACAATGATTGCACCGATAATGTAAGACGCTGTGTAAGTCCCGTTAGCTTTGTGCCATTCAATATTTTTCGCCACCATTTTACCTTCGGGATTTTTATAAAGGGTATATTCTTTTACCAATTCGCCTTTATCGTTTTGCACTAAATTCGGTCCGTTTTTATAGAGGAAACTTAAAAATGGACTGTTCGAGACAAAATGGGCAATACCATCTGCTTCATATTGACATACTTTTAACCCGCCAATCCATACCATAACGATACAAATGGCGATCCGTATAAAGTTAATAAATTGGCGTTGCATCGGGGCAACAATTTTTGCGAGTAATTCAATTAATGCATTCATTTTTTAGCCTCATAGAACTTCATCATTCAGTGGATGATACAAAATGTAGTGGTTATTTACCTAAATGGAATAGGCTCGGCGAACTATATAGGATATGAAGAATAAATAACTTGATGAGACTCGCTATTTTTTATAATTGAGACTAAATCAGATGGATTTAAGATTATAGCGATGTTGGGTAGAGGACAGTT
The DNA here is from genome assembly GCF_980468985.1 of Aggregatibacter valvarum. Lineage (NCBI taxonomy): Bacteria > Pseudomonadati > Pseudomonadota > Gammaproteobacteria > Pasteurellales > Pasteurellaceae > Aggregatibacter > Aggregatibacter valvarum. Next base: position 1,630,853 of record NZ_OZ413141.1, on the reverse strand, counting down.
TTACTATTGAATAGGTTATAGGATTATAAATAGTTTAAAAATATGGCTGATATTTAAATAAAATTCAATTTAAGCAAAATAAATTGAATGAAACTTGATTATTCGCCGCTTTTTTGTCAATGTGGCAACGTTTTTTTATTTAAAAGATAGGTAATGTGTTATGCAATCTACAAACTTAAAAGAGTTGACCTTCCGAGGAATGTTCCTTGGGGCGTTGATTACGGTGTTGTTTACCGCATCTAACGTTTATTTGGGTCTGAAAGTGGGGATGACATTTGCGTCGTCGATTCCGGCGGCAGTTATTTCCATGGCGGTACTGAAATTCTTTAAAGATTCCAGTATCTTGGAAAACAACATGGTGCAAACTCAAGCATCTTCTGCGGGGACGCTTTCTTCAGTGATTTTCGTGTTGCCGGGCTTATTGATGATGGGCTACTGGCAAGACTTTCCGTTCTGGCAAACCATGTTGATTTGTGCGGCGGGTGGTACATTGGGCGTATTGTTCACAATTCCATTACGTCGTGCCATGGTGGTAAACAGTGATTTGCCTTATCCGGAAGGCGTTGCCGCGGCAGAAATTTTAAAAGCCGGTAACAATTCTGATGCAGACAGCGGCGTGAAAGATATTGCTTATGGCGGTATTTTTGCCAGCGTCGTGGCTTTCTTAACGAACGGTTTACGCTTGATGGCAGATGGTGCCAGCGCGTGGTTTACCGGCCCGGGCGGCAAAGCGATTTTCCAAATTCCGATGGGCTTTTCTTTAGCCTTATTAGGTGCCGGTTACTTAATCGGTATTGTGGGCGGTATTGCGATTTTGTTGGGTACCTTCTTTGCTTGGGGCTTAGCGGTGCCATTCTTTACCATGTCCGGTGATATGCCAACTGATGGAACTATCGTGAGTTACGCCATGAGCATGTGGAAAACGAAAGTCCGTTTTATCGGTGTGGGAACAATCGGGATTGCGGCGATTTGGACGTTATTGATTCTGATGAAACCAATGGTGCAAGGCATGGTGCATTCTTTCCGTATGTTGAAAGGCACACAAGGTGCGTCGGAACATCGTATTGATATCGACCTTTCACCAAAAACCATGATTTACATTTTAATTGCCACTGTGGCGTTAATCGTGATTTCCTTACATCACTTTATCGCTGCCGCACCGGTTTCTCCGGAATTGGCGTTATTGTTAGTGGTTGTCTGTACTTTCTTGGCGGTATTTATCGGTTTCTTCGTGGCGGCAGCCTCCGGTTACATGGCGGGGCTTGTGGGTTCTTCCTCCAGTCCAATTTCCGGTATCGGGATTATCTCTGTGATCGTGATTTCTTTGGTATTGGTTTCTATCGGTAATGCTTCCGGTTTATTTGAAACGGCGGATGGGCAGAAATTCTTGACCGCACTTACCTTGTTTACCGCGTCTATCGTGTTAACAACAGCGACCATTTCTAACGATAACCTGCAAGATTTAAAAACCGGTTTATTGGTCGAAGCGACGCCTTGGCGTCAACAGGTAGCGTTAATTATCGGTTGTTTCGTGGGTGCATTAGTGATTGCTCCGGTATTGGAGATCCTTTACCACGCCTACGGTTTCACCGGCGCATTACCGCGTCCGGACATGGATCCATCACAAGCCTTATCTGCACCGCAAGCAACGATAATGACCACCATTTCACAAGGGATTTTCTCTAATAAATTAGAGTGGACTTACATCTTAACCGGCGTGGGTCTAGGTGCGGTGTTAATTATTATTGACAGTTTCTTGAAAAAAATGAGCAACAAAGCCTTTGCGTTACCGGTGTTGGCTGTGGGGATTGGTATCTACTTACCACCCTCTATCAATATGCCGGTTGTAATTGGGGCATTCTTGGCGTGGTTAATTAATCGCCACATCACCCAATATGCAGCGCGTAGCGGCGACAAAGACGTGAATAAACGAGCAGAGCGTTTTGGCACCTTGTTCGCGGCAGGCTTGATTGTAGGCGAAAGCTTAATGGGTGTTGTGCTGGCATTTATCATTGCGGCTTCCGTGACTTCCGGTGGGTCTGAAGCGCCATTGGCCTTGAATTTGGAAAATTGGGATCTGATTGGTGAGGCGCTTGGTTTAGCCGTATTTATCGCCGGTGTGACCATTTTCACCTTGCGTGTGTTACGTGCAAAAAAATCTGCGTAATCGCTAAAATTCCTCTACAATAGGCTATCTTCTGATAGCCTATTTTTTTTACTTAGGAATTCTTATGCCGTCTAAATTTCCTTACTTAAAAGCATTCATTGTATTTCCATCTATTCTGCAAATTTTAGGATCGATCATCGGGTTTTGTCTTAGCGATAATATCAATGAAACATTTACCGTTGCTGATTTAATCGTATTCTATTTCTCCAGCACATTTTTTATTGCCACCATTCCGGCGTTTCTGATTGCCTTATGGGCGAAGGCCTACCGTTATACCCGTTATAATGTGTTTGCGATTGTGTTGATTTCAGCGATTATTGCATTTTGTTATAGCAATGTTGCCGGGTATATTTACATGACCTTATTCGAAACATCGATGACCTTTGGGACTTGGTTATATAGTGGTGCGTTGGATGTTGCCTTATTATTTAGTTGCGGTATGGCGCTTTATTCCGTGTTGACACTCCCGTTGCTGTTGCCAAAAGAGAGATAAGCCGGCAAAGATAAGAGAGGACGCAATGCCAATTCTCACCACACATTTATTACAGGATGTGATTCATATCGCCCGGCAAGCGGGCGAGCATTTACGTCGTTTTTATCAACATTCGGTGTCTGTTCAAATCAAAGCGGACAACACACCGGTGACGGAAGCGGATTTGTTTGTCAGTCAATTTTTAACGGAAAAACTGACCGCACTTACACCGCAAATTCCCATTTTGTCAGAAGAAAATTGCAACATTCCCCTTGCGGAGCGGCAGGCGTGGGAGTCCTATTGGTTAATTGACCCTCTTGATGGCACGCAACAATTTATTAATCGCACCGATCAATTTTCCGTGCTCATTAGCTTAGTGAAAAATCATCAACCGGTGTTGGGCGTGATTCATGCACCGATATTGGGCTACACCTATTACGCCATGAAAGGATTTGGCGCCTATAAGCTGCAAGAGGGAAAACCGTGTAAATTGGCGTTCCGCGACATTGCGTTAGACCGACCTTTGCGCATTGCCGTCGGTTCTGCAGCAACCGCCGAAAAAGTGCGGTCGATTTTGAACCCGAATTTTGATTATGCATTTCACATTTGTGGTTCCAGTAGCTTAAAAAGCACATTGGTCGCCGATGGTGTATGCGATTGCTATATTCGCTTAGGTCGCACCGGTGAGTGGGATACGGCTGCCGCAGAGATTTTGCTGGCGGAAATGGGCGGAGTGATTTTTGACTTAAATTATCAACCGCTGACTTACAATCAACGGGAATCTTTCGTGAATCCGAACTTTTTAATGGGCGTTACGCGAGATTTTCCATGGGATAATATCTTTCGCTCCGATTTATCAGAGTGATTAGAAATGCCGGATGATTTTCCTTATCATACGACGCATTTATTAAATCGTAACATTAATGTGGTAACCAAATGAAAACAGAAAACTGTTGTATCGTTATCTTCGGCGCGTCCGGAGATTTAACCTATCGTAAACTTATTCCGGCGTTGTATGACCTTTATAAAATTGATCGGTTGGGCGATGATTTCTCCGTTTTGGGTGTGGCGCGTACTGAATTAAACGACGATTCTTTCCGTGAAAAAATGCGTCAAACGCTAATTGAACACGAAGGCGCGGAAGGCGAATGTTTAGAACAATTTTGTCGCCACTTATATTACCAAGCCGTTAACACCTCAGACAAAGCGGATTATGCCAAACTGATTCCGCGCCTTGATGCCTTGCATGAAAACTATAAAACCAACGGTAACACCTTATATTATTTATCCACCCCACCAAGTTTATACGGCGTGATTCCGGAATGTTTGGCAGAGCATGGTTTAAACAAAGAAGAGAATGGTTGGAAACGTCTCATTGTGGAAAAACCGTTTGGTTATGATCGCAAAACGGCGGAAGCGTTGGACGTTCAAATTCACCGCTTCTTTGAGGAACACCAAATTTATCGTATCGACCATTATCTTGGTAAAGAAACCGTACAAAACCTGCTTGTATTGCGTTTTTCTAATGGTTGGTTTGAGCCGCTTTGGAACCGTAACTTTATTGAATACGTGGAAATTACCGGTGCCGAATCCATTGGCGTAGAAGATCGCGGTGGTTATTACGACGGTTCCGGCGCAATGCGCGATATGTTCCAAAACCATTTACTGCAAGTGTTGGCGATGGTGGCAATGGAGCCACCGGCGATTATCAATGCGGATTCTATGCGTGATGAAGTGGCGAAAGTGTTGCACTGCTTACGTCCTTTAACCCATGAAGACATGGAGCATCATTTGGTGCTTGGACAATACACTGCCGCAGAAATTAACGGCAAAATGGCGAAAGGCTATTTGGAAGAAAAAGGCGTGCCGGCAGATTCCCGCACAGAAACCTACATGGCATTGCGTTGTGAAATTGAAAACTGGCGTTGGGCGGGCGTGCCGTTTTATGTGCGCACCGGCAAGCGTTTACCGGCGCGTGTCACCGAAATCGTGATTCACTTCAAAACCACACCGCACCCGGTGTTCAGTCAAAATGCACCGGAAAATAAATTGATTATCCGTATTCAGCCGGATGAAGCTATTTCTATGCGTTTCGGGTTGAAAAAACCGGGCGCCGGTTTTGAAGCAAAAGAAGTGTCTATGGATTTCCGCTATGCGGATTTAGAGGGTGCCACCGTGATGACCGCATACGAGCGTTTATTGCTTGATGCCATGAAAGGTGATGCCACCTTATTTGCTCGTACCGATGCCGTACACGCCGCGTGGAAATTCGTGCAACCGATTTTGGATTACAAAGCTCAAGGCGGTCGCGTGTATGACTACGAAGCCGGCAGTTGGGGCCCGATAGCAGCCGATAAACTGATTGCCAAAGAAGGCAAAGTGTGGCGCAAACCGAGTGGTTTGATGAAGAAAAAAGTTTAATTTAGTTAATCTCATGTAGGGTGGGCTTCAGCCCACCGTTCCTAATCTCTAACATAATAAAATGGTGGGCTAAAGCCCACCCTACGGAAAAATAATGAACTATATTACTTTCCCTACTGCTCAACACGCGGTGGAAAAAATCGCCCAAGAATTTGTGATTTATAGCCAAGTAAATCACCCCGTACACATTTCCTTGTCCGGCGGTTCTACACCGAAATTATTGTTTAAAACCTTGGCGCAAGCCCCGTACGCGGATACCATTAATTGGAAAAACCTTCATTTCTGGTGGGGCGATGATCGCATGGTGCCGCCATCCGATCCTGAAAGCAACTATGGCGAAGTGCAAAAACTCTTATTCGATCACATTCAAATTCCTGCTGAAAACATTCACCGAATTCGTGGTGAAAACGAACCGCACTTAGAGCTTAAACGCTTTGAAGAAGAATTAAGTGCGGTCATTCCTGACGGCGTTTTTGATTGGATTATCCTCGGCATGGGCGCAGACGGGCACACGGCTTCTTTGTTCCCACATCAAACCGATTTTGCGGATGAAAACCTTGCGGTGATCGCTAAACATCCTGAAAGCGGACAGATCCGCATTTCAAAAACCGCCAAATTAATTGAACAAGCCAAACGCATTACCTATTTGGTGACAGGAGAAGGCAAAGCAGAAATCCTCAAAGAAATTCAAACCACACCGGCGGAAAACTTGCCTTACCCAGCAGCTAAAATTCAGGCGAAAAACGGCGTGACGGAGTGGTATTTGGATAAAGCAGCGGCGAAGTTGCTATAACGGATTGCGATTAGGCATAGTGGGTTTAAAGACATGATCGAATACAAAACCAATTTTCCTATTTCAGTAGAACAATTTATTGAGTTGCTCAATAAAACTACTTTAGGCGCACGTCGCCCATTAGAAGATAAAAAACGTGTGGCGGCGATGTTACACCATGCCGATTTGTTAGTGACAGCTTGGGATGGTGAGTTATTGGTGGGTGTCGCCCGTTCGGTGACGGATTTTGCCTATTGTTGTTATTTGTCTGATTTGGCGGTGGACGAGCAATATCAAAAACAAGGTATCGGTTTGCAGTTAATTGAACACACCAAACAGGCATTACATCCACAAGCAAAAATTGTGCTGTTATCCGCCCCGCAAGCGGTGGATTACTATCCGCATATTGGATTTACACAACACATGAGTGCGTGGACGAAGAGTTAATTTATTAGAATGGTATGGAGACAAAAATGAAAAAATTGTTTGTGCTACTTACTTCAACTTTGTTATTTGCTTGTTCATCTGGTCCATCTTTAGATCAGTTAGCGGCACAAATGCCAAAAGATAATCGCTCAGTAATGCTTCAAGTTCCAGAAGCAGGAAACCCAGTTTCAAATGGAATGCTTGTAGCAACGATTAGAACCGCAGGTGGTACTTCAGGAAAACGACTCGTATCTCTTTTAGCTACAGATAATTTACACATCGGAATTGCAGGGAACAGTCAATCTGTGAATAAAGCAGTTGCTATGTATGGACTAAATAATGCAGAAAAGGTCGGCAAAGATGTATCTTTATACCTTGTTGGAGATAGTCAAAGTGATAAAGCAGATCTAGAAAAAGCCGCAAAAGCGAAAAATGTAGAAATGCATTACATTATGCAAAAATAAGATACAGATGAATTAGATGCAGAGTGACTTTAATGTTGAATTTAGATAATAAAAAATTTGTTGCTGTTGAAAACACCGTAAATGGTGAGGTGAGTAGCCAAACAGAATTTCATTACCATCAACAAGGTAAAATGATTTGGGCCGAATATGGTGGCGGTGAAATTTTAAAAGGCTTTTTAATTGGGAAATGGGTTGACGATACTCAAATTGAATTTACGTATCAACATTTAAATCAATCTCTAGAAAATCGTTTGGGGCGTTGCTATACAACATTTTCTTTAGAAGAAAGTAAACTCATCGGTCATGAAAAATGGCAGTGGCTAGATACGTTAGAGCAAGGTAGCTCTTTAATTAGAGAAATTTAAAAGAAGTTTTGCTATAGAATATCAGAAGCAAGGTATCATCTTGCAGTTGATTGAACACACTACACAAACCTTACATCCACAAGCCAAAATCGTGCTTTTATCGGCTCCGCAAGCTGTGGATTACTATCCGCATATTGGTTTTGCTCAGCATATGAGTGCGTGGACGAAGAGTTAAAAATGTTTAGAAAAACGACCGCACTTTTGCGTAGCAAGAAGATGGATTTCTGATAGCGCACGCTTCATAGAGTGAGCTTGTAGATGAAGGCACACGTTGGGAAACGTGCGCTATCGTAGGGGACTAGTGTGATAAGATGAAGAAAGATTATTACCGCATTATATTTTGTATTTTATATACCATCATTGGTATGTATCTGTTACCGGTGATTTGGCTATCTTCTATGTATGTATCTTATGAAATAGAAAATTACAACAGAGTAAAACAAAATTTTATTGAGTTTGAACAATATGATCGAAACTTACTGATATCTTTTGCAGGGACGGAGAGGCCACATTCTTTAATAAGTTATCGTTTTAAGTCGCCTTATGGGGACGATGAGTTTTTTGCCTGTTATGTTAACTTTTTTGAGAAGCCGACAGGTATAAATGAAGAAAAAATAAAACAAATTTATTCAAAAGAGATTCATATTAAAGAATTAGAAAAACTTTATCCTGATTGGAAAGAATCTAAAAAATGTATTGGACGAGCTATATATTATCCAACAACAGAAGTGGAAAAACGGTGGTTAATTTCAGATTTTACTTATATAAGAAAAATAAACCCTTATTATGAATATTTTGATTTATTGGTCAAAGGTAATGCTGAGAATATAGAATTAAGCACATTAGCTGCTGAGGATGCTAAAGTTTTTGTGACGCAAGTGCCTAATGAAAAGATATATCATGCTTTAGTCATTTATCCCGATAAAAACGTGGTTAAAATGATCACTGCTTGTGCCGGGTTCACTAAGTTTTGTGGGGATCGTTAAATAAATAGGATAGTCCTTTGAGCGCTCGTCTCCCGATACGTGCTTGTAATTTAATGTTTTATAGGGCACGCGTCGGGAGATGCGAGCCATCATGGAAGTTAAAAACGCTTGGAAAAGTGACCGCACTTTTAGGTAGCAAGAAGAAGGATGACTGATAGCGCATGCTTCATAGCCGGTGCTTGTAGATAAAGGCTCACGTTGGGAAACATGCGCACAGGAAGGAGCAATATGAAAATATTAGGTATTATCGGTGGAATGAGCCCAGAAAGTACGGCAACTTATTACACTGAGATCAATCGTTTAGTGAATCAGAAAAAAGGTGGGAATATTTCTGCGCCTATTGTCATGGTGAGTGTGGAATTTGAAGAAATTGTGCAATGCCAGAAACAAAGTGAATGGCAACGAGCCGGAGAGATTCTCGCTAACGCAGGAAAAAAATTAGAGATGATTGGTGCAGAGGGTATTGTGCTTGCCACCAATACCATGCATAAAGTTGCACCACAAATTGAACAAGCTATTTCAATTCCGTTTTTGCATATTTTAGATGCTACAGCAGATGCTATTAAATCGCGAGGCTTAAATAAAGTGGCTTTGCTCGGTACCAAATTTACTATGAGCGATAATTTTTATCGCGACGGTTTACAGCAGAGAGGCATTATGCCGATTGTGCCAAGTGATGAAACCCAAAACGAAATACATCGAATTATTTTTGATGAGCTTTGTGTGGGTAAATTTTTACCGACATCAAAAGCATTTTATTTAAAAATCATTGATGAATTGAAAAATCAGGGGGCAGAAGGCGTAATTTTAGGGTGTACGGAAATCGGATTGTTGGTTAATCAAAGCGACTCGCCATTGCCGTTTTTCGACACGGCTAAATTGCATTCTCAAATGGCTGCTGATTTTGTTTTAGGTGTAAAAAACACTTAGAAAAATGACCACTTTGATAGCGCGCGTCTCCTGACGCGTGCTGATAACTTACTAAATTTGTAAGGCACGCGTCGGGAGACGCGCGCCATCATGGGGGTAGGGATTGCCGGCGGTGGTGGCAATAATTTTACAAATACCTCTTTAATGGAGATAAAAGATGAAAAAACTTTTAATAATTGCTTTAGCAGCTATGCTTATTGCTTGTTCTTCAGGGATCAATGTTGATGAGCTTATGATGAAAATGCCGAAAAATGACCGCACTTTTGTGTTGCAAATCCCTGCATCCAGTAATCCACTTTCAGATTCGATGGTGGTAGGAATGATTAAAACATCAGGCTCTCCATCAACATCAAGTATGGTGCAGGCTTTATCTATTGATAATGCCAATATTGGTGTGGCAGGGAATAGTCAAATGATTAATAAAGCCACTGCACTTTATGCATTCGAACATGTAACGCAAGTCGGTAAAAATGTCGGTGTCTATATGATGGGCGACAGTGAAAGCGATAAAGCGGATCTAGAAAAAGCTGCAAGCAGAAAAAATATTAAATTACATTATTTCATTAACAAAAAGTAATCGGTTTGATAGCAACTCACTGATAGCGCACGCTTCATAGCGTGTGCTTGTAGATAAAGGCACTCGTCAGGAGACACGCGCTATCATAGGGTTTTTAATTTAATAACATTTATTTTTTAGGGTAAAAATATGAAAAAAATATTAGTAACATTATTTGCATCTCTCATATTGACCGCATGTGTGACAGATAATAACAAGGCTACTTCTTCACAGCCTGAAATTAATCAGATTAGTGATATTCCTGAAAGTATGAGAACGATCTCTAAAAAACAAGTTCCTGCTAATATAAAAGATGGTGAATTTACAGGAAGTGCAAGTAATGGCCGAACTTTTAAAACAGTTGTAAAAAATGGATATGTAGATAAATATTTTGATGTTTATCACCCTAATGGGAAATTGCACTCTCATACACCATTGGTACAAGGACTAGCTCAAGGATGGTCTGAAGGTTATACGCAAGAAGGTAAGTTAAGAACAAAAATTCTTTATAAAAATGGACATCTAGTTCAATTTCAAGTCTATGATGAAAAAGGTTCTTTGATTAAAGATATTAAAGAATAGAATTTATTTTGTAGAGTGCAGCTCATTGCACCAACATATTCAAATCGGTACAACAACTTGTACCCTACAACAGGAGAAAACAATGTCAGTAAAAGGCGACATCGGTGTTATCGGCTTAGCCGTAATGGGGCAAAACCTCATTTTAAATATGAACGACCACGGGTTTAAAGTGGTGGCGTATAACCGTACCACATCCAAAGTGGATGAATTTTTACAAGGTGCGGCAAAAGGCACGAACATTATCGGTGCTTATTCTTTGGAAGATTTGGCCGCTAAATTAGAAAAACCGCGCAAAGTGATGTTAATGGTGCGTGCGGGTGAGGTGGTGGATCAATTTATTGATGCATTGCTACCGCACTTAGAAGAAGGCGACATCATTATTGATGGTGGTAACTCAAACTATCCGGACACCAACCGTCGTGTGGCGGCGTTGCGTGAAAAAGGCATTCGCTTTATCGGCACCGGCGTTTCCGGCGGTGAAGAGGGCGCACGCCACGGACCATCCATTATGCCGGGCGGTAACGAAGAAGCATGGCCATTCGTAAAACCGGTATTGCAAGCGATTTCAGCCAAAACCGATAAAGGCGAAGCGTGCTGTGATTGGGTGGGCAAAGATGGTGCAGGTCATTTCGTGAAAATGGTGCATAACGGTATCGAATACGGCGATATGCAATTAATTTGCGAAGCCTACCAATTCTTAAAAGAGGGCGTGGGCTTGTCTGATGATGAGTTGGAAGCCACTTTCAAAGCATGGCGCAACACCGAATTAGACAGCTACTTAATCGACATCACTGCCGATATTCTTGGCTATAAAGATGAAGACGGTAACCGCCTTGTGGATAAAATTTTAGACACTGCAGGGCAAAAAGGCACCGGCAAATGGACGGGGATCAATGCCCTTGATTTCGGCATTCCGTTGACCTTAATCACCGAATCCGTATTCGCACGTTGCGTATCTGCTTTTAAAGATCAACGCGTTGCCGCAAGCCAATTATTCGGCAAAACCATCGGCAAAGTGGAAGGCGATAAAAATGTCTGGATTGAAGCGGTGCGCAAAGCCTTGTTGGCGTCAAAAATCATTTCTTACGCACAAGGCTTTATGTTGATTCGTGAAGCGTCTGAAAACTTTAACTGGAACATCAACTACGGCAACACCGCCTTATTATGGCGCGAAGGTTGTATTATTCGTAGCCGTTTCTTAGGCAACATTCGCGATGCGTACGAAGCGAACCCAGATTTAATCTTCTTAGGTTCTGACAGCTATTTCAAAGGCATTTTAGAAAATGCGATGGGCGAATGGCGCAAAGTGGTGGCAAAATCCATCGAAGTGGGCATTCCAATGCCATGTATGACGTCGGCGATTACCTTCTTAGACGGCTACACTTCCGCCCGCTTGCCGGCAAATCTGTTGCAAGCGCAACGTGACTACTTCGGCGCACACACTTACGAACGCACCGACAAACCACGCGGTGAATTCTTCCACACCAACTGGACGGGGCGCGGCGGTAATACCGCATCTACTACTTATGATGTCTAAGTAAAAAACGTGCGATAAACCGACCGCACTTTGATCTGCACCTTACACTACTTGGCTCAGCGTCAATGTGTAAGGTGCAGATTTTTTTATGCGTATTTTGTCTGCCGTAGGGGGCGGAATCTATAATGAACTTCAGAATGCTTCTTTTCGGCATCCAAAAAATCGCCATATTCCAACGGCAATGAAGGTGGCGGTGAGGTAAACTGTGAGATAGTCAAAGGCATGCGCGAGGCGTAGGGAGACAAAGCCTGCTAGGTAAGCGCCGAAGAGGGCGACAGAGAATTGCAAGGCGCTGTCGAGCGTGGCGTAAGTTTGCGTGGATTTGTCCATAATCATGGCGAGCAAGCACGGCACAAGTAATGCGTAAGTCATACTTAATAATAAGATTGGTACGGCGATAAGATAAGGAAAATCCGTGCCGACATATTCAAATAAAATAAATAAGCAGAAGGCAAAGATTTGGCTAAATAATACCCATTGGGTGACAGAAACCCGAGAATATTTTTTGAGTAATAGACCACTTAGCGGCGCAAAGGCGATAGCACAAAGGGGTTCGAATACGGAAAGTAATAGCCCAATGTGTTGGCTGCTCCAGCCCAAAGCGTTGAGTCGCGGAATGAAACTACTGACCACCATGCCACTGGGAATAAACACAAATAACAATAAAATCAACCAACGAAATGAAATGTGCGGTTGTTGCCAAAAGTGGAAAAAGCGTGTGAATAAAAAACATAATGGCGGATTTTGCGGTTCAGCAGCAACTGTAGGTTCGGAATATAGGCTGATTTGTAGAATCAGCAGTAGCGCAAAAACACTGATTAAATCCACCGCACTTTGCCAGCCGTAATGATGATAAATCAATAACACTAAACCACCGCCAAGCATTTTACCTACACGTCCTGCGATCACCTGAATGACACCGCCAAAGCCACGTTGCTCAAAAGGCAGGATGGCACACGTCAGCCCCAACGCCGCACAACCGAAAAATAAACTGCTTAGGTTCAATAGCACACACGCCACCATAAGCAGTGTAAAATCCTGTTGCGGTTGGATGAAATGCAACATGAATAAGGCAATAAAAATGATTATCGAGGAAAAGCATAGCCAGCCGCGAAATTGCCCGATACGCTTAAGACGATAGCGTTCAATTAACGGCGAAACGATGAATTTCGCCATTTCCATTCCACCAAGCAAATAGAACCAACTAAGCTGTTTAAGATCGAACCCCATCTCTTTTAACATGGTGATGAGACCAATCATATAAAATGCCACTATGCAGAATTTAAAACCGGCGGTCGTGGCAAGGATTGCCCAATCCTGCTTAGTGAGTGATGTTGCCTTGTTGGCATTGCCAAAACGCTGCATAACGTCCTTTTTGTTCTAAGAGTGTTTGATGCGTGCCTTGTTCGGCAATGTTGCCGTTTTCCAACACATAAATGCAATGCGCGCCCACAATGGTGGAAAGTCGGTGAGCGATAATCAACACGGTTTTGTCTTTAACCAGCTGATCCAACGCTTTTTGCACTGCCAGCTCATTGCGGGTATCCAACGATGCTGTCGGTTCATCTAAAATGAGAATCGGTGCGTCTTTTAAAATCGCGCGGGCGATAGCAAGTCGTTGCTTTTCACCGCCGGAAAAATTACTCCCAATTTCATTAACTTGCGTTTGATACCCTTGTGGTAATGCCTGAATAAAATCATGGCATTGGGCAAGTTTGCAGGCGTGAATCACCTCTTCATCGGTGGCATTGGGTTTTGCCATTCGGATGTTATTTAATACGCTGTCTTGGAATAAATACACGTCTTGAAACACCACAGAAATTAAGCGCATGAGCTGTTCTTGGCTAACATCCCGAATATCGATACCGCCGATCGTAATTCTCCCTGATTGCGGATCAGCATAACGCAACAACAAGCGAAGTAATGTTGTTTTACCACAACCGCTGGTGCCCACAAAAGCATTGAGGCTGTTAGGTTTTATGTCCAGATTAATGTCGTTTAGGATGGTTTTTTCAGCATTATAACCAAAGCGGACATGCTCATAGCGAATACGATAATCTGTGGGTAATCTGCTGCCATGATTTTCCGCCAATTCAGGCAATGCCATCAGTTTTTCAAATTTTTCACAGCTAATCACAAAAATTTCTAAGAGCGAAGACATTTGCACAAAGAAGTTCAATACATCTGAAATTCGCGCAATTAAAATCAGCACTGTGGCTAACAATACCCAATGAGCGCTACCGGAAATCACCCAAAATGTGCCAACAATTAATACCGCAATAAGACTTAATTGAATGCTTGAGGTAATAATCAAATTCGGACGTTCGCCTTTTTTAGTGCCGATGCGTTGAATGTTTGCCACATCTTCAATCACACGGTTGAAAATATGTTGTTTGTTTTCTGTCTGCCCTGTTGATTTCAGAATTTCCAACCCCTGCACAAACTCAATGGTTTCGCCTTTAAGTCGCTGATTAGCTTCTGCCAAAATACTAAATCCACGACGGAAAGCTTTTCTCCGCCATAAATAAAGTGGCACGATAAGCGGAAAAATAATGAAGATCAGCAGCCCAAAGCGGTAATCAAAGAAACAAAGACAAAGGGCGGCAGACACCGGCGTTACGATGCCATAAATCATAATGCTGATTAAACTGAATGCGTAATTCGTCGCTTCATTAATACTTTGGATGGCAACGGCACTGAGTTCGCCTGCACGAAATCCACTGAGGACAGCAAGAGATACTCGGCGAAGTTTTTCGCCTAGTTGACGTCTTAATTGATATGTCGCCAAAAATGAATCACCTTTGGTGTCATAATATTCCGCCCAAATACGGAAAAGGAGGCTGGCGATTAAAAGCACGCCACACAAAACACTCCAAAAAATGACCGCACTTTGTCCTGCTTCAGTTTGTTCTAATGCCAAAAGCAGCGGATACAGCAAACCGATAGCCACGCCGAATAAGGTTGCAGATAGTGCCGCAAAAGCGAGACAGCGTAAGAATGCGTTTTGTTGCTGTTGGGCGGCGGCAAATAAGGCGTGATAAGTTTGCCATAGGCTTTTTACACGTTGAGTTTCGGGATTAAAGTAAGATTGCATAACATTCTCTAATGTATCGTCCAAGATTTTGCCTGTTGATATTCCGCCCAAAGGGTTTGATAGGCAACATTGGTTTGCAACAAGGCTTGGTGATTGCCTTGAGCGATGATTTTGCCGTTCTCTAAATAAATAATTTGATCGGCTTGGGTAATGCTAGACAGGCGATGTGCCACCATGATCACTGTTTTATTTTGCATCAGCGCATGAAATGCCTGCATTAAATCTGCCTCGTTTTTTGCATCGGAAAAGGCAGTGGGTTCGTCTAGCAATAAAATCGGGCGATTTTGTAAAAAGGCGCGGGCTATACTGATACGTTGTTTTTGTCCGCCTGACAATAATTGTCCGCGTTCACCCACTTTCGTTTGATATTGCTCCGGCAAAGTCATAATAAAGTCG
Source organism: Aggregatibacter valvarum (assembly GCF_980468985.1). Taxonomy (NCBI): domain Bacteria; kingdom Pseudomonadati; phylum Pseudomonadota; class Gammaproteobacteria; order Pasteurellales; family Pasteurellaceae; genus Aggregatibacter; species Aggregatibacter valvarum. The sequence goes on along the minus strand of NZ_OZ413141.1, from coordinate 1,615,685 downwards.
TGAATGCGGGCTTGTTTGGCGGCATTGATAATCGCTTCCTCCGTCACATTTTCTATACCGTAAGCAATGTTCTCGGCAATAGAGCAAGAAAATAAGAAATTATCCTGAAATACGACCGAACAATATTTCATGAGTTGATCTTGTTCCATATGACGAATATCCGCACCACCTAAAGTGATTTTTCCGCTATCGACATCCCAAAAGCGCAACAGCAAATTGAGCAAGGTAGTTTTGCCGGAACCTGAAGTGCCAATAATGGCGGTAAAACTATTTTGCGACACGCTGAAGTCGATATTTTTCAGTGTTGCTTTGTCGGCATCATAGCTGAAATTGACCTGTTCAAATTGAACCGCATACCCCTTTGGCGTTTGTCGCGGTAAAAGTGCGGTGGCATTTTCCAACGTTTTTATTTCGTTAATGCGTTCAATGGCGGCACGGGAGCGTTCCAATAAATGAAACAGCCCCATGTAAGGATGCATGGTTTCAATTAACCCGGCGGCTAATACTAAAAAGGCAAAAAAGCCAAAGGTGGAAAGCAGCGCAAGCGAGTGTAAATACACGCCTAGCACGATCAAAAACAACATGATCGGCATTGGCGTAAAGAGCGAACGGGCAAGACGTGTTGGGGCGCCCACTTTGGCTAAAAAAGCGAAGATAACCTGATTAAAATTATCCAATGCGATGCTAAAACGGCTGTACGAACTTTGTCCCGCATCAAAGGTGCGAATCGTGCTCATACCTTGAATATATTCAATAATCGCGCTATTGATTCGGCTCACAGCAGCACCGTAATCACGATAATTCAACCGACTTTTTTGCATTAAACGCTGCAGAATCGTAAACAACACGACAAGGAAAATCACCACAGCCAATGCCATTTGCCAATTTAACCAAAACAATGCCGCCAACACGAAAATCGGTGTGGAATAAGCCTCCGCTTTAAGGGGCGGTGCATCGGCAACAAAGGTGTGCAATTCGTTTACGTCATCGCACAGTATTTTGGTTAAACCGCCTGACCCGATTTCATTGACTTTGCCTAACGATAATTGACTGATTTTTTTTGCAAGCTGTTGACGTAGCATTTTTTCCAATTCAAAGGCCGCATAATGAGATTTGTCGTGCGCTTTAATTTTGCAGGTGTAATACAAAATGGATGTGGCAAGCAGCGCGAAAATCTGCCAATAAGGAAACGTAAGAGATTGGCTGACGGTGAACACAATGTGGATCATCAAAAGCCAAATCCCGATTTTTAAGCCTTGCGCGAAGGTTGCCAACCACATTGAGGCGCGTAATTGCGCGGCAACAGGTTGGCAAATTTGTTGGTGCTGCTGACTCATTGTTTAAAATCTTAACTCGGTAGAAAGTCCAATTTGACGTTCCGGCTGACGGGTAATGTCGCCTGAGCGCGGTACGAGTAAGATATCTTTGCGTGAGTTAAGCACATTGTCGGCATAAAGCGTGATTCTGGCATGCTTAAAGTCGTACGCTAAATAAACATCAAGTTGGTCATAATGCCCTACTTTACCATTGGCTAAGTTGTCGGCAGTGGAATAATAACTGCTGTTGTAGCTGTAATTGGTACCAATTTCTAGATGGTCAAGAAGACGATAATTGGCCCCCACTTTTCCGCTGAAACTCGGTGCGCGAGCGAGTTTATTCCCTTCAATGCCGCTGTTTGGATAACGTTTGATATCGGTTTTTAACATCCCGATGCCCGCATTAAGTGCCAGTTTCTCCGTGGCCTGCCATTCGGTATTGATTTCTGCACCATAGGTGATGACTTTATCGGCATTGCGGATCACGATGGAGTTTGGACCAAGAGTGAACGGTAACTGCATGTCTTTATAGTCGTTATAGAATAGGTTGCTGTTAATGCGTAGGCGTTTATCTGCGGATGTCCAACGATGATAAAGTTCGTAGTTCCAGACATATTCCGCGTCATATTCATAGCTGGTGTACGGCACACCGAAGGTCACACCGGCACCGCCTGGATTGTAACCTTTGCCTACTTTAAAGCCTAAGCGTTGATCATCGTTAATTTTCCATGCAATGTCTGCTTTTGGCAGGAAGACATTGTATTTTTTATCCCGGTTGATGGAAAACATCGCACTTTTGCCTTTACGCTGATGATGTTCCTGTTCATAGCGAGCAGAAAGCGTTAATTCAAACGGAATATCCGGCGTAAAGGTAATTTCACCAAAGGCCGCCTTGGTTTTCGTTTTATCATTAAAATTTGTTGTAATCGGCGTGCGAGCAATGCGTCCGTTGAGCATCGTAACACTTTCATCTTGTTTCGCATTGAAATAGAACAAACCGAATAAACCACGGTATTTTTCGCTTTCGTATTTTACAATGGGTTCAATTTGGAATTCATTGCCATCAACACGAGCCGGAACACCTCGACGATTTGGCGGCAATGCGGTGTTGAATGGCGAAGTCGTTTTTCTATCGTGAATAAAGTGGGTATAAACCAATTTATTTTCCCATTTCCAATGCTCTGAGAGTTGATAGCCTATGTCCCAAATGGTGCTGGCAGAGCGAGTTTGGAATACCGGGCGTTCCGGCGTGTAACGTGGTGAATTAGGTTGTAATTCCGTTTCACTTTGTGGCGCTCGCGCATTTAAATGATTGAATGTTAAACGGCTATAGAGATCCGGCAATGCAGACGGGGTCCACAGTAATTTGGCGCGGGTGTTGGTGGCTTTAAACCAACGTGGGTTACCGACGGGATCATAATGCGGTAAATCCACAGCTGTTTCTCGTTGTTGATGATCTACGCTTAAACGAAACGCCAATTCGTCTTTCACCACCGGGCCTGAAATCAGGGCTGCTGTTTGTGCCAATCGATGATTTCCCATATTTAATTTCGCAGCGCCTTCCCATTCTTGCGTTGGGTCATTGCTGGTCATGACCACCGCACCGGCAATGGCGTTACGCCCTTGGGCATAGCTTTGCGCCCCACGGTAGATTTCCACCTGTTTCATATCCCAGAGGGATTTTGTACCGAATGCCAGTTCGTTATAGCTGGACGTTCTACCGTCAATTTGCATATTTAGTCTTGGGCGTGAACCGGCAAAAAATGCCACCGCACCTACCGCCGGGCCGGACCCGTCAACGCCACGCACAGTGGGTAAGTCATTGCCCAAGCCGGTGTCTAAAATATTCACATCGCGTTTTAATAATTGGGTCGCAGACAGTAAATTGGCTTCTCGTTTGAGTTGTTCGGCGGTTACCACGGAGGTGCTTGAACCGGTAGAGGATTGACTACGTTCGAATTTTTCACCGGTCACAGTGATTTCGTCTAGTACTGTGGTCTGCTGACTTTCTTCGGCATGGGTAGAAAAAGAATAGGCACTCATCAGGCAAAGGCTGATAAAACTGAGTCGTGGGGATAACTTGTTCATGGGTTCTCCTAGGCTTCATTTTGGTTTAAAGTTTACACTTTTTGCATTAACTGATTAATAATGTAAACCTAACACAATCACAATACGAAAGTAAATAAGAATTTTTCTCAAATTTGACATTTGACAATTAAAGGCTTTCGGCTATGTTATTGCCCCTTAAGGAGCGAACCATGAAAAAAGATATTTTTTTGAAACAGGTTGCCACTGAACTGTTTTATCAACAAGGCTGGAGATTAGCCTCTGTCGCAGAAATTTGTCGGGCGGCAGGGGTAAGTCGAGTGACGTTTTATAAATATTTCCCTACCAAGCAAGATTTAGTGAAAAGTATTTTTGAAGAACAAAAAAATAATATGCGGCGGGAATTTGATAGATTGTTAGCCACAGAGGCAGATTTAGCCACGGTGATCCAGCAGATTTTGACGATGCAGCAAGAATCCATGGCAACGTTGTATTCCACCGCCGTATTACATGATTTAAATCATGATCAAGATGAAACCTTACAGGCTTTTTTTCGGCAAATGGCACAGGAAAAATATCTCTATATGCACTATTTTTTCAGCACGTTACAACAACGCAAAAGCGTGCGGGATGATTTTCCTGTGATTTTAATTGATGTGTTGATTCAAAAAATGGATGAAATGATTCATTCTTCGGTCTTACAACAACATTATGCCGGCAAAGAACAGCAACTCTTTAAAGATGTGTTACAGCTTTTTATGCATGGCATTGCTTATCAGAAAAACGCTGCCTGATTCTTTGAGTAAAAACATTTCAAAAACTAACCGCACTTAGCATGGAGGATGACGGCATCAGGCAGCGTTCGTCATGATTTCCGGTTATAACATATAAAAAACCGTTCTTTCCTTAAAAAATTGTCTTCTTTTTATAATGCACGAAAATCTTGTTTCGTTTTGAATTACATATGAATTGGCAATATATCTGGAACACCTTACCACGTTTTATTGATGCGACTTGGATAACGTTGCAGCTTTCTTTCTGGGCGATTGTCCTTTCGTTGTTCATCGGTTTTTTCTGCGCCATTGTGACGACATATAAAGTGCGTATGCTCAATCCCATTGTGAAATTTTATATTGAACTTTCCCGCAACACGCCTTTGTTGATTCAGGTTTTTTTCCTGTATTTCGGCTTATCTAAGGTGGGTATCAAATTAGACGGCTTTACTTGTGCGGTGATTGGCCTTGCGTTTTTAGGGGGAAGTTATATGTCAGAAGCCATTCGGGGTGGTTTGGAAGCGATTCCCCGTGCTCAGTTGGAATCAGCGTTAAGTTTAGGGTTGACACCGGCACAAGCCTTTCGTTATGTCTTATTCCCCCAAGCCTTTGCGGTTGCTGCACCGGCGATCGGCGCTAACAGTTTATTTTTAATGAAAGAAACTTCCGTGGTCAGTGCGATTGCCATTGCGGAGTTAATGTTTATGGCAAAAGAGATTATCGGCATGGATTACAAAACGAATGAAGCCCTCTTTTTATTAGTGGTGTTTTATTTGTTGATTTTATTACCGGTGTCATTGTTTATCACTTACTTGGAACGTCGTACACGGAGAGCGAAATATGGGGCTTAATGTGTTATTTGAAGGGAGTAATTTTGAACGGTTATTGGGTGGTCTCTGGGTAACGGCAAAAATTGCCTTTGTCTCTGTCTTCTTCGCCTGCATTCTCGGTATTCTTCTTGGCTTGTTGATGACAAGCAAAAATCGCCTGATTCGTGCTGTTTGCCGTTTTTATTTGGAATTTGTCCGTATTATTCCGTTATTGGTATTGTTATTTATTACCTATTTCGGGGTGGCAAAATGGTTTAATACGCATATTGATGGCGTGACTGTTTGTATTTGGGTCTTCATTTTTTGGGGAACCGCGGAAATGGGCGATTTAGTGCGTGGTGCCTTGACGTCTATTGAAAAACATCAGACAGAATCTGCTTATGCCTTGGGTTTAACGCCATTACAAACGTTTCGTTATATTTTATTGCCACAAAGTTTGAAACGTGTTACGCCAAGTGCCATTAACTTGTTTACACGCATGGTGAAAACCAGTTCGCTTGCTATGTTAATCGGTGTATTGGAAGTGATTAAAGTCGGGCAGCAGATTATTGAAACCTCCCTGTTTACGGAACCCTCCGCTGCCTTGTGGATTTATGGTGTGATTTTCTTGTTATATTTTGTGATTTGCTATCCGTTATCCTTATTTTCACGTTATTTAGAAACCTATTGGGAAAAATAGAAGGTGTATATGCCCTTATTAGAAATTAAAAATTTAGTGAAATATTACGGTGAAACCCTTGCCTTAAATGGAATTAATTTATCCGTTGAAAAAGGCGAGGTGGTGGTAATTTTAGGTCCATCCGGCTGCGGTAAAAGTACGCTCTTACGTTGTATTAACGGCTTAGAGGAGATAAAGAGCGGTCAATTAATTTTGCAAAATGAAGGCGTATTGGGCAAAGATTTGCCTTGGGTGAAAGCTCGACAACATATTGGCATGGTGTTCCAAAGCTATGAATTATTTCCGCATATGTCGGTCATCGACAATATTTTGCTCGGCCCGCTTAAAGTGCAGAAACGCCAACGTGCTGAAGTAGAAGCTCAAGCCGATATATTACTGAAACGGGTTGGATTGTTTGAGCGTAAAAATGCCTATCCGCGCGAGTTATCGGGCGGACAGAAACAACGCATCGCCATTGTGCGTTCTTTGTGTATGAATCCCGATATTATGCTGTTTGACGAAGTCACCGCCGCACTTGACCCGGAAATGGTGCGTGAAGTGTTGGATGTGATTTTAGGCTTAGCGAAAGACGGCATGACGATGCTTATCGTGACCCATGAAATGTCTTTTGCCCGCCAAGTGGCGAATCGCATTGTGTTTATGGATAAAGGACAAATCGTTGAACAGGCTTCGCCATCAGATTTCTTCACTAATCCGCAAACCGACCGTGCGAAAACCTTTCTTAACATTTTAAATTACGAACCCAGAGGAGTTAACTATGAACAAAACATTTAAAAAAGTGACCGCACTTTTCGCCACCGCATTATTGGCAATGGGCTTAACTGCCTGCAACGATAAAGAAGGCAAAACAGAATCAGCGGCTTCATCAACGATTGAGCAACTCAAACAAGCCGGCAAAGTGCGTATTGGCGTATTTAGTGACAAACCGCCATTCGGCTATGTGGACAGTCAAGGCAAAAGCCAAGGATTTGATGTGGAAATCGCCAAAGCCATCACCAAGGATTTATTGGGCGATGAAAATAAAGCGGAATATGTGTTAGTTGAAGCAGCTAACCGCGTGGAATACCTCACCTCCAATAAAGTGGACATTATCCTTGCCAACTTCACCGTTACGCCTGCCCGTGCGGAAGTGGTGGATTTCGCGAAACCTTACATGAAAGTAGCCTTAGGTGTGGTGTCAAAAGACGGATCAGTGATTACCGATGTGAACCAATTAAAAGGCAAAACCTTGTTAATCAATAAAGGTACCACCGCAGATGCGTATTTCACTAAAAATTATCCTGACATCAAACTGTTGAAATTTGAGCAAAATACCGAAACCTTCGAAGCTTTACGTGACGGTCGTGGCGATGCGCTTGCCCATGACAACACATTGTTGTTTGCCTGGGCGAAAGAAAATCCGGGCTTTACAGTGGGCGTGAAAAATTTAGGTGATCAAGATTTCATTGCGCCGGCAGTGAGAAAAGGGGATACCGAATTGTTGAACTGGTTAAATGCTGAAATTGAAAAATTAGGCAAACAAGGCGTGTTAAAACAAGCCTATGAAAAAACCTTAAAGCCAATTTATGGCGATGCCATTACGGAAGCAGATGTGGTGGTGGAGTATAAATAACTAAACGCCTTCATAAAAACGCCCTGTTATGTGAAAATAGGGCGTTGTTGTTTGTTTAAGCATAACAACCTTTGGGGTATAAATTTTGGCGATTCAATTACAGTCGTTTTTTATTCTGAATGCCCTTTTACGTTTATTTTTCCTTCCGCCAATTCATCCCAAAATTCATCCAAAACTGACCGCACTTCAGTCGTGCAACTACAACAGCATTTACGGTGTTAGGTGTTTTTTTACGGTTGTACTTGGTGAGCGGTGATCTTCATACCACAACCAGGTGAGGGAGATTGATATATCGCTTGCCTTTTACCCCGCGCTTAATTTCTTTTACAATAAGCCCGCTAATTACCTAACAGGAGGCATTTATTATGATAAACAGAAGACGTTTTATTCAAATTGGCGCGACCAGCGTGTTGGCGCTCAGTTGCCATCGCATGGCGTTCGCGAAAAGCGATAATCAAGTTGATTTACGCATTATCGGTACTACTGATATTCACAGTTTTTTGACGGATTTTGACTATTACAAAGACGCGCCGACAGAGAAATTTGGTTTTACCCGTGCGGCAAGTTTGATTCGTCAAGCTCGTGCAGAAGTGAAAAACAGTGTGTTGGTGGATAACGGCGATTTGATTCAAGGCAACCCGATTGCCGATTATCAAGCGGCAGTGGGCTATAAAGAAGGTAAACCAAACCCGGCGGTGGATTGCTTAAATGCCATGCATTATGAAGTGGGGACATTGGGTAACCATGAGTTTAACTACGGTTTGGATTATTTAGCCGATGCGATTAAACAGGCGAAGTTCCCGATTGTGAACGCCAACGTGGTGAAAGCGGGAACTGAGGAGCCTTATTACACACCTTACGTGATTCAGGAAAAAACAGTGGTGGACAACAAAGGCAAGTCGCATAAGCTAAAAATCGGTTATATTGGTTTTGTGCCGCCGCAAATTATGGTGTGGGATAAAGCCAATTTAACGGGCAAAGTGGAAACCCGCGACATTGTAAAAAGCGCGCAAAAATATGTACCGGAAATGAAGAAAAAAGGCGCGGATATTATCGTGGCGTTGGCGCACACCGGCCCATCCGACGAGCCGTACCATGAAGGCGCAGAAAACTCCGCGTTCTATCTTGCCGATGTGCCGCACATTGACGCGGTGATTTTCGGTCATTCCCACCGCTTGTTCCCAAATAAAGAATTTGCCAAATCACCGAACGCAGATATTGCCAAAGGCACCGTAAAAGGCGTACCGGAAAGTATGGCGGGCTATTGGGCGAACAATATCAGTGTCGTAGATTTAGTATTGAGCGAGCATAACGGCAAATGGATTGTCACTGACGGCAAAGCAGTATTACGTCCGATTTATGATGCGGAAAACAAAAAAGCGTTGGCAGAAAATGACCCGGAAATGACCGCACTTTTAAAAGAAACCCATGAAGCGACCCGTAAATTCGTGGCACAACCGATTGGTAAAGCCACCGACAATATGTATAGCTATTTGGCCTTGGTGCAAGACGACCCGACCATTCAAATTGTTAACCAAGCGCAAAAAGCCTACGTGGAAAACGTTGCCCCAAGCGTACCGGTGATGGCTGGCTTACCAATTTTAAGTGCAGGCGCACCGTTTAAAGCGGGCGGTCGTAAAAACGATCCAACAGGCTACACCGAAGTGAACAAAGGCGAGTTAACGTTCCGCAATGCGGCAGATTTGTATTTGTATCCAAATACCTTGGTCGTGGTGAAAGTCAGTGGCGAACAACTGAAAGAATGGTTGGAATGCAGCGCAGGGATGTTTAAGCAAATCGATCCGGCGAGCGATAAACCACAATCTTTATTGGATTGGGATGGCTTCCGTACCTATAACTTCGATGTGATCGATGGTGTCAATTACGAATACGATTTGACCCAACCGCCACGTTATGACGGCGAGTGCAAGTTAATCAATCCGGATGCACACCGTGTAGTGAATCTGACTTACCAAGGCAAACCGGTGGATCCGAAAGCGGAATTTTTAATCGCCACCAATAACTACCGTGCTTATGGTAATAAATTCCCGGGCACCGGCGACAAGCACATTGTTTACGCTGCGCCGGATGAAAACCGTCAAGTGCTGGCGGATTACATCAAAGCCACCAGTGAAAAAGAGGGCGCGGTGAACCCAAGTGCTGATAAAAACTGGCGTTTTGTGTCGATCAAAGGCAACGATAAATTAGATGTCCGTTTTGAAACGTCACCAAGTGAACAGGCGGCAAAATTTATTAAAGAAAACGCCCAATACCCAATGAAACAGGTGGGTACGGATGAAGTGGGATTTGCGGTGTATCAAATTGATTTGACGAAATAATCAAAATTAAACTTGATCATTATATATTTAGATATATAATGAACTCGTTTGTTTAATGTTAAGATTGTCGTCATACTTAAACACAGGGCTAGTACAAAAACTCCCCCACGTCTTTTTGAAAGATATTTGTACTAGCCATTTTTTTCTTCTTATTCCCCCTCAAAAGCTTTACTATTAAAGCTTTCTTTCTTCTTTTTAGAGATACATTTATGCATAACCTTGCGCTCGAAAAACAGCTCAATCAAAAATTAAATAGCCGATTGATTGTCGACTATTGCCCTAATGGACTTCAAGTTGAAGGCAAATCGGAAATCCGGAAAATCGTCACAGGAGTAACCGCCAGCCAAGCGCTGATTGACTATGCGGTAGCACAAAACGCCGATGCCTTGCTGGTGCATCACGGCTATTTTTGGAAAAACGAAGATCCTTGTATTCGGGGTATGAAAGGCAATCGGATTCGTACCTTATTAACCCATGGAATCAATTTATATGCGTATCACTTGCCTTTGGATGTTCATCCTGAATTAGGTAACAACGCACAACTTGCGGCATTATTAGGCATTGAAAATTTGCAACCGTTAGAACAAGGGGCAACCAGCATTCCTATGTGGGGAAATTTAAAACACCCTTTAACGGGCGAACAATTTGCTGAGCGCATTGCACAAGTTTTGCATCGCCAGCCGTTAATTTGTATCGAAAACGGACCGCACTTTATTCATAAAATTGGCCTCTGCACCGGTGGCGGGCAAGGTTATATCGATCTTGCCGCACAACAAGGCTGTGATGCTTTTATTACCGGTGAAGTGTCTGAACAAACCATCCACAGTGCAAGAGAACAGGGCATCCATTTTTTTGCGGCTGGTCATCATGCGACCGAACGGTATGGGGTCAAAGCCTTCGGAGAATGGTTAGCAAAAGAATACGGATTGGATGTTGAATTTAAGGATATGGATAATCCAGCGTAAAATACGGCGCTTTTAATAAGAAGGCAAGATAAAGGTAAGAGGCATTGGCGGAAGATCGTAGGAGTTGAACCTACCCGAGACTGCTGGCAGCCTCAACAGGATTTGAAGTCCTGCCGCTTCACCGGAAACGACGATCTTCCCTTTAAAAAATCGTGCTAACTTTAGCGTAAAAGCCGAGGTGTTTCAAGAGAAACGGTAAAAAATTTACTTTTGTTAGTGCGGGAAATAGTGCTTTAGATTATAATCGCAAGGATTTTTTGCTTTATTTTTATAGGATACATTTCATGGTAATGGAAAAACTACACGGAGCTTCAACCAGCTGGGCTTCTAAGTTTCTTTTTGGTTTTATTACTGTCACATTTGTTATCAGTTCGATGGCAGGCTATCTTTATACTCGCGTTGATAATTCTGCGGCAAAAGTCAATGGCGAAGAGATTTCACAGCACACGTTCCAAAATCAATATAATGCTGCCTCCCGTAATTTAAGTCCGCAAGATGCCGATTCGCCGGCGCAAATCACTCAGCTCAAAACACAAATTTTAGCGTCTTTAATTAACCAAGAATTATTACGCCAATATGCGAATGATCTTAAATTAGGTGTCAGTGACGACCGTGTTAAACAAGAGATCGTGACGACACCGTCTTTCCAAAATAACGGAAAATTTGACAATACCCTCTATCAGCAAATGCTACAAAGTAATGGCATTTCCGCTGAAACCTATGCCGGCTATGTACGAGAAGCATTGCGTTTAGAACAGCTTCAAAATGCGTTGGCAGCCACGATGTTTAGCGTTCCGGTGCAACAGGAAGCATTGGAAAAATTATTTTTCCAACGTCGTCAAGTGCGTTTTGCGAAGTTATCGCTTTTGGATGAAATTGAGAAACAAAGCGTAACCGATGAGGAAATCCAAGCTTACTATGAGGCGCATAAAGCGGAATTTACCCTTCCGGAACAGGTTAAGGTGCAATATCTTGATTTATCCGGTGCGAACATGGAAAAAAATATGAATGTGACTGATGTAGAAATTGCGCAGTATTATCAAGATAATAAAGCGCAATTTACGACACAAGGTCAGCAACATTTAGCCCATATTCAAGTAAAAACCGAGCAACAAGCGCAGGATTTATATCATCAATTACAACAAGGGGCTGTCTTTGAGGAGTTAGCGAAAAATCACTCTATCGATCCAACCAGTTCAGAAAAGGGCGGTGATTTAAGTTGGGTAAGTGCGGGTGAATTTCCAGCCGTTTTTGAAGAGGCGGCAAATGCGTTAGAGGTTGGAAAATATAGTCAACCGATAAAAGTGGATGGCAATTACCATATTATTTTAGTGAAAGAACGCAAACCTGCGAAAGTGTTACCTTTAGATGAGGTAAAAGCCGAAATCGCTGCACAAATTCGTCAAAATTTAATGGGTAACCAATTCTTTTCTATTGAAAAACGCGTAGCAGATAAAGCTTTTGAAGACGCGTCTTCATTAAAAGCTGCCGCAGATGAGGCTGGCGTGAAAGTTCAGGAAACCGGCTATTTCTCTCGTAAGGATGTGCCGTCAGAATTAAATTATCCGAATGTCACGTCGGCAATTTTTGATTCTGATCTTTCTCAAGGCGGTAGCAATTCTGAGCCGATGAGTGTAGGCGAGCAACATTCTTTAGTGGTACGTGTGCTTGATCATAAACCTCAGTCCACCCGATCCTTGGAGGATATGAAGGGCGAAATCGCAGCAACATTAAAACACCAAAAAGCTGAAGTCATTGTGTTAGCGCAGGCGGATAAGTTTGTACAAGATTTGACGGCTGGGAAAGCCGTAGAGGGATTAAATTTTGGTGAAGCCCAAACATGGATTTTTGCCGAAACGAAAGATCCTGTCCTTGGAGACGTTATTTTCTCAATGAAAAAACCGGCTGATGGCAGCGTGACTTATAAGGCCGCTAAAAACGCAGAAGGTGGCGTAGTGATTGTGGCGTTGGATAACGTTGAGGACGGTAAGTTAACTGCCTCAGAGAAAAAACAATTTGCAGCACAATTAGAACAAACCGATCGCATCAGTTTGCAAAATAGCCTATTAAATGCGCTACGCGCTAAAGCGAAAATCGAGATAAACGACGCATTTATTAACCAAGAGCAATAATCAAGCGTAATGCCTATGATTTCATAGGCATTATTTTTGAGCTAAATTTAAGAAACCGTATGCTTTAATGTATGCATCGCGATTCTTTTCGCAGTGAACCGTTTAATATGAAGGAGATAAAAAATGAAATTAGTCGAAGTCAAACATCCATTGGTGAAACACAAATTGGGTTTAATGCGTGCAGCAGAAATTAACACGAAAAAATTCCGTGAATTAGCCACCGAAGTCGGAAGCCTATTAACTTATGAAGCCACATCGGATTTAGAAACAGAAAAAGTGATTATTGATGGTTGGTGCGGTCCGGTTGAAATTGACCAAATCAAAGGTAAAAAAGTCACTGTTGTACCGATTTTGCGTGCCGGTCTGGGTATGATGGACGGGGTGTTAGAACACGTTCCAAGTGCGCGTATCAGCGTTGTGGGGATGTACCGTAATGAAGAAACCCTTGAGCCGGTACCTTATTTCCAAAAATTAGCCAGCGATTTAGATGAACGTTTAGCTATCGTTGTTGACCCGATGCTAGCAACCGGTGGTTCTATGATCGCAACCATCGATTTGCTCAAACAAAAAGGGTGCAAACACATTAAAGTTTTAGTATTAGTTGCTGCACCGGAAGGTCTTGCTGCATTAGAAAAAGCGCATCCGGACATTGAATTATACACCGCGGCAATTGATGATCACTTAAACGAAAACGGGTATATCATTCCGGGTTTAGGTGATGCAGGCGATAAAATTTTTGGTACCAAATAATCCTGAAACCGAAAATTTTATTAACAGGTTAGGCGGATTTTTATCCGCCTTTTTGCGGTAAAAAGAAACAAAAAACATTTCGAAAAATGACCGCACTTTTTAAGTTAATTCAGACAGCGAGTTGAAACTTACATGACAAATACAACACAAGCTCCCATCACGGAGCAACAGAGTTCCGTTAAACAAGCATTTGTGGGTTTACAAATGCTATTCGTTGCCTTTGGTGCATTGGTTTTAGTGCCGTTAATTACCGGATTAGATGCTAATACTGCCTTGCTTACTGCCGGTATCGGTACTTTATTATTCCAACTTTGCACCGGCAAACAAGTGCCGATTTTCTTGGCATCTTCTTTTGCCTTTATTGCGCCGATCCAATACGGCGTTGCCACTTGGGGGATTCCTGTCACCATGGGCGGCTTAGCCTGTGCCGGCTTGGTTTATTTGGCACTGAGCGCTTTAGTTAAATTACGTGGTGCCGCGGCATTGGAACGCATTTTCCCTCCGGTGGTTGTCGGCCCCGTGATTATTATCATCGGTATGGGCTTAGCGCCGGTCGCCGTTGATATGGCACTCGGTAAAAATAGCGCTTACCAATACAATGATGCTGTTTTAGTGTCTATGGTAACCCTCATCACCACCTTGTGTGTGGCCGTCTTCTCCAAAGGGTTAATGAAACTTATCCCGATTATGTTCGGTATTGCGGTGGGCTATATCCTATGTCTTTTCATGGGGCTCATTAATTTCCAACCGGTTTTAGATGCACCTTGGTTTAGTTTGCCAAACATCACCACACCGGAATTTAAATTAGAAGCCATTTTATATTTACTGCCAATTGCCATTGCGCCCGCTGTGGAGCACGTTGGTGGCATTATGGCGATTAGTTCCGTGACCGGCAAAGACTTCATCAAAAAACCGGGATTACACCGCACTTTGTTAGGTGATGGTATCGCAACGAGCGCAGCATCATTATTAGGCGGTCCGCCAAATACAACCTATGCAGAAGTCACCGGTGCGGTCATGCTCACCCGTAATTTCAATCCAAACATCATGACTTGGGCGGCGGTCTGGGCAATTGCGATTTCCTTCTGTGGAAAAGTCGGTGCCTTTTTATCTACTATCCCAACCATCGTGATGGGCGGTATCATGATGTTAGTATTCGGTTCCATTGCCGTTGTGGGCATGAGCACCTTGATCCGCGCCAAAGTCGATGTCACCGAAGCACGTAACCTTTGCATCATTGCTGTGGTCATGACATTTGGGATCGGTAACATGTTCGTTGATGTCGGTGGCGTGTCCTTAAAAGGAATCAGTCTTTGCGCCGTGGTTGCCATTATTTTGAACTTGGTATTACCTAAAGCGAAAAACGAAGCCGCATAAAACGCCTCTCTTACCGTCATTAGCGGAGAGGAAAAATATCCGCTAATGACTTTCTAATTTTAAAAATTTCGTTTATTCTTACCGCACTTTATTTCAGTATTTTTGGTATTTGATTTGAGCGAGCCACATTTCCAACTTCCTCTCCCCATTCATCAATTTGATAATGACACGCTGGAAAATTTCTACGCGGAAAACAATCAGCTTCTGCTCAGCTCGTTACAAAAAAACTTTTCTCACCTTAGCCAACCTTTTTTCTATCTTTGGGGGCAGCGTGGTTGTGGGAAAAGCCATCTATTAAAAGCCATTTGTCATCATTACTTAACGCATCAACGCCCTGCCTTATATGTGCCTTTGAACAAAGCACAATATTTCTCTCCGGCAGTACTGGAAAATCTAGAGCAACAAGAATTAGTGTGTTTGGATGATTTACAAGAGGTGATTGGTAATCCGGATTGGGAAGTGGCTATTTTCGATTTAATCAATCGAATCAGAGAGACCGGAAAAACGCTTTTAGTGATCGGCGCGGATCAATCGCCGACCAATTTATCGATCCATTTACCGGATTTGGCTTCTCGTCTTACATGGGGCGAAGTGTATCAATTAATGCCGTTAAATGATCAGCAAAAAATCACGGTCTTACAACTGGCAGCACATCAGCGCGGCATTGAATTGCCTGACGAAACGGCTAATTTTCTCTTCAAACGTTTAGAACGGGATATGAAAACCTTATTTAATGCGTTAGAAAAACTCGATCAGGCCTCATTACAGGCGCAACGTAAACTAACGATTCCCTTCGTTAAAGAAATTTTATCTTTATAATTGCTGTTACAACCATCTGCGAGTACGTTGGCAGTACGCCGTAAATGCATCACCAAAAATATTTTGTAAATTTTCCTCTTCCCGCTTAATTTGAAATTCGGTGATATACCACACAAATAGCATCACACCTAATATGGCTGACAACGAGCCAAGGTAAGCATTCCACGCCAATAAAACAAAGGCTAAGCCTAGATACATTGGATTACGACTGTATTGATAAATTCCATTCGTCACTAATTGTGAGGCTTTTTCGATTTTTAGTGGATCAATCGTGGTTTTAGCGAATAAAAATTGTAAGACGCTCATCATGCCGATCATGCAACCCATTCCGCCAAGTACAATCACCAACCACAATGGAGATGGAAATTGCCAAACAGGTGGGAGCATTTTCATTAGCAAAGCACAGAAGACAAAAATTAATGGGGGTGGAATAGGGATTTTGCGTTGATTATTCGCCATGAGGTTCCTCATTGTTAAAAGAAAGGCTTGGTTTTCCCAAGCCTTAAAAACTATAAATTATTTAACCGCACTTGAATGAGTTGTAGCTCTAACGGGGTGGCATTTTGCTGGGCTTGTTGATAAGCGCTTTTCGCAGCCTCCTTATCTCCTTTCGCCAACTGAATATCGCCAACTAAGATATTTTTAGCGCCATTCCAAGCCTCATCTTTCACTAATTTCAAACTGTCTAACGCCGGATCAAATTGTCCAAGCTGGAATTGTACTGCCGCCAAACGCAACGCCGTTACAGAAGATAAAATATCATCCGTTGATTGTGCCACCGCTTGTTTTAACGCCTCTTCAGCCTGCGTAAAATCTTGTTTTTCAACAGCAATTTTTGCTTTATCTAACAAGGCTAACACCGCGTAGGCAGTTTTCTCATTGTTTTTAATGAATTGAGCAAATTGCGCTTCTTGTGCTTGTGGATCTTTTTTATAGTTAAACAACACTTGCTCATATTCAGCAGAAACATTGTGGATTTTTTGTAGCTGATAAGATTGCCAATAGTTCCAGCCGAATACGCCAACACAGGCAATCACAAAACAAGCAATAATAAACTTATAGTTTTCTTGCCACCACGCCTTAATCGCACTGAGTTCTTGTTCTTCTTCAATGGTATATGCCATGTTTTTTCCTTATTTGAATGTGTTTTGAATGTGATTGATGATGTCGCTTAATGCCACAACGGCTTGTTCGCTATGTTGCAACAAGTCTTTTACCACCACTTGTTGGTTTTTCACTTCATCTTCGCCGATGACTAAGGCTAACTTCGCACCACTTTTATCGGCACGTTTAAATTGCTTTTTGAAATTCCCGCCGCTGCAGTGTAAAAGCGTACGTAAGTGCGGTAAGTCTGAACGAAGTTTTTCCGCCAAATTAAAGGCTGCCACGGTAGTGCCTTCACCTTGATAAACGATGTAAATATCCACCGCACTTGGCAAGGTAATCTGTGTATTTACTTCTTGTACCAACAGTACCAAACGCTCCAAGCCCATAGCAAAACCAACACCACTTGTGGCATGACCGCCTAGCTGTTCAACCAACCCATCGTAACGACCACCACCGCAGACTGTGCCTTGTGCGCCTAAAGCGGAAGTCACCCATTCAAATACGGTTTTGTTGTAATAATCCAAGCCGCGCACCAATTTTTGATTGATTTCGTACTGAATGCCTAAATTATCCAGCAAGGCGCATAATTGCGCAAAATGTTCGCGGGAATCGTCATCAAGATAATCGTGTAATTTCGGTGCATCATTTAGCACTTCTTGAACACGTTGATCTTTACTGTCTAAAATGCGTAACGGATTGGTGGTTAAACGACGCTTGCTGTCTTCATCTAAAATATCGATGTGATTTTGTAAAAAATCGACCAAGGCTTGACGATAATTTTTGCGCGCCTCTAATGAACCAATGGAGTTTAGTTGAAGCGTGACATGGTCAAAAATGCCTAAATCCTTCCATAAACGGGCGGTTAAGGCGATAAGCTCCGCATCAATTTCCGGATTAGGAATTCCGAAAATCTCCACACCAACCTGATGGAACTGACGGTAACGGCCTTTTTGCGGACGCTCATAACGGAACATTGGCCCCATATACCATAAGCGTTGTTCTTGGTTGTACAACAAACCATGTTCAATACCTGCGCGTACACAACCGGCTGTACCTTCCGGACGTAAAGTCAAACTTTCTTCATCACGGTCCTCGAACGTAAACATTTCTTTTTCCACGACATCGGTAACTTCACCGATAGCGCGAGCGAATAACGGTGTGCTTTCCACAATTGGCATACGGATCTCCGCGTAACCATATGCACTTAAAACAGACCGCACTTTATTCTCAACCCATTGCCATAGCGGGGTTTCTGTTGGTAAGCAATCGTTCATCCCACGAATTGCCTGAATAGTTTTTGCCACAATAACTTCCTGTGTTTATTAAAAATTAAAGAATACGATTTTTCGGATCTTGCTGCGCAACACGGGCGCGGATTTTCGCTTCTAATTGATTAATTAAATCGTCGTTATCAAAACGCTCTTTCTGACGCTCACCGTCAAGATAATAGCCGCTTTTCTTATTGCCTCCGGTGACGCCTAAATCAGATACCAACGCTTCTCCCGGACCATTGACGACACAACCGATAATTGACACATCCATCGGCGTAATAATATCTTCTAAACGCTGTTCAAGTGCATTCACGGTGCCAATTACATCAAATTCTTGACGGGAACAGGTTGGGCAAGCAATAAAGTTAATGCCACGAGAACGAATACGCAGTGATTTTAAAATATCAAAGCCCACTTTGATTTCTTCCACCGGATCGGCGGCTAAAGACACTCGTAGCGTGTCACCGATGCCTTCAGCCAACAACATTCCTAATCCGATGGCAGATTTTACTGCACCGGCACGCGCACCACCGGCTTCAGTAATGCCTAAATGCAGGGGCTGTTTAATGGCTTTCGCCAGTAAACGATAGGATTCCACTGCCAAATACACATCGGAGGCTTTAACGCTCACTTTAAATTGATCGAAGTTCAAACGATCTAAAATTTCAACATGGCGCAATGCCGATTCCAACAATGCTTGTGGTGTCGGTTCACCGTATTTTTCCTGAATGTCTTTTTCCAGTGAGCCGGCATTCACCCCAATACGAATGGGGATATTTTTATCTTTCGCGCAATCCACTACGGCGCGAATACGATCTTCACGTCCGATATTACCTGGATTGATGCGCAAGCAGTCCACACCATATTCAGCGACTTTCAACGCAATGCGATAATCAAAATGAATATCGGCGACTAATGGCACGCTCACTTGCTGTTTAATTAATTTAAAAGCTTCCGCCGCTTCCATGGTCGGCACAGACACACGCACAATATCGGCACCCACGCGCTCTAACGATTTGATTTGTGCGACCGTGGCTTCAACATCAGTCGTTCGTGTGTTGGTCATCGACTGTACTGCAATCGGTGCATCACCCCCGATGGGGACATTCCCGACATAAATTTTTGTGGATTCTCTACGCTGAATTTTTGGCTTTTCTAACATTGTTTACTCATTATTGAGGTAATTTAAATTTTGCGACACGTCCATCCACCGTCAACGGGAAGGCTTCGCCTTTATATGTAATTTTCACATTTGCCGGCGCACCGATGATCAAAGAATAAGGCTCTCCTTCACTGAAATTGAGGACATCGCCTTGCTTATATTCTTTTTGCGCTAACACTTTGCGGTTCTTGTCTTTCACACTGATCCAGCAATTACCGATAACTTCAATGAATAAAGCATCTTTTGTCGCAGCTGCAGAAACACTTGAATTTTCCATCGCACTTTGTTGTTGCGGCTGTTGCGGTTGCTGCGCCGTGGTTGCCTCTGCAGTTGATGCCGGTTTGGCGCCGGTGATTTTATCCATTTCCGCTTGTAATGCATTGGTTGGCACTGCTGCAGCAGATTCATTCGCCGATGGCGTTGCTGCGTTGCTTATTGCCGGGCTGTCCGCAGTAGAACCTGTTGCGGTAATAGCACCGGTAGCATCTTGCGGTTTGTCATTGGATACTGCAGCAGGCGTTGAAGTGGTTGCCATGGTTTGAGTGTAGGCGTTGACTAAATTATCGCGCTCTTCATTGGCATGCTGATGATTTTCCCACCACCACATTCCTGTCATGCCGATCACGACAAGCACCACCAACGCAGTTAAATAACCCACCCAACGATGATGTGATGTGTATTGATTGACAGCATGTGTCGCTCTTGCATTTTTGCCTAAATCATTTTCTTGGTCATGACCAAAATGTACTAAATTTGTCCATTCAGATTCCGGAATGCGTAAAAATTTAGCATAGTTTCGCACATAACCTCGCATGAATGTCGCCGGAACGGCTGCATTCACAAATTGATTTTCTTCCAGACTTTTTAAAATTGATGGGCGTAATGCGATAGCTTCGGCGACCTCTTCCAAAGAAAGGTGTAATGCTTCTCGCGCGATACGAAATTTATCACCGAGTGTTATTTCTGGTGAATCGGTTTGGCATTCTTGTGTGTTCATAAATGAAAGGTTTTTTTACTAAAATTTAACGGGTAAAGTTTAAGGTTGTCAGGCGTCTTTTGCAACTGTTATATAGTGTGATTCTGCGCCACGAGAGAATTTGTTAAGCATTTTGAGCGAAAAAATAAAGGCGGAAAATACGCTTGAAAAGAAGCGAATGAACAAGCAACAAAAACAGGGGAAAAATTCACCGCACTTTTTCGGTAATTTATCAGGCTATTTTGTGAATTGAGCGAATCTCTTTGCACGTTCTGGTGCGATCTTCTCAAGTGCGGTCAGATTTTCTTGGTAAATTTTCTGATCTTTCGCGGATAAGGCGCAGAGTGCCAAGTTTTCGTAAGTATCTGCTTGGTGATAATATTGCGGGCTATTTAATGCCTGTGTGAATTGTTTATAGGCCGCCTGATATTCCCCTTGAGCACACAAAAACGCACCGAAATTATTTAAGATGTCCCCTTGTTTATCATCCAATTTAATGGCTGTTAAATACGCTTGTTTAGCGCGTGCCATATCCCCTTGTTGTTGATAAAAATAGGCTAACGCAGCGTGCACCAAAGCGTATTTAGGGGCATAAGAAAGGGCTTTATCCAAATTTAATTTCGCTTGGCTGCCGTTTTGTTGTTGTAAATAACCTAATGCCAGTTCTACACGGGCTTTTGCCGCCGCCTGTTTATCAAAATCGGATGTGTCGGAATGGCTGACGCAGGCAGAAAGTAAAAAAGGAAAAATAAAGATCGCAAAACGGTAAAAGATAAACTGAATAGGGCGCATAATTTTTCCTCTCTTACTTATCAACTTATTGAACTTGAACGGCAATCGCCTCGCCAAAACGTTTTTTCTGTGCAGTACGTTTGGTGCGGTCAATCACATCGCCGGCTAATTGTCCGCAAGCCGCATCAATGTCATCGCCACGGGTTTTGCGTACAATCACCGTCAAACCATACTCCATCAAGGTTTTCTGGAAACGGTCAATACGCGTGTTGGAGCTTTTCGCATAAGGCGCTTCCGGGAACGGGTTCCATGGAATCAAATTGATTTTACATGGCGTATTTTTTAACACTTCCGCTAATTGATGGGCGTGTTCCACATGATCATTCACATGATCCAACATGACATATTCTATAGTCACTTTGCCGTGGTTGGCGTTGGAAACGCTTAAATAGCGATTCACCGAATCAATCAAGGTTTTGATATTGTATTTTTTGTTTAGTGGCACGATTTCGTCACGCAATTCATCGTTGGGTGCATGCAAGGAAATCGCCAACGCCACATCGATCATTTTGCTTAAATTATCAAGCGCCGGCACCACACCGGACGTGGATAATGTCACACGGCGTTTAGATAAACCATAAGCGAAATCATCCAGCATGATTTCCATCGCCGGCACCACATTCGCCACATTCAGCAACGGTTCACCCATGCCCATCATCACCACATTGGTAATTGGACGCACACCGGTGACACCGAAATTGCCGATAATTTTCGATGCACGCCACACTTGCCCAATAATTTCTGACACCGTTAAATTGCGGTTGAAGCCTTGTTGCGCGGTCGAACAAAAAGTACAAGCCAATGCGCAGCCAACCTGTGAAGAAACGCATAACGTTGCGCGATCCGCTTCCGGAATGTACACGGTTTCCACTTGCTGATCGCCTACTTGCATCGCCCATTTAATGGTGCCGTCAGCAGAACGCTGTTCCACCGCCACTTCCGGGGCTTTAATTTCTGCCACGGACTTTAATTTTTCCCGTAACTTTTTATTTAAATTGGTCATATTGTCGAAATTGTCTTCACCAAAATGGTAAATCCATTTCACCAACTGATCGGCGCGGAACGGTTTTTCACCTAATTCGGCAAAAAACTCACGCATCTGCGCACGGGTTAAATTCATTAAATTGACTTTTTTTGCCGGTTCGGCAACAGCTTGCACTGATACTGTTTGTTCTGACATGGAGCCTCGTTATTACACATTACGGCGGATACCGAAATTTTTGGTGATATTTTAAACAATAGAAAAATAAGGGTGCGATTGTACTGATTTCGGTTTGATTAATCTAGCGATTTTGTATGCGCCATACAAACACCCAGAAAAATGACCGCACTTTTACGCGTGATCAAGCTAGGCGTTATCAATGGCAAAAGAGATCACCTCTTTAATGTGTTCCGCACCCATGGCAATCATCAATAAGCGATCCACACCTAATGCGACACCGGAACAATTCGGAATACCTGCCTGCAAGGCGGATAATAAGCGCGTATCAATGGCACGCACAGGTAACCCCATTTTTTCTCGTTGCAGATTATCTTGCTGAAAGCGTCTTAATTGCTCGCGTGCGTCAGACAATTCGTGGAAACCGTTAGCGAGTTCCAATCCTTTATAGTAAAACTCAAAGCGTTCTGCCACGCGCAAATCTTCCGAACTGATTTGCGCTAAAGCCGCCTGACTTGCCGGAAAATGATACACCACGACAGGCGCTTCCTGCCCAATTTGCGGCTCGACGACCGCACTAAATAAAAATTGCAGTAAGGTGTCGCGACTTTCATTTTCTGCACCCATTAACTGGTGTTTTTTGGCTTTTTCCACCAATTCGGCGAGATCAGCTGACAACGGATCCAAGCCAACATATTGTTGGAACGCAAATTGATAACTCATGCTTTCTGCCGGCGGACATTCCAAAATTTGTTGTAGTAAATCATCCACTTCGTTAATTAAGCGATACATATCAAAGTGCGGTCGATACCATTCCAGCATGGTAAATTCGGGGTTGTGTCGATTGCCCGCTTCTTCATTGCGGAACACTTTGCCGATTTGAAATATCGGGCCGCTGCCTGCCGCCAGCAAGCGTTTCATGTGATATTCCGGGCTGGTGGAAAGCCACAGAGTTTTCGACTGCTCACCAAACGGTGAAATAAATTCTGTACTGAAGGTGGCGAGATGCACATCGGTCACCCCAAATTCACTCAACACCGGCGTTTCCACTTCCAATAAACCACGATCGGTAAAAAATCGGCGAATTTCTTCAATTAATTTTGCACGAGTTAGCAAATTTTTAATGGAGGCGCTAGGTTGCCATTGAGTTTGTTCAAACATCGATATCCCTTTATTAAAGATAATTGCGAAAGCGTGATTGCGCATTTTAAAGCAAGTGAATCAAAATGCATAAACGAATCCTTTTTTCACCGCACTTTTATTGGTCTTTAGTTAAATCTTTGTTAATTACTTGTTATTTTAAAGACAAAAGATGAACAATTCGTATCGTGCGTTAACTTTTTTGAGGTAGATCACAAAATCGTAACAAAGTTGAGAAAAAAGATTTTCATCATAAAAAATAATGGCAAAATGACCTTACCCTAACAGCGCCAAAGAGCGATTTGGTGTTTTTATTATTGTCATTTCTTTACTTGGAGGAATATCGTGCAAACTGTGAATGTTGATATCGCCATTGTTGGCGCCGGTGGCGGTGGTTTACGGGCGGCGATTGCTGCAGCGCAAGCTAATCCCAACCTTAAAATTGCGTTAGTCTCAAAAGTTTATCCAATGCGTAGCCACACGGTTGCGGCAGAAGGGGGGGCAGCGGCGGTCATTAAAGAGGAAGACTCTTATGACAAACACTTTCAGGACACCGTCGCAGGTGGTGACTGGCTTTGTGAACAAGACGTTGTCGAATATTTCGTGGAGCACTCACCGGTAGAAATGACCCAGCTTGAACGTTGGGGGTGTCCTTGGAGCCGTAAGGCAGATGGTGACGTAAACGTACGCCGTTTCGGTGGCATGAAAATCGAACGTACTTGGTTCGCTGCCGATAAAACCGGTTTCCACTTATTGCATACGCTCTTCCAAACTTCTATTCAATACCCACAAATTGTACGTTTTGATGAACACTTCGTTCTTGATATTTTAGTGGATGATGGCCATGCTCGCGGAATGGTTGCCATGAACATGATGGAAGGTTCTTTAGTTCAAATTAATGCTAACGCCGTTGTCATCGCCACAGGTGGTGGTTGTCGCGCTTTCCGTTTCAATACGAATGGTGGCATTGTAACCGGAGACGGTTTATCAATGGCGTATCGCCATGGTGTGCCATTGCGCGACATGGAATTCGTGCAATATCACCCAACTGGCTTGCCGAATACCGGCATTTTAATGACTGAAGGTTGCCGTGGTGAGGGCGGTATTTTAGTCAATAAAGATGGCTATCGCTATTTACAAGACTACGGTTTGGGACCGGAAACGCCAATCGGTAAACCACAAAACAAATACATGGAATTAGGCCCGCGCGATAAAGTATCCCAAGCGTTCTGGCAAGAATGGCGCAAGGGCAATACCTTAAAAACCGCCAAAGGTGTGGATGTGGTGCATTTGGATTTACGTCATCTCGGTGAACAATATTTACATGAACGTTTACCATTCATTTGCGAACTCGCAAAAGCCTATGAAGGTGTGGATCCGGCGAAAGCGCCAATTCCTGTGCGTCCGGTCGTACACTACACCATGGGCGGTATCGAAGTGGACTTCAACAGCGAAACCCGAATTAAAGGCTTATTTGCCGTAGGTGAATGTGCTTCTTCCGGTTTACATGGTGCGAACCGTTTAGGTTCTAACTCCTTAGCCGAATTAGTGGTGTTAGGTCGCGTTGCCGGTGAATATGCGGCGCAACGTGCCGTCGAAGCCAAATCAGGCAACCAAAATGCGATTGATGCACAAGCTCAAGATGTCGTTAAACGCTTAAATGACTTATTCGCTCAAGAAGGCACGGAATCTTGGTCTGAAATTCGTGATGAAATGGGTCAAGCCATGGAAGAAGGTTGCGGTATCTATCGTACGCAAGAAAGTATGCAACAAGCCGTTGATAAAATTGCCGAACTCAAAGAACGTTATAAACGCATTCATGTTTCTGACCGTTCCAGCGTGTTTAATACCAACTTATTATACACTGTTGAATTGGGTTACATTTTGGATGTGGCGCAGTCTATTGCGAACTCTGCGATTGAACGTAAAGAGTCTCGTGGCGCGCACCAACGTTTGGATTACACCGAACGTGATGATGTGAACTACTTGAAACATACCTTGGCGTTCTATAACGAAAACGGTGCGCCACGCATTGAATACAGCCCAGTGAAAATCACGAAATCACAGCCGGCAAAACGTGTTTACGGTGCGGAAGCAGAAGCAGCAGAAGCAGCCGCCAAAGCAAAAGAACAAGCTCAAGCGGGTAAGGAGTAATAATATGGCCGAACAATCAATCATGAACGTTGAAATTCTACGTTACAATCCGGAAGTTGACAAAGAGCCACACTTGAAAACTTATCAAGTGCCTTATGACAGCCAAACCTCTTTACTCGATGCGTTAGGTTACATTAAAGACAAGTTGGAGCCGGAACTTTCTTATCGTTGGTCATGCCGTATGGCAATCTGCGGTTCTTGCGGCATGATGGTAAATAACATTCCGAAATTGGCGTGCAAAACTTTCTTGCGTGACTACAGTGGCCATATGCGTATTGAGGCTCTAGCCAACTTCCCGATTGAACGGGATTTAATTGTGGACTTAAGCCATTTCATCGAAAGCTTAGAAGCCATCAAACCTTATGTGATCGGCAACCAAGCGCCTGAGTTAGACGGTAAACCGCATCCGTCTAAAGAATTAGCGAAAAGTCGTACTAAACAAACGCCGGCACAATTGGAAAAATACCGCCAATTCTCGATGTGTATCAACTGTGGCTTATGCTATGCCGCCTGCCCACAATTCGGTTTAAACCCGGAATTTGTCGGCCCGGCCGTATTAACTTTAGGTCATCGTTATAACTTAGATAACCGCGACCACGGCAAAGCAGAACGGATGAAAATCATGAACGGCGAAAATGGCGTTTGGTCTTGTACCTTCGTAGGTGCGTGTTCTGAAGTGTGTCCAAAACACGTGGGCCCAGCCACCGCCATTAACCAAGGCAAATTAGAAAGCGCCAAAGATTACCTTATTTCCATGCTTAAACCGAAGGCGTAAGGGGAAAGATTATGACAACAACAGTAAGTAAACGTAAAAAATACGTTCGTGAAATTACGCCGACTTGGTGGAAAAGTTGGGATTTCTACAAATTCTATATGCTACGTGAAGCCACAGCGGTGCCAACAGTTTGGTTCAGCTTAGTATTGCTTTATGGCGTGATTTGTTTAGGCAAGGCAGATGGATTTGTCATGAATTTCATTCCGTTCCTACAAAATCCAATTGTCGTGATTCTTAACATCATTTCATTAGCGGCTTTATTGCTCCATGCCGTCACCTTATTTGATATGACAGGCGAAGTGATGTCAGGCACCACCGGTTTGCCGGCAAAACTCATTAAAAATGCTTTACGTGGCGCGTTTGTCGCCGTCACCGTATTGGCTTTAGTGTTAGTCTTTATCTAGGGGGAAATTATGGTTAATCAAAATCCAAAACGTTCAAACGAACCACCTGTCTGGTTAATGTTCAGTGCCGGTGGCATGATAAGCGGACTTGCTTTCCCTGTGCTCATTCTTATTCTCGGCTTATTACTGCCTTTCGGCTTAGTCAGCCCAGATAACATCATCGCCTTTGCCCATCATTGGATAGGGAAATTAGTGATTCTAGCCCTAACCATTTTCCCAATGTGGGCAGGCTTACACCGTGTCCACCACGGTATGCACGACATCAAAGTCCATGTACCGGCCGGCGGATTTATTTTCTACGGCTTAGCGACACTTTATAGCGTCATCGTGCTATTTGCCGTGTTCAACTTATAATGTCTCATCCTTAATAAAAAACTCCCGTTATCGGGAGTTTTTTGTTTCTACCTATTTCACAGCACGACATAAAGTCAAAGGCTATCTTGCGCAAGTGAATGGTGATAAAAGCGATCTGTCCAAATTTTGAAATTCAGACCAAAGTGCGGTCATTTTTAAATCTAAAATAGAGTAGCGTGTCAGTTTCTTTCTCTCCTTGTGTTTACTTCATCACTTTGAATATCTCACATTTACCTACTATTAGGTAATATATCGCCTTTTTAAATCCGATATAATTAGTCAGGTATTTTACTTAAATCGTAAAATCTCAATGTGTCTGACACAAATTATTAAGTTATCAATATTTTATTTTCTCAAGGAGTGATCAAATGGGACAGTACAAAAAGTTCTGGTACCTGTTAGTCGCCGTATTAATAGGGGCATTCTCTATTCTCGGTTACTACGGATTTGAAATCTACCGTGAAGCGCCACCGATTCCAAAACAATATGTGACGGAAAAAGGCGAACCGGTGATTACACATAACGATATTTTACACGGGCAAACCGCATGGCAAACCACCGGTGGTATGCAGTTGGGTTCTGTTTGGGGCCATGGTGCCTACCAAGCACCGGACTGGACCGCTGACTGGTTACATCGCGAGTTAACCAACTGGTTAGATATTGTTGCAAATCAAGAGTATGGTAAAAACTTTGCCGACTTAAATGATGACCAACAAACCCTCTTAAAAAGCCGTTTAACTAAAGAATATCGCGGCAGTAAAGTTGACGAAAACGGCACTGTTGTGCTTTCCGCTAATCGTTTAGCCGCCATGGATAAAACGGCGCAATACTATATTTCTTTATATGGTGATGATCCTGCGAGCAAAGTAACGCGTGAACACTTCGCCATGAAAGACAATACGTTGCCAAGCTTGGAAGCGCGTAAAGATTTAGCGAAATTCTTCTTCTGGACAGCATGGACTGCCTCTGCAGAACGTCCTAATACCCATGCGACGTACACCAACAACTGGCCGCATGAGCCGTTAATCAATAACGTGCCAACACCGGAAAACGTCATTTGGTCTATCGCTAGCGTTGTTTTCCTTATTGCCGGTATCGGTTTTGTGGTGTGGATTTGGTCATTTAAACGTCGTGAAGATGAAAAAGATCCTGTTGCACCGGAAGTTGACCCGTTAACCAAATTGCAATTAACGCCATCACAAAAAGCCTTAGGTAAATACTTGTTTACCGTACTTGCGCTTTTCTTTGTACAAGTGAATTTAGGGGCGATTGTGGCGCACTACACGGTTGAAGGTCAGGAATTCTATGGTTTAGATATTTCCCAATATCTTCCATATTCTTTAGTACGTACCTGGCATATTCAAGCAGCATTATTCTGGATCGCCATGGCATTCTTGGCAGGTGGTTTATTCCTTGCGCCGATTATCAACGGCGGTAAAGATCCGAAATACCAAAAACTTGGCGTAGATATTCTCTTCTGGGCGTTAGTCGTCTTGGTAGTTGGCTCCTTCACCGGTAGCTATTTGGCCATTGCGCACATCATCCCTGAAGAATGGAGCTTCTTGTTTGGTCACCAAGGTTATGAATTCATTGACCTAGGTCGTTTCTGGCAAGCCGTGAAATTTGGCGGTATCTTGTTCTGGTTAGTGTTAATGCTACGCGGCACCGTGAATGCGTTCAAACAACCTGGCGACAAAAACTTACTTGCCTTGTTCTTCGCCTCCGTTATCGCTATCGGCTTATTCTATGGCCCGGCATTATTCTACGGCGAACACACACACTTATCCGTAATGGAATACTGGCGTTGGTGGGTAGTTCACCTTTGGGTAGAGGGCTTCTTTGAAGTATTCTCCGTGGCGGCACTCTCTTTCATCTTCGTCAGTTTAGGTTTGGTTTCTCGCCGAACAGCAACTGTGGCAACCATCACCGAAGCGGCATTGTTCTTAATCGGCGGTATCCCGGGAACCTTCCACCATTTATACTTCTCCGGTGCGACAACGCCAATCATTGCGGTGGGTGCGTCCTTCTCCGCGCTTGAAGTTGTACCATTAGTGTTACTTGGCCACGAAGCGTGGGAACACTGGGCAATGAAACAAAAAGCGCCGTGGATGGAGCGCTTAAAATGGCCTATCTACTGCTTCGTTGCCGTTGCCTTCTGGAATATGTTGGGTGCGGGTGTATTCGGTTTCTTAATCAATCCACCAATTTCTCTCTACTATATCCAAGGGTTAAACACCACCGCAGTACACGCCCACGCGGCATTGTTCGGGGTATATGGTTTCTTGGCATTAGGTTTCGTGTTCTTAATCGCACGTTACTTGCGTCCAAACACACCATTCAATGACAAATTGATGAAATGGGGCTTCTGGTTGCTTAACAGCGGTTTGATCTTAATGATCGTCTCCAGCCTATTGCCAATCGGTATCATCCAAGGTTACGCAAGTATCTCTGAAGGCTTATGGTATGCTCGTAGCGAAGACTTCATGCAACAACCGTTATTCGACACCTTACGTTGGGTTCGTTTAGTGGGTGACGTTGTATTCATCTTTGGTGCGCTTGCATTCTTCTGGCAAATTTTCACCATGGTGTTCTTCAAACCAAAACGCATTGCTAACTAATCAACAAAGCGAAAGTTAGCCAATAAACAAAGACCGATAGTTTTCATGCTATCGGTCTTTTATTTCTCCCCTCGTAGCGTGCAACTTGTTGCACGAATAAACCCCTCATGGAACGTTATTTACCTCTTTCGGGCACTCGCGATTTCGTGCAACAAGTTGCACGCTACGATTTATGATTTTCTGGTAGCGTGCATCTTGATGCACGATCAAATCACGCACGGAACGAAATAAAGTGCGGTGATTTTGGCGTGTATTTTTTTCAACCAACGCATTATCAACCGTCAAGAGTGTTGTTCATTTCGTGCAACAAGTTGCACGCTACGATTTATGATTTTCCGGTAGCGCATCATCTTGATGCACGACCAAGCCACGTACAGAACGAAATAAAGTGCGGTGATTTTTAAAGGTATTTTTTCAACCAACGTATTATCAACCGTCAAGAGCGTTATTCATTTCGTGCAACAAGTTGCACGCTACAATTTATGATTTTCTGGTAGCGTGCATCTTGATGCACGACCAAATTACGCACGGAACATTATTTACCTCTTTCGGGCACTCACGATTTCGTGCAACACGTTGCACGCTACGATTTATGATTTTCTGGTAGCGTGCATCTTGATGCACGATCAAATCACGCACGGAACGAAATAAAGTGCGGTGATTTTGGCATGTATTTTTTTCAACCAACGCATTATCAACCGTCAAGAGTGTTGTTCATTTCGTGCAACAAGTTGCACGCTACGATTTATGATTTTCCGGTAGCGCATCATCTTGATGCACGACCAAGCCACGTACAGAACGAAATAAAGTGCGGTGATTTTTAAAGGTATTTTTTCAACCAACGTATTATCAACCGTCAAGAGCGTTATTCATTTCGTGCAACAAGTTGCACGCTACAATTTATGATTTTCTGGTAGCGTGCATCTTGATGCACGACCAAATTACGCACGGAACATTATTTACCTCTTTCGGGCACTCACGATTTCGTGCAACACGTTGCACGCTACGATTTATGATTTTCTGGTAGCGTGCATCTTGATGCACGACCAAGCCACGCATGGAACGAAATAAAGTGCGGTGATTTTTGCGTGTGTTTTTTCAAATAACGTATTATCAACCGTCAAGAGCGTTATTTATTTCGTGCAACAAGTTGCACGCTACGATTCAACTAATAAACAAAGACCGAGAGTTTTTACACTATCGGTCTTTTGTTATCGAGGAAATACGGTCAAAAACGACCGCACTTTCATTAAAGATTCCGCAATTTATTAGAATAGAGTACCAGGCAAAGCGCAATCACCATAATCAAAATTGCTCCGGCAAATAGGATGGTATCAACGGAGCTTTCGTGGTTGACGATAATCAAGCGCAACATCGCCGTTATCCCGGCGTAAATAAAATAGCGCAGTGGAAAATGATAGCCGCTTTTAAAATATTGCACGATTAAGCCGATAAATCCGAAATACAAGAAAAACATAACCGCTTGTTCCGCAACGTCGTAAGGCACTACGCTGGAGGTGTTTAACACCATCATCGCCAGTGAATACGTGATTTTAGCCAGCGCGATGATCAACACCAAAGCTAAGGCAATTAATGCACTGCAGAGCACGATTTTGAGGATACCGGTAACAACTTTAGGTAATTTTTCTAAGGATTGAGATTCTTCCATAATAGACTTCCTAATGAAATGAGGTGAGTAAAAACGCTGCATTCTAATGCAAGATGAAGAGAGGGTAAATAGTGTTGTAAAGGCTTCCTAAAAAATAAACCTATCTCCTTTCGTTTACGCTGCGTGAAAAGCGCACTACAATAATCGTTTAATCTCCCTTCTTTTTTTAAGGAATCTCATGCGCTACATTCTCATCGCATTATTTTTATGGAGCAGTTCTTTTGTCGCCGGTAAATACACCTACACCATGTTGGATCCGGTGTTGATGGTGCAATTGCGTTTATTGATTGCCACCATCATTGTGCTGCCGATGTTTATGCGTGTTTGGAAGCGCATTCCGAAAGGCTTACGTCCGCAAGTGTGGTGGTTGGGATTATTAAATTATCCGGTGATCTTTCTATTGCAATTTATTGGTTTAAGCCACACTTCGGCATCCAGTGCCTCAACGATGTTAGGGTTAGAGCCCTTCTTGGTGGTGCTGATTGGGCATTTTTTCTTTGGCGACAAAGCCCAAACCCATCACTGGATCTTTGGTTTAGTGGCGTTTATTGGGGTCGCCTTGTTAATTTATGGTGGTGAAGAAACGGGCAATATCAGCCTGTTTGGCTGTAGCTTGGTGCTGATTGCCGGGGTTGTTTTTGCTTCGTGTTTGCGTTGGACGCAAAAAGTCATCGTACAGCTCACGGCGCAAGTTTACACCACCAGTAGCATTGTGTTTGGCACGATAACTTGCCTTCCTTTCACCCTTTGGCTGACGGAAAGCTGGCAAATTCATTGGAATTGGCAAGGCATCGCAGGGTTACTTTATATTGGCGTTGGTTGTAGCTGGTTGGCGTATTATTTATGGAATAAGGGAATTAATAGCGTCGATTCCAATTTAGCAGGCATTTTGGTTTCACTCGAACCGGTATTTGCGATTTTGTTGGCGGTATTACTGTTAGGCGAGCATATTAGCCCACTATCTTGGTTGGGGATTTTGGCAGTTATTGCGACCACATTAATTTCCAGTGTGTATCCGCGTTTAATTCGGCGAGCGAGTTAAAAACGCGGTAAAAATGAACCGCACTTGAGCGTCTCTTCAAAGTGCGGTTTGTTTTTTGCGTATTTTTAAGCGATTCTGCC
Organism: Aggregatibacter valvarum; assembly: GCF_980468985.1. NCBI lineage: Bacteria > Pseudomonadati > Pseudomonadota > Gammaproteobacteria > Pasteurellales > Pasteurellaceae > Aggregatibacter > Aggregatibacter valvarum. Next base: position 1,583,344 of record NZ_OZ413141.1, on the reverse strand, counting down.
TAGAGGGCATTAGTATTTGACGACATGACCGTAGCCTTCAAGAATGGCTTTTATGTGTTCAAGCGATTCTTTTGTCGGGGGTTTTACGTCTTCTAATTCATATTTTTCGCCCATGGCTGCCCATTTATGTGCGCCAAGACGGTGATAAGGAAGAAGTTCTACTTTTTCAATGTTTGTCATGCCTTCGATAAATTGACCGAGTAAATGTACGTCATGGTCAGAATCTGTATAGCCAGGCACGACGACGTAGCGAATCCAAACCGGTTGGTTACGTTTTTGCAAATATTTGGCAAATTCAAGTGTGCGTTTGTTCGGTACGCCAATAAGATTTTGATGCACTTGATCGTTGAGTTCTTTCAAATCAAGTAAAACCAGATCCGTCACATCAATGAGTTCATCAATCACATGATCGTAATGACGCACAAAACCGTTGGTATCCAAGCAGGTGCTAATGCCTTCTTGTTTGCAGGCGCGAAACCAATCACGCACGAACTCTGCCTGTAAAATCGCTTCACCGCCGGACGCGGTCACACCACCGCCTGAGGCATTCATAAAATGACGATAGCTGACCACTTCTTTCATCAGTTCTTCCACCGTAATTTCTTTGCCACCATGGACATCCCAAGTATCACGATTGTGGCAATATTTGCAGCGCATTAAGCAGCCTTGCATAAATAAAATAAAACGAATGCCCGGACCGTCAACGGTGCCACAGGATTCATAAGAGTGGATTCTTCCTACAACTGACATATGTTCCTCAATAATGTGTCATGTGATTCGTTAAAAGTGCGGTCGTTTTTGCCAGTGTTTTTTTGAATGGTCTCGTCATGTTGATAAAATGAAATGTTCCTAAAAAAATCAGACCGCTTACCTTGCGGCAAGCGGCTGAAATATTAACACAGTTTTATCACGAAATTACATTGATTGTGTAAATGTACGGGTGATAACGTCTTGTTGTTGTTCTTTGGTTAATGAGTTAAAACGTACAGCATAACCGGAAACGCGAATGGTTAATTGCGGATATTTTTCCGGATTTTCCATCGCATCTAACAACATTTCACGGTTCATGACGTTGACGTTCAAGTGTTGACCGCCTTCTACTTCCGCTTCGTGGTGGAAGTAACCGTCCATTAAGCCGGCAAGATTGCGTTTTTGTGCTTCGTATTCTTTACCTAACGCATTTGGGACGATAGAGAAGGTATAAGAAATACCATCTTTCGCGTAAGCAAATGGTAGTTTAGCTACGGAAGTTAAAGACGCAACCGCACCTTTTTGGTCACGACCGTGCATTGGGTTTGCACCCGGTCCGAATGGCGCTCCTGCACGACGACCATCCGGTGTATTACCTGTTTTCTTACCATAGACCACGTTAGAAGTAATAGTAAGCACAGATTGCGTCGGAGTCGCGTTGCGATAAGTTTTGTGTGTTTGAATTTTCTTCATGAAACGTTCAACTAAGTCACATGCGATATCATCTACACGAGCATCGTTGTTACCGAATTGCGGATATTCGCCTTCAATTTCGAAGTCTGTTGCCACGTTAGATGCTACAACCTTGCCCTCTTTATCTTTGATATCGCCACGAATTGGTTTGACTTTCGCATATTTGATTGCAGCTAAAGAGTCGGCTGCAACAGAAAGTCCTGCAATACCGCAAGCCATAGTACGGTAAACATCACGATCATGGAACGCCATTAATGCAGCTTCATAAGCATATTTGTCATGCATGAAGTGGATGATGTTTAATGCAGTCACATATTGTGTTGCCAACCAATCCATGAAGCTGTCCATGCGGGTCATTACGGTGTCGAAATCAAGCACTTCATCTTTGATTGGTTCAGTTTTCGGACCAACTTGCATACCGTTTTTCTCATCGATACCGCCGTTGATTGCGTATAGCAAGGTTTTTGCCAAGTTCGCACGGGCACCGAAGAATTGCATTTGTTTACCCACTACCATTGGGGAGACACAACAAGCAATCGCATAGTCATCGCTGTTGAAATCCGGACGCATTAAGTCATCGTTTTCATACTGTACGGAAGAAGTATCAATAGACACTTTGGCACAGAAACGTTTGAAGGCTTCAGGTAATTTTTCAGACCAAAGGATAGTTAAGTTAGGTTCCGGAGATGGGCCCATAGTGTAAAGGGTGTGTAAAATACGGAAGCTGTTTTTGGTCACTAATGTACGACCGTCTAAGCCCATACCACCAAGGGTTTCGGTTGCCCACATTGGGTCACCGGAGAACAATTGATCGTATTCAGGTGTACGTAAGAAACGCACCATACGCAGTTTCATGACTAAGTGGTCGATTAATTCTTGTGCTTCTTGTTCGGTAATTTTGCCGTTTTTCAAATCACGTTCGATATAAATATCTAAGAAGGAAGAAATACGACCGAAAGACATTGCCGCACCGTTTTGTGATTTCACGGCGGCTAAATAAGCGAAGTAAGTCCATTGAACGGCTTCGTGTGCATTAGTTGCCGGGTTGGAAACGTCATAGCCATAAGAGGCAGCCATTTCTTTAATTTTGCCTAAGGCACGATGTTGTTCGGCAATCTCTTCACGTAATTGAATGGTGGCTTGAATATCTTCGCCACGTTCTAATTTAGGTTGAAGTGAGTCGAATTGTTTTTTCTTATCAGCCATTAAATAGTCGATACCATAAACGGCTAAACGACGGTAATCACCGATAATACGACCACGACCATAAGCATCCGGCAAACCGGTTAACACACCGGATTTACGGCAACGAAGAATATCTGGAGTATATACATCAAATACGCCTTGGTTATGGGTTTTACGATATTCGGTGAAAATATGTTCTACTTCTGGATCTAATTGACGACCGTAAACTTCACAAGAGCCTTTAACCATTTTGATACCGCCGTATGGCATAATGGCACGTTTTAATGGGGCATCAGTTTGAAGACCAACGATTTTTTCTAATTCTTTGTTGATATAGCCAGGTTTGTGAGAAGTGATAGTTGATGGGTTGTCTGTGTCAAAATCTAACGGCTCGTGCGTTTTGTTTTCGATTTTGATGCCTTCCATGACTTTATCCCACAACGCAGTTGTTGCAGGGGTTGCATCGGCTAAGAAAGATTCATCACCTTCATACGGTGTATAGTTTTTTTGGATAAAGTCACGCACGTTGACTTCATTTTGCCAGTCACCACCGACAAAACCTTCCCAAGCCTTTTGTTGAGCTTCTGTTAATTGAGTCATAACATTCCTCTTTTAGATTATTGATAAAAATAAACCTGTCTAGGAAGGAAATAAACGACGCAAGTTCCCTTCCTTATTGTGTACCGATTAATGCGGTCGGTTGATTGACCACAAGACCAACCCAACACAAAAACCACCGCCGACAATGTTTCCTAATGTCACCGGAATCAAATTTTTCACGATAAAATGATAAAGATTTAAATCTGCGAACTGCTGAGAATCCATATTAATGGCTTGCCAAAATTCCGGTGCGCTAAAGTGTGCCGTGAGGATCCCCATTGGGATCATAAACATATTCGCTACACTGTGTTCGAATCCTGACGCAACAAACAAAGCAATGGGTAAAATCATAATGAATGCTTTATCTGTCAAGGTTTTTCCTGCGTAGGTCATCCAAATGGCAATGCATACCATCACGTTACACAAAATCCCCAAACAAAAAGCCTCAAACCATGTATGGTGAATCTTATGTTGAGCGGTCGTTAAAATCGTGAATCCCCACTGCCCATTGGCTGCCATTGTTTGACCGGCAAACCAAATGAGAGAAACAATAAAAAGCGCGCCAACGAAATTGCCGAAATAAACCACAATCCAATTTCGCAGCATTTGAAAAGTGCTGATTCGTCCGCTTGCACGGGCGATAGCTGTCATGGTTGATGAGGTGAATAATTCAGAGCCGCAGACCACGACCATAATCACACCAAGAGAAAATACCACGCCACCAACCAGCTTAGTTAAACCCCACGAAGTCCCGAGATTGCCTGTTTGTGTTGTGGTATAAAAAACGAACGCTAACGCAATAAACGCCCCTGCCGGAATGGCAGAGAAAAAAGAGAGAATTTGTTTTTTAGATGCCTTATAGACGCCGGCATCCTCGCCAATTTGGCTTATTTCTGCCGGAGAGACCATGCAAGTTGTTTTGGACGTTTCGGTATTCATTACAGAATTCCCTGTTAATTTATTTGGCTTGTAAATACGTCCACGACAGCGTGGTATTACAAGGAAAGGCCTAAAAAAAATTGAATTTTTATCATTTTTGTTAATTATATTTTCTTTCCCCTGCAAAGTAAAAATATTTCTCCCTTTTAATGCGAGAATCTTGTTCTTTGTCAATAATTAGATCGGTGTAGTCCAAAAGCCTTTCTTGACGACAGCCAAATTGCTATTTGGGTTGTTTTCTGTTAAAAAGTGCGGTCATAAAACGCAATATTTTTTAAGGAGAACGCCATGGCCGCAGAAACCATTTTCAGCAAAATTATTCGCAAAGAAATTCCCGCCAACATCGTCTATCAAGATGACCTTGTTACCGCCTTTCGCGATATTGCACCGCAAGCGAAAACCCATATTTTGATCATCCCGAACAAGCTTATTCCAACTGTCAACGATGTAACCGAACAAGATGAAGTAACCTTAGGTCGTCTATTTACGGTGGCGGCGAAACTGGCGGCACAGGAAGGCATTGCGCAAGACGGTTATCGTTTAATTGTCAACTGCAACAAACATGGTGGACAAGAAGTGTTCCATTTACACATGCACCTTGTTGGTGGTGAACCTTTAGGTAAAATGCTGGATAAATAATGAAAAAGTCTATTTCCCTTTTTTTTGCGACCGCACTTTTAGCGGGATGTAGCGCAAAGGTGCCGACCTTATTAAACACGCAAAATCCCATTCTAAATATTGAAGCCCCTGCCGCAGAAAGGGTGGAGGCCGGTGTTGAGCGTGACAGTGCTTGGGTCAAAAATAAAACTGAACAGCCGGTCAACTTGGCTTACCGCCTGTTTTGGTATGACAAACATGGCGTAACAGTGACGGCTGAAGAGCCTGTCGTTTGGCATAGATTGGCGTTGCAACCGCTGCAAAAACAAGCGCTCACATTGGCTCGACCAACGGCGGATAGCGCCAATTACCGCTTATATCTTCGACTAAACTAAAATGTCTACACTACTCATTGACTTAGCCGGTTACGAGCTGGAACAAGAAGAAATCGAATTGTTGGAACATCCGCTCGTGGCGGGATTGATTCTTTTTACGCGTAATTTTCACGACCGAGCGCAATTACAAGGGTTGATTCGTTCTGTGCGACAAAAGGTGAAAAAGCCCTTGTTGATTACGGTGGATCAAGAAGGCGGCAGAGTACAGCGTTTTCGTGACGGCTTCACCCAACTTCCTGCAATGCAGGCGTTTTCCGCACTGATTGAAGATCCTATTGAACAACGGAAGATGGCATTTGAAGCCGGCTGGCAAATGGCGGCAGAGATGACCGCACTTGATATCGATTTGAGCTTTGCGCCGGTGTTGGATCTTGGTCATGCGTGCAAAGCCATCGGCGATCGCAGTTTTGGTTGCGAGATAAAAAGTGCTGTGGATTTGGCGGCTAATTTTATTCGCGGTATGCATCAAGCCGGCATGGCTGCAACGGGAAAACATTTTCCCGGGCATGGACATGTAATTGCCGATTCTCATTTGGAAACCCCTTATGATGAGCGTAGCCAAGAAGATATTTTCAATCAGGATATTCAGCCGTTCCAACAACTTATCGAACAAAATTTGCTGCAAGCCATCATGCCGGCACATGTGATTTATTCGCAATGTGACAGCCAACCCGCAAGTGGCTCTAAATTTTGGTTACAAGACATCTTGCGTGCTCAGCTGAATTTCAACGGTGCCATTTTCTCTGATGATCTTGGCATGAAAGGGGCGGGATTCATGGGCGATTTTGTGGCGCGTAGCGAACAGGCGCTTAATGCAGGTTGCGATTTGTTGCTGCTTTGTAATGAACGAGATGGTGTGATCCAAGTTTTAGACAATTTAAAACGCTCAGAAAAACAATCGTGCTTTTTGTTGCGCCAACAACGCTTACAAAGTCTCTTCAAACGCAAAAATCTTACTTGGACTGAATTAGAGTGTGCTCCCCGTTGGTTGGAAAACCGTCAAAAACTGACCGCACTTCAACAGCAATGGCTGGCAGCGAAAAACTAATATGATTCAATGCGAACATTATCAACGAGGCGATTGCCGTTCTTGTCAATGGTTGGAATTGCCCTATGCCGTTCAACTGGAACAGAAAACGGCACATTTGCAACAGCAGTTGCAGGGTTTAGAAACGTCTCATTTGATTTGGTTTGCCCCTTTTCAATCTGCCCAAGAAGGGTTTCGCAACAAAGCCAAAATGGTGGTGAGTGGTGCAGTCGAACGCCCAGTCCTCGGCATCTTGCCGAACCCATTGGCGCCACAAAGTGCGGTGGATTTATGTGATTGCCCACTTTATCCACAACGTTTTCAAGCTATCTTTCCTCTTCTTAAAGATTTCATCGCACGCGCAGGCCTTGTGCCGTATAACGTGGCAAGGCAAAAAGGCGAATTGAAACATCTTTTATTGACAGAAAGTCAACACAGCCACCAACTCATGTTGCGCTTTGTGTTACGTTCGGAAGCCAAATTGCCGTTGATTCAACGTGAACTGGCGGGATTGCGTCAAAAATTGCCACAACTTGCCGTCATTAGCGTGAATATCCAGCCGCAAAATGCCGCGATTTTAGAAGGTGAAAAAGAGATTTTCCTGACGGAACAACACACCTTGCCCGAAAGGTTTAATCAGATTCCGCTTTTTATTCGCCCACAAGGCTTTTTTCAAACGAATCCATCGGTTGCTGAAGGCTTATACGGCATGGCGCAACAATGGATAAAAGACCTGCCCATTCGTCAACTTTGGGATTTGTTCTGTGGAGTGGGCGGTTTCGGGCTACATTGCTTGAAAGCATTGCAAATGCAGAATCCGGAACAACAAATTCACCTCACCGGTATTGAAATCTCCGCTTCTGCCATTGCCGCTGCGAAACTATCAGCACAACAACTCGGCTTGGAGGCGCAGGTTCATTTTCAGTCGTTAGATGCAGCAAATTTTGCCTTGGCACAAGCCGAAAAACCGGATTTGGTGATCGTCAATCCTCCTCGCCGAGGTGTTGGTCAATCGCTTGCTGAATTTCTCAATAAAATGCGACCACACTTTATTTTGTATTCCAGCTGTAACGCAGAAACCATGGGCAAAGACTTGCGATCTTTGACCCATTATCAACTGGAAAAAATTCAACTGTTCGATATGTTTCCACATACCGCGCATTATGAAGTGTTGGTGTTGTTGCGATTAGCCGTGTGATGCCGAATTTTTATATTCAGCGAGCAAGCGTTGGATGAGTTTTGTATTTGCCGGCGGAAATTGTTCCATATCCAATTCCTCTTGTTCCAGCCAAAAACCTTCTTGTCCTTCACGGCCAAAAGGTTCGCCTAGCCATTCATCCACTAAGTAGAAATAAAAATTCAGAATTTTTGTAGGATATTCAAAGGTAAAACGTTCAAACAATACAGCATGAGAAACCAAAATACCGACTTCTTCCTCTAATTCTCGTTTTAACGCTTGCTCCGGCGTTTCATTGGGCGCGACTTTTCCACCGGGAAATTCCAGCGATTGCGCAAAGTCTTGACCCTCTAATCGTCGGGTGAGATAAATTTGTCCGAATTCGTTACGAATAATGCCGGCAGCAACTTGTATGACCGGTTTTTCCATGCTTTTCTCCGTGTTTGCCTATATGGTCATTTCCGCATAACAAACGCCCCCATTGAGGGACGGGGGCGCTTTAGATGAGTTATGCGTTTGTCGGGTAATCCCACCAAATATCGAATAATTCGCTGATTTCAATTTGTTGTAAGCCATTTTGGCTTAACCAATTTTTCACTAATTCTTGATGCTTGGCATCACATTTACCGATTTTTTCTAAGCAAACCAAGCCTTCCCAGTGTAAATAGCCACTGCCTTCATAGGCCAATCCATTCGGTTGGATAACTTCAGCGATGAAGCGGTCAACAGTGCTGTCGATTTGTTCTACAGAGGTGCCTTCGGCAAATTGCCACTTCACTAAAAAGCCTAATTCTTGGAATTCGGCAAGGTGCATTTTTTTGCGTTGTCTTTGGTTACGTTTGATCGCCATAATGTGTTTCCTTTATGTTGCGGTTTGATGAAATATAAATCCCACACGCCATGTCCTAGGCGTTGACCGCGTTGTTCAAACTTGGTCAACGGGCGAAAATCAGGGCGAGGGATGTAGTCGTTTGTGTCTGACGTATTGCGTAATTGCGGATATTGCTGCAACACCGACAACATCTGTTCAGCATAATCTTGCCAGTCAGTTGCCATGTGAATGAATGCGCCGGCTTGCAATTTAGTTAATAAGTGGTCAATAAAGTGCGGTTGTACGATACGGCGTTTGTGGTGTCTGGCTTTGTGCCACGGATCCGGGAAAAACAGTTGTAACCCGCCGAGACTTTGGTCGGCAATGCTGTCACGTAGAATTTCGGTGGCATCGTGACAAATGACGCGTAGGTTTGTTACGCCTTTTTCCACCGCATAGGCAATGCAAGCGCCAACGCCCGGTGTATGCACTTCAATACCGAGGTAGTTTTTGTCGGGATTTTGTGCTGCCATCTCCACAAGGGAACTGCCCATACCAAAGCCGATTTCCAAAATAACAGGATTCTCATTTCCATAAATACGTTTAAAATCAAATGGTTGCGGTTGATAGTCCAAGCCGAGCGCCGCCCAGTTTTGGTTCATGGCGTTTTTTTGATAATCGCTTAAGCGACCTGTGCGTAGCACAAAACTGCGTACTTTTCTTTTGTAACGACCATCGGAGGTAAATTCGGCGGATTCAACGGTTTTGCGTTTTTGATCAGCAAAAGTCGTTGGAAGTTGTTCTTGAGATTGTGTGTCTAACATGAAATTTTGTGATTTATGGGATAACGAAAATAGAATGTCCTAAAAAGTCGTTGCTGATTATAGGCGGTTTCCTTACCCTTGGCAATTTCGGTACCGGGAATCAACAAGCCCTTGGCTTTATGCTAAACTTTGACGACTTTCATTTGGTGTAATTTGGAAAAAACTCACAAAATCCACCGCACTTTTATTACATAATTCGGTATTGAATAATTAGAACGTTATGCTGGCTCAATCCTCTCCCCATGCGCCTTTTGCGCAGTCTGTATTAACATGGTATGCCAAGTTCGGGCGGAAAAATTTGCCGTGGCAACAACATAAAACCTTATACGGCGTTTGGCTATCAGAAGTAATGCTACAGCAAACGCAGGTGGCGACGGTCATTCCGTATTTTGAGCGTTTTGTTAAAACATTTCCTAATTTGACCGCACTTGCTGATGCGCCGTTAGATGAGGTGCTGCATTTGTGGACGGGCTTGGGTTATTACGCGCGGGCGCGAAATTTGCATAAAGCCGCGCAAATCATGCGAGATCAATATGACGGTATGTTTCCGACAGAATTTGAACAGGTGTTAGCGTTGCCCGGTGTGGGGCGAAGCACGGCGGGGGCAGTGTTATCTTCTTGTTTGAATGCGCCTTATGCTATTTTGGATGGCAATGTGAAGCGGGTGTTATCCCGTTATTTTGCCGTGGACGGTTGGCCGGGTGAGAAAAAAACGGAAGATCGTTTGTGGCAATTAACAGCACAGGTGACCCCAACGGAACAGGTGGCGGATTTTAATCAGGCAATGATGGATCTTGGTGCACTGGTATGCACCCGCTCTAAACCCAAATGTAGCCTTTGTCCGTTACAGTTAACTTGTCGAGCCAATGCTGAACAAAATTGGCAGGCGTATCCGGGGAAAAAGCCGAAGAAAGTATTGCCGGTGCGGGAAAGTTATTTTTTGCTGTTGGAAAAAGACGGTAAAGTTGCATTAGAGCAACGGGAAAATAGCGGTTTGTGGGGCGGATTATATTGTTTTCCGCAATTTACTGAAAAGCAGGCGTTGTTAGCCTATTTAGCCGCAAACGGAATTAAGCAATATCAGGAGTGGCCGGCGTTTCGCCATACGTTTAGCCATTTTCATTTAGATATTTATCCAATTTATGCGCAAGTTGGCGGTCTAATCGAGACTGCGGACGTGGATTGTTCCCCTTGGAAAAAAGTGCCGGAAAAGACGGAGGAATATCAATCAGACCTATTAAGTGCGGTCAAATATTGGTATGATCCGCAACATCCTGAACCTATCGGGTTGGCAACACCCGTGAAGAATTTATTAACTCAATATGTAAGGAATCATTATGGCGAGAATGGTATTTTGTGAACGTTTAAAACAAGAAGCGGAAGGCTTGGATTTTCAACTATATCCGGGAGAATTGGGTAAACGTATTTTTGATTCCATTAGCAAACAAGCGTGGGGAGAGTGGATGAAAAAACAAACCATGTTGGTGAATGAGAAAAAATTAAACATGATGAATGCGGAACATCGTAAGTTATTGGAGCAGGAAATGGTGAATTTCCTGTTTGAAGGTAAAGACGTACACATTGAAGGCTATACTCCACCTGAAGCGAAGTAAAATGAAGAAGTATTTAATTCTGGCATTAATTCCCTTTTTGTATGCGTGTGGCGGCGGAGGTTCACATCATCGAGGGCTAGACTTTGATGAAGCCTTTGCGAAAGATACCCGCGGTTTAGATATTTTAACCGGGCAATTTGCCAATAATATCGACCGCATTTGGGGGGTGAATGAGCTGTTGGTTGCCAGTCGTAAGGACTATGTGAAATATACGGATCGTTACTTTACCCGTAGCCATGTGAGTTTTGATGAAGGTTTGATTACTATCGAAACGCAGGCAGATTTAAACCGTTTGCATAATGCGATTGTGCATACATTATTGATGGGATCGGATGCGAATGGCATTGATTTATTTGCTTCCGGTGATGTGCCGATCAGTTCTCGTCCATTTTTGATGGGGCAGGTGATTGATCATCTTGGTGGTCCAATTGCCGATCAGCTGACGGCGAGTAACTTTGCTACGTATTTGATTCAAAATAAGTTACAAACCCGCCGTTTAGCGAATGGTAACCAAGTACAGTTGGTTGTTATTCCAATGATTGCTAACCACGTGGAAGTGCGTGCGCAGAAATATATTCCGATTGTGCGTAAAGTGGCACGTCGTTATGGATTGGATGAGAGCTTGATCCTTGGGATTATGCAAACAGAATCCAGTTTTAACCCGTATGCGATTAGTTATGCGAACGCCATGGGCTTAATGCAAGTGGTACCGCACTGCAGGGCGTGATGTGTTCCAAATGAAAGGCATGAGTGGTCAACCAAGTAAAAACTATTTGTTTGATCCTGAGAAGAATATTGATGCCGGCGCGGCTTATTTGTGGTTGCTACAAAATAAATATTTAGATGGCATTACAAACCCGACATCAAAACGCTTTGCCATGATTTCAGCCTATAACAGCGGTGCCGGTGCGGTATTGCGCGTATTCAATGACGATAAAGATGCTGCGATTATGCAAATTAATCAACTGTATCCGGAGCAGGTTTATCGCATGTTGACGACAAGCCACCCCTCTGCGCAGGCGCGTAATTATTTATTGAAAGTCGATAAAGCGCAAAAAAGTTATCGTGTTAGACGTTAAAGAATTTTCACGAGCATAAAATGTTAATGCCCACAGAATAAATATGCTGTGGGCATTTTTATGATCATAAAAAACGCATAAGTGTATAATTTATATACATTTTGTTTGTTAAACGTGCAAATGAATTAATTATTTCACATTTTTTTAAAATAGGTGTTGACTTGAAATCGAAAAAAACGTTTAATACGCACCACTGATGAGTTGCCTCGATAGCTCAGTCGGTAGAGCAGGGGATTGAAAATCCCCGTGTCGGTGGTTCGATTCCGCCTCGAGGCACCACTATTCCTCCTTAGTTCAGTCGGTAGAACGGTGGACTGTTAATCCATATGTCGCAGGTTCGAGTCCCGCAGGAGGAGCCAAATTCTAGAAAGCCGCTAAGCAATTAGCGGCTTTTCTTTTTTTTCAACTTTTGTATTTCGTAAAGCAAAAATTAACGCATAAATTGAAATCAAATTTATGCGTTAATTTTATTATAGCTAGCCAAAGTCCGGCTATAAAAACCATACGCTACGCGCATGAAGCTAAATACCTTAAGGGATGAACAGAAAAAATCCTCTCTATATAATGAACAAGGCTAACAAGCGAAACTCAACATATAGGACGATTATTTAACCCCTCGTAGCGTGCAACTTGTTGCACGAATAATTAACCTCGATGTGTAATTCACGATTTCATGCGTAGCGTGCATCTTGATGCACGACTAAATTATGCACGGAACGTTATTTAACGCTTTCGGACATTCATGATTTCGTGCAACAAGTTGCACGCTACGATTCTGATTTTGTATTTTGCAAAGTAAAAAATAACGCATAAATCGGAATCAAATTTATGCGTTAATTTTATCTTTGGGATTGTGCCCTAAAAAACACTTGGAATTTTCACCGCACTTTTCTGAGCTAAGCTAGAAAGTGCGGTCATTTTTTGCGGCGTTTTTAGTTTGCGTATTGGGTAATCGCTTGAGTGATTTCTTGATCTTTATAAATAGATTGAACCACTTCGTTAAGCGTTTCGCCTAGTACTTTCTGGATTTCTGCATTTCTTGCCGAGAAAGCACCGGAGTAGTTGCGAGTCGCATTAATATTTTTGCTGAATTGACCCTTCATGCCTTGAACATGGATAGCGAGTTGAATTTTGCTATCAATATCGTAACGTAGATTGCCTTGGTTGACTTTCGCAAAGAACTCTTGCACATCTACAGTGACAGCAGCATTAGAATTATTTGCCATGCCGATACGAAAACCTTTGCTAACCAGATCTTGTTGTGCCACTTGTTGGAATAATTCGGTAACACTTGGCGTTGCGGATAACTTGACGAGTTTACCATCGGCAACATAACTGGAAATTTCAGGCGCTTGGCGCATATCGCGAGTGGTAACGTAAACAACCGTAGATTGATTCACATTCATGGTGGCTTGTGGTGATAGCGGTGTAAAGCTCAAGGTGCTGGGTTCGCTTTGGCAACCGGTTAATACCGCACTGGAAAGCAGAACAGAGCCGAGAATGATGGTTTTCAGATTAAATTTCATAATATCCTCATCAGTTTGATTAATTTGCGCTATTCTTACAAAGTTACAAGTAATTGTATAGTCTCCTCATTTAATAAATCCCTTAAGGAAGAAGTATGTCAAAACAACAAGCATTAGAACAACGATTATGTCAGGAATTTCAACCGCACTTTATTACGGTTGAAAACGAAAGTCATATGCACAGCTCCGGGCGTGGTGAGGATTCACATTTTAAAATCGTATTAGTCAGTGACGCCTTTGAAGGGCAGAGTAAAGTCGCACGCCATCGTAAAATCTATCAATTCCTTTCACAAGATTTACAAAATGGCATCCATGCCTTGGCATTGCATCTTTATACTCAGCAAGAGTGGGATGAATTAGGGCAGCAGTTCCCGAAATCCCCTCGTTGTGCCGGTGTTGGGCTATAGTTCCTTACCTCTTTAGTTATTACGCAATAAAATAAAAAATTGATTTTTTGCAAGTTATGTGCAGTTTTTATTGGAAAATCGAGAAAGAGCCACGTTTCAAAGTGGCATGAACGTTATTATTTGGTTAAAATAAGGCATTTATATTTAGCAATATTTTAACGTTTTGTCATGGGTGTTGCGTGCCTTTGACAAATAAATAGCAGAATTTGAGTTTTATTTTTACCGGTTGAAGAGTGATTATTTGGTGTAGAGGTATCTTGTTGTTTCTTCTTTAATCATTTCAACAACCATCACTCAAGACGAGGTAATAACCTCAGGGTTATTGCTGTATTTTTAATCTAACAAAAGTAGTGCAAACAATATGATTACGATTAAAAAAGGCTTGGATCTTCCTATTGCAGGAAAACCGGATCAGGTAATCCATAACGGGAATACCGTTACTGAAGTTGCTTTGCTGGGTGAAGAGTATGTGGGAATGCGCCCTTCGATGAAGGTTCGCGAAGGTGATGTAGTGAAAAAAGGTCAGGTGCTTTTTGAAGATAAAAAGAATCCTGGTGTGATTTTCACCGCACCGGCGAGTGGCACGATCACCGCGATTCATCGTGGCGAGAAACGTGTATTACAGTCTGTGGTAATTAAAGTGGAAGGCAATGAAGCGCTTTCTTTCGATAAATACGAGACAGCTGAACTGAACACGTTAAGTGCAGAGCAAGTGCGTAAAAATTTACAGGAATCCGGTTTATGGACAGCGTTCCGTACCCGTCCATTCAGCAAAGTTCCGGCGATTGATAGCGTGCCTTCATCCATTTTCGTTAATGCGATGGACACCAATCCCCTCGCGGCGGATCCTGCGGTTATTATTGCTGCATCCGAAAATGATTTCGTCAATGGCTTAACCGTGTTAAGTCGTTTACATGACGGCAACATTCACTTATGTAAAGCGCCTGATAATAAAATTCCGGCATCACACGCGAGTAATGTGATCGTGGATGAATTTGCCGGGCCTCATCCGGCAGGATTAAGTGGCACACATATCCACTTTATTGATCCGGTGGGCATCAATAAAACCGTTTGGTATATCAACTATCAAGATGTGATTGTTATCGGTAAATTATTTACCACCGGTGAGCTCAATGTCGAACGCATTATTTCTCTTGCCGGCCCGCAAGTGAAAACACCACGTTTAGTGCGTACAGTCATCGGTGCGAATCTCTCTCAATTAACTGCAAATGAATTAAAAGACGGTAATAATCGCGTGATTTCCGGTTCTGTGCTTTGCGGTCAAACGGCAAAAGGTGTGCATGACTATCTTGGTCGTTATGCATTACAAGTCTCAGTAATCGCTGAAGGTAATGAGAAAGAATTCCTTGGCTGGATTACGCCGCAATCAAATAAATATTCGATTACCCGTACAGTGCTTGGTCACTTTAGCAAGAAATTATTTAACTTCACTACCGCAGAAAATGGTGGTGAACGTGCAATGGTACCAATCGGTAGCTATGAGCGCGTGATGCCGTTGGATATTTTACCGACATTATTACTACGTGATTTAATCGTGGGCGATACCGATGGGGCACAAGCGTTAGGTTGTCTTGAATTAGATGAAGAAGACTTAGCATTATGTTCTTTCGTTTGCCCGGGCAAATATGAATACGGTTCAATCTTGCGTCAAGTATTAGATAAGATTGAGAAGGAAGGTTAAAAATGGGTTTAAAAAATCTTTTTGAAAAAATGGAACCCGCGTTTTTACCAGGTGGTAAATACAGCAAGCTTTATCCGATCTTTGAATCGATTTATACCTTGCTTTATACACCGGGTACGGTAACGCACAAAAACACACACGTTCGTGATGCGTTAGACTCAAAACGTATGATGATTACGGTTTTCCTTGCGTTGTTCCCTGCGATTTTCTATGGGATGTACAATGTGGGTAACCAAGCGATCCCTGCCTTAAATCAATTAGGCAATTTAGATCAATTAATTGCTAACGATTGGCACTATGCCCTTGCAAGTTCACTAGGTTTAGATTTAACCAATAATGCAACTTGGGGCTCAAAAATGGCATTAGGGGCGATCTTCTTCCTGCCGATTTATATCGTAGTATTTACCGTTTGTACGATTTGGGAACTACTATTCTCCGTTGTGCGCGGACATGAAGTAAATGAAGGGATGTTCGTTTCAACCATTCTTTTCGCCTTAATTGTTCCGCCAACATTGCCATTATGGCAAGCGGCACTTGGTATCACCTTTGGTATCGTAGTAGCAAAAGAAATCTTCGGTGGTGTCGGTCGTAACTTTATGAACCCTGCACTTGCTGGCCGTGCATTCTTATTCTTCGCTTATCCGGCACAAATTTCCGGTGACTTAGTATGGACTGCGGCAGATGGTTTCTCAGGCGCTACCGCACTTTCACAATGGTCACAAGGTGGTCAAGCAGCATTGCAACATACGGTCACCGGTGAGCCAATTACTTGGATGGATGCCTTCATCGGTAATATTCCTGGCTCCATGGGTGAAGTTTCAACGCTTGCATTGTTAATCGGTGGTGCCGTCATTGTATTCACCCGTATTGCTTCTTGGCGCATTATGGCGGGTGTGATGATCGGTATGATTGGTACTGCAACCTTATTTAACTTAATTGGCTCCGATACTAACCCAATGTTCTCCATGCCTTGGCATTGGCACTTCGTATTAGGTGGTTTTGCGCTGGGGATGATCTTCATGGCTACAGACCCTGTATCTGCTTCATTTACCAATACCGGTAAATGGTGGTACGGCGCGTTAATTGGTGTGATGGCAGTATTAATTCGTACAGTGAACCCAGCTTACCCGGAAGGTATGATGTTAGCGATCTTATTTGCAAACTTGTTTGCACCAATTTTCGACTACATCGTGGTTCAAGCAAATATCAAACGTCGGAGAGCAAGAACAAATGGCTAAATTTAATAAAGATAGCGTTGGCGGTACAGTTACCGTTGTTGTATTGCTAAGTTTGGTGTGTTCTATCGTGGTTTCCGGTGCCGCGGTGGCATTGAAATCAAAACAAGATGAACAAAAAGCACTGGACGTTCAACGTAATATTTTAACGGTTGCCGGCCTAATGAAAGAAGATAATGCTTCTGTCATTAAAGACACTTATAACAAGTTTATTGAACCACGTTTAGTGGATTTGCAAAGTGGTGATTTTGTTCAAGCCTCAAAAGAGGATGTGGAAAAATTTGATCCAAAAACAGCGGTAAAATCGACCGCACTTAGTCAAGCCATTCCTGCGGAACAAGACAAAGCCGGGATTAAAGTGCGTGCGAATCAAGCGCGTGTTTACCTTGTAAAAGATGAACAAGGTCAGGTCAATCAAGTCATATTGCCGATGTACGGTCGCGGTTTATGGTCAACAATGTACGGTTTCGTTGCGGTTGCCTCGGATGCCAATACCATCAAAGGCATTACTTACTATGATCAAGGTGAAACCGCTGGTCTTGGTGGTGAAATCGCCAATCCGCGTTGGCAAGCACTTTTCGTAGATAAGAAACTGTTTGATGATAATCAACGTGTGGCTATTCGTGTTGCTAAAAATGCGTCTTCTAACAAAGAACACGGCGTTGATGCCTTATCAGGTGCAACCTTAACTTCAAATGGTGTGCAAGGTTCTTTTGATTATTGGTTTAGTCAAAATGGTTTTGGTCCATTCTTAGCAAAATTTAAAGCGGGGGCAAGATAATGGCTGATGCAAAAAGCAATTTAAAAGCACTTTTGCTTGATCCGATCGTAAAAAATAATCCGATTGCGCTGCAAATTTTGGGTATTTGTTCTGCATTAGCGGTCACAACTCAATTACAAACCGCGATCGTTATGGCAATTGCGGTAAGTTTAGTAACCGGTTTTTCCAGTATGTTTATTTCGATGATTCGTCAGTACATTCCAAATAGTATTCGTATCATTGTACAACTGGCAATTATCGCGTCTTTGGTAATTTTGGTTGACCAAGTATTGAAAGCTTTTGCTTATGGTTTATCGAAACAGCTCTCAGTATTCGTGGGCTTGATTATTACCAACTGTATCGTGATGGGTCGTGCAGAAGCTTTTGCGATGAAATCTCGTCCACTTGAGAGCTTTGTTGACGGTATCGGTAACGGTTTAGGTTATGGTGCAATTTTATTAATTGTTGCAACGTTACGCGAGTTAATTGGTTCTGGTCGTTTACTTGGCTTCCCAGTATTCCAAACCATTCAAGACGGTGGTTGGTATCAACCGAACGGCTTGTTCCTTCTTGCACCAAGTGCGTTCTTTATTATCGGCTTCATCATTTGGGGCTTAAGAACGTGGAAACCTGAGCAACAGGAGAAATAATCAATGGAACATTATATTAGCCTATTTGTGAAGGCGATCTTCATTGAAAATATGGCGCTTTCTTTCTTCTTAGGAATGTGTACTTTCCTTGCCGTATCGAAAAAAGTGTCAACGGCATTCGGCTTAGGGGTTGCGGTCACCGTTGTGCTTGGCATTTCTGTACCGGCGAACCAATTTGTATTTGAACACGTGTTAAAAGATGGCGCTTTAGTTGAAGGAGTAGATTTATCCTTCTTAAGCTTTATTACGTTTATCGGGATTATTGCGGGTATCGTTCAAATTCTTGAAATGACGCTCGATAAATTCTTCCCGGCACTTTATAACGCATTGGGGATTTTCCTTCCGCTTATTGCTGTAAACTGTGCGATCTTCGGTGGCGTATCTTTTGCGATTCAACGTGAATATACCTTCGCAGAATCTGCCGTGTACGGTATTGGTGCAGGCTTGGGGTGGATGTTGGCAATCGTTGCGTTAGCCGGTTTAACTGAGAAAATGAAATATGCGGATGTGCCGGCGGGTTTGAAAGGTTTAGGGATCACCTTTATCTCTGCAGGCTTAATGGCGCTTGGCTTTATGTCATTTTCCGGTATTCAGTTATAAGGAGGGCGTAAATGAGCGAAACAACAATTCTTGTACTCGGTGTTGCAGCCTTTACCGCTATCGTTTTAGTGCTTGTCGCCATTATTCTATTTGCCAAATCTAAATTGGTCGATTCCGGCGACATTACCATTCAAATTAATAATGATCCCAATAAAGCCATTACGTTACCGGCCGGTGGCAAATTGCTTGGCGCGCTTGCCAGCAAAGGGATCTTTGTGTCATCAGCTTGTGGCGGTGGCGGTTCCTGTGGTCAATGTGTGGTAAAAGTGAAAAGCGGTGGCGGTGAAATTTTACCGACAGAGTTATCTCACATCACCAAACGTGAGGCTAAAGAAGGCTATCGTCTTTCTTGCCAGGTGAACGTGAAAGGCAATATGGACATTGAATTGCCGGAAGAAATCTTTGGTGTGAAAAAATGGGAATGTACCGTTATCTCTAACGATAACAAAGCCACCTTTATCAAAGAGCTGAAATTAGCGATTCCTGAGGGTGAAGAAGTACCATTCCGTGCCGGTGGTTATATCCAAATCGAAGCTGATCCACATACAGTTTACTATAAAGATTTCGATATTCCGAAAGAATACCATGAAGACTGGGATAAATATGACTTGTGGCGTTATGTGTCCAAGGTCGATGAGCATATTATCCGTGCTTACTCTATGGCATCTTATCCGGAAGAAAAAGGCATTATTATGTTGAACGTGCGTATTGCGACGCCTCCGCCACGTCAACCGGATGCACCTCCGGGACAAATGTCTTCTTACATTTGGTCATTAAAACCGGGTGATAAAGTGACGATTTCTGGTCCGTTTGGTGAATTCTTCGCGAAAGAAACCGATAACGAAATGGTCTTTATTGGTGGTGGTGCAGGTATGGCGCCAATGCGTTCCCATATCTTTGACCAATTAAAACGTTTGCACTCTAAACGTAAAATGTCTTTCTGGTATGGTGCGCGTTCTAAACGTGAAATGTTCTATGTAGAAGATTTTGATCAGCTTCAAGCAGAAAACCCGAACTTTACATGGCACGTAGCATTATCAGATCCGTTACCGGAAGATAACTGGACAGGTTACACCGGCTTTATTCATAATGTGCTTTATGAAAATTATTTGAAAAATCATGAGGCACCTGAAGATTGTGAATACTACATGTGTGGACCTCCGGTGATGAATGCGGCGGTAATTAAAATGTTGAAAGACCTCGGTGTTGAAGATGAAAACATCTTATTAGATGACTTCGGTGGTTAATCTATAATAGAGAGAAAACTATCTCAAAACTGACCGCACTTGAGCATCATGCTTTCTATGATCAGTTTAAACACAATAAGCCCTGTATTTTGCAGGGCTTATTTTTTGTCTAAACGAATGCTTTATTTGATTTTTATTATAGCCAGCCAAAGTCTGGTGATAAAAACCATACGCTATGCGTATGGAGCTAAATTTACCCCTTACCCCTCGTATCGTGCAACTTGTTGCACGAATGATTAAAACATTAACTTTGATGCACAATTCACGATTTTGTGCGTAGCGTGCATCTTGATGCACGACCAAATTACACAGGGAACGTTATTTAACGCTTTCTGGCATTCACGATTTCGTGCAACAAGTTGCACGCCACAATTCACTAAAATAGGGATATGAAAATAGACATTTCCGAGTGAAAGGATTTTTTGTCAGCATCGTGGGCTTAAATACAAAAGTTGTGGAGGACGATATAAGGAATCAAGAAAAAGAAGACATGGTTCAAGATAATTTATCAACGAAAGAGCATATTAACCCTTTTAAGGGGTATGCAAGGAAGTCATTAGACACGCCTGTCAGTTTTCACTAGCCCCTTGAGGAGCTTATGAAGTATAGCCCCTTATAGGGGAGCTTAAAAACCGCACGTTTTATGTGTGGGTTGTTATTTAGATGAATCTCAATAAAATTATTAAATAATTAGATATTATCTATATTATTTCATCTTTTATTTTAAATTTTTCCTATTTTTGATGGTTGTTTTGGAAAAATAAGAAGAGTTGTTGCATAGTGATTCCGATTAATAAAAACAATATATGCAAACATCATCAACAGGAGATTTTTTATGTCTAACGCAGTCGCTTCCTTAGAAGCCTTCTTAGCCAAAGTCGAACAACGTGACGGAAACCAACCGGAATTTTTACAAGCGATACGCGAAGTATTCACGTCTATTTGGTCATTCCTTGAGAAAAACCCGAAATACCGCTCTGAAGCCTTATTAGAACGTTTAGTTGAACCGGAACGCATCATTCAATTCCGTGTAGCATGGACCGATGACAAAGGCCAAGTGCAAGTCAACCGCGCCTTCCGCATTCAATTTAACAGCGCTATCGGCCCTTTCAAAGGCGGTATGCGTTTCCACCCGTCCGTCAACCAGTCCATTTTAAAATTCTTAGGTTTTGAACAAATCTTCAAAAATGCCTTAACCACGCTGCCAATGGGCGGTGCCAAAGGCGGTTCAGACTTTGATCCGAAAGGTAAAAGCGATGCGGAAGTCATGCGCTTCTGCCAAGCCTTAATGACCGAACTTTATCGCCACATCGGCCCGGATACAGATGTGCCGGCGGGGGATATTGGTGTCGGCGCACGTGAAGTAGGTTATTTAACCGGCATGATGAAAAAACTCTCCAATCAAACCAGCTGTGTCTTTACCGGCAAAGGCTTGAGCTTTGGCGGTAGCTTAATTCGTCCGGAAGCTACCGGTTATGGTTTGGTCTATTTCGTCCAAGCGATGCTGGCAGAAAAAGGCCAAGATTTGAAAGGCAAAACCATCGCGGTTTCCGGCTCCGGCAACGTGGCACAATATGCCATTGAAAAAGCCCTGCAACTAGGCGCAAAAGTCATTAGCTGTTCCGACTCATCCGGCACCGTTGTGGATGAAGAAGGTTTCACTCCGGAAAAATTAGCTGCATTAATGGATATCAAAAACGTAAAACGGGGTCGTGTAAAAGATTATGCCGATCTCTTTGGCTTGAAATATGTCGCCGGTGCTCGACCATGGCATTTAAAAGTCGATATTGCACTCCCATGTGCCACCCAAAACGAATTAGTATTAAGCGATGCACAAGCCTTGATTGCCAATGGCGTGCAAGTGGTAGCGGAAGGTGCCAATATGCCAACGACCATTGACGCCACCAATGCCTTTATTGACGCGGGCGTACTCTTCGGACCAGGCAAAGCAGCAAATGCAGGCGGCGTCGCCACTTCCGGTTTAGAAATGTCGCAAAACGCACAACGCTTAAGTTGGACAAGAGAAGAAGTCGATGCCAAATTGCACCGCATTATGTTAGACATTCATGCGAACTGTAAAAAATACGGCAGTGATGCGCAAGGTAACATCAACTATGTGGTGGGTGCGAACGTCGCCGGTTTCGTTAAAGTGGCTGATGCCATGTTGGCACAAGGCGTGTATTAATTTTTCGATATTTCGCTTGCGAGGATAAAGAAAAGTGCGGTGGATTTTAAAACACGTTAAAAATCCACCGCACTTCTTTATTTTGAGCTTGCGCTTATTTCATCGCAATCATGGAACCGAAGTTAAAGCATTGGAACCAAAGCTCCACATGAGAAAAGCCGACATTTTTTAATCGCGCTTTGTGGGTTTCAATGCTGTCTGTGCGCATCACATTTTCAAGTGCGGTACGTTTTTGGCTCACTTCTAATTCGCTGTAACCGTTGGCGCGTTTAAATTGATGGTGGAGATCAATCAGTAAGTCGTTGGTTTGCTCATCTTCAAAGCGAAATTTTTCTGACAGCACCAATACGCCGTTTGGATTTAATCCTTGATGAATTTTTTCTAACAACGCCACGCGATCTTGTGGCGGTAGAAATTGCAGGGTGAAATTCAAAATCACCATGGATGCGTTTTTGATCTCAATGTAGCGAATGTCGTCACAGAGAATCTCGACCGGAATGTCACTATGGTAGGCAGCGATGTGTTGACGACAACGTTCTACCATCGGTTGGGAATTGTCCACCCCGATAATTTTTACATTGGGTTGGTTGATATGACGACGAGCGGAAAGGGTTGCCGCGCCACGAGAACAGCCTAAATCATAGACATGGCTGTTTGCCGTCACAAAACGTTCGGCAAGCATACCGATAGCTGTGATGATATTGGAATAGCCCGGCACAGAGCGTTGGATCATGTCGGGAAATACTTCCGCGACGCTTTCGTCAAAGGTAAAATCGCCCAATTTTTCAATAGGCGCAGAGAATAGGGTGTCTTTCATGTTTTTGCGATGCAATGATTTGAAATAAAAAGTGCGGTTATTTTAGAGAAAGTTTTTAACGGAGCAAATAAATTTCGCTTTCCAATTCAAAAGCCCAGGCAATTTCCGTATAATCGCACGGTTAATTTCTCTTTAATGATTCAGAATATAATAAGGAATAAAAAATGATGCGTTCACATTATTGCGGTGCGTTAAACCGCGCAAATATAGGTCAGGAAGTGACATTAAGCGGTTGGGTTCATCGTCGCCGCGATTTAGGGGGGTTGATCTTTATTGATATGCGCGATCGTGATGGTATCGTGCAAGTGTGTTTCGACCCGAAATATCAAGACGCCTTGACCGCGGCTGCCGGTTTGCGTAACGAATTTTGTATTCAAATCAAAGGTGAAGTGATTGCTCGCCCGGACAACCAAATCAATAAAAACATGGCGACCGGTGAAGTGGAAGTCTTGGCGAAAGCATTGAAAATTTACAACGCTTCCGATGTGTTGCCGTTAGACTTCAACCAAAACAACACGGAAGAACAACGTTTAAAATACCGTTATTTGGATTTACGTCGCCCTGAGATGGCGCAACGTTTAAAAACCCGTGCAAAAATCACCAGCTTTGTACGTCGTTTTATGGATGACAACGGTTTCTTAGATATTGAAACCCCAATGCTAACCAAAGCCACACCGGAAGGTGCGCGCGACTATTTAGTGCCAAGCCGTGTGCATAAAGGCAAATTCTATGCATTGCCACAATCACCACAGCTTTTCAAACAGTTGCTCATGATGTCCGGTTTTGATCGTTATTATCAAATCGTGAAATGTTTCCGTGATGAAGATTTGCGTGCAGATCGTCAGCCGGAATTTACCCAAATCGATGTGGAAACCTCTTTCCTGACAGCGCCTGAAGTGCGTGAGATTATGGAACGCATGGTGCACGGTTTATGGCAAAACATCATTGGTGTGGATTTAGGCAAATTCCCTGTGATGACTTGGCATGAAGCGATGAATCGTTTTGGTTCCGACAAACCCGATTTGCGTAACCCACTGGAATTAGTGGATGTTGCAGACCTCGTTAAAGAGGTAGATTTCAAAGTGTTCCAAGGCCCAGCCAATGATGTAAATGGTCGTGTGGCGGTCATTCGCGTACCAAATGGCAGCGAAATTACACGTAAACAAATTGATGAATACACCCAATTTGTTGGGATCTACGGTGCGAAAGGTTTGGCTTGGGCGAAAGTGAATGATATCAATGCCGGCCTTGAAGGTGTTCAAAGCCCGATTGCGAAATTCTTAAATGAAGACGTATGGAAAGCGTTAGCAGAACGTGTGAAAGCACAAAACGGCGATATCTTATTCTTCGGCGCAGACAAATGGCAAATCACCACCGATGCCATGGGCGCATTGCGTTTGAAACTGGGTCGCGATCTCGGCTTAACCCGTTTAGACGAATGGCAACCGCTTTGGGTGATTGATTTCCCTATGTTTGAGCGTGATGATGAAGGCAATTTGGCGGCAATGCACCACCCATTCACATCGCCACGTGATTTCACACCGGAACAATTGGAAGCGGATCCAACAACTGCGGTGGCGAATGCTTACGATATGGTCATCAACGGCTACGAAGTGGGGGGCGGTTCTGTACGTATTTTCGATCCGAAAATGCAACAAACTGTATTCCGCATTCTTGGCATCAACGAACAAGAACAACGCGAGAAATTTGGTTTCTTGTTGGATGCATTGAAATTCGGTACACCGCCACACGCAGGTTTGGCGTTCGGTTTAGACCGTTTAACCATGCTTTTAACCGGCACTGAAAATATTCGTGATGTCATCGCGTTCCCGAAAACGACGGCAGCAGCGTGCTTAATGACCGAAGCGCCAAGTTTTGCGAATCCACAGGCATTGGGTGAGTTGAGCATTCAGGTTATAAAAAATAATACTTAATACTCAATATAAGGCGATTATATAATCGCCTTCTTTTTTTTAAGAGAGATAGCATGAAAGTTCAATTAGTAAACCTAAATGGAAAAAATGACAGTAATTTTGTTGTAGAAGCGGTAAATAAATTTTCTTCGCCTAAATCATTTGATATGTTTGATGTAAATATAATTGATTTACGTTCACCGTATATATATCAAAATAAAGAATCTAACGATTATAGAATTATTTATAATAATGATTTTTTAAGTATAAATAAAATGATTTTTAATAGTAGGAAAACAAAGTTTTTATTTCTTTATCCTATGAATGTTAATTTTTATTGTAATTTTAGACGTGAAAGTTTTGTCTATAAAACGCCTATTAAAGATATTATCTTTCATATATCTGATATATTTAGTATATTAAATAAAGAGCTAGAATATAATTTCTCTTTTGAGAGAACAGATACAAAATTGTCTGATGACGTAAATATTCCAGCTGATTTTTATTTTCCTGAACGAGATGATTTTGAGATTTTACTCCGCTCCATAGATAGTGATAAAGTGACTTGTTGTAAGAAGGATAATTTATTTTTAACAACATTAGATATTCTTACTGATGAAGAATTACAACTTTTTCTTGAAAAGGTTGGATTAAAAGCTAGCCCTAATGCAGTGGCTCCTGATTGGATGAATAAAGTAATGCTTTTTGATGATGCGGAGCAATTAAAAAAGATAGAACAGAATGAAGCTCAGATAAAAAGTTGTAAGGATTCTATTGCAGTATCAAAAGGTAAATTAAGTGAGAATTCTCGGTTTAAATCCATTCTTTATACTTCAGGTGATGAGTTGGTTGATGTCGTCAAGGATATTTTTAGTAAGATATTTGATGTGGATTTTTCAGGATTTAAAGATAAGAAGAAAGAAGACTTTACCTTTACATTTAAAAATAAGATTTTTATAGGGGAAATAAAAGGCGTTAATCAGAATATTAAAACAACTAATCTTGCTCAATTAGATCTACATTTTGAGTACTTTAAAGAAGAGAGGGGTGATGATTTAGATAAGAATAATATTCACAAGTTACTTGTGATGAATCATCAAAAGGATAAAGACTTAAAATCTCGCATTCCTGTAGATCAGCAACAAATTGATATGGCAAAAAATAAATATTATTTATTAATCATTGAAACAGTAGAATTACTAGAAATGTATGACAAATTTACTCGGAGAGAAATGACTCAAGAAGAGTGTTTTAATTTAATTTGTCAGAATGGTATTTTAAACGTAAAAAATCCTCGCATAAAGAGAGATTAATGATGTGCTGGTTTTGGTGAGCCATTATTGAACCTGTTTAAGATTATGTACTGGCAAAAAACAGAAATTATGTGATTTAAATGTAAAGTGCGGTCAAAATGATCCGCCCTAAAAAGTTGGACTCACCAACCAACAATTGAGGTGCAGATTTTTTATGGGTAAACACTACACAACAGAATTTAAATTACAAATTTTCCGACCTATCTTGAATAGAGAAATGAGTATCAGAGAAGCCGCGCGTTTTTACAATATTCCTTCCAACGCCTTAGTCAGGACGTTGTTGAAACGGTTTGAAAAAAGTGGCATAAAAGGACTTATTCCTCGCAAACCATCAGGGCGACCGCCGATGAAACCTAAATATGCAAAAATGCCACCGCCACCCAAAACAGAAGAAGACCGTTTGCGCCTGAGAATTTTACAGATTGAAGCGGAGGTAGCCTACCTAAAGGAGTTGAGAAGGCTCAGACTTCAGGACGAAGCCGAGCAACGGAAATTATCCAAAGGTTAAGAACATGCTATCCGTTAAAATGGCTTTTAGGCTTTGCACAGTTAGCGCGTAGTACGTTTTTTGCTAAACTTCAGATTAAACCGGATAAGGATAAGAGGCTTAAAGCGGCGATTAAACACATCAAATCCCGGCATCCTGATTACGGCCACCGACGTGTTCATGCCTGTTTGCCGGATGTAAATCACAAGAAAATCCAACGTTTAATGCGGGAACTTGGACTTCAAGTGCGGTCAAGAAAAGGCAAGAAATTCACGACTTATCGAGGCACAATAGGCCATATTGCCCCGAATCGTCTTGAGCGAGATTTTACGGCAACTGCCCCGAATCAAAAGTGGGTGACGGATATCACGGAGTTTAAAGCGAAAGATGGGGGAAAAGTCTATTTATCCCCGATTTTAGACTTATTTAACAATGAGATAGTTGCCTTTAATCTCAGCTACTCACCGAATTGGGTACAAGTTGAGTCAATGTTAAACATGGTGGGCAAACGCCTGAATAAGGTTGAGGGCTTGATTTTATATTCAGACCAAGGCTGGCAGTATCAGACGGTAGCTTGTCGTCGCCTACTTGCCGAGCAGGGTATCATTCAAAGTATGTCAAGAAAAGGGAATTGCTTAGATAACGCAGCAATGGAAAGTTTCTTTGGGCGATTAAAAACGGAATGCTTTTATGGCAAGGAATTTAAAACAAAAGAAGAGATAATTGAAGCAGTAAGGGACTATTATAACCACCGTCGAATCCAACTGAAATTAAAAGGAGTGAGTCCGATACAATATCGTTGTCAGTCCTTGAATTAATCGTCTAGATTTTTGGGGGTCAGATCATTTTGATTGAATTATGAAACAAAGAAGACCAATGAGCTATATTTTAGTGATGTTATTCATGACTGAAATATAGCTTTTTTATCACTTGAAATATCGTTATTTTTCAATAGCATAGATACTACTACTACTACTACTACTACTACTACTACTACTACTACGAATAAGAATTATAATAAATAATATGGATAATAAGCCTAAAATGGTTGTGGAATAATAAATTTCTCGTTAAAATTGTGCGAATTAAGTCACACTTTCATGTAAGATATGTTACGCAATGTAAGATTTATGTAATAAAAATGTTAAGTAAATGACTTGCTTTAGGTTTCTTGCTACAATCGATTTGCAAAATCGTTTCAATACAAAAGCCAAAATAACTAGAATAAGATTAAAAAATATGAAAAAGCCGCGTTCTATCCCGATTATTTGTTGGACTAATATCATTATTAATTATCTTATTGTGTTAGGACTCACCTTAATTGTGCTTGCCATTGGTGATTCCTTTATTCAGTCCAGCGCTCTGCTTTTTATGCCTTATTTAAATTTTGTCGTCATTTTCTTCCTCAATAAAAACATCTTACGCGGCCGACATTGGGCGAGAGATATTTTTATTGCGTGGCTGCTTGCCGTTGATGTGCTGGTTTATGTGTTGTTTGAGAATGTTCCTATCACAATGTGCCATGTCTTGTTGTTAATTGTTAATCTTATTTGTCTATTTCACCCTTCTGCAAATGTATTTTTTCACGAAAAAAATACTGGATAGCACCATCGTCTCTTGAATCTCTCAATCAGGCGTACCGTGAATATAAATTTCATACGATTCGGTTAAAAATTTTATTCACTGTCATTCGCCAAGTTAGCAAGATTTATCCGTTTTTAATCTCTCATTTTTTGGAATAAAATGCTGATTTTTAGAAAAACATAGTTTTTTATCTTTTTCTTTGTTTTTTCTTATTGCTGGGTTCACTTTACTCTAGATGAAAATTCTATTATAAATACGCACCTTTCTATCATTTAAAGAGACATTTTATGAGTGAACCAATCAATCAAGTTGAAAAATCTACATGGGCGAGTAAATTCTCTGCCTTAGGTCCCGGAATCGTCATGGCATCTGCTGCCGTTGGCGGTTCGCACATTATCGCCTCCACCCAAGCCGGAGCGATTTATGGTTGGGAATTAGTGAGCATCGTAATTCTTGCGAATTTATTCAAATATCCTTTCTTCCGTTTCGGCGTGCAATATACCTTAGATACCGGCAATACCTTGTTGGAAGGTTACCGCCAAAAAGGTAAATTTTATTTGTGGCTATTCCTTGCATTAAATATTTTTGCCACCGTGATTAACACAGCCGCGGTAGGTTTGCTAACCGCAGCCATTTTAACTTTTGTGATCCCTATTCCATTGCCAATGCCGGTCCTCAGTTTATTGGTGATCGGTGTGACAACCGGCATTTTACTGTTAGGGAAATACCGCTTATTAGACAGCTTATCCAAAATCATCATGATCGCCTTAACTGTGACAACAGTCAGTGCCGTGGTGATTGCATTCATGCGTAACGGTATGCAAGGTGTCGCACCGGCAGATTTCGTTGCGCCTTCCCCGTGGGAATTAAGCAAATTGGCATTTTTGGTGGCGTTAATGGGCTGGATGCCGGCGCCGATTGAAATTTCTGCGATTAACTCCATGTGGGTGGTGGCAAAACGTCGCTTGACCAAAGTGTCTTATCAAGACGGTTTGTTTGACTTTAACGTGGGTTACATCGGCACAGCGATTTTAGCCGTTGTGTTCTTGGCACTTGGTGCGTTAGTACAATTCGGTTCACCTGAAACCGTGGAAATGGTGGGCGGTAAATATATCGCGCAATTAATCAATATGTATGCCAGCACCATCGGTGAATGGGCGCGTTTATTGATTGCCGTGATTGCCTTCATGTGTATGTTTGGAACAACCATTACCGTTATCGACGGCTATTCCCGTAGCAACGTTGAATCCTTGCGTTTATTACTTGGTAAACACGAAAGCACCGTAAAAACCTTAAACATTGCCATGGTGCTTGCCGCGGCCTCCGGTTTAGCCATTATTTTCTATTTTAATAACGCCGTTGGTCCGATGTTGAAATTCGCAATGATTGCATCCTTTGTTTCTGCGCCGGTGTTTGCATGGTTGAACTTATCCTTAACCATGAAAGCGAAACACAGCGTGAAAGGTGGATTATTGTGGTTGTCCTTCATCGGCTTATTCTACTTAACTGCGTTTGCTGCACTCTTTATTGCACAGCAAGCCGGCTGGTTAGGCTAAAAATTTTTTTTAAAAACGACCGCACTTTAAGGACTTCTTTAAAGTGCGGTTCTTTTTTACGTTGTTTTAAGTGAAAATACATGGCGAACTTTTTATTTGCGTGGATATCCAATTGAAATATAAAAACAACCAATCTGTCCTTGTTGTCATTTATGCCAAAGAGAGTGGCAGAGTGCTTATGCTACAGCGTCGAGATGATCCGGCTTTCTGGCAATCGGTCACCGGTTCTTTGGAAGAACATGAAATGCCGCATGACGCGGCAGTGCGTGAAGTTTGGGAAGAAGTGCGGTTAAAAACGCCGTCAAAAAGCACCGCACTTTGTGATTGCCATGAAAGCGTAACGTTTGAAATTTTTCCGCATTTCCGCTATAAATACGCACCGAATGTTACCCACTGCCGAGAGCACTGGTTTTTGTTGGCAGTGGATCAGGAATTTACCCCTGAATTAACCGAACATCTCGCTTTTCAATGGGTTTCGCCGGCACAGGCGGTGCAGATGACGAAATCGCCTAATAATGCAGAAGCGATAAGAAAATATTTATTTGATTTGACAAAATAGAAGGAAAACAACATGGCAGGCCATAGTAAGTGGGCAAATATTAAACACCGTAAAGCAGCGCAAGATGCGCAACGTGGCAAAATCTTTACGAAATTAATTCGTGAATTGGTAACCGCTGCAAAAATCGGTGGCGGCGATGTGGGATCGAACCCACGTTTACGTGCGGCAGTGGATAAAGCGCTCAGCAACAACATGACCCGTGATACCATTAACCGTGCTATTGAGCGTGGTGTTGGTGGTGGCGATGACACCAATATGGAAACCAAAATCTATGAAGGTTACGGCCCGGGTGGCACGGCCGTCATGGTGGAATGTTTGAGCGATAATGCTAACCGCACTATTTCCCAAGTTCGCCCAAGTTTTACCAAATGTGGCGGTAACTTAGGTACAGAAGGTTCTGTGGGTTATTTATTTAGTAAAAAGGGCTTGATTATTGTTAATCAAGCGGATGAAGATGCATTAATGGAAGCGGCGATTGAGGCCGGTGCCGATGATGTTCAACCGCAAGATGACGGCTCTTTTGAAATTTATACCGCATGGGAAGAATTAGGTTCCGTACGCGATGGCATTGAAGCGGCAGGCTTTAAAGTGCAAGAAGCGGAAGTAACAATGATTCCATCAACGACAGTAGATTTGGATGCGGAAACCGCACCGAAACTATTGCGTTTAATTGATATGTTGGAAGACTGTGATGACGTACAAAACGTTTATCACAACGGTGAAATTAGCGATGAAGTCGCTGCAATGCTATAAGGAGCATTTATGAAATTTGTTAAAGTATTCTCTGCAATGGCTACAGTTGCCATTTTGGCGGCGTGTTCTAATGCAACAGCCAATGTAGAGCCCAAAGCTGCCGGCGCTATGCCAACGATTACGGATAAAACCGTCGTGTATTCTTGCAACAAGAAAACCGTGACTGCCGTGTATCAATTCGAAGGTCAAGAACCGACAGGGGCAATGGTGATGGTAGGCAATAAAGTGATTGCAAAAGATTTTGCTCGCGATGCATCTCAAAAAGATTTTACCGCATTTACTTCCGGCAACTATGTGTGGAATGTGGACAGCGGTTTAACCTTGGATAAATTTGATTCTGTCGTGCCGGTAAATCTTTTACAAAAAGGCAAAAAATCCGACAAAATCATCGTGAAAAACTGTGATGTGAACGCGAAAGCGACCGCAAAAGCAAATCAATAAACTTTCACGTCAAATAAAAACGGCTAGGTCTTCTAGCCGTTTGTTTTATACCCGATTATGACAATTATTTTAGGCATTGACCCCGGTTCGCGCGTGACCGGTTATGGCGTTATCCGACAAACCGGGCGGCAGTTGGAATACCTTGGTAGTGGTGCCATTCGTACTCAAGTAGATGATTTACCGACTCGTTTAAAACGTATTTATGCCGGCGTGACGGAAATCATCACGCAATTTCAACCGGATATGTTTGCGATTGAACAAGTGTTTATGGCAAAAAATGCGGATTCGGCCCTGAAACTCGGGCAGGCACGTGGCACGGCGATTGTTGCGGCAGTGAATCATGATTTGCCGGTGTTTGAATATGCCGCCCGTTTAGTCAAACAAACGGTGGTGGGGATTGGCTCGGCGGATAAGGTTCAGGTGCAAGAGATGGTCACGCGAATTCTTAAACTTTCCGATAAGCCACAAGCCGATGCAGCGGATGCTTTAGCGATCGCCATTACGCATGCCCATTCCATACAGCACTCTTTCCATGTCGCTGATGCAGCTGGTCAGCATAAAACACAAGAAAAAATGACCGCACTTTTACGCACGCGATATAGTCGAGGCCGTTTCCGTTTAAAAATTTAACTGGATATTTATCCAGTTTTATTTTATCCTACCTGCGATTTTTTTACTGATAATTAGGATTGCTATGATTGGTCATCTCACCGGCATTTTAATGGAAAAACAGCCACCGGAAATTTTGTTGGATGTGCAGGGTGTCGGCTATGAATTGTTGTTGCCGATGACAAGTTTTTATCATCTTCCCGAAGTGGGCAAACAAACCAGCTTATTTACCCATTTGGTCGTGCGTGAAGATGCTCATTTGCTCTTTGGATTTGCACAAAAAACAGACCGCACTTTATTTCGTGAATTGATCAAAACCAATGGTGTAGGCCCTAAATTGGCGTTGGCAATTTTATCTGCCATGTCGGTAGATGAGTTTGCGTATGCCATTGAACGCGAAGAATTGTCAAAATTAGTGAAGATTCCCGGTGTCGGCAAGAAAACCGCAGAAAGACTTTTGGTTGAACTCAAAGGCAAGTTTAACGGCGTGAAAAATAACGATTTCTTTATGCAAGCGGATCATTTGCCAAGCTTTAGCATGGAAGCCGTTGCAACCACTGAACCTTCTAATGAGGCTGTAGCAGCATTGATCGCCTTGGGCTATAAGCCGGTTGATGCGGAGAAAATGGTGAAAAAAGTTTCTAAACCGGAACTTTCCAGTGAACAGTTAATTCGTGAAGCTTTAAAAGCCGCGTTGTAATTTGAGATAGACAAGATGATTGAAGCAGACAGAATTATCAGTGCTACGGCAAAATTAGACGAAGATGTCATTGATCGTGCCATTCGTCCAAAATTGTTGGCGGATTATGTGGGACAACCACAAGTTTGTGAGCAAATGGAAATTTTCATTAAAGCGGCACAATTACGTCAGGATGCCTTGGATCATTTGTTGATTTTTGGTCCACCGGGATTGGGAAAAACGACTTTAGCGAACATTGTTGCTAACGAGATGGGCGTGAATATCCGTACCACATCCGGTCCGGTTTTAGAAAAGGCGGGTGATTTAGCGGCGATGCTGACAAATCTTGAGCCTCATGATGTGTTATTTATTGATGAAATTCATCGCCTTTCCCCTGCCATTGAAGAAGTATTGTACCCGGCAATGGAAGATTATCAGTTGGACATCATGATTGGTGAAGGCCCGGCCGCCCGCTCTATTAAATTGGATTTACCGCCCTTTACGCTCATTGGTGCGACTACCCGAGCCGGTTCTTTAACTTCGCCATTGCGCGATCGTTTTGGGATTGTGCAACGCTTGGAATTTTATTCCGTGCCGGATTTAACGTCTATTGTGTCAAGAAGTGCGGTCTGTTTGCAGCTTAAAATTGATGATTCGGCCGCCTATGAAATTGCCCGCCGTTCTCGTGGTACACCGCGGATTGCGAATCGCTTATTACGTCGAGTGCGAGATTATGCCGATGTGCGTAATAACGGTGTGATTACCGAAGCCATTGCGAAAGCAGCGTTGTCTATGTTGGATATTGACGATGCCGGGTTTGATTATTTGGACAGGAAGTTACTGACGGCAGTTTTAGAGCGTTTTGATGGTGGGCCTGTGGGGTTAGACAATTTAGCTGCGGCGATTGGGGAAGAGCGGGATACCATTGAAGATGTGTTGGAACCTTATTTAATTCAGCAGGGATTCTTACAACGAACACCTCGCGGAAGAATGGCAACCTCAACAACTTATCGTCATTTTGGTATTGAAAAAATATCATGTGAAGACTAAAAAACAAAAGGCTTATTCAATCTAATAAGCCTTTTGTTTCGTGAGAAATTACTGTGTTTGTTGCTGTTGTTTCATGCTGTTGAGTTTCGCCATGGCAACATCGCAACTTTTAATTTGCGTAGCTAACTCCATTTCAAGAATTTGTTTTTTACTTTGATTGAGCTTGCTACGGATTTTATTGACTTGAGGGTGTGTACCCGGTTGTTTCTCCGCTTCTGCAATCAAATTTTCGGTTTCACTGAATAAATCCTTGCACTGTTGTGGAACGTTAGCAATGGATTTTGCGTTTTTGTCTTTATCCACGTCTGCGGCATTGGCTACATTTGAAACACTTGCAACCATCATTGTCGTGAAAAGTGCGGTAAAAATGTGCGTTATTTTTTGTGTCATATTGAAGCCTTTTTGTTGTTCAAGTTATCTTCAAAGTGTAAATCTTGCATGAAGTTATCAGAATCCCTTTGTGATGTCTAGTCTCTTTTTTCGAATCACCCTCATTTTTATGCAGTTAAAGTGAATAGATGTTGAAATTATGTTAATAGAATATATAATTTGATCCTGATCAATTTAGCCTAAATTACTTATTTTGAGTTGTTTTTGATTTAATTTCAAAAATGTGATCTTTGCGACATATTTCTCTATTCTTTATCCCTATATTTAGTAGTAGAATGTGCCAATCATTTGGGTTGTCTATGTAATCACTGATGTTTATCCAAATTAAGCCGCAGTCATTATAAAGATAATTTTCTTATGCAAATTCAAAACATTTTTGATGTTTATGGGGTGATTACTTAGTAATCATGAATTTAAGGACTTGTAGCTTTTACAAGGAGTCGAGATGTTAGACGTTGTTGAACTCTCAAGATTACAGTTTGCTTTAACGGCGCTGTATCACTTCATTTTTGTACCGCTGACACTAGGATTGTCTTTCGTGCTTGTCATCATGGAAACGACCTATGTCGTAACAGGTAAAGAAGTGTATAAAGATATGACAAAATTTTGGGGTAAGTTATTTGGGATTAACTTTGCCCTAGGGGTAACGACCGGTATCATTATGGAATTCCAATTTGGTACGAACTGGTCTTACTATTCTCACTATGTAGGTGATATTTTTGGTGCGCCGTTGGCGATCGAAGCATTGCTTGCATTCTTCTTAGAATCAACATTTGTGGGTTTATTTTTCTTTGGTTGGGATCGCCTAACAAAAGGGAAACACCTATTGGCAACTTATTGTGTCGCTTTCGGTTCAAACCTTTCTGCGATGTGGATTTTGGTGGCAAATGGTTGGATGCAATCACCGACAGGTTCAGAATTTAATTTTGAAACCGTTCGTATGGAAATGACCAGCTTCTTAGATTTATGGTTGAATCCGGTTGCACAAAGTAAATTCTTGCATACCTTATCTGGCGGTTATGTTGCCGGTGCGTTCTTTGTGTTGGCAATCAGTTCTTACTATTTGTTGAAAGGTCGTGATCTTGGCTTTGCTAAGCGTTCTTTCTCTATTGCTGCTACCTGGGGATTTATTGCCTCAATTGCTGTGTTAGTGATGGGCGATGAATCCGGTTACGATATTGGTAAGGCGCAACCTGTAAAATTAGCGGCGATGGAAGCTGAATTTGAAACGCATGCTGCGCCAGCGCCATTCCATCCTGTTGCTCTTCCGAATACCGCAGAAATGCGTAATGATTTTGCGATTGAAATTCCATACCTTGGTGGCTTAATTGCTACACGTTCTTTAGATAAAGAAATTACCGGTCTAAAAGAGCTTCAAGCAAAAAATGAAACGCGCGTTCGCAATGGTATTATGGCCTATGATTTGTTTACTCAGTTAAAAGCACAGAAAAAAGCAACAGGTCAGGTTAACCCAGAAACTAAAGCGCAATTTAATGAAGTGAAAGGCGATCTTGGTTTTGGATTGTTGTTAAAACGTTATACCGATAAAGTTGTGGATGCAACGGAAGATCAAATTAAACAAGCAGCACGTGATACCATTCCTAATGTCGGTCCGAACTTCTGGGCGTTCCGTGGAATGTTAGCTGCCGGTGGTTTAATTATCTTATTAACGTTTGGTGCATTTGTGCAAAATTTACGTAGTCGAGTCACTGCATCACCATTACTCCTTAAAGCATTGTTATGGGGATTACCATTGCCATTCTTAGCCATTGAATTTGGTTGGTTCCTAGCTGAGTATGGTCGTCAACCTTGGGCGATTTATGAAGTATTGCCTGTTGGTGTGTCGGCATCCAATTTAAGTGTGAGTGATCTCTGGTTCTCTATCGGGTTAATTTGTGTGCTTTATTTCTTCTTTATTATTGTTGAAATGTACTTAATGTTTAAATACGCCCGTTTAGGTCCGAGCGCATTAAAAACCGGTAAATACTACTTTGAGCAATCATCTAAATAAGCAGGAGACGAATTATGATTGATTATGAATTTCTACGTATTATTTGGTGGGTGCTAGTCATTGTATTACTCATCGGTTTTTCTGTTACCGATGGTTTTGATATGGGCGTGACCGCACTTTTACCGGTTGCCGGTAAAAAAGAAGTTGAAAAGCGTATTATGATCAACTCCATTGCTCCTCACTGGGATGGTAACCAAGTCTGGTTATTAACTGCCGGTGGTGCAATCTTTGCGGCATGGCCGATTGTGTATTCCGTAGCCTTCTCCGGTTTCTATATTGCCTTATTCTTAGTGTTGGCGGCATTATTTTTCCGTCCAATTGGCTTTGAATATCGTGCAAAAATTGATAACCCAACATGGCGTGCAGTATGGGATTGGGGCTTGTTTGCCGGCGGTTTTGTACCAGCATTAGTTTTCGGTGTAGCATTTGGTAATTTATTGCAAGGTGTGCCATTTGAATTAAATGAGCTTTCACAAGTGACCTATACAGGTTCGTTCTTTGCATTATTAAACCCATTTGCACTACTTTGCGGCGTGCTAAGTCTTGCCATGTTAGTGACACACGGCGCAAACTGGTTACAAATGAAAACAACGGCAGAGTTGCGCAATCGTGCAAGAGCCATTACCCAAATTGGCGCATTAGTGACATTAATTACCTTTGTTCTTGCGGGCGTATGGCTTTCCTTTAAAGAAGGTTATGTTGTAACCAGCGTATTGGATCACTTTGCCCCATCTTCTCCAGCCTCCGGCAAAGAAGTGGCGGTTGAAGTTGGTGCATGGTTCAAGAACTTCAACGAGACTCCGGCTTTGTGGATCTTCCCAGCATTGGTTGTTATTGGTGCCTTATTAAATGTGGTTGCCTCTAAAGCAAATCGTTGTGGTTTTGCGTTCTTCTTCTCTGTATTAACCATGGCAGGCGTGATTATTACGGCAGCAGTATCCATGTTCCCATTTGTGATGCCTTCAAGTACTCACCCGGCACAAAGCTTATTAATGTGGGATGCAACATCAAGTGAACTAACCTTAACGTTAATGTTCTATCTCGCATTAGTCTTCGTGAGTATCTCATTGCTTTACACTATTTGGTCATACTACAAAATGTTTGGTCGTTTAGATGAAAGCTTTGTTGAAGACAATAAAAACACCTTATACTAAGGAGAATAATATGTTATATGCAATTTGGGTCATCGGTGTTTTATTCGCGATAGGCGTAAGTGCAAAAATTACAATGAACAAAGAGCGTTCAGGTCAATTCGACGAGTAATGCATGATTAACGCATTGTATCAATTAGCAAATAAGGGTTCGTTACGAACCCTTTCATTTGTTTTGGCACTGGCACTGACGATTTTTTTCTTTTTAAATGTCAATCAATTCTCAACACAGCTAAGAGCGGTTGAATTTTATTATGTTTTGGCAGTGATTTGGGGTGTTGTCATTTTATGGATTCATGGTATCGGTTTTGATATTCGAGCTGCGTTTTGGCGCGCAATTTTTATGCCATGGTTCGGCTATGTTGCAGCAATTATCGCACTGTTTAACAATCTACTCACTTAGAGATAATCCAACGCATATTTTTATGAGTGCTACTTGCTAATCATTTTGTAGCATTTTAAAATAGCCAACTTCTTGCCTTTTGAAGTTTGGTTAGGGATAAGAAAAATTGGAACAAAGTGTTTTTCATTATTCTGCTCGTGTTTATTATGAAGATACGGATGCAGGTGGAGTCGTTTATCATGCTCGTTATTTGCATTTTTTAGAGCGTGCTAGAACAGAATATTTAAGAACATTTAATTTTTCTCAACAAGCATTGTTAGCGGAAAATAAAAGTGCCTTTGTCGTTAAATCCATGAATGTGGATTACCGAATTCCGGCAAAATTGGATGATTTATTACATATTGAAACCAGTATTACGGAAATAAAAGGGGCTTCTCTCATTTTCTCTCAAGCAATTAAACGAGATGAATTAACGTTGTGTCAGGCTACTGTAAAGGTAGCCTATGTTGATCTTGGAAAAATGAAACCTGTTGCGATCCCACAGGTAATCAAGACAATGCTAACTCATCAAATATAAATAAATTATTTTCGGAGCATATAATGACCGCAGAGTTAAACTTTTTAGATTTGTTTCTAAAAGCGAGTATCGTTGTTCAGTTAGTGATTCTGATTCTTATCGCTTTCTCAATCACCTCTTGGGCAATTATTATTCAGCGTAGCCGTGTGTTAACAAAAGCCTTAAGAGAATCCATGGTATTTGAAGAACGCTTTTGGTCGGGCGAGGATTTAAATAAATTATATGAAGGGTTGTCTAATCGTCGTGATGGATTAACCGGTAGCGAACAGATTTTTTATGTTGGTTTTAAAGAGT
Organism: Aggregatibacter valvarum; assembly: GCF_980468985.1. Classification (NCBI taxonomy): domain Bacteria; kingdom Pseudomonadati; phylum Pseudomonadota; class Gammaproteobacteria; order Pasteurellales; family Pasteurellaceae; genus Aggregatibacter; species Aggregatibacter valvarum. The sequence continues at coordinate 1,544,815 of NZ_OZ413141.1, read as the reverse complement.
TTACGCGTTTAAAACAAGCAAACCCAGATGCACCGGAAGCTATCATTAAAGGAAGTACCCGTGCAATGAATTTATCTATGAATCGCGAAATTGAAGATATTGAAACGCGCGTTCCATTCTTGGCAACCGTTGCATCTATTAGTCCATATATCGGTCTTTTTGGTACGGTTTGGGGGATTATGCACGCATTCATGTCATTAAGCGGAGCAAAACAAGCGACATTGCAAATGGTTGCACCAGGAATTGCTGAAGCGTTAATTGCAACAGCAATTGGTTTATTTGCAGCGATCCCGGCTGTTATGGCTTATAACCGTTTAAGTTTACGTGTAAATAAATTAGAGCAAAACTACGGCAATTTTATTGATGAGTTTACAACTATATTACACCGTCAAGTGTTTGGTAAAACGCATCATAATTAATTGTAACGAGTTCTCACCGCATTTTGATAAAGTGCGGTCATTATTTTAGCTGTTTTTAGAATTCTCAGTTTAGAGGGTTGATATGTCTTATCGTCGTCAGCGTCGCGATATCAAATCTGAAATCAATATTGTGCCATTTTTGGATGTGCTTTTAGTATTGGTTTTAATTTTTATGGCTACGGCGCCTATTATTAGTCAAAGTGTAGAAGTTGAATTGCCGGATGCCGTGCAAAGCCAAAATGTGTCTACTGAAGACAAAACACCGGTTATTTTAGAGGTATCGGGTGTGGGGCAGTACGCCATTTCAATTGGTGGTAACCGTACGGAAAATTTAACTGAAGATATGGTTACCCAATTATCAAAACAAGAGTTTGATAAAGATAACAATACGATGTTCTTAGTTGGTGGTGCAAAGGATGTGCCTTATGAAGAGGTGATTAAAGCACTGAATTTACTTCACCTTGCCGGCATTAAATCAGTTGGATTAATGACAAATCCCATTTAATAAATATAGGTAACGAGTGTGCAGAATAAGCGACAAAAAGGCGATGTTAATGCCGTTGTGATTTCGATCATAATGCACTTGGCTTTGTTTGTGTTATTAATTTTGAGCTCGCTCTATCATAACGTTGATATTATGGGCGGCGGAGAAGGTGATGATGGCGAAGTGATTGGCGCAGTCATGGTTGATACCGGTTCTGCCGCACAAGAATGGGGTCGAATTCAACAGCAGAAAAAAGGTCAAGCCGAAAAGCAAAAAAAACAATCTTTAGAAGATAAAAAACAGGAAGAACAAGCGCAAAAACAGGAAGAACAACAAGAACAAAAACAACAAGAGGCGTTAAAAGAAGAGCAACAACGCCAAGAAGAAATTGCTCGACAAAAAGCACTGGAACAACAAAAAGAGCAGGAAAAACAAAAATTATTAGCTGAGCAGAAAAAACAGCAGGAAGAAAAAGCCCGTCTGGAAGCGCTTGAAAAACAAAAGCAAGCTGAGGAAGCTAAGGCTAAACAAGCTGCTGAGGCAGCTAAATTAAAAGCAGATGCTGAAGCAAAACGGTTAGCTGCTGCGGCAAAACAAGCTGAAGAAGAGGCAAAAGCAAAGGCTGCAGCTATTGAAAAAGCAAAGCAAGAAGCTAAAGCAAAGGCGGATGCCGAAGCGAAAGCAAAAGCGGATGCCGAAGCGAAAGCAAAAGCCGATGCAGAAGCTAAGGCACAAGCTGAGGCTAAAGCAAAAGCGGATGCAGAAGCTAAGGCAAAAGCAGAGGCTAAAGCAAAGGCGGATGCCGAAGCGAAAGCAAAAGCGGAAGCCAAGGCAAAAGCAGATGCAAAAGCGAAGGCAGAGGCTGAAGCTAAGGCGAAAGCCGATGCTCAACGGAAAGCAGATCAAAATGCGCTAGATGATTTCTTTAACGGTGGTGACATCGGTGGAGGTAGCGCAACACGGGGTGGTAATGCAAATAAACAAGGAAGCCTTGGTGCAGGTGCATCAATGGGGGCGGGTGACGGTGGTAAAACCGGCTCGGCCTATGCCGGCATTGTTTACTCTTCGATAAAACCGTATTTTCGTGGTGATAATCGATTTATCGGCAAAGTTTGCGATATTAAAATGGAAATTTCGAGTGATGGAACTATTTTGTCATATGAGAAAAAATCCGGACCAAATGATTTATGTGCTGCAGCATTAAATGCGATTTCACAAGCGAAAAAAATGCGTAGAGCGCCAACACCGGAAGAGTATCAAATGTTTAAGAGTTTTACACTTGGATTTGACCCAAGAAAAGTGCGGTAATTTTTTATTGCGTTTTTAAAACGATAGGAGAACAAATGAAAATTGTTATTCGAATTTTTAGTTTATTGATCATGCTATTAGGACTCTCGTCCGTAGCGCAGGCAGAAGTACGTATCGTAATTGATGAGGTAATGGATTCTGCTCGTCCAATCGCTGTCGTGCCTTTTAAGTGGAACGGACCGGGCAGTGCCCCGGCGGATATTGCGCAAATCATTTCTGACGATTTGCGCAATAGTGGAAAATTTAATCCTATGCCAGTGGGGAAAATGCCTCAACAACCGACGTCAGCTGCGGAGGTTAATCCTCAACTTTGGTCTGCACAAGGTATTGAAGCGGTTATTGTTGGGCAAGTTACCCCATCCAATGGAGGCTTTGATATTGCGTATCAATTAGTGGATACCATGGGAAGTGCCGGTTCGATTCTTTCACAAAATCAATATACGGTGACACAAAAATGGCTGCGTTATGGTGCTCATACGGTGAGTGATGAGTCCTTTGAAAAATTAACCGGTATTCGTGGCGCATTTAGAACCCGTATTGCGTATGTTGTACAAAAAAATGGGGGCTCTCAGCCTTACGAAGTTCGCGTAGCAGATTATGATGGATTTAATCAATTCATTATTAATAAGAGTTCTCAGCCATTTATGTCTCCGGCATGGTCTCCTGACGGCAAAAAACTTGCCTATGTTTCTTTTGAAAATAAAAAAGCGCAAATTATTTTACAAGATTTAGGATCCATGGCGCGTAAGGTCGTCGCGTCATTCCCTGGACATAATGGGGCGCCGGCATTTTCTCCGGATGGCTCAAGATTAGCTTTTGCGTCTTCAAAAGATGGTGTATTAAATATTTATGTAATAAATTTGGGTAGTGGACAGGTTTCTCAGTTAACCAGTGGCGCAGGTAATAATACCGAACCATCTTGGTCGCCTGATGGCCAATCAATCGTGTTCACCTCCGACAGAGGCGGCTCTCCGCAAGTTTACCGTATGAGTGCAACCGGTGGCGGTGTATCTTTAGTTGGTGGACGTGGTAGTGGCCAAATCAGCGCAGATGGCAATACGTTGGTGATGGTAGATGGAAGTAATAACATCGTGAAACAAGATTTGGCATCAGGTAGCTCCGAAGTGCTAAGTTCAACTTTTTTAGATGAAAGTCCGAGTATTTCACCTAATGGTATTATGATTATTTACAGCTCTACCCAAGGCTTGGGAAAGGTGTTACAATTAGTGTCCACAGACGGACGCTTTAAAGCACGTTTACCAGGAAATGATGGACAAGTGAAATTTCCAGCTTGGTCACCATACTTAACTAAATAAACAAGGAGAATTCAATGAATAAATTAACTAAAGCATTGTTAGTTGCTGGTTCTGTAGCTGTATTAGCAGCTTGCGGATCTTCAAATAAAACTGAAAACGGTAACGGTAATGGTAATGGCCAAACTTTTGGTGGCTATTCTGTTCAAGATTTGCAACAACGTTATAACACTGTATATTTCGGTTTTGATAAATACAATATTGAAGGCGAATATGCTCAAATCTTAGATGCTCATGCTGCATACTTGACAGCTACCCCAGCAACAAGTGTTCGTGTTGAAGGTAACACCGATGAACGTGGTACACCAGAATACAACATGGCATTAGGTGAACGTCGTGCACACGCAGTGCAAAGCTTCTTAACCTCTAAAGGTGTTCAAGGTAGCCAAATCTCTACCGTTTCTTACGGTGAAGAAAAACCAGCAGTATTAGGTCATGACGAAGCTGCTTACTCTAAAAACCGTCGTGCTGTGTTAGCATACTAATTTTTGCAAGACGAATAAAAAAGCCGAGCTTATGCTCGGTTTTTTATTATGGAAGAAAGAATGAAAATTATCTTTCTCTGAGATTCACATGATGCCTTTGAATCTCTGAAAGGCTTATAAGAGAGTGTTTCCTATAATCTGTGTATAACAGTATAAAATGCAGTTTCACTGCACTTTTTAGAGAACTATGGGTTTATCCCAATGGTTTTCGTTGTTTTATCGTATTTTAATCCAGAGTGAGATCCCTCGGATCCGTTAAAATAGATATCTTTGGGCTGAGAGCAAGCCGTGATTGTTAATATGCCGGCAAGTATAAAGAGTAGTTTTTTCATGGGGTACCTAATTTGTTAATAAAAAACGAGTTAATTATAGCATAGTCTTAAATTATTCGTTTATGGTTTATTATCGGATCTAATATTGTGTACGATTTTACAGGCAAGCTAATAAAGAGATTAAAAATTGTATTGAAACATTTTTGCTTTTGCTAGGGATAGTAGAGCAGGTAAGAGTAGAATAATGTTACTTTTTAAAAAAAGTGACTAATGTTCACAATTCATTTACTTGAATGAAGGACATTTACAAAAAGAAATGGCGCACTAGGAAACTAATCTGAAAATATTGATTGATTTGGTGGGTCGTGAAGGATTCGAACCTTCGACCAACGGATTAAAAGTCCGCTGCTCTACCGACTGAGCTAACGACCCAACGATATGATTTATTTAGAGGATTTTAAAGAATAAATTATCTTTAAAATGGTGCCCGAGGCCAGACTTGAACTGGCACGCCTCGAAAGGCGAGGGATTTTAAATCCCTTGTGTCTACCGATTCCACCACTCGGGCAAAATAACTAACTGCGCTAAAAGGTTATGGAGGCGTGTCCCGGAGTCGAACCGAGCTACATGGATTTGCAATCCAGTGCATAACCGCTTTGCTAACACGCCGTTAGTTTGGAGCGGGAAACGAGGCTCGAACTCGCGACCCCGACCTTGGCAAGGTCGTGCTCTACCAACTGAGCTATTCCCGCATTCGCTGTTAGTGGCGTGCATTTTACTGACTTATGTCTCACTGTCAATAAACAATTTAGAAAAATAAATGTGTTTGTTGAAAAAAAATGCAAATTTTAAAATTTCAATGGTAAATTTTTCATTTATTTGATGAAAGCGTTATAAAAATCTCCTTTAATCACATTGTGCTTTGTGCCAAAATGCATGCACGATTTTTATCAAAAGTGCGGTATAAAATTTTGTTATTTTATCGGAGGATTTATGACGCAAGAATATGAGATTGATACCTTATTGGCTCAAGCCGGTAATCGTACAGATGCGCGGACCGGTGCAGTTTCCACACCAATTTTCCTTTCTACGGCTTATGGGCATCATGGCATCGGTGAAAGTACCGGATTTGATTACACAAGAACGAAAAACCCGACCCGCAGTGTACTAGAAGAAACTATTGCTAAATTAGAAAAAGGTGATCTCGGATTTGCTTGTTCTTCCGGTATGGCGGCAATTCAATTACTAATGTCTCTCTTTACCTCACCGGATGAGTGGATTGTATCCAGCGATGTATATGGTGGCACCTATCGATTATTGGATTTTTGCTATAAAAATACGCACGGTGTGAAACCGGTCTATGTGAATACCGCGTCTGTCAGTGAGATTGAGGCGGCGATTACGCCAAATACTAAAGCCATTTTTATTGAAACCCCTTCTAATCCGTTAATGGAAGAATGTGATGTGGATGCGATTGCGAAGGTGGCGAAAAAACACAATTTATTACTTATTGTGGATAATACGTTCTTAACACCGGTGTTGTTCCGTCCAATGGAGCATGGCGCAGACATTGTTATCCACAGTGGCACGAAGTATATTGCCGGCCATAATGATGTATTGGTTGGTTTAATTGTGGCGAAAGGGCAGGAATTATGTGATCGTCTATTTTACATTCAAAATGGTTCTGGTCCGGTGCTATCACCATTTGATTCTTGGTTAACCATTCGAGGCATGAAGACTTTAGCTTTACGTATGCAACGTCATGAAGAAAATGCGAAAGCGGTTGCCGAATTTTTACGCCAACAGCCACAAGTTAAAGATGTGTTATACCCAAATAAGGGCGGAATGCTCTCTTTCCGTTTGCAGGATGAAAATTGGGTAAATACTTTCTTAAAAGCCATTAAATTGATTACCTTTGCTGAAAGCCTTGGTGGCACGGAAAGTTTTATTACCTATCCGGCAACGCAAACGCACATGGATATTCCTGAAGCGGAGCGTATTGCTCGCGGTATTACAAATAATCTATTGCGTTTTTCAGTAGGATTAGAAAACATTGAGGATATTAAAGCGGATTTAATGCAGGCGTTTGCACAGCTTAAATAAGTCATTCACGGAGGGCAAAATGAAAGTTGCGGTGTACAGTACAAAAAGTTATGACCGAAAATATTTAGAATTAATTAATGCTAAGTATGGGCTGGTGCTAGAGTTTTTTGATTTTATGCTTAGCGAGCGAACAGCAAAAATGGCGGAACATTGTGATGCCGTGTGCATTTTTGTTAATGATGACGGAAGCCGAAAAGTGTTGGAAAAATTGGCCGCACTTGGCGTAAAAATTATCGCATTACGTTGTGCCGGCTTTAATAATGTGGATTTAAAAGCAGCACAAGAGCTAGGCTTAACTGTGGTTCGTGTACCGGCCTACTCACCGGAAGCTGTCGCGGAACATACGGTTGGGCTAATGCTGACGTTAAATCGCCGTATTCACCGCGCTTATCAACGGACTCGTGAAGCGAACTTTTCTTTGGAAGGGTTGATAGGTTTTAATATGCATGGCCGAACTGTTGGGGTGATTGGTACCGGTAAGATTGGTGTGGCTGTTATGCGCATTCTAAAAGGGTTCGGTATGCATATTTTGGCGTATGATCCGTTTAAAAATAAGGCAGCAGAAGAGCTTGGAGCGGAATACGTGACGTTAGATGAAATTTATCATCGTTCACATATCATTACGTTGCATTGCCCTGCTACACCGGAAAACTACCATTTATTAAATCGTGATGCGTTTGCCAAAATGAAAGATGGCGTCATGATTATTAACACCAGTCGTGGCACTTTAATTGATACGCAAGCTGCGATTGATGCGTTAAAACAACGTAAAATCGGTTCTTTAGGAATGGATGTGTATGAAAACGAAAGAGATTTATTCTTTGAAGACAAATCTAATGAAGTCATTTTAGATGATGTTTTCCGCCGCTTATCATCTTGTCACAATGTCTTACTCACAGGGCATCAAGCCTTTTTAACAGAAGAGGCATTAACCAGTATTGCCGATGTGACCTTATCAAATATTTATGCGGTGGGGAGCGGTAAGCCTTGTGATAACAAGGTGCTACCATCTTAGTTTTCAGCAATTAAACTAATTTGTGCGAATGGCTCTACGCTATGCTATTATGCGCAGACACTTAAACAAGCAATGCCAGATCAAATGGCATGATTCATCAAAAGAAATAAGGACAGAAAAATGAGTGAAGTATTACATTCCAGCGATGCGACTTTCGTAGCCGATGTGGTCAATTCCGATGTGCCGGTATTGTTAGATTTTTGGGCACCATGGTGTGGTCCGTGCAAAATGATTGCCCCAGTTTTAGACGAGTTGGCAGTTGAATTTGCCGGTAAAGTAAAGATTGTGAAAATCAATATCGACGACAATCAAGCTACACCGGCACAATTCGGTGTTCGTAGTATCCCAACATTATTGTTGTTCAAAGACGGCAAACCGGTGGCAAGCCAAGTAGGTGCATTGCCTAAAAATCAATTAGCCGCATTCATCAATCAAAATATCTAACGCATTTTGATGCGAAGATAATACTGAATCTGGCAGCGACTTCTAAGATTTGTTGCTGTCAGATTAATTTATCTTAAAATGTTTCCTAAAGGAGGGTATCAGTCCTTTAACTAAATGCAGAAAGCCTCAATTCTCCGATTAATATCACTTCCAGAAACTTGTCCTGCCGTTTTACTCATCAAAGATCATTGGGTTTATCTAAGAAAAACGCCCAACTTAATGCATTACATTAACTTGGGCGCAATAAGGAAGATTTGAATGTATTAGCGTTTATTTATGCCTTATTCATCAAACATCGCTGAAATAGATTCTTCATTACTGATACGGCGAATCGCTTCGGCGAGCATTTTTGAAAGCGTTAAGGCACGCACTTTTCCTAATGCGATAATTTCATCGGTAAGAGGAATAGTATCGGTCACAACGATTTCATCAAGGGCATCACTGGCAAGATTTTTTGCTGCGGAACCGGAGAAAACCGCATGAGTCGCATAAGCAAATACACGTTTTGCACCACGTTCTTTTAATGCTTCCGCGGCTTTGCATAAAGTACCGCCGGTATCGATCATGTCATCTACCAAGATACAGTCGCGATCAGCCACATCCCCGATAATATGCATGACTTGAGAAACGTTAGCACGTGGGCGACGTTTATCGATGATTGCCATATCTGTATCATTTAATAGTTTCGCCACAGCACGGGCACGCACAACACCGCCAATGTCCGGAGAGACCACGATTGGATTCACTAAGTCAGTTTTCTTTAAAATATCTTCAATTAACACCGGAGAGCCGAATACGTTATCCACCGGCACATCAAAGAATCCTTGGATTTGTTCTGCGTGTAAATCACAGGTTAATACACGGTCAACGCCGACACCGGATAAGAAATCTGCCACCACTTTTGCGGTAATTGGCACACGCGCAGAACGAACACGGCGATCTTGGCGGGCATAGCCGAAATAAGGCACCACAGCGGTAATACGGCCTGCTGAAGCGCGACGCAGTGCATCAACCATTACTAACAATTCCATTAAGTTGTCATTGGTGGGTGCACAGGTGGATTGGATAATGAATACATCGCTACCACGAACATTTTCATTAATTTGCACTTGCACTTCACCGTCACTAAAACGGCCAACGGTTGCATCGCTTAATTTGGTTTTTAAGCATATTGAAATACGTTTGGCGAGTTCCGGTGTCGCATTACCGGCGAAGAGTTTAATATCAGGCATATTCGTTTAACCTCGGGAGTTATAGATTTATTAAGTAAGTATTAGCGGCTTGAGTCGGGCAAATTTTCAACATTTGTGCGTTGTAACATGGCATGTAATGGAGAAAGGTTTAATCCTTTTGCAACAAAGCCAAAGCAATTTTGGGGCTTTGCCTCAAGAACCCATTGTGCAGATTTTTCATCATCAAATTCTGCAAAAACACAAGCGCCGGTTCCGGTGAGTCTGGCCGGTGCATATTTTACCAACCAGTTAAGCAATTCTTCAACCTCAGAATAATGATCACGAACAACTTTTTCGCAATCGTTTGCGTATTCTTCTTGGAGTAATTGTGACAACGATTTCTTTGGTGTTTTCCGTGGTAAAGCAGGATCCGAAAATACAACAGCCGTAGAAATAGAGACATTCGGTTTTAGCACGACATACCATTTTTCCGGTGCTTCACAATAAGTGATTTGTTCACCGACGCCCTCGGCAAATGCGGCTTTGCCATGCACAAAGATCGGCACATCCGCTCCTAAGCTTAAGCCTAATTGGGCTAATTCTTCAGTCGTTAAACCTGTTTTCCATAAATCATTTAATGCCACTAAAGTCGTTGCTGCATTGGATGAACCACCGCCGACACCACCACCAATCGGCAAAATTTTATCCAATTCAAGATCGGCACCAAGTGACGTATTAGTATGGCGTTGAAGCAAGGTTGCTGCACGATAAATTAAGTTATCTTCTACGTTTAAATCAGGAATGGATGAGACTAAATTAATTTTGCCATCATTTCTCACTTGAATGGATAGCCAATCACCAAAGTCTAAAAATTGAAATAATGTTTGTAATTCATGGTAGCCATCGGGGCGTTTGCCATTGATGTATAAGAAAAGATTTAATTTAGCCGGGCAAGGAAAGCGCAACGGTTGTGCGCTTTCCAATGACGGATGAGATAAAAGTGCGGTGGAAAATTGATATGTTTTCATGCCTTAGAATTTCCATTCATCAACACGGATTTTCAGCGTTTGTCCGTCAGTTTTCAGCAAGATATTTTCCGGCATTGGTGGTTGAGAGCTGGATTGATAAGACAAATAATCCGCCGTCCACGTTTTACCGTCAAAGAAATGCGTGAACGAGGCAAGTAGGTGATTTTCCCCCACATGATAGTCATCGTTATCTTTGGGTTGTCCTTTTAACCAAAAAGCAAATTGATCCAATGGGAAGTCCATGCCAATAATTTCGCGCAATAACAGTTTGGCATCTGTCGCAGAACGTTGACGCCCTTTATTGTCGGAAATGGTCATGCCTTGGGCGTGCATTTGAATTTGCAACGTTTCGCTACTGAGGGTGGAATACAATTTCAGCGTATAATTTTGGGGATTATGGTATTGCCAGTCAAAACGAGTAGAAAACCGTTCCTTTTTGCTGATATAGCCAAGCTGCCCTAAGGCTTGATAGCCTTCAATTCGTTTAATTTGTTGCAAATGTTGTTGCCAACTCGGATCGGTGCTGTCGATATGTTTGACATCCGTTGGGCGTTGTTCATCGGTGACGACACAACCGGTTAAGAGTAAACCGATAAATAGCATCCACAAATAAGAGGTTAGAGTTTTCATAAGTCGTTATTTTTCCTGAGTGATCGTTGGGGGAGAAAAGTGCGGTAAGATTTCCGCACGTTTTTGTTTTACGGCAAAAATACGGCCGCGATTCAGCTGATCGCGAATGGCTTTATGTTCAAAACCGGCAGCAATAATAGATTGAACATCGACTTTTAAGGCCGCTTGATATAAAGTCAAAGCAAATTCTTGTTGTGGGTATTGGCTATGTTCAAAGCCCTTTCTGCCGCGGGTATCGGCAAAACACACTAAGAGAAATTCCATAAAACGCAATGGTTTACGCCACACATCAAAGGTATTAAACAGTTTCACCACCGTTTCCGGGCGAAGTTCAACGATTTTGTGAATATGCGTATGGTATTCACAAGTGAGCTCCGCCAGTTGTTGATAATAGGACGGGACTTTGAGACGTTTGCACAAATTGCGCGTAGGTGTAATACCTAATTTTTCATGGCCATGATGATGTGGCCAATTGGATTTTGGCGTTTTTGCTTTGCCTAAATCATGACAAATGGCGGCAAAACGCACCGCACTTTTATGGCAATCTACCTGTTCGGAAAGCAAGGTGGCTTGTTGTAATACCATCATGGTGTGCACAAAACTGTCAATTTCAGGATGATATTTGGCAGGGTTTGGCACACCATATAAGGCATCTAATTCCGGGAATAAGAGGGCAAGGGCGCCCACCTGACGCAAGGTTTCGAAATAGATTTCAGGATTTTTCTCATTGAGCGCTTTTTCTGTTTCTGCCCAAACGCGTTCAGCGGTGAGATGTTGCAATTCGCCTTGCTGCGTGAGTGTTTGCATTAATTGCAAGGTTTCCGGTGCAATGGTAAATCCCAAATGATGATAGCGTGCGGCAAAGCGAGCAACGCGTAACACGCGCAAGGGATCTTCCACAAACGCCGGGGAAACGTGGCGCAAAATACGCTGTTGTAAATCATTGGCGCCATGATAAGGATCGTATAAATTGCCTTGTAAATCCTGTGCTATGGCGTTAATGGTGAGATCGCGGCGAATTAAATCTTGCTCGAGGGTAATCTCTGCGGAAAAGTCACAAATAAAGCCGGTATAACCTTGACCGGATTTACGCTCAGTGCGCGCGAGTGCATATTCTTCTTTGCTTTGCGGATGAAGAAATACAGGAAAGTCTTTGCCGACTTGTTGATAACCGAGATCGATCAAGGTTTGTGGTGTTGCGCCCACAATGACCCAATCGCGATCTTTTACCGGAAGGTTGAGTAGTTGGTCACGCACTGCGCCACCAACCAAATAAACGTGAAATGGCGTCTGAACCATTATGCCCAACCATCACGACGGCGGCGTTTTGGCATAATTAATGGCAGGATTAAACCGATTAATAAGCCGACACCCAATACGGAACCGCCGTAAATAAACCATTGAATAGCAATTTCGCGTTTGCCGGCATCCAACATGGCTTCTAAATCACGGTTTTTATTTTTTGTGATTTCTAATTCGCGTTTGAGTTGCGAATTTTGTTCTAATAATTCGCTGCTTTGTTGTTCCGCTTGTTTGGTTCGACGTTGCATTTCTGCCGTACGTTGTTGCCAAGCGTCATCTAATCGATTGAGTTTTAAGCTTAATTCTTGAATCTGGCTTTTGAGTTTGGGATTTTCCAGCTTACTGCTGGCGTTCGGGCTGAGTTCACTACTAAGAATCCACGCTTCACGATTTTTGCTGTCACGAATCAGTGTATAGCGATCTTTTTTATCAAGCACGGTGACGGCTTCACCGGCTTGAATTGAGCCTGCAATTTTAAATTGTTCTCCGGCACCTTTACGTAAAAAAGTAGAAAGATTTTCTGTAACATATTGTGTTTCCGCATAAGCGGCAGAAATTCCAACACTTAAAAAAAACGGCGCAAGCAAATAATGCATGACTTTTTTCATATTGAACCCCTTCTATTGTATAAAATAATGAAAAGCCTGATTCCGGATCAAACCGATTGTCCCACTAATGCTGAGATGACACAACCGGTTAACTATGCCGTCAACAATCCGCTGCCAAATTAGACCGCACTTAAGCCGATATTAATGGAAAATGGCTTGTAGCAGATAGTAAATAATAATGGCAAATAATGCACCTGCCGGCAACGTAACTATCCAAGAAACAAAGATGTTACGGATAACCGTCAAGTTGATTGCTGCAATACCGCGTGCAAATCCAATCCCTAAGACGGCACCCACTAAGGTTTGGGTGGTGGAAATCGGCAAGCCGGTACCGGAGGCTAAAACAACGGTCATCGCAGTGGCAAATTGCGCGGCAAAACCGCGGCTTGGCGTCAAGTCCGTAATGCCGGTACCAATAGTTGCCATGACTTTGTAGCCCATCACAATGAGCCCAACAACAATGCCACTTGCACCTAAAGGCAAAATCCACCATGCCAGTGGAGCGTTATTGATAATCTGTCCATCGCTTTCGATAATGGCAACAACGGCAGAAAGTGGGCCGATCGCATTCGCAACATCATTTGAACCATGTGCAAAGGCCATCGCACAAGCGGTCATCAGCATTAACATGCTGAAAACTTTTTCTACACCGCCGAAAGTGCCGCCTTCTAGCATTTTGAATTTGAATTTACTGCTACGAAAATAGAAATGGCTGTAAACAATACTGATCAGACTGATGCCGAATGAAAGCAGAATATTTTCTGTATTGCTTAAGTTTAAGCCAACGTGTTTTAACCCTTTGGTTAAGGTGACGATACACAAAATGAAAATGGTGATGCCCATGTAATAAGGGCCGTATTTTTGCGCGTTTCGAAGCGGACTTTCTGTATCAAAAATCAGTTTTTGTGTGCTATAAAAAATGGCATACGCAAGAATACCGGCAATGACCGGTGTAATGAACCAACTGCCGACAATATTTTTAATATTGCTCCAATCCACTGACTGAAACCCTATTGTCACGCAAGAAAAACCCACAATAGCGCCCACAATAGAATGTGTGGTAGATACCGGCCAGCCCATTTTGGAGGCAATTAATAACCAAGCACCGGAGGCAAAGAGGGCGGCCATCATGCCGAAAACTAAGACTTCAGGTTGGTTGATGAATTGAGTGGTGTCAATGATACCGCTTTTAATGGTTTCGGTAACTTCGCCGCCGGCTAAATAGGCACCGGCCGCTTCAAAAATCATGGCAATAATAATCGCTTGTTTAGGGGTGATGGTACCTGAGCCAACGGATGTTCCCATTGCGTTTGAAACATCGTTGGCACCGACACCAAAGGCCATGAAAAAGCCGAAAACGGCTGTAATAATAATTAATAGTGAACCGTATTGAGAGAGTAATTCCATGAAGAATACCTAAATTAATGAAAATTAGGAGCGCGCCAGCATAAGTTCAATACGTGAACCGACACGTTGTGCTTGATCGGCCAATACACCGACCCATTCGATAATTTTATATAAGAACATGACATCAATAGGGTTATAACGCCCTTCGATTTCAAACAACATTTTTCTTAATTTAATTTGCATTTGATCCGTATCGTCTTCAATGGTGTCAAGCTCGTTAATCATTTGATTAACAAAATTTAATTCACGTCCTTTAAAGCCGGTTTCCAATAATTGATCCATTTCTTCAATCACTTTATGCGCTTGTTCTGTGGCATCTAAGCTGCGTTTAACATAGCTCATAAATTCTTCCTGCATTTCTTGCGGAATACCGAATTGGCGTCCTACCATGCGACCTGCAATATCCTTTGCATAATTGGCTAATTTATCTTGTTGAGTTACCAACTCCAGCAAATCGGTGCGTTCAATCGGCATGAATAAACCGCGTGGCAATTTTAATCGAATTTCACGTTTTAACGCATCGGCTTGGCGCTCATGTGCGGAGATATCAAGACGAAGTTGCTCCGCACCGCTCCAGTTTTCTTTAAAGATAGCTTCAAAGAAAGGAATTAATAATTCACAGCATTCGGTAACTTTGCTGGAATGTTTTTGGAGAGGTTTTAAAGGGGAGTGAGCAAATAATCCAAGGATATTATTCATCGCCATAAAAGGAACTCCTTAGGAGATAAGGTTAATAATTCAGCGCGCATATTACATGATGTCAATGAAAAATTCACGATTTTAATCGAAAAAATCAGGCTTTTATCGGATAATGCAGTAGAGAAAATACGAATAAAACAGAAAAATGAAGGAATTTAAAGGAAAGCGTATGCAGGATGAAATTGAATTAAAACTGGCGGTAGAAAATATTCAGATTGAACAATTTGCCTCGATTTTGGCACAATTTAACGTGATTGCGCATCAAAAAGCCTTCTTGGCGAACACCTATTATGATACGGCTGACGGATATTTTACCCGACATAAGATGGGGCTGCGCGTTCGGCAAAAGGATAAGGATTACACTTTAACGCTCAAAACGGACGGCAAGGTGTCAGGCGGTTTGCATGTTCGCCCTGAATATAATGTGATCTTGCCAAATGCGGAACCCAATTTGGCGGCATTAACGGAACACTATGAATTATCGATAGAAACAACAGCGCCACTAAACGCGATTTTTAGCACCGATTTTGAACGTCATATGTGGTTAATTCAAGCCACGCCGACGAGCCAAATTGAAGTGGCGGTGGATGTAGGCAAGGTGATTGCCGGTGAAAAACAGCAGACGATTAGTGAAATTGAATTTGAAATTAAAGAAGGCGGATTAGCACCATTTTTTGCCTTTGTGGCGGATTTTTTAAACCATTATCAAGGCAACGTGCATTTTTATTCTGTGAGCAAAGCCAAAAGGGGGTATCAACTGGCACAGGGCGTAGCACCGAAAGCCTCAGATTGGATCGAACGCTGGCGTGGCTTTTTGCATACGGAAAAATACGCCAAAAAAACATCGGAAAAACTGACCGCACTTTTGCATTATGAACAAGATTTAATCGAAGAAACGTTAGCATTGGGCGCGGATCATTTTGCGACCGATTTTATTAAAACCGTTGAGCGTGTCGGCGCCTTTTTTAATTTGGCACATTATTATGACGACAACAAAAATCTCTTGGAAACGGCGCTCAACGAACAGCTGGCAGCAAATCATCACTATGCGTTGGAAAATGTGCTGACGGCATTGACCGAGGCCAACGCCCAATTCTTGACGCAAATTCGTGAAATTATTCGCTTACATAGCGAAACGAAAGACAATGGGTTAGCAATGCGTAAATTGTTCGATCTTATCCAAACGCCACAGTATGCACAGCGTATGCTTCATCTGATGACATTAACGCTTGGCGAAGAATAAGGGGCGATCATGGCAAAAGCAAAAACGGCGTATGTGTGCAATGATTGCGGTGCAGAGTATTCTCGTTGGCAAGGGCAGTGTTCCGCTTGTAAAGCATGGAACACCATTTCCGAAGTGCGGTTAGTTTCTACGCCAAATAATAAAGCGGATCGTTTCTCCGGTTATGCCGGTGAAACCCGCGCCAAAATCCAAACCTTAGATCAAATTAGCCTGCAAGAAACGCCGCGTTTTAGTAGCGGTTTTAAAGAATTGGATCGTGTTCTAGGCGGCGGTGTTGTGCCGGGCAGTGCGATTTTGATCGGTGGGCATCCGGGTGCGGGGAAGAGTACGTTGCTGTTACAGGTGATGTGTCATTTGTCGCAAAAAATGACCGCACTTTATGTGACTGGTGAGGAGTCTTTGCAACAAGTAGCAATGCGCGCTAAACGCCTCGGACTGCCGCCGGAAAAACTCCACATGCTGTCAGAAACCTCTGTGGAACAAATTTGTAATTTGGCGGATCAGTTAAAGCCACAGATTATTGTTATCGACTCCATTCAAGTCATGCACTTAGCCGATATTCAATCCTCGCCTGGCAGTGTGGCGCAAGTGCGCGAATGTGCTTCTTTTTTAACCCGTTATGCGAAAACCCGTCAGGTCTCAATCGTGATGGTGGGTCATGTGACGAAAGATGGCACCTTGGCAGGGCCGAAAGTGTTGGAGCATGTTATCGACTGTTCTTTATTATTGGAAGGCGAAACCGATTCGCGCTATCGTACGTTGCGCAGCCACAAAAATCGCTTCGGCGCCGTGAATGAATTAGGCGTATTTGCTATGACGGAACAAGGCTTGCGTGAAGTGAAAAATCCCTCTGCGATTTTTTTAAGTCGAGGTGATGAACAAACGGCAGGCAGTTCGGTAATGGTGCTGTGGGAAGGTACTCGACCGTTGTTGGTGGAAATTCAAGCTTTGGTGGATCATTCGATGCTCGCCAATCCGCGTCGGGTGGCTGTGGGACTAGAACAAAACCGCCTTGCCTTGTTGCTTGCTGTGCTCCATCGCCACGGCGGCCTACAAATGGGCGATCAGGATGTCTTCGTCAATGTCGTCGGTGGAGTCAAAGTCACGGAAACCGGTGCGGATTTAGCCTTGCTCTTAGCGCTGATTTCTAGCTTCCGTAATCGCCCATTGCCACCAGATTTGGTGGTGTTCGGCGAAGTGGGATTAGCCGGTGAAATTCGCCCGGTGCCAAGCGGACAAGAACGTATCAGTGAAGCGGCAAAACACGGATTCAAACGTGCCATTGTACCCTTTGCCAACAAGCCGAAAAGTGCGGTGGAAAATATGGCTGTTTTTACGGTGAAGAAGTTGGGCGATGCGATTGCGGTGCTGGATAATTTCTAGGAGCGTTTTTTTGATGTGTAATAGGACAGGTTTTTGCTTGTCCTATTTTATTGTATAAATGATTAACATTAACCTAGATGTGTAATTCGTGATTTCGTTTGTAGCGTGCATCTTGATGCACGACCAAATCACGCACGGAACATTATTTAACCCTTTCGGGTATTCAAGATTTCGTGCAACAAGTTGCACGCTACAATTCTAGATGGGTTTGAGTATGTGATAGGACAGGTATTGCCTATCCTATTTTGTTTGGGCCACGCTTTCCTACAAATTTTCAGTTCGTAGCGTGCAACTTGTTGCACGACCGAATCACGCACGGAACGTTATTTAACCCTTTCGGGCATTCACGATTTCGTGCAACAAGTTGCACGCTACAATTCTAGATGGGTTTGAGTATGTGATAGGACAGGTATTGCCTGTCCTATTTTGTTTTGGCACGCTTTCCTGCTAATTATCAGCGGAAAGCGTGAAAGTGCGGTCAAAAACGAAAACGTTTAGGGATTTGCCGGCTTGTTGTCAGCGGCCTTAATTGCAGCCTTTTCACCATTGAATTTAACCACATCTACCGCAATAGCTTCCGCTTCTTTCAAGAAGAAATCCGGCGCTTCGTAATCTTTCGGTAAATCGTTAATGTCTTTCAATGGTTTCTTGCCTTCACGCTTAAAGCGAGCATTTAAGTCTTTCAAACGTTTGTTATCATCTTTATCATTTTCTGCTTTACGCTTTTCATAATTCAGGGATAAGAATTTACGATCACGACGTTCATCACGCACGTTTAAATCCTCGTTTAAGGCGATAAATTCCGGATCTTTCGCCATTCTGTCACGATGTTTTTGTGCTAATTCAGCGATGGAATGTCGTGCATTTGCCACTTCGGCATAATTCACAGACGGCATTTTATCCCAAGGTAACGCATTGTCTTCTTTCTCTTCACCATATTCTTTCATATCAATGACATCAGGGAAGGTAATATCCGGTGCGACACCTTTTAGCTGCGTGCTTCCGCCATTAATTCGGTAGAATTTTTGGATAGTGTATTGCAATAAACCCAATGGCGTTTGATCTAAATCATACACAAAATTCAATGAACGGCTTTGTTGTACGGTACCTTTGCCATAAGTGTTTTGACCGATAATGATACCGCGGTTGTAGTCTTGCATTGCCGCGGCAAAAATCTCGGATGCGGAGGCACTAAAGCGGTTAATCATCACCAATAGCGGTCCGGAATATTGTTGCGCATTATCCGGATCTTCATGCACACGAATACGTTGATATGCATCACGCACTTGTACGACAGGACCATCGCTAATAAACAAACCGCTTAATCCAACGGCTTCTGTTAAGGCACCACCGCCGTTTTCACGCAAATCAACAATTAATGCAGCGGCATTTTTGCTTTGCATTTCAGTCAGCAGTTTCTTCACATCTTCCGTTAAGCCAAGATAAAAACTTGGGATTTTAATCACAGCGACATTGGTACCATCAACTTTTTCAATGGTTAATTTGGCGGCTTGATCTTCAATGCGGATTTTGTCTCGAACCAGTGTGACGATACGCGATTTTCCACCTTTCGCCGGTTCGATTTCTAAGCGAACTTTAGAGCCTTTTTTGCCTTTAATTTTGTCAACAATGTCTTCTAAACGCCAGCCGACAACATCTTCGATTTCGCCTTTTTCTTGGCCAACACCAACGATTTTATCCCCGGCTTTGAGTTTTTTGCTGCGAGCCGCCGGCGCGCCCGGCACTAAAGATTTAATGCTGGTTTCATCATCTTCTGATTGCAATGTTGCACCAATCCCCTCTAGAGACAGGTTCATGCTTTCATTAAAACTTTTTGCTGTACGTGGTGCTAAATAGCTGGTGTGCGGATCAATTTCACGCGCAAAGGCATTCAGATAGGTTTGCACCACATCATCTGCTTTGGTTTGTGTGAGACGACGAATGGCTAAATTGTAACGCTTAACCAGTTTTTCTTTAATTTCCGGCCATTTTTTATCTTTTAATTTCAAATTGATAATGTCGTTTTTAACACGGGCTTCCCACAATTTTTCAGCGTCTGCTTCGGTTTTTGGCCAAGGCGCTTTTTCACGATCAATTTCAATTTGATCATCACCGGTTAAATCCGGTTCTTTATCTAATAATGACAAGGCATAACGATAACGCTCATAACGGCGTTTCATCATTAAATCATACATATCAAAAGCAATGGTTAATGTACCGGCATTTAATTCGTCATCAATTTTCTTGCCGTATTTTTCGCGCATTTCATCGATATCGGATTGCAAAAAAGTCGTACGATTAAAATCGAGCGCCTTAAGATAACGATCAAAAATCTTTTCCGAAAATTCGTCATCAAGTTGAAATTTACGATAATGAGATTGTGTTAGGCGAGTAGTGGCACGCTTGGTGGCGAACATATTCGCCTCTGAAGGCTGCAATGTCACGAGATCGCTGGCTTTGAGTTTTGGTTGCACGGCATCTGCAGCACTGATATTAAGAAAAAGCACCCCTAACACAAGTGCGGTCAAATAATTTTTCGTTTTAGTTAATTCCATTCAGGCTTTCCTAATAAATACGCAATAAAAAAAGTTATCCGGCAAGATAACTCTATTGAAATCTAAACTAGGCAAATAAACGATCAGCGGTGATGTTGATGACGACACCATTATCTAATTCTACACGGGCGGTTTCATTAGAAAATGCTAACACCACAGCACTTTGCGCACGTTCACCGACTTTTACTTTCACGTGTTGACCTTTTTGGAGTGAGGTCATATCCACATTATTTAATGTTGTTTTAGGTTTACGGGCAGGTCTTTCGCTTGGTTTGGTGGTACGTTTATGGCGACGTGGTGCGTCTTTTTTCTCAACTTCGCCTTTCGCTGCTCTTTCTGCCGCACGTTTTTGTGCAACAGCTGCTTTGGCTTCGGCCAATTGTTTTGCGGCGTGTTCAGCGTGTTCTTGCTCCAATTCGCCGGCAGGATTTCCGTTTAAATCTACGCGTACAGTGCCGGCGCGACAGCCGTGTAAATAACGCCAATTGGACGTGTATTGGCGTAAGGCTTGGCGTAGTTGGGTTTTGCTGACGCGCTCATCGTCTTTTAATGCTTCGCTGAGATCTTGAAACAAGCCGATTTTTAATGGTTTTGCTTCGCCCTCGATTGAAAAACAATGCGGAAATTTTTCCGCTAAATAAGCAATAATTTCTTTGTTATTCGTTAACTTTTGTACTTCGGTCATAATGAAATCCTGCATCGATTTTTAAGTAGAAAAACTCACCATAGTTTAGTTTAGCTCACTTTCAGAAAAAATGACAATTAATAATCGATTTCCGGCTTGATAAATAAAAAAACATGGTTAAAAATGACCGCACTTATTTAGAAAATGCAGCGAATACATACAAAAGCATGGAAATACAGTGTAGAATACGTTCTCTTTTAGCCCTTGGATCATCTTACTCATGACAGCAACTTCTTCTGTGAATTTTGCCAATGCGAATTTCTACCGCATCGTCCGTTGTGGTGGTTGTAATGCTGTGGTTAAAATTTCCACCTTGCAACAGGGGCAAAGTGCGGTGTGCCCACGCTGTCACCATGTTTTGTACACCAGTGGAGGTTGGAGTTTAAAGCGCTGCGCGATCATTGCCATTTCAATATTAATTCTCATGCCTTTTGCATTAACGTATCCATTACTTAGCATTGATTTGCTTGGAGAAAAAATCGATGCCTCGGTTTGGTTGGGCGTGTGGAAAATGGCGACCCAAGGATTTTCATATACGGCGTTTTTAATTTTTATTTGTGCCGTTTTTATGCCCATTGTTTTTGCATTGTTGGTCATTTTATTGCAGTTATCCAAAATGATGAAAATTCAGCCACG
The DNA here is from genome assembly GCF_980468985.1 of Aggregatibacter valvarum. NCBI lineage: Bacteria > Pseudomonadati > Pseudomonadota > Gammaproteobacteria > Pasteurellales > Pasteurellaceae > Aggregatibacter > Aggregatibacter valvarum. The sequence continues at coordinate 1,523,624 of NZ_OZ413141.1, read as the reverse complement.
CAATTTGTTAATTTCTCTTGGCTATATCAAACCTTGGGTAATGTTTGACGTGTATTTGGTGGCTTTAGGTGTGAGTATTTTTAAAGTGCGCGAATATGCCACGTTACAATTGGATGTCTATTTAATTGCTTTTGTTTTCACCGCACTTTTAACCACATTACTGTTTATTAAAATTAACCCGACCGAAGTGTGGAACGATTTCTATCCTCAAAGCAAAGGCGTGAATGAACTCACGAAGGCAGAGGATTTGCGCTATTGTCATGCTTGTCAGTATAGCTTTATTGATCCGTTATCTGATCGTAAGGGGCGAGATATCTGTCCTCGCTGTTTGTCACAAATCGACATTCCCCCTTCTATTCGATTGCAACGCACGTGGGCATTATTACTTGCCGGTATTATCATGCTATTCCCCGCTAATTTATTGCCAATGTCGGTGGTTTATTTAAACGGTGCGCCTAGTGCAGATACGCTGATGTCAGGTGTGATGAGTTTTATGGAAATGGGAAGCTATTTCATCGCCTTTATCGTATTTACCGCCAGTATTTTTGTGCCGATTAGCAAAGTCTTGATTATGTTATATTTGCTGATTTGCGTGCATTTTAAGCTCAAACATTCCATTCGTTGGCAAATGCGTTTATTACATCTTGTGCATTTTGTCGGCCGTTGGTCTATGTTGGATTTATTCGTATTAGCATTAATGATGTCCTTGGTTACGCGCGGACAAATTATTGATTTTTCTGTAGGTACGGCCGCCTTTTATTTCGGTGCTGCTGTATTTTTAACAATGGTTGCAGCGGAGCAATTTGACAGCCGCTTAATTTGGGAAATCTATGACAAACAACAAGCAAAACACCTCCATGCCGGAAACTGAAGTTGTGGCAAAAGTTCGTCAAAGTAAACGAATTTCACCTTTCTGGTTACTTCCTTTTATCGCTTTATGTATCGGCGCCGTTTTGTTCTTCCAGATTGTGCAAGAGCAAGGCATTAGTATTCGAATCACCTTTTCCAGTGGTGATGGCATTGTTGCGGGGAAAACGCAGATTCGTTATCAAGGATTGCAGATCGGCGTGGTGAAGAAAGTGAATTTCACCAATGACTTGCAGAAAGTGGAAGTCGTTGCCAATATTTATCCTGAAGCCAAAAGTGTTCTTCGTAAAAATACCAAATTTTGGTTGGTGAAGCCAAGTGCTTCTTTGGCCGGTATTTCCGGTTTGGATGCGTTAGTCTCCGGTAACTACATTACGTTGCAACCCGGTGATGGGGATTCGGAACATAAATTTGTTGCGGAAACGGAAGGGCCGATTGCCCAACTCAATCCCGGTGATTTGTTGATTCATTTGGTTTCGGAAGATTTGGGTTCCATTTCTATTGGCGCATCTATTTATTATAAAAAAATGCCGGTCGGTAAAATCTATGACTATCATTTCTCTGAAGACGGAAAAAAAGTGGAAATTGATGTGGTCATTGATAAGCCTTATGCCAAATTTGTGAAAAAAGACAGCCGTTTTTGGAATATTAGCGGCATTAGTGCGAGCCTCGGTGTTTCAGGTTTAAATGTAAACATGGACAGTTTAAATTCCGTGGTTCAAGGCGCGGTTGCTTTTGATTCGCCAAATGAAAGCGCGAAGGCGGATATGAATGAAAAATATACCCTTTATTCTAATTTACAAGCGGCGAAACGTGGTATCAATATTGATGTCAATATTCCCAATACCGCCGGATTGGAAGAGGGTAAAACCCGCGTGTATTACCAAAACATGGAAATCGGTGTCTTGTCGAAATTAAGTGCGGTGGAAGATAACGATGAAATGCTCAGTGGTTCATTGCTCATTGAGCCGAACTTGGCGGATTTATTTAAGACCGGTTCTAATATTGTGCTACGCGAGAAAAGGCCGGGGCTGGCTGATTTAACGAATATCCAAAAACTACTGCGTGGAAAATATTTTGAAGTCTTGCCGGGGAACGGTGACAGCAAAATGGCGTTTGATGTTACTAAAGAAAGCGAACTGTTGCTAAAACAGCCTAACACCTTGGTACTCACGCTCACCGCACCGGAAACTTATGGCGTGAGCGAAGGGCAGCCGTTGATGTATAACAATATCCAAATCGGTGAAATTGTGGCGCAATATATTGAGACCGATGGCGTGAAATTTAAAGTGGCGATTGCCGGCGAATATCGTCATTTAATTCATGGTGATACCCTCTTTGTCGCGGCATCGAATTTTGATGTGACTATCGGCATTGATGGTTTACGCTTTGAAGCGGCAACGCCGGAAAAATGGCTACAAGGTGGTATTCGCGTAATTGCCGGTAAAACGCAAAGCCATCCGAAAGACACTTATGCGCTTTATAGTGATTTAACCAATGCGGAAGCCGGGATTACTGATTCACAACCGAAACCGACAATCACTTTAAACACCACGAATTTGCCGAGTATTAATAAAGGCTCTTTAGTGCTTTATCGTCAGTATGAAGTCGGAAAAATTTTAGACATCCGTCCACAAACCCAAAACTTTGCGGTGGATGTGTTTATTTATCCGAAATATCAGCATTTGTTAACAGAGAAAAGCGTGTTCTGGGTGGAAAGTGCGGCGCAAATTGATATTACGCCAAAGGGCATTAGTATTCAGGCTGCACCGGTGGCACGCTCACTCAAAGGCGCAATCAGCTTTGATAATAGTGGCGGTAAAAATAATCACACCCTTTATCCAAATGAATTGCGCGCGAAATCAGCCGGTCAACAAATCATATTAACGGCAGAGGATGCCACCAACCTCAGCAAAGGCATGGCATTGCGCTATCTTGGGCTGAATATTGGGGAAATTGAGAGTGTTCAACTTGATCAAAAGAGTCACAAAATTATTGCTAAAGCGTTGATTCATCCAAATTACATGGGGTTGATTGCTAAGGAAGGATCCCGTTTTAACGTGATTTCACCGAAGATTTCTGCCGGCGGCATTGAGAATATCGATAGCCTGTTGCAACCTTATATTGATGTGGAAGTGGGCGCCGGTAAAACCAAAACCCAATTTGCTCTCAGCCAAGCAGTTAACAATAACATCAAATATACCAACGGTTTACCGCTTGTGCTAGAAACCAATGATGCACTGAATATCACAGCAGGATCGCCTATTATGTATCGTGGGGTAGAAGTGGGGACGATTAAAAACCTCGAATTGAATACGTTGGGTGATCGGGTCTTGATCCATGTGCTTATTGCACCGAAATATCAGCATTTAGTTCGTCAAAATTCTGAGTTTTGGATCGCCTCCGGCTATGACTTTAGCCTGAGTCTTACCGGCGGCGCACAATTCAATACCGGCAGCGTACAACAACTGCTGAAAGGCGGAATCTCTTTCTCTACGCCATCAGGCACTGTTGTGCAGGCACAAGCGAAGGCGAATCAGCATTTCTTGTTGCAAGTAAAACGTCCGACGGATGCACAAAAGTGGAATCAAGGTGCCTTACCGGCTCAATAATGTGTAGAAATATCAGCTTTTTGTGAGGTTGTGTAAATTAAGTAAAAGGTAAGAAAATCGGAAGATTTTTCCCAATTTTCTTTTTATAATGTCCGACCTCTTAGCTAGGTATTAGCTAAGAGGTTTTCTTTTTTTATTTTATTTTTCTTTATTTTTATTTCTGGAGTACTTATGAAACATGCAATCACACTCACAACCTTGCTGATGGTCTCCTCAGACCTGTTTGCCGGTTTTCGGAATGTGAATGAGTTGGATAGTTGTTTGGTGACGGTGCAGGCCGTCAAGTCCATGGAGGCGCATTCTGTTGTAGCGCTAGAGGGACGATTGGTTCGCCAAATTGATGATGACGAATTTATTTTTCGCGATGCCACGGGGGAAATTAAGGTAGGTGTGGGTGATTATGCTTGGAACGGTATCAATATTACGCCAAACGATCGTGTCCGCATTGAAGGGGCTATTGATAAAGGTTTTATCATGCCCACCACGATCGATGTGTATCAAATTCGAAAAATTCAATAATGCCACGGTGTTACCTCGGCATTGATTGGATGTAAACAGCCATTAAACCAACCGCACTTTTAAAGCGTTTTTCCTGCGTGATGTAACAATGAAAGTGCGGTTGTTATTTCTCAAGTTTTTATACCACGGTTTTTTATACTACAGTTTTTATACCACGATTTTTTTATACTACGGGTTTTTCCCGATAGAACAGTAAACCCGGTAAGGCTAAGCCGAAAACTAACGCGCCGAGAATAAAGGTCGTGTTAATAAAAGAAGCGATCATTTGTTCAAATAAAGCGTTGGAAAAGCCATAGTGGTGAATTTGTACGATGGCAATCATTGCTTTGTATGCTTGTACGCCGGGAATCATGGGAATAATGGCAGCGACAGTAAACACTTTCGGATGTGCCAGATAACGATGAGACAAATGCACGCCGATAAAACCGATTAATGCGGCACCCACCAAGGTGGCAAAGACGATAGGCACATCGTTATACATGAGAATCGTGCGTGTAACATGTCCAAGCGCACCGAGGAGTGCGCAATATTTTAACGCTTTCGGTGGCACATTAAACACCAAGGCAAACCCCACCGCCGGAATCGCGGCAAAAAACATATCATCCAATAATAGCAGTAACCAATCCATCTTAATGTCCCCAAGTGGTGATGTTGAGTACGCTTAAGGCAAACACAATGCCGAGACAAGCGCCGAAAGTGAGAATAGTGGCGATTGCCCAACGCCCGATCCCCATATTCACATACCCTTTTAAAATATCTGCCAAAGAATTGATGAGCGGAAAGCCGGGTACCAGCAATAACACACTGGACGCTAAGGCAATTTGCGGATCGTTACCGAGTTGATATTTCAAGCTGATACCGGCAAGAAGTGAAGCAACGAAAGAGGTCACGGCAAAGACGATGATCGGATTGTAATGCCGTTTGGATAATTCTTGTCGCACAAACATGGCAACCGAGGCAGCGATGAAGGTAATGAGCGAAATGAGTGCATCACCGCCCGATAAATGAGCAAAAGAGGCGCAAGATAAACCAATCATCAAGATTACGAAATAACGGTTATATTTTAATGGCTTGAGTTGTTCGAGCTTCTTCCTGACCATGTGCAGGTTATATATTTTATGTTCGGCAGAAATCACGATGCGTTGAACGTCCGTCACCATTTGCATATTAATGCCTTTGTCGCTGTTTTTACGGGTGGTCGTGATGCAGTGGTTGTTCGCCAAGGTGGTAATAATGACGGCATTAGCCGTGAGGGCGCATTCGACACTTTCAACCCCTAATGCCAAGCCAAGGCGTTGTGCCATTTGCGCCACGACGGTGCTTTCCGCACCATGTTGTAGCAATAACAGCGCCGTTTGCACGCATAAACGCGTGATTTCCCGTTGATCTTCGTGCGTGATATTTTCTTTTGTCATAATGAATCGACCTAAAATAAACGCATAGCATTATAGACCTTTCTCATAAAACAAAAAACGCTTAATGAAATCCCCTCGAAACAGGCGCAAAAGTGCGATGTGATTTTTAGATAAATTTTAGGATTTATGCTAACTTAAACGTATTTTCAATGAGGAGTCAGTATGCAACATCATCATAAAACGATTGTCGTGAAATTTGGTACCAGCACATTAACCCAAGGTTCCCCAAAATTGAATTTGGCTTATATGATGGAAATTGTGCGTCAACTTGCGCAATTACATCAAGCCGGTTTTCGCTTGGTGATCGTCACCTCCGGCGCTATTGCGGCGGGGCGTCATTATTTGAATCATCCGCAATTGCCACCGACAGTGGCCTCTAAGCAATTATTGGCGGCGGTGGGGCAGAGCCAGTTGATCCAGACCTGGGAAAAATTATTTGCGATTTATGACATTCACATCGGACAGATGTTGCTCACCCGCGCTGATATTGAAGATCGCGAACGTTTTTTGAATGCCCGCGATACATTACAGGCTCTGTTAGACAATCAGATTATTCCGGTCATCAATGAAAATGACGCGGTGGCAACGGCGGAAATTAAAGTCGGGGATAACGATAATTTATCGGCATTGGTGGCGATTTTAGTGCAAGCAGAACAGCTTTATTTGCTCACAGATCAGCAAGGGTTGTTTGACAGCGACCCGCGTAAAAACCCGCAAGCGAAATTAATTCCCGTGGTGGATAAAATCACCGATCACATCCGTTCTATCGCTGGGGGAAGCGGGACAAATTTAGGCACCGGTGGAATGTCCACGAAAATCGCGGCGGCAGATGTTGCCACCCGTTCCGGCATTGAAACCATTATTGCACCTGGCAATCAAGCCAATGTGATCGTCGATTTAGCGTATGATCAGGCGATTGGTACGAAATTCACCGTGCAGGCGGATCGTCTGGAAAGTCGTAAACAGTGGTTATTTGCGGCACCCTCGGCCGGGGTGTTGGTGGTGGATGACGGCGCTGAAAGTGCGGTGTTAATTCAGCATAAATCCTTATTGCCGGCAGGTATCGTCGAAGTCAGCGGGCGTTTCTCCCGTGGTGAAGTGGTGCGTATTCGCACGCGATCAGGCAAGGATATTGCACTGGGTATGCCGCGTTATAATAGCGATGCGTTAGAGCTTATCAAAGGTAAACATTCGCAAGATATTGAGCAGATTTTAGGCTATGAGTATGGCGCAGTGGCAGTGCATCGTGATGATATGATTGTGTTGTAAAATGCGATCAATGTTGACCGCACTTTTCCATGGATTTGATGGTATTTTATGCCGTTATGCCCTATGTGATGTACTTGATGTGGCGTATTCCATGTGGCTCGTTACATTGCGTAATTGAATAGGAGCCAAAGGTGTTAAAGACGTTGATTTAAGAGAAAGTGCGGTAATTTTTTTACCGCACTTTTTTTCATCGTATTTTTACTCTATAGAGGATGAATTTGATTTTTGTTTTGCGAGGTTTTTTCGCATTTTTGTGTTCAGTGATTCCACCAGTACAGAAAAGCCCATAGCAAAATAAATATACGCTTTAGGAACATGAATACCGGCACTTTCAATGATTAAGGTTACCCCAATGAGGATCAAAAAGGTCAACGCTAAAATTTTGAAGGTTGGGTGGCTTTCCACAAAATCCCCGATGGGTTTTGCGGCAAACATCATCATGCCCACGGCGATAATAATGGCGCTGACCATAATGCCAATTTGATTGACCATCCCCACCGCCGTAATCACGGAGTCGAGTGAGAAGACAATGTCCAGTAAGGCAATTTGAATCAATACGCCGATAAAACTCACTTTCTTATGGTTTTCGTGATGTGCCTCTTCCTTATGTGGCACCATCGCTTCGCGAATTTCATTCATACTTTTGACGATCAAGAATAAACCACCAAAGAAGAGAATCAAATCACGGCCGGAAACGCCTTTGCCCAGAATCTCAAAGAGCGGCTCAGTAAGTCGCATCATCCAAGAAAGTGTTAATAAAAGTAGGATACGTGTTCCCATTGCCAGACCTAACCCGATAATACGCCCCGGTTGACGTTGTTTTTCCGGTAATTTGGCAACAAGAATGCTGATTAAAATAATGTTGTCTATACCCAATACGATTTCTAATGCCGCAAGGGTAAATAAGGCGACTAACGCCTCAGGGCTTAATAGCCATTCAAACATAATGTTTCCTTAAAATATAAATGGGTGCGCGATCATATAGCTTTGACGATGAAATGAAAAGAGGCTATATGCGCTGTTGCACAAATTGTTGCAGAATTTCGTGAGTAAATGCTTTACGCAAGTAAAAACCAAGAGGAAGCGTATCAATAATTTCGCCATGTTTGCCGATGCCTTTGGTTAAGGACTTACTATTCGCGCCTTTCGGGCGGAGTTGCAAGACTTCCCCTAATCGTGCATTAATTTTATCCAGTTGACCTAACACGATGTAATCCATGAGTTCTTCCCAGTCTCGTTGCAGTTGGCGTTCTTGCTGTTCGCTAGGTTGCCAAAGAATAGGCGTACCGATGCGTCTTTCTGCCAGGGGAATAGAACGACTTCCTTCTATGGGAATCCAAAGCACGCGGGATAACTTATGGCGTACATGAGAATTTTGCCAATTCACACCACTATTTTGGATGAGAGGGGCAAGGCTCACGAACGTGGTTTCCAAAGGATAGCCTTGCGCGTTAATGGGGATCGTTTTTAACTCAATCCCTAAATGGCGGAAGTCCTGTTCCGCTTTGCTGCCTGCCGTCGCACCCAGCGCTGTTTCAAGCAGCATACCCACCCAGCCTTTATCACGTTTTAAATCCGGTGGCACGGGAATGCCGAGCTGTGCCGCTAGCTCGCCAAAACTGAGTCCGGCAATGGCTTGTGCACGGGAAAGAAGTTCTTCAGTCGTTTTTGGGATCATTGGTGATACTTCTTGAAAAAACGAGGTTTAACGGTTTCTTTGCCTTTATCAATATAAGGGATGTTTTCCAGCTGGAGCAGAAAACGTTTAGCGACTAAGCCGCCACCAAATCCGGTCAGTGTTCCGTCTTTGCCTAAAATACGATGGCAAGGAATGATAATACTGATCGGGTTGCTTCCGACTGCGCCACCCACCGCACGCACCGCATTGGGGTTGTCAATGCGTTTGGCTAACTCGCCGTAACTGCTGGTTTCGCCATAGCCAATTTGGCGGAGCGCTTGCCAAATGCGTTGCTGAAACGCCGTGCCTTGTGGGGCTAGCGGAATGTCATCAAAACGTTCCGGTTCCCCGTTAAAATAGCGATCCAGCGCCTCGCACACTTGTGCAAACAAAGGCAACTCGTTGTTTTCCTGCCATTTGGGATTCGGTGCAAATTGTTCCAGTTCACAATCTAAATGTGTCAAAAATTTGCCATCAGAAAGCATCAGCAATTTGCCGATAGGCGAGGGATAATAACGGTAAAAAAGTGCGGTCATATTTTTCTCTGTTTTACAAAAATAAAAGCGTACCGAAGTACGCTGATATTATGCGGAATTTTGATGCCAATTAGAAACGGTAATTGAGGTTTAAACCGTAAAGGTTGGCAGAGGCTTTTGAGTGATAATCCGCTTCTACCACAACTAAGCCATTGGCTAAGCTTTGTTTTTCTTTAAAGTTAAGTTTTTTCCCGTGTAAATAAGCATAACCGAAATCTACGTCAAAATTCGGCGTGAATTTATAGGTCGCACCCACGCTATACCAAGTGCGGTCGGTATCCGGAATGGAGGCTGAATGATGTTCTCCGGCGGCACTCTTATCATAAGCTACCCCTGCACGTAGGGTTAACTGTTCGGTTAAATCATAGGTTGTTCCCAGCGCGAAGCGTGAGTTATTACGATAACCTTCTTCTTTGTGGAACGCCACTTGACCGTTGTTATAGGTCGCATGGAGATCTTTTAGGCGGTGCCATTGCGTGTATTTGTAACTATAATGCAACGCTAATTTATTGGTCAGTTGGTGGAAACCGGAAAGTTCCCAATAGCTTGGCAAGTGTAACGTCAGTCCGCCTTCGCCGACATAAGCAGAAGTGCCACGTGGTGCGTAACTGATGGCATTGTTATCTTTAAAATTAATGTCTACTTTGGCGTGATAAGCGAGACCAATGCGATTTTTTTCATCGAATTGATAGAGTAAACCGGCGTTCCAACCGAATGCCCAAGCGGCTTTGTCTTGTAAATGCGTGAGCAAGGTGTCTTTATTAATTTGTGCGCCTAATCCGCCAAGACGAGCCATTAAACCTGTTGGTGGCAAACCTGCAGCTGCGGCTCTTGCGGCAAGTTGTCGTTGTAATGCCGGGCTGGTGCGTACATTATCGATGGCGGTGTCTAAAATACCGGCGGTGCGTTCCACTTTGGCTTTAGCGTAAATCGCGTTTAAACCTAAACCGGCGCTCCAGTTTTCAGTCATGCGATAAGCACCACTGAGATTTAAATTAATGGCTGTTAAATCGGTTTTCCCACCAAAAAGCCCGGCGTCATAGCCATCTTCGTATTCACTTTTTAAGCCGAAGTTCACGTTCATGCCGGCGCCGATAGCGAATTTATCGTTAACCGGTGAAACAAAATACATATTCGGAATAAACGAACCGGGTACAACGCTTTTGTGATTGGCTGAACCTTGTGCGACCTCAACACCTAGTACGTTGGCACGCACCGGGCCTCTCATGTGAATACGAGAATCCACGTAAACACCGCCGGCAGAAAAGGCATTTTGTTTGAAGAGGTTCATTAACGCTGGGTTGGTGGCGACTACAGAGGCGTTATCTGCCATCGCCGCTTCACCTGCGTAAGCGCGACCTAAACCGGAGGTAGAAACTTCTGCTAATTGGAATGCGGCAGCGGATGCGCCGGTTGCGGCACTGAAAAGAAGTGTAGAGAGGAGTGTTTTTGTCAATTTGCTTGTTGTCATTTTATTCCCTTTTTGTGCCTGCCCGAAGGTGGCGTCTGGTCAAAGTTTTTGGTTGTTATTTTAAAAGTTGGTCATTCTAAGAAAGGCAGGGAGAGGGAGCAATGTTCTTTTCGATTTTTATAAAGTGTTCAGACCAGTCAGGCAGGAAAAGTGATCTGCACCCCAAAACCTGGACACCTATTTTGAGGTGCAGATTATGTCTTACTCTTATCAATTTCGTTTAGAAATTATCAAACTCGTCACCGAACAGGATTATGGTATCCGTGAGGTGGCTAAACTTCATAACATTCCCCATTCTGCCGTCATCTATTGGCTAAAAGCATTTCGGGAAAGAGGGATTGATGGCGTAAAATCGCCTTATACAAACCTTCAAACACCGAAAATAGTGAAGTCAAAAATGAAAAAGAAAGACATTGAAATCCCGGAAACCACAGACTTTTCACCTAAAGCGTTTAAAAAGTTACAACGAGAACTCGCCTTGGCTCGTGCGGAGATTGCTTACCTAAAGGAGTTGGAGAAGCTCGACCGTCAAAAACAACGACAGAAAAAAGAAAAATCATTGAAAGATTGAAGCCGGACCACGCGTTAAATGATTTACTTCATGTGGCTAAAATGCCTCGCTCAAGCTTTTACTATAAAGAGATTAAGCGAAATTATCACGAGGTAAAAGAGACTATCTTATCGCTGTACAAAAAGAACAGAAAACGAGATGGTTATCGCCCCATGACGTTTAAATTACGCCAAATGGGTTTTCATTTGAATCATAAAACGGTGTTAAAACTGATGAACGAGTTAGGTATTCATTCCATTTTACGTAAGAAAAGACATGGAAAACGAGGAAAAACATCGCATATTGCCCCGAATTTGCTGAATCGTGACTTTACAGCAACGGCACTCAATCAAAAATGGGTAACGGATGTAACGGAATTTCAGGTTGGGCAAGAAACGCTTTATTTTTCACCGTTGATGGACTTGGCTAACCGAGAAATTATTGCCTATAACTTTGCAACACGCCAGAAGTTTTCATTGGTAAAAAAGATGTTAGAACAAGGGCTTAGTAGGCTTAAACCGACAGAATGCCCGATTATTCATAGCGACCAAGGCGTATTATATGGCTCGGCGGAATGGGTAAAGATGTTGGAGGGTAAAGCGGTGCAAAGTATGAGCCGCCGAGGAAATTGCTACGATAATGCGGTGATTGAAAGCTTTTTTGCAATATTAAAATCAGAGTGCTTTTACTCTCGAACTTATCATTCAATTGCTGAATTACAGGCTGAAATTGAAGAATATTTAGTGTATTACAACCAAAAACGAATTAAACTTGCTTTCAAAGGATTGAGCCCGGTGCAATACCGAGCTCAATATTTAAGTTAACTAACCTGTCCAACTTTTGGGGGCAGATCAAAGTGCGGTCAAATTTTGTATTGTATTTTAATAATTGCTAAACTAGTTGAAAGTATCAACTGATTTTATAAAGGAGAGAACATGAGCTCGTTAAAATGCCAAGCTGAAGAAGCAAAAGTGTGTTGTTGTGTTGATGTTGGCACCGTCATTGATGGTTCTGATTGCACCATCGATTTTGAGCAGGTTTATGCCACGGAAGCACAGGCAAAAGAAGCATTAGAATATTTGACTGAAAAAGCGAGAGCGGCAGAAAGCGAACCGTGCAATATTAACAGCGAAATAAGTGCGGTGGAAAATGGCGTTAAATTGAAAGCAACATTTGAATTTTGCTGCCAAGCGGAATCCATGATTTTCCAACTTTCTACGCGCTAAAATTTCGTGTAAAAAAGAAAAAAGCTTAAGTGTGAGAACTTAAGCTTTTTTTGTAGATGATTTGGAGTATCCCGAGTGATTACGGATCGACATAATAAAAAGGCGGTAAAAATAGGTTAAATTTTTACCGCACTTACCGAGTCGAATCTATTATTCGTGCATGCCTAATTTTTTCTCCAAATAGTGGATATTGGTGCCACCTTTTTGGAAGTTTTTATCTTCAAGAATCAGTTCATGCAACGGAATATTGGTTTTAATCCCGTCAATGATGGTTTCTGATAACGCATTTTGCATACGACGGATCGCCACTTCACGGGTATCGCCGTAAGTAATCAATTTCGCGATCATGGAATCATAATGCGGAGGAACGGTGTAACCTGCGTAAATGTGCGAATCCCAACGTACACCTAAACCGCCCGGAGAATGCAAATGATCAACTTTGCCCGGTGATGGCAAGAAGGTTTTTGGATCTTCCGCGTTGATACGACATTCAATGGCATGGCCTTTCACTTTGATGTCTTCCTGTTTGAAAGAAATCGGCAAGCCGGAAGCAATGCGCAATTGCTCTTTTACCAAGTCCACACCGGTAATCATTTCCGTCACAGGATGTTCCACTTGAATGCGGGTATTCATTTCAATGAAATAGAACTCACCGTTTTCATATAAGAATTCAAACGTACCGGCACCACGATAGCCAATTTCCACACAAGCCTTCGCACAGCGGGAACCGATATCACGACGTACTTCTTCGGTGATACCCGGTGCAGGCGCTTCTTCCACCACTTTTTGGTGGCGACGTTGCATAGAACAGTCACGTTCTGCCAAGTAAACCGCATTGCCGTGGGTGTCGGCCAATACTTGAATTTCCACGTGACGTGGGTTTTCCAAATATTTTTCCATGTAAACCATGTCGTTGTTGAAAGCCGCTTTGGCTTCGGCTTTCGTCATGGCAATAGACTCTTCCAACGCCTCTTCGCTACGCACTACACGCATACCACGACCGCCACCGCCGCCGGAGGCTTTGATAATGATCGGATAGCCGATACGTTTCGCAATTTCTTTATTTTTTGCGATGTCAGAAGTTAATGGGCCATCAGACCCCGGTACGCAAGGTACGCCCGCTTTTTTCATCGCATTAATGGCGGACACTTTATCGCCCATTAAACGAATCACGTCAGCGGTTGGGCCGATGAAGATAAAACCGGAACTTTCTACTTGTTCGGCAAAATCCGCATTTTCAGAAAGAAAACCATACCCTGGGTGAATAGCGTCGGCACCGGTCACTTCAGCTGCGGCAATAATTGCCGGAATATTTAAATAGCTTTTTGCCGATTGAGCCGGACCAATACATACGGTTTCATCCGCAAGCAGAACGTGTTTTAACTCACGGTCTGCCGTAGAATGTACCGCAACGGTTTTAATGCCCAATTCTTTACAGGCGCGCAAAATTCGCAGAGCAATTTCGCCGCGATTTGCGATAACAACTTTTTCTAACATAATAAATCCATTCTTATTTAAATTATGGTCTGCTATGTTAATTATTCAATAATAATCAACGGCTCATCAAATTCGACAGGCTCACCATCATTTACCAGAATAGCTTTTACTACGCCGGCTTTATCCGCTTCAATACGGTTCATCATTTTCATTGCTTCAACAATGCAAAGTGCATCACCCACTTTTACGGTTTGCCCCACTTCAACAAAGGCTTTCGCTTCTGGGCTTGGGCTACGATAGAATGTGCCGACCATCGGAGAGCGGATCTTATGACCGGCAATTTCCTCAGGTGCGGCAGCAGGTGCTGCTGGTGCTGCGACAGGTGCAGCAGGTGCCGCAACCGGTGTTGGTGCCGCTGCCGGAATGGAATATTGAACATTTGCCGGTGTAGCAACTGTAGCACGACTAATGCGTACAGAGCCCTCTTCTTCTGAAACTTCAAGTTCCGTAATGCCGGATTCTTCTACTAATTCAATCAGTTTTTTAATTTTACGAATGTCCATAGTTTTCCCTAAAACATATTAAATTTAAACCGCACTTTTTAGAAAAAAAGCGCGGTGTGGATTAAGATAAATTTTCGGTCGAGAGATTACCGCAAAATCATCATTTTGGCGATAAAATTCTGTGATTTTCGTTAAATTTCGTCAAATTTTACTTTTTTGAAAGATAATTTACCGCAAACTGCAACGCAAAATCATACCCTTGCGCACCGCAGCCACAAATCACACTTTCCGCCACATCACTAAAATAGGAATGATGACGAAAGGGTTCGCGTTTGTGAATATTGGATAAATGCATTTCAACGAAAGGAATGCCAACGGCAAGTAACGCATCACGCAACGCCACGCTGGTGTGAGTATAGGCCGCAGGATTGATAATAATAAAATCCACTTTTTGAAAGCTTTGATGAATTTTCTCAATCAATTTTTCTTCGCTATTGGCTTGAAAACAATCCAGTGCCACTTGCTGTTTTGCCGCTTGTTGTTGCAAATGCTGCTCAATTGCTGTTAATGATAAATGCCCGTAATGACCAGGCTCACGCACGCCTAACATATTTAAGTTCGGGCCATTTAACAGCAAAATGTTGTATTTTGATGACATATCACATTCCTTTTTATTGCGCGCATTATAATGATTTTTCGCTTTCGGCTGGTCTAATCTGTAAAAACCGCACTATAAAAAATAACCGAAAAAACGACCGCACTTTTAATCTAAAATCACTTCGGTGATAAATTCCGAATCCAAGCCAACGATAGGTAATTCCGATCCCGGCCAGGCTCTGACGACTTGATAATCCATTAAATCCAGTGTGTCTAAGCCCGGCGTGACATTTGGCGTATATTGTTTTGCCATACGCGCCAGTTGAGTTAAACCGAAGCTACTTTCAATGCTGGAACTGATAACCGCTTTCATACCTAACGCATGCGCCTGTGCAATCAGCTCGGCACAACGCTCAATAGATCCTACCAAAGTCGGTTTAATCACAATCGCCGCCAAGTGCGGTTCTTTTTCCACACGAAAATCAGGCTCGCGTACACTTTCATCCCAGGCAATGTTAATGCCGGTTTCTGCCGCAAATTGGCGACTTTCCTCACGGGTTTTGCAAGGTTCTTCAATAAATTGAATGCGCGCACGATGCTCAGGTTTCACATATTTAGCAAACATTTGCGCTTTAGCCGGCGTCCAACTGCGATTAGCATCTAGCCGTAATTGCAAATCCGGAATCGCTTCTAACAACATGTCGGCAATGAGGCCATCACGATTAGCTTCATACATCCCCACTTTCACTTTCGCCACTTTTTCACCCTGCATTTGATCCAGCGGTTCATAAAGTTCATCGGGATCGCCATAACATAAAGGCGCCGTTTGATAGTTGCCTTCATCGTCCAAGCGACCTTTCATTTCAAATAACGCACAGCTTAAACCAAATGCCACAGAAGGATATAAATCCGCCGTCAAATCCAGTTTTACGTTACAACTGCGGGATTGATCCCATTTTTCCAGCCATTCGATGGCTTGGGCTTGCGCTTGGTCTAAGGTTTCATGACTAAATTCCGGCAACGGTGCAATTTCGCCCCAGCCTTCATTTTGCCCACAGCACACTTTCACCAAAAGACCTTCGCGCTTTTTCAAAAAGCGATTGCGCAAAATCAGCTGCGAATCCACCGGAATGGAATAACGGAAAAGTTGGTAACGACGATGTTGAATGGCGCAATTTTTCTTTTCATAGAAAATTTTGCCCACCTGTTGAATATGTTCCAGTAAAGCCGGATCGGTAATCTTGTCATAAATGACTACATCGAACTTATACGGAAGGGTAGTTTGCGACAGAGTTTGTTGTATGTCGTGTAACATTTCATCAGTAATGCCATCGCCTTTTAAGGCTAAATCAATGTCCGAGTCTTCACGAAAATTCCCTTTTCCGCGCGAGCCAAACAAAATCGCCGTTTTAACTTGGGGAAAATGGCGCAAATGCCAACCGATTTTTTTAATCATTGTGTCTGTTAAACCGAAATCCATTGTCTGTTACTCCGTCTATGATGAATAAAATGCGTGATGAAAGCGGGGGATTTTTGCCACATTTAAGCGACATCCCACCAAATTAACGCCCATTTGGGTTGCCCGTGTTTAATCGGTTCATTGTGCTGTTGTTTTTGGCGATAAAACTCCGCAAGACGTTGTTTTTCTTGTTCATTTAACGCCCCAAGGGAAAACTCTACGGAAGCCAGTAAGTCTTCGTAGGTTTCGCCCATAAAGCGACCGGATTCCGTTTCAATGAAATTCAGATTCGCTTGAATGCCTTTTTGATAAAGCCGATTGAGCAGGTAAATATAGGTGGGGAAACCAATATCATTACGCCCAATCGCAGAAAACACGCCTTCATCTAAAAAATGGCGTTGCGTCACCGAAGTGAGATACACCCGTTTTTTGGCTTTGGCGCAGATCTTCGCGATCATATCATCTAAGTCATCGACCAAGGTAGAGCGGGAGGCAAGTACCACATCTGCCGCCGGCACATCGTCCCAGTTATCCGCCCAAGATTTATGGAGTAAGTGTAAATTATCCAGTTGTAGGGCGTGTTTGAACTCAGCCAGTGCCGCCAACATGCCCGTGCTGTAATCCAATGCGTAAACCTGACGACAATGTTGCGCCAAAGGTACGGCAAATGTACCCGGACCGCAGCCGATATCCAAGAGGGTTTCATCCGACTGCATTTGCATTGCCGCCATTAACTGCGCGTTATAGCAACTTGGCTTACCCACCAAATTTTCAGCCATTTTGGGCGCTTTTTTATCCCATTTGTCCGGCGGCAAATGATAATGATTACAGGCGATAAGATGTTGCTTATAAAGCGCATTAAAATCTATGTCGTCGATTGTCATAATCATCCTCAGGCATTCTAAGTGCGGTCGTTTTGGGTCGTATTTTTATTTCACTCGATTTAACAGGAATTGTACGAGCAAGGAAACCGGTCTGCCGGTAGCCCCTTTGTTTGCGCCTTGTAGCCATGCGGTACCGGCAATGTCGAGGTGCGCCCATGGGTATTTCTTGGTGAAATTGGCGAGGAACGCCCCCGCTGTGATCGCACCGCCCCAACGTCCGCCAATATTGGCTAAATCGGCAAAGTTGGATTTTAACTGTTCTTGGTATTCTTCGCTTAACGGTAAACGCCATGCCTTGTCAGCACTTTGTTGTGCGGCTTGTTCAAGCGCGACGGCGATGTCGTCATGGGTGGAAACCAAACCACTGTTGTGTTGTCCTAATGCCACGACACAAGCGCCCGTTAACGTGGCAATGTCGATGACCAGTTCAGGATCGAAACGTTCTACATAAGTGAGGGTATCGCATAAGACGAGGCGGCCCTCTGCGTCAGTATTTAACACTTCCACGGTTAAGCCGTTCATAGTAGTGAGAATATCGCCCGGGCGATAAGCGTTGCCGTCTGGGAGATTTTCACAGCCAGCCATGACACCGATCACATTTAACGGCAGTTGTAATTGTGCTAAGGCATTCATTACCCCGAAAACAGAAGCCGCGCCGCACATGTCGTATTTCATTTCGTCCATGTCGGCAGCCGGTTTGAGGGAAATACCGCCGGCATCAAAGGTTAACCCTTTACCCACCAAGACAATCGGTTTGGCATTTGGATTCGGGTGATGGCGGTATTCCATAATGGCTAATTTTGCCTCGTTGTGCGCGCCGCGTGATACGGCAAGATAGGCACCCATACCCAATTTTTCCATCTCCGCTTCATCGACAATGGTGGTGTTAATCAACGGTGAGGTTTTGGCTAAGTTTAGGGCTTTGTCTGCCAAATATGCCGGGTTGCACACATTCGGTGGGCAGTTCGCCACATCTTTAGCAAGGCGTACGCCCAAGCCAATGGCGCAACCGTGTTGGATCGCTTGTTCGGCAAGTTCCTGATCGTTAGCATCAACGTTAAAAATCAATTCACAAAGTGCGGTGGATTTTTCTGCTGTTTTTTGACTCTTGAATTGAGTGAATTGATATAAATCCTGTTCGATAGTTTCAATAGCAAAGCGAATGTTCCAATAAATATCACGTTGACTCAGGGAAATTTCGGTTAAAAAACTGACCGCACTTTTAGCTTGGGTAGTTTTTAGGGCTTGGACGGTTTTTTGGATAAGCTGTTTATATTGGCGTTCATTCAGCTCGACTGCTTTACCGCAACCCACCAGTAACACACGTTCGGCGGCAATGTTGGGAAGATGGCGTAATAATGTCGTTTCGCCTAATTTACCGCTAACTTCGCCGCTTTCGACAAGTCGGCTGAGGTAATTTTGTGAAATGTCGTTAATTTTAACCGCACTTGGTGATAGGGTTTTCTCTTCAAAAACGCCGACAATCAGGCAATCGGCAGATGTGTTTATGGCGACTTGTTGCGCGCTGTAGTTCATGTTTTCCTCGCTTATTTTTCTGTTTTCAATGTCAAATTTAAGGTATTATACGCCACTTATTATTTCGGGCTTGCACTTAATTTGCCCGTGTCAAATGCAACGAATTTAATCTCTTTTGCTGAAATAGCAAGAGAAAAAATAGGCAATAACGTGATTTTAACCAGATATTTAACGAAAGAAGTTTTTAAAAGCCAAATAGCGATTTTGTTCATTTTGCTGTTGATTTTTTTCTGCCAACAGTTGGTGCGCGTGTTGGGTTCTGCAGCGAATGGACAAGTGCCTGCCGATTTGGTGTTTTCCTTGCTCGGGTTAGGGATGCCAACCATGGCGCAATTAATGTTGCCGCTTTGTTTATTCATTGCGATTTTGTTGACCCTTGGGCGGCTCTATGCCGAAAGTGAAATTACCGTCATGCGCGCTTGCGGTATCGGCCAAGGCATTTTGATTAAAGTCGTCTTGATCCTGTCTTTGTTTACTGCTGCGGTGGCGGCTTACAATGCCTTATGGTTGACGCCGTGGGCGATTCATAAGCAAACGGAAATTGTGGAAGAAGCGAAAGCCAATCCGAATATGGGGGCATTGTCTGCCGGTCAATTTATGACGGCAAATAGCAGCGATTTCGTGTTGTTTATTGATAACATTCAAGATAACCAAATCAATAACGTTTATGTCTTCCAAACCCAGCCGAAAGGGCAGAGCAAGCCTTCCGTGATTGTGGCGGAAAAAGGCGAATTAAAAGCCTTGCCGAATGGAGATCAGATCTTAAATTTGCAAAATAGTGATCGTTTTGAAGGCACGGCAATTTTGCCTGATTTTCGCATTACGCATTTTGACGAATATCAAGCTTATTTAGGCCATAAAACCGTGGCAGAGGATGCCGATGAAGCCGGTGAAATGGACATTATGCAATTGTGGAATGCCAATACGCCGGCGATGAAAACCGAGTTTCATTGGCGTCTAACCTTGATTCTCGCGGTGCCGATTATGGCATTGCTGGCAGTGCCGTTAAGCCGTGTGAATCCACGTCAAGGCCGCTTTGCCAAAGTATTGCCGGCGTTGTTGTTATATTTGATTTACTTCCTATTACAAAGCTCATTGAAGTCTGCCGGCAGCGCAGGCAAATTAGATGCCTCGTTGTTCATGCCGTTAGTGAATATTGCCTTTTTCGCTTTTGCGATTTTCTTGAATAGTTGGCATAGTGCGTTTATGTATCGCATTCGTTATTCCTTCGGTAAGACGGCAAAACAAGGATAAACATGATGAATACATTAGAACGCTATATCGGTAAAAGCATTTTAGGCACGATTTTTGCCACGTTATTCATGTTGGTCGGTTTGTCTGCGATCATTAAATTTGTGGAGCAATTTCGTAGCGTCGGCAAAGGCACTTACGATATTTGGCAAGCGATTGCCTACACCGTATTAACCATGCCAAAAGATGTGGAAACGTTCTTCCCCATGGCAGCCTTATTGGGCGCATTAATCGCCTTAGGCAACCTTGCTAGCCGGAGTGAATTGGTCGTCATGCAGTCTTCCGGTTTTTCCCGTATGCGAATCGGTCTTGCCGTGATGAAAACCACCATTCCGTTAGTTTTATTGACCATGATGATTGGGGAATGGGGCATTCCGCAAACCGAACAATTTGCCCGTGATATGCGTTCCAAAGCCATTTCCGGCGGGTCGATGTTATCGGTAAAAAACGGCATTTGGGCGAAAGATGGCAACAATTTCGTGTATGTTCGCAGCATTTCCGATGACATAGAATTGCATGATATTTATATTTACACCTTTAATGAACAACGCCGCTTGGAAAAACTCAAGCACGCGAATCAGGCTACATTTAATGACGGTAAGTGGATGTTACAACAAGTCAATGAATCCACCATCCAGCCTGATAGGGTCAACACGGTCAACCGCTTAAATGAAGAATGGCAAACCAATTTAACCCCAGACAAACTGGGCGTGGCATCTTTAAGACCAACATCGTTGTCCATTTCGGGATTATCTAATTACATCACCTTCTTAAAAGAAACGGGGCAGGATTCAAAAAACTTCGAGCTTACCTATTGGCGCAAGTTGTTCCAACCGATTTCTGTGGGCGTGATGATGATGTTAGCGCTGTCCTTTATTTTTGGTCCGTTGCGTAGCGTCACCGCCGGTGCACGGATTCTCATCGGGATTTGTTTTGGCTTCTTGTTTTATGTAGTGAATGAACTGTTCGGCAAATTCAGCTTGGTTTACAACACCACTCCGTTAATCGGTGCGCTGATGCCGAGTATGTTATTCTTAGCGATTACATGGTGGCTACTGGCACGTAAACGGAGCTAATGGCTACCGATAGAATATAAAGCAAAAAACAATGTAAAATTTGTGTAAATCTTCCCCTCTGAGTTCCAAATAGTGTAGAATCTGTACAAGTCTGTATGGATTCTGATCTTTAATGAGAAAAGTTTCAATGAATAAGTGTGCTAAATTAACTTTGGAGTTCATGTTATGAGCGTAATAGAAAGCTTTCTTTCACGTTTATCGCAAAAAATAAAAGCATTTTACCTCGATCAACAAGGGGTATATGGTGTCATGACGGCACTGTTGTTATTGCCGTTGATCATGCTTGTGGCATTTACCGTAGAAACCACCGGTATTTTGCTTGATAAAACCCGTTTATCACAAGCCACCGACCAAGCCGCCTTATTGTTGACAGCGGAGAATGACGAATTTCGTGCCAAAAAGGATCACAGTGATCTCATGCGCCAAAATTTAACAGCGCAAGAAAAAGCACTCCCGGCAGACAAACAATTTAGTACAAGAGTGGCAAAACGTAATCAAGAATTAGTACAAGATACGGTGAAGTTGTATTTGCGTTCTTATGGTGAAGGCGCAAACGCACCAATTACCATTACAAAAGATTTTACCGCCTTTTGTGAACCGATAAGTAAATCCGGCAAGGCTGAAGAGGGTGTAACTTGCACCGTGCAAGGGGATGTCCGTCGCAAAAATAGTTTTGGCATCATTGATGAATGGGTAAAAAGCCCGGATGGTCGCCTGCCGGTAAATTCAGGCGCGTCTTATGCCGTAAAAACAAGTGGTGGTGTGCCGATTGAAGTGATGTTGGTTGCTGACTTTTCGGGATCAATGGAGGAAGATTTAAATAATGGATCAAATAAACCCTCGAAGGAAGAAGTATTAAAACAAGTAATTAATGAAGTGAGTGCAGCGGTATTAAGTGGACAGAATAGTCGCATGGGGTTTACACTTTTTAATGACGCATCTCGTCAGTGGAATGACAAGCGTTGTCAAATGCCTTTTTTGCCAAAAACTGGTGAGGCAGATAAAAAAATTTCTTATGAAGTTAGTTTGATAAACTACTATAAGTTATCTGATAAAGCGGCTTTTCTAAAAAAGATGGCTCAAAAGTATGGTCGTTCAGATGGATACTTTCATGATTGTGTAGATGGTGAGGTAGAGAGAGACTTTACAGCAGCAGATGGCACTTCAGTAAAAAAGAAAGTACCAGTATATAAATGTAAAGCCGAGGATAAGAAAGAAGAAGCGATAAAAATCTTAATTCAAGAATGGAATTCAGACGCTGCACGGGCGATGTTGAAAGAGTATATCGATATACAAAAAACGGTTAATCAAATTGACCTATTTGATGGAAAACCAAGAAAATACGATCTTATCCTTGATAAGGCTACTGCAGATACCGCTCTTTATATGTGCCCAAATAAAAAAGATAAAACTGAAGGGGTATCTACTCAAGCTTGGTTTGAAGGAGAAAGTGGACAAAAGGCATTAATGAATGAATTAAATGCAATGAAGCCACATAATCAAACAAATGCTTCCTCTGGTATGCTGATGGCAACCAATACTATGGTAGCTGAAGATCCTGCTTATCGAGCTAAATTAAATAAGATTGGGAAAAATTCAAAGAAAATAATGGTTGTTGTATCTGATGGGATAGACAACTTTCCATATGCGGGCTCCTTTGTAGAATTCCAAGATAATGGAATGTGTCAAAAAATTAAGGATAAATTAAACTCTTTACAAAATCCAAAATATCATAAAGAAGATGCAAGAATCGGGTTTATTGCAATTTCTTATGATCCTAAAAAAGGATCTGCAAATTCTACTACAAATGATAATATGGATAACTATAATGCATGGAAGAAATGTGTTGATGATTACTACTATGTTGTAAGAAACAAACAACAATTACTTGATGCATTTGGTGAAATTTTAGGTATTCAAGAAGAATTGGGAACATCTTCTTCACAAAAAATAAAACGCAAATAATGCGATAATACCTTCCAAATACAATGCCGATCAGTGAACACCGATCGGCATTTTTTTGTAGCGTGCATCTTGATGCACGACAGATTCTATGCCGCACACGATGTTGCCCACAGATTTATCGAATACCCTGCCATTCGCGGATTGACTAAACGTAACTCCAAACGTCATTCTTCACATCAACGATTCTTGATTTCTTCCAAACACAATGCCGATCAGTGAACACCGATCGGCATTTTTTGTAGCGTGCATCTTGATGCACGACAGATTCCATATCGCACACAATGTCGCCCACAGATTTATCGAATTCCCTGCCGTTCGCGGATTGACCCAATGTAACTTCGAACGTCATTCTTCACATCAACGATTCCTGATTTCGTGCAACAAGTTGCACGCTACAAGGGAGATAACATCAAGTGCGGTGGATTTTTCTGACGTTTTAAACGTTGTTGAAATCCACCGCACTTTTTGAAGGTTTAATATAGTAAGACATGGTAGCGTACATCTTGATGTGCGACGGATTCCCCACCGCACAACAATGTCGCCCACAGATTTATCGAATACCGTGCCGTTCGTGGATTGACCCAATGTAACTCCAAACGTCATTCTTCACATCAACGATTCCTCATTTCGTGCAACAAGTTACACGCCACGAGGGAGATAAAATAAAGTGCGGTGGATTTTTCTGACGTTTTAAAGGTTGTTGAAATTCACCGCACTTTTTGGAGGTTTAATATAGTAAGACGTGGTAGCGTGCATCTTGATGCACGACGGATTCCACGCGCACACAATGTCGCCCACAGATTTATCGAATACCCTGCTGTTCGCGGATTGACCCAATGTAACTCCGAACGTCATTCTTCACATCAACGATTCCTCATTTCGTGCAACAAGTTACACGCCACGAGGGAGATAAAATCAAGTGCGGTGGATTTTTCTGACGTTTAAAACGTTGTTGAAATCCACCGCACTTTTGGGAGGTTTAATATGTTAAGTGTCGTTAATATTCCGAACTACGTGCTAAAACCTCACGTTTTCCATTTTGAGCGGCGGAAACGATGCCTTGTTCTTCCAGCTGATCCATAATATTGGCGGCACGGTTGAAACCTACACGGAAACGGCGCTGAATAGCGGAAATTGAGGTCGTGCCGGTGCTGACAACAAAATCTACCACTTCGTCAAAGAGCTCATCAATTTCATCGGAACGATCGAGATTACGCTCACTGTCGCTTTCATTTTCATCGTTACCATCTAAAATACCATCAATGTAATTGGGTTTACCGCGCGCTTTCCAATCGTCCACAACACGCACGACCTCATCATCACTCATGAAGGCACCGTGAATTCGGATTAATTCGGTAGAACCTTGCGGAGAATAGAGCATATCGCCTTTGCCTAACAAGGATTCAGCCCCAACCGCATCTAAAATCGTGCGAGAGTCGATTTTCGTTGCCACGGTAAATGCAATACGGCTTGGCACGTTCGCTTTGATTAAGCCGGTAATCACATCAACCGATGGACGTTGAGTGGCTAGAATCAGGTGAATACCAATGGCGCGTGCCTTTTGGGCTAACCGGGCGATGAGTTCTTCCACCTGTTTGCCGGCAACCATCATTAAATCAGCAAATTCATCCACAATCACGACGATATAACTGAGTTTTTCTAACGGCGGTGCGAGTGAATCCATGGAATCCCCCGGACGCCATAACGGATTCGGGATCGGCATATTTAAGGCATTATATTCATCGATTTTTTCATTGAATCCTTCGATATTGCGCACGCGCAAAGCCGACAATAATTGATAGCGGCGTTCCATTTCATCTACGCACCAGCGTAAAGCATTCGCGGCTTTTTTCATGTCCGTGACTACCGGGGTCAATAGGTGTGGAATGTCGTTGTAAATAGAAAGCTCCACCACTTTGGGGTCGATCATGATGAATTTCACTTCTTCCGGTTTTACACGGTACAGCAAGCTTAAAATCATGGTGTTAACCCCGACAGACTTCCCGGAACCGGTTGTCCCTGCCACGAGTAAATGTGGCATTTTGGCTAAATCCACAACGACCGGTTTGCCGCTAATGTCTTTCCCTAACGCCATCGAAAGCAAGGCTTTGGAATGGCGGAATTCATCGCTGTCTAAGACATCTCGCAATGGCACCATTTGGCGGTGATCGTTTGGCGTTTCAATGCCGATATAAGGTTTACCGGGGATCACTTCTGCCACACGAATGGCGCGAAACATTAATGCGCGCGCCAAATCCGTATCCAAACCGGTGACTTTAGAGGCTTTCACACCGGGATCTAACTCCAGTTCATAGCGCGTCACCACGGGGCCGATTAAGACATCCTTCACTTTAGCTTTGACGTTAAAATTACGTAATTGCTGCTCAATGCGTTGTGAGGTTTCCACAATTTCTTCTTGGGTTATATTTTGTGCTTGTGAATGATGATGTTCTAATAAATCCAAGCTAGGCAATGGGGTAGTGGGTTTTTCTAAACGACTACTGTGTTGTTGGAAGGCAGGATGCACCAATGAATTGCCATAAGGTTTATAGGCCGCGCTTTCCGGCGTCGTGGTCGGTAATTCAGGTTCTTGCACCATTTGCGGAGAGACCTCTTGCGTACTCATTTCTTGTGAGCGTTGTTGTTCTTGTGCAATAAGTTGGCGAGTTAATGGATTTTCAGGTGCCTGTTCTCCATGTGAAGGTGACTCTTCTCTAGGATAAACTAACGAAACTGACGGAATCACATTATCTTCGCTAAAATTAGGCGTGTAAAAATCTGATGCAAAATCGACCGCACTTTGTGTCTCTGGTTGACGATTTGTCTCGGTCATTGAATGCGTAGAAACCGGTGTTGCCTGAGGGAGCACGTTGTTTTGTTGTTGCGCGATACTCACATGAGGCAACGGTTCTGTTGGCTCAAAATCTGTGACAGTAAAGGTTTTTGCTTCTGTTTGTGGCGGCGCTGTTGTTAGTGGCGTCGTGTTGTTATCCGCAGATTGGGCAACCGTTTGTAATCCATGAATAGTAATCGGTGCCGTTGTTAAGGAAGACGACGGTTGAGACGTTGTTTGATTTTCTTTGGCGAGCGGCGCCTGCGGG
The DNA here is from genome assembly GCF_980468985.1 of Aggregatibacter valvarum. Taxonomy (NCBI): domain Bacteria; kingdom Pseudomonadati; phylum Pseudomonadota; class Gammaproteobacteria; order Pasteurellales; family Pasteurellaceae; genus Aggregatibacter; species Aggregatibacter valvarum. The sequence goes on along the minus strand of NZ_OZ413141.1, from coordinate 1,497,672 downwards.
ATTTCTGAAGAAGATGCTGCAGCCGGCATTTCCGCGGTAACCTCGGTTTGTGGCATCACGTGTTCGTGCATAGTCGGAGGCGTTTCCGGTGAATTTTGCATGGTAAGCCACTGATAAAAACGCACGATCAGGCGAATAAAAGAGGCGCCTGAACAGAAGATAAACCCTATCACGGCAAATACTACCGCAAGGCAAAGCAAGCCGAATTTACCCAAACTCGGATATAAGTTTAACGTTAAGCTTCCGCCCAACACGCCACCGGCAAGGTAACTGGCGGTATTGCTGAGCGATAACGTGCAAATCACTGTTAAGCCACATAAGAGTAAAATAAAACCGAAAGAGCGCAATGCGACTTTCGTTCCGGTTAGGTGATTGAGGCGTTGGGTGCGAAGTAAATACAGCGGAATAAAACATAAGCTAAACGGAATAAGATTGCCGATATAGCCGAAAAAAACGAAAAATAAATCCACAAACCATGCACCCAGTGCGCCGGCTTTGTTGATGGTTTCTGATGAAAAACTGGAGGTTGCCCATGAGTTGTCTAATGGGGTATAGCCCGACCAAGCAATAATTAAATAAAGCCCGAAAAGTGCGGTCAATCCGAGCAGTAAATTGCCTAAGTAGGTTTTCAAAGAAAAATGCGCTAATGTGTGTTTTTTTATCATAAGTGAGGGTTTTATTTTTGTTTTAATTGTAAAAAATTCGTCTGTTTGACTTCTTCCATGACTACATAAGTACGGGTATCGTTCACGCCCGGCAAGCGCAGCAACGTTGTTCCCAGCAATTTGCGGTAAGCCGCCATATCTGCCACGCGCGTTTTTAACAAATAATCAAAATCTCCGGAAACTAAGTGGCATTCTTGAATTTCTTCCAGTTGTTGAACGGCTAAATTAAACTCTTCAAACACATCCGGCTTGCCGCGAACTAAGGTAATTTCAACGATCACCAGTAAAGGCGAATCCAATAATTCCGGATTCAGCAGCGCACGGTAACCCATAATGACACCTTGTTTTTCTAAACGTTTTACACGCTCTAAGCAAGGTGTTGGTGATAATCCAACCTTTTTGGACAAATCAATATTAGAGATTTTTCCATTGCGCTGTAATTCATTTAGGATTTTGATATCGATGGCATCGAATGCTTTTGTGAGTTTTTTTTCCATGGCTGACTGATTGCGATTAACGAGAAGGAGGATGATTTTAGCGTAGCCGGCAGGAAATTTCAGTAAGAAAATCGCGTCATTTAAAAAACATGGGGTTGTTGCGTATAAACGGTAAATTTTTCCACTGCACTTATGCTTTACAAACCTCAAAATCTGCCTACAATACCCGTTTTTACGATTTGCCTTGTGCAAATTCCTGACTTGAAATCAGATAAGAAGAGACGTTTATGACAACCCCATTTAAACCTGAATTACTTTCTCCTGCCGGCTCCTTAAAAAATATGCGTTATGCCTTTGCTTATGGCGCAGACGCCGTGTATGCCGGTCAACCGCGTTACAGTTTACGCGTACGCAATAATGAATTTAATCACGCTAATTTAAAAATCGGCATCGATGAAGCCCATGCGCTCGGCAAAAAGTTCTATGTTGTGGTGAACATTGCGCCGCACAATTCCAAGCTCAAAACCTTTATTAAAGACTTACAACCGGTAATCGACATGGGGCCGGATGCGCTGATCATGTCCGATCCCGGCTTGATTATGCTGGTACGTGAACACTTCCCTGAGATTGATATTCACCTTTCCGTGCAAGCCAATGCGGTGAACTGGGCGACCGTGAAATTCTGGAAGCAAATGGGGTTAACCCGCGTCATTTTATCTCGCGAACTGTCTCTTGATGAAATCGCCGAAATCCGCCAACAAGTGCCGGATATTGAACTGGAAATTTTCGTACACGGCGCACTTTGCATGGCGTATTCCGGCCGCTGCCTCCTTTCCGGCTATATCAACAAACGCGATCCAAACCAAGGCACCTGCACGAACGCCTGCCGCTGGGAATACAAAATGGAAGAAGGCAAAGTGGATGACGTGGGGAATATCGTGCCGAAATTCGACCTGAGCCAACAGATTGAGGTGAAAAATGTCGCCCCAACCTTGGGCGAAGGCGCCGTCACTGATAAAGTGTTCCTTTACACCGAAGCGCAAAATCCTGATGAGCAAATGACTGCCTTTGAAGATGAACACGGCACTTACTTCATGAACTCGAAAGATTTACGCGCCGTGCAACATGTGGAAAAACTCACCGCACTTGGGGTACATTCCTTAAAAATCGAAGGTCGTACCAAATCCTTCTATTACTGCGCCCGTACCGCTCAGGTATATCGCAAAGCCATTGATGATGCGGCTGCCGGCAAACCCTTTGATGAAAGCTTGATGGATACCTTAGAATCCCTTGCCCACCGTGGTTATACCGAAGGTTTCCTACGTCGCCACACCCACGATGAATACCAAAATTACGACTACGGCTATTCCATTTCTGACCGTCAACAATTTGTCGGCGAATTCACCGGTAAACGTAATGAGCAGGGCATGGCGGAAGTGGCAGTGAAGAATAAATTCTTGCTTGGCGACGAAGTGGAAATGATGACACCACAAGGCAATATTATTTTTAAAATCGACAAAATGCTCAACCGTAAAAATGCCGAGGTCGATGCCGCCTTGGGCGATGGGCACTTTGTCTTTTTAGATGTGCCGCAAGACATTCATTTGGACTATGCGTTGCTCATGCGAAATTTGGTTGATACCAACACGCGCAACCCGCACGAAAAGAAAAGTTAATATTTTGTTAATTATTTGTTGATTTTGTTAATTGTATGTTGTAGTATAAATAAGTCCTAACAAAATGACTCCAAACTTATTAAGCCCTTACTTCCCCCCTTTGAAAGGGCTTTTTTCTTTCCCTTGTTTAAAATTAAGTAAAAAAATGGCCGCACTTTCGCGGCCTTTTAATCAGTTATTCACATTTCTTCTTAATTTTCAATATGCGTTGCGCCTGATCTACAACATCAATAAACAACTGCTGTGCTTCACAAAATAAACGAAAATCTTCGATGTCACTTTCCGCAGCAAGCCACACCGTCAATACATCATTTGTAGCTAATGTGTTGACGGCATTTTTCGTCATTAATAACGGCAGAGGACAACGATACTCACGCGTATCAAGTTGATATTCCATAGTTTAAATCAACGATGGCTTAAGCTTGTACGCGACGACGAGCACTCATGATGTCGCCGATTTCGCGTAATTCCGATTCCGACAAATGTTGTTTACCCAGCTCAAATAACGGTTCTTCCAACGCGATATGTTTGTCGTAACCTGACACAAAATGATTGATCAATGCCACATCGATATTCTCGCGCTCATCCTTTAACAAGGCTTGCAGCTGTTCAGATAATTTCGTCCAGTTGTCATGTAGCGTGATGTGCTGTCTTTCTAATTCATCAATGTCATTTTGCGCTTCCGGCACATGTTTCACCAAGAGCGGGAAAAAATCTTTTTCCTCGTCGTCATGGTGCAACGGGGCTGACTGATTGAAATAATTGAGAATTTGCTGAACGTCATTTTTCACCGCCTGATTACAACCGTTTTTGGCCAAATAATCAGGCAAAATCGTTAATTGCCGACAAAAGCGTTTCACTTTGCCATGGCAGGCATACAACATTTCAATGGGTTCATTCCAACTGGCGAATTTTTGAGGTTCAAGGATTTGCATAGGGTCTCCTGTGAGAGATAAAAGTGCGGTGGAAAAAATACGTCAATTTTTCACCGCACTTTTTACGGATGATTTTTAGCGGATTATTTTTCTGTTTCTGCAAGTTGTAACGGCGGAACAGGCTTGCCGATTCTCGCATAAAATTCCACCACGAAATCGTCGAAGCGATCTTCTTCAATGGCTTGGCGGATTTCCGCCATTAAACGTTGGTAATAACGCAAGTTGTGTATGGTGTTTAAGCGCGCGCCGAGGATTTCGCCGCATTTATCCAAATGATACAAATAGGCTTTGGTGTAATGCTTACAGGTGTAGCAATCACAGTGTGGATCTAACGGGCTGGTATCGTCTTTGTATTTGGCGTTGCGGATTTTCACAATGCCGTCGGTGACGAATAAATGACCGTTGCGTGCATTACGGGTTGGCATGACACAGTCGAACATATCGATGCCGCGACGTACGCCTTCCACTAAGTCTTCAGGTTTGCCCACGCCCATTAAATAGCGTGGTTTGTCAGCAGGGATTTGCGGGCAAATGTATTCCAAAATGCGGTGCATATCTTCTTTCGGTTCGCCCACGGCCAAACCGCCCACGGCGTAGCCGTCGAAGCCGATGTTCACCAAACCTTCCAAAGACACTTTGCGTAATTCTTCAAAGGTGCCGCCTTGGATAATACCGAATAGGGCGTTTTTGTTGCCTAATTCATCAAAACGGTTGCGGCTGCGTTGTGCCCAACGTAAAGACATTTCCATGGATTTTTTGGCGTAGTCGAAAGTTGCAGGGTAGGGTGTGCATTCATCGAAAATCATCACAATGTCAGAGCCCAAATCATATTGGATTTCCATGGACTTTTCCGGTGATAAGAAAATGCGTTCGCCATTGATTGGGTTTTGGAATTTCACGCCTTCTTCAGTAATTTTGCGTAATTTGCCCAAACTGAACACTTGGAAGCCACCGGAATCGGTAAGGATCGGACGATGCCATTGCATAAAATCGTGCAAATCACCGTGTTTACGCATCACTTCTTGCCCCGGGCGAAGCCATAAATGGAAGGTATTACCGAGGAGAATTTCTGCGCCGGTGGCGCGTACTTCTTCCGGTGTCATGCCTTTTACCGTGCCATAAGTGCCCACCGGCATAAACGCCGGGGTTTCAACGGTAAAGGTGCCTTGTGGGCGTTCAAATACCAAGCGACCACGACGGGCGTTGCCACTGGTTTTATCTAATTCATATTTCATTTTATTTCCTCAACGAATAAACAGTTCGAAGGTTTTTAGTCAATAAAAAAGCCTGTTTAAATATACAGGCTTCATGATATACTTTCCACAATGCTCTTTGAGCAGAGGCGGATCTGTGAAAAATCAGTCCGCCAGTCGCACCTGACGGGCTGTTTAAGCAGATCCTTAATGTTTTACAACATCTAATTAAGGATAAAAACTATGATTAAATTTACTGTGAAATTAATCATCGTTATTCTGCTTTGCCTGCTATTAAGAGGTAGCACTGGCTAAGCAGATTCACCGATTCAAGGAATGGTTCCCGCCATTCCTTGTTTTTTTATTGTAGGCGTTGACTTAAAATAAGTCAATTTCTATTCCATTCCCTTCACATTCGGATTTTTGCTGATAAACATCGCATCGCCATAACTAAAAAAACGATAGTGATTTTCCACCGCACTTTTATACGCATTCATCGTATGGCGAAATCCGGCGAACGCAGAAACCAACATAATCAACGTGCTTTCCGGCAAATGGAAATTCGTAATTAAACAATCTACCACGCGGAATTTTTTGCCCGGATAAATGAAAATAGACGTATCGGAAAAATACGGTTCAATTAACGCCGCAGCTTGTTTTTCTTCTGCCGCTAATGCCGCACTTTCAATGGAACGCACGGAAGTTGTTCCCACAGCAATCACGCGTTTGCCGGCTTTTTTAGTGGCTAAAATAGCATCACAAACCTCTTGCGGCACTTCCACGTATTCCGCGTGCATGACATGATCTTCAATGTTTTCAACACGCACCGGTTGGAACGTTCCCGCGCCCACATGCAAGGTCACAAAAGCGAAATTGACGCCTTTTTCTTTCAGTTTTGCCAAAAGTTCATCATCAAAATGCAAACCGGCTGTCGGTGCGGCAACCGCCCCCGGCACTTTGTTATAGACAGTTTGATAACGCTCTTGATCCGCTTCTTCGTCAGGACGATCAATATAAGGTGGCAAAGGCATATGCCCGATTTGTTGTAAAACGTCAAAAAGTGCGGTCTGTTTTTCGGCAATTTCAATTTCAAATAAACTGCCTTGGCGACCAACCATCAAGGCTTTTACACCGTTGCCTTCGCCTAATTTATCTTCCCCTAAAATCAGTTCAGCCCCTTCTTTTGGTGCTTTAGAGGCGCGAACATGGGCAAGAAAACGGGATTCGCTTAATACGCGTTCCACCAAGACTTCAATTTTTCCGCCACTGATTTTACGCCCGAACATCCGCGCAGGAATAACACGGGTATTATTGAAGATCATCAAATCGCCCGGATGAATCAATTCCAACACATCGGCAAAAGAGCGGTGGAAAATGTCCCCGTTTTCGCCATTCAACTGTAATAAACGGCTGGCAGTTCGCTCTGTTTTAGGATAACGGGCAATCAACTCATCAGGTAAATCAAAATAAAAATCGGCAACACGCATAATTGAACATTTGGTTTGAAAAATAGGGCGGTAGTCTAGTGCGAATTGGGGAGAATCTCAAGGGGAAACTGGCGCAAACCTGCCAAGCCTCTCACTACCATCGCATCACGACATAAGATTCTTGATGAAGATCATCGTTTTGGCATTTTTTAGAAATGCCCCTCATCATAAAGCAATAAGCACGCTAAAATAGCGCCACTTAAAATAGCCACATTTCATCATGTGGCGATGATGTAATAGCAACAGGAAGCATATGCAGGGCATTGAATTACGAATAAAAGGCAAAGTGCAAGGCGTGGGATTTCGTCCCTTCGTCTGGTTATTGGCGAATCAATACGGATTACGCGGCGATGTCAACAACGACGGGCAAGGCGTACTCATCCGCCTGTTTGAACCAACTGAGCAACACCTGCAACAATTCCTGCATGATCTGCAAACCCAACTGCCTCCGCTTGCGCTGATTACCGACATTCAGAAGTATGAAAAACCGTGGGAAAATCCACCGCACTTTGAAGGCTTTGAAATCCGTGAAAGCGAAAACAACGCCATGGATACCCAAATCGTGCCTGATGCCGCCACTTGCCCCGCCTGTTTGAAGGAGTTATTTGACCCGATCAATCGACGCTATCACTACCCTTTCACGAACTGCACCCACTGCGGTCCGCGTTTTACGATTATTAAAGCCATTCCCTACGATCGTAAAAACACGTCCATGGCTGATTTTCCTCTCTGCCCTGATTGCGCTGAAGAATATAAAAATCCTGCCGACCGTCGTTTTCATGCGCAACCTAACGCTTGCGCCGTGTGCGGCCCTCATGTTTGGTTAAGCAATCAAGAAGGCGCGCTTATCGATGAAAAAACACCAATAAAAACCACCGCACTTTTTTTGCGGCAAGGCAAGATCGTTGCAGTAAAAGGCATCGGCGGTTTTCATCTTGCCTGTGATGCAACCCAGACTGATGCGGTGCAATTACTGCGCGACCGCAAACACCGCCCAAGTAAACCCTTGGCGGTGATGGTACCGGATGTGTCTTTTTTAAACGATCTCACGGAAACAGAAATCAGATTACTCACCAGCACGGCTGCGCCCATTGTGCTATTGGCAAAACACAAAGTGCCCGCATTAGCGGAACAGATTGCGCCACAACTCAATGAAATCGGCGTGATGTTGCCAAGCAACCCGTTACAGCATTTATTATTGAGAGAAGTGAATCGCCCATTAGTGATGACCTCTGCCAACCCAAGCGGACAACCGCCGGTATTGGATAATCCAAGTGCAGTTGACAAAAAACAACGTTTTTTGAACGTTGGCCATGCCAACGGCCCCGAAGGGGTGAATAAGCGAACAAGTGAGCTTATGAATAAATATTTAAGTGATTTGGCAGATTATTTTCTCTGCCACAATCGCGACATTTTGCAACGCGCTGACGATTCCTTAGTGCGCGCTGCGTTTGATGGTGTGGAAACCCTACGTCGCGCAAGGGGCTATGTGCCGGACGAAACCCTGTTAGATCAGCACAGCCCGCGCAATGTGTTGGCACTGGGGTCTGATTTAAAAAATACGTTCTGCTTGTTGCGCCAAAATAAAGCCATCGTCAGCCAACACATCGGCGACACCTCGAATGAAAAAGTGCGGTCGCAATTAGAAGCGAACATCGCCCTCTTCTGCCAAATCTACCAATTCAAACCGGAACTTATCGCCATTGATGCTCACGCCGGTTATTTCACCCATGAAGTAGGAAAACGCTTGGCAGCGCAACACCAAATCCCTTATGTAGAAGTGCTCCACCATCACGCCCATATTGTCAGCGTGATGGCAGAACATCATTGCCATGAACAGGTTATCGGGCTTGCGTTAGACGGTATCGGCATGGGTGAAAACGGACAACTTTGGGGTGGAGAATGTTTGTTGGTCGATGAAAAACACTGCCATTATTTAGGGGGGCTACCTGCGGTAGCGTTGCCGGGGGGCGATCTTGCCGCCAAACAACCTTGGCGCAACTGGTTAGCGCATTTGCATCAATTCGTGCCAAATTGGCAAGAAATCGCCGCCCAAACGTGCCACGACTACGACTGGCAACTGCTCGCTAAGGCCATTGAGCGCAATCTCAATAGCCCACGGATTTCCTCCGCTGGACGCTTATTTGACGCTGTAGCATTTGGCTTGGGCATCACACCGCCACAACTGAGCTGGGAAGGCGAAGCCGCTTGCCAATTAGAAATGCTTGCCTCTCAATCCGTGCTCGCCAGTTTGCCCTTCGATAAAATTGAGCTTCCAACCTTAATGCCACTTAACACTGAAAATAAATTGGATCTTGCCTATTTCTGGCAAGCTTGGATCGCGCTCGATTCGTCCAACGCCGACAAAGCCTTTATTTTTCACTATACGTTGGCAGAAGGCTTCGCTCAGTTGGCTCGCCAACAGGCTCAACGCCACCAGTGCAAAACAATCGTGCTTTCCGGTGGCGTATGGCATAACCAATTATTACGGCGATTGATAAAAGAACAGCTAGCTGAATTTAAGGTATTGAGTGCGCATCAGTTTCCGATGGGCGATGGGGGATTGAGTTTGGGGCAAGCAGTTATTGCAAGTTTTCAATTCAATGAGATAGAAACCGCATAACTGACGCGCGCCGAAGTAAGCCAGTAAAAGGCACGCGTCAGGAGACGCGCGCCATCTATAGGGGCTACACTCAAACAAGCGAAAATTTCCTAAAAATTGCAAATCGCTCAGGCGGCTCAGATGGGGCCTAATCGTCTTATTTGTGCATAATTCGTAAAAGTGCGGTCGGTTTTCCAAACGTTTTAGCAGGCATCTGCTATACTCGTGACATCATTTCTTTATCTATAAAAGGAATACTTCTTATGCTTAACAAAGATACCCAACTCTGTATGTCCCTCTCCGGTCGTCCCGGCAACTTCGGTACCACATTTCATAATTATCTTTATCAAAAACTCGGTTTGAATTTCATTTACAAAGCCTTCACCACCGATGATATCGAACACGCCGTCAAAGGTATTCGCGCTTTAGGTATTCGAGGCAGCGCAGTGTCTATGCCGTTCAAAGAAAGTTGTATGCCGTTTTTAGACGAGATCTCACCCTCCGCACAAGCCATTGAATCGGTCAACACCATCGTCAATGACAACGGTGTTTTACGCGCCTACAACACCGACTACATTGCCATTGTTAAACTTATCGAGAAATACCAATTGAATAAACATGACCGCGTGATCGTGCATGGCAGCGGCGGCATGGCAAAAGCGGTCGTGGCGGCGTTTAAGCATTCAGGCTTTGAAAAACTCAACGTCTTCGCCCGTAACGAAAAAACAGGCAGCTATTTAGCCGCACTTTATGGCTACGATTATATCGCTTCCCTCGACAATCAAACTGCCGAGATTCTCATTAACGTCACGCCAATCGGCATGAAAGGTGGCAAAGAGGCATTCGATCTTGCTTTCCCCGAAGCCATGATCCGTCAAGCCTCAACCGCATTTGATGTGGTTGCCCAACCTGCCGACACGCCATTAATCAAAACCGCCCAAGCCCTCGGAAAACAAACCATCTCCGGCGCCGAAGTGATTGTGTTACAAGCCGTCGAACAATTCGAACTCTACACCGGCAAGAGACCAAGCGAAGCTCTCATCGCCGAAGCGGCAGACTATGCGAGGAAAAATGCGTAGAGTGCAGTGGATTTTGAACGTGTTTTATCATTTAGACTTTATCCATAGCGCGCGTCGCCGTTGATAGTGCCAGCATCCACGCTGGTGCTTCTTTGGTCCAAGCGTGGACGCTTGAACCATCATGAAGTTACAGCACACGAGGGGACGCGTGCACTATCATGGGCTTTCGTAGGGACAGGCTTTATGCCTGTCCGATAATCTGATGATATAAATAAGGACAGATATAAAGTCTGTCCCTACCAAACAAAAATCTAGAAGTGCGGTTGAAATCCCAAACGTTTTTTACATTAAAAAAACACCCTTTGATAGTGCCAGCATCCACGCTGGTGCTTCTTTGGGTCCAAGCGTGGACGCTTGAACCATCATGAAGTTACAGCATACGCCGGGAAGCATGCGCTATCATGGGCTTTCGTAGGGACAGGCTTTATGCCTGTCCGATAATCTGATGATATAAATAAGGACAGACATAAAGTCTGTCCCTACCAAACAAAAATCTAGAAGTGCGGTTGAAATCCCAAACGTTTTTCACATTAAAAAAACACCCTTTGATAGCGCCAGCGTCCACGCTGGTGTTTCTTTAGGTCCAAGCGTGGACGCTTGAACCATCATAAAGTTACAGCACACGGTTGGAAGTGTGCGCTATTAGAGGGGGCGAGCTATTGGGAAGTCTGAGCTATCGAAGATAAGAATTTTAATTTATAAAAAAGCATCTTAACGATGCTTTTTTATACGGCGTAAAATCTTAGTTATTTTTGGCTAATAAAGTGCGGTAAATAACACCACCCAAAACACCACCGATGATCGGAGCTACCCAGAAAAGCCATAATTGATCTACAGCCCAAGTGCCTTGGAATAATGCCACTCCGGTACTACGCGCCGGGTTCACGGACGTATTTGAAACAGGGATGCTAATTAAATGAATTAAGGTTAAAGCCAAACCAATCGCGATTGGTGCAAAACCTGCTGGGGCATTTTTATGTGTCGCACCCATGATGATAAGTAAGAAGAAGGCAGTTAATAAGACTTCAGCTAAAAATACGGCAGCTAAAGAATAACCTTCAGGAGAATGTTCACCATAGCCGTTTGATGCGAAACCGGCTGTCACATCAAAGCCCATTTTGCCGGAGGCAATGCAGTAAAGCGCTGCGCCTGCTGCCAATCCACCAATCACTTGAGAAACGATGTATGGCAGCGCATCTTTAGCAGAAAAACGCCCTCCAGCCACTAAACCAAGTGTTACTGCCGGATTAAAATGTCCTCCGGAAATATGACCTACCGCATAAGCCATGGTTAATACCGTTAGGCCGAATGCAAGGGCAACACCGACATAACCAATACCAAGGTTGACTGAAGCAGCAAAGATTGCGCTACCGCAACCACCAAAAACTAACCAAAATGTACCGAAAAATTCAGCAAAAAGTTTTTTTGACATAATAGACCTCAATATAAAATGTTGTTGTCCTTTGATAACTTTACATATTGCGAATGCAATGGCCTTTAGTCAAAAAAGAGAGCGTTTAGTTCTGAAAATTATTGTAAATGTTATGTAAACCTATTGTAGATACGTTCCTGAAAACGTAGCAATTATCTGTTTAATTTCAGCAAGTACGTTTTACGTTGTGCGCTAAATTTTTTGATAGCCTCTTTGATAGCGCCAGCGTCCACGCTGGTGCTTCTTTGGGTCCAAGCGTGGACGCTTGAACCATCATAAAGTTACAGCACACGCTGGGAAGCGTGCGCTATCATGGGATTTTCGTAGGGACAGGCTTTATGCCTGTCCGATAATCTGATGATATAAATAAGGACAGACATAAAGTCTGTCCTTACAAAAATAAAAGTCTAAAAATAAGCTGAAACTCCAAGTCTTGCTATAATAACTACAGTGTTAACACTGATGCTTATTTTTAGAGAAATTTTTCTAATGCTTGTTTTTTTATAATAAGGAATTAATTGATATCATAATCACAAACATACCAATTTTTTACATGGTCCCAAATAGTAATTGGGCTAAATGATGGATCCGGCATATTCAAGGATACATATATTTTTTTGACTAATGAAATTTTTAACTTATTAGCACTTTTATCCTCTATATAACCAATACTTAAAATCTGACTTCCTGATGCATCCCCATTCTTACAAATCATAGTGCCTATTGGACTAACACTAGTATCAGCATACGCTTTGTCGATTTCTTTTTTTATTAGTTTCTGCTTATTAGCATATTGCAGATTATCAGACTTAATCTTATTTTCATAACCAGGTTGCCATCCCTCTTTTTTCGCCTTAGATAACCATGATTGATTGTTATAATCAGTCGCCTCAGCTACAACAGCAGAAATTCCTTGTGCTCCATTACTATTACCAATATAAATTTCTGAATTATAAGTATCATTAATACTAATATAGAAAAGTGGAAGATCATTCTTAAGACACATAACATTAAAATAAGCAGTATGTTTTTTAGAAACCAAATTACCGCCATACTTATTGCAACGCTGTTGAGAAATCTTATTCCATAATTCAAGGTTTATTAAATTTATTTTAGCCGTTGTAAATACTTCTACTCCATGATACGAATCTCCATCATCTGGATAATATCTATAATGATTTTTCGGACCACTACCTCTTGATAAGAAATCATCTAATTGAACACCGTAGAAATAATCAGTAAATTGCTCAGTTAATGGCTTAGATAAATCATTAGCTGCGACATTAGGATCAAATTGCTTAGCTCCATAAACTCCACAACCATTAACTAACATAATAGCTGTAGAAAAAATCAAATATCTTAATTGCTTGTATTTCAACATTATTAATCTCCTGAACTATAAATTTTCAATTACTACATCACCTGAGATGACAACTTTTACACTGATTATTTCCTAGGTCCAAACATGGATGTTTTAACCATCATAGAAAACTTTTATAGGGATAGGCTTTATCTCTATCCGATACTTAAAGATATAAATAAGGACAAACATAAAGTCGACCCCAAGGGGTATAATATAAAAAGACAGTTGAAATCCCAAACGTTTTTTACCGCAAAAAACAATCCAAAATCCCACCGCACTTTTATCCAATAACGCTCAAATAAAACGGTCCCCGTATAAATTGCCCGAACGACTTGGCATTTTTAGGAAAATTTCGCTTTGTTTGAGCCACGTAGTGGCGAGTTCGAAATTTTCCGTGAAGAAAATGGCAATAAAGGGAGGAATAGCAATTTATCCGGGGTGTGTTCTTTGCTACTTTCTTGCACAAGCAAGAAAGTAGAACAACCTAACAAATCCTCGGCAACGGCTCATTCATCGGTAAATCCAACAACCGTGACTGCCCGAAACTGCCTAATAATCTGACTTTTTTATCCGCGGTCACTTCGCCAATCACGGTGGCATTTTTGCCTAATTCATGGGAATGAAGTGCGGTCAGAATTTCAGGTGTTTTTTCGGGGGAAGCAATAATCACCAATTTGCCTTCGTTAGCAAAATTTAAGGCTTCTAAGCCGAGCAATTCACAAATGCCACGCACTTCAGAACGGATGGGTAAATCGTCTTCGTTGATTTGCATGCCTAATTGTTGGGCGGTAGCAAATTCGTGTAACACCGCATTTACGCCGCCACGAGTAGCATCACGTACCGCTTTTACGCCCTCAATCGGGCGCAATAAATCGATGAGTGGCGCAAGAACCGCGCAGTCGCTTTTGAGATCCGTTTGAATTCCCAGGCTTTCACGCAAATTGAGAATAGTCGCGCCATGTTCGCCGATAGTGCCGCTGACGATAATCTTGTCGCCCGCGTCAATACGGTGCATACCCCAATCGATGCCTTGCGGAATAACGCCAATGCCGCTGGTGTTGATGAAAATTTTATCCACCGCGCCTTTTTGCACCACTTTGGTGTCGCCCGTCACCACTTGCACACCGGCAGCGTGGCAGGCTTTTGCCATAGCTTGAATGATGTCTTTGAGTTCGGCTAAAGGCAAGCCTTCTTCTAAAATAAAACCGCAAGAGAGATATTTCGGCACGGCACCACACACCGCAACATCGTTTAATGTGCCACACACAGCAAGTTTGCCGATATTGCCACCGGGAAAGAAAATCGGATCGATAACGAAACTGTCGGTACTAAAAGAAAGTTGTTCTCCTTGTGCCATGAGCGCTGCTAAGGGCAAACGTGCTTGGTCTTCCCCTTGCGCAAGAATGGGATTGTCAAAGGCTTCAACGAAATAGTCCTGAATAAGTTTTTGCATGGCACCGCCACCGTTGCCGTGTGCCATGGTGATGAAATCTGTCATTATTCTCTCCGATATTGATAATAGGCGGCACACGCCCCTTCCGAGGACACCATTAAAGCGCCATAGGCATTGTCCGGGTTACATTGCGTGCCAAATAACGGGCAATCTGAAGGTTTACATTTGCCGGTGAGCACGTCGCCACAACGAGAATTCGGGTCATCCGCCACTTGTTGTGGCTGGCTGTGGAAATACACTTCTGCATCAAAGCGTTTATAAGCGTCGGTCAGTTCTACACCCGACTCTTCAATTTCACCTAAGCCACGCCATTCGCTGGATTTTTTCAGTTGGAACACTTCACGCATGGCTTGTTGCGCTAATAAATTCCCTTCAGAATGCACGATACGTTTATATTGATTTTCAATTTCACAACGCCCGTCCACAAATTGCTGCACCAACATCACGATGGCTTGCAAAATATCTAACGGCTCAAAACCTGTGATGACGAAAGGTTTGTGGTATTTATCTACGATGGATTGATAAGGCGACGTGCCAATCACCATGCTCACATGGCCGGGCGCAATAAACCCGTCAATTTTCACATAATCTTGTGAAAGCAGACTGTGCAAGGTTGGAATGATAGTGATGTTTTGGCACACCACCCAGAAATTTTGAATATTTAACTTATTCGCCTGTTGCAAAGTCACTGCAGCGCTCGGCATGGTGGTTTCAAAACCAAGAGAAAAGAACACCACTTTTTTGTCAGGATTGTTCACTGCGATATTCATCGCATCTAACGGTGAATACACGATTCGCACGTCGGCACCTTTTGCTTTGGCTTCCAACAAGGAGCCTCGACGCCCTTTCACGCGCATGGCATCACCAAAGGTGCAGAAAATCACGCCAGGCTTTTGCGCAATTTCAATACACACATCAATGCGTCCCATCGGCAAGACACATACAGGGCAACCGGGACCATGGATAAATTCAATGCTCTTCGGCAACAAACGATCTAAACCGAATTTAAAAATGGTATGCGTATGCCCACCGCAAACTTCCATTAAATAGAGCGGATTTTCCACCGTATATTGCGGCAATTTCGCCATTAATTCATTCAGGCGATTGACTAAACTTTTGGCTAATTTCGGATCACGAAACTCATCAATAAACTGCATTTTGTTTCTACATCCTTATTGTGCCTGTAACCAATCCAACCAAGCATGTAAGCCTTCGCCGGTAGTCGCAGAAAGTTGAATCACTTCAATTTGCGGGTTTACTTGTTTGGCGTAAGCAATACATTTTTCCACATCAAAATTAAGGTATGGCAATAAATCGACTTTATTTAAAATCATTAACTTAGACGCCGCAAACATGTGCGGGTATTTCAGCGGTTTGTCTTCACCTTCAGTGACGGACAAAATCACCACTTTGGCTTTTTCACCCAAATCAAATTCAGACGGACAAACCAGATTACCCACGTTTTCAATAAACAGTAGGCTGTCTTGTTTCGGCTCAAGTTTGAACAAGGCGTCGTTGATCATTTGTGCATCTAAATGGCACCCTTTACCGGTATTGACTTGAATAGCAGAGACACCGGTGGCTCGAATACGATCGGCGTCATTTTCCGTTTGTTGATCCCCTTCAATGACATAACAAGTGCGGTCATTTTTCAGCGCGTTTAACGTAGTGGTGAGCAAGGTGGTTTTGCCGGAACCCGGGCTGGACACCAAATTCAGTGCAAGAATATGTTGTTGCTGGAAAAGAAAGCGGTTGTACACCGCGATTTGATTATTTTTACCTAACACATCCTGTTCCACTTTCAACAGGCGTTTTTGTGTTTCATTGGCTTCAGAAGCCGATTCTACCGAGTGAAATTTGAAATGAGAAAAGTTCGGATTTTTGACCGCACTTTGTGTGCCGTCATGGTCATGATGAGAGTGTGCTACCTCACCGATTCTGACTTGTTCAGGATGCCCACAACCACAAGTTGTACACATAATATTGCCCCTTAACGATCTGGTTACAAAAAACCCCGCTAGGGTAGCACAACCTTTGATTTTTCGGGTTGATTGAGATCATAAAGTCAGAACATCGTCAGCCAATTCAGCCGAAAATCCTTGATGATGAGACGCTACCAACATAGGTAGCGACAGTTCACGCAAAAGTGCGGTCAGTTTTTCGGTATTTTTGCGATCCAATCCGTTAGTCGGCTCGTCTAACAATAACATTTTCGGTTGCATCGCCAACACGCCCGCCAACGCTGTGAAATTTTTTTCCCCACCGGAGAGCGTATGCACAGTGCGATCCTGCAAATGGGCAATCCCTAAGCGTTCCAGTTGCTGCAAAGCCACCGCATACGCCTGTTGGTGAGACAAGCCTTGATTTAACGGCCCGAAGGCAACATCGTCTAATACAGTTGGGCCAAACAGTTGATCATCGGCATGCTGAAAACAAAGCCCCACGGTGCCACGAAAAGGCGCAAAATCTTTTTCTTCCCGACACAACTGCCCGAATAGATGAATCTCACCGCGAGCAACAGGCACAAAGCCTAACAAAGCAAGCAACAAGGTGGTTTTTCCTGTGCCGATTTCGCCCTGTACGAAAAAACGTTGTTCTGCTTCAATTTGAAAAGACAGATTGTCGATAATCTGCCGTTCACCTCGTTTAATTTGCAATCCGTTGACTTGTAAAACCGTCATTTTTCCTCACTTAAATTTGTCTTTTCACCAAAGCGAAAGCCACGGCATTTGAGCGCGATTTGCGCTGTCTCGGCTTTGAGTAAAGCATGTACCAGTAACAGCGCAACCCGTTGTGCGGTGACATATAACGTTCGGCGATTCAATCCGGTGCGATACCCTCGCGCACGCATCGCCAAATCCATTTTCTGTTGTAATTCGCCTAACAAAGCAATATAACGCACCGTGAGGACAAAAAGCCAAATTAATTTGGGCGGCAAGGGCAATTTCCCGATGGCTTGTACCAATACCGCATCGTTCATTTCCCATAGCAATAACCATAAAGAAAACAGCAAGAGGTTCATGCGTAAGCTAATTAACAGCGCCGTTTCCATACCCTCGGGATTCAGTTCAATGCCGTCTGTGCCGATACGCCAACTTAAGGTTGCCCAAAGCAATAAAGTAAAAATGTTGAATACCAGCCAGCGTTTTAGATAAGGAAAATAAGGATATCGACTACGATAAATCAAGACCACCAATAAGATTAAGGTGATTCCGTTTAACCATAGCAACAGGGAGTGCTTCGACAAGGCGCTGATCACCAAGCCCCAAAGGAATAGGTAAATCAGGCGCAAGTGAGGAGCAAAAAAGTGCGGTGGAAAAAAACGCTGAGAAACGGGGCTCATTGTGCGCACCGTTTGGTATCGTCAACGTTCAGTGACATGCCAATAGATTGTAATGCACTCGGGTACATTTTGCTGAGGAGAGAAATCACACCGTAGCTGATCATACTGTCTAACATGAATACCGGTAAATGTGACAACAGCAATAAGGCGATTAAATCCTGATAATGTTTACCGCCATCTAACGCTAAAACGAGAGAGGCTAATGCGCCGGCGCCACCGACACCAATAATGCCTGCGCCCAAGCCGGTAATCAGTTTTGCCATAGCTCCCATATCCGGCTTTAAATAACCACGCAACACATAATGCACCGCGACTGCCGGCAATGCCATGACACACAAGTTTACGCCCAATACGGCAAAGCCGCCAAAAGAGAAGAACAGCACTTGTAACAATAAGGCAATAAGAAAAGCCGGGAAGACTGCCCAGCCAAGAAATACACCTGCCATGCCATTTAAAATCAAGTGAGCGCTGCCGATGCCCACGGGAACATGAATGGTACCTGCAACAAAAAATGCCGCCGCAAACAACGCCGTTAGAGGCAAACGATCACTCTCTAAACGACGTAATCCGACAGCAACACCGACTCCCGCCAAAGCAACGCCCGCTAATAACACCGGCGTATGCAATACGCCTTCCGACAAATGCATGATTAACGCCCTTTTCTTAATTTACGGGCGCTTAACCAAGCGGCAATGCCCGCAATGCCTACGATGTAACCAATACCGCCTAAAATATCGTGCAGGTAAATTTTGTCGCGTAACTGCGCAATATCCCCCCGTAACAGTAACAGGCTTTCATCGCTTGCTTGCGTTGGCGTACTTGGTGTCGCAGTGATGCGATCCGCCACCACTGCCGCACGATGCCCTTCTTCCCCTTCGACCACCACTTTCAAGGCGACTTTCGGTTCGACCACTAACGGAAAATGAAAATAACCACGGTTGTCGGTTTTCCCCGTCATCAATGGCTGATTTTCCCCATGACGTAAAACTTCCACATAGGTTTCCGCGGCAGGGGTCATATCGGAATAATAGGATTTTCCCGTGACAGTTTGCCCATCATACTGGGCGAACACATAAAGTGCGTGCGCCAACACATGAGGGGCAGACAATAACAAGGGGAAAAGTGCGGTCAGAATACGCAACGTTTTTTTCATTCGATTACTCGGCATCAAAGGTCAGCATATATTCCACTGAGCGGCGATCGTAATCCGGATTGTCTTTGACGTTTTCCTCAAATTCAGCCCAAACTTTGTTGTCACCTGCTTGTGGTGTAAATTCAGCAATACCTTTGTCGTTGGTTAAGTTGAACGGCGCATCTTCGCCCAATCCCACTTTAATGTCTTTCACCGGTTTGCCTTTATGTAACACTAAAATTTGCAATGGTTTTCCGGCTTTTGGTTGCGCTTGTGGCACCAATTCATATTCCATACCATGCGCTTTCATCGCTTGTTCGTCCCAGTGTAAAACGGCTTTTCCGAATTTCACCGGATTCACAGAAAGTTCGGCTGTCGGTTCTTGTTGTTTCGTTTTTTCTACATATTTACCACTTGGTAATTTAGACCAAACACCGTTATCAAAACGGATAAATACTTGTGAGGCTTTCTCCGCATTAAGATAAGCTTCACCTTCTTTAAATTGGTAGATTGCGTTAGTGACATTGCCTTTACTATCCAACAATTTAACCGCTTTCAATTTTTGTTCAGGGTAAGCTTCTGTCTGTTCATGGCCGAATTTCACCACATATTGTCCGGCGGCATTGGCATCTTTAATAGGCTCCAACCAAACGTTATGGGCGTTAGCAAGGGATGCAGCGAAAAGTGCGGTACAAATTACGCTTGTTTTTAGAAATTTCATTTGATGTCTCCTTTTATCGTTAAGTTTGGCTCATGATAAAATATGGAGTAACTCTAGAATCAAGCGTTTTTTAGAAAAACAGACGAAAAATGAGAGAGATAGGTCAGAGAATGTCGTCCGCGTACGATACACCATACGCGGAGAGAAGGGATTAATTCAATTCTGCCAACATGGCAACGATCATGTCAGAAGATTGTTTCGCTGCCAGCGGAAGGAATTCTTCAAAGGACATATTTGCTTTGCCATCCCCCGCATCAGAAATCGCGCGAACCACCACAAAAGGCACATTAAACGCGTGACAAACTTGCGCAATCGCAGCGGCTTCCATTTCCACGGCAATCACCTTAGGGAAATCCTGCTTAATTTGTGCCAACCGTTCACCACCTTGAATAAAGCTGTCGCCGGAACAAATTAACCCACGTTTCACGTGTTGCCCTAATTGCGTAGCAACGCGCTCTGCCAGCTCAACAAGTTTGGTATCAGACACAAACGTGACCGGACACGCCGGTAATTGCCCTTTGGCATAACCGAAAGCCGTCACATCCGCATCATGATATTGGGTTTCAGTAGAAACGATCACATCGCCTATGTTCAAACCTTCCGCCACGCCACCGGCAGAACCGGTATTAATCACAAGATCAGGTTTGGCTAATTGCAATAACGCGGTCGTGCCCATGGCAGCCGCAACTTTGCCGATACCGGATTGCAACAAGGCAACATGTTTTCCTTGAATGTTGCCTTCATAAATCGTGCCGGAGGCCAATTTTGTCACGATCTTATCTGTCATTAAATTGACTAAAATTTCTACTTCTTGCGCCATTGCGCCAACAATACCGATTTTCATAAATATCCTTTGCTAGTTTGCTATTGTTTTTTGTTAATTAAAAAATCTAATACCGCGAGGGCATAATCGTCATTATATAAGGTGCTCGCGGTCAACACATATTTGCCGTCAATAATGACATAAGGAAAGGTAAACACGCCGTAATCTTCGGTTAAACGCACTGCCTCATCTACCTGTTGTTTAATCTGCTCCGAAGTATAGGTTTGTAAAAAACGGTTGCGCTCAATGCCTTGTCGCCCAAGCCACGCCAATAGATTATCCATTTGAGAGAGTTTCGTATATTGGCTTTTTTCAGCGGTTTCAAACAGCAAGGCGGAAGACAAGTTATCGGCATTTAACGCTTGCAAACTATAAAAAACCGTTGCAGAAAAACGCGTTTTCGCGGTTGCTACCGGATATTCGGTTAATACCACGCGATCGCGGTTAATTTGACTATAAAGTTCAAGAATGTCTTGTGCAGAAGAGCAAACACGACAATCGTAATCAAAAAAGAATTGAATCGGAATGCGATGATCTTTTCGAGGCGGCAGCGTGATCGGTTCTTGGTAAGAAAAATAGTCTTTGCCTTCTTCAAACAGGCGCCTGGCTTCATCTACCGCAGGCAGATGAGACACGCTTTCTTGCGCAACGGCAAATCCGCTGATAAAGAATAAAACGATGAGTAATCTAAGCCTTGACATCATGTGCCTAACTTTCCAAGGGTTCAATATAATCCACCAACAGCTGAACATCGCGATTGCCACGAAACTCATTAATGTCGAGTTTATAGACGAATCTTGCCGTTTTTACAGATAAATCAGGGTAATAGCGTGTATCTACGTTAAAGGCGATAGCATCCAACAACGGTCCGCCAAGCTTTGGCTCTACCATCATTTTCAAATGTTTTTCGCCCACTAAGCGTTGTTGCAGAATTTTAAATTCGCCGTCAAACATCGGTTCAGGGAATGCCTGCCCCCAAGGCCCGCCTTGCCGCAAAGTTTCAGCCGTCGCCAAGTTTAACAAGTTTGCATTTAATTCGCCGTCAGTCCAAATCGTGCCTTGTAATTGATCTTCCGCCAATAATTCGCTGACCGTCTGATTAAAAATCTGACGAAAATCGCCAAAGCGACTTTCTTGAATACTCAATCCTGCCGCCATGGCGTGTCCGCCAAATTTCAGGATCAAATCTGGATGCTGTGAATAAACCCGCTCCAGCACATCGCGAATATGCAACCCGGGGATGGAACGCGCAGACCCTTTCAAAATGCCTGCTTGATCTTGAGCAAATGCAATCACCGGGCGATGGAATTGATCTTTAATCCGTGAGGCGAGAATCCCTAGCACACCTTGGTGCCAATCGGCTTGATACAATACGATAGCGTAGGGGATTTCTGTTTCAAGTGCGGTGGCATTTGCAAACAAATTTTGGCAGATGGTTAAAGCTTCTAACTTCATGCCTTGCTCAATTTCTTTGCGCGCTTGATTTAATCCATCCAGCTCTAGTGCCAACGCGCGAGCCGTTTCCATGTTTTCGGCTAACAAAAGCTCCACGCCCACGGACATATTATCCAGCCGTCCCGCTGCATTTAAACGTGGCCCAATGGAAAACCCTAAATCCGCCGCCACGAAACGGGTCACATCCCGCTTCGCTACTTCTGCCAAGGCACGAATACCGCATCGACAACGCTCGGCGCGAATACGGGCAATGCCTTGATAGACTAAAATGCGGTTATTTTGATCCAATGGCACCACATCGGATACCGTGCCTAACGCCACCAAATCTAACAATTCCGTGAAATTCGGCTGATTTTTGGCATCAAATAGACCAAGTTCGCGGAATTTTGCCCGCAAGGCAAGCATAAGATAAAAAGTAACGCCCACACCCGCCAGATGTTTGGAGGGAAAACCGCAATGCGCCAAATTCGGATTCACAATGGCATCGGCATTCGGCAACGTTTCCGGTGGCAAGTGGTGATCGGTGACGATCACTTTCACACCCTGTGCCTTTAAAAATGCCACCCCCTCATGGGAAGAAACGCCATTATCCACGGTCATTAACAACTCAACGCCTAACGCCAAAGCCTCTTGCGCCACAGCGACACTTAATCCGTAACCTTGCTCGAAACGGTTCGGCACTAAATAGGTAACATTGGCAAAGCCTAGTTGACGTAGCGCGAGCACCGCCAATGCGGTACTGGTTGCACCATCGGCATCGAAATCGCCCACAATGACGATGTTCTGTTGTTTTTGATAAGCTTCAAGAAGAAAGGTTACCGCGGTATCCATGCCCGACATGAGATTCGGATGGTGCATGGCATTTAAAGTGCGGTCTAATTGGTTGGCGCTTTTAATATGGCGTGAACGATAAAGACGATCCAACAAGGGATCGTCACAGAGTTTATCGCCAGCCGGCACATCGCGGCGTAAGATACGTTTTTGCACAAGGAAACCTAGATTAGCCTTCTAACTCGGCTAATAATTCGCGTGGTTTTAAATAACCGCCGATAATTTCCCCTTTAGAGGTAACAATGGTCGGAGTACCATTCACGCCAAATTGTATGCCAAGATTGTAGTGTTTTTTGACAATATTCGGTGTTTTCAATTCTTTTGGTAAATTGCCGTTTTCTGCTTCATTTAGCGCAAATGCCGGATCTTTCGCAGTGAACATCGCTTCCATTTGGCTGGCAGTTTTGCTGTCTGTGCCACCGCGTGGGAAGGCAAGATAGCGAATGGTAATGCCTAAATCGTTATATTCTTTGATTTGTTGATGCAATAAATGGCAGTAATGGCAAGTGATGTCCATGAAAACAGTGACAACGTGTTTTTCATTTTTCGCCGGATAGACAATCATTTCACTTGTTAAGGCATTCAATTTGTCCATTAATACATTGTTGGAAATATTGCTAATGCCTTTATCGCTCAACTTATAAATATTACCTTGCAATAAATACTCTCCGCCTTCTTCAGCATAAAAAACACCTTGATCACTAATCACAGTGCGTAATCCTTTAATCGGAGAGGATTGAATTTCAATGTCTTTTACCCCCAATTTTTCCAGCTTATTTTTTAGCGCAGCATCATCCGCCATAGCGCTGACAGACATTGCCAAAAGGGAAAGTGCGGTTATTATTTTTTTCATTTTTTGTTCCTAAATTGTGAAATAGTGAAAAGAAGTGCAAATTATAAAAGTAATTGGCGGCTTATGCAAAAGCCCGATTCAATTTTCATGATGAATCCCCTTTCGCCCTACCAAATCTATGGAAAATCCCTTATAATCCTGCACTTAATTTAGTCTTTAAACACAGTTAATCATCATGTTTGAAATCAATCCTATCAAAAATAAAATCACCGATTTAACCGACCGCACTTCAGTGCTTCGGGGGTATCTTTGACTTCGACGCCAAAACCGAGCGTTTAGAAGAAGTCAACGCCGAATTGGAACAGCCTGATGTATGGAACGACGCAGAGAAAGCGCAAGCACTCGGCAAGGAGCGCGTTTCTTTAGAACAGGTGGTCAACACCATTAAAAATTTAGAGCAAGGCTTAGAAGATGTGGACGGCTTGTTGGAACTGGCCGTAGAAGCGGAAGACGAAGACACTTTCAACGAAGCCGTTGCCGAATTAGACGAACTGGAACAACAACTCGCCAAACTAGAATTTCGCCGCATGTTCAGTGGTGAACACGATGCGTGTGATTGCTATGTGGATTTACAAGCCGGCTCCGGCGGTACCGAAGCGCAAGACTGGACAGAAATGTTACTTCGCATGTATTTGCGCTGGGCGGAAAGCAAAGGATTTAAAACTGAATTAATGGAAGTCTCCGATGGCGATGTGGCCGGTGTTAAATCAGCCACCATTCGTGTTAGCGGCGAATATGCTTTCGGCTGGCTACGCACGGAAACCGGTATTCACCGTTTGGTGCGCAAAAGCCCGTTTGACTCCAATAACCGTCGTCATACCTCATTCAGCGCGGCTTTCGTCTATCCTGAAATTGACGATGATATTGATATCGAAATCAATCCTGCTGATTTGCGTATCGATGTGTATCGCGCCTCCGGCGCCGGCGGTCAGCACGTGAACAAAACCGAAAGTGCGGTGCGAATCACCCACATGCCAAGCGGCATCGTGGTGCAATGTCAGAACGATCGTTCCCAACACAAAAACAAAGATCAGGCAATGAAACAACTTAAAGCGAAGTTGTACGAGTTGGAATTACAAAAGAAAAATGCCGACAAACAAGCCATGGAAGACAACAAATCCGACATCGGCTGGGGCAGCCAAATTCGTTCTTATGTGTTAGACGATTCCCGTATTAAAGATTTACGTACCGGTGTGGAAAACCGCAATACACAAGCCGTATTAGACGGTGATCTAGATCGGTTTATCGAAGCCAGTCTCAAGGCCGGACTCTAAAAGTGCGGTCATTTTTAAACACGTTTTTTAAAATTAAAGGTAAACCAAAATGTCAGAACAAGAAGTGAAAGAATTAGATTTAAACGGCGAAATGTTAGTCCGTCGTGAAAAATTAGCCGCCTTACGCGCAAAAGGTAATGCGTTCCCAAACCAATTCCGTCGTGACGCACTCGCTCAAGATTTGCATGATAAATATGATGCGGAAGAAGGCGAAGCATTAAAAGAACAACATATTGAAGTGGCGGTTGCCGGTCGTATCATGACCCGTCGTGCCATGGGGAAAGCCACGTTTATCACCATCCAAGATATGAGCGGCAAAATCCAGCTTTATGTTGCACGCGACAATCTACCTGAAGGCGTGTATGCCGATGATGTCGGTCACTGGGATTTAGGCGATATCGTGGGCGTAAAAGGATCATTATTCAAAACCAAAACCAACGAACTCACCGTTAAAGCCACCGATGTACAATTGCTGACCAAAGCATTGCGTCCGTTACCGGATAAATTCCATGGCTTAACTGACCAAGAAGTGCGCTACCGTCAACGTTACTTGGATTTAATTTCTAACGAAGAATCCCGCCGCACTTTTATCATTCGTTCAAAAGTGGTTGCAGGCATTCGTGACTACTTCATTTCCAAAGGATTTATGGAAGTAGAAACTCCGATGTTACAAGTCATCCCGGGCGGTGCTTCAGCACGTCCTTTCGTGACTCACCACAACGCATTAGACGTAGATATGTATTTGCGTATTGCCCCTGAGCTTTACTTAAAACGCTTAGTGGTCGGCGGTTTTGAGCGCGTATTTGAATTAAACCGTAACTTCCGTAACGAAGGCGTTTCCGTTCGTCACAATCCCGAATTTACCATGCTTGAATACTACCAAGCCTATGCCGACTACCACGATTTAATGGATAACACCGAAGAATTGTTACGCAAACTTGCCATCGACATTTTAGGAACAACCATCGTGAAATACGGTGAGTACGAATTTGACTTTGGCAAACCATTCGAGCGTATTACCTTACACGAAGCCACCATTAAATACGGGGCAGACAAAGGTATCGTCAAAGAAGATTTATACGATATTGATCGCGCGAAAGCGGTTGCCGCTCGCTTGGGTATCGAAGTCCAAAAATCTTGGGGCTTAGGCAGCATTGTCAACGCGATTTTTGAAGAAGTGGCAGAGCATCATTTAATTCAACCAACTTTCTTAATGGCACACCCGGCGGAAATTTCACCGTTGGCACGTCGTAACGATGAAAACCCGGAAGTCACCGATCGCTTTGAACTCTTCATCGGCGGACGTGAAATCGGCAACGGTTTCTCCGAATTGAACGATGCCGAAGATCAAAATGAACGCTTTGACGCGCAAGTGGCGGCCAAAGAAGCCGGCGATGACGAAGCGATGTTTAAAGACGAAGATTTCGTTGTCGCCCTTGAACACGGTTTACCACCAACAGCCGGCGAAGGCTTAGGTATCGACCGTCTCGCCATGCTTTACGCCAACGCCCCATCCATCCGCGATGTGATTTTATTTCCGGCAATGCGTCAGAAATAATGACATGAAGTAAAACGGAAAAATTAACGGATTTCGGTGTGATATCGAAATCCGTTTTTTTATGAGCATTAATTGATATTTATAATGGCAACTCGGTGGTGGATTTTACCGTTTTTAAGGCGACTTCAGATTTGAGGGTTTTGATGCCAATATTTTTAGTGAGATAGGTATTTTTGATGCTATTGAATTGATCTAAATCGGCAACGCACATTTTGAGTAAAAAATCGTAACTCCCTGCCATTAAGTGGCATTCCAAAACTTGCGGAATTAATTTTATCTCAAAAATGAACCGCTCTTTGAGTTCTGAATCTTCTTCAAAAAAAGTGCCTTGAACATAAACGATTAAATGACAATTGACTTTCTTAGGGTTTAATAACGCCACATAGCTATCAATTACGCCATTTTCTTCAAGATGATTGACTCGGCGTAAACAAGCTGAATTTGATAACCCGATTTCATTGGCAAGTTCATTATTTTGTAAGCGTCCGTTGCGTTGTAAAGCTTTTAAAATGCGCGTATCAATGTTATCGAATAATTTCTTCAACATAAAAAAATCCTTTTTTAGAAAAGAAACAGCGAGCGCATTATAACAAGGCCACCTATGAAAAACTGTGACATAGGTGGCCTTTATGAAATTTACTTTTAAACGCTATACAAGGAAACTTGAACAACCAGTAAGATTGCCCCGATGACCAATAAGCAACCAATCATCGGCATCACAAATTTCACCCATTTATTGAATGGAATGTGTAACATTTGTAATGTTACCAATACCAAACCGGTCGGTGCCAAGAATAACATGGCGTATTGACCCCAGTTATAGGCAGAAACCACGATATCACGCGGAATTCCCACGGCGTCGGCAAGCGGTGCCATAATTGGCATGGAAAGCACGGCCAAACCGGAAGAAGATGGCACGATAAGACCTAAGAAAATGAAGACCACTAATTGACCGAGGATAAAGACGCTACCCGGCATACCGCTTACTAGGTTAGACATGTAATCCAAAATGGTGTCGGAAATCATACCTTGTTCAAGCACTAAGTTTACACCACGCGCCAAACCGATAATCAAGGAGACACCCACCAATTCGGAAGCCCCTTCGGTAAAGGATTCCACAATTTCTTTTTCTTTTAACCCACTGATAAACATGATGATAATGGTGATGGATAAGAAGGACGCCGCCATTTGAGGGAACCACCAACCGCCTGCCATAACCCCCCAAATCATCATTGGGAAAGCAATACAGAAGAGGATTAAAATGAGTTTTCTTCTTAAGGTAAATTCCAGTACGGTATTCGGATCAAAGTTTTTCATATAACGATGATAAAACTCTTCTCTATCTTCATAAGTATAGGAAAAACTCGGATCTGCTTTGACTTTCTTACCATACCAATATAAGTAAGCAATGACGCAAGTTGCTCCTAATACAAGACCTAGCGCACGGAAACCAATGCCTTCTGTAAATTGAATACCGGCTGCATTAGACGCGATAACCACAGAGAATGGGTTAATTGTAGAAAACGCCGTACCCATGGAGGAGGCTAAAAAAATTGCCCCAACACAGACGATGGCATCATAGCCCAGCGCTAAAAATACCGGCACCAAAATCGGGTAAAACGCCACGGCTTCTTCTTCGATACCACAAGTGGTACCGCCTAACACCATCAACACGGAAACACTGAATACAATCATAAATTCATTGCCTTTCGTGCGCCGTGCCAACGCCATGAGCCCTGCGTTAAATGATCCCGTTCTGTTAATCACACCGATCATACCGCCCAGTACAAAGATAAAGACCATGACATCTACTGCTTCAATCGTCCCTTCCACCATGCTGATAGGAATATCTTTGATGCCTTTATAATGTTGTGTGATCCGTTGATAGGTGCCCGGAATGGCAATCGGTTTTTTGATCACCCCTTCGGTGAAATTGGACAGTTTAATTTTAATATTAAGATTATTGAGGGTTTCTTCCGTTGCAGGGTAGGTTTTATCTTGTTCCCCATAGGTTTTAACCACAAAGACCTTGTCGGTCGTATTATAGGTCAACTTAGAATAGGAACCGGAGGGAATAACCCAGGTCAATCCCACGGCGAGAATTAAAATAAAGAATAAAATCGTGAACGCGGATGGGAAATTAAAGACCTTTTTTTTATTAGACGCTTCCATAGCAGACTCCTTGTCAATGACAGCGGCGGATCGGCATAATTATTTTTATTCATTATGCCGACCGCACTTTCTCCTTTGAACAGCTAAAATACTCAAAGCACTTTGATTATTATGAATAATAGGAAATGGCTTTCGCATTATTCGTGATGCGTGTACCGGCTTTGCCTTTCACGATATCGACGATGTCAGAAAGTGAACCGATGACGGCGTCTTTGCCGGTATTGCGTGCGAAATTCACGGCAGCCTGTACTTTCGGTCCCATAGAACCGGCAGCAAAGCCCATTTTTTCAATTTCATCCGGTGGTGCTAGTGCGATAGCTTTTTGCGTTGGTTTGCCCCAATCCACAAAGGTGGCAGACACATCTGTTGCAATGATGAATAAATCGGCGTCCAAATTTTCGGCTAATAGAGCTGAACACAAATCTTTATCGATAACGGCTTCTACACCGCGTAGATTGTGTTGCTCATCGTAATAAGTCGGAATGCCACCGCCCCCGGCACAAATCACGATGCTGCCTTTTTCTAACAACCATTTCACCGGTTTGATTTCAAAAATGCGTTTTGGCAACGGACTTGGCACCACGCGGCGGTATTTATCACCGTCTTGTGCAATGCTCCAGTTTTTCTCTTTCGCCAAACGTTCCGCCTCTTCTTTGGAATAGACCGGACCGATGGGTTTGGTCGGATTTTTAAAGGCCGGGTCGTTAATATCCACTTCCACTTGTGAAAGTAATGTGGCGAACGGCACTTCAAACGGCACGAGATTTCCTAATTCTTGTTGAATCATATAACCAATCATGCCTACGGATTCTGCGCCTAACACATCTAATGGATAGGTCGGCACTTCTTTATAAGCCGCCCCTTGCAGCGCCAATAAACCCACTTGCGGACCATTGCCGTGTGCAATAACTAATTCATTGTTCGGATAAATCTTCGCAATTTGTTCACAAGCGATACGTACGTTTAATCGCTGATTTTCCGCGGTGAGCGGCTCGCCGCGGCGCAATAGGGCATTTCCGCCCAAGGCAATAACAATTCTCATACGCCACCTCTTAAATTAAGCTGGAATAAAGGACGGCTTTAATAGTGTGCATACGGTTTTCTGCTTGTTCGAATGCCACATTCATTGGTGATTCAAAAACATCTTCGGTGACTTCAATACCGTTTGCTAATTCAGGATATTTTTCTGCAATTTGGCGACCCACTTTGGTTTCGCTGTTGTGGAATGCCGGTAAGCAGTGCATGAATTTCACACGCGGATTGCCGGTGCGTTTCATCAATTCAGGAGTAACTTGATACGGTAATAATAATTTGATGCGTTCGCCCCAGGTTTCTAATGGTTCACCCATGGAAACCCACACGTCAGTATGTACAAAATCAACGCCTTTCACGGCTTTATCAATATCATCAGTGACGGTAATGCGTGCGCCACTTTGTTTAGCAAAACCTTCGCACATTTCCACTAGCTCTGGATCCGGTAATAGGGCTTTTGGTCCGCAAATACGTACATCCATACCCAATTTAGCGCCGATTAATAATAAGGAATTCCCCATATTGTTGCGCGCATCACCGATGTAAACATATTTGATTTCACTTAATGGTTTGTCGCAATTTTCAATCATGGTTAACACATCTGCCAACATTTGTGTTGGGTGGAATTCGTCAGTTAAACCGTTGAATACCGGCACACCGGCATATTCTGCTAATTCATCCACAATTTCTTGTTTGAAACCACGATATTCAATGGCGTCATACATTCTGCCTAATACGCGGGCAGTGTCTTTCATACTTTCTTTGTGGCCAATTTGAGAGGAGTTTGGATCGATGTAAGTGACTTGGGCGCCTTGGTCATAAGCCGCAACTTCGAAAGCGCAACGGGTACGGGTGGAGGTTTTTTCAAAAATTAGCGCAATATTTTTGCCTTTTAATTTTTGTTGTTCAGTACCGGCATATTTTGCTCTTTTTAAGTCTCGGGATAAATCTAATAAATATTTGATTTCACGTTCTGAGTGATTAACAAGACTTAATAAGTGTCTGTTTTTAAGATTGAAAGCCATAATAATCTCCTTGATTTTTGTTTATTGACTTCATCCGAATAGCCAAGCTATTCACAAACGATTTATTCGACATACAACTTACTTCCTTGCGAACGTCTTTATTTTAAAAGAAAGGTAAGTAAATATCGTGCTGAATTTCCGCTCGTAATGTAAAGATTTTGAACAAATTTCTAACAAAGGGCTTTTTATTGGTATAAAATTCGAACAAAAAATTTTCTATATGAAAAAATTTTAACCTTATCACCCAACATTAATCTCATCATGAACACTGTGCTTCTTTTTTTACGTCATAACGCCATTAAAGTGCGGTATGTTTTACACAAGAAATTACGTCAAACCTATCGAATCTCCCATAAAAGCGTTGAATTTACCTGTTTACTGATCGGCGCCAGCTTGGTTTCGTTATTTTCCCTTGGGTTTGCCAAACTTGCGGATTTGGGCTTGGAATGGAACGCCCATTGGACACAACAATATCCCCTTGCTGTCTGGTTTATTTTGCCCGGCGGTTTGGCGTTATTAACCTGGTTCGTCGCCAAATACACACCTTATGTCGGTGGCAGTGGGATCCCACAAGTGATTGCCTCCCTTAGCCTGCCCCATCAAGCCAATAAAAACCGTTTAGTCGCCTTTGGACAAACTCTGTGGAAAATTCCACTCACGTTTTTAGCGATGCTTATCGGCGCCTCCGTAGGACGGGAAGGGCCGTCCGTACAAGTCGGTGCAGCCGTGATGTTATGGTGGGGTAACTTATGCCGAAAATACGGTGTGGCATTTAATGGATTGAGTGCGAATGAACTAATGGCAACCGGTGCAGCCGGTGGTCTCGCCGCTGCATTTAATGCGCCTTTAGCCGGCGTTATTTTTGCCATAGAGGAATTGGGACGTGGTGTGCTATTGCGCTGGGAACGACGCGTATTGTTAGGCGTACTCGCTGCCGGTTTTATTTTGGTGGCGATTGAAGGCAACAACCCCTATTTCCCAACATATCAAGGTGTCACCGATATGCCTTATTTATGTTTATGGGTTTTAGTTTGTGGTGCGGTAAGTGGTATCAGCGGCGGAATTTTCGGCCGTTTGTTAATCAAAGGCGCAGCCGGAACCTTCCCTTTCTGTCGCCATTGGATACGCAAGCACCCTATTTTCACCGCCATTATTTTAGGATTAATATTGACCGCACTTGGCGTTTACACCAACGGCCAAACTTACGGCACAGGTTACCAAGTCGTCACCCAAGCACTCGATGGCCAAGCGGTACAAAGCGACATTGGCATCATGAAACTGTTCGCCACAGTAGGCACATATTGGACGGGCATTGCCGGTGGAATTTTCACCCCATCACTTACCATCGGGGCAGGGCTTGGCGTGCAAGTGGCTGCCTTTACTGACGGTTCAGTCGATCAGCGCTTGCTGGTGTTGTTATGTATGGCAGCATTTCTTGCAGGTGCGACCCAATCACCGGTCACCGCTAGCGTTATCGTGATGGAAATGACCGGCTGCCAACCCGTATTGATTTGGCTATTGATTTGCTGTCTGATTTCCTCCATTATTTCACGCCAATTTAATCCGAAGCCGTTTTATCACATGGCGGCAGGGCGTTTCCGCCAGCGGATAAAAGAAGAAACGCAAAAAGACATGAAGGAAAACCCATAAAAATGTCCCAAAATCAACCGCACTTTTACCGTGGCCGCTTTGCCGTTGCGCCCATGCTGGATTGGACAACGCGCCATTGCCGTTATTTCCACCGCCAATTTTCCCGTCACGCCTTGCTTTATACGGAAATGGTGACCACCCAAGCCATCATTCATGCCAAATACGATCACCTTGATTTTGATGCGGCAGAAAACCCGGTGGCGTTGCAACTGGGCGGCAGCGATCCGAAACAACTTCAACATTGCGCTCAATTAGCGCAACAGCGCGGCTACCAAGAAATCAATTTGAACGTAGGTTGCCCATCCGATCGTGTACAAAACGGTATGTTCGGTGCTTGCTTAATGGCAAAAGCGGAACTGGTTGCAGAGTGCGTACAACAAATGCAAAGTGCGGTGCACATTCCCGTTACCGTAAAAACCCGCATCGGCATTGATGATTTTGACAGCTATGATTTCCTGTGTAATTTCATCCAAAAAGTGCATCAAGCCGGCTGTCAGGAATTTATCGTGCATGCCCGTAAAGCGTGGTTATCCGGTTTAAGCCCGAAACAAAATCGTGAAATTCCTCCGCTGAATTACGAACGTGTGTATCAACTAAAACAGGATTTCCCACATTTGCTCATCAGCATTAACGGTGGCATTAAAACCCTTGAAGAAATGCAACAGCACTTGAAGTATGTGGATGGTGTCATGGTGGGACGCGAAGCCTATCAAAATCCCGCGTTGCTCGGTCATATCGATCACGCATTGTTTGACGCAAATGCGCCGATTATCACCCCACGCCAAGCGGTGGAAAACATGTTTCCGTACATCGAACAGCAACTCAGCCAAGGTGTCTATCTCAATCATATCGTGCGCCACATGCTTGGCGCCTTCCAACACTGCAAAGGCGCACGCCAATGGCGTCGTTATTTAAGCGAAAACGCCTACAAAGAAGGCGCCGGTATCGACGTGGTAGAAACCGCATTAGGGTTTGTGGAAGCGTAAAAGTGCGGTGGGATTGGGAAATTTTTTTCAACCCCACCGCACTTAAGCATAAAGCAGGCTGCCACGTTAATTCACCCAATAAGCCGCCACACCAATGACCAACGCAAAAATAAGCAACCAAATCAACTGCAATCGCGCGCTTTTGCGGTTCACTTCTTGATTGTGCAAACGGCGTTTTTCCAACATGGCTTTATAGCGTTCCAAATCTTCTGCTTGAAAAGAAAAGCCACAATTCGGGCAATGTGTTGCGCTCTCACTGATTTTTTTACGACATTCGGGGCATCGTTGTAACATAATTCACCTTTAATACATCTGTTTTTTGGTAATGTAACGATAATGGTAAAAAACACAAGAGGGATGAATGACCTCTTTTCAATGCGGTATGAATAAATTACGCCAATATCAATCTTATTATTACTGTTTTTTTATACAGACTTTTATTGGAAATCCCCCCTGTTTGAGCTAAACTAGCGACAATTTTTTTTAATACATTGTCGTTTTATGCAAACTCCATTTTTTCACATCGAAATTCCAACCCAAGCACAAGATCATAAAATTTTAGCCAATATTCTGCCCGGTGCGGATAGCCTTGCCGTGAGTGAAATTGCGGCGCAGTTTAACGGGTTAACCGTCGTGGTGACGAACGACACCCGAAGTGCGGTGCGTTTAGAAAAAGAATTAGCGCAACTGAGCCCACTTAATGTCACCTTTTTTCCCGATTGGGAAACTTTGCCTTACGACAGTTTTTCGCCTCATCAGGATATTATTTCTGCCCGCTTGAGTGCTTTATTTCATTTACAGCAACGCAAACAAGGCATTTTCATTTTGCCGATTGCCACGTTAATGCAACGCGTTTGCCCGCCCTCTTATTTACAGCATCGGGTGTTACTGATTAACAAAGGCGACCGTTTTGTCATTGAAACACTTCGTTTGCAATTGGAAAAATCAGGTTATCGCGCGGTGGAGCAAGTGTTGGAACACGGCGAATATGCCGTGCGCGGTGCTTTGTTGGATCTTTTCCCAATGGGAAGTGCGGTGCCTTTTCGCTTAGATTTTTTTGATGATGAAATTGATTCCATTCGCACTTTTGATGTAGATACTCAACGCACGTTGCAGGAAATCGATCAAATCAATTTATTGCCGGCTCACGAATTTCCAACGGATAGCCAAGGCATTGAATTTTTCCGTAGCCAATTCCGCGCGACGTTTGGTGAAATTCGACGGGATCCGGAACATATTTATCAACAAATCAGCAAAGGCACGTTAGCGGCAGGGATTGAATATTGGCAGCCCTTGTTCTTTGAAGAAATGGCGACCTTATTTGATTATTTCCCGGCGAATACGCTGTTTATTACCGGCGAGCAAAATCAAATGCAGGGTGAGCGTTTTTACGCCGATGCAGAACAACGTTTTGAGAGCCGCCGCGTGGATCCGATGCGTCCGTTATTGTCGCCCGATAAACTTTGGTTGCGCATTGATGACGTAAATCGTCAGTTAAAAAATTATCCTTCCATTGCCTTAAAAACGGAAAAAGTGCGGTCGTCCGCACGGCAGAAAAATTTGGCCATTACGCCCTTACCGCCGGTGACCATTCAATCGCAACAAAAAGAACCGTTACATCAGTTACGCCAATTTATTGAGCATTTTAAAGGTAATATTTTATTTATCGCGGAAACGGAAGGTCGCCGTGAAACCTTGTTAAGCCTGCTTGTTCCGCTAAAACTGAAACCAAAACAGATTCATACCTTGGCGCAAGCGACGGAAGAAAAATTGGCTTTAATGGTGAGCCCGTTGGAGCATGGTTTTATTATTGAGCAGGATGTGCCGCTTGCCATTATTTGTGAATCGGAATTGCTTGGCGAACGCGTGCAACAACGGCAGCGGGATAAATCCCGCACGGTGAACCCTGATACCTTGATTCGCAACCTTGCCGAATTGCAAATCGGTCAGCCGGTCGTGCATTTGGATCATGGTGTGGGGCGCTACGGCGGTTTAGTGAGTTTAGAAAACGGCGGCATTAAAGCGGAATATTTGTTGCTCAATTATGCCAACGACTCGAAATTGTACGTGCCGGTGGCATCGTTACATTTAATCAGCCGTTATGTGGGCGGTTCCGATGAAACCGCGCCGTTGCACAAGTTGGGCTCCGAAGCCTGGGGCAAAGCGCGCAGTAAAGCGGCGGAGAAAATTCGTGATGTGGCAGCGGAGTTATTGGATGTATATGCGCAACGTGAAGCACAAAAAGGCTTTGCGTTCCGATATGATCGTGAGGAATTCCAACAATTCACTGCTACGTTCCCGTTTGAAGAAACCCATGATCAACTTATGGCAATTAATGCCGTGATTTCCGACATGACTCAACCGAAAGCCATGGATCGTTTGGTGTGTGGTGACGTGGGTTTTGGTAAAACGGAAGTGGCGATGCGTGCCGCCTTTTT
This sequence comes from Aggregatibacter valvarum, assembly GCF_980468985.1. Classification (NCBI taxonomy): domain Bacteria; kingdom Pseudomonadati; phylum Pseudomonadota; class Gammaproteobacteria; order Pasteurellales; family Pasteurellaceae; genus Aggregatibacter; species Aggregatibacter valvarum. Next base: position 1,462,057 of record NZ_OZ413141.1, on the reverse strand, counting down.
AGCGGTGATGAACCACAAACAGGTTGCCGTGTTGGTGCCGACCACCTTGTTGGCACAACAACATTTCGATAATTTCAAAGACCGCTTTGCTAACTTGCCGGTGAACGTGGAAATGTTGTCCCGCTTTAAAACGGCGAAAGAGCAGAAACAGGTGATTCAGGATTTAGCCGAAGGCAAAGTGGATATTCTGATTGGCACCCATAAAATTATTCAAGGCGACGTGCAATTCCATGATCTGGGTTTGTTGATTATTGACGAAGAACACCGTTTTGGTGTTCGCCAAAAAGAAAAAATGAAACAATTGCGTGCCAACATTGATATTCTCACCCTGACGGCAACGCCGATTCCACGTACGTTAAATATGGCGATGAATGGCATTCGCGATCTTTCCATTATTTCTACGCCACCGGCACGCCGTTTAACCATTAAAACGTTTGTGCGTCAAACGGATGAGTTGGTGATTCGTGAAGCCATTTTGCGTGAAATTTTGCGTGGCGGACAAGTGTATTATTTGCATAATGACGTGGCTAGCATTGAAAATACGGCAGAAAAACTGACCGCACTTGTGCCGGAAGCGCGCGTGATTGTGGGACATGGGCAAATGCGCGAACGTGAGCTGGAACGCGTGATGTCGGATTTTTATCATCAACGTTATAACGTGCTGGTGTGTTCTACCATTATTGAAACCGGTATCGATGTGCCGACGGCCAATACCATTATTATTGAACGTGCCGACAATTTTGGTCTGGCACAGTTGCATCAGCTGCGCGGACGGGTTGGGCGTTCTCACCATCAAGCCTATGCGTATTTGCTCACACCACCACCGAAACTAATGACGAAGGATGCACAAAAACGCTTGGAAGCCTTGGAAAGCCTAGACAACCTCGGTGCCGGTTTTATTTTGGCTACTCATGATTTGGAAATTCGCGGTGCCGGGGAATTACTGGGCAACGAGCAAAGCGGACAAATTGAAAGCATCGGTTTTTCTCTTTACATGGAATTGTTGGAGCGTGCGGTGAAAGCCTTAAAAGAAGGGCGTGAGCCGTCATTGGACGAACTGACCCAACAACAAACTGAGATTGATTTACGGATGCCATCGTTGTTGCCGGAGGATTATTTGGGCGATGTGAATATGCGTTTGTCTTTCTATAAACGTATTGCCGGTGCGGAAAATACTGACGCGTTGGATGAATTAAAAGTGGAGCTTATCGACCGTTTCGGCACCTTGCCAGGAGCCACGCGGAATCTGTTGCAAATTGCGCAATTACGGCTGGATTTAAAACCGCTCAATGTCATTAGATTGGATGCCAATGCGCAAGGCGGATTCATCGAATTTGCGCCGAACACTGAGTTAGACCCGATGATCTTTTTGCAGTTAATCCAACGCAATCCGGCGGTTTATCGTTTTGACGGTCCACATAAATTCCGCTTTACCAAAGATTTAACGGACTACAAAGTGCGGTTGGAATTTGTGGAGAATTTGGTTAAGGAAATTGTTGCAAGATAAAAAATAAAGTCGCGTCTGCGACTTTATTTTTAGCGTTTTGCTTGTTGAGAATGACCGTCACCAAGCAAGAGGGCGTATTTCGCCGTTGAGGAACCGGCCTCTAACGCGATTTTTAACGCCATGGTTAACGGCACGGAAAGCAACATCCCTACGGTGCCTAATAACCATCCCCAAAACAGCAAGGATAAAAAAACTACCAAGGTGGAAAGCCCCAGTTTTTTCCCCATTAAACGTGGCTCCAGCACACTGCCGATAACGACGTTGATGATGACAATCGCGACCAATACGCCCAAGCCGATAATAAAACCATTCAATAACAATGCCTGTACGACAATCGGCACTGCAGCAATAATCGAACCGATATTCGGAATATAGTTCAATAAGAAACTGAGTGTTGCCCATAAGATCGCATACTGTACGCCGGCGACTTCTAATAACGCCCAAACACAAATGGCGGTTAGTACGCTCATCATGGTTTTGACGGCGAGATAGCTCATGATGCCGTTTAAAATGCGATCTAAATAATGCTCTTGCTGCCCGATATCATTGGGATTATCGCTAAATGCGACAGCAAATTTATGCTTCGCCTGAGGGGCTTCCAACAACATGAAAATCACCACAAGCAATAAGACAAAAATATTGGTCACCACACCGGAAAAGCTTAAAAAGACACGTTGGACGAATTTCATGATGGCACTAGGGTCGAAATTCTCCATAATGCTATTTTCCGAAATATCTAACGGGATTTTCCATTTTTGTGTGAGTGTCAAAACATCATTAACGCGTTCTGCCAATAATTGTCGATATTGCGGAATAGATTGGCTAAATTCTTGGATCGTGCTGTTAATAAGCCCGAAAAGAAAGAAAAAGATCACGAAAATCAACAATAATAAGGTGGTAATCGCCAGCCAATAAGGCACTTTTCTTTTGGTCAAAAATGCCAGCAAAGGTGAGCAGATAATCGCAATAAACAATGCCAATAAAAACGGCACCACAATTTCTGAGGCGGCTTTAATACCGGCTAAAACAATGACAATTGATGCACTGGCCACCAGTGCTTTGACGAGAGAAGAATGCTGCGCCATGTTTAAATTGCATCCTCATTTTCTTCGCCTGTACGAATGCGGACAACCCGCTCGACTTCATAAACAAAGATTTTGCCGTCCCCGATTTTGCCTGTTTGTGCCGTCTCTATAATGGCATCTAAACAAGGCTCCAATAAGTCATCGGGCACCACAATTTCCATTTTGACTTTTGGCAGGAAGTCCACCATATATTCTGCGCCACGATAAAGTTCCGTATGCCCTTTTTGACGCCCAAAGCCACGCACTTCGGTTACCGTCATTCCGGTAATACCAAGATCGGACAAGGCTTCTCGCACATCATCTAATTTAAAGGGTTTAATAATCGCTTCAATTTTTTTCATTCTTTTTCCTTAATTTTGCTTAAAACAGGCGTTGGCTTCTGCCATTACTTTTTCAATATCAGCAATTTCTTTCGGTGCCGCAGACGTCAGATTTTTGTTGCCGTATTCGGTAATCAACAAATTATCTTCAATCCGAATGCCAATGCCTTTGTATTGTTCCGGAATATCGGCGTCTTTAGATAAATACAATCCCGGTTCTACGGTCAGCGCCATACCAGGTTCTAAAGTGCGGTCGCGATTTTCACCATATTCGCCCACGTCATGGACATCCAAACCGAGCCAATGTCCTAAGCCATGCATATAAAATTCACGATAGGCTTTTTGTTCGATTAATTCATCTACATTGCCTTTCAGAATGCCTAAACGCACTAAACCTTCGGTTTTAATACGAATGACCTCTTCGTTCGCTTTCGCAATGGAACTGCCCGGTACCAGTAATTCAATGGCGCGTTTTTGCGCTTGTAGCACAATCTCATAGATCGCTTTTTGCGCCTCGCTAAATTGACCATTCACCGGGAAAGTGCGGGTAATATCGCCGGCATACATGGCAAATTCGCAGCCCGCATCAATAAGCACCAAATCGCCGTCGCGCAACGGCATATCATTTTCTGAATAATGTAAAATGCAGGCGTTTTCACCACCGGCAATAATACTGTTATAGGCAGGATAACGCGCACCGAAGCGATTAAATTCATGCAGAATATCGCTTTCCACCTCATATTCCAAACGGTTCGGGCGGGTTTGTTGCATGGCCTTAATGTGGGCAAGCGCGCTGATTTGCCCCGCTTGTTGCATGAGCGCAATTTCATTTTCCGATTTGAACAGGCGCATTTCACCGAGCATCGGCTTCCAATTAAAAACACTCAAAAATTCCACCGCACTTTGTTCCAGCAAGGCATCACCCCAAGGCTGTTGCTTTGGTGCATAATAAAGTGCGGTCTGTTTTTGCGCTAAATGTTTAAACTGCGGTACAAACTCTTCGATTGGATACGCCGTATCCACCAACAACGTTTGCGGCGCATTGTCCACGCCAAGACGGCGTCCGTTCCAAATTTCCAGTAATTTATCGGACGGGCGAACAAAAATGATCGCCTGTTGTTCACCTTGCTGTTTACGCAATAACAATGCCGAATTCGGCTCATTAAAACCGGTTAAATACCAGAAATAGCTGTCCTGACGGAAAGGATAATCACAGCCGTCATTGCGGCGGCGTTCAATATCGGAAAAGACTAAAAACAGGGAATCGTCCTGCATTTGTTCAAAAACCTTGGCACGGCGTTGGGCAAAATCTTCCATCGGTAACGCTGCCATGTATGCGAGATCCATATTGTATCCTTATTAATGTAACGTTGGCTGTTTGTCTTCTTGTTTGGTGAAATGGGTAAAAAACAAGGTGGCAATGGTGCGCACATATTCCACGATCTCTTCCACCGCTTGCGCCAGTTCTTCCGGATCATCGTTTTCTTCGTAACCTAACTGGCAAATATCGTGTAAATCGTCCACCGCTTCGCCAATGTCGCCTTTTTCTTTATCCAAATGCGGTTGAGCCAAACCTAAACCGAGCAAAAAGTGGTTCGACCATTCTGCCAAACCATCGGCATATTCAAAAATATTTTCCGTATCGGGCAAACAAAGCGCAAAGTCAAAGGCTTCATTATCGGCTAATTGGTGACGAATTTGTTGATAAATGTTGGTAATTTGCGTTAAAAGTGCGGTAGGGTAGGCGTGATTATCATTGGTAAATTGATAAAGTAATGGCTGCCAGCTCTGATCTTGAACGCCGCCGCAAATTAAGCCACTCAAAAAACCGTGTAATTCGGCGGCAGAAAGGGGAATAGAGGCGTGTTGGAGCTGTTGATTTAGGTGTTGATAAGAAATTGTGGTCATTGAAATTATCCTTATTGAAATTGTGCTTAGTCTATCATTCTTCACCTTAGGTAACCAGTTTAGAAATTGGCAAGTTTTTTCGCCTGTGGCATAATGCGCACAGTTTTAATTAGCGAATTTGGGGCAAAAAATGTCATCTAAAAGTATTGAATTATCCGTATTGGGGCAGTTGTTACGCTTAAATTGTCCGGAAGAACAACATGACGCATTGCGCCATGCCGCCCGTGAATTAGATCAACGCGTGTCAGAAATGAAAGAACGCACCGGCATTTTGCAAGTGGAAAAAGTCCTTTCCATCGTTGCATTAAATTTAAGTTTCGAGCTGATGCAAGAGCAGCAGAAAACGCACTTAATTGAAGATGTCTTGAAAAATAAAATCTTACGACCGCTCGATCATTCACTGGATAATCTTTCTACGCAAAAATTCAATATGAACTAATTTTTTGCCTTGGTTACAATGTAAAATAGTGTAAGGATATGAATTATTGCTAGTCATAAAATGCAATTTCGAGTAGTATTACATGAAAGAATTTCCTGAGGTGTTCGCCAGTGGGTTATGTCCCTGAGCCGATACTTTTAATCTTATGAATTGGTTTCCTGTCATTGGTGTGCAGGCTTAGCTTGACTAAGAAGCCTAAAAATGATTTCAACTAATTCCCTTGAACCGTAGGGTTCAAGGACTGATCACCTACAACGGCACCTCGGGTTCCTTTCTGATACGACATTTATGCAAACACGCCTTTCAACCATTCAACAACAACATCAACAATTTCGTCAGCAACTACGCCAACATATTCGAAAAACGCGCCGGAATTTGACCGCACTTCAGCAACAACAAGCCGCTCAACGTATTACTCAACAAGCGCTTTCGTTCATTGAACAACATCAAGCACAGCATATTGCCTTATATCTTGCCGTAGATGGCGAAATTGCGACACAACCGCTTATTGAACAGTTATGGCAACAGGGCAAAAACGTGTATTTGCCGGTGCTCCATCCCTTTTGCCAAGGGCATTTACTCTTTTTGCGTTATTTGCCTGATATGCCTATGAAAGCCAATAAATTTGGGATTTTTGAACCGCACTTAAACGTACAAAACGTAATTCCGCTTGAGCAGTTAGACGTGATTTTTACGCCGTTAGTCGCGTTTGATAAGCAGGGCAATCGCCTTGGCATGGGTGGGGGATTTTACGATCGCACGTTGCAACATTGGCAACAGAAACATTTCATTCCGATTGGTTTAGCGCACCAGTGTCAGCAAGTGGATACCTTGCCCGTTGAAAGCTGGGATATGCCGTTGGAACGTATTTTGGTCGGGTAAAAAACAAAACCTCCGATAATTCGGAGGTTTTTTGTTTATTTTTGTGGTGCTTTCAATTCAGGCGCTTTTGGCTTTTCCGGTTCGGCAAATTTTTTGCCTTCGTTGGCGGCAATAATTTTCGCTGTTTGAGCCGCTAATTGTTTTAAATTCATTCTTTCATAAGATTCTTTCATTAATGGCAGCGCCTCTAACGTGGCTTGAGTGTCCGGATACAACTTCAACATAGACACGACACGGTTGGCCGTTGCCACATAGGCATCGCGTTTAAAATAAAACTTCGCGATCGCTAACTCATGGCGTGCAAGGCTCGCTTTAATATAGGCCATACGCGCCAAGGCATCCGGTGCATAAGGGCTATTCGGGAAATGTTGCACCAAATTTTGGAAATTGGCAAAAGCCGTTTTAATCGAGGTATTCTCACGTGTTGCGCGATCGACGCCGAAGAAATCTTGGAAGAAGTTATCCCCCAAAGCGGAATTGGCTAATCCTGCCATATATAAGGCGTAATCTAAATGATCGCTATGCGGAAAACGTTGAATAAAGCGATCAACGGTGACTAACATTTCGGTGTAATCCTGTGATTTATAGTAGGCATAAATTAAATTCAGTTGCACCTGTTCACTATACGAACTGCCCGGAAAACGATTATCCACCGCCGTTAAATAACGGATTGCCTGACTATAATCCCCTTTTTGCAAATAGGTTTGCCCGGTACTGTATAATTCTTGCTCCGGTGCTTGCTCGACATCTTGCTTAGAACCGGAACACGCCGTAACCGCCAATGCAACAAAAGCCAAAAGTGCAAGGGATTTAAGTTTACGCATTAAATAGAATCCTTATTTTTACGAAAAATGAGAAATGAGTTACAATTGCCCGATATTGTATAGAACATTGCTAAATAAGCAAACTTGATTAACGGATTTTTTATTTATGGCACAAATTACTCTCTCGGCAACCGTGCAACCGCAACAAATGGGGCAGCGCTTAGACCAAACCTTGGCGGAATTGTTCCCCGACTATTCTCGCTCCCGTTTAAAAACATGGATTGAGGAGAATTTGGTGCTGGTCAACGGTGTCGTGCAAAATGTGCCGCGTACCAAAGTTTACGGTGATGAACACATTGAGATTACCGTAGAAATTGAAGATGAAACCCGTTTTGAGCCGGAAAACATTCCGTTAAATATCGTGTATGAAGACGAGGACATTCTCGTTATCAACAAACCCAAAGATCTTGTGGTTCACCCCGGTGCAGGCAATCCTAAAGGCACCGTTCTCAATGCGCTACTTTACCATTACCCACAAATTGCCGAAGTGCCGCGCGCGGGCATTGTACATCGTTTAGATAAAGACACCACGGGCTTGATGGTCGTCGCCAAAACCATTCCCGCGCAAACGCAGCTGGTGCGAGATTTACAAAAACGCAAAATCACCCGCGAATATGAAGCTGTTGCCTGTGGCATCATGACCAAAGGCGGCACCGTGGATGAGCCCATGGCGCGCCACCCAACCAAACGTACTCATATGGCTGTGCATCCGATGGGCAAACCCGCCGTTACCCACTATCGCATTATGGAACGTTTCCGCGATTACACGCGCTTGCGTTTACGTTTAGAAACCGGCAGAACCCACCAAATCCGTGTGCATATGGCACATATCGCCCACCCGTTATTAGGCGATCAAACCTATGGAGGTCGTCCGCGCCCGCCTAAAAATGCCAGTGAAGAACTCATGGAGGTGCTACGCAATTTTAAGCGTCAGGCATTACATGCGGTGATGTTACGTTTACAACACCCGATTAGCGGTGAAATGATGGAATGGTACGCACCGTTGCCGGACGATTTTGTAGAATTAGTGAGTGCTTTAAAAGCGGATTACATGTTACACAAAGACGAATTGGATTATTAATATGCAAGCCATTAAACCGAACTGGAACGTCCCTCAAAACGTGAGGGCGTTCACCACGCTTCGCCATGGCGGTGTGAGCCTTGCTCCTTATGACAGTTTTAATTTGGGTGATCATGTCGGGGACGATAAAAACGCTGTAAAAATTAACCGCACTTTATTGGTGGAGAAATTCCATTTGCCACAAATGCCGTTGTTCCTAAATCAAACTCATAGCACGCGCGTATTAACCCTGCCTTATGACGGGGAAGATTTCAACGCCGATGCGGTTTATACCAACCAACCGAATCAAGTGTGTTTAGTGATGACTGCCGATTGTTTGCCCGTGTTATTTACCAATAAACAGGGCACGGAAGTAGCCGCAGCCCATGCCGGTTGGCGTGGATTATGCGATGGCGTATTAGAACAAACCGTCACCAAATTTCACTGTCCGCCTGAAGACATTTTAGCTTGGTTCGGACCGGCTATTGGTCCAATGGCTTTCCAAGTAGGTCAAGAGGTTATCGATCAATTTGTTGCCCAAGATCCTACAGCCACATCCGCCTTTATCGCAGATCCGAAAGCGAAAGACAAATTCCTCGGCAACCTTTACCAAATCGCTACGCAACGTCTCAACGCTCTTGGCATCACCCAAATCAGCGGTGGCGAACACTGTACTTATCTTGAAGCAGACAAATTCTTTTCTTATCGCCGAGATCATGTTACGGGAAGAATGGCATCGGTTGTGTGGATGAACGGATAATTTGATTTCTCATCTGTGTCATAAAAAATGCGGTTAAAAAATAACCGCACTTTTTTATTTCATTTTTATCGTTGATTACATTCCAATCACCACGCAGCTAATCACGCTTTGTGCTTTTTCTTGCATTTTAACGGCCGCATTTCGATCGCCGGCAGGGCCGACAACAACACGATTCCAATCCGCACTTTCATTGACTCTTGCATTTAATCCGAGTGCGTTTAATTTAACCTGCAACGCATCAGCCTGCGCTTTATTTTTAAATGCGCCACATTGTAACCCGTAGCGGCGCTCACCTGTGCTGGCCGTTTGTGGTGATGCCGGTTTTGCCGTTTGTTGTTGTGGCTGAGGTTGTGACGGCGATTGCGGTTGTGGCACCGGCTCAGGTTTTTTCGGTGGCTCGGTCTTCACGACTGGTTCCGCTTTTTTCTCTTCTTTTGGCGGCGTTATTTTTTTCGCCTCTTTCGCTTCTACCACTTGCGGTTTGGCTTGTGGTTGCACTGGGGGTTGTGTTGTCTGTGCAGTGGTTTGAACCGGTGCTTGCGCTGTTTGTGGTGCGGTTGTGACTTGAGCTTCAGCCGCTTTGCTGCGCGCCAGTTCCGCTTGTTTTTGTTCTTCTTCCATCGCCGCTAAAATCTTACGTTGTTCTTCCGTTAAACGCATATTTTTATCCAACGATTTTGGATTATTATCAATTGGCACGGTTCGGGTTTCTAGCGCTTGAATATAGCTCCACACTTCTTCCGGACGATTCGGCAAGACACTTTTCGGCTGTGTTTTTTCCACTGTAGTGGCAGACTCCGCCACAGGCTCCGGCGCTTTTTCTTTTAATAAATAAAGCCCAAGTCCAAAAGCAACGACCACCATGGCGGCAATCATTAATAGCAAGGATTTGTTATTTTTATTTTGTTTCTTCTTTTTCTTCATGCTGCTGCGCGCAGCGTAATCACGTTGAGCCACAATAAAACCTGTTCAATTTAAAAAGATAATCATTAAAGGGATGAAATAAAAATTCGCGTAATTCTACTGAAAAATTGCCTTATTGACTACCACAAAGCCGAAACTAGCTTAAATCCAATGGATCTACATCTAAAATCCACCGCACTTTTGTTGCTTGATCGGCTTGATCTCGTTCAAACGCTGTCAAGACCTGATGCAAGGTGGCACGCGAAGGATGTTGTAACAATAACTGCCAACGATATTGCCCTGCTTTTTTGCTGAATGGCGCCGGCATCGGTCCGAGGATTTGTAATTCCGGTGCAATATTTCGTTTCACCTGCTGCAAATATGCCGCAAACTGCGTCAACAAATGCTCTGCGTCTTCGCTATGGCGACTTTGCGCTTTGAACAACGCTTGTGAGCTGAAAGGCGGCAATCCCATGGCTTTACGCAAGGCGAGGGCATTGTGGGCAAATTGGTTGTAGCCTTGTTGCAACAGGCTTTGTAACAAAGGATGTTCCGGGTAATGGGTTTGTAAAAGCACTTCGCCTTGTTGCGCACCGCGCCCAGCACGGCCAGCCACCTGCATATAAAGTTGGGCTAGCCGTTCTTCCGCACGGAAATCCAATGAAAATAATGCACTATCCACATTTACCAATGCGACTAAGGTGACATTCGGGAAATGGTGCCCTTTCGCCAACATTTGGGTGCCGATAAGAATTTGGCTTTTGCCCTGTTGAATATCCGCTAAATAACCTTCCAACTTGCCTTTGCGCGCCGTTGTATCACGGTCAATTCGGGCAATGCCATAATTGGGGAAAATTGCTTTTAAGGTATCTTCTAGCTGTTCCGTACCTAATCCCGTGGTGATTAATTGAGTAGAACCGCAATTGCCGCATTGGCGCGGAATCGGCTTTTGTGCACTGCAATGATGACAACGCAACACATTGTGTTGTTGGTGATACGTGTAAGGTTTATCACAATGGCGACATTCTGCCATCCAGCCGCATTCATGGCACAGCAACACCGGCGCAAAACCGCGTCGATTCAAAAACAGCAACACCTGGTTGCCTTTTTCTAAATGCGCCTGCATGCGTTTTAACAGGATTTCAGATAAACCATTGCGCATTGACTGATGTTTTAAATCAATGACGTGTTGTTGAAGTGCGGTGGACTGATTGGCTTTTTCTGATAGACATAAACGCTGATATTTTCCCTGCTGCACATTATTCAGACTTTCCAAACTGGGCGTTGCCGACCCCATTAAAACGGGAATATTCAATTGTTTTGCATACACCACCGCCAAATCGCGGGCATGATAACGCCAACCGTCTTGCTGCTTAAAAGACGCGTCATGTTCTTCATCGATAATAATCGCGCCTAAATCGGCAAATTGCGTAAACAACGCTGATCGCGTGCCAATAATGACCGCACTTTGCCCGCTGCGCGCACGTTGCCACACGTGTAATCGTTGTGTGTCATTTAAATTGGAATGCAACACATCAATCACCACGTTAAAACGGGCTTGGAAACGACTTACCGTTTGTGGCGTCAGCCCGATTTCCGGCACCAAGACCAACACTTGTTTGCCTTGATTTAAAATCTCTTCAATAAATTGCAGATAGATTTCTGTTTTGCCTGAACCCGTCACGCCGTCCAACAACCATGCCGTAAAGCCTTGAGTAAATTTCAATTGGCTGAATACCAACGCTTGTTGTTTATTGAGTGTTAATCGATCAGCTTTATTGACGATAGGTTTATCAACTAATTGCTGTTGCCAGGTTTGAATTTCCGGTTCTTGAGCGATTTCGGTAATGTATTCTTTAGCTTTCAACGCCGACCAAATGCCGCTGCCAAAGGGATTGTTGCCTTTTTCCAGCCCATCCTTTGCCGCCTGCAATGCTTCAAGCTGTTTTTTCGAACGTTTTAGCAAACCTTGCGCCAACGCTTGCTCACCAAGTGCGGTTGGTTTCCAAAAATTTTTTTGTTTTTCCACCGCACTTTCACCTTGACGCAGTTTCACCGGCAAGGCTTGCGACAACACTTCTCCCAATGGGGCATGATAATAATTTGCCGCCCAATTTAAGAACTGCCAACTTTCCGGAGAAAACAGTGAAGTATCATCAAGACAGGCTAGCACAGGCTTCACCTGTTCTTTAGGCACGTCGCTCTGTTCCACAACGTCAACGACAACGCCAACCCGTTTCTGCGTCCCAAAGGGCACAAGCACCCGCGCCCCAACGACAACCTTCATTGACGCAGGGAGGACATAGTCAAAATAGCGATGTAACGGCACCGGAAGTGCGATTCGGGCAAATGGCATGAATGGAAATTCAGTGAAATAAAATGGGCTCGGAATATAGCATTTTGGGGGATTATTGTCTATTTGAGAGAGGATGGGTTGAATGTCATTTTCTTTTTCTGTAAAATTCGCAACCTTACACACAAGCGTGCCATTTATAATGGCGTAATATTAATCTCATGCGGTGTCAGGGATTGCGTTTGCGATTGGCTTGATAGCGGCATGGCTTCAACTTTGAGGTTTTCTATGAAACAAGGTATTCATCCTGAATATAAAGAAGTTACGGCAACCTGTTCTTGCGGTAACGTGATCAAAACTCGTTCTACCTTAGGCAAAGACATCAACCTGGATGTGTGCGGTAAATGCCACCCATTCTATACAGGTAAACAACGTGTTGTTGATACCGGCGGTCGTGTTGAACGCTTTAACAGCCGTTTCAAAATCCCAAGTTCAAAATAATCTCATTTTGCAAGCCCTGCCTATGGTAGGGCTTTTTTACAGGTAATCGTTAATTTTCAATTACTTTTCAAACATCGTTAATGGCATTTAACGTTTGATATTTTAGGTAGTTACACCATGTCCTATCTTCTTTTAGCCTTGTTTTTTTTGGCTGCCGTTATTTTCATTTTTAATTCTCACTATCGCTGGACGTATTTTTTTGCTATTGCGTTATTTCTCTTTTTCTTCGGGGGAATGACCTTCTTTTCCGGACAGTGGCAAAGAGGCGTGAATTTTGCGTCGATACTGTTTGTTGTCTTGATGTTATTTCATCGATTAAAAATTCATTATTACAAACAGCCTTTATTGATTTCAGATTTTTTACTGGTCGCCGATTGGCGTAATTGGGAAACGCTCTTGCATTATAAAGGCGCGATTTTGGCGATTTTAGGTTTGATCGGTTTGTTGATTTATGCCATTTTTGGTTGGGCGGATGCCGATGTCTTACCGGTGTCTTGGCGGATTTTGGCAGGGGGCGTAAGTGCCGTAGCTTTAGGTCTGATGTGGCATTATTCTCGCCACCCTCACGCGACAAAAGTTTGGCTGGACTCTTTGCCGGATGATGGCAGAGATGTGTTTTTAAATTTGCCAATGTCATGCCGAGGTGTCTTTTTTAGTGTGCCGAACTTTTCCGGTGATGGTCAAAAATTTCATGAAAAAATGACCGCACTTTTTGCCCAGAAGGCGAATTTTCAAGGGGAAACAAAGCCGGATATTGTGGTGTGTTTGCAAGAGTCCACACTGAATCCGCATCAATTTGATTTTGATCAGCAGACGATTCCACCACTTTCTATGTTTGAAAAACAAGAAGAGACCGTTTTTATGAGCCCGTTGCGTGTGCATACCTTAGGCGGGGCGACATGGAAATCGGAGTTTGCTTTCTTGGCAGGGGTGCCATCCACCGATTTTGGCGCATTGGCAAACGGTGTGTTCTATTCTGTTGTTCCGCATTTAACCTGCGGATTGGTGAAAAATTTGCGTGAGCAAGGCTATTTTTGTGTTGCCTTATCGCCTTTCACGAAAGGGAATTACAATGCAAAATCGGCCTATGATCATTTCGGTTTTGATTTAATGTTACAGCCACAGGATTTAGGCTATCCTGCGCCGTTGGGCAAAAACCTGTGGCACATTGGCAGTGATGAGATGTTGAAATATGCCGAGATGATTTTGCAAAAACAACATCCGTTATTACAGCACGTACAGCAACCGATGTTTGTTTATGTATTAACCATGAAGGAACACGGGCCATATCATACGGATACGCCGAATCATTTTAATTTGGTTAAAGACGGCTTAAGCCAGAAAACGATCGCCTGTTTGAATGATTATACGCAGCGTATTGTGGCGCTAAATCAAGCGACAGAAACCTTTCATCGCTATTTAAAACAACGCAACACGCCTTATGTGTTCGCGTATTTTGGGGATCACCAAGTGGCGTTTGATAATTGTTTACCGCCGAAGTTGGGGCAGTATACGAATCCGGATTATGTGACGCAAGTGGTGGTTCGAAGTAATATGCCGTCAAGTTTTACGCAACAGCAAACGTTTTTGGATTTGGCTTTTCTTGGCGGATTATTGCTTGAGATTGCCGGATTGCCTGTTGAAGATGACTTTATGCGTGCGAATATTGCCATGCGGATCTTGAGCGAAGGGAAATTAGAAGATGCGGAAGTACAAAGTTTGGTGAACGACTATCGTCATTATTTATATCAACATCTGAAAATCGCCAGATAAAAAGTGGAAAGTTAAAAAAACTGTACCTTCGTAGCGTGCAACTTGTTGCACGAATAATTAATCTCGATGCGTAATTCACGATTTCATACGTAGCGTGCAACTTGTTGCACGAATGATTAACCTTGATGCGTAATTCACGATTTCGTGTGTAGCGTGCAACTTGTTGCACAAATAATTAATCTCGATGCGTAATTCACGATTTCGTGCGTAGCGTGCAACTTGTTGCATGAATGATTAACCTTGATGCGTAATTCACGATTTCGTGCGTAGCGTGCATCTTGATGCACGACCAAACCACGCACGGAACATTATTTACCCTTTTCGGACATTCACGATTTCGTGCAACAAGTTGCACGCTACGATTCTTTTATCGTTACTTAAAATGTTTGCTTATTTTTATTTTCTCTTAAGTGCGCTTAGTGCGCTGACGTTGTTTTTCTTAACAACGCATAACCTAACAAGGCAGACACACAGGAACCTAATAAAATACCGAGACGAGAGAGGGTGTCAAAGTTATCATGCCCGGTTTCTCCGAAGGCAAGGCCGGCAAGGAACATCGACATGGTAAAGCCGATACCGCAGAGTACGGCAATCGCAAAAATCTGCGTGAAATGGATGCCTTCAGGTAATTTGGCAAGGCGTAATTTCACCGATAAGTAACTGAACAGGAAAACGCCAAGCGGTTTGCCGATGATTAAACCGAGCATAATGCCCAAGGTGAGTGGTGAGCTTAAGCTGGAGAATCCCACGTTTTCCAAGGAGACACCGGCGTTAGAAAACGCAAATAACGGCAGAATTAAATAGCTACACCATGGTGTCAAAATGTGTTCGAATTGATGCAAGGGTTTTTCACCTTGACGTCCCTGCATTGGGATACAAAAACCGATGATCACGCCTGCCAAGGTGGCATGAACGCCTGATTTGAGTACGGAAGCCCATAAAATTAAGCCGACCACCATGTAAGCACATAATGCGCTGACTTTCAGGCGATTCATCACAACAAGCATGGCAATAGCGATAGCGGCTAAAATGAGAGCCTGTGTACTGAGTTCATGAGAGTAGAAGATCGCAATAACAACAATGGCACCCAGGTCATCAATAATGGCAAGTGCCAATAAAAAGACTTTGAGCGGTAAAGGGACGCGCTTGCCTAAAAGTGCCACAATGCCGACAGCAAAGGCGATATCGGTCGCCATCGGAATTGCCCAACCTGATTGAATTTCCGGGCTGTCTTGTGCAATAAAGGAATAGATTAAAGCAGGAACAATCATCCCACCAATGGCCGCAATGGCAGGAAAAATAGCTTGTTGATAGCTGGAAAGAGATCCTTCTAACATTTCACGTTTGACTTCCATGCCCACTAACACGAAGAAAACGGCCATAAAACCATCGTTTACCCACATGAGTAGGGGCTTAGCAATACTAAATGCGCCAAATTGTACGCTGACGGGGGTATCTAAAAAGTGAAAATAGTTTTCACTCAGTGCCGTGTTGGCGAGCACAATGGCCATCAAGGCAAAAATCAGCAGCAATACGCCACCGCTGGCTTCAGATTGGAAAAATTTTTGGATACGTTGCATAAACAATAATACTCCCTGAGATAACGCCTGAAAGGCAAAGCATAAATACGAAAGCTAAGAAAGTTACAGGAAATGAATGATATTTTCAAGAAAAGTCGGGGTTTATTAATGTAATAATCTCTCTTTTCTTATTTTTTCGATGATTCGTTTATTTTGAGAATGGCGTAAATCGCCTATTAATTTAAGAAGTATAAATAGGCTTTGCCGAGTTGATTCATTTGATGTTGAATCCACAACTGTCTGCGTTTGGTGTAAGCGCCCGGTGCATTAACGTGATAAACGATCGGGTTAGGTAAAACGGCGGCTAAAAGTGCGGCTTCATTTGACGATAAATTTTTCGCTGACTTTTTGAAATAAAATTGGCTGGCGGCTTCCACGCCATAGATGCCTTCGCCAAATTCCGCAATGTTTAAATACACTTCCAGAATGCGTTTTTTAGACCAGAGGGTTTCTAACAACAGGGTAGTCGGTACCTCAATTCCCTTCCGAAGCCAGCTTTGCCCATGCCATAAATAGAGATTTTTAGCAGTTTGTTGGGAAATCGTTGAGGCGCCACGCGTGCGTTGGCTTTTTTGATTATATTTGAAGGCTTTTTCAATGGCATTGAAATCAAACCCGTAATGTGTCGGAAAATTTTGATCTTCTGCGGCAATCACGGCTAATTGCATTGGCCAAGCAATATCGTCAATACTGACCCATTGGTAGCGTGTCGTATATTTCATATCACCGGCGAATAAATGGGCGATTTTTTGTTGCAACATATACGCCGAGCAGGGGATGGGAACAAAGCGAAAAAGAAATGTGATGGCGACGATAGCGAGAAAAAAACGAATGAAAAAACGCACCGCACTTTTGTAGGAAAAGTGAAATCGGCGCAATCTGACGTTAAACGGCGTTAACCGGTTCAAAATAACATTAGTCAGCTTTTTGTGACGCATTCAGTTGGTTTCTTATCCAGTCGATAAATTCGGGATCCATGGTTTTTAGCATATTGGAACCCCGTGTAATGGTTGCTGCGCTGGTATTGAGATTTTGTTGAATTTCTCGCTGTGGTAGGTTTTTATCCAATAATTGCGCGATAATTTGTAAGCGTAGCCCCACGGCATCCCTTTCGTCAGCGGTGAGCAATAAGGTTAAGACATCTTGTGCTTTGCCCTGTTCGAATGCGGTTTTTAACATATCAAGAAAGGCATTCCATTGTTCTAAATTGCGACTAATGTACATATCAACGATCCTACATCCTATACTATTAAACTAGTGCGCCTAGTATAGCCGATCATATTCTTCATTGCTAAAAGTTTGTGGATCTTCTTTGTTTTGCAATCGCTGATAGTAAAAATCGTAAGTCAGGACATTTTGCACATAGCTGCGCGTTTCATAAAAAGGAATGGATGCCACGAATTCGTCCATTTCTAACTTACCATTGGCGCGTGCCAACCATTTTTCCACACGATGTGCGCCGGCATTATAAGCTGAAGCAATGAGAATCCGGTTATTCGGATATTTGGCATTTAACTCTGCCAAATATGCCGTGCCGAGCAAAATGTTATTGAGTGGTTTAAATAAATCCACTTCATCCGTATAAGGCAATTTGGCATGACTGGCAGTCGCTTTGGCGGTACTTGGCAAAAGCTGCATTAATCCGCGCGCATTGGCGGAAGACTGTGCTTGTGGATTCCATGCGCTTTCTTGACGAGAAATCGCCATTGCAAAGGTTTTGCTGATTGATGTGGCATTTTGCGACGCTTGCGGCTTGCGCTTGCTTAAGGTGAGGCGGCGAGGTTTAAGGGCAATATCGTAATAATGACTATAAGCAATAGGCAGGCGTAATTGAATGTGATCAAAGGCTTTGGCAATGATGCTGCCATCCACGCCTAAATCAAACCAGTTTTGTTGGTTGGCATATTGGCTGAGTGCAATTTGTTTTTCTTTTTTCTGATCGGCAGGCAGATTCTCTAACAGGAAACGCCAACGTTGTTTCGCCGCACCGAGGCGATCTAATTGACGTAATTCAGCAATTTCTTCTAATGCCGGTTTCAGTTTGGGGAATTCATCCGCCCAAGTTTCATCCGTAATACTTGGGGCAACGAGTAATTGAGGTTGCCCGAAATGATAACGCTTACCACGGGTTTGGGGATCTAATTTGGCTGCCGCCAACATCGGATAAAATCCTCGTTCATGAGAAAGTGCGGTCCATATTTCTTTTGTTTTTTGGCTATCGCTTTTCGCGATGGTTTTGGCGAACCAATAACGCCATTCTTGTTTTTGATGGCCTTCATCAGAGAGGGCGTTGAGCCATGGCATTAAATCGGTTTTTTGCCAAATCGCCATGCGCAAACGGCGTTCGGTGAGGTTGTCCGCGTTTAAATTAAGAAGTTCTGTATCTCGCCATTGTTGAAACAATGGACTTTCGTTATCAAAAAAACGATTTAAAAACGCAATTTCCCATTCACGCATTTCTGCGTCAGTCAGTTGCCAGTTTTTTGCCCATTGTGCATAAGGCGCAAAGCTGGGATCTTTCATGTTCTCAGGTAATGTACGCAAATAGCGGGGAAAGCTTTGCAGCACGGCGAATTTCAGTAGGGCAGTGTTATTTTCCGTCATCGGTAATCTTGCGGAGAATTCAGCTAAACTTGCCGGTGTTTTGATGAG
The DNA here is from genome assembly GCF_980468985.1 of Aggregatibacter valvarum. Classification (NCBI taxonomy): domain Bacteria; kingdom Pseudomonadati; phylum Pseudomonadota; class Gammaproteobacteria; order Pasteurellales; family Pasteurellaceae; genus Aggregatibacter; species Aggregatibacter valvarum. The sequence goes on along the minus strand of NZ_OZ413141.1, from coordinate 1,443,570 downwards.
TGTTTGCAACAGTTGTAATTGGGCAGCCACCTTTTCATCTTCGTTCTCGCCGGTCATGCGATGTAATTCTGTGGCTAATTGTACCAAGCCGTTTTCATCATTTTTGGCGAAGAGCGTTTCCGCTTTTTGATAAATTTTCTCTGCCGTTCTGCCGCCGCGAGCATACCACGCTGCCCAAAGTTGAGCATCGTTAGGTAGCTTGCTGTTAGCTAACCAAAGCTGTTCATAACGAGAAATAATATGGGTATTTGCGTTGGAATCTTGCTTTTTATCTGTTGTGTTTTCTGTGCCTTCAAGCTGAAGTTCGGCGTTTAATACGGCTATTTGCATTTCCAGGGAACTTGGCTTAACACGTTGCGCATAATGAACGAACCCCTCCAAATCGTTAGCATTCTGGAAAAGGGTAAAAAGGCTTTGTTCCCATCGCGTGCGCAAAAAATGTGTCGGATTTTGTGCAATAGCTTGTTCGATTTCTTGTTTTAAGGCATTGACCTCTTCTGGCGGCGTGGTTTGATTGACGCTTTTAATTCGTGCGTCAAAGTAGGCGGTCATCGCATCCATTTTCAAAGGATAGTCTTTTAACGATTCAATCAGTTTGAGATATAACTCGGCGTTATCAGAAACGTTGTTATTTTTCACCGCACTTTTTAACAGATTTTCTAACTGTAAAAACGTTGCGCGTTGCGTTATGCGTTTAAGTTCATCCGCATTTCGTACTTTTGTCCATTGGGCTTGCGTTTGAGCTAAATTCGATTTATGCGCAGATTTAGGCAGATGTTGATGCGCTAACGCAGAAAACGAAAGTGCGGTCAATATGAGCAGAGAAATGGAAGTGTGTTTCAAATATCGCATCGTTGCTTCCCAAGAAATCGTGGTGTTATCGCCTATCTTTTGTTGCCTTAATGGGTTAAATGAACAAAGGGATTAATTCACTTCTTTGACACGCAATTCTTTTGGCACTTCAAAGAACATATTTTCTTCAAGCCCCTGTAATTCTTCCACTTCCGTGACGCCAAATGCTTTCATGCGCGCAATCACCGATTGCACTAATTCTTCCGGCGCAGAAGCCCCTGCAGTGACACCAATGGTTTGTACGCCGTTAAACCAATCCGGCTGAATATCATTGGGATCATCAATTAACTTAGACGCCACCCCCATGCGAGAAGCCAACTCTGCCAAACGGTTAGAGTTAGAGGAGTTTTTGGAGCCGACCACGACCACTAAATCCGATTGTTTTGCCAGTTCGCGTACCGCTTGTTGACGATTGGTGGTGGCATAACAAATGTCGTTTTTATGTGGGCCTTGAATCGCAGGGTATTTTTCTTTCAATGCACTGATGGTTTCCGCCGTGTCATCTAAAGACAGCGTCGTTTGCGTCATAAAGGTTAAATCATCGTTGTGGCTTACGGGGAGATTAGCAATATCCTCAATACTTTCAATGAGATAAATGCCACCTTCGTGATTGCTATATTGCCCCATGGTGCCTTCCACTTCCGGGTGACCTTTATGCCCGATGAGAATCGCTTTCGTACCTTTTTTACTGGCGCGCGCCACTTGCATATGTACTTTGGTCACCAACGGACAAGTAGCATCAAAGACTTTCAAGCGGCGATCTTTGGCTTCTTGACGTACTGCTTGAGACACTCCGTGGGCGGAGAAAATGACTATCGCGCCGTCCGGCACTTCGCTCAGTTCTTCAACAAAAATGGCGCCGCGTTCACGTAACCCATTCACCACGAAGCGATTATGCACCACCTCATGACGGACATAGATCGGCGCACCGTGAATTTCCAACGCCAGTTCAACAATACTGATGGCACGATCGACACCGGCACAAAAACCGCGTGGATTGGCTAAAATTATCTTCATTTTTGACCGCTCTTTTGTTTGTTCTTATCACCTTTAAAGGCATCTAATGCCAGTAAACCGGCGCCGATACAAATGGCAATGTCCGCCACATTAAACACCGGATAATGATAAATATCCCAATAAAAATCAAAGAAATCCACCACAAAACCGTTGTAGGCACGATCGACCATATTGGCAAGTGCGCCACCAATAATGAGCGCGTAGGCGGCATTTTGTAATATTTGATTGGCACGATTTTTCTTCATGAAATACGCCAACATAAGGGAAATACCTATCGCCAATAGGATAAAGAAATATTTTTGCCAACCATCGTGATCCGCCAAAAAGCTGAATGCCGCGCCATAATTACGCACGTAAGTTAAATTAAACACCGGCAGAACATTCACGCTTTCATACAAATCAAATTTTTGTACCACAATATACTTTGTCAGCAAATCAAGCAAAAAAGCGACCGCACTTAGCCAGAGAAAAGAGAGTCCGGATTTTTGTTGGGACATAATGTTTCCTAAATAAAATCATGATCAAAATTAGGTCGCCATTCTAGCACAAGGCGAGGGTTTATACAGAAAAAGGTGGTGAGAAATCGAACAGATACACGTCATTTTATGTTGCAGGCGAACACCATGGAATGACGTAATGGATTTTCGTGAAATGGCAAAGCGTTTAAAACGTGCTGAAAAATCACCGCACTTTTCAGTCGAGTGCCGAAGTCAGGCTTGCTTTTTGTGAAATTTACAATATGATAGCCGCCCTTTTATTTCTAGAATTGAGATGATTATGTTTGGCATAGATTTTATTGAACTGTTAGGTTACACCGCGACCTTTTTTGTCGCGGCTTCATTTTTGTTTAAATCGATAGTTTCCCTCAGAACCGTTAATTGTATTGGCGCGATTTTATTCGTCATTTATGGGCTTGTTAAACAGACTTATCCGGTTGCGTTATTGAATATCTTTTTAGTCGCCGTAAATCTGTATCAACTGTGGCGATTAAAACAGGAGAAGCAATAGAAAGATAAAAAGCTGAACCTCTTTTGAGATTCAGCTTTTCTTTTTTCGTTAAATTACGCGAATTCCGCACGTAATTTTTTCGTGACATCCACCATCACTTTTAATGCGGCGATGGTTTCCGGCCAGCCGCGGGTTTTTAGACCGCAGTCCGGGTTTACCCATAAGCGTTCTTTTGGCACCACTTGTAATGCTTTGCGAAGAAGATGTTCGATTTCTTCTGCGGTCGGCACACGTGGGCTGTGGATGTCGTACACACCCGGGCCGATGTCGTTCGGGTATTTGAAATCACCGAAGGCAGTGAGCAATTCCATGTCGGAACGGGAGGTTTCGATGGTGATTACGTCGGCATCTAGGGCGGCAATGGCCGGTAAAATGTCGTTAAATTCGGAATAACACATGTGTGTGTGAATTTGCGTGTCATCTTTACAACCCATTGAACTTAAACGGAAAGCTTCGCCAGCCCATTGTAAATAAGCGTCCCAATCGGCACGTTTGAGCGGTAAACCTTCGCGAATGGCCGGTTCGTCAATTTGAATGACCTTGATCCCCGCTTTTTCTAAGTCCAACACTTCATCAGAAAGCGCCACGGCAATTTGTTTACACACCGTAGAACGTGGAATGTCGTTACGCACGAAAGACCATTGTAAAATCGTTACCGGGCCGGTCAACATCCCTTTCATCACTTTGTTTGTGAGGCTTTGGGCATATTGCGACCAACGCACGGTCATCGGTTCCGGTCGGATCACATCGCCGTAAATCACCGGTGGTTTCACGCAGCGGGAACCGTAACTTTGTACCCAACCGAATTTGGTGAACGCGAAACCATCAAGCAATTCGCCGAAGTATTCCACCATGTCGTTACGTTCTGCTTCGCCATGCACTAACACGTCTAAATCCAATTTTTCTTGCTCACGCACCACAAATTCAATTTCTTTTTTCATTGCCGCTTCGTAATCTGCCAAGCTGAGATCGCCTTTTTTGAAGGCGGCACGGGCATGACGAATTTCCGTGGTTTGCGGGAAGGAACCAATATTGGTGGTTGGCAGCAATGGTAGATTTAACCACGCATTTTGTAATTTAATCCGTTCCGCAAATGGCGATTTACGTTGATCGGCATTTTTCGGCAGATTTGCCAAACGCTCCGCCACACAAGTGCGGTGGATTTCTCGAGAGTTTTTACGCGCGTCAGCTGCCGCTTGGCTAGCATCAAGATCGGCTTGTACAGCTGCTCTGCCTTGCTCAATTGCGGTCTTAATGACGCGTAATTCTTGAATTTTTTGCAAAGTGAACGCCAACCATTGATAAAGCTCCGGCTTGTTGGCTTGCAGTTGGGTTTCCACCGCCAAATCATAAGGCGTATGGAGTAAGGAGCAGCTTGGTGCAATCCATAAACGCTCACCTAATTTTGCTTTTAGTGGTTCAACCACGTCTAACACTTGGTTTAAGTTCGCACGCCAAATATTACGGCCGTCAATCACGCCCACGGAAAGGATTTTGTCGTAATCAACGAATTCATACACTTGTTCCGGCGCGCGCACCAAATCAATGTGGAGACCGGCTACCGGTAAGGCTTTCAATAAATCCGCATGTTCTGCCACAGATCCGAAATAGGTGGCAAGCAAGAGTTTGGCATTGACTTGCGCAGCAAACGTGGCATAAACCGCTTTATAGGCGGCAATCCATTCTGCCGGTAAATCAAGGGTTAAAGCCGGTTCGTCAATTTGAATGTATTCCACACCTTCAGCGCTCAACGCGTTTAAGATGTCCACATAAACCGGCACGAGTTTGTTTAACAAATCGAAACGATTAAATGCGGCACCTTTTTCTTTCCCTAACCAAAGGAAGGTTAATGGGCCAACGATGGTGGGTTTTACTTTGTGACCAAGGGCTTTAGCTTCGCGGATTTGTTGCACATAGTGCGCCGGGTTGGCTTTAAATTGGGTGTCTTTGTGGAATTCCGGCACGAGATAGTGGTAGTTGGTGTCGAACCATTTGGTCATTTCAATAGCGAATTGTGTTTTGTTGCCACGCGCCAGTTGGAAATATTGATCTAAGGTTAAGTTTTGGCTGTCGAAACCAAAACGCGCAGGAATGGCACCTGTTGCCACTTGCAAATCTAAAATATGATCGTAGAAAGTAAAGTCCGCAACCGCCACGAAATCCGCATTCGCATTGGCTTGATGTTGCCAGTTAATTTCACGCAATTTTTTTGCAATGTCTAATAAATCGGCTTCGGCGATTTCACCGCGCCAGTAACGTTCTTGGGCAAATTTAAGTTCACGTTTTGCACCTACGCGTGGGAAACCCGATAAATGAAATGTTGTCATGTTAATTCCTCGATAGATTAAATAATTTAGACGGCTAAACGTCTGTACGAGGCTAGAATGACGGAATTAGGCATATTATGCAAATTAATAATTTTCTGAAAGTTGATGAAAATTTTTAATGTTCTTTACGGTACGGCAGGCTATAAAAACGTGTTTATTTTTGACCGCACTTGAATTAAAAAGACCCGATGGGAATATCGGGTCTATCATTAACATTATCTTTTGGATTTCTTAATAAACTTCATCAAACGTTTACGTTTACGTAATTGGTTTGGCGTGAGTTTATTTCGTTTGCCGGCAAATGGGTTGTTCCCTTCTTGGAATTGCAGACGAATCGGCGAGCCGATAATTTTCAGGCTACGGCGGAAATGGTTGGATAAATAACGTTTGTAAGAATCCGGTAGTTTATCCACTTGGTTGCCGTGAATCACGATAATCGGCGGGTTGTAACCGCCCGGGTGGGCATATTTCAGTTTCACACGACGACCGCTAATCATCGGCGGTTGATGCTCGTCCACCGCAATTTGCAGAATACGAGTCAGCATAGATGTCGTCATTTTCTGTGTTGCACATTCATAGGCTTCCTTAATGGAATCAAATAAATTGCCCACGCCACTGCCGTGCAAAGCTGAAATAAAGTGCACTCGGGCAAAATCAATAAAATCTAAACGACGATCGAGCTCGGATTTCACGCGATCTTTGACATCGGTGTCCAATCCATCCCATTTATTGACCACAATCACCAAGGAACGGCCGGCGTTTAAAATAAAGCCGAGGAGGGACAAGTCTTGGTCGGAGATGTTCTCACGGGCGTCAATAACCAATAGCACTACGTTGGCGTCTTGAATGGCTTGTAGTGTTTTGATCACGGAGAATTTTTCTACCGCTAAATGCACTTTACCGCGTTTGCGCACTCCCGCTGTGTCGATTAACGTGTAATTTTGTCCATCGCGTTCCATTGGAATGTAAATACTGTCGCGGGTGGTGCCCGGCATGTCGTAAACTACGACGCGATCTTCGCCCAAAATGCGGTTAGTCAATGTAGATTTCCCTACGTTTGGACGTCCCACAATGGCGATTTTAATGTTTTGGTTATCCGGCGTTTGTTCTTGTGCCAGTTCTTCATCTAAAAGTGCGGTGTCTTCTTCGTTTGAAAAATCGAAATCTTCGTCCCATTCGTCAAATTCAGTAACTTCGGAAGAAACATCGGTATTTTCGACCGCACTTTCTTCGGTGGTTTCTGCCATTTGCTCTGCGAATGGGGCAAGCACGTGTTCCATCAAGCTTGTGATCCCACGCCCTTGAGAAGCGGCAATTTGCGCAATCTCACCTAAGCCTAATTGATAGAACTCTGCGCAGTGGGAGTCAGCATCAATGCCATCCACTTTGTTGGCAACCACCACGGTGGTTTTGTTTTGGCGTTGGCGCAAATAGTTTGCAATGCCGATATCCGCTGACGTTAAGCCGGCACGGGCATCTACTAGGAATAAAACGATGTCGGCTTCTTCAATGGCAAGCAACGATTGCTCCGCCATTTTTTCTTCTACGCCTTCTTCCGTGCCGTCGATACCGCCGGTGTCAATGACGATAAAATCGTGTCCGGCAAGATGCGCTTGACCATATTTACGGTCGCGCGTCAGACCGGGAAAATCAGCGACTAAAGCATCACGGGTGCGGGTGAGACGATTGAATAGGGTGGATTTGCCCACGTTTGGACGACCCACCAAGGCAACTACAGGAGTTGTCATAAAAACCTCTTATAAATGAACGTGCCACAGGAATATTGATCTCGGCACTTGAAAAATGGCTGGCATTATAGCGGATTTTGGCAGTGATGAGAAATGACAAGGTAAGGGGGAGTTGAATGAGGGGAGGGGAAAATAGGGAAGCGATTGTTTGAGCAATGTGCATTAGAAATATTTTTTGCATAAAATGCGGTGGAATCCTTTTTTTGCTCATTAATAAGATGATTAAAAACAAAAGAAATTCCCACCGCACTTTTAGCTGATTTAATTCACCATTCTGACGCGCCAACGGAAACCGTCTGCTTTCATACAGGCAGTAATCAAGGTTTGCTCTTGGAGCGGATCCACTTTATTCATACCTACATCATAGGTGCATTTAGCGAGTTTTGTATCGGTGTCTTTTTTACTGACGCCTTCTTTATACCACTCTTCAACTCGGTGTTGCATCTGCATTTCGCAACCGCTAAGTAACGTACTGAGAGTAATTAGCAATGCTGTTTTGACAATCATTTTTTTCATTATGCTGTCCTTTTATTTAGTTTGTTCTGCACTGAAACTGGTATTTAAACTTTCTACTTGGCCGATCAGCGTTTCTCCGCTAAATGTTGCTTTACCGGCGACTTCTTCCGCATGAGGACCGAAGAATTTACCTTCGTATTGACCGTCACGATCTATGAAAAAAGGAAAGTTTCCTTCAGCAACCGCTTTACCTTGGAAACTGTTTCCGACAATTGACGCTTTGTGAAGCGCAATATTTCTTCGAGGGTACTTCATATCCAATTCGCCGTAGATTGTTTTATCATCGAAGTTTGCGACTAATTTAGCATCACCAATGTTTTTAACTTGATTCTTGACATTGTCATAACGGCTTGCATTGCCTTGGTAAGTAACAACACCGTGTTGTGGAATATTTTCAACAGGTGTTTCGCTTCCCATGTAGAAAATGTCTCGCGTAGGATCTTTTGTTGCATTCCAAGCAGCGCTAAGTCCTTTTGAGACAATAGGGGAGGGGAGTCCGGCAAAAGGTTGAGATACTTTCCCAATAAGCTTGATTGCCATGTTGTCAACAAGCAGTGTTTGTATATCGTTGCCTTCTTCCTTTTTGAATGCGCCGTTAAAGGAATAAGTGCGGTTATAGCCGGAAAGGGTACCGACTTTGGTGTTACCGGAGTGAACCGTTATGTTTTCTAGCATACCCTTCTTAAATTCATCTTGGGAAATAGTAAGATCAGAACGAGTTAAGTGCGTAGATGGAACAGATGGTGTTGTTTGTGGTGCAGGAATTGGCGTTAACTCCGGCTGTGGAGTAGGAGGTGTCGTTGCAACAGATGGATTTCTTGAGACATCTTCAGTCGTTGTTTGCTGCGTTGATGTATTTTCAGATGTTGTTGGTGGCGTTGAGGTATCTGAAGACGAAGCCGATTCTTCTGGTGTGGTTGGTGCGGTTGCTACAGGAGGATTTGGTGTCGAGGGGAGCGGAATAGGATCTGAATGGCTGTTTCCGCCACCACCGCCGCAGGCACTGATAACGAGAGTACTTAATATTAAAGCGGAAAATTTAATTTTTGACATAGTAGTCTAGCTCCTTTATTTTTTTACTAAATCTTGAATTAAATGTTATATAAAAATAACGGTAAAATTATAAATCAAAAAAAAAAAATGAAAGCAAGTGATAAAATTTATCTAAAATAACAACTTTTTTGTTAAATGATTTAATAAAATATGGGTTTGTTTGAAAAATTATTTGTTAACCATTGTGAATAATAGAAATTTTTTATTTTTCATGATGAATAAATGACGATCATCTAAATGAAAGTGCGGTGGTTATTGAGTTCAATTTTTTTCAATGTTAAATATTCACGGAGCAATTGACATTTAGCGTCTCAGCCCTTACCTTACACAAAGATCTCAACCGATTATTTTCTTTAAATTTAAAGGAGTTTTTATGCAATCTCGTATTATCGTTGACAGCAGAGAAGAATCGTTGCTTAGCACGCACAAAGTGTTGCGTAACACCTATTTCTTGTTAGCGTTAACATTAGCCTTTTCCGCTGTGGTGGCTTATGTATCTATGGCGATGAATCTACCAAGACCGGGGCTTATCATCATGCTTGTGGGATTCTATGGGCTACTTTTCTTAACTAATGCCCTAGCAAATAGCGCATTAGGGATTTTATCTGCTTTTGCCTTCACCGGTTTCTTAGGTTACACCGTAGGACCGATTTTAAATGCCTATGTGAGCGCAGGTTTGGGGGACGCTATCGTGTTAGCATTAGCCGGCACTGCAGCGACGTTCTTCGCTTGCTCCGCTTATGTCTTAACCACGAAGAAAGACATGTCTTTCTTATCCGGCACTATCTTAGCGTTATTCGTGGTGTTATTGCTCGGTATGGTCGCGAGTTTCTTCTTCCAATTCCCGGCGCTTTATGTAGGCATTAGTGCGCTGTTCGTGATTTTCTCCACCATGGGAATTTTGTATGAAACCAGTAACATCATTCACGGTGGTGAAACCAATTACATTCGTGCAACGGTCAGCTTATTTGTGTCTATCTACAATCTGTTTATCAGTTTGTTAAACTTACTTTCCTTCTTCTCTTCCAGAGATTAATTATTAATTTGATAGATAAATTCAACGCCCCTTCTTTGGGGCGTTTTTATATAATCCATCCTCATAAATACTAAGGTTATTATCATGCTTGAAGTCAATAATAGACACATTGAAACCGATGCTTCGGGTTACTTACTCAATGTTGAGGATTGGGATATTGAGGTTGCGCAAGCCATTGCGAAGTTAGAGCAGTTGGAATTAACCGACGCCCACTGGGAAATCATTCATTTTGTGCGGGCGTTTTATCAGGAATACAAAACTTCACCGGCTATTCGTATGTTGGTGAAAGCCACAGCACAAAAACTGGGGGAAGACAAAGGCAATAGCCGTTATTTACAACGTTTGTTTCCTGACGGTCCGGCAAAACAAGCCACAAAATTAGCCGGGTTACCCAAACCGGCAAAATGCCTATAACTCATTTAAGAATCATTTGCATTTGAGAGATAAAAGAATATAATTCACCCCGCAACTTATGTTGTTATTTTTTACTAATACTTTTCAAAGGAGAAAAACATGCGTTTATTCGCGACATTAATCAGTGTGCTTGCATTAAGTTTAGGCAGCAGCTTTGCTTATGCAAAATTTAAAGTAGTGACCACCTTCACCATCATTCAAGACATGGCGCAAAACATCGCCGGTGATGCGGCTACCGTGGAATCAATCACCAAACCGGGAGCAGAAATTCACGATTATGAGCCGACCCCAAAAGACATCGTAAAAGCACAATCTGCCGATTTAGTCTTATGGAACGGTTTAAACCTTGAGCGTTGGTTTGAAAAATTCTTCCAAAACGTGAAAGATAAACCGGCGGTTGTTGTGACTGAGGGTATCGAGCCAATGTCTATTAATGAAGGTCCTTATACCGGCAACCCAAATCCGCACGCTTGGATGTCTCCTTCCAATGCCTTGATTTATATTGAGAACATTAAAAATGCGTTGGTGAAATACGATCCACAAAATAAAGAAACGTATGAAAAAAACGCCGCACTTTATGCACAAAAAATCAAAGCGTTGGATAAACCGCTTCGCGAAAAATTAGCACAAGTGCCGGAAGCGCAACGTTGGTTGGTCACCAGTGAAGGCGCTTTCAGCTATCTCACTCGTGACTATGGTTTTAAAGAAGCCTACTTATGGCCGATTAACGCCGAACAACAAGGTACACCACAACAGGTTCGCAAAGTGATTGAAACCGTAAAAGCCAATAAGATTCCGGTCGTTTTCAGTGAAAGTACCATTTCACCGAAACCGGCAAAACAAGTGGCAAAAGAAAGTGGCGCGAAATACGGTGGTGTGCTTTATGTAGATTCGCTTTCCAATAAAAATGGCCCGGTGCCGACTTATGTCGATTTGTTAAATACCACCGTGTCCACTATCGTAAAAGGATTTGAAAAATAATGTCATCGAATATTGCCTCGATTTGTGTTGAAGACGTTACAGTCCGCTATAACAACGGCCATACCGCCATCCATAATGTCTCCTTTCACTTGGAAGGAGGCACCACCTGTGCTCTCGTGGGCGTCAATGGTAGCGGAAAATCGACCTTGTTTAAAAGTCTCATGGGATTAATTCATCCACAACGAGGCAATATTACGTTGTGTCATTTGCCAATTAAACAGGCATTAAAACAAAATCTGGTCTCTTATGTGCCACAGGCGGAAGAAGTGGACTGGCAATTCCCGGTGTCTGTTTATGATGTGGTGCTGATGGGACGTTACGGTTACATGAATTTTCTACGCCGCCCCAGTGAAACCGATAAGCAAAAAGTGCAAGAAGCCATGCAACGGGTGAACATTGAGCACCTTGCCCATCGTCAAATTGGTGAGCTTTCCGGTGGGCAGAAAAAGCGCGTATTCCTCGCTCGCGCACTTGCTCAACAAAGTAAGATTATTTTATTAGACGAACCTTTCACCGGCGTGGACGTGCAAACCGAAAATGCCATCGTTGATTTACTTGGGCAATTACGCAACGAAGGGCATCTTATTTTGGTCTCCACGCATAACCTCGGTTCCGTACCGGATTTTTGCGATCAGGTGGTGATGATTAATCGTACGGTCATCGCCGCCGGTTCAACAGAAACCACGTTCAATCAACATAACTTAGAATTGGTCTTTGGTGGCGTATTGCGCCACATTAAGTTACTTGGTTCAGATTTGCACGATGATGAAGATCCACGTGCTGTTACCGTCCTTACCGATGATGAGCGCGCGGCAGTGTTCTATGGAAAAACTAAAGTCGATCCACCGGCGCCAATTGTGAAACACTGCAAATCAGAGGAAAAATCCTCATGTTAGATCTTTTACTGGAACCTTTTTCCTATGATTATATGGTGAAAGCCATCTTGCTCAGTTCTGCCGTCGGTGGCGTTTGTGCTTTCTTATCAGCTTATTTAATGCTAAAAGGTTGGTCTCTCATTGGGGATGCCCTTTCCCACTCGGTTGTTCCCGGTGTTGCCATCGCTTATGCGCTTTCCCTGCCTTATGCACTCGGCGCTTTCTTTTCCGGTATCTTAGCCGCCGTGTCTATTTTATGGGTGAAATCCATTACCAAACTGCGGGAAGATGCGGTTATCGGTTTCATTTTTACCACTTTTTTTGCGCTCGGTTTGTTGATCATTTCCCTCAACCCAACCTCCGTCAATGTGCAAGATATTGTGTTAGGTAACATCCTAGGTATTGCAGACGAAGATATTCTTCAAGTGGCAATCATCATCGGCATTAGTCTGATTTTATTGCTTATTTTTTGGAAAGATCTGTTATTAATTTTCTTTGATGAAGTCCATGCGACCTCGGTAGGGCTCAGCCCAATTTATTACAAAGTGCTGTTTTTTACGTTACTCAGCGCTTGTGTCGTCGCCGCATTACAAACCGTCGGTGCGATTTTAGTTATCGCCATGGTGATCACACCGGGTGCCACCGCTTATTTGCTTACTGATCGCTTTAAAACCCTTGCCATGATTGCCGTTATCCTAGGCATTCTTTCCAGCGCGATTGGCGTTTATATCAGCTATTTCTTGGATGGCGCAACAGGCGGTGTTATTGTGTGTATTCAGACCGCACTTTTCCTGCTGGCTTTTATTTTTTCGCCAAAATACGGCTTAATCCGCCAGCGTAAACCAATCACGAAAGAAGAGGTGCAACAATGAATGCTATTTATCAATGGTTCACCGAGCCTTTCGCCTATCCATTTATGCAAAACGCATTAATCACGGCGTTATTAGTCTCCATTATTTGCGCCATGTTATCTTGCTATTTAGTGTTGAAAGGCTGGTCGTTGATGGGAGATGCAATATCTCATGCTGTTCTGCCGGGCATTGTGGTGGCTTTCTGGTTGAGTTTGCCTTTAACCATCGGTGCCTTTGTCGCAGGATTGCTCTGTTCTGTCTGTGTGGGATATTTAAAAGAAAATAGCCGCATCAAAGAAGATACCGCCATGGGGATTGTCTTTTCAGGAATGTTTGCGCTTGGGATTGTCCTGTTTAGCAAAATTGAAACGGATCAACATTTAACCCATATTTTATTTGGGAACTTGCTTGGTGTGAGCAATGCGGAAATGCTACAAACGCTTGTCATAAGTGCGGTCGTTTTTTTCGTCATTTTTTTGCGTCGGAAAGATTTTCTACTTTATTGTTTTGATGCTACGCAAGCCAAAATTGTAGGCTTATCGCCTCGACTTTTGCATTACAGCTTGCTGATTCTCCTTGCCTTAACGATTGTTAGCGCCATGCAAGTGGTAGGCGTGATCTTGGTCGTTGCGATGCTTATTTCCCCGGGCATTACGGCATTTATTTTAAGCAAGCGCTTTGATCATATGATCGCCATTGCTTTGGTAACCTCGATCAGTACCAGTCTCTTTGGCACAATTATCAGCTATCACATTGACGGTGCGACCGGCCCTTGCATTATTTTGCTACAAGCAGCCGTGTTTTTGACCGCACTTATTTATAGCAAAATCAAACTGCGTTTCAGTGTAGCACTTGAAACGCCGTAAATTCTTTTTCGCCAAGATAATCTTCTACAAATACATTGTCCACGATGGCAGTACGAGGACCATGTTGTAACCAAGCATCTAATGCGTCAATTTGACTTTCTGAACCGGCGGCGATAACTTCCACAGAACCGTCGGCAAGATTACGCACAAATCCCGTTACGCCGATTTTCAGCGCATATTGCCAAGTAAAATAACGAAACCCAACACCTTGTACATGGCCGTAAATACGAAAGCGTTTTTTGAGCATCAGCTTTTTCCTTAAAATGTGCGAAAAAATACAAAAACTCACGCCTAACACGTATTTTTTATTTTCATTTTTCGCTAATTTGGCATAGCATACAAACTACGCTTTATTTTATAGAGTGTCATCTAATTTTAATGAATGCCCTTCAAAACAGGAGTAAATATGAAATTTCGTTTCGCTGCATTAGCTGCAACATTTTTAGCCAGTACGGCGAGCTTTGCCGGCGTAGTCACCGGTTCATCGAATATTGATTTTTTAGCCATTGATGGTCAAAAACCGGCTAAATCCATGTTAAAAGAGAATCATGCATTTAACGTGAATGATACACAAAAACACCAAGTGGTCGTGCGGGTATCCGAAATTATTCAAAGCGGTTCTGATCGTGTTTTGTTTGAGTCTGATCCGATCGTTGTGGCATTTCAGGGAACCCCTGATGATATCGTTATTTCTGCGCCTCGTTTACAAAATGAACGTGATGTAAATGCATTTAAACATGCCCCGATCATCAGCGTAAAAACGCCATCCGGAAGAGACGTTGCGAATCAGCAAGAATATTTAAAACAAGAAGGTTTCTTCCCTTCAGTGAGCTTAATCAAAGACTTAAGTGAATATAACGCCTCTGGCGCGCCTGCTGCGGTGGCGGCCTTTGCCGGTACAGCACCAGTCGCAGTGGCTGTTGGTGGCACTGCCGCAGCCGGTAAAGTCAACAAAGGCAAGGTAACATTACAAGGTGAAAATGTGGCAGAACAAATGTTGCAATATTGGTATCAACAAGCCGATAAAGATACCCAAGCACGTTTTATTGATTGGGCGAAAAAACAAAAATAATCGGTGATTTCTTCGCATTCATTTATGTCCGAAAAGTGAGCTTGTTCGCTCACTTTTTATTTAGGAGCACTTATGAAAACAACCTATCGCACATTGTCGGCGAATAAACACATTGCCTTAGTGGCGCATGACCACTGTAAAGCGGATTTGATAAACTGGTGTAAAACACACCGCACTTTATTAGCCCATCATACCCTGTATGGTACCGGCACCACAGGGAGTCTCATTCATCGTGAAACCGGTTTGACCGTCAATAGCTTGCTTAGCGGCCCAATGGGCGGCGATCAACAACTTGGTGGCTTAATCGCTGAAAATAAAATTGACTTAATGATTTTCTTCTGGGATCCAATGAATGCCGTACCGCATGATCCCGATGTGAAGGCGTTAATGCGTATTGCCACCGTTTGGAATATTCCTGTTGCAATGAATATGGCAAGTGCCGATTTTCTGGTTTCTTCACCACTCTTTAACGATACCTGCGATATTCGTATTCCTGACTATCAAGGTTATTTAAACGAACGCTTAAAGTAGACATTGTTATGAATTTAAGCCTGATTCTCAATATTCTCAATTTTGTCCTTGGCGGCTTCGCAACAACGTTAGGGTGGCTATTCGCCACCCTCATGAGTGCCGTGTTGATCGTCACATTGCCTTATACGCGTAGCTGTTGGGAAATTTGTAAAATGTCATTGGTTCCCTTCGGCAACGATTTAATTCATGTGAAGTATTTGGAACCCAAAAGTGCGGTGGGAAATTCTCTCGGATCGGTGCTCAATGTCGTCTGGTTTATCCTTTTCGGTTGGTGGTTGTTTCTTGCTCATGTTTTTTGTGGCATTTCGCAATGCCTAACCATCATCGGTATTCCAACCGGCTTGGCAAATTTTCATATCGCCAGAATTGCGTTATTTCCGGTTGGGCAACGGGTTGTTCCTAAAGCAATGGTGGATTTGATTCGTCAACAACACGCAACTCAATATGATCGTTTTTATAAGTAGTCTTAAGGATTTCGCATGAATCACTGGTTTAATGCAAAAGTGATTGCCTCCATTCCGATTTTTATTGCCGTCAATTTGGCGGTGATTGCCATTTGGTATTTTGATATTTCCGAGCAAAGTATGCCCTTGGTCTTGGGCATTATTGCCGGCGGTTTGGTGGATTTAGATAACCGATTAACCGGCCGAATCAAAAATGTGCTTTATACGCTGCTCGCATTTTCTGTTTCTACCATCAGTGTGCAACTGAGCATCAACCATAATTTTCAATTTATGGTGCTGATGACGGCGATGACCTTTGTTTTCACGATGATTGGGGCAATCGGGCAACGTTATAGCACCATCGCGTTCGGTACGCTGGTTGTGGCGCTATACACCACACTGACTTATTTGCCGGAAACCGTGTGGTATATGAACCCACTGATGATTCTTTGCGGCACCTTGCTTTACAGTATCACCACATTATGCGTGCATTTATTTTTTCCGAATCGCCCTGTACAGGAAAGCGTTGCAAAATCGTTTATTGCGCTAGCTAATTACCTTGATGCGAAAGCCACCTTTTTTGATCCTGACGATATTGAGCAAATTGAAAATAAGCATATCGCCATGGCAATGAAAAATAGTGAACTGATAAATGCGTTTAATGAGACGAGAACGGCGCTGTTTTATCGTATCCGAGGACAACACCGCCACAGTCGCACAACCAAAATGATTCGTTATTATTTTTCGGCGCAAGATATTCATGAGCGCATTAGTTCCAATCATTTTGACTACCAAACCCTTGCGGAACATCTGAAAAATACCGATTTAATTTTTCGCATTCAACGCTTACTGGAACTCCAAGCCCAAGCGTGCCGTGATATTGCGCTAAGTTTGCAACAAAATAAAACCTACCGCTATGATCTGCGTTTAGAAAAAGCCATTAACGGATTAAATCAATCGTTTGAGCTTTATAGTAATAGCCATATTGAAGAAACCGAAAACCTCATTAATCTCCAAACCTTACTGGATAATTTAAAAAGCGTTGACTATCAATTACGCCATATCGATCAAGAAGTGAATGAGTTGGAACAAACCGATACGGCTCAAATTTATACGGAACAAATTACCGGCTTTAAAAATATCCTGCTTGCCCTGCGTAGCCACTTTAATTTCAATTCGCAACTCTTTCGCCATGCGGTACGTTTGTCGATTGTCGTGTTCATTTGCTGCACCATCGGCGAATTTTTGCCCTTAGATCGGGCGTATTGGGTTTTACTAACCGCTGTTTTTGTCTGCCAGCCCAACTACACGGCGACTAAACTGCGACTAAAACAACGAATTGTCGGCACCATTCTTGGTGTCATTCTGGCATCGCTTCTGCCCTATGCGAATCCGACACTGGAATTACAATTAGGTTTAATCGTGCTGACTAGCACGCTATTTTTCTTTTTCCGCACCAATAATTACAGCTTTTCCACCTTCTTCATTACCTTACAGGTGATTTTCAGCTTCGATGTGATGGGCTTTAATGTGGAACAAGCGCTTTATTCTCGCGTCATTGACACCCTGATCGGGGCGACCATTTCTTGGTTTGCCGTATCTTACTTATGGCCGGATTGGAAGTATTTGCAGTTGGATAAAGTCAGCCGTCAGGCAATCAAAAGCGATGCGAAATATTTGTTGTATATCATCAGTCAATTACAGTTTGGCAAAGGCGATAACTTGAAATACCGCATTGCCCGCCGCTATGCCCATGAATATGCTTCGGCATTAAGCGCCACCATTTCCAACATGAACCATGAGCCGAAAAAATATCAGGCGTATTTGCAGGCAGGATTTGAGCTTTTAAAAATTAACTATTCTCTGCTGAGTTACATTTCTACGCTAGGAGCTTACCGCAGTAAAATGAAACAAATGCAGCAAAGCACTTTTTTCTTGGCGGAATTTTATCCGGCAGCGAAGAAAATTATTTACATTTTAGAGCATATTGAACAACTTACACCGATGGTTTTCGAGAAATTACAAAATAACATTGAAGTGAGTTTGAAACAGGCACAAAGCCATTTAGAAAAAAATCATAAAGCGGCACAGCTGCAAGGACACATTCCAATGCAGCAACTTAGTATGATCAACCAAATTTTACCGCCGCTTTACCATGCCGTTCATAAATGTTGTTAAACATCAATCAGGATCAAAATGGCTGCCTCACCGCCCCATTCCTTTGGGGCTTGGTGCAATGCTCGCACTTTCGGGTGTTGCACTAGCCAACGGGGAATCTGACGTTTTAACGTATAAGTGCCGTAACCTGTCATGATACTGGCGCAATAAAGATGCTCTTTCTCGCAGGTTTGAATTAATGCCGCCAGCTCTAATTTCGCCTGTTCACGCGTTAAACCGTGCAAATCCAAAAAAATCTCCGGTGAAAAATCACCGCGGCGTAATTGCTTCAATAAATACGAATCTTCATTTTCACGCAAATATTTGACCGCACTTTCCTCATCTAACAACGGCTCATATTCATCAGAAAAATAAAATAACGTATCTTGTTGTTCACGTTGTTCCTTTATTGCCTCTTGTGCTTTCTTTCTATGCGAACCTGTCGTCACCACAACGGTATCCTGTTTTAACGGTTTCACGCCTTTCATTTCGGCGCGAAACAGGGAAATGGCTTCCTCATCTAACATTTCGTTTCCTATCTCAAATATGGTATAACTACGCGCAATTTTAACATTGATACGAGCAAATCATGAACCCAATCACCTTTAATCAGGAACTTATTGACGATATTTATTCCGCCAACGTACAAGAAGAACTGCACACGATCAAAGATTTCCTACGTTGGTGCTACAGCATATTCAATCGTGCCGATATTTACTATGGACACGGCTATGACAATGCTTGGGATGAAGCACAACAATTAGTTTTAGCCACCTTGCACTTACCACCGGATTTCCCAAGTGAATTGTATGACGCTCGACTCACGACGGCAGAAAAGCTTGAAATCATCCGTTTGGTCATCATCCGTATTGAAAAACGCATTCCTGTCGCTTACTTAATTCACCGTGCTTGGTTCTGCGGCCTAGAGTTTTATGTGGATGAACGCGTGATCGTTCCACGCTCTCCTATCAGCGCCTTGATTCAACAAGGATTCGCCGGCTTATTAACGCGTGAGCCGCAACGCATTTTAGACATGTGTACCGGCAGCGGCTGTATTGCCATCGCCTGTGCGGAGCGCTTCCCTAACGCAGATGTGGATGCTGTTGACCTCTCTTTTGATGCGTTAAATGTTGCCGAGATCAACATCGAACGCTACAACTTAACTCACCGTGTCTTCCCGATTCAGTCGGATTTATTCTCCCGTTTATTGGAAGAACAATATGATCTCATTGTCACCAATCCGCCTTATGTGGATGTGGAGGATCTCTCCGATATGCCGGAGGAATTTCACTACGAACCGGAAATGGCTCTCGGCTCCGGCAATGATGGGTTAACTATCACCAAAGAAATCCTGCGCCTAGCGCCGAATTACTTAGCGGACGATGGCGTATTAGTCTGCGAAGTGGGTAACAGCATGGTGCATTTAATTGAACAATTCCCACAAGTGCCATTCAACTGGCTTGAACTTGCCAATGGCGGCGTGGGCGTATTCGCCTTAACCAAAGCGCAATTGCTTGAACACCAAGCGGCATTTGCTTAAGGCGCTGATTTCCTTTAAATAAAATGAATGACCGGCAAATAGCCCACCATTAAATCCAATGGGCGACTACCGGTCATAGTATTTTTTCTGTTTTCAATGAAAAATCTTGATGTCATGGCTTTTTCACCATGATTAAAGAAAATTTCCACAATAGAACGATCAAAGAATATTTCTACGGTTTGCAGATTCTCGATTTCACAAAAACGCTTACTGCCGAATGTTTCCATGAGTTCGGTTTGCTCGCTTTGGCTGCGATCTAAGCAAACCAAGCCGTTTTCATAAGAAAGACGCAAGGATTGCCCTTGTTCGTTTTGGAAAAACGTCAAATCAAAGGCTTGATTATGGACTTCAAATTTTACATAAGCCCGATCTAAATCGGCAATTTCAGCGTTTCCATTAAGATGAAGCGTTGAAAGTGCGGTCAGATTTTCATAGGTTTTTGCAATCGGGCGTTGATAGATTTTAGTGCCTTCTAAGCGTAATTCTCGCGGCAAGGTTAAAGCAGAATGCCATTTGAATTTGTCCGTTGGATAGGTTAAGTCCGGTAAGCCGATCCAACCGAAAAGTACGGCTTGGGTTTTATTGTCTAAACCGGCAAAAGTTTGCGGCGCATAGAAATCAAAGCCTTGATCTAATTCATCGATATAGTCTGCTTCAAAGGTTAACTCCGTTAATTTTCCCACGGCATAAGTCGCATGGTAATTATTTTGGAATTGATGCGCTTCGCGATCTTTGCCTTGTGGCGACCAAATAAACACATCTTTATCGCCCAGTTTCAACAAATCAGGGCATTCCCACATAAACACATTGGTATTATCAAACGCTGGCAAGGAAAGCTCTCCCAGCAAACGCGGCGTATCTTCAAGATCGTCCATTTCAAAAATAATCGCCGTACCGGTGAGGTTTTCCCGTTGTGCACCACAGATAAAACGGATTTTACCGTTTTCAGTGAAATAAGGTTTCGGATCGCGAACGTGTTCCGTATAGCCTTCAGGCGCATTTTCAATTAACGGACGCTTGCTGAGCAATTTTCCATCAAGATCGAAAATGGCTAAATTTTGGAACGGGATACGCTGATTATCGCTTGGGCGACGGGTGTTACCGGTATAAAACATGGCTAATTTATCACCGACTTTTAATGCACCACCGGAATAACAGCCGTGAGATTCAAAAAGCTCACAAGGAATAAGATCGTCAGCAGATTGATAATGTTGGAAATCTTTGGTGATTAAATGCTTCCAGTGTTTCATGCCGTGCATGGCATCAAAAGGGAACCATTGATAAAAAAGGTGATATTTATCTCCATCAAAGATGAGACCGTTCGGATCGTTCATCAGCCCAGTGGGTGGTGCAATATGAAAGTGCGGTCGAAAATCCTTATCTTTTTTCACGGTTTGCGCAATTTCTGCAAGCTCACCGGATTCTGCCGCAAGGATGCTTTTGTATTTACCGTTGTTAAAAATCTGCATGGGGTTTCTCCGTTTGGATGGGGGAGGCTAATCGTGAGAAAGCTAAATATCACGCGACGCTGTTTGGTGAAAATAAATTATTTAAAAGCGTGAGTTAGTTCACAAATTTGTAAATAAGCGTTTGCGTTGTTAGGTGGCGTTGAGTATGCTTAACCCTATAAAAACAAGTGCTATAAAAATAGCCAAACATATTTTGCTTTCCGAGTAGTGCCTCTGTGAGGCACTTTTTTTTGCTTAATAAACCGTGATCATCATGGGGCTCTATTGCATTTATGCTCATAAAACAAAGCCTGCTCGGTGTTGAGCAGACTTTGATCTCACTTAAAGTAAATTGCTGATAAAAATGACCAAAATAATAAATGGCACGACAAATTTCACATAGTTAAACCAAAGTTTGGTAAAAGTAGAATCCGGCGTTGGAGACAGTTCTTTTTTCGCTTCGTCTTTTAACACAAAACCCACGAAAAGCGCGCAACCAAGTGCGGTAAGCATAAACAGGATATTACCACTGACGAAATCAAAGGCATCGAAAATGCTTTTGCCGAAGAAGGTGACGTCTTTCCAAAGATTATCCCCTAAAATAGACGGCACGTTGCCCAAGAGAAAAATTCCGCTGAGCGTTAGAATAATGGCTTTGCTACGGCGCATTCTGAGTTTTTCTTGCAAGGCCGTGATGATCACTTCGTAAATGGTGATAGATGTCGTTAAAGCAGCGATAAGCAATAAGCCAAAGAAGATAATTGCAAAGAATTTACCTGCCCATAAATGGGAGAATACGATTGGCAAACTTTGGAATACCAATGTTGGGCCGGCATTCGGCTCAATGCCAAAGGTAAACAAGGACGGGAAAATCATAAAGCCGGCTAACACGGCAATAATGGTGTTAGTAAAACCGGTGATTACCGCCGTTTGGATTAAATTTTCTTCTTTATTTAAGTAGCTGGAAAGGGTGATTAACACACCGAAACCTAAGCTTAATGCGAAGAAAACTTGTCCCAACACGAACACAAATAATTTGGGGGTGATTTTAGAAAAATCCGGTTTGAGGTAAAAGGTGATACCTTCCATTGCCCCCGGCAAGGTAATATTACGAATAACCATGCCAATCAAGAAAATAAACAGCAATGGCATTAAGTATTTCACGGAGCGCTCAATGCCGCCGATAATGCCTTTTGCCAAAATAATGTAATTCACGAATACAAAAAGTGCAGTGTAAATAATGATTTCAACCGGGCTGTTACTGATGTGTAAATCGTAGAAATCTTTTGCGACATCTTTGGTGATGGGCGTAGAAATATCAAGCGTACCACTGATGAGATTAATGATATAGGTAATCACCCAACCGCCAAGTACCATGTAATACGCCATGATCCCGAACGCACCGAGAAGCCCCATATAGCCAAGCAGTTTCCAATATTTTGAAATCCCTTTGCCTTTATCTAAAATCTTATCGCCAAAGGCATCAATGGAGTTGACCCGTAAACGACGACCAATCACGTTTTCTACTAAAATCATTGGAATACCAATGACAATCATCGCAATGCAAAATAGCAATACATAGGCACCGCCACCGTTTTCTCCTACCAAATAGGGAAAGCGCCATGTTGCGCCAAAACCGACAGTTGCGCCGGCAACGGTAAGTACATAAGTTAAACGACTGGACCAGGTTTGTCGTTCTGATTTTGGTGTTGTCATAAGTTTTCCTGTATTTTTAATATTCTGTTTTATTTTTATATTCGCACAAATCTTCAATGATGCACGCACCGCAGCGAGGTTTGCGCGCCACGCAAGTATATCGTCCATGCAAAATTAACCAGTGGTGTACATCCACCTTAAATTCGGCAGGAACCACTTTTATCAATTTTTCTTCGACTTTCACCACATCTTTGCCGGGCGCAAAGCCGGTACGGTTACAGACGCGAAAAATATGGGTATCCACGGCGATAGTCGGATGTCCAAATGCAGTATTTAATACCACATTGGCCGTTTTTCTTCCTACGCCGGCAAGGGCTTCTAACGCTTCGCGATCTTCAGGCACTTCACCGTGGTGTTTTTCAATTAAATCACGGCAGGTTTTGATGATATTTTCTGCTTTGCTATTAAATAGACCAATCGTTTTGATGTATTCCTTCAAGCCCTCCACGCCCAACGCCAAAATTGCCTGCGGCGTGTTGGCGACAGGAAAGAGTTTATCTGTCGCTTTATTTACCCCTTTGTCAGTGGCTTGTGCTGACAAAATCACGGCAATTAATAATTCAAAGGGCGAGCTAAAATTCAGTTCCGTGGTTGGGTGCGGATTGGCAGCACGCAGACGTTTTAGAATTTCAATTCTTTTTTCTTTATTCATACTTTTCCTTCTACTTTTTTGCTTGTGCAAAAAAGTAGCAAAAAACACACCCCAAGCTAATTTGCTTGTCTGAGCTTGGTGAGAATTTTCTTTACGGAAAATTTAGAACTCGCAACTAGGTTGCTCAAACAAGCTAAATTTTCCTAAAAATTCTCAGTCGCTCAGGCAAATTAGATGGGGACGAATTATCTGAGCATTATTTATTTTTAAACTACTTTTTTGTATCTATGATATTTTTTAACGCTAATAGCAACGCTAAACCGATAAATGCACCGGGGGGCAAAATTGCCAGTAGCAGATTACTGTCGCTATGGAAAAATTCAATGCGCATGAATGTTGCCCAGTTGCCCAATAAATTTTCGATGCCGTCAAATAACGTACCGTTGCCGATAGCTTCACGTAGACCACCTAATGCGACCAAGCCACATAACATCCCTAACCCCATGGAAAAACCATCAAAGGCAGAATGGGCGATGCTGTTCTTTGAGGCAAAGGCTTCCGCCCGCCCGATCACAATACAGTTGGTCACAATCAGCGGAATAAAAATACCGAGTGATTGGTAAAGCGGGTAAGTATAAGCATTCATCAGTAACTGCACCACAGTAACCGTCGTGGCAATGATCATGACGTAAATCGGAATCCGAATTTCGTTGGGAATATGTTGACGAAAAATCGATATGACCGTATTGGTACAGGTGAGTACCAGCATGGTGGCTAACCCCAAACCCAGGGCATTCGTTGCCGTATTGGACACAGCAAGTAGCGGACACAATCCCAGCAATTGCACCACCGTGGAGTTATTCGTCCAAATACCTTGAACGAAAATGGTTTTCCAAATGCTTTTTTCATTTGAAATGGTCACCGCACTTTTATTTTCGACAGATTGGCTTTCTGCCGACGTTTCAGTTATTTCATCTCGTTTATCCATTATTCTTTCTCTTTCGGCAAGTTATCCAACATGGCAAGTGCAGCCCGTTTTACTTGATTGACCACAGCGCGCGGCGTGATTGTCGCTCCGGCGAATTGATCGAATTTACCGCCGTCTTTTTTGACTGCCCATTCTGCCGCTTTCTCTTGGCTGATGACTTGATGAGCAAAGCTCAAAATCCAATTGGAAATACGCGTTTCGATTTTATCGCCTAAGCCCGGCGTTTCATGATGTTCTGTAATGCGCACTCCAAGCACTTCGCCGTTCGGTTTCATGCCGACTAAAATACGAATGTCACCGGAATAACCGTCATGTGCCACACTTTCAAAGGCATAAGCGGTAATCTTGCCGTCTTTTTTTGCCATACAGATTTTCTGAATATCCACGTTTTGTAAAGCGTGGTTTTTCGGCGTGTAGCAATCTTGCGTTAAATCATTCGTAAAATAATCCTGTGGAATCACTTGTAATAATAACGCCCGCTGTTGCGCTTGCATTGCCTGATCGATTTTATCTTTCGTGAGAAAATAAACGCCGCTCGAAATTGCTGTGCAACAAAATGCCACAAAAGCCAATAACACGCCGTATTTGGAGGTAATTTTGATTGCTTGCATGATGTCTCCTTATCCGCGATGACCGGCGACCCGTGGACGGGTGTAATGATCGATTAACGGCACGCAAATGTTGCTGAGCAAGACGGCAAATGCCACGCCGTCAGGGTAGTTGCCATAAAACCGAATTAAATAAACGAATAATCCCACCAATGCACCAAATACTAATTTGCCTTTCGGCGTAATCGAAGCCGTAACCGGATCAGTGGCGATAAAGAATGCGCCGAACATCATGGCACCGCTGAAGAGTTGGCTTGCTGTGCTTAAGTGGCCACTCGTTGAGAAGAGTTCGGTTAACAGACTCAAAAGGGTAAAGCTACTTAACATTGCCACGGGAATGTGCCAGTGAATGGCTTTTTTCAGGATTAAGAAAATTCCACCCAATAAAAAGGCGAAATTGATTTGCCACCAACCTTGCGCAAAATCCCAACCGTTTTGGGTAAATATCGGTAATTTCACTAAGTCGGCATAAACTGCACTGATATTGCGATCGGAAGCCTGTGTGGCATAAAACAATTTCGTGGTATCCAATGGCGTGGCTTGTGTCATGCCGTCAATAGAGGCGGTTAATTGGTGTAAGCTAAAACCATCGGTAGTTAAACCATGAAAAATCAATTGTAAGGCATCGGCAAAGGTCGGCGGTTCCGGCAGAAGTTGAATCGTCGGCATCCAAGTCGTCATTTGCAATGGGAATGAGGTCAACAATACCACATACCCCACCATGGCTGGGTTAAAGGGATTTTGCCCTAATCCGCCATAAACGTGCTTGCCCAAAATCACCGCACAAAATGTGCCAATAAGAATAATCCAATAAGGCGCATAAGGCGGAATCGCCACTGCAAGAATCAGTGCGGTCAAAATTACACTCAAATCGGAAAGGTAACTCAAGGTCGGTTGTTTGCGCAAAAAAGTCACCAACAATTCGAGCAACAAAGCAAAACTGATTGCCAAGGCGGCTTGAATCAGCACGCCAACGCCGAAGTAATGCACTTGTAATGCAATCGCCGGCAGCATGGCTAACATCACCCAAAGCATAATTCGCATGGTGAGTTTTCCCGAATGAGTATGGGGTGAACTTATCATCTTAAACATGGGTTATTCCTTAATGCTGTTCATTTTGTTGGGCTTGCTGTGCTGTTTTTTTGGCTTTAGCGCGGGCAATTGCGGCCGCAATGGCGGCTTTGCGCGGATCTGTTTCCGCTGGATTTTCATCTGAAATTTGAACCGCACTTTGGGCTGTTTCAGCCACATTTGAAGTGACAACGTCTCCTTGCTGTGCCGCTTTTTTCGCTTTAGCACGGGCAATAGCAGCCGCAATGGCGGCTTTGCGTGGATCTGTTTCCGCTGGATTTTCATCGGAAATTTGAACCGCACTTTGGGCTATTTCAGAGGCACTTGAAGTGACTGCGTCCCCTTGCTGTGCTGCTTTTTTGGCTTTAGCGCGGGCGATAGCAGCGGCAATGGCGGCTTTGCGTGGATCTGTTTCCGCTGGATTTTCATCGGAAATTTGAACCGCACTTTGGGCTATTTCAGAGGCACTTGAAGTGACTGCGTCCCCTTGCTGTGCTGCTTTTTTGGCTTTAGCGCGGGCGATAGCAGCGGCAATGGCGGCTTTGCGTGGATCCGTGTCTGCCGGATTTTCATCGGAAATTTGAACCGCACTTTGAGCAGTTTCAGCCGTACTTGAGGTGACTGCGTCCCCTTGCTGTGCCGCTTTTTTCGCTTTAGCACGGGCGAGTGCGGCGGCAATGGCGGCTTTGCGTGGATCCGCTTCTATTGGATTTTCATCGGAAATTTGAACCGCACTTTGGGTAGTTTCAGCTGTACTTAAAGCGGCAGTCTCCGCCTGTTCTGCTTGACGAGCTAATCGGCGCGCCTTGCGTTGTGCCATGATGTCGCTATTGTCCGGCTGAATATGACCTTTTTCATCAATAAGGGTTTTTTGTTCAACTGGCGCATTTTCTGCAGCTTCCGCTTTTTTCGCCTTCAAACGTTCTAAGGCAGCGGCGACCGGATCGATGCCTTTTTGTTGTGCTAATTCTTCACGGCGTGCTGCTGCAGCGCGTTGAGAGCGCGCTTTGCGTTCTTGTTCTTCCCGTTCTAGGCGGGCTTGGCGTTGTTCAAAACGGATCTTCGCCTCTTCGGCTAATTTTGCTTTATGTTTAATTTCCCAAATTTTGGCTTTTTCTTGACGGAAATATTGAATCAGTGGAATATGGCTTGGGCAAACATAGGCGCACACACCACATTCGATACAGTCTTTGAGAGAATATTCTTCCGACTTTTCGTGATTTTCACTGCGGGCAAACCAATAGAGTTGCTGAGGCATCAGTTTTACCGGGCAAGCATCGGAACAGGCAGAACAACGAATACAGCTTTTTTCCGGTTCCGGTGGTGCATATTCAAAATGATCTGGTGCCAATAAGCAGTTTGCGACTTTAGACATCGGCGCATTTAAATCCGGTAAAATCACGCCCATCATTGGGCCGCCCATAAAGACCGGAAAGCGATCGTCATATTGGTAGCCGGTTTCACGCAATAGATGATAAATCGGGGTGCCGAAGCGCGCCCAATAATTGCCTTTGTTTGGAATTTTATCACCGGTGAGGGTAACAACACGTTCAATTAAAGGCTCGTCATCAAGTACGGCGCGTTTAATAGCAAAGGCAGTTCCCACATTTTGCATGAGGACGCCAATGCTGGAAGAGCGTTGTCCGCTTGGCACTTCCATACCTGTTAGCACTTGAATGAGTTGTTTTGCCG
This sequence comes from Aggregatibacter valvarum, assembly GCF_980468985.1. Taxonomy (NCBI): domain Bacteria; kingdom Pseudomonadati; phylum Pseudomonadota; class Gammaproteobacteria; order Pasteurellales; family Pasteurellaceae; genus Aggregatibacter; species Aggregatibacter valvarum. The sequence continues at coordinate 1,416,168 of NZ_OZ413141.1, read as the reverse complement.
CACCGGACGGATATTTTGTCGGAATGATACGGATGTCAATGTCATTTGCGCCATGTAAAGCGTGTTCTAAGGCGGAGACGGCCTCTAATTTATTGTCTTCTACGGCGATAACGACTTTTTCAGGGCGTAAAATATAACGCAGAATACGCACACCCTCGATGATTTCATCGGCACGATCGCGCATTAAGCGATCATCGCAGGTGATGTAGGGTTCACATTCTGCGCCGTTAATAATCAGCAGTTTAACCTGTTTTTCAGCAGAGTGAATCTTGGCGGCAGTCGGGAATACCGCGCCCCCCAAGCCGGCAATACCTGCTTGATAAATTTTTTCAATCAGCTGTTCCCGAGTTTGGGTGAAAAAATCCTCGATTGGCATTTGTGGACGCCATTGATCCAAGCCGTCTGCTTTGATATGCACGCAGGTTTCTGTCAGCCCGGATGGATGTGGCGCGACATAAGGCGCGATATCAATCACTGTACCGGAGGTGGGTGCATGAACAGGTAAGCTTTGCAAGCCATCGCCTTGCGTCAGAGGTTGCCCTTTGAGAACCTGATCTCCGGGTTTGACTAACAAGTTTCCTGCACGACCGGCGTGTTGTTTTAACGGTACATAAAAATCATCGGGCAAGGGCAGCGTGCGAATGGGTGTGCCGTTGGATTGGGACTTCATATCCGGCGGGTGAATACCACCATCAAATTCCCAAAGTTTGCCACTGTTAAAACGTGTTAATACATCCGCCATTTATTTCCCCACAATGATTTTCTTTTCAGCCGATGTGGTATCAACAATCGGAATCACTAGATTAGGATCGAATTTCCAATCCCAAGTATCAATATTTTTTTCGACTTTAATCATGGAAATACAGCTGGTCGGGCAGGGCGCAACACAAAGCTCACAGCCGGTACATAAATCGGGAATAATCGTGTGCATGAGTTTATTGCTACCGATAATGGCATCTACTGGACACGCCTGAATGCATTTGGTGCAGCCGATACACATATTTTCATCAATAAAGGCGACTTTCGGCGCAGGATCTTCGGCTAAATTATCGGTCTCCGGCGGTTCAACGCCAAGCAATTCGGCGATTTTAATGACGGTGGGTCTGCCGCCCGGAATACATTTGGTAATCACATCGCCGTTGGCAATGGCTTCAGCATAAGGTCTGCAACCGGGATAGCCACATTGGCCACATTGGCTTTGCGGTAAAATCGCATCGATTTTTTCGACAATGGGATCTGCTTCGACTTTCAGTTTTACGGATGCAAAGCCCAAGATGGCGCCGAAAATCAGCGCCAATATGACAATGGCAATGAGAACGTAATAGAAAGTTGCCATTATAGTTTCACCAATCCGGTAAAGCCCATGAAGGCGAGCGACATTAAGCCTGCCGTAATCAAGGCAATAGAGGCACCACGAAACGGCATCGGCACATCAGCAGCAACCAAGCGTTCACGCAATGCGGCAAATAAGACTAAAACTAAGGCAAAACCGGCAGAGGCACCAAAGCCGTAAGCCACCGATTCCGTTAAATTATGTGCAAGATTAACGTTCAACAATGCCACGCCAAGCACGGCACAGTTGGTGGTAATAAGCGGCAGGAAAATGCCCAGTAAACGATATAAAGTTGGGCTGGTTTTGTGAATCGCCATTTCAGTAAATTGCACTACTACGGCGATGACTAAAATAAAAACGAGTGTGCGTAAAAATGTTGCGTTTAATGGGGCGAGAATATAATGATCCACTAAATAGGAGCAAAGCGCCGCCACCGTTAGCACAAAGGTTGTTGCCAAGCCCATGCCGATAGCGGTTTCGATTTTTTTTGAGACGCCCATAAAAGGGCAGAGTCCGAGAAATTTGACCAGCACGAAGTTATTAATCAATGCAGTGCCGATAATCAATAAAATATAATGTGTCATAGCGTTCAATTCATTCTTGTGAGCCGTCTATTATCGTCATTTCTGTTGTGAAGAACAATAAAAAAATCAGTACAGCGGCGGAATGAATTTTAACAAAACTGACCGCACTTTTTGATACGCCGAAAAGCGTATTTTAAAAGTGCGGTGGATTTTTCGGATGTTTTATTATAGCCAGCCAAAGTCTGGTTATAAAAAACATACGCTATGCGTATGGAGTCCTTCCTCGTAGCGTGCAACTTGTTGCACGAATAATTAACCTCGATGCGTAATTCACGATTTCATGCGTACCGTGCATCTTGATGCACGACCAAATTACGCACGGAACGTTATTTAACTCTTTCGGGCATTCATGATTTCGTGCAACACGTTGCACGCGACGATTCACTGTGTAATTCGTGATTTCGTTCGTAGTGCGCTTTTTGATGCACGACCAAATTACGCACGGAACGTTATTTAACTCTTTCAGACATTCATGATTTCGTGCAACACGTTGCACGCGACGATTCACTGTGTAATTCGTGATTTCGTTCGTAGTGCGCTTTTTGATGCACGACCAAATTACGCACGGAACGTTATTTAACTCTTTCGGGCATTTATGATTTCGTGCAACAAGTTGCACGCTACGATTCACTAAAATAGTGATATGAAAATAAGCACGGTTACCGGTTTTCACACGCCCTTTGAGGGGCTTGTGAAGTATAGGCCCTTATAGGGGAGCCTAAAAACCGCACGTTTTACGTGCGGATTGTTACTGGGCTAATTCTTCTGCAATTTCTTCCGCTTGCTTAATCACATAGCTCACGGCTTCTTCTTGTTTATCCGGTGGATATTTGTAGCGTTGCAAGGCGCGTTTCACGAGAATGCGCATTTTGGCACGAACGCCTTCTTTGTATTGCCAGTCGATAGTCACGGATTTTCTGAGTGTGTCGGTGATTTCTTTCGCGAGTTTACTCAATACTTCATCACCCATCAGTTCTCTGGCGCTTTGGTTTTGGGCGAGGGCTTCGTAGAAGGCGAGTTCCTCTTTTTTCAGCCCCAACTTTTCACCTAAAGCTAAGCGTTCTTGAAAATCTTGGCTCATTTTGAAGAGCTCATCCAAAATTTCGACGACGCTTAAATTGTGGTTGTGGTATTGGTTTAAGGCTTCTTTTAAACGCTGTTCAAAGTCTTTTTGCAAGGTGAGGTTTGCGCCTGATTTGGCTTTGATTTCACTTGCTAAATACCGCTCCATCGCGCTCACCCATAAGTTCTTCGTTGGGCTGTTTTTGATGGTCTGTAAAAACTCTTCGGAAAGCAAACTGATTTGTGGTTGCGGTTTTTCCAGCAGATCAAATAAATCAATCACACCTTCGGAATAGACGGTTTGATTGACCAATTTTTTCAATAAAATCTGTCTTTCATTTGTGCCTGTACCGTTTTGTTCGCGCTTAGTGAGAATGGCACGCACGGCATCGTAAAAGGCGATTTCTTGGTTGTATGGCTCAACTTCCGCTAAGGAACCACACAACATATAGCCTTTTTTCACTAATCCCGCTGCTTTCAAAAAGGCTTTTTTGCGTGGCTCGGCTTCTTTTTTATTAAACCAATGTTGCTCGTGCGCTTTGCCATCAAACGGTAATTGATCGAGGCTTAAAATATGGTTGGCGGCAAAACGAATCGCCATCAGCAATTCATGTGGCTCGTCCTTCTCTAAGGCGGCTTGAACATCAAAAGTTTTCCCTTCAACCGGCGTTGCAAACAGGCTACGGACGAACTCTAAATGCTCTTTCATTTTAAAGAACACATCAATCACGCTATCGGTCAGCTTGCCCTTTCCTTGTGAGTTTGTATATTGCAGAGTGGCTTCTTTGAGTTTGTCAGCAATGCCTACATAATCCACAATCAAGCCGCCATTTTCTCGGCTTTTATTGCGGAATACACGGTTTACTCGGGCGATAGCTTGCATCAGGTTGTGTCCTTGCATCGGCTTGTCGATATACATCGTATTACAACAAGGCGCATCAAAGCCCGTCAGCCACATATCGCGTACAATCACCACTTTCAGCGGATCGTTCGGGTCTTTAAAGCGACGTTCCAGCGTTTGTTTTTCCTGTTTACTGTAAACGTGTTTCTGCATTTCCGGCGCATCGGAAGCAGAACCCGTCATCACAATTTTAATCACCCCTTCGTTAATATTGTCCGAATGCCATTCAGGGCGCAGTTTGATGATTTCATTGTATAAATCCACGCAAATCTGACGGCTGGAAACCACTATCATCGCTTTGCTGTCCACCACTTCATTGCGTTTGGCAAAATGTTGCACAAAATCTGCGGCTAATTCGATAAGACGTGCTTGTGAGCCTAGTAATTTTTCCTGTAAACGCAGGGAAGTCGATGGCTCCTCTTCTAGTAGAGCATCAATTTCTGCAAACAAAGCATCATGGTCTTTTTTATTTAAGCGAATTTGGCGAGCATCATCAAACACAATCGGTACGGTTGCGCCATCTTCCATCGCATCTCGCAAATCGTAAACAGATACATAACGTCCGAACACATCTTGTGTGTCTCTATCTTCTAGGCTAATCGGCGTACCGGTAAAACCGATAAACGAAGCATTTGGCAGCGCATCACGCAAATGGCGGGCGTAGCCTGCCTGAAACTTGCCGTTATGCAGCTTTTGCGTAAAGCCATATTGGCTGCGGTGCGCCTCATCGCTGATTACAATAATATTGCTGCGCTCATTTAAAACAGGGAAGCGGCTTTCTTCCTCATTTAAGGCGAATTTCTGAATCGTGGTAAAAAACACGCCGCCGACTTCATTTTGCGCGAGCAGTTGGCGCAGTTGATCGCGATCTTCCACTTGTTGCGGCGTTTGTTTGATTAAATCTTTGCCTGAAGAAAAGGTTTGGAAGAGCTGACCGTCCAAATCGTTGCGGTCGGTGACCACCACAATGGTGGGATTTTTCAATTCAGGCTGCGCAAGCAGTTTGCCGGCATAAAACAACATGGAAATCGACTTACCTGAACCTTGCGTATGCCACATCACGCCAATGCGGCGGTCGCCTTTTTCTGAAGTCGCAAAAAGGGTGGAATCGACTGCTTCATTTACGCCGTAATATTGATGGTACGCCGCGATTTTTTTAATGGTTTTACCACCTGAATCCCGTTCAAATAAGACGAAATAGCGGATATAGTCGAGCAAATCTTTGGGCTGCATTAAGCCATTGAGCAGGCTTTGCAATTCATCGTCAAAATATAACCGCGCGCTTTTATTTTTTTCATCGACCACTTTCCACGGTGTAAAACGTTGGAAATCAGCCGAAAGCGAACCCAAACGTGCGGCAATGCCGTCTGAAATAATTAAGGCTTGGTTGTAAACAAACAGCTCGGCAATTTCATCTTTATAGGTTTCAAATTGATTAAACGCCTGCAACAAATCCGCCGATTCACGCAGCGGATTTTTGAGCTCAAATACCAACAAGGGCAGACCATTTACAAAGCCGATAATATCAGGAATACGCTTGCCCCCTTTACGGCTGCGGATTTCCAGCTGATTGACGGCAACAAAGAGGTTGTTCTTCCCATGCTCAAAATCCACCAAGCGCGCCATCTCGATTTTTTGTTCGCCGTTTAACGTATATTCCACCCGCACGCCATCACGCAGTAGTTTATAAAACGCCTGATTCCGAACCACTAAATCGCCAATATCGCTTTTCGTCGCCGATTTCACTACAGAATCCACCGCACTTTCAGGCAGCTGCGGATTAAGTTTACGCAGTGCCTCACGCAGTTGCTCAACAAAGACTACGCCGCTCAAATCGCCACGGGCAAATTCCCCCTCATGAACAGGCAAATCTTTACCATAGCGATATTCCCAACCGAGGGATTGCAGGCGTTGAAGGGTGAGTTGTTCGATGTCGTTTTCGTTGAGCATGATGGATTCCTTTTGTGTATTTGCTGTCTTTGGGGAGCTAATGGATTAATTTCTTCGTTTATTGATACTGCCAAATCTCCCCTAACCCCTCTTTGCTAAAGAGGGGGATTTCTTGAGTAAATTGCCGGCAACTGGCTCATTTCTAATCTAAGAAAATTTCAATCTTTCATCGCATATTAAAGTAGTAAACCAAAATTCAAATTACCCTCGATTCAATCCCCCTCTTTAGCAAAGAGGGGTTAGGGGAGATTTGGCAGGAGTAAAATCAACCTCATAATAATTAGTCAGAATCTTCTCTATTTTCCAGATGATATTTTCTAGCGAGTCTAATTATTTCTAAACTGTCTTTTGACAACTCTTGCCAGAATGCAATAGTTCTATCACCACCATACTTCAAGCTGAAATGATTATATTTGATTCCTTGGTTGCTCTCAGGATACTTCAATGCTTGATACCAATTATCAATATTGATGTTATTTTTTGTTAAAAAATCAGAAATTATATTTTCTTTAGGATTTATATGTTTATCCAATAAAATTATAAATTCATTATCTTTTCCAATCTGTTCAGAAATATATTCCAATAAATTAGATATTCTATGAGTAGTTCTATCTTCATTATTGCTGAATATGATATAGCCTTTCAACATTAATTCTATTCCGTGATAAAAATTGAATAGAACAGGAATAGAAATACTCAAATCTGACCATTTAGTTTTTCTATCTATTTCTCTAATTGATAATGGTCTATTTGATAGAATAATGGATTTATTACCTGACTTGGCTATTTTTTCAGAAGTAAAAGAAGATAATTGTAAAAATTGCTGTCCAACACTCCAATACTCTACGGCTCTTTCTTTATTATTCATTCTAAATTACTCCATTCAACAATCTAGGTAGTAACAAATCTCTGGTTGTTTCTAAACTAATAATTTGATTTCTATTGGAAATTATTTTTAACAATGAGTTATCAAATAAGTTAGTAAATTTTTCTAGTAGAAAATTATCAGGAATAACCATCAGATAATTATTTACTCTATTTTTATCTGTGTGCGGTATAGTTGTTCCTGTTGTATTAGCTTGAATATCAGCTTCCTTATATTTAAGGAATTGATAAATAACAGCCCAAAGTTTGTTATTATCAAGGTTGATTTTGGCTAATGTTGATCCAATTACGCCATTATGACCAATAGCAATTCTTCCTGAATTGCTACCATCCATTAACATAATAGTATTATGATATTCAATAGTTACAAGTTTATTACTTTCACAAAATTCATTGTATTTACCTTCTAACGATGAAGTAAGAATATGTGGCAACATATTTTCTTCTTGTTTTGGTGATACAGATTTTGGTTTTTTACCTTTCACAAAAGAAATTAAATCTCCTAAGGGCTTAACCTCCCACCCCTTCGGCACTTCAACCCCATCAACCTCCACCATCTCGCACGGAAACGCTTTGGCGGTTTCGGCTAATTCGGCGTAGTGTTCAGGCTGTGTTTGTGAAAGAGCGGTCAGTTCTTCGGCTGTTTTTCCGCTGATTGCCTGCATGGCGGCAAGTTCTGCTTGTTCAAGGCTAAGGCCGTCTGAAAGAGCTTGGCCTTTGGCACGCACGGGGTCGAAATCGACAAACCAGCTTTTAAATAGGGCTTGGGCGATTTGTTCCAAGGTTTGGTTGATTTGAGTATTGAGTTCTATTTTTTTATCTAAATCAGATAAAATTCTAGCAATTTCTTTTTGTTCTAAAAGTGGAGGTAACTTAAATTGGTATTTCGATAAATCACCAATTTTCATATTTAATTGAACAGATGTACCACCAGATATTCCATCAATATAACCGCTAAAATGTTTTGACTTGAAAACATAATAAATAAATTGCGGATCAACTTTTTCTATTTTCAAACGTATTCTTGCTAAGCCATTATTAAAAACGGCAGGTAATTCTTCTTTTACTAGATAGCAAATACCTGTAGAACAAGTTCTTGCCATAATAATATCGTTAGGAACAAGCTGAAATTTTTTGAAGTCTGCATCTTTAACCTCAGTATATCCCCATTTATCAAATGACTTATTTTGAGAAATATCTTGTATTCTCAAGCAACGTAAATTTGTTTTATGTTCAACAATCGGAGCTCTACGAATAGCATCTAATCCTGTATTAATACTTTCTGTTACATCTTCTAATGTTACCATTTGCCAATCACTCATATCCCAATCCCCCTAAATTCTTTTTAATCTCCGCTTCCAACTCCGCACTTTTCGCAAATTGTTCTTTCAAAAGTGCGGTCAGATTTTGCATTTTTTCTGCAAAAGGCACGCCGTCGTCTTCTTGTTCTGCGGTGCCGACGTAGCGTCCCGGTGTGAGGACGAAGTCGTTGCCCGCAATTTCTTCTAAAGTCGCGGATTTGCAGAAAGCGGCTTGGTCTTCATAGCCGTCTGCTTTTTGCCACGCGTGGAAGGTGTCGGCAATTTTGGCAATGTCGTCAGCGGTGAAATCGCGCAATACTCGGTCTTTCATATAGCCGATTTGGCGGGCGTCGATAAATAACACTTCGCCTTTGCGCTTTTTGTTGCGGTTTAAAAACCAAATACAGGCGGGGATTTGGGTGTTGGTGAAGAGCTGGCCGGGCAGGGCAACCATACATTCGACCAAGTCGGCATTAATGATGGCTTTGCGGATTTCGCCTTCGTTGTTGGTTTGACTGCTCATGGATCCGTTGGCAAGCAATAATGCCATTTTTCCGTTTGGCGAGAGGTGGTAAATCATATGTTGCAGCCAAGCGAAGTTGGCGTTGCCTTTCGGTGGTGTGCCGTATGCCCAACGTGGATCATCGGCAAGGGATTCGTTCCACCAATCGCTGATATTGAAGGGTGGGTTTGCCATGATGAAATCCATCTTTTTGTCGATGTGTTGCGGCTGGGTGAAGCTGTCGGCGTTGTGTTTGCCGAAGTCGTAATCAATGCCACGAATCGCCATATTCATGGCAGCGAGTTTCCAGGTGGTCGGGTTGAATTCTTGCCCGTAGATGGAAACGTTATTGATGTTGCCTTGATGGGCGGTGATAAAGCGTTCGGTTTGCACGAAAAAGCCGCCACTGCCCATCGCAGGGTCATACACCCGCCCTTTGTAGGGTTCTAACATTTCAACAATGAGTGAAACGATGGATTTTGGTGTGAAATATTGGCCGCCGCGCTTGCCTTCGGCTTGAGCAAAGCGACCGAGGAAGTATTCGTAAACGTGGCCGAGAATGTCTTTTGCACCTAAATGCACGGGCTCGCCGTTGTAAGTCGGGCGGGTAAAGTGGGTATCGGAGAAGAGGATAATCAGCCCGCGTAGGGTGTCTTCGTTTACGGCATAGCCGCTGATGCGTTGGAGGACGCCCATACCATTTCGTGAGAGCTTTTCGTTGTCTTTTTCAATGGAATCGAAGGCATCGTCAATGAGTTTTGCCACGCCGGAAAATTTCCCGCCCCAAGGTAATTCAGTCCCAATCTCTAAGATAGAAACGGCTTTAATTTCGTCCCAACGGGCTTGCTGCGGCACCCAGAACACATTGTCGGCAGTGTAGTAGTCGCGGTTTTCCAGTTCGGCTGTTAAGGCTTCTTGGTATTCTTCTTCGGTGTCGTAAAAAGTGCGGTCAAGATAGAGTGCGTTTTCAGGATCGGTCAGTTCAGCCTGAATTTTGGCTTGTTGGTGGGTGAAACTGTCAGAAATGTATTTTAAGAAGATCAGACCAAGAACGATGTGTTTATAGTTGGCGGCGTCAAGCTGTTGACGCAGTTTATCGGCAGATGCCCAAAGTTTTTCATCTAATTCATTTAAAAATGCTTGTTGTAATGCGTGATTTTCATCGACAATCTTGGTCGTCTCGTCTCGCTTGCATAAATTATATCCTTTGTAAAGTGATTTTAAGAAAATGTGTGTGATTTTTGCGGTCGTTTGGCATGCTTTTTTTTAAAAAACGTTGCCTTTTTCGACCGCACTTTGTGATTATTTCTGTGCCAAATAACGTTCCACCGTATCCACAATGGCTTGTGTTTGCGGATCGATTTCAATATTGACTTTTTCGCCCACCTGTTTCTTGCCAATCAACGTACGACGAATTGTTTCCGGAATGAGATTCACGCAGAAGCTTTGTTCACGGACTTCACCGATGGTTAAACTGATGCCATCCACAGCAATAAAGCCTTTGGTTAACACATATTTCATCATGTCTTGATTCGGCAGTTGGAACCAAATTTGCAGGTTGTTTTCGGAAGGAATGCGTTCAACGATGTCTGCGGTGCAATACACATGGCCGGATAATATATGCCCGCCGATTTCTGTGCCCATTTGCATGGCGCGTTCGATATTGACGAAATCACCAGCCTTTAACGCGCCTAAATTAGTGATTTTCAAGGTTTCTTGCATTAAGTCGAAACTCACCAAATTGCCTTTGATTTCCGTGACGGTTAAACACACGCCATTGTGCGCAACAGAGGCGCCGATTTGTAATCCTTTCAGCATTTCTTGTGGCATTTCCACCACGTGTGTTCTAAAATTAGCCCCTTCTGTAATAGCCTTAATTTGTGCCGTACCTTGCACAATGCCTGTAAACATAATGACCTCTAAATCTATTTATTTATGAATGTAAACTTCGTCAAAGAATATCATATTGAAGCTAAAAAATTAATTGCTATCGCCATTCCGATTTTGCTTGCGCAAATTGCGCAAAACTCCATGGGGATGGTGGATACCATTATGGCAGGGCGCGTGAGCGCAGCAGACATGGCAGCCATTTCCGTAGGTGCCTCCATTTGGTTGCCGTTGGTGTTATTCGGACACGGGTTGTTACTCGCCTTGCCTCCTACTATTTCCTATTTGAATGGCTCCGGTCAGCGTAAGCGGATTGCTCATCAGGTACGCCAAGGCATTTGGATTGTGTTCTTTAGCTGCATTCCCCTTGGTTTATTGATTTATCACAGCGACGTTGTCTTGCAAAACATGGATATGGAACCCCGTTTGGCGGAGATCACAAGCGGCTATTTACACGCCATGATTTGGGGCTTGCCGGGTTATTTATTAATGATTAATTTTCGTTGTTTAAATGACGGTATTGCCAAAACCAAGCCTGCCATGGTGATTACTTTCCTCGGTTTAATGCTCAACATTCCCCTTAACTATATTTTCATTTACGGCAAGCTCGGTATTCCGGCATTTGGGGCGGTGGGCTGTGGTATTGCGACGGCAATCGTGAACTGGACGATGTGTCTTTTCATGTTGACCTATTGTATGCGCGCGAGAAATCAACGTGATTTAAAGGTCTTCGACAAGATTATCGAACGTCCAAATGTGCGTACATTGAGCAAGTTGCTGAAACTTGGGTTTCCTATCGCCATGGCGCTTTGTTGTGAAGTAGCGTTATTTGCATTGACTTCATTATTTCTATCACCGCTTGGCGCCGATGTGGTGGCGAGCCACCAAATTGCCTTAAACACCAGTTCGTTTGTCTTCATGTTGCCTATGTCGATTGGCATGGCTACTACGATCTTAGTCGGGCAACGTTTAGGCGAAAAATCGCCACACGGGGCAAAACTGGTGTCTTATTCTGCGTTGGCGGTCGGATTATCGGTTGCAATAGTCACTGCATTTTTAACAGTAACTTTACGTGAGCATATTGCTGCCATTTTTGTGAAAGACATTGAAGTCATTGCCATGGCAGGCACCTTATTATTAATTGCCTCGCTATACCAATTTTCCGACACGGTACAAGTGATTATCGGTGGCGTGTTGCGTGGTTATAAAGACACCAAAGCTATTTTATACATCACATTATTTTGCTATTGGGTTGTCGGAATGCCACTGGGTTACATATTGGCGCGTACCGATTGGATCATTACCGGTGGTATTGCGGCAAAAGGGTTCTGGATTGCGTTTATTGTGAGTTTAACCTTAGCGGCCATTTTATTAATTTATCGTCTCCGAAAAATTCAGCGATTACCTGATGACGTGCTGCTAGCACGCTTGGAAAAGTTGAAATAAAGAGAAGCCTGTTACCGTTGTAGCAGGCTTTTTTCATCTAAAGTGCGGTTGTTTTTTAAGATGTTTTTTTAGTGTATTTAAAAGAGAATAATTCTCTTTTTCACCTGAAGCTTTTCAGCTATACTGTCGCCGTTTTTTGACTCGAAAAGGTAATGTTATGAAATTTAAATTAAGCGTGATTTCCACCGCACTTTTAACGGCGGTATCCATGTCTGCTTATACGGAAGAAAAAGCGGAAAATCTTGAACAAATCACTGTTGAAGATACCGGCATTAAGCAAAACGGTTATCAAACCACCGGGACCTCTGTGGTCTCAAAAGCCGAGGTGCCTGTGCTGGATACACCGAACACGGTCAATATTCTTTCCACCCAATTATTAAAAGATCGCAAACCCGAATCCTTAATTGATGCGCTTTACAATGTGAGTGGCGTTAGTCAAGCCAATACCTTAGGCGGCATGTTCGATTCCATTCAAAAACGCGGTTTTGGCGGCAATCGTGATAATTCGATTATGCGTAACGGCTTGCAAGCCGGCCCTGCCAAGAACTTTAGTGCCACCACGGAAACCGTCGAAGTCTTAAAAGGCCCTGCCTCTGTGCTTTATGGCATTCAAGATCCGGGCGGTGTCGTCAATATCATTACCAAAAAACCGCAACAAACGCCGAAATATGTAGTGGGCGGCACATTGGGAAATCATCGTTTGTGGGGAACACAAGTGGATTTCACCGGCGGCTTAGGCAATGGCTTTGCTTATCGTTTTATTTATGACAAACAAGAAAAGAACTATTGGCGTAACTTCGGCAAAATTAAAAACACCACTTACGCGCCTTCTCTTTCTTGGGAAAATGACACCACCAAAGTCTTCGTGGCGTATGAGCATAAAGATATTCTTGAGCCGTTTGATCGTGGGACGAATTTATTAACGGCGACAAATTCTCTGCCGAATATTCCGGTCTCCCGTCGTTTAGACGAACCGAATAATGAAACCACGGCAAAAACCGATAACATTGATTTTAAAGTTGAGCATAAGCTTAACGATAACTGGAAGTTAAACGCCGGTTATAACTATGCCCGTTATGAATATTTCTATCATCAAGCGCGTATTTCAAATATTAATGTTACAGACACAGCGATTCCTGCGGTTAAAAATAAAAAAGGTGTGATTACCTCTCCGGAATTAAAAGCACGTCATGTGCGCCGTGCCATTGAACAACAACAAGGCGATCAACGCGTACATAGCGGGACCGTTAATGTTGTGGGTGAATTCGGTATTGGTGAGATTGGTAATCGTTTTGTCGCCGGTGTGGATGTGATGCGTAATATTCGTGAGATTGGCCCGATTTATAACCAAGGCATCATGGATTCGGATCTCAGCATTGATCATCCAAACTATACCAATCCGGTGGCACAGAAGAAAAACGGCAACGGCAATGCCTATCAATATAACCATCTAAAAACCCTTGGCGTTTATGTTCAGGATACAGCCTATTTAACGGATAGCGTTATTGTTACCGGTGGTTTGCGTTATGAATATTTTGACCAATTTGCCGGTCGCCATTGCTTAAATGCGGCGAATTGTGATTTATCAAAAGGGCAAAGCTTAACGAAGACCGCTAATACAGATCAACATGATGGCAAATTGTTGTATCAACTAGGCGCAGTGTATAAATTCACGCCGAATATCGCCACCTTTGCCAACTATGCGGAATCTTTCCGTCCGCAAATGAGTGTGGCTACTCCGGTGAACAGCGATTTAAAACCGGAACAAGGTAAATCCATTGAAATGGGGGCGAAGTATGAAAATGCTGATTTTAACGCCATGGTGTCTTTATTTAATATTAATAAACGCAATGTGGCAGAAGCGGTGGGCAGCGGCGCCAATGCAGAGTTAAACATTGTTGGTAAACAACGTTCCCGTGGTGTTGAATTTGATTTAAACGGCCAACTTACCGAACGCTTGAGTGCCGCCGCAAACTATACTTACACGAAAGTGAAATCCCTAGAAAATGCAAGATACCCAGAGGCGGTGAATCAACAGCTTTCCGGCGTACCGAAACATCAAGCTTCTTTATTCTTGGCTTACAATGTGGGGGAATTTGATTTCGGTAATATCCGTGTTGGCAGTGGTGCACGTTATTTAGGTTCTTGGTATGCTTATACCAATAACTACGCGAAATCGTATAAAATTCCACATGCCGTAGTGTATGACGCCTTCATTGCCTACGACACCAAAATCTCCGGCAAGAAGGTTTCATTCCAACTTAACGGTAAAAACTTAACGGATAAAACCTACTTCCCATCCACTTCAGGCAATGCAACAAACACGCTGATTCCGGTGGCGTTGGGTTATGGACGTGAGTTTATCTTTAATACCAAAGTGGAATTCTAATTAAATACATTCATCCCTAAAGGGCGTTTAACGCCCTTTCTTTTTGGATATTAAAATGGATTGGCAAACAGAAGTTAATAATAGTTTATCTTGGATTTTGACCGCACTTTTGGGCGTGTCGGCGGTGTTGGCAGTATTGGCATTGGCGCTTAAACGAACAGACTTCGGGCAACGCTTTTGGCTGATTACACAACCTTGTGTGCAAACCTCGTCGGCATACAAAATTATCGGTTTGCTTTTATTGTTGCTGACCTTGATTTTGCTGGAAGTGCGAATCAGCGTGCTGAATTCCTTTTTCTATAACGGACTTTATACCTCGTTACAAGAACAAAAAGCTGATGCCTTTTGGTTTTTTGCCGGGCTTAATGCCTTGTTGGTGATGTTCAAAATCGTGCATTCCATTATCAATTATTTTGTACGCCAGCTGTTTGAAATTCGTTGGTTAGAAAAACTCAATAATGAAATGCTCGTGCGTTGGTTGCGCCATAAAAATTATTATCGTCTGAAATACGAAAAAGAATTGCCGGATAACATCGATCAACGTATCGAACAAGATGCCCGTGAATTTATTAGCGGCACGGTTACCATGTTGCAAGGCTTGATTAATTCCGTGATGTCCACCATTGAATTTACGATTATTCTGTGGGGCTTGTCAGGGATATTGGTGTTGCTCGGCGTGCCGATTCCGAAAGGCGTGGTGTTCTTTATTTATATTTTTATCATCGTCGCCACCGCACTTTCCGTTTGGATTGGGCACCCGCTGATTAAATTGAATTTTGATAAAGAACGATTGAACGGGGATTACCGTTATTCCTTGATTCGCGTGCGTGATAACGCAGAAAGTATTGCGTTTTACGGCGGTGAAACAAAAGAGCGGTCAAATTTACAAGAGAAATTTCACGCTATCATTCACAACCGTTGGGTAATTGTGCGCCGTATGTTGGGGTTGGACGGATTTAATACCGGCGTGACGCAAATTGCCATGATTCTACCGCTTATGTTGCAAGCGCCGCGTTTCTTTGCCGGACAGGTGAAATTAGGCGATATGCACCAAACGGTGCAAGCCTTCAATCGCCTTATGCGGGCGTTGTCTTTCTTCCGCTTGTTCTATGAAGAATTCACCTTGTATCAAGCGCGCTTAAACCGTTTATATGGTTTTTTTACCAAATTAGACGAATTGGACGGCACGGATATTCATCAGCCGGTGGAATGTTCTCATCGGGTGTCATTGCATCATTTCGGGATTAAAGACGGCACTGGAAAAGTCTTGTTGAAGGATTTGAACGTGGATTTGCAAAATGGCGATGCTTTACTTATTCAAGGCCCGTCAGGCGCAGGAAAAACCTCGTTACTCAAAGCCATTGCGGGGATTTATCCGTTTGATACGGAAGGTCGGGTAGAGCGTCCATGTAGCAACAGTCTGTTTCTGCCACAACGCCCGTATATGCCGCAAGGCACGTTACGCGAAGCGATTTGTTATCCGAATATTGAGCCTAAACGTGGCGAATTGGAGTTGGCTATGGAGCAGTGCCGTTTGAGCAAATACATTCCGTCTCTTAACGAATCCAACGATTGGCAAGCTATTCTTTCGCCGGGAGAATTGCAACGGGTGGCGTTTATTCGCATTCTTCTGATGCAACCCGATGTGATTTTTTTAGACGAAACCACATCGGCACTGGACGAACCGACGGAAGAATTGCTGTATAAAATCATCCGCAGCCGTTTCCCAAACATGATTATTCTCAGTGTCGGTCATCGTTGCACGTTGCAACAGTTTCATAATAAGCAGTTAGTGCTGTAAATACGCTAAAAGTGCGGTGCTTTTTTAAGCCAAATTAATAAAACACAGAAGAAACAGGTTCCCTTTTTCGTCAGAGAAAGGGAAACGAAAATTAAGCATAAAAAAATCCCCCGCAAAAGCGAGGGATTGTGAATTTGGAGCGGGAAACGAGGCTCGAACTCGCGACCCCGACCTTGGCAAGGTCGTGCTCTACCAACTGAGCTATTCCCGCAGAGAGTTGATGTTGAGAATGGAGCGGGAAACGAGGCTCGAACTCGCGACCCCGACCTTGGCAAGGTCGTGCTCTACCAACTGAGCTATTCCCGCATTCACATCAAATGAATGAGACGGCATTATACGAATATTTTTAGACAGTGCAAGTATAAAATCATGAAAATGATGCGCTTGTTTATATATTCGTCGATTTAGTCTATCTTTAAAAAATGTTCGCGATAGTAAGCGAGTTCTTTGATGGATTCGCGAATATCGTCTAATGCCAAATGGGTATTTTGTTTACTAAAGCCGTCCAGAATTTCCGGTTTCCAGCGGGCGGCTAATTCTTTTAATGTACTGACATCAAGGTGGCGATAGTGAAAGTAGTCTGCAAGCTCAGGCATATATTTAAAGAGAAAGCGTTTGTCTTGTGCCACACTGTTGCCACAAATCGGTGATACCCCTTTCGGCACGTATTTTTTGAGAAAATCTAAGGTTTGTAATTCTGCCGCGCGTTCGGTTAATTTGCTGTTTTTAACGCGTTCAACCAAACCGTTTGCGGTGTGGGTTTTCATGCACCAGTCGCTCATTTTATTGAGTAATTCGTCAGATTGATGGACGGCTAGAACAGGGCCTTCGGCAAGAATATTTAAATTTTTATCGGTCACAATGGTTGCGATTTCAATAATGCGTTCTTTTTCCGGATCTAAGCCTGTCATTTCAAGATCAATCCAGATCAGATTTTGTTTATCTAATGCCATTATATAAGGTATCCTATGCAAAAATTTTCCTTATTCTAGCGAAAAACGCGAGAAAAAACGACCGCACTTATATGAGTAAACCCAAATTAACGCAAAATCAAAAACGCCGAATTCAGTCCAATAATCATAAGGTGTTACATCGCCATCAGAAGAAAGACATTGATTGGCAGGATGATATGCTGGGCGATTCGCAGGATGGTTTGGTCGTCACACGCTATGCCCGTCATGCGGATGTGGAAAATGCGCAAGGCGAGATTTTTCGTTGTAACTTGCGTCGTACATTAGCGAGCGTTGTCGTCGGGGATCGCGTGATTTGGCGGCAAGGCAATGAACAGTTGCAAGGAGTGAGTGGGGTAATTGAAGGGGTTCATCCACGCAAAAATGAAATTTCCCGTCCGGATTATTATGATGGTATTAAAGTCATCGCGGCTAATATTGATCGCATTATCATTATTTCTTCCGTACTGCCGAGTTTGTCATTGAATATTATTGATCGTTATTTGGTGGTATGCGAAGACGCCAACATTGAACCGATTATTGTGTTGAATAAAGCCGATATGCTGACGGAAGAACAGTGGCAAGAGGTGGATTCACAGCTGAAAATTTATCGTGATATTGGCTATCAAACGCTGATGGTTTCAGCGCAGAATGGAAAAAATCTGGAAAAACTGACCGCACTTTTATCGGATGGCGTGTCTATTTTTGTAGGACAATCCGGCGTAGGAAAATCCAGTTTGATTAATGCTGTCTTGCCGGAGGTGGACGCGTTGGTCGGAGAAATTAGTTCAACTTCGGGCCTTGGGCAACACACCACAACTTCCTCCCGTTTATATCATTTACCGCAAGGTGGCAGTTTAATTGATTCACCGGGCATCCGTGAATTTGGTTTGTGGCATTTGGAAGATGAACAGATTACAAAAGGATATCGTGAATTCCAAAGCGTGCTGGGCACCTGTAAGTTCCGTGATTGTAAGCATTTAAATGATCCGGGGTGTGCCTTACGTCAGGCGGTAGAAGAAGGCAAAATCAGTGCTGTTCGTTATGAAAATTATCATCGTTTGTTAACCAGTAAAAAAGAAATGAAATCGCAGCGCCATTTTTCTGTTGAATAAGTCAATGTCAGCCACTTCTTTTGCGCAAAACCTTGTTAAATTTTGGTTAATAAATTAAACTTTGACGTCGTTTTTTTGTGATCCAGTTCAAATTTTTATTGAAATCGCCTTGCGTAATGGAGCGATTATCAGGATACTACGGCGCATTTATTTTAGTCTTTTTAGACAAGATTCCATCAAAATGCTAAATGGACTTATCGGATTCAATTAATTTTTTAGAGGAAACTCATATGTATTCAAAAGATGTTGAAATCACTGCACCTAATGGTTTGCATACGCGTCCGGCAGCACAATTCGTTAAAGAAGCGAAAGCATTTGTTTCTGATATTACGGTTTCTTCAGCCGGTAAAAGTGCCAGTGCAAAAAGTTTGTTTAAATTACAAACGTTGATGCTCACGCAAGGTACCGTGATTACGATTTCTGCAGAAGGTGAGGATGCAGAAAAAGCTGTTGAACATCTTGTGGCATTAATTCCAACCTTAGAATAATAACCAAGCCATGATTTGCGGCAATCTTTCTTTATGATTAAAGAGGCGATGTAGCAGGTCATGGCTTTTGCTTTATTTTAAGAATGATTGATTTTTAATCAATTTGAGTTTTAGGATAGATTTTTTATAGAAGGTAACTATGATTTCAGGAATTCCGGCTTCACCAGGCATTGTTTTTGGTAAAGCACTTGTGCTTAAAGAAGAAAAAATTGTACTGGATATGCAAAAGATTAAAGACAGCCAAGTCGAGGAAGAAATCGCGCGTTTTTACGCAGGACGTGAGGCGGCTGTAGAGCAGTTAAACTCAATTAAAGAGCGTGCTTATCAATCTTTAGGCGAAGAAAAAGCTGCCATCTTCGAAGGGCATTTAATGATTTTGGAAGATGAAGAGCTGGAAGAGGAAATCATTGACTATCTTCGTTCAAATCATGTGAATGCGGCAGTGGCGGCGAATGTGGTGATTAATCAGCAAGTTGCCATTTTGTCGGAAATTGACGATGAGTATTTAAAAGAGCGTGCCGGTGATATTCGTGATATTGGCAATCGCTTAATTAAAAATATCTTAGGCATGCACATCGTTGATTTAGGTGAAATTAATGAAGAGGC
This sequence comes from Aggregatibacter valvarum, assembly GCF_980468985.1. NCBI lineage: Bacteria > Pseudomonadati > Pseudomonadota > Gammaproteobacteria > Pasteurellales > Pasteurellaceae > Aggregatibacter > Aggregatibacter valvarum. The sequence continues at coordinate 1,396,968 of NZ_OZ413141.1, read as the reverse complement.
GATTTTAGTTGCCTATGATTTAACGCCTTCTGAAACGGCACAGCTAAATTTAGACAAAGTATTAGGTTTTGTGACGGATATCGGAGGTCGCACATCACATACGTCCATTATGGCGCGTTCCCTTGAATTACCGGCAATTGTTGGGACGAACAATGTTACCGAGTTGGTAAATACCGGTGATTTTTTAATTCTGGATGCGTTAAATAATGTGGTTTACGTTAATCCTTCCCAAGAAGACATTCTGCGTTTAAAAGCGTTGCAAGCGAAATTAGCCGATGAGAAAGCTGAATTGGCGAAGTTAAAAGATTTGCCGGCATTAACGCTAGATGGACACCGCGTGGATGTGGTTGCGAATATCGGTACCATTCGTGATATTGAAGGTGCGGATCGCAATGGCGCTGAAGGTGTAGGGTTATACCGCACGGAATTCTTGTTTATGGATCGTGATCAATTGCCGACAGAAGAAGAGCAATTTATCGCCTATAAAGACGTCGTGGAAGCCATGAATGGCAATTTGGTGATATTGCGTACCATGGATATTGGCGGTGATAAAGAATTGCCGTATTTGGATTTGCCGAAAGAAATGAATCCATTCCTCGGTTGGCGTGCTATTCGTATTGCGTTGGATCGTCGAGAAATTTTAAATGCGCAATTAAGAGCTGTGTTACGGGCATCCGCTTACGGTCGATTAGCCGTCATGTTCCCGATGATTATTTCTGTAGAAGAAATTCGTGAGTTGAAATCCGTCATTGAAGAATTGAAAGTTGAATTGCGTAATGAAGGTAAGGCCTTTGACGAAAATATTCAAATTGGTGTCATGGTTGAAACGCCATCAGCGGCAGTGAATGCCAAATTCTTAGCGAAAGAAGTGGACTTCTTTAGTATTGGTACAAATGATTTAACCCAATATACGTTAGCCGTAGATCGTGGCAATGAGCTCATTTCTCATTTATATAACCCAATGAGTCCGTCTGTACTGAGTTTAATTAAACAAGTGATTGATGCTTCTCATGCGGAAGGAAAATGGACGGGAATGTGCGGTGAATTAGCCGGCGATGAACGTGCTACTGTCTTGTTGTTAGGAATGGGGCTAGATGAATTTAGTATGAGTGCGATTTCTGTGCCGCGGATTAAGAAATTAATTCGTAACGTTAATTATCAAGACGCAAAATTACTGGCAGAAAAGGCGTTGCAACAACCGACTGCGGCAGAAATCGAACGTTTAGTGATTGATTTTTTAGCAGAAAAAGCATTAAATTAAATACAAATTAGGCTTTTTAAGCTAAAATACGACTAAATTTCAAACTTCAGGAGATGATTAAAATGGGTTTATTTGACAAACTATTTGGCTCAAAAGAGAAGAAAGCGGTTGAAGTGGAAATCTATGCCCCACTTTCCGGTGAGATCGTGAATATTGAAGATGTGCCGGATGTCGTTTTTTCTGAAAAGATTGTTGGTGATGGCATTGCTATTCGCCCGACCGGCAATAAATTAGTTGCGCCGGTAGATGGTGTGATTGGTAAAATTTTTGAAACTAATCATGCGTTTTCCATGGAATCCAAAGAAGGTGTGGAGTTATTTGTTCACTTTGGTATTGATACCGTAGAATTAAAAGGTGAAGGCTTTACTCGTGTGGCGCAAGAAGGTCAAACCGTTAAACGTGGCGACACAGTGATTGAGTTAGATCTTCCTCTCTTGGAAGCTAAAGCGAAATCCGTACTAACACCGGTAGTGATTTCCAATATGGATGAGATTAATCATCTTGAGAAGAAAACCGGGGAAGTGGTTGCCGGTGATTCCGTGGTGTTAGTTCTAAAAAAATAATAGAGACAGCAAGCGTGTAATAAGCATTTTGCTGATTGCCGATCTTAAGTTTTCTTAAGATCGGCTTTTTTATTTATAGCCAGACAAAGTCCGGCTATAAAAACCATACGCTATGCGTATGGATCCAAATAGTGCGTAGCGTGCAACTTGTTGCACGAATGATTCACCTCGATACGTAATTCACGATTTCGTACGTAGCGTGCAACTTGTTGCACGAATGATTAACCTCGATATGTAATTCACGATTTCGTGCGTAGCGTGCATCTTGATGCACGACCAAACCACGCACGGAACGTTATTTATCTCTTTTGGACATTCGTGATTTCGTGCAACAAGTTGCACGCTACGATTCACTAAAATAGCGATATGAAAATAGACATTTCCGGGCAGAAGGATTTTTTGTCAGCACATTGAACTTAAATACAAAAGTTGTGGAAGAATATATTGCCTCTTTTAAATGTGTGTCGGGGAAGCCATTAGATGCAGTTGTTATTTTAATAAAAAAGGGCGGTGTTGAATGGGAAAACTCCCATGAACACTCGCCCTTTGAGGTTGTTATGTGAGATTACATCTTCTCGACAGTTTTAATACCGAGTAAATCCAATCCTTGTTTTAGCGTTCTTTCTGTTAACAACGCCAGTTTTAAGCGACTGAGTTTCACTTGCTGATCGTCGTTATTCAGAATCGGGCAATGTTCGTAGAAGGAAGAGAATACGCCGGCCAATTCGTACAAATAAGCGCAAAGTACATGAGGTGTACCTTCTTTTCCAACCACTTGAACGGCCTCTTCAAATTGCAATAATTTGATTGCCAAAGCACGTTCTTTTTCATCAGTAATACTTAATTTGGCTTGTTCCACTTCGCTTAGGGCAATTTGGCTACGATTGAAAATCGAACGAATGCGGGCGTAGGCATATTGCATATAAGGCGCGGTGTTGCCTTCAAAGCTCAACATATTGTCCCAGTCGAACACATAATCCGTGGTACGGTTTTTCGATAAGTCCGCATATTTCACCGAACCGATACCAACAGCTTCAATCACATCGGCTTTTTCTTGTTCAGAAAGTGCGGTGGATTTTTGCGAAATTAATACGCCCGCTCGTTCAATGGCTTCGTCTAATAAATCGGCCAGTTTCACGGTGTCACCACTACGGGTTTTGAACGGTTTACCGTCTTTGCCTAACATCATGCCGAAATTTTTGTGTTCCAACTGGAAGCTATCCGGCACATAGCCCGCTTTACGAGTAATCAGCCAAGCTTGTTGCATATGTTGGCTTTGGCGCGTATCGGAGAAGACTAATGCACGGTTGGCTTTTAAGGTTTCATAACGGTATTTAGCGGCAGCAATGTCAGTGGTGGTGTAAAGGAAACCGCCATCTTTTTTCTGCACAATAACACCCATTGGATCGCCGTCTTTATTTTTGAATTCATCCAAATAAACCACTAATGCGCCGTCATCTTCTACGGCCAAACCTTGTTTTTTCAGATCTTCAACAATGCCCGGCAACATTGGGTTATACAAGCTTTCACCCATCACATCTTTGTCTGTTAAGGTCACATTGAGACGATCGTAGTTATGTTGGTTTTGTTGCATGGTGATCTTCACCAGTTTTTGCCACATGGTACGGCAATATTCATCACCACTTTGTAATTTCACCACGTAATTACGGGCTTTTTCGGCAAATACCGGATCTTCATCATAATGTTTCTTTGCCGCGCGATAAAAGGCTTCTAAATCGCTCAATTCCATTTCGCTGGCATGTTCGTTTTCCATTTTTTCCAAATAGGCAATCAGCATACCGAATTGAGTACCCCAGTCGCCCACATGGTTAGCGCGGATAACGTGGTTACCTAAAAATTCCAGTGTGCGTACGACAGCATCACCGATAATGGTTGAACGCAAATGTCCCACGTGCATTTCTTTGGCAACGTTTGGGGAGGAATAGTCCACCACGACCGTTTGTTTTTCCGGATTGTGTACACCTAATTTCGGGTCTTGCACGGCACGGTTAATATTTTCTGCCAGCCAAGAGTTTTTTAGAAAAATATTAATAAAGCCCGGGCCGGCAATTTCCGTTTTCTCTGCAATGTCTTGTAATTCGGCTTTATCTAACACGTTTTGCGCAAATTCACGTGGGTTTAAGCCCAATTTTTTGGCAGCGGGCATGATGCCGTTAGCTTGATAGTCACCAAATTGCACTTTGCCTGATTGGCGAACGAGGGCTTCACATTGTGCGTCGGCACCGGCTGCAATCATCGCCTGTTTAATTTTTTCAGATAAAATAGATTGAATATTCACGGCTGAACCTTAAATTCTTTTGAGGGATAAAAATAGCGGATATAATACCGTTCTTTCACTTTTCAGAAAAGCCAAAAAGGAAAATTATGTCGTGTCATTTGCCCCACGAAATGTTTCAAAATCAGATCGCACTTTTGGCTGATTTTCAGGATTTTGAACAAAAAATTCAGGCGCTTGCTGCAAAGATTCATTTAGATCTTAGCCAATATGAAATCGATCATCTGTCATTGCGTGTGAATTCTGATCAGAAAGCCCATGACTGGTTAGCATTATTATTAAACTATGGTTCGGTATTAAGTGATAATGTGGTGAATGGTCGAGTCATTTATTTAATTGCCTTAACGCAACTGTTATACCTTGCCGGACAGGCAATTGAGGTGGTGGAGTTGCCATTTCCGAAGGATAAATTTTATCCGCAGGAAAGCTGGGAGCATATTGAAGTGGTGGTGCCGTTTTTAACGGGGGAAAGTGAGGCAGAATGGTTTACCCGTATAAAAAATTTGTTTTTACGGAACCAATCGGCGGAGTTGAAAGTCAAAACGAGCGAACCGAAGGCGGATGGTGAAAAACTGGCCAATTTATCGGTGGCGATCAGTTTTGCAGATAAGCACTGTAATCATGTTTGCATTAAGGTTCATCCATACAGTATTAAACAAATCGTGAGTGCGGTTTGATTGTATGAAACGATTTTACTAAAATGAGTCGCCTCGCTTTATGAATAAGGCGACGTAACAATTAATCCAGTATTTAAGGAGCATTTATGAAAAAAATTGCATTCGCTGTGCTAATGAGCTTAACTCTTGTGGGTTGTGCCAATGAAGACATTTATGGCGGTAACGTCTATTCTGGCGATCAAGCAAAAGAAGCGCGTTCAATTAGCTACGGTACCATTGTTTCCACCCGTCCGGTGAAAATTCAAGCAGATAATCAAGGTGTGCTTGGTACCATTGGTGGCGGCGCTATCGGCGGTATCGCCGGTTCCGGTATCGGTGGCGGTACAGGTCAAGCCATTGCGACGGCGGTAGGCGCGGTTGCCGGTGCGGTCATTGGTAGCAAAGTCGAAGAAAAAGCCAGCCAAGTTAGTGCGCTTGAAATGGTGATTAAGAAAGATGACGGTAAAGAAATCGTTGTGGTGCAAAAAGCCGAAGCGAATCTTGTTCCTGGCGCACGTGTACGCATCGTAGGCGGTTCTCGTTTAAATGTGTCCGCACTTTAATTGCAATCTCTAACCAATCAGCCCCCTTATTTTTAAGGGGGCTGATTTTTTTATGGCTTGTTTATTTTAAGGTTAAGTTATTTGCGTGGCAGTGAAATTTTATTTTCTTCACTTGGGCGATATAACACTAACACGTGTCCTATCGTTTGCACCTCAGCCGCACCGGTTTCACGCACAATGGCATTGATGATCAGTTGTTTGGTTTCACGATCGGACCCGCTAATTTTCACTTTAATTAACTCATGGTGGCTGAGGGATAAATCAATTTCTGCCAATACCCCTTCGGTTAATCCGTTACCGCCTAACATCACCACCGGGCTTAAATGGTGTGCAAGGCCTTTTAAATACTGTTTTTGTTTGGTTGATAATGTAATCGACATAATAATCTCTTGAAAAAAGGGAGGCGGTGATTCTAAAGCAAAATGCCTATTTTAGCGAATACATTCTGATGAAAAATGGCGCTAAAATTCACCGCACTTCCATTATTGTTTGAGGGTCTGGATATAACTCGCAACATCTTGCATATCTTGTTCGCTTAATCCTTCTTTCACGCGATTGCCGGGGCCTTCAATTTTTCCGCTTTTACGATCTTGAAGTGAGGTAATAATTTTCTCTTGGGAGAACGTATTCACAATTTGAGATTGTCCCATTGCTGATTTTTCAGCTTGTTTTCCGTGACAAAGTGCACATGAACGGTTAAAAATCTTTTGTCCGTGTTCAATATTGCCTTCCGCATGAACGCTTGAAACTGCACTTAATGCAATGAGAGAAAGCATAGTAGAGTAAATTTTCATGATTTTCCTTAATTGATTTTCGTTGGGGTAAAGAGACGTTGTAGTTCCTCTTCAGGGAGTAAACCCTCGAATTTATATATTACTTTGCCGCTTGGGTCAATCACGAAAGATGTCGGCGTGCCGACAAGTTGGTAACGTTCTGCCGTAATTTTCATTTGATCTTTAAATATCGGCAAGGTGAGTTGTCGTTTAGTGACAATCGCTTGTGTGTCGGCCTTTTCGCCGTCGATATTCATCGCGACCAGTTGCACTTGGTTCGGGTATTTTTCCTCCCATTGTTGCAAGGTTCTTAATTCCGCAATGCAAGCGCCGCAGGTTTCCGACCAGAAATTGATGAGCACAGTTTTGCCCTGCCAGTCGCTTAACGAGGCTTTATTGCCTTGCAGATCGAAGGCGGCGATTTCTGGTGCGGGTTGGCCGATTTGCGCGGATTCCTCTTTGCAGGAAACGCTGAAAAAAAAGACCGCACTTATACCGAGAAAACGAAGAAAATTAGCCAGCATTTTTTTCCTCACGCAATAACTTGCCGTGTTGTAAGTAAATAATGCGGTTGGTGAGTTTGCCTAAGTCTGGGTTATGGGTCACCATGACGATCGTACGCCCCTGCCGATTTAATTCCGTGAGTAAATTTAACACTAAATGTTCATTTGTCTCATCGAGATTGCCGGTGGGTTCATCGGCAAAAATGACCGGTGGCTGGTTCACTAAGGCGCGCGCAATACATACCCGTTGTTGTTCCCCGCCGGAAAGTTGGCTTGGGCGGTGATTCATACGATGTGCTAAACCCACTTGATCTAATACAGCTTTGGCAGCCGCTTCATCGACCACGCTGTGATAATGTTGTGCCAGCATTACGTTTTCGAGTGCGGTTAAATAGGGAATTAAGTGAAATTGTTGGAACACCAAGCCAATTTTTTCCGCGCGGAAACGTTGTCTGCCCGTTTCGTCCAGTTGTGCGGCATCTACACCGTCTAAAATCACTTTACCTTCGGTTGCGGTATCCAAGCCGGTGAGAATATTCATTAACGTGGTTTTACCTGAACCGGAGGCGCCCATGATAGAGACGAATTCACCCTCAGCAATTTGGATATTAATGTCTTCAAGTGCGGTCACTTGGCCGAATCTTTTGTATAAATGTTGTGTTTCAATGACGATTTTAGCCATGTTATTCCCCTTTCAATACGTTGGCGGTTTGGATGTCTAAAGCGCGGCGGGTCGGTACGATAACCGCGATAAACGCCACTAATAAGGATAAAGTAATGGTAATCGGGAGCACCGGCAGGCGCATATCAATATAAGCTTTAAATACGGTTAAGCCGAGCACCTGTGCTAATAGATAGCCGATGATTAAGCCGCATACAATGGCGCAAAGGGCGATAATCAAGGTTTCTGCGCCGATTTGTTTGATGATGTCTCGGCTTTTCGCGCCAAGGGCTTTTTGTAACGCAAACTCTTTCGCCCGTTCGCCCACAATGGCGATTAAGGTGGTGTTCACGCAAAGGGTAGCTAAAATCAAAATTACCACAGAAATCAAGCCCATCAAGCCTTTGATTTTATCTAAAATTTGTCCTTCGGAGGCGGAGACTTTGCGGATCGGGTGAATGTCTAAATCGGGATACTGTTGTTGCAACTGTTGGGCGAATTGATCCACTTGGCCTTGATCGTTTTTGACGTTTAACAATACGTTGGTCGCCAAGTTTTCTTTTTCTAACCAGTTTTGTGCAAAATCGAGGCTCACGATCAACATATTGTCGGTGGCATCGCCTGCCTCTACGATGGCTTTAATATTGAACTGGTGTTTATCCACGGAATTGAGGCTTAACGTGAGTTTATCGCCTACGTTTAAATTGAGCCGTTCCGCGAGAGTTTTACCGATCATGGCGTTGCGCTCGTCGAAGTTCACCCCGATAGGATTGCCTGTGATTTGCCAATAAGGCGCAAGGGTTTTCATGTCTTCAAACCACACACCCATAATCACGATTTTCTCCAAATCACTACGTGTTACACCATATAAATAGGGGCTTGCCGCCGTGATTAAGCCTTTCGGTGCTTGGTCAAGGATCTGTTGCACTTGATCCACTTTGATTAAATTGCCGTTGCTTGGGCCAATATAAAAATTGGCGCCGAAGGTACGCAATTCTTGGCTCATTTTGGTATTAATGTCGAAGTACACTGCGGCCATTGCGGTGACAATGCTTGCGCCCACCGTGAGCGCGGCAAAAATGATGAATACCCGTTGCAAGCGCAGGCGCAAGGCGCGTAATACCAAGCGCCAAAACATATTGATGGGTTTATTGTCTGCCATAAAGCACCTCGATAGGATAAAGACGGGCAATTCGGTGTGCCGGGAACCAAGCGCCGATAACGGCGATTAAGACGGAAATCACCAAGACACAAGGGATCACGACCCAAGCAAAGCTGAGTGGCGCACCAAATAATGTGGCGCCGATAAAACGTGCTAAGCCCCAACCGGCAACGCAACCTAAGATACCACCGATTAAGCCGCTGATGATGGCTTCGCAATAAAACAGCAAGACGATTTGCCATTGGTAGGCACCTAGCGCTTTCATTAAGCCGATTTCTTTGCTGCGTTCGATAATGGTAGTGGTCATTAATGAGGCAATGCCCATGGCAGCGGCAATCAGGGCGGCAAGGGTGACGACAGCGAGTAATAATTGAATTTTCTCAATGACGACGCCTTCAGAAGCCGCAACTTGCCAAATCGGGCGAACAATCGCACCGGAAATCGCTTCTTCCAATTGATGGGAAATAGAGGAAACGTACGCCGTGCAATACCAACGGTCATATTCCTCGGCGGCCAAACCGTCCACATTGGCGCGGGCTTTGCGGGATAAATCATTTTCCGGCACGGTGAGCGCGGAGACTTTAATCGCCTGTACCTTGCCTTCTAATCCAAGTAAATTTTGCACCGCACTTAACGGCAAAATCAATTGTTGTTCTTCTGTGCCACCGGTTTTAACAATGCCTTTCACGATGGTGGTCATGTGTTGTGGTGACGCATTTTCTTCTGCCTGATAGCTTAAGGTAATTACATCACCGATTTTCCATTGCTGTTGTTTGGCAAGCTGGGCACCGAGTAGGGCAGGAATGTGTTCACCGAAATCATCCGTAGCATCATCCACCCACTCGCCTTCTACTTGCCAGTAAGGGCTGATGATTTTTTGCCCGGTATGGTAATCCTCTTCATCCGGTACAGGAATATTATGATCAAAAAACGTCCCGAGGATGCTCACATCCTTTTCTGTGCCGTTAGCCACGTTGGCTTTTACCTGCGCACTGAGTAAGGGCGCAAACCCCACAATGTTATTGCGCCAGAAAATATCTTTCACATTCGGCAGTTCTTTTTCATCTAAAAAATCTTGTGTGGCGAGGGAACTCCGACCGCTGACATCATCCGGTAGAACGGCACTACTAGCCGGTTCCACCAAAATATTGGCACCGTAAGATTTCAACTCTTTTGCCATTTTGTCACCAATGTCGATAGACACGGCGAGCAAGGCGGAAATCAAACCGGCAGCGAGGAAAATGGTAACAATGGCAAGAAGCTTGCGTTTTAGCCCATAACGCCAAGATTGAAATAACATACGCGCTAACATGATTATTTTTCCTCCTTGGCGGTTGAGGCTTCATCAGCTTTGTTTAAATAGGCTTCCGGATTATCGCGGAATAGATTTAAATTCTTTTCATCCGTGAAGAAATAGGTTTTGCCTTCATGGTTGTATTTGAATTCTGTTTTGGTGTTAGTCAATTTCTTGCCATTGACGGGATCCACCACTTCAATTTCAATGATGGTCGTAAAGTAATTCAAGCCATCTTCCAAGTTTTTCTTGTTGATGATGACTTCCGTCTCTGTTTGTTTCCAATTATCAATCGGCACCGGATTACACCCGCCCGGTTTGCCGATGGAAGGGGTAAACATACGTACGCCACACCCGACGCATACTACTTGATTGCCTTCCATGACATACCCTTGGTCGCCACATAAAATACAGGCATCGAATACCGCGGCAAGGCTGAGTTTGTCGGGCAGGCGATTAATAATGAAGAAACGCACCGCTTTGCCGTCATCAGCAACCCAAAGGAAACGGTGTAATTTGCCGTCTTTTACTTGTTCGATGGGAATGTGTACGTTGTTTTCTGCGTCTAAGGTCACTCTTTGCGCTTCGGAAAGTTGTGGCGGCTGGGACGCGATTTTGTCCCAATAAAGTTGCGTGGCGAGCATAATGAAAATTGCTGTTATGCCATAGCCGATGACCTTGCCGGAAGTGCGTTTGGCGGCAAGGGCTTTGCGTTTTTCGATAGGTTGTTGTTCGTGATTGGCTGTACGCACGCGTGGGCGATGAATATTTAACGCAAAAATAAAGACGATAATGGCAAGAATAGCCGCATTAATGTAGTTCAAATACATGGTGATATTGCCGGATTTTGCCACGAAACTTAACCGCACTTTGGTCAGTTCGATGACTTGCAATTTCATCAAAATCAGTAATACATCGCCAAGGAGTGGCGTGACTAAAATGAGGGTGAGTACCGTGGTGAGCAGGAGACGAAGTGCGGTCGTTTTTTCCGATGTTTTACTTTGCGCAAATAAAATCTCACACCAGCCGGCAACCACTAAACAGAAAATAAAACCGAGTGCAATGGCGCTGATGTGTAATAAGAAATCTGTGTTGATGACATCGGTGCCGGTGATCGCAGCGATATTGGGATCTTTCGCCCAAAAACTGCCGGCTAATACGGCGAGCATGACATGCCAAAACGTGGTTAAACCTTGCCAATGAATACATTGAGAAACGTAAGCAAAGAGGAAGATACCTAGGCTAGAAATGGCGAGGGTGAGTTTAACACTTTGCGTATTGGGCAAACTTAATGTGATGACACTGCCGATGATAAACCCGAGAATGGCAAGCCATACCAATTTTTTGCGATTAGCGTGAGGATACGGCACCCAGCTACACGCCAGTAGTAAAGAAAAAGGGAGCTGGGTCTGAATAAGAAAAACAAAGAAATAGTTCATAGCTTACTCTGAAAATTGAAAGAGAGGATGTCACCTATTTTTAGTCTTTGGCTTCCTCGGTATTTTGGAGGAAGACACTTTTTGAAAGCCCTTTCATTATGCGTCAACATAAACAAAAACACCTTGATATGCCTCAAGGTGTTTTATTTTTTGTTTTTGTTAACACCTGAAAGGTTTATTTCAAACCGGTGAATTTGAATTCATAGTTAACATCAAACGGTTTCCACCAGCGACCAACACCGGTTTCTTCATCGGTGTGACGGTGCATACCCGCTTTTGGTGGCGGATCAATGTGGTAGGTTAATTTATAGTTACCCACGCCCATCATTTTGATGTTCGCACCATAGTGAGGACCATCGCTTGCCACCATTGGCATGAAGGTGCCTTCTTGTTTTTCACCGGTATCGGTGTTTACCAAAGTGTATTGAATGGTGAGATAAGGCATCCATTCGCCTTCACCGAAACCATTTTTGTTGCCTTTGGTTGCATGAATATCCGCTTCTAAGTGAATATCGGATTTCGCTGCCGGCAATCCCATACCACGCGGTTCCATGTCAACCGGTTGTAAATACACGGCGGCAATTTCCATTTCGTTCATGGTTACCGGTTCACCCACAGGGAACTCTTTAAAGCCTAAGGCTGCCGGTGCGGTAATCATGCCGGCTAAAAGTGCGGTGGCGATTAATGTTTTTTTCATACTTAGTTTCTCCTTAACTGAATAAGTATAGCTTGTGCGACATTAAGCAGATTTTCTGCTTTCGTACTTCATATAAATGAATGCAAAAACAGCAGCCACCAACAAGACAGCCTGCGGAACCAATGTTTCTACATAAGGATAGATCCCCAACCATGAAATTTCCGGTACGCCGGAGATTAAGGTTGGTTCAAAGAGTTTGCCTTCAATCAGCTCAAGTACACTCTTACCGGCAAATACAAAGGCCATTAAATACATGAATGAACCGGTGAACATAAAGAACGGTTTAAGCGGTAATTTCACCACGGTATAGCGCATGAGAACATAACACACGGCAAGAATTATCACGCCAAGGAAGAAACCCCCGAAAAGATAGAAATAATCCACCGCACTTTGTGCATCGCCGGCGAGGGCATAGTAGAACAACACGGTTTCTGCGCCTTCACGATACACGGCAAGGAAACTGGTCAGCCACAGACCTACAAGAGAGCCGGCGGTTAATGCGGTGGAGAGTTTGCCTTCCAAATAACGCTTCCAGTTCTGCGCTTCGACTTTTGAAAGCAACCAATAGCTCATCATGAACAACATGACCACCGCAATCATCATGGTGAAACCTTCCAACAATTCACGGCTGGCACCGGAATTGGAAAAAATGAGTTGGAAGATCACTGCAGTAATGACGCTACCGAGCAATGCCACATAGACGGATTGGCGAATAACCGGCAGTTTGTCTTGATGATTGTTTTTCACTAAATACGCCACGATAGCCGCCACGATGAGTAGTGCTTCTAAGCCCTCACGCACGATGATTAATAAGCTGTAGAGGAACATACTCCAGTCGGTTTGTTCTCCGCCTTGTAACATGGCGACAGCTTGGCTTAATCCTTGGCTTAATCCCTGTGCTTGTTCTTGTAACTTTTCTTTCTCTGCGCCGGCTTTCATTAAGCTCACTAAACGCGTGAAATAGCCTTCTAATTGCGCTTTGAAATTGCTGTCACGAGAACCGATTTTATTCTCCATGCCGGTGCTTTCAAAAATGTCAAAGTAAGTATCTTGCACCGTTACCATGGCTTTTGCGGTATCACCTTGTTCATATAAATGAATGGCTTGCTGAACGCCGGCGTTCACTTGTGTGCTGATTTGCGCCCAATCTTTATCCGGTGTTGTATCGGCAACCTTATCGGTTGTTTGTTCTATTTGGTTTTCTCGGGTCGTTGGTAAATTAGGAAGCTGTTCTTCAATATCTTGTAACAGCGTTGTGATTTGATAACCAAAGTCGCTGATCTGATCCGGTTGTTCGCTCAGTTTGATTAAATCATAAAACTGTTGATTAAGGTTGCCGGAAATGGCAGCGGAACGATTTTGGCGAATGGACATTTCCATTTCGGAATTTTTATACCCATCGTATTGCGCTTGTTGCACCAGTTTTTTGGCGGTGGCGTAATCTTTCGCTTCATACGCCGTCATGGCTTGCGCTAACAAATCGTCAATGGTTTTAAAGCTTTTTTGCCAGTGAGTAACAATCGTTGCGTTTTCATATACGCCGTGCTGACCGGAGGCATTAAGTTGGTGTCCTGCAGTTAGGGAAGGAAGTACTTCTTGTAATGCCGCTTTAAGACCATCGATTTTCGCTTTGACTTGTTCTTGCGACTGGTTTTCACCAATCATTTTACGAATTTCACCAAAGGTGGCTTCCATTTGATAGCTTTTTTGGGCAGAAAAGTTAATGCGAATCGGCCCTTCAAGATTTTCAAACACTTCAAAATAAGCCATTTGGACTTCAGTTCGGGCATCATCGACTTTATTTTCGGCATAAAGTGCGGCGGTTTTATCCAAGCGATTTTCAATGTCTTGTACCCATTGCTGATAGTTATCTTCTGCGTGGGTAAATGCTGAAAACAGAAGCATAAAACTAAAAAGAACAGATTGAGACCAACGGGAAAAACACATGCGCATCTCCTTGATTTATTGCATTTGCCTATAGATATAATCGAGCATTATTATCCTCTAATGAGATTTTAGTGCAAGTAAATTCTTGTTTGATCGCTGAGATCGAACACAAAATGAGGTATTTTTTTAGGGCATAAAAAAGGAAAGTTTGGCAACTTTCCTTTTTATCTCTTTTTATCTCATGGAGAGGATGTTTTAGTTTTGTGCTAAATCATCAATGACAAGATAGATTTTCGCCACCGGGCCATGTACCCCAACCACTTTGATTAATTCAATATCTGCCGTGGAACTTGGACCGGAAATGATGTTAATACAAGAAGGCATACGTTCGCCCTGTTGCGCTTTGTCATGTAGGATTTTTGCCAGTTGTGCTACACGAGGAAGTATCTTGCTTTTACGTACAACGACAATGGATTTTTCCGGCAGTAAGCTCACAGAACGACCACGTTCGGCTTGGGAAAATAGCACGATACCACCTGATTCGGTTAAACCGTATTCGGCGTAAACGATCCCGATATTGGCTTGTTCCGATTTGGTAATGTTGGCTTCTGCCTGTTCCGGTGACCAAATGTGGCAAGTGTATTTTTCTTGAACCGCTTGGGTAATACCGAGTTCTTCCAGACGAGAGTCGTCGTTTAACACGATATTGCCGCCACCGTATTTTTCGCAAAGCTCAAGTGCGGTCTGTTTTGCTAATGTTTCTGACGTCACAACCACATCCACCATCATCACTTTGGCGAAGTTTACAAATTCTTCGCAAAGTTCTGCTTGGGTGAGATGAGTAAGGCGTTCTGTTGGGTAAGTATTCACCGGTGTCGCCATCGTTTCCGGCACATTGGTGCGTTGTTTACCCATTTTAGCTGCCAATTTATTGAGGAAGTTTTCTCTATTTTGTAAATCCATTAGTTTGATCCTCTTTTGTTAAACCATTGACGGAAGCTTTCGCCTTCAGCTTTTGGTAAATCACGGGCTTTTGTCCATTCTGCGAGTGCGCCGAGTTGAATTGGCGCTTTGCCGTTCTTAATGAGTTTACCCGCTAATTTGGCGCCGGTGTTTACACCGATTTTCCATAAGGTTGGGTGTGAGTTAGCAAAGCCAAAACCGAAAATGGATAAGCGTTCCAAGGCTGGCGTTTTACCTTGTTCCACCATTTTTTCACGGTGTTTTAAAATCAGTTGGGCTAACGGAATGCGTACCGGACAAACGGAGTTACAGGCGTTGCACAAGGAACAGGCATACGGCAATTCTTTGAATTCGTCATAGCCGCCAAGTAATGGCGAAATCACTGCACCAATTGGGCCCGGATAAATAGAGCCGTAACCATGACCACCGATTTGACGGTACGCCGGGCAAGTATTTAAGCAGGCACCGCAACGAATACAACGTAAAACTTCTTGGAATTCGGAAGCCAAAATATCGGAACGACCGTTATCGACAATGACTAAATGGAATTCTTCCGGACCATCGGTTTCGCCGGCAAGGCGAGGGCCAGTAAGCCAGGTGTTGTAACCGGTTAATCTGGCACCCACTGCACTGCGGGCAAGCATGGTAATTAACACGTCCACTTCTTGGAATGTCGGTGCTAGGCGTTCCATTCCCATTACGGCGATGTGGGTTTTAGGGAGGGTGGTGGCTAAACGTAAATTACCTTCGTTGGTCACCAAACAAACAGAGCCGGTTTCCGCCACAGCAAAGTTACAACCGCTGATGCCGATGTCTGCTTCTAAGAAATCCTGACGAATTTTTTCACGCACGAAACGGGTCATGTCTTCCGGGGTTTCAGCACCTTCATAGCCGAGTTTTTCATGTAAATCTTTACGAATTTGGTGGCGATCTTTGTGAATCGCAGGTACCACGATGTGAGACGGCTTGTCACCGGAAATTTGCAATAAATATTCACCTAAATCGGTTTCAATGACTTGCATGCCTTCTTTTTCCAACACCCCATTTAACCCGATTTCTTCGGTTACCATGGATTTGGATTTCACGATTTTCTTGGCATTTTTTTTCAGCGCGACTTGGCGAATGTATTCGGTGGCTTCTTCAGCCGTTTCGGCAAAATAAACATGCCCACCATTGGCGGTAACTTTTTCGCTTAGTTGGTATAAATAGGCATCAAGGTTTGCTAAAACGTGATTACGGATTTGTTTGGATAAATCACGCCATTCTTCCCAGTGGCCTAACTCATCCACCATTTTTTGACGGTTTGTGCCGATGGTTTCTTGGGCTTTTACCACGGCTTTGCGCATGATTTCATTATGGACTTCGCGATCAACGCGTGCTTTAAAAGGGAGGTTACTGGTTTTTAAAGACATCTTATTTTCCCTCCTGCATTAATACTTCTGCGATATGCATCACTTTGATTTTGCTGCCTTCACGTTGTAGGCGACCACCAATATTGAGTAAGCAGCTCACGTCCGCCCCAATTAAGTATTCCGGTTCGACTTCCTCAACGTGTTCCACTTTTTCTTTGACCATTTCACCGGAAATTTCTGCCATTTTGACCGAGAACGTGCCACCAAATCCGCAACAGGTTTGTTGATTATGAATAGGCAACAGTTCTAAGCCTTTAACATGTTTGAGCAACTCAATCGGCTCGTTCACAATACCGAGTTTACGGAAAAGACTGCAGGAAGGGTGATAAACGGCGCGACCCGGCAGATGGGCACCGATGTCGGTCACGCCGAGTTTATTGACGATAAAATCCGTTAAGTCATAGAAACGAGCGGCGACTTTTTTAGCACGTTCCGCCCATTCCGGTTCATTGGCGCGAGTGAAGTAATCCGGATAATTTTTAACCGCATAAACGCAAGAACCGGCAGGGGCCACGATTGGGTAGTCGTTAGCTTCAAAGGTTTCGACTAAGTTTTTCATGCCGGGAAGGGCTTGTTTGGTATAACCGCTATTTAACGCCGGTTGCCCACAACAACCTTGTTTTTCTAAAAAGGTCACCTGACAGCCTAACTTTTCCAGTAGCAGAACGGTGTTTTTTGCTACACCGCTTTTGACTACATCGGCAATACAGGTCACGTAGAAATTCACATTCATCGTAATACTCCAATATTAAAAAAGAAAAATCAGTTAAAAAATTAAATAACGACCGCAAAAGTGCGGTCGTTTTTTGAGTTAATTTTATATGTTGCCGCTACAACGTGTATAACAACGGAATTAACAGGGTGGCACAAAGTGCAGCAATAATACCGTAAATCACCATTGGAATGATCGTGGTTTTGATGATGGTGCCTTCTTGATTTTGAATGTTTAATACGGAGGACACGGCAACGATATTATTAATACATACCATGTTACCCATTGCACCACCGACTGATTGTAGTGCCAAGATTAATGCCACGGATAAACCGGTCGTTTCTGCAGTGGATAATTGTACACTACCGAAGGTTAAGTTGGATACGGTGTTAGAACCGGAGAAGAACGCACCGACTGCACCAAGGTAAGAGGAGAAAATCGTCCAGTCATCGCCGGTGACTTCTGCAAAGGTGCGGCCAATGATTTTCACCATAGAGTGTTCGCCACCCACTAACATTAAGTTCACCATTACTAAGGCACCCATTAAGGCGATAAATGGATTTTTGGATTGTTTTAAGCTGGTGGAAAAAATATCTTTGATTTTGGCACCGGAAACGCCGAATACCGGAATCGCGATTAATACGGTGATAACAAATGGAATTAATGCCGGCACATAAAGCAATTTATAGCTTGAGGAAACATCTGATCCGAAGATATTTTTTAGGCTGAAGATAAGGCCTTTACTGATTTCGAATGTCCCTAATGAACCTAACGCAGTAGTAAACCAAACGGTGGTATCGTTCATCATCGCTTTAAACGGCAGTTGGTGAATACGTGTTACGACTAAAAACGCAATTAACAAACCGGTAGGGAAGAGGGCTTTAACCACTTGACCGGTGGTTACCGCATTGCTATCCAATGTATTTTCGACTTTTGCTAACCCGATATTACGATTTGCCGCCCAGACGGAAACAAACAACCCGATTGCGCCGCCCACTAAAGACGGGAATTCATAGTTAAATTGTGCAATCAGTAAATAAGGCACGACGCAAGCAAAGACACTGATATAAATAAAGACCAAGTTTTGGCGAATATCTTTCCAGCTGACGAGTACACGCAATGCCAATAATGGGATAAGCAGGGCGGCCACAGAGTGAATCAGTGCTGTGATGGAGCCGACTTCTAGTACCATGTCTTCAGATAATTTAAGTGGACCGAAACCAAACCATGTTGGCGTGCCGACCGCACCGAAAGACACCGGAACGGAGTTCATAATTAAGGCAAGCATCGCGACTTTTAACGGATTAAAACCTAATCCCATTAGAATTGGCGCGGCAATGGCGGCTGGCGTACCGAAACCACTGGCGCCTTCAATCATAAAGGCAAACGCCCAACCGATAATCATCAGTTGCGCCACCGGATTTGGGTTAATGTTACCCAACCATTTACGCATGATGTCAGTTGCACCGGAGACTTCACTGAAACGGTTAAATAAAATCGCACCGAAAATAACGGTGATCGGGGTTTGTACGGCAACGATCGCAGAAGCGATGTTTGCACTGATGGTGACAATATCCGTATGGAAGTGCAATAAATGCACGACCATCACCAGCACTGCCACCCAAGGTAAAGCAACATAAGACGGCAAAGCATTACGCTTAACCATGAGATAAATGAGTAAAACAATGGGGAATACGCTTAGGAAAAAAGACATATTGGCTCCTGTATCATAATGGGACATTAAAACATTTGTCGCATTTTATGGAGTAGTCCTAAAAAAAATATACCTATTTTGGGAAAATGTGATCTAGTTATCAAAAAAAGTTAACATTTTTTTAAAATTTGTGATCTCGTTAACTTAATTGTTTCAGCCATGCTTAAAATCTTGCTTTCTCGGCTCAAGTGCGGTCAAAAAAAAGCGTGTTTTTCACTGTCTTGTGGCGTATATTCTGTTATGCTTTTTGTGTTTCTTGGCAACATAATTTTTAACATAGGAGTAACAATCGATGACCAGTGCTGCATTAATTAGTCAACTTCGTCAAATTGTCGGCGACAAATATTTGATTACCGACCCAAGCCAATCGGAAGCCTATCGTAGCGGTTATCGTTTTGGGAATGGAAATGCGTTGGCGGTGGTTCGACCGGGAAATTTAACGGAATTTTGGGCGATTCTTAAAGCGTGTGTGGCAGCTGATGTCATTGTTATCGCTCAAGCTGCCAATACCGGTTTAACCGGCGGTTCTACGCCTGATGGCAATAACTATGATCGCGACATTGTGATTATCAACGCCATGCGCATTTCAGGTATTCAATTAATTAATGATGCACAACAAGTGGTTTGTTTGCCAGGTTCTACGCTAAATGAATTAGAGATCGCGTTAAAACCGCACGGACGCGAACCGCACTCTGTCATCGGTTCTTCCTGTATTGGTGCCTCGGTGATTGGCGGTATTTGTAATAACTCCGGTGGGGCGTTGGTGCAACGTGGTCCGGCTTACACAGAAATGGCGCTTTATGCGCAATTAACAGAGCAGGGCGAATTACAACTGGTGAATCACTTAGGTATTGATTTAGGTGAAACGCCGGAAGAAATGTTAGCGAATTTAGAGAACCAACGTTATCAACGCAAAGACATCCAATTAGATTGTGGCAAAGGTCACGACCATGCTTACTGCAACCATGTACGCCAAGTGGATGAAGACAGCCCGGCACGTTTCAACGCGGATCCGGCGCGTCATTATGAGGCGTCCGGTTGTGCAGGGAAATTAGCGATTTTTGCGGTACGGTTAGATACCTTTGTGGCAGAGAAAAATACGGCGGTATTTTATATTGGTACTAATCAAACAGAGGCATTAAATGATCTTCGTCGTCATATGTTGGCGAATTTTAAACAGCTACCGATTTCCGGTGAATATATTCACCGCGATGCGTTTGATGTGGCGGCTAAGTATGGCAAAGATACGTTTTGGGTGATTAAAAAATTTGGAACGCATTGGTTACCGAAATTGTTTGCTTTGAAAGCCAAAGTCGATCGATGGGCGAAAAAAATCGATTTCTTGCCAAATCATCTCAGTGATAAGATGATGCAAACCCTCTCTCGTATTTTGCCGGAACATTTGCCGAAAAAATTGTGGCAATATCGTGATCAATACGAACATCACTTGATTGTTAAAATAGGCGGTGATGGCGTGCAAGAAGCACGAGATTATTTAACCTCTTACTTTAAAGAGGGCAGCAAAGGCGCTTTCTTTGAATGTGATGCTGTAGAAACGCAAGCGGCAATGTTACACCGCTTTGCTGTGGCTTCAGCTGCGATTCGTTATCGTGCGATTCATGAAAAAGAAGTGGAAGACATTGTGGCACTGGATATTGCATTACGTCGTAATGATCGTGAGTGGTTTGAAACTTTGCCGCCTGAGATCGACCAAAAAATCAGTCATAAATTGTATTACGGGCATTTTATGTGCCATGTTTTCCATCAGGATTATATCGTTAAAAAAGGCCATGATTGCATGGAATTGGAGCATCAAATGTTGGAATTGCTTGATAAACGCGGCGCACAATACCCGGCGGAACACAACGTGGGGCATTTGTATGAAGCCAAGCCGGAGTTGCGTAAATTCTATAAATCTCTAGATCCGACAAATAGCTTCAATCCGGGGCTGGGGCATACCTCGAAGAAAAAATACTGGGAATAACCCATTGACTAATAAGGGAAAGGCGTATGGTCATTGCCATGCGCTTTTTGAATGTAATATTGCTTGACGGAATTTCCGTCACATAAGGAGAACGAAGTCCTTTTGTTCATCAACCATGTCTATGAAATTACGGCTAGTTTATTTTACTTTTCTTCTTTTTTTAATTTTCTTTCTTGCTTACGCCTTTCCTCGGTTGTTTACACAGATAGCCGATTGGCAGCGACTGTTCAATCAGTTGATCAGCGATAATTTACATCACATTCAACAACATTCAGCAGCGGCCGGCGTAACGCTCATTACAGCGAGTTTTTTATACGGTGTTATCCATGCACTGGGACCGGGGCACGGCAAATTCATCATCGCAAGTTATTTATCGACACATGAGAGTCGGTTAAAGCAAAGCATTAAACTCAGTGTCTTTTCCTCCCTTACACAGGGCATTGTGGCGGTGGTGGCGACCTCTGTCGTATTGATCGTGTTAAATCTCTCCTCTCGTTATTTTAAATTAAGCCAGTTGTGGCTGGAGCGAGGCGCATTTTTATTGCTTGTCGGGTTAGGGCTCTATTGGATTTATCAAGGCAGCCGCTCGTGGAAAAAACCATCGACAACCCTTTTTCAAATTAACAAACTTACGCCACTTTCTTCTTCACAAACTTCTTCACAAATTTCTTCGCAAAGTGCGGTCAAAAATCACCGTACTTTTTCCACGGAACACGCTCCTGTCTGCGCCTGTGGTCATCAGCATTTACCCAATGCCCAACAATTAAAAAAAGCCGAAGATTGGAAATCGCAGTTACTGGTAATTTTAAGCATTGGTATGCGCCCTTGTAGCGGTGCTATCTTTGTGCTCTTTTTATCTTATATGCTGGATATTTACCTATGGGGCGTGGTGGCGACTTTGGCAATGTCATTAGGAACAGGATTAATGTTGGCGCTTTTTGCGGCGCTCGTAAAATACACGAGACATCTAGCGATCACGCTTGGGAATTGGTACGGCAAAGGTTTTACACGTTATCACAGTGAGGCACTGATGAAACTGGTGGCAGGTGGCATTATGCTGTTCTTTGCGTTGGCTTTGCTTTATGGCACAACATTGCCGATGAGTGGAGGCGCGGTGTTATTTGCGAGATGATAGAAAAACAAAAAGGATTCAGCAGAAAAAAATAAGCCCATAAGGAGGCTATGGGCTCAAAATCTTTTGGAAATTACTGTTTTTATAAAAGGAGACAAATAAAAACGATTGAACCAAAAGACAAAAAATTGGCTCCTCCTGCTGGACTTGAACCAGCGACATATGGATTAACAGTCCACCGTTCTACCGACTGAACTAAGGAGGAATAATTCAGTATCATTTGGTATCAAAAGATAGGTGGCGTATGTTACTTATCCGAACATATCTTGTCAACACCCTAAAGAAAAATTTTTTTACTTTTTCAGCGTCAATTTTCTATCCACAAAGTCTGTGGATAAGTTTGTGGGTTATTATTTTAAAAATCCTGCCATCCCCGATAAAATCAGGCTTTATTGAAATCCAAGATAAAATTGATTGTAAAATGACATTTTCTTATTTTTCAATTAGTTAATAAAAATCTAGCGAATTTTTTAAAAAAATTTTAGAAATTTGTGACTTAGGCTACTTGACAAATATAACTCTG
The DNA here is from genome assembly GCF_980468985.1 of Aggregatibacter valvarum. Taxonomy (NCBI): domain Bacteria; kingdom Pseudomonadati; phylum Pseudomonadota; class Gammaproteobacteria; order Pasteurellales; family Pasteurellaceae; genus Aggregatibacter; species Aggregatibacter valvarum. The sequence goes on along the minus strand of NZ_OZ413141.1, from coordinate 1,374,773 downwards.
TGTAAAACTTCATTTTTTATTACGCCTCAATATGGCGTGAGAGTGGTGTGAGAAATATGCTAAAATGCGTGGCATTTAGAAATACCGTAAAAATTGACCGCACTTTATGTCTGAGAAAATTAACACCAAGCCATTTATTCTTCATTCCGACTTCAAACCTTCCGGCGATCAGCCACAAGCCATTGCCAAACTCGCCGAGAATTTAGAAGACGGCTTGGCGCACCAAACCTTACTGGGCGTTACGGGTTCCGGAAAAACCTTTACGATTGCCAATGTGATTGCGCAGTTAAACCGACCGGCCATGTTGCTTGCCCCGAATAAAACGCTTGCGGCGCAGCTTTATGCGGAAATGAAAGCATTTTTTCCTGAAAATGCGGTGGAATATTTCGTTTCTTACTATGATTATTACCAGCCGGAAGCTTATGTGCCGAGCAGTGATACCTTCATTGAAAAAGATGCGTCCATTAACGATCAAATCGAGCAAATGCGTTTGTCGGCGACCAAATCTTTTTTGGAACGTCGGGATACCATTGTGGTTGCCTCGGTTTCCGCTATTTATGGTTTGGGCGACCCGGATTCTTATTTGCAAATGATGTTGCATTTGCAACAAGGGGCGATAATTAATCAGCGTCAGATTTTGGCGAAGTTGGCAGAATTGCAATATACGCGTAACGATCAGGCATTTCAGCGCGGTACATTTCGTGTGCGTGGGGAAATTATCGATATTTTCCCGGCAGAATCTGATGAGCGCGCCGTACGCATTGAATTATTTGATGATGAAATTGAGCGCTTGAGCCTTTTCGATCCGCTTACGGGAAGCAGTTTTGGTGCCGTGCCACGTTTCACCGTGTATCCAAAAACGCACTACGTGACACCACGCGAGCGCATTTTAGATGCTATTGAAAAAATCAAAGTGGAACTGGCGCAACGACGGGAATATTTCATTAAAGAGAATAAATTGTTAGAAGAACAACGCATTAGTCAACGTACTCAATTTGATATTGAAATGATGAACGAATTGGGCTATTGCTCGGGGATTGAAAACTACTCACGTTATCTGTCGGGCAGAAATGAAGGCGAACCGCCGCCAACCTTATTTGACTATATGCCGTCTGATGCGATTTTAATTATCGATGAATCTCACGTCACAGTACCGCAAATCGGCGGGATGTATCGTGGCGACCGTTCCCGTAAAGAAACGTTGGTGGAATATGGCTTCCGTTTGCCTTCAGCGTTGGATAACCGTCCGTTACGTTTTGAGGAATTTGAACGTTTGGCTCCGCAAACTATCTATGTTTCGGCTACCCCGGGGCCTTATGAGCTAGAAAAATCCGGTGCAGAAATTATCGATCAGGTTGTGCGTCCAACAGGCTTACTCGATCCGCAAATTGAAATTCGTCCGGTGTCTATTCAAGTGGATGATTTGCTTTCTGAAGCGCGTCAAAGAGCAGATAAAAATGAGCGCGTTTTAGTGACAACGCTGACCAAAAAAATGGCGGAAGATTTAACGGATTATTTGGATGAACACGGCATTCGCGTGCGTTATTTGCACTCTGATATTGATACGGTGGAGCGTGTAGAAATTATCCGTGATTTGCGCCTAGGCGAATTTGATGTATTGGTCGGGATTAACTTATTACGGGAAGGCTTGGATATTCCCGAAGTGTCCCTCGTGGCGATTTTAGATGCGGATAAAGAAGGCTTCTTGCGTTCTGAACGTTCTTTAATTCAAACCATCGGACGTGCTGCGCGAAATTTGAATGGTAAAGCGATTTTGTATGCGGACAGTATCACCAAGTCGATGGAAAAAACCATTACGGAAACTAATCGCCGCCGTGAAAAACAAACGAAATACAATGAAGATCACGGCATTGTGCCGCAGGCGTTAAATAAAAAAGTGGGCGAATTGTTAGACATCGGTCAGGGCGCCAATCAAAAAGCAAAAGCCAATAAACAACGCGGAAAAATGGTGGCAGAACCGACCGCACTTTATGCCGTGCCTACGTCAGCGAAAGAATATCAACAACAAATCAAGAAACTGGAACAGCAAATGTATAAATTTGCGCAAGATTTGGAATTTGAAAAAGCCGCCGCCGTACGTGATCAATTACAGCAATTACGGGAAAGTTTTATGTTGTCAGGCGAGTAAAAGTGCGGTCGTTTTCAAAGGTGAATTTTTCTTGATAAGGCAGGCGGCGGATTTTTGCAGGCATCAAAAATTCGCTTATAATACACCGCACTTTTTACCTAAACGGTAAGCGAATCATCTATGAAATTAACAGCAAATAATAAAACACTTGATCTTTCTACCCCTAAAATTATGGGGATCCTCAATTTCACCCCGGATTCTTTTTCTGATAGCGGTAAATTTTTTCAATTAGATAAGGCGTTGTTTCAAGTAGAAAGGATGTTGAATCAAGGCGCATCGATTATTGATATTGGGGGAGAATCAACCCGACCGATGGCAGAAGAGGTGACGTTAGAAGAAGAACTTGAGCGGGTTGTTCCTTTAGTTGAGGCGGTGAGAAAACGGTTCGATTGCTGGATTTCGGTGGATAGTTCCAAAGCACAGGTGATGCAAGAGGCCGCTAAGGTGGGCATGGATCTGATTAATGATATTCGTGCTTTGCAAGAACCTGATGCATTACAAACTGCCGTTCGTTTGGCATTGCCGGTGTGCATTATGCATATGCAAGGGCAGCCGCGAACAATGCAGCTCAATCCGCATTACGATGATGTGGTGGCGGATGTTTTAAAATTTATGCAGCAGAGAACGGAACAATGTTTGGCTTCGGGAATCAAAAAAGAGAATCTGATTTGGGATCCCGGCTTTGGTTTTGGCAAAAACGTGCAACATAATTATTGTTTGTTACAACAATTTTCGGTTTTCTGTGAACAAGGGTATCCGGTGTTGGCGGGAATTTCCCGTAAATCCATGATTGGTGCCGTATTGGATAAGCCTGTAGAACAACGGACAGTGGGCAGTGTGGCTGCCGCATTAATTGCTGCGATGAAAGGTGCCAGTATTTTGCGCGTGCATGATGTCGGTGAAACGGCCGATGCGCTTAAAATTTGGCTGGCAACGCAAAATGCTTAAATACGTAGTTGTGCTGTCGGACGCTAGCTGTCTTATCGGAAGAACGATAGCATAAAATAATAAATGACATTTTTATTAAGAAGGAATTGAAACATGGCTGAACGTAAATATTTTGGGACTGATGGGGTGCGTGGCAAAGTAGGTAACCATCCGATTACGCCTGATTTTGTTTTAAAACTCGGTTGGGCAGCAGGTAAAGTGTTAGCGACACAAGGATCTCGCGTCGTGCTGATTGGTAAAGATACCCGAATTTCGGGCTATATGCTTGAGTCTGCCCTTGAAGCCGGTTTAGCGGCAGCCGGTTTATCCGCTGCATTCACCGGCCCAATGCCGACGCCGGCCATTGCTTATTTAACCCGCACTTTCCGTGCCGAAGCCGGTATCGTGATTTCCGCTTCCCATAATCCCTATTATGACAATGGGATTAAATTCTTTTCTACACAAGGGACGAAATTACCCGATGATGTGGAGGAAGCCATCGAGGCCATGTTGGAGCAACCGATGGACTGTGTTGAATCTGCCGAACTAGGTCGCGCCAGCCGAATTAAAGATGCGGCAGGCCGTTATATTGAATTTTGTAAAAGCACCTTTCCGGCGCATTTGAGTTTAGAAGGTTATAAAATTGTGGTGGATTGTGCCAATGGCGCAACCTACCACATTGCGCCGAATGTCATGCGTGAATTAGGTGCAGAAGTTATTGAAATTGGCACCCATCCGAATGGCATGAATATTAATGAAAAATGCGGTGCAACGGATATTAAAGCGTTGCAACAAAAAGTGTTAGAAGTAAAAGCGGATGTGGGTTTGGCGTACGATGGTGATGGTGACCGTTTAATTATGGTGGATCATCTCGGTAATAAAGTCGATGGTGACCAAATATTATTTATTATTGCGCGTGAAGCCTTACGCGAAGGGCGTTTGCAAGGCGGTGTCGTAGGCACCTTAATGAGCAATATGAGTCTTGAACTTGCCTTAAAACAATTAGCTATTCCGTTTGTGCGCGCCAATGTGGGCGACCGTTATGTGTTGGAACAAATGCAAGAACGCGGTTGGGGCTTAGGCGGTGAAAACTCGGGGCATATTATTATTGCTGATCGCAATACGACCGGCGATGGCATTATCGCTTCTTTAGCCGTGTTGACAGCAATGGTAAAACATCGTTTGTCGCTGAATGAACTTGCTGATGCAGTTAAATTATTCCCACAAGTATTAATTAATGTGCGTTTTGCCGGTGGTAATAATCCATTAGAAAGCGACGCTGTAAAAGCAGTTGCAGCAGAAGTTGAAAAACGTTTGGCAGGCAAAGGACGTATTTTACTGCGTAAATCAGGTACTGAGCCGTTAATTCGCGTGATGGTGGAATGTGAAGACGGCGCATTGGCGCAGCAATGTGCAGAAGAAATCGCGGAAGCGGTGAAGGCCAATTAATCTTTAAGGTCGTTGCAAATGCATTTATTTATTATGCGTCATGGCGAAGCGGAATTGATGGCGAACTCGGATAAAGCGCGCCATCTTAACGCTAATGGCAGAGAACAATCCCGACTTCAAGGAATATGGTTAAAATCCACCGCACTTGAGTTCGACAAAGTCTTGGTGAGCCCTTATACCCGAGCTTTAGAAACCTTTGATGAAATTAATCAGGTTTTTGAGCAACAACTTTCCGATAAATTGGAAGTGTGGGAAGGCATTACGCCTTATGGTGATTCCGGCTTGGTGAGTTCTTATGTGGCTTTGTTGGAAAAAGAAGGACATTGCAATCTTCTGCTTATCTCTCATTTGCCTTTGGTCGGTGATATTGTGAAAGAATTGTGCGGTCGAAATCCGGCGAGTTTTTATCCGGGGGCTATTGTCGATATTCATTGGGATAACGATCAGCCGAAGGTAAACGATATAAAATATGTGAGTAAAATTGCGTAAATTCGGTTTCTTTTTATGCTGTTTTACGACAGACTATGGTCTGCTTTACGAATTGATGCCGTAAAGCATTTCTATTTAATTATTAATATGCATTAGGAGCTACAATGAAAAAATCACTCTTAGCCGCTTTAGTTTTAGGCGCAACATTCAGTATGACCGGTTGTGATGACAGCAAAACCTCACAGCACGTTGAACAGGCAAAAGCCAGTGTGTCTGAAGCAAAAGACGCGGTTGTGAATGCCGCAAAAGACATGAAAAACAGCACAACAGATGCTGTAAAAGACGCGCAAGCCGTTGCTGCAGAAAAAATGGATGCGATGGCAGCGAAAGCCGGTGAAATGAAAGATGCCGCCGCTGAAAAGATGTCCGCGGCTAAAGACGCGGCTGCAGAAAAAATGGATGCGATGGCAACGAAAGCCGGTGAAATGAAAGATGCCGCCGCTGAAAAGATGTCCGCGGCTAAAGACGCTGCCACGGAAAAAATGGATTCTATGGCAACAAAAGCCGGCGAAATGAAAGATGCCGCCGCTGAAAAAATGTCCGCAGCCAAAGACGCTGCGTCTGAAAAAATGGATGCGATGGCAACCAAAGCGGGTGAAATGAAAGAGGCCGCCGCTGAAAAGATGTCCGCAGCCAAAGACGCCGTATCTGAAAAAATGGATGCGATGGCAACGAAAGCCGGCGAAATGAAAGAGGCTGCAGCTGAAAAGATGTCCGCAGCCAAAGACGCTGCGTCTGAAAAAATGGATGCAATGAAAACCAAAGCGGGCGAAATGAAAGATGCTGCAGCTGAAAAGATGTCCGCGGCTAAAGACGCTGCTACAGAAAAAATGGATGCAATGAAAACCAAAGCTGGTGAAATGAAAGAATCTATGGCAACCAAAGCGGGCGAAATGAAAGAGGCCGCTGCAGCGAAAATGGATTCCATGGCAACCAAAGCAACAGAAATGAAAGACGTGGCTGCTGAAAAAGTGAATCAAGCAAAGGATGCCGTATCTGAAAAAGCAGCGGAAGTAAAAAATGCAGTGAAAAGCGAAATGGAAGGCAAGTAAAGCAGAAAATTATTTTGTAACAAGGGGGAGAAATCCCCCTTTTTTCTTGCCCTAAATTGAATGCGTCAAAAAATGGCATTTTACGTCAAAATCAAACAGCGTTTCGTTTAAACGGTATGGCTGCTTTAATGCAGGTCCGCAGGAATTTGACCCAATACCACTCATTTTGTAATCAACACACAGCACAGTACTGCTGCTTTCGACAAGATCATCATGATACTTTTTCATTGCCAATTCTTCTTGGCGATAAGGCGAAAGATTGAAACTAAACGGTGTGGTTGCCGTGATAAAAATCTGCCGATTTTCTGACCGCACTTTAACGTAAGAACAGCCATAATGGCTACCATTTTCCTGTGGCTTCAAATAAGGCACGTGATTTTGCCGAACCGTGGTGTGATAATGACCTAACAGGGAAGACTGATGTTTATCAATATAGCTTTCTGTTGGGCCATAACCGAAATATTCAGCCTGTTGATAGGCGCGATCTAAACAGAAACGTAAACCAAAACGCGGTAAGAAAGGCAAGTGCGGCGCTTTTTCCCCATGAATTTTGATGTGTAATGGGCCAAATTCATCTAGGCGATAGATGACGTCTAGGGTTAAAATTCGAGCCTTGGATACTGCCACTAATGCTGATTTGACTTTAATTTCGACCGCACTTTCATATTGTGTCACATGGCATTCATAGGCGCGAGTGATTGCGCGATCGTATCCTGCTGCTTGCCAGTGCGCGTTGATTAAGACATCGTTATCCAAAGGCGCACGCCAAATATTGAAATCTAATGGCTGTTGCAACAAGGATTCGCCCTGATGGGAAACCTGCTGCAAAATGCCCTTTTGCTTATCAAACACATAACAATGATCTTGTTGTTGCACATGAATATGCTTGGCATCTTCCTGTACCGAAAACGTGGCTTTTGTTGGTGGCTCAACGCCCAATGGCGGCATGATTGACAATCTTGGGCGATGAAAAAGATTGAGTTGATCGAAGCCTAAAATATATGTCGCCGGTATGAAATCAGTGGCTTGACATTGTTCGTAGAATAAGGTTAACAACCATAAATTGCCGTTATCTGCAGGCAGTTCCAGTGGCAAAAGTGCGGTGTGTTTTGGCGCAATTTGGATCCCATTTATTTTTCCTTCTTGCATGACAATGCCATTTTCTGAAAGTTGATAGCGAATGCTTAAGCACTCGGCGGTATTCGCGAAATCCCAATAATTGGTCAGCCACACCTTGCCGTCTTTTAACTGGGCACGAATGGGACGTTGTACGTTTTTTAGCTCTAATAAGTTACTTTGAATTTGACGATCTGCCGTCACCAAACCATCAGCGCAGAAATTTCCATCATTGGGGACATCGCCAAAATCGCCACCGTAGCCCATGCGGTCGGTTCCTGCCAAATAGGGCGAATGATTGCACCATTCCCACACAAAACCGCCACAGGCACCGAGGTATTTTTGCATCGCGAGGAAATAATCTTCCGCATCGCCGCAAGAATTGCCCATCGCGTGCAAATATTCGCAAAAAATATAAGGTTTGCGATTTTGTGGATTGGCAAAATAGGCGTCCATGTCTTCGGGGGCCGTGTACATTTCACTGTGCAAGTCTAAATTTGAGGTATCATTTTGATGGGCGGAATGCTGGAAAATCGCATTTTCATAATGGACTAAACGGCTGGGATCACGCGCTTTCACCCAGGCGGCGGCCGCTTCAAAATTTTCACCGTAGCCACTTTCATTGCCGAGCGACCAAATTACCACCGAAGTGCGGTTTTTATCCCGCTCCACATTGGCATGAGTGCGGTCTAAAATCGCATTTTTAAATTCAGGCGCGCGAGCCGTGTAACAATAATTGTCAATCGTTTGTTGTCGAATGGCATCCTGATCGATGTCTGTTTTCACGCCAAGTAAAATGCTGCTTTCCGGTGTCGGCACATACACGGCATTGGTGCCATGAGATTCAATATCGCTTTCGGCAATGACATAAAAACCGTATTGGTCGCAGAGTTCGGTAAACCAAGGCGCATTGGGATAATGTGCTGTGCGGATGGCATTGAAATTATGCTGTTTCATTAGGCGTAAATCCTGCAATGCCTGCTCACGATGAATTACATAACCGGTGCGTGGGTCGCTGTCATGTCGATTGACCCCTTTAAATTTAATCGCTTGCCCATTGAACAATAACACGCCATTTTTTACCTCAATTTTACGCAAGCCGATACGCTGACAAATCACTTCTGAACCATAACGAAAAACTAGCGTGTAAAGATTTGGTTGTTCGGCATTCCATAAGATCGGCTGAACAAGAAAACATTCGAAATCTTGACCGCACTTTTCCGCCACTAAACGCTGTTTGGGATCAAAGAGTTGCCAATGAATGTCTTGCCCATGATGATCAGAGAAAATACACTTCACCGTGATATTCGCTGCCGTGAAATCATCGTTTAATGCCGTTTTTATAAAGAAATCCTGTAAATAATGGGCTTCCCGTTCCAACACATAAACATCACGGAAAATGCCTGACATTCGGAATTTATCTTGATCTTCTAAATAACTGCCATCACACCATTTCAGCACGATAACCGTGATGTTATTTTTGCCAGACTGTAAATAATTCGTTACATCAAATTCTGAGGTGCAATGACTGATTTGGCTATAACCCACAAATTGTTCGTTGAGATATAAAAACAAGCAACTGTCCACGCCTTCAAAATTCAGCAAATAACGCTTATTGGCTTTGAGTGTCAAGTTCAATCGGCGTTGATACCAACCGCATGGGTTTTGTTGCGGAACATAAGGCGGATCAAAGGGAAAAGGATAATTGACATTGGTGTATTGATGTTGATCGTATCCGTGATTTTGCCAATTTGACGGCACGGGAAGCTGACTATTTGGAGTGAGTTGAAGGAAGTTTTCCGGCAGATCCCAATAGCTTGAAAAATACTGAAACTGCCAATTTCCGTTTAAAGGAATGAAATAATCTGAATATTCTCTGGGATTTTCTACCGCACTTTTATGTGTCGCATGAGGAATAAAATAGGCATGGTGCGGCGTAGTATTAATGTGGAGTATGGAAAGGTCTTGAAAATAGTGAGGCAATGACATAATGCACCTTAAAAACAACGAATTGTGAAACCAATATACGCAATTTCTCCGCTCAATTTTAGACAAAATGATAATTTTGTGATTTAAATCACATTCTTTATTTTACAGAGTGTAAAATTTGCAATACAATCATTGTAAATTTTTAAATACACAACAAGGAATATCTATGAATAAAACAGTAGGAAGTACGCTGCTCGTGGCAGGTACCATGATTGGCGCAGGCATGTTAGCCATGCCGTTAACCTCCGCCGGCATTGGCTTTGGCGCTACCTTATTTCTTCTACTTGGGCTTTGGACGCTGTTAACCTTCAGTGCGTTGCTGTTCGTTGAGCTTTACCAAACCGCACCAAGTGACGCCGGCATCGGCACGCTGGCAGAGCAATATTTCGGTCGTCCGGGACGAATTATTTCCACCGCTGTATTAATTGTCTTTTTATACGCGCTCATTGCCGCCTACATCAGTGGTGGCGGTTCTTTGTTGACCGATACACTGCCAACCATCGTTGATCGTGACACGACCGGCAAAGTCGCCGTATTGATTTTTACCCTTTTCTTCGGCGCGTTTATCATTATCGGTACGCACAGCGTAGATAAAATTAACCGCGTGTTGTTCTTTGTGATGATTGCCACGTTCGTGATGGTGTTAAGTTTGATGTTGCCGGAAATTAAACTCGACAACTTGATGGCAATGCCCATTGATAATGCGCTGATCATTTCCGCCAGCCCGGTATTTTTCACCGCGTTTGGTTTCCATGGTTCTATTCCAAGCTTAAACAAATACCTCGGCGGTAACGTCAAAGCCTTGCGCATTTCCATTTTAGTGGGTTCCGGTATCACCTTGTTCGCCTACATTTTATGGCAACTCTCCACCCACGGCTTGCTCACACAAAACGAATTTCTGCAAATCTTGCAACAAGATGCCACGTTGAACGGCTTAGTCACCGCCACCTTAACCATTACCCAAAGCAGTATGATGGCAAACGCTGTGAAGATCTTCTCCACCTTGGCGTTAATCACCTCATTCTTGGGCGTGGGACTTGGCTTACTAGAATGTATTGAAGACCTATTAAAACGTTCTTTTAACATCAATGCAGGACGTTTTTCCTTAGGTTTAATGACGTTCATCCCACCAATCGTCTTCGCCTTATTCTACCCACAAGGTTTCATTTTAGCGTTAGGCTACGCAGGTCAAATGTTTGCGTTCTACGCCGTGGTTCTTCCGGTTTCGCTGGTATGGAAAGCACGCCGCATTCACCCAAATTTGCCATATAAAGTCTGGGGCGGCAAAGCCACGCTACTCATTGTTTTAGTCCTTGGCGTCATCATTACCTCCATCCCATTCGCCATCCGCGCCGGCTATCTGCCATTTGTGGTGGGTTAAAATCACCTAAAAAAACAACCGCACTTTGATCGGTGTAATCAAAGTGCGGTTTTTATCAACAATTAGATTCTGCCAAATTTTTCTTATTATTGGCAATTACCCTAAGATTTTATCTAATGCTTTGCTGACATCTTCTACTTTTTGAGTGCCGTCTAAGCGGAAATATTGCGTGTTACCTGCTTTGGCTTCTGCTTGGTAGTAATCCACTAATGGTTTGGTGGTGTTGTGATACACTTTCAAGCGGTCTAACACAGTTTCCGGTTTGTCATCGGCACGGATAATCAAATCTTCGCCGGTCACATCATCTTTGCCTTCCACTTTCGGTGGGTTGTAAACGATGTGGTAAGAACGACCGGAAGGTTGGTGCACACGACGACCGCTCATACGTTCTACGATCACTTCATCCGGCACATCAAATTCCAACACATAATCAATGGCGATACCGGCAGATTTCAAGGCGTCAGCTTGTGGAATGGTACGTGGGAAACCGTCAAGTAAGAAACCTTTGGCGCAGTCAGGTTGTGCTACGCGTTCTTTCACTAAGGAAATGATTAAATCATCCGGCACTAATTGACCTGCGTCCATTAAGGTTTTGGCTTGTTTGCCTAATTCGGTGCCGGCTTTGATCGCAGAGCGTAACATGTCGCCCGTGGAAATTTGCGGGATGGCAAATTTATTCATGATGAATTGTGCTTGTGTACCTTTTCCTGCGCCCGGTGCGCCTAATAGAATAATTTTCATGTTGTCCTCTTTTTTAAATGAAAAATAACTGAAAAAACCACCGCACTTTTCCTATTTCGGGAAGAAAGTGCGGTCGGTGTTGAAAATGTTTTATTAATGGTGGCGTATGGTTGCTTAATTCCCTAAAAATGTCAATTGCTTGCGTTCGGTGCGGTGACTTTTTCGTTCCAGGGTGCAACCCAGCATAAACAGAGCATGCCCGGGATGGCTAAAAATAAGCAAATCCAAAAGAAATGATAGTAGCCCACTGCGGCAACGATTTCGCCGGAAAGCGCACCGAGCCCTTTGCTCGGCAAGGCAGCAAGGCTGGTAAACAACGCCAGTTGAGTGGCGGTGTAAAGCGGGTTGGTTTCCCGTGCCATAAAGGCTACAAACGCTGCGGTGCCAAGCCCCACGCCAATATATTCGCCACAAATCACAATGCCTAGTTTTAAGCGAGCTGCGTTATCGACAACGTGGAAATAATCAAATCCGGCAAGCCAAATAAAGCCACCGATAGTAATCAGTTGAATAAAACCAAAGACCCAAAGGGCACGGTTAATGCCGAGACGCAACATCACTATGCCGCCTGCCATGCCGGCAATAATGCTCGACCACAACGCCGTGCTTTTTACCACTAAGGCAATGTCGGTTTTGCTAAAGCCCATGTCCACGATGAATTTACTTTGCAACGTGGTGGCAAGGGCATCACCGAATTTATATAGGAACAGAAAGGCAATAAAGCCAATGCCTGCATAAATGCCTTTACGCTGGAAAAATTCTTGTAGCGGAATGGTAAAAGCCTGATAGAACGGCTGCTTGCTTTGATGAATTTGAATTTGTGGCTCGCGACTTAAAAAGAAGGTCATAAACAGCCCACACAGCATGAAAAGTGCGGTCAATAAAAACACCGTTTTCCATGGCAGGAACGTGGCGAGATACAATGACAGTCCGCCCGGAATTAAACCGGCAATGCGATAAGCATTAATGTGAATGGTATTGCCCAAACCCAATTCGTTATCGCGCAAAATTTCCCGTCGATAGGCATCTAACACAATGTCTTGAGTAGCGGACATAAAGGCGATGAACGTGGCCAGAAAAATGACAATCTGCATTTGTTCTTTCGGATCGTATAAACCGATCAAGTAAAGACTCAGCAGAAGCAAGAGTTGGGAAATGGCGAGCCAACTGCGACGGCGACCGAGAAATCGAGGAAAATAGCGATCCAGTAAAGGCGCCCACAAAAATTTGAGCGTGTAGGGTAGGGTGACTAAGGTAAAAGCTCCGATGGTTTGCACGCTAATGCCATTGTCCGACAACCAAATCGGCAACATCTGCAACAGCACGAAAAGTGGCAAACCGGAGCTGAAGCCGGTAAAGACACAAATCAGCATATTGCGGCTGAAAATTTGGGTGGCGAGAGAAGGCTTAATCGGTTGTTCTGTCATTATGATTTCAGGGCAATTTTATTCGACGGCAATTTCTTTAATGCGGAGTTCATCGCCGCTTTGGCGTTGTAAATGCGTGCTGCTGCAATGTGGGCACGTGCTGTTATTGGCTTGAATTTCGATCAGTTGTTTGCAATCCCAACACCAAGCTTTGGCGGGAATGGAAATTAAATGAAGCTTACAATTTTCCGCCGGTGTGCCTTGCGCTACCATTTCAAAGCCAAATTCCAATGCACTCGGCTCAATGCAAGAAAGGGCACCGACTTCCAGCCAGAGGTCGGTGACTTTATTGACATTGTGTTGTTTGCATTGCTGCTCAACAATTTCAATGATGTTTTGACACAAAGAGAGTTCGTGCATGAGACTTAATCCCGATAGCCTTTCGGGTTATTTTTTTGCCAATTCCACGTGTCTTTCATCATTTGAGCCAAGCCACGTTCTGCTTTCCAGCCTAATTCTTTGGCAGCAAGGCTCGGATCAGAATAGCAAGTGGCAATGTCGCCCAGACGACGATCCACTAATTTATAAGGTATTTGAATGTCATTAGCTTGTTCAAACGCTTTCACCATATCTAATACGGAATAGCCCACACCGGTGCCTAAATTATAAATGTGCAAGCCGGCATCGTCTTGATGGCGATCCAGCGCTTTTAAGTGACCAATCGCCAAATCCACCACATGAATATAATCGCGTACACCGGTGCCATCATGAGTGTCGTAGTCGCTACCGAATACGGAAAGTTGAGGCAATTTGCCGATAGCCACTTGGCTGATATAAGGCAATAAGTTGTTTGGAATACCATTCGGATCTTCGCCGATCAAACCGCTTTCATGGGCGCCCACCGGATTGAAATAGCGCAAAATGGTCATACTGAATTTCGGCTCTGCTTTGGCAATATCACGTAGGATTTGTTCCACCATAAACTTAGAGGTGCCGTACGGGTTAGTCGTGCCGCCCACTTTGCAGTTTTCGGTAATCGGAATGATTTCAGGATCACCGTAAACGGTGGCGGAAGAACTGAAGACGAAATTCCACACGCTGGCTTTTTTCATTTCTTGTAACAAAACCAATGAGCCGGTGACGTTGTTCATATAGTATTCAGCAGGTTTTTGTACGCTTTCGCCGACGGCTTTTAAACCGGCAAAATGAATGACGGAATGAATCGGATTTTCGGCAAAGATTTTTTGTAACAAGGCGCGATCTAATACATCGCCTTCATAAAATTTCACGCTTTTGCCGGTAATTTGTTTTACGCGATCTAAGGATTTTGGTGAGGCGTTACAAAGATTGTCTAATACCACGACCTCTTTGCCGGCATTTAATAATTCGACGACAGTATGTGAACCGATATAACCGGCACCGCCGGTGACTAAAATGGACATTTTAATTTCCCCTTATTGCGAATATAACTCATAGAAATTGTGTGCTAGTATAACACTGTTTTGAAATCAAAACATGAGACGGATTAACCGCTTATTTATTCTTGGGAGGAAACTATGAATTGGTATTTGCATGTACTTAAAAACTACGCCACGTTTTCAGGACGAGCAAGACGAAAAGAGTATTGGATGTTCTTTTTAATCAGTGCACTAATCAGCATTGTATTGACGCTGTTGGATATCTTGCTAGGAACGTATAGCATGGAATATGAAGCCGGGCTTTTTAGTGGGCTGTATTCATTGCTGATTCTGATCCCGAGTATCGCAGTTGTCGTTCGCCGTTTACATGATACGGATCGAAGCGGATGGTGGATTTTAATTTCATTAATTCCTCTTATCGGTGTTATTGTGTTGTTTGTGTTCATTTGTTTAGACAGCCAACCGGGAACAAACCGTTTTGGCGCAAATCCGAAAGAAGTCGCATCACAAACGCTTCCTGCGGTCGAAACTGATCGTTTTATCAGTTAATTATTAGTGCGTAGCGTGCAACTTGTTGCACGAAGGATTAACCTCGATGCGTAATTCACGATTTCGTGCGTAGCGTGCATCTTGATGCACGACCGAACCAAGCACGGAACGTTATTTACTCTTTCGGGCATTCGCGATTTCATGCGTAGCGTGCATCTTGTTGCACGAATGATTAACCTCGATGTGTAATTCACGATTTCGTGCGTAGTGTGCAACTTGTTGCACGAATGATTAACCTCGATGTGTAATTCACGATTTCATACGTAGCGTGCAACTTGTTGCACGAATGATTAAACCTCGATGCGTAATTCACGATTTCGTACGTAGCGTGCATCTTGATGCGCGACCGAACCACGCACGGAACCTTATTTAACCCTTTCGGGGTGTTTGTGATTTCGTGCAACAAGTTGCACTCTACGATTCTCATTATCAGCTAATTTTTTTATTTATTGCGCAAACGTTTACTTCTGTGGGCGTTGCGGTAAAATACCCGCCCTCTTTTTTCAACGACAAATTAAAAGGTAATGTCATGTCATCTTCTCCATCTTCCGCTTTAGAAAAACGCTTTGAGTTGACTAAACGCGGTTCCACCGTACGCAAAGAAATTGTGGCCGGTTTAACCACTTTCCTCGCGATGGTGTATTCCGTTATCGTGGTGCCGAATATGTTAAGTGCGGCGGGTTTTCCGGCAGAATCGGTGTTTATTGCCACCTGTTTAGTGGCTGGTTTAGGCTCGATTTTAATTGGCTTTTGGGCGAATGCACCCATGGCAATCGGCTGTGCTATTTCTTTAACGGCATTTACGGCATTTAGCTTGGTTATCGGACAAAAAGTGAGTATTCCGGTCGCCTTAGGTGCGGTCTTTTTAATGGGGGTTTTCTTCACCCTTATTTCTGCCACAGGCATTCGCGCGTGGATTTTGCGTAATTTACCGGTGGGTATCGCACACGGTGCGGGGATTGGTATCGGTTTATTCCTGCTTTTAATCGCCGCAAACGGAGTAGGGCTTGTGGTGAGTAACCAAGCCGGTTTGCCGGTAAAATTGGGCGAGTTCACCGCGTTTCCGGTGATGATGTCATTAATTGGTTTGGCGTTAATTATCGGCTTAGAAAAAATGCAAGTGAAAGGCGGCATTTTATGGGTGATTATCGCCATTACCATTGTAGGCTTAATTTTCGATCCCAATGTCACCTTTAACGGTCAAGTCTTCAAAATGCCAAGCTTCGGTGAAGAGTCTTTATTCTTGCAATTAGACATCATGGGCGCATTGCAACCGGCGATTTTACCGGTGGTGTTTGCTTTAGTGATGACCGCGGTATTTGATGCTACAGGCACTATCCGTGCCGTGGCAGGGCAAGCGGATTTATTGGACAAAGACGGTCAAATCATTAACGGCGGTAAAGCCTTAACGTCGGACTCCGTGAGTAGTTTATTCTCCGGTATTTTCGGCACGGCACCGGCAGCCGTGTATATCGAATCCGCAGCAGGGACTGCTGCCGGCGGTAAAACCGGTATCACCGCTATCGTTGTTGGCGTATTGTTCCTATTAATGTTGTTCTTCCAACCATTAGCCTTCTTGGTGCCGAACTATGCGACAGCACCGGCGTTAATGTACGTGGGATTATTGATGTTAAGCAACGTCAGCAAATTAGATTTTGATGATTTCGTTGGCGCCATGAGCGGCTTGATTTGCGCAGTGTTTATCGTGTTAACGGCAAACATTGTGACCGGTATTATGTTGGGCTTTGCTGCATTGGTGATTGGCCGTGTGGTGAGTGGCGACTTTAAACGCTTAAATATCGGCACCGTTGTGATTGCTGTTGTTTTAGTGGCGTTCTACGCTTGCGGTTGGGCGATTTAATTCACTCGATAAAGACAACGATAAAGATAACGAAGGCGCATGAGAATGCGCCTTTTTGTTTGCCTTAATCTTGAAAAACAGTGAAAAAACCGACCGCACTTTGTAGCTTATCATCGTAGAAGATCAGCGGAATGCGTTGGCGTTGCCAAGGGGCGACGTTCAACTGTTGCCACACTTTTTTAATGTCTTTATTTATGCCGTTTGGTGTTAATTTCACCTTGCCCGAATAACGAAATCGAATCCAAACTTTCGTTCCCTCTAAGGGTAAATTTAATGCTTCTTGATGTGTTTTCCCATTTTCGTCTTGCCAAAGTGCGGTCATTTTTTCGCTTGTTTTTTTCAGTAACAACGTGCCTAAATGATCCGGCAAGGAAATAGGGTGTTCAAATGTTGCCTCAATATATTCCTGTGAAATATCGTTAAATCTCGGCGTGAGAAATAAACGGTGTTGATAGCGGCGGACAATGTTATCGTCTAGGCGAAATTGCGGTTGCGCATCGACTTTCGCGAAAATAACATCCGATATGATTTGCTCTAATTGCACGAGAGAGGGGAGGGTAACGCCCCAATCTTGCAACCATAAGCGTAACAAGGCGCGTTGTTTCACCGGCGAATAGTCGGCGAAATTTTGCAGGTTAAAAGTGCGGTCATTTTTCACGATGTTTTTTTGATATTCTTCCGCTAACAGCTCATTAAGCAGTTGTTGTTGTTCATAACAATGTTGCGCGGAACGTTGTACGGCAGAATCAAAATGCGCCCAGCGTTGGCGTAATTCAGGCAACACGGCATTACGCAGAAAATTGCGATCGTATTGATTGTCCTCATTGCTTTCGTCCTCAACCCAACTTAGCCCTTGTTGTTGTACAAACGCCAGTAATTGTTGGCGGCTAAAATTCAATAAGGGGCGAAAAATAGGTACGCCGTAAACATTGCTTTTCGACGGCATAGCGCTTAAGCCTTGCACGCCACTGCCGCGTTTTAGGGCAAGGAAAAATGTTTCCGTTTGGTCTTGCTGATGATGTGCCGTGGCGAGCCATTCAGTCGGTAAAATCTGCTGTGCAATGGCTTCATAACGGGCTTGGCGGGCTCCTGCCTCAATGCCCTTTTCTGTGCTGACGTTCACGTGTTGAATTTGCAACGGAATACGAAATTGGCGGCAAATTTGTTGGCAATGTGCTGACCAAGCATCGGCATGGGTGCTTAATCCATGATGAATATGAATGGCGCGCAGCTGAAAGTGCGGTTGTTTTTCACGAAGTTTTGCAAATAAAGCGAGCAGCGCGGTGGAATCCAAACCACCGCTAAACCCGATAAGAAAGTGAGTTTGGTTTGGAGCAAGCCGTTGTAATTGCTGTGAAAAACAGTCGAGGAGCATAGGCGAATGGCACGGGTAGAGGACATTCCCTCCCGTCTTCGGGAGGGATTTAAATGAAGCTTTTTTTATACGTAGCCGTAACTCATTAGACGTTGATAACGGCGTTCTAGCAGCTTTTCTGTGTCAAAGACGTCAAGGTCGTCTAAATCGGCGAGCAGGCGTTTTTTCAAGTTTTGCGCCATTTCATCGTAATTGCGGTGCGCCCCACCCAACGGTTCCGGTACGATATTATCAATTAAGCCGAGTTCTTTTAAACGGCTGGCAGTTAATCCCATGACTTCCGCCGCGGTGGAAGCTTTGTCGGCGCTTTTCCACAAAATAGAAGCGCAGCCTTCCGGCGAAATCACGGAGTAGGTGGAGTATTGCAACATGTTGACTTTATCGCCTACGCCGATCGCTAACGCACCGCCGGAACCGCCTTCGCCGATCACAGTACAAATCACCGGTACTTTTAGGGTGGACATTTCACGTAAATTGCGAGCGATAGCTTCTGACTGACCGCGTTCCTCTGCGCCTACGCCCGGATAAGCGCCCGGAGTGTCAATGAAGGTGATGATAGGCAATTTGAAACGCTCTGCCATTTGCATGAGGCGTAAAGCTTTGCGGTAGCCTTCCGGTGCCGGCATACCAAAGTTGCGTTTTACTTTATCTTTCACGGTACGCCCTTTTTGATGGCCAATTACCATCACCGGTCTGCCGTCTAAACGTGCTAATCCGCCAACAATGGCTTTGTCATCAGCAAAAGCACGATCGCCGGCAAGTTCTTCAAATTCGGTGAAAATATGTTCGATGTAGTCAAGAGTATAAGGACGATTCGGATGACGAGACATTTTTGACACTTGCCACGCATCTAAATTTGCAAAGGTTTTTTCGGTTAATTCGATGCTTTTTTTCTGCAAACGGGCAATTTCATCATCAAGATTAATTTCATTATCCTGTGTTGTCATTGCACGTAAAGATTCGATTTTCGCTTCAAGTTCGGCAATGGGTAATTCAAAATCTAAGTATTCTTGACTCATGTGTGATTCCTAATTTTGTGAAAATTTTGCACCGCACTTTAACAAGATTTTGGTAGTGGTGCAATTGGACGCGCTATTCTAT
Source organism: Aggregatibacter valvarum (assembly GCF_980468985.1). Taxonomy (NCBI): domain Bacteria; kingdom Pseudomonadati; phylum Pseudomonadota; class Gammaproteobacteria; order Pasteurellales; family Pasteurellaceae; genus Aggregatibacter; species Aggregatibacter valvarum. The sequence goes on along the minus strand of NZ_OZ413141.1, from coordinate 1,355,809 downwards.
GCGTTTTTTTCATAAAAGTCATACCATTTCATCTGGTAACACCAGCTAAGGCTATGTAATGAAAGTATTTATTGCCTTTGCGCGTGAAACGAAAAATGAAAAAAATGCGTGAAATATCAGGTTATGCGCTAATTGACAATCTGCTAAAACGATTTTATTATGTAACCACTTTCAAGATAAGATGTTTGAAAGTCAGGATTGGTCTCCTGAAATAAGCGGGCTGAAGGTATAGAACACTTTTAGTATCAGTATGTCGCAAACTACAAACCATCATCCATCAATGGTGGACTAGGTAGAAACCCGCAAGGACGCGACGCAGCGAACCGCTTGCTGTTAAGACCAATTCTGCTTAGTTCACCACCCTTTTTCTCTCATCTTCACATTCATTTATACCTCTTGACACTGTCGATATCACCTGCTTTTTGTCTTGAAAAAGGCATTTCCATTAATGAATTCTAAACCCAATCACGCTATAATTACGCCATTCGTTTAACAAAAAGGAAGTAAGCATGACAGAGCAGGCTTTGCACGCGGAACAGAAGGAATGCGTCATAACAAACGACATTCGGCTGACGCAATATAGCCACGGCGCCGGTTGAGGCTGCAAAATATCGCCTAAGGTTTTAGAGGAAATTTTGCATACCGAAATGGCACCGTTTATTGACCCGAATCTCCTTGTCGGCAATGACACCAAGGATGACGCGGCGGTGTATGATTTAGGCAATGGTACGTCGATTATCAGTACCACAGACTTTTTCATGCCGATTGTGGACGATCCCTTTGATTTTGGGCGCATTGCGGCAACCAACGCCGTGAGCGACATTTTCGCTATGGGCGGTAAACCGATTATGGCGATTGCGGTGTTTGGCTTCCCGATTAACAAATTGCCTGCAAGCGTGGCACAACGCATTATTGACGGCGGCCGTTTTGCTTGTCAGGAAGCAGGTATTGCCCTTGCCGGTGGACACTCCATTGACTCACCGGAACCGATTTTCGGTTTGGCGGTGACCGGCATTATCGACACTGAAAAAGTGAAACGAAACGCCACGGCACAAGCGGGCTGCCACTTATATTTAACCAAGCCACTGGGCATCGGCGTATTAACCACCGCGGAAAAGCAAGGCAAATTAAAACCAGAACATAAAGGCTTGGCGACCAAGTGGATGTGCCAAATGAATTTGCTAGGCAGTCAGCTTTCAAACATTGACGGCGTCACCGCCATGACGGATGTTACCGGTTTCGGCTTGTTAGGGCATTTAGCCGAAATCTGCGAAGGCTCCAACCTTAACGCCGAAGTGGATTTCGCCAACATTAAAACCCTAGACGGCGTAGATGATTACATCGCGCAAGGCTGCATTCCGGGCGGAACAAATCGCAATTTCGACAGCTACGGACACAAAATCGCCCCAATAACGGATTTACAAAAAGCCGTATTATGCGATCCGCAAACCTCCGGCGGCTTGCTCATTGCCGTTAAACCGGAAGCGGAAAAAGAGGTTTTTGCCGTTGCACAAAACGCCGGTGTTGAGCTATATCCAGTCGGTAGACTCATTGAACGACAAGCTACACCTGAATTTATTGTGGTGAAGTAGCATTGATTTGTTGATTAAAGTGCGGTCATTTTCCCAAGTGTTTTTTGAAATGAAAAACGTTTGAGGAAATGACCGCATTTTTTTAGTCATGAACATTTATGCTGCCGCGCGTTTCCTAACGCGTGCTAAAGAAAGTAAATAAAGTGCGGTGAGTTTTTGAGGTGTTTTTGTGCAATGAGGCACACGCTGGGAAGCGTGCGTAACAGATTGTGCTAATAACCAGCGTCCACGCTGGTGCTGTTTAATAAAAACATTGTGAATTTTATCTATAAGCCGTTGGCAGAACCAATATTCAAAAATCTTTGGATTTTTTGACTGCATTTTTAGTTGATAGGCGCAAGTGAGGACGCTTTCGCCATCGTGGGGGGTAAAATATAATTTTGCATTCAAAATATTTAGTTATGAGGGTGTAATTTTATTCTGCCAAATCTCCCCTACCCCTCTTTGCTAAAGAGGGGGGGGTTTAAACATTAGCTTTTTTTAATATCATCAACATATTCAGAAAGTTAACTCTCAAAAGATTTTATTAAATCGAAAAAATATAAATTCATGCTCCAAATCCCCTCTTTAGCAAAGAGGGGTAGGGGAGATTTGATAGAATTGAGTTACACCCTAATAATTAACTAATATCCCAGAAAATATCAAAACGCTGAAAATTTTGACCGCACTTTTAATGACTAACGCTCATGCCGGCGCGTATTTCCTAACGCGTGTCCTAGAAAGTAAATAAAGTGCGGTCAGTTTTTGAGGCATTTTTTCGTAAAATTAGGCACACGCGGGGAAGCGTGTGCCATCGTCATTTTTATTTAAATTAATAGTTAATCGATAAAATTAATTCTTGAGAGGATAAGCATCTTGGTAATATAGCTTCTGGATGTTGTTTACCTGACGTAATGTTAGATCTTTCAACTATATACTTAGCTTTTTGGTGGCAAGTACTAACTTTATTTTCTTCTATATATTGGTCAAAATTTCTAGCTGAACTCAATAAATTTTGAAGATATATTCCACCCTGAGATGTATCATATGCAGATTCGTTTATAGCACAAGAATATAAATAAGCTTGTTGATTAATAGCTTGTTGAATTCTTCCCTCATATATTTTTCTAGCAGATTCTTTTGAGGATTCGGATAAATCGTAGCTATCCATAGAAAAATTAGCTGAAAGAGCTACAGTATTAGAAACTCTACAGCAATCAAAGATACTAAGTTGCTTAGGAGCTAAACCAAATAGCTCTGACTCATTAATTAGCTTTCCATCAGACAATTCAAGAATCGTTTCACGATTATATCCTCCATGCCCACTAAATAATGTAATTACATAATCAGGAGACTCTTTTTTTATTCCATTTATTGCATCTCTAACTGTTTTTAGATCAGATTTTTCAATGATAATAATCTCACTTCTATACCAAGCACCGCCCTGATTTGATAATAGAAATTTTTGGAAATCTAATAAATCTTTCTGTACGCCAAATAACCCATTTGAGTTTCCGATTAAAAGAGCTTTACGCTTCATGGTTATATCCTCTTAGATGTGTTTCAACTAATTCAACAAATTTAGAATCATAAGTATCTATGTTTTCATTTGGGATGGTTGGATCTCTCCAGTATTTAGAATGTAATCTGACCCAATCTTTAACAGCTAAATGCTTTTCCATTTTCTGAATATTATGTTTATAAAATCCTGAAAATTTTTCTAGATAATTAAATACCAATGTTCCATAGACTTCATACCTTAATGCTTTTTCATCATTATGATCATATGTACTTGTCCAGCAGTTAGTAAAATGAGGGTTCTCAAGATAAGGATATTCCAAGGCTAGTTTTAATAACTCACTTAACTCTTTATCTAGAGAATCTTTCATTTCTTTTTTTCTTTGAAAAAAATTAAAAGCAATGGTAGATACAACTGAAACAAAAATTGAAACAAAAATTGAAATAAAGGTTGATATTATTGTGGTATCAATTTCCATATTTAGGCTCCTGTTAGAATTATTGTAATTTATCGTTGAATACTATACCTATTTCATCGCAATTCCAAGCCATTTCATCATCTCTCTTTCATCCCAACCTTTACGTTTGGCATAATCTTGAGCTTGGTCTTCATCAATGCGACCAAGTGTGAAATAGTTGCTTGCAGGGTGGGTGAAGTACCAACCGCAGACGGAAGCTGCCGGCCACATGGCGTAGCTTTCGGTGAGTTTCATGCCGATGCGTTGTTCTACCTTTAATAAATCCTCAGATAGCGCGCGTCTTCTGACGCGTGCTTTTAACCCAAAATAAATAACCTAAATTCATTAATGAAAATAGTGAAAATCTGAATCAAATGAAATTGATGTTCTGGACTCGCGTTAGGAAACGTGAGTTATTGTGGGAATACAAAGCTTTTTCATGGATTTTTTAGAACAAGTTAATCAATGCATAAAATAAATGCGCATTGTCTTATATCAAAAAAATAGCTCGGGAGAAACGAGCTATTTTCTATCTGCTCTATCAGAGAAGTGCGGTCGTTTTTTCTGTTATTTTTGTGGCACTTCTTCTTGGCAATAGGGGCATTCCATTAAATGTTGTTCGCCATTATGCACAATAAAATGCCCCATTTTTTTGGCTTTGGTGTCCAGATATGCCGTGTTGTAGCGATTTTCACCTACGTTTAGCGGTACGCGTTCCATCACATTAATACCGGCTTGTTTCATGGTGTCAATTTTTTCCGGATTATTGGTCAGCAAGCGAATTTTTTTTACGCCAAGCAAATCAAAAATATCGGCACACACACTGAAATTCCGTTCATCGGCGGCGAAGCCCAAAGCAAGATTGGCTTCAATGGTGTCCATGCCTTGATCTTGCAGGGAATACGCGCGGATTTTGTTAATTAGCCCAATGCCTCGTCCTTCTTCACGATGATAAATTAATACGCCGCGTCCTTCTTGATTAATTTGACGCAACGCGGCAGCCAGTTGGAAACCGCAATCGCATTTCAAACTGTGCAATGCATCGCCGGTTAAACATTCGGAATGAATGCGTGCCAATACAGGCTCATCACTGTTGCGAATATCGCCTAAAACGAGAGCAACGTGTTCTTTTTTAGTGTCCGGAAATTCAAAGCCCACGATTTTAAATAAACCGAATTCTGTCGGTAAATTGGCTTGGGCGACCAGTTCAATTTTTGCCATAACTTGTCCTTTTGTCCTGATTCTTTTTCTTTTAGTGAGTTCTGATGATAAAATGGCAGTCCGATTATCATTTATGGTTATAAATATGTTAAAAAGATTGTCATTATATACATTATTGCTTTGCCTTGTCCCTCTTTTTGTCTGGCTGTCCGCTTGGCAGTGGAATGGCAATATCGTCTTCGAGAGCTACGAACATCCTTTATATTGGTTAACGGAAAGTGGCAGTGTGCCTTACGCCATCATTACTTGCGGCGTCTTTGCGTTGCTATTTTTACCATTATTTTTCAATCGTAAACAATGGATTTTAGCTGTTGCTGTTATGGCTTTTTCCATGGTTATTACCCAAGGTGTGAAATCCGGCTTAAAAAATGCCTTTTCCGAACCGCGTCCTTTCGTGACGTATGTCACCGAACAAACCGGCAGCAGTGCCGATGCGTTTTATGCACAAGATCGTCAAGCACGAGCGCAAATTGTTGACCAATTCTATCAAACACAACGTAATGTGCCGGAATGGATCAAGGGGCATTATGCTGCAGAAGTTGGGTATTCTTTTCCTTCCGGTCATACTATTTTTGCTGCCAGCTGGCTCATGTTGGCGGTGGGCTTTATGCAATTAATCGGTAACAAAAGCCGCCGTGCAAAAGTATTGGTCGGTTTTATGAGCCTTTGGGCGATTTTTATGCTCATCAGCCGTTTACGTTTCGGTATGCATTACCCGATTGATTTGTTGATTTCTATTATGATTGCTTGGCTCATTCATTTAGGGATTTTTCAATTTTTGGCTAAGAAAAATTATTTTAAGCCGGTGGATCACTAATTTTTAGCCAAAAGTGCGGTTGTTTTTTTAGGTATTTTTAAAAGGAGAATCAAATGCTGTACGGATTAGATATCGGCGGAACCAAAATTGAATTGGCGGTGTTCAATTCTCAGTTGGAAAAACAATATTCCGAGCGTGTGGAAACACCGAAAAACTGTTATGAAGATTGGTTAAATACCATTGTCCATTTAGTAAAAAAAGCCGATGAAAAATTTGGTTGCAAAGGGTCTGTGGGATTAGGCATTCCGGGGTTTGTCAATCAATCCACCGGTATTGCGGAAATTACCAATATTCGCGTGGCGGACAATAAGCCGATTTTGCGTGATTTATCGGCGTTGTTGGATCGTGAAGTGCGGGCTGAAAATGATGCAAACTGCTTTGCCTTATCGGAAGCATGGGATGCAGAAAATGCGCAGTATCCTTCTGTGTTAGGCCTAATCTTGGGAACCGGATTTGGTGGCGGTTTTGTGATTAACGGAAAAGTTTACTCAGGTCAAACCGGTATGGCAGGCGAATTAGGGCATTTACAACTGAACTACCACGCATTAAAACTGCTCGGTTGGGATAAGGCACCGATTTATGATTGCGGTTGTGGCAACAAAGCTTGTTTGGATACCTATTTATCCGGCCGTGGTTTTGAAATGCTATACCGTGATTTGAAAGGCGAAGCGTTAGCGGCAAAAGAAATCATTCAACGTTTCTATGCCGGTGATAAAAGTGCGGTGGATTTTGTCGGTATTTTTATTGAGCTTGCGGCGATTTCTATCGGCAACATTATTACGGCTTTCGATCCACATCTTATCGTTCTTGGTGGGGGATTATCCAATTTCGATTATTTATATGAGGCGTTGCCAAAATCATTACCGCCACATTTAATGCGCAGCGCAAAAGTGCCTATGATCAAAAAAGCCAAATATGGTGATTCCGGTGGTGTGCGTGGCGCGGCAGCGTTATTTTTATCGCGTTAATCTGTTAATCTTTCCCGTTAAATAAAAATAGCACCTAAAATGGTGCTATTTTTTATCGGTTATTTGGCTTCCGCCTATGTATTAACTAAGGCTTCCGGATCCGCTTCGCCGGAGCGTTTAACCAATGCGAAGAACAACACGACACAAACAATCGTTGTCGCAAAGCCGAGGTAAACGGACAATTGATAGTCTAAACCGAAACCGATTTTGTTGTAATACAAATAGGTTGCACAGACAGTAGTAATAAACCATGCAGGGATAGATGCCACCCAGTGGAATTTATGATAGCGGTATAAATAAGCTGCCGCCGTCCATAACATTACCATTGCCGTCATTTGGTTTGCCCAAGTGAAGTAACGCCATAACACGCTGAAGTCGATGGTTGAAACAAAATAACCTAATACGAACAATGGCACGGCAATGAACAAACGTTTTGTCAATGAACGCTGATCAATGTTGAAAATTTCCGCTAATTGTAAACGTGCCGCACGGAATGCCGTATCCCCAGAAGTAATTGGAAGTACAACGACACCTAACACTGCAAAGATACCCCCAACGAAACCTAAGAAGTGTAATGAGCTGTCATATACCACTTTAGAAGGTGAGCCTGCGCTGATCGCATCTTGTAACGCTTGCGGGTTCTCATAGAATGCAAGACCAACCATACACCATACTAATGCAATAATACCTTCAGCAATCATCGCACCGTAGAAAATGAAACGACCTTCTTTTTCATTTTCAGCACAACGCGCCATTAATGGGGTTTGTGTTGCGTGGAAACCGGATAATGCTCCACACGAAATGGTTAAGAACAATAATGGCCAAATCGGCACATCGCCTTTCACTTGGAAGTTTTGTGTAAATTTATCCCAAGTTAAGCCTTGACCATCTGCGTCAACGGTACGGAAGAATTCGATAGGATCTACTGCACTGAAATGGGCAGACACTAAACCGTACACCATACCCACAGACATGAAGAGCAATAACGCACCAAAGAGCGGATAAATACGACCGATAATTTTGTCAATTGGTAACAAGGTTGCAAGAATATAGTAAGCAAAAATAATCGCTGTCCATACAGAAACGACTGTTGCTTTGTCCATTCCCCAAACACTCAAACCACCGGCTTCAACAGCCTTATGAACCGCTTCGGTATCACCTAATTGCAATGCGCCTTGAGATGCGCCCATGATGTCCATGGTGATCGTACCCATTAATTGCGCCGGGCTTGCAACGAAGACCACGCCAACTAATAAAAGAAGAATAAGCGCTAAAACGTTGATAAAGACTTTTACTGGACGCCCTAAGAATTTACCGGCTAAGTAAGGCATGGTTGCACCACCATGACGAATACTTAACATCCCGCAGAAATAGTCATGTACGGCACCGGCAAAAATACATCCGATAACGATCCACAACATAGCGACAGGTCCGTATAACGCACCAAGAATCGGACCGAAGATCGGACCGGTACCGGCAATGTTTAATAATTGAATTAACCAAATTTTGGTTTTAGACATGGGCATATAGTCCACGCCGTCATTGATTTGGTAGGCCGGCGTTTGGCGCTTAGGATTAATGACAAAAATCTTTTCAATGATTTTGCCATAAACAAAGTAGCCTAAAAGCAGCATCAAAATACAGAAGAAAAACCATAACATATGAGAGTTCCTATATGAAGAACCGGTTACAACACAACAGGTTCAGATTGATATTTAAACGATTTACTCAAAAGTGAGTAAGGCGGCGCTATTGTAGGGTGGTGGGCGAATGATGTAAACAGACAGCAATCTATCGTCGGGAAATATCTTTTTGAAATGTGATGGCGGTCACGTTTTTTATTATAGCCGCTAACGTCTGGCTATAAAAACCATACGCTATGCGTATGGAGCCAAAATTCAACATATAGGACGATTATTTAACCCCTCGTAGCGTGCAACTTGTTGCACGAATAATTAACCTCGATGCGTAATTCACGATTTCATACGTAGCGTGCATCTTGATGCACGACCAAATTACGCACGGAACGTTATTTAACTCTTTCGGGCATTTATGATTTCGTGCAACAAGTTGCACGCTACGATTCACTAAAACAGTGATATGAAAATAAACACGATTACCGGTTTTCACAAGCCTCTTTAGGGCTTGTGAAGTATAGGCCCTTATAGGGGAGCCTAAAAACCGCACGTTTTACGTGCGGATTGTTACTAGAGTTGGTGGGAAAGATGAAAAGGCGGTCTGATTCTTTTTCGCAACGAAAAATGCCGCCAAAAAGCACCGCACTTTATAGTCTAAATGGATTCACAGCCAACGTGTTAAATGCAATTCCACAATATCTACAATGTGTTTTAAGAAGGTGGTGTCTTGTCCGTTATGGAATCGAGCCGTATCTCGGGAGGTGAATAATAAAAGTGCGGTCGGTTTGTGACTTGTTTTGGCGCCAAGCAGACAAATTGCCACGGAGCCAATGGGAAATTCTTCCGGCAGAAACATCAGGTGTTTTTCTTTGTTGCTTAAATCGCCCAAGTAAAATTGGCGCAAGCCGAGACGTTCCAAGCGAATCAGTTCAAACGCCTTGCGATCAATCCAATATTGTTCGGGAATGGTTTCATTTTTTTGCCACGCATCTCGAAACAGCAATATTTTTGCACCGTCCAATTCATAGGACTGCGCCCATTGTTTCAGTTTTTCTTCGCCCCGTTGGAAATCTTCCGCTTGAAACAATTTCTTTTGTAAAGGCATGAGTGCGTAGAAAATGTCTGCCTCTTGATAGGCAAGTTGATGGAATTTTTCCAAGAATGCCGTCAGGGTTTTGATGTGTTGGCGTTGCTGTTCCAACTGTGCTTCAACCAAAGATAGCGTGCCTTTTTGCGGATGAACCACAGATAGTTTGGCGAGCAATTCGGGGTGGGTAGTGAAAAAATCGGTGTGTTCACGCAAATAAGTAATGATGTTTTGTTCCTGCTCATTCATAAAAAACTCTCCAAAAAAGAACCGCACTTTGATACTTCAAAAGTGCGGTCATTTTTCTATGTGTTTTTACGCAGCAAACGGATCTTGCAAAATCATGGTTTGTACACGATCCGGTCCGGTTGATAGGATAGAAACCGGTACGCCGGTGACTTCTTCGATACGTTTGATGTAATTACGGCAAGTTTGCGGTAATTGATTCACATCAGTGACACCGAAGGTATTTTCTTTCCAACCCGGCATAGTTTCATAAATTGGCTCAACACCTTCCCAGTCTTTCGCGGCAAGTGGTGCGTATTCTACAATGTCGCCGTTTGGCATTTTGTAGCCCACGCAGATTTTCACTTCATCGAAGCCATCTAACACGTCTAATTTCGTCATGCAGAAACCGGAAATAGAGTTTAATTGAATTGCGCGACGAATGGCGACCGCGTCGAACCAACCGCAACGACGTGGACGACCGGTGACCGCACCAAATTCGTTCCCTTTACGGGCAATTTCTGCACCGACTTCATCAAACAATTCGGTCGTGAATGGGCCGCCACCCACGCGGGTACAATAGGCTTTGATGATACCCAACACATAATCCAAATTACGTGGACCAAAACCGGAACCGGTAGCAACGCCACCGGCAGTGGTGTTGGAGCTGGTCACATATGGATAGGTACCGTGGTCGATATCCAACATGGTGCCTTGTGCGCCTTCAAATAAAATGTTGTCGCCATTTTTACGGGCGGTATCTAAAATGGTGGTGATGTCGGCGACCATGCCGGTGATAATATCAGAAACGGCGAACACGTCATCTAAGGTTTTTTGATAATCAACCGGTTCGACTTTGTAGTAGTTCACCAATTGGAAGTTGTAGTAATCAAGGATATTTTTGAGTTTTTCGGCAAAGGCTTCACGATTAAATAAATCGCCCACGCGCAAACCGCGGCGAGCGACTTTGTCTTCATAAGACGGGCCGATACCACGACCGGTGGTACCGATGGCTTTTTTGCCAAGTGCCGCTTCACGGGCGTGGTCCATCGCAACGTGGTAAGGCAGAATTAATGGGCAGGCTTCGGAGATCAATAAACGGTCGCGTACGTTCACACCACGGTTTTCTAATTCGCCCATTTCTTGCATGAGGGCAGCTGGGGAAAGTACAACGCCATTACCGATTAAACAGGTGACGTTATCGCGTAAAATACCTGATGGAATTAAACGTAGAACGGTTTTTTCACCGTTGATGATTAAGGTGTGACCGGCATTATGACCGCCCTGATAACGAACCACATATTTGACGCGGTCGGTGAGCAAATCAACGATTTTTCCTTTTCCTTCATCGCCCCATTGCGCGCCGAGAACAACAACACTTTTACCCATAATTTTCCGCCTTTTTTAAGCTAGTTTATAAAAATCAACGGTTGCTTACTTTACTCTTTTTAACCTTTGATCTCAATGAGATTTATGACTATTTATTGGCTAAAATAACCGCTCTTTTCGGGGCAGGATAGCCTTCGATGGTTTTGCTGTGATCTGCCGGATCGAGAAAATCAATTAAGGATTCATTTTCTAACCAATCGGTTTTCCGCTGTTCCTCTAATGAGGTGACGGCGACATCCACACAACGCACATTTTTAAAGCCGGTTTTTTGTAGCCAATGAATCAATGCAGCAACGGACGGAATGAAATACACATTTTTCATTTTCGCGTAGCGATCCATCGGTACCAACACCGTGTTTTCATCCCCGTCCACCACTAAGGTTTCGAGCACCAATTCACCGCCATTAACCAGTTGCGCACGCAGTTGGGAAAGATGATCTAGGGGCGATTTGCGGTGATATAGCACCCCCATAGAAAACACCGTATCAAACGCGGTAAGGGGTTGCATTTGCTCAATGCCAAGTGGAATCAAGTTGGCGCGACGATCGTCATTTAAGAGTTTGCGAACCGCTTCAAATTGGCATAAGAACAATTCTGTCGGGTCGATGCCCACCACCATTTTTGCGCCTTCGCCCACCATGCGCCACATATGATAGCCACTGCCGCAACCCACATCTAAAATCGTGCGATCTTGCAACGGCGCTAAATGCGGTAGCACGCGATCCCATTTGAAATCGGAGCGCCACTCGCAATCCACATGAATGCCAAGCAAATGATAAGGCCCTTTGCGCCATGGCATGAGTTGTTTTAAATGGTGAATAATGCGCTGACGTTCGCCATCGGAAAGCGCAGAATTGCACTCAGATTTGACCGCACTTTTAAGATCAATACGGGAAGCCGGCAAGTGCGGTAGAAATTCCACGACTTTTGCCCATTTGGCATATTCCCCATGGGTTTGCTGTTGCCATTGTTTCATTTGTAATGGCAAGGTTTCCAACCAAGGGGAAAGGTGGGTCGTGGCAATTTGTTGATAAAAAGGACGAAAATCGATCATATCGTTATCTCGGTGAATTAAGGTTACAGCGCATCATGATACGCTTTTTGAGCTTTCTCAAAGGTGTCGGTAATCGCGGCATCCGGTTTTGCGGACAGTAGTGACACAATAATAATCGCGATGGCGGCGAACATAAAGCCGGGAATCATTTCATACACTTGCGCCCATTCGCTTTCTTGCGGTAAACATTCTTTCCAAGCAAATACGGTTATTGCGCCGGTGAGCATGCCCGCCATGGCACCGGAAGAGGTCATGCGTTTCCAAAAGAGTGAAAGTAAAACTACCGGACCAAAGGCGCTACCAAACCCCGCCCAAGCAAATTCAACGAGTTTCAACACCTTACTGTTTTGGTCTTGTGCAATCCAAATGGCAACGGCGGCAATCACCAACACCATGATGCGACCTAACCAAACCAATTCTTTTTCAGACGCTTTCGGGCGGATATAGCCTTTGTAAAAGTCTTCCGTGATCGCACTGGAAGAAATTAACAACTGGCAACTTAAGGTGCTCATTACTGCGGCAAGAATGGCAGAAAGCAAAATACCGGCAATCCATGGGTTAAATAATAATCGGGATAATTCAATAAAAACTTGCTCAGGTTCATAGTTTACCAAAGCGGCGGAAGCGGTGTTTGCATTTGCATAGAAATAGGCCATACCAAAGAAACCGATGGCAACGGCTCCCACCAAACAGAGTACCATCCAGGTCATGCTGATTTTGCGCGCTTTATTGAGGGAGCGCACAGAGTCTGCCGCCATGAAGCGAGCGAGAATATGCGGTTGTCCGAAATAACCTAAGCCCCATGCCGCAAGGCTTAACAAGCCCATAATGGTGGTGCCATGGAATAAGTCGGTAAATTCTTTTTGCGCGCTCATTTCCGCTTGTTGCACGACGCTTTGTAAGTCGTCAACGCCGCCGATAGAAATCACCACAAAAACAGGGGTAAGCAATAAGGCGAAAATCATCAGCGTGGCTTGAATCGTATCCGTCCAACTCACCGCAAGAAAGCCACCGATAAAGGTGTAGGCGATGGTGGCGAGCGCGCCGTACCAAAGTGCGGTGGAATAATCAATTGAAAAGAGGTTTTGGAATAATTTTGCACCCGCTACCACGCCTGAGGCGCAATAAATGGTGAAGAACACCAAAATAATAGAGGCGGAAACGATTTTTAACGCATTGTGACGCGTGCCAAAACGGTGATGAAAATACTCGGGCAGGGTTAAGGCATTATGATTGAATTCGGTGTAAACCCGTAAACGTCCGGCAACGAAGAGCCAGTTTAAATAGGCTCCCAAAGTCAAACCGATGGCAATCCAGCCCTCGACTAAACCGGATAAATACACGGCGCCCGGCAATCCCATTAATAACCAACCGGACATATCCGAAGCACCGGCAGACATTGCTGTGACGAAACTGCCTAAGCGGCGACCACCAAGAATGTAGTCGGATAAATCTTTGGTGTAATAATAAGCGGCAACACCAATGCCAATCATGCCGAAAATATAAATAGTAAATGTAACAATTGTCGGATCTAAACCAAACATCCTATCAATCCTAAAAATAGTTCTTATATTCAAAAAAAGGGGAGCATTTTACCTTATTTGCCCCTGTTATTCTATTTTCCTTTTCGTTAGACTAATCGGCAAAATCAATTACAACGACATTTTGGATAAGATATTTTATGGATTCTGTTGAATTATTGGTCAATGTGACACCAAGCGAAACGCGCATTGCCTTAGTGGAAACCGGTTTGCTCAAAGAAGTGCATATTGAACGCCAAGGCAAACGAGGTATTGTGGGAAATATTTATAAAGGCCGCGTCACCCGTGTATTACCGGGAATGCAATCGGCATTTGTGGACATCGGGCTGGAAAAAGCCGCTTTCTTACACGCGTCAGATATTGTATCGCACACTGAATGTGTGGAAGAAAGTGAACAAAAGCAATTTGTGGTGAAAGACATTTCCCAACTGGTACATGAAGGGCAGGATATTGTGGTGCAAGTGGTGAAAGATCCGCTTGGCACGAAAGGTGCGCGACTCACCACGGATATTACCTTGCCTTCCCGTTATTTAGTATTCATGCCGGAAAATAGCCATGTGGGCGTGTCACAACGCATTGAAAGCGAGGAAGAACGTAATCGCTTGAAAGAACTTACTTTGCCTTTATGTGATGAATTGGGCGGTTTTATTATTCGTACTGCGGCCGAAGGGGCGACTGAACTGGATTTACAACAAGATGCCGATTTCTTAAAACGCTTGTGGCGAAAAGTGTTAGAGCGTCGTGCGAAATACCCAACTCGTTCTATGCTTTACGGCGAATTGGCGCTGACACAGCGCATTCTGCGCGACTTTATCGGGGGCAAATTGGATCGAATTCACATTGACTCCCGACTTTGTTTCAATGACGTGAAACAATTCACCGAAGAGTTCATCCCCAACCTCACCGACAAACTGATTTTATACACGGGAAATCAGCCGCTCTTTGATGTGTACAGTGTGGAGAAGGGGATTCATCACGCGTTAGATAGACGAGTAAATCTCAAATCCGGTGGCTATTTGATCATTGAGCAAACAGAAGCCATGACCACGATCGACATCAATACAGGTGCATTCGTAGGGCATCGTAATTTAGAAGAAACCATTTTCAACACTAATATCGAAGCCACTAAAACCATCGCGCAACAACTTCAACTGCGCAATCTCGGCGGCATGATTATCATTGATTTCATCGATATGCAAAGTGAAGAACATCGCAATCGCGTGTTGGAATCCTTGCAAGATGCCTTATCGCGTGATCCGGTGAAAACAAACGTGAATGGCTTCACGCAATTAGGTTTGGTAGAAATGACCCGTAAACGTACGCGGGAAAGTTTGGAACATGTATTGTGTTGCGAATGCCCAACCTGCCAAGGCCGCGGACGGGTAAAAACCGTGGAAACCGTATGCTACGAAATCATGCGCGAAATTATCCGTGTGCACCATTTATTCGCCAGCGAACAATTTGTGGTTTATGCCTCCCACGCGGTTGCCGACTATTTAATCAACGAAGAATCCCACGGTTTGTTAGCCGAGTTGGAAGTCTTTATTGGCAAACAAATCCAAGTAAAAACCGAACCATTTTACACACAGGAACAGTTTGATGTGGTGGTGATGTAAAAGTGCGGTGGGAAAACAATCTATTTTTTGAACGTTTTAGCTTTTGCGTCATCGAATGTTGTTTTTTCCCTCACTACAATAACTGTCCTGAGCAACGTATCGTTGTATTGGGATAACGCAATTTAATTCTTATCCCCGACAATATGTTGGGGATTTTTACATAACAATGCTGAGAAACAATATGGCAAAAGAATCCAAGACAATGCACTTTCAATTAGAAATTTTACGTTTAATTCCCAAACGTAGTTACATCAGCACGCATGAAATCCAACAGAAGCTGGAAGATATGGGATTTTCTCGCGATATTCGTAGCATTCAACGTCAATTAAAAAGCCTGTCTGAACAGTTTGATATTGAGTGCAATACTCTCAGCAAGCCTTACAGTTATCGCTGGAAAGAAAATACCAAAGGGCTGGATTTGCCGATTTTAAACGAGCAACAATCCTTGGTGTTAATGTTGGCGAAGCAATATTTAAAAGGCATTTTGCCTGCAAATATTCTCAATTCGATGGAATCCTTTTTTAAGCAGG
This sequence comes from Aggregatibacter valvarum, assembly GCF_980468985.1. Classification (NCBI taxonomy): domain Bacteria; kingdom Pseudomonadati; phylum Pseudomonadota; class Gammaproteobacteria; order Pasteurellales; family Pasteurellaceae; genus Aggregatibacter; species Aggregatibacter valvarum. The sequence continues at coordinate 1,340,177 of NZ_OZ413141.1, read as the reverse complement.
CCGAATATAACTTGGTCTATGATGCCAATAAAAAATCCGGTTCCGAATGGCTGAACAAAGTGGCGATTGCGCCAACCAGCCAACCGTTATTGCCCGCCAAAATTGATCCCGAAATTTTTGCTCAAATCAGTACCGCACTTTATCAAAATCGATTTTTACAGGTGCATTATCGAAGTATTCACGGCAAAGAGCACAAAGCACAAGTTAAGCCACTTGCTTTGGTGCAACAAGGCCCGAGTAGTTATCTCGTCGCGCAATATGAACATGGTGATATTTTGCATCTTGCTTTGCATCGTTTGCTTGAGGTTACTGTGAGTACCATGCAATTTGATCGCCCGGATTTTAATTTGAAAGCTTATGTTGAAAGCCAAAAATTCGGTTTTAGTTATGGCAGAAAAATTCGCTTAACGTTCAGAGTGGATAAAGCGATTGGTGGATTTTTGACAGAAACGCCTTTATCGGTTGATCAAAATGTAAAAGATTACGGTAGTGAATACGAAATTTCCGCCACGGTCATTGAGAGTGAAATGTTGAACTGGTGGATTGCGCATTTTGGCGAAAATTATCAAGAAATTGAGCGTGTATATCTTGAGGATATTTCCTAACGACACACATTGTCGCTTTATGTTTTATGATGAAGCCATCAACAGAGAGGACATTAAGATGAATCCTTATCAATCACCTGATCAAGCGGAAATATTTTGGGCATGATAGCGAAAGATAGACGGATTGATGAGATTCTAAAAATGAGAGGAGAGAAAAAGCATGACAGCGAAAAATAAACCAATTTGTGTCGTATTAACCGGTGCGGGGATTAGTGCTGAAAGTGGCATTCCTACCTTCAGAGCGGAAGACGGTTTGTGGGCAGGACATAAAGTCGAAGAAGTTTGTACGCCGGAAGCCTTACAAAAGAACCGTGCGAAAGTGCTCGATTTCTATAATCAACGCCGCAAGAATGCTGCCGCAGCTAAACCCAATGCAGCCCATGTTGCATTGGTTGAATTAGAAAAAGCCTATGATGTCCGCATCATTACGCAAAATGTGGATGATTTACATGAGCGAGCAGGAAGCTCAAATGTGTTGCATTTACACGGCGAATTAAACAAAGTGCGTAGTAGTTTTGATGAAAGTTATATCGTGGATTGTTTTGGTGATCAGAAATTAGACGATAAAGATCCAAACGGACATCCGATGCGCCCTTATATCGTCTTTTTTGGTGAAATGGTGCCGATGCTAGAACGAGCCATCGAGATTGTAGAACAAGCGGATGTGGTATTAGTGATTGGCACCTCTTTGCAAGTGTATCCGGCGAATGGTTTGGTTAATGAAGCCCCACGCAATACGCCGATTTACTTAATCGATCCTAATCCCAATACCGGTTTTGTACGCAAGCAAGTGATTGCAGTAAAAGAAAAGGCAGGGGAGGGAGTGCCAAAGGTAGTGGCAGAGTTATTGGAGAACGTGAAAAATACATAAAAAAACGACCGCACTTTTCATGTAAATATCGAGTTTAGTATCGCTATATTGCATGGTTTTGCGGTTGATAAATTAATGAGAAATATATGCACCCAGTAATCGAATTTTATTTAGAACAAAGAAAAAGCCAACATAATTTATCTTTGCAAGATATGTGGTCAATGCCAAAAAAAATGATTGGTGATGCTTATTTTTATATTCCTTGGCTTTTACCCGTAACAGAGAGTTCAAAATGGAATCGTTCCGTACCAGTTTTTAAGGAAGAAGATCGCGCTTTTTTATTGGAGATGAAGCAATTCAAAATAAATATTTACATTCTATTGATTTTATTCTGGATTACTTCTGTTTATATCGTGAAGATAATCAAGTATTCCCAAGACCTGAATTAACTGAACGTAAAGTTTGGCTACGCAATATTGGGCATGAAAGTAAGAAGATTTCTCGTATTATTCGTAGTTTAAATTATTGTGGTTATCCTGAGTTGGCTAAAAGTTTACAACAACTGGCGATAAAATTAGGTCAAGAAAAAGGTGTAATTCAAGAAGAAACAATGGAAATTTGGATAAATCTACTTAAACAATAAGGACAAAATGATGGTAACAGAAGATTTTAAAAAAGTGGCAGTATCCTTCGCTGGAGGAGATGGCGGAAATCCTAACTCAGATGTTTGGTTTTGTGGGTTAGAATGGGGAATTGGCGATGAAAGCTCTTCGGATGATTTTTATGAGAAGTTTAGTTTAAGCCCTAAATTAATACCGCACTCTTGGTTAGAAGATGATTTTGATGGTAGTTGGACTGCTCAATATAATAGAAAAATATGTTGGTTTTTGTGGTACTACTACAATTTAGAGTGGAAAAATGGAGAAAGTGCGGAGCATTTTGTTAAAACCTATAATGTGCTTTACCCACAAGGTATTGGTTTTAAATTAAATATGCTACCAATCAATTTTAAAAATAGATCATCGATTAAGTGGAATGAACAATTCATTAAGCTGACTGGATTTGAAACTTTTGATGAATATAGAAATTGGTGTGTTGAAAATCGAGGTGCTTTTTACCGTCAACTTATAGATGAATGTAATCCTAAAGTGATTATTTGCACGGGAGTGACAGAAAAAGATAACTTCTTTAAGTTTTTCACTGGAGAAGCCGTATACGAAGCTAAAGAGTTAGAAGAATTTAATATATTCTATCGTAAGTATAAGAATACGTTAATTTGTGTTTGTCCATTTTTTGGTGGCGCGAGTGGTATCAATTCTTATGACAAAATGGAAACATTAGTTGCTTCGGTAAAAGAATTATGTAAATAACGTTTTTACCAAGTGTAACGTTGATAGGTAAATAGCGACTTCGGTCGCTATTTATCGTTATTCCCCTTGCTTAAGCATATGCATAATAAGCCTAATGAGCGTTTCTTTTTGTTTCGGATCAGATTCGGCAACTAATAATGTGAGTGCAGCAAGCCCGGTATCATTGATAACCGGATGGCCATTATGATCAAATAAACGCCCATTTCGATGTAAGAAATCCACAAATAAAAATGCTCCGCTACGTTTATTACCGTCTGAAAAAGGATGGTTTTTGACGACGAAATATAGTAAATGTGCGGCTTTTGCTTCAATGCTTGGGTAGGCAGGTTCACCAAACACACTTTGATCTAAATTGCCTAAAATAGCAGATAAGCCATCATCTCGTTCACGTCCAAACAGATCACTTGCTTCGCCTTTTGCCATAAGTTGTGCTTTTAACTCGGCCAATGCAGAGCAGGCTTCGGAATACGTGGGCAACATCCCGCCTTGCTGAGTTTTTGGTTCGGCAAGTAAACCTTCATCATATTGTTGTAGCCATAAAAACGTATGCGTATAACGGCTGACAATATCCACTAATCCACGACCGCTTTCTAGTGTTAATGCTGAGGAATTTGCCGTTTTTTGAATAAGTGCAAGCGCTTGTTCCAGTTCATGTGCGTTTTGCTTTAAACGCTGTTGGTTAATGGTATAGCCTTGAGTAAGGTACTCTTTTAAACGAGCGGTTGCCCAAATTCTAAAATTTGTTGCCGATTTAGATTTCACTCGGTAGCCAACAGAAATAATTGCATCCAAATTATAATGTTTCACTTTACGAGTAACCTGTCTTTTTCCTTCTTGGCGAACTACCGAGAAATCCTCGGAGGTTAAATTTTCATCAAGTTCAGACTCATTAAAAATATTCCTTAAATGTAGGCTAATATTATCTGAGCTAGTATCGAAAACATTTGCCATCTGCGCCTGAGAAAGCCAAACCGTATCCTTTTCAAATCTGACTTCCACTTGTGTCGTGCCATCTTGCGCTTGGTAAATTTCAATTGGGTTTTGGTTATTCATATTCTTCCTTTAAATAATAAAATATCTGTATATATAAACAGGTAAATGTATGTATTGCAATACTGTATAACCTTAATTTTCAAAAAAATCTTCTCAAAAGAATTTCGCGTTAAACTTCCTAACGACACGAATTGTCGCTTATTTCCGTATCATTTTTTTATAAAAGAGAGATTTTTTACAATTCTCTCAATCCATTTATCGTCGCAATAGAGGAGAAAAATCATGCCAATGAAAGTCACTTTTAATCGAGATCCGCTTTTTGAGGATGTAAAAAAATTTGTACAACAACAAAAAATTGCGTCTTGCTCAATGATTCAACGGCGATTTAGGATAGGTTTTAATCGAGCGGGGCAAATTTTAGAGCAATTAGAAGAAGCCGGTGTTATTTCAACAATGAAAAATGGGCAGAGAAAAGTACTATGAAAAATAATTTGAACTATGCTGTGGAGCTTATCCGCAAATCGGATGGCATTTTGATTACTGCCGGTGCAGGCATGAGTGTGGATTCAGGTTTACCGGATTTTAGAAGTAGTGGGGGATTTTGGAATGCTTATCCGGCATTTCGTGAACATAACTTGAATTTTCAGGATATTGCGACACCGATGTCCTTTGAAACGCACACAGAGCTGATCTATTGGTTTTACGGACACCGTCTAGTGCAATATCGTAACACGACGCCACATGAAGGTTACCAAATTTTAAAACGCTGGGCAGCGGAAAAACCACACGGTTATTTTGTGTTTACCAGCAACGTGGATGGCCATTTTCAAAAAGCCGGATTTGAAGAAAAACGGGTTTATGAAGTGCATGGCACGCTAGAACGTATGCAATGTGTTCATGATTGCCATCATCAAAGTTGGACGGCGAAGGATTTTCAACCGGAAGTGGATAATGTTAACTTGCGCTTAATGAGTCCTTATCCGCGCTGTCCTTTTTGTGGTGGTTTAGCGAGACAAAATGTCTTAATGTTTGACGACTGGTTTTACAATAGCAATTATCAAGATTTGAAACGAACCTCCTTAGAACAATGGATTAAAGGCGTGCCGAATTTAGTGGTGATTGAACTTGGCGCAGGCAAAGCCATTCCAACGGTTCGATATTTTTCCGAACGCACGGCAAAAGCCAAGAAAGCCGGTTTTATTCGCATTAATCCGCAAGACGGTGGCGTATCAAAACATCATTTTTTAGGGCTGGATATGACCGCACTTGAGGCTTTAAAAGCAATAGATACTTTATTGAAGCAATCAGCATAAAGGAGACAATATGCAAAATGTCTGTCAAATTACCTTTTGTCAGCAAATTGGAAAAAATAAAAGGCACAATCAAGATGCGTTATTTAATGGTGAAACGGTTTTTCAGTTTAAATTAAAAACAGCGGAAAAACGCGTTGAAAATCGACCGCACTTTATCATTGGCATTGCCGATGGTATTTCCAATAGCAATCACGCGGAAAAAGCCAGTAAGTGTGTCATGTCGGCGTTGCAAAAGATTCAAACATTAAGTCGAAACACTATTCCTTATTTGCAAGATAAATTATCGGAACAGTTGGCAGACACCTATTTTGGTTCTGCAACCACATTTGTCGCGGCGGAAATTGATCAAATCAATCAAAAAGCCAAAATAGTCAGCGTGGGTGACAGTAGAGCTTATCTTATTGATGAAGGAGGAAAATGGCGACAAATTACAAAGGATCATTCTATTTTGTCCGAATTGTTAGAACTATCTCCTCATCAAAAAGAAGAAGATTTCGCCACCATTTATGGCGGTGTTTCTTCTTGCTTGGTTGCCGATTATTCCGAATTTCAAGATAAAATTTTTTATCAGGAAATTGAAATTCAACAAGGGGAAAGTTTATTACTGTGTTCTGATGGATTAACAGATGGACTTTCTGCTGAAGTAAGAGAAAAGATTTGGAAACAATATGATAATGATAAATCTAGATTGACGGTGTGTCGTAAATTAGTTGCTAAACAAAGATTTTATGATGATTTGTCAGTGGTTGTTTGTACAGTTTTGCAAAATGATTAGAAAAAATAACCGCTTGCAGTTATTTTTTTAGATATATAGCATAGTGTACCAATTTTAGATAAAACTTAAGGAATAACATGAGTAACCCAAAAGAAGAAAAAGCTAAGGTAGTGAAAATAAAAGAAATTTTAGATGTGAATTTATCTATTCCGAGCTACCAGCGCCCATATAAATGGACAATAAAACACGTTCAACAATTAATTGATGATTTACTGACGCATTTCCGTAATCAACAACAAGTTTATCGAATTGGAACCGTGGTAATACATAAATATAATGAAGAAAACAAAGAAACTCAAAAAATTGAAGAAAAGTTAGATATTGTTGATGGTCAGCAACGTTTAATTACACTTTCATTATTACTTTATTATTTGAATAATAAAAAGAAATTCAAGGAAAAGTCTTTATTAGATGAAACTATAACTCATAGTCATAGTAAGAATAATATAATTGATAATTATAATTTTATTGAGAATTATTCAATTTCTGATAAGGATGAATTTAAAACTTATATTTTAGAGATTTGTGAGATGGTTTATGTTGAATTAGATGATTTAGACGAAGCCTTTCAATTTTTTGATTCGCAAAACTCAAGAGGAAAACCTTTAGAATCTTACGATTTGCTGAAAGCTTATCATTTACGAGAAATGAAAGATAAGCCAAAAGAGATTATTCATCATTGTGTTGAACGTTGGGAGAAATCTGCACTTTCCCAAGAAATTAATAACTTAGATAAAATTATCAACTATATTCTTTTTAGATTACGCCGATGGCACTATCAAGAAAGTGGAGAAGTTTTTACATCGGATGAGCTAGAGACGTTTAAGGGCGTATCAGAAAGTGCTACCTATCCTTATCTTAGCCCACTGTTTGCAACAAAGGTTGTAGAGAAATTAGCACAACAAAATCCTATGTTTTATCATCCAAGATTTGTGAAAACAAGTTTTCAAACAATACAAACGTTAATAAATGGAGAGCAATTTTTTGATTATGTTCAGTATTATTCTGAGCTCTATGAAAAATTATTTAAAGAAGGAAGTGGGCTTGTTGATAAAGTGAAAAAAATTAACGGTAAAGATATAGAAAAAGGCGTAAATACTTTTCTTAATAATCAAGAGTATTGCTATCGAGTAGGGGATAAATATTTGAAAAATTTATTTGAATGCATAGTATTATTCTATTTTGATAAGTTTGGTGAAGTATATTTAGATGAATTTATAAATAAAGCATTTTTATGGGTTTATCGAATTCGTTTTGAATATCAGCGTATTACTTTCAAAACTATAGAAGATGAAGCTCACTCAAAAAATGGACTATTTAATCATATAGAGAAATCCTCTATGCCAATACAAGTGCTGAGATATACCTCAGTAATACGTGAAGATAAGTTTAGTAACATAGACAAGAAAATAAAGGATGTTTTTGGAGTGTAAAATGAGTAATGCTAAAGAATATGTAAAGACATTAACCATATCTGATTTATTTAATGATGAGAATAAATGTAACTATATTATTCCAATCTACCAACGTAATTATGCTTGGGGTGACGATGAAATTAGTTCATTACTTCAAGATATAAAAAATGCTTGTGAAAAAAATAAAGAACAAGATAAAAATTATTATATTGGAAGCTTAGTTGTTTATCGCCGAGACAATGGTGATTTTGAAGTAATTGATGGCCAGCAAAGACTAACAACACTTACGTTAATAATGCATCATCTTGGTAAATTAAGTTTTAGAAATGTTTCTTTTGAACATCGAGATGAATCTGAACAAGCATTATCCAATCTTAATTCTGAAAAATTACCAAGTAATTTTTCACAAGCATTAAAAACAATTAAGAAAATTATTGATGAATGGGGAAATAATAAAGATAAAATTGTAAAATTCCTTTTGGATAAAGTTGAAATTATCCGAACTGAAGTGCCAGAAGGCACAGATTTAAACCATTATTTCGAAATTATGAATACCCGTGGAGAACAGCTTGAAAAGCATGAAATTCTAAAAGCTCGTTTGATGAAAGTGTTGCCAACACCTATTGAGCAATCATTATTTGCAAAAATCTGGGATTCATGCTCAGATATGAGTCGTTATGTTGTGATGGGGTTTGATTCTGAATTAAGAGAAGTCATTTTAGGTGGTGATTGGAGAAAAGCACGTGGATTTTTTAAGACTATTTTGAATGAAAATTCTGGAAAACCTGAAAATCCTAGAGAACCTAAAAATAGTATCGTAGAACTTATTAATGCCGAGGTAAAAATAGAAAAAAAAGAACAATCACAGGATAAATATGATGGCGAATTTACTTCAGTAATTGATTTTCCTAATTTCTTAATGCATGTTTTACGAATTTATTTAGAAATGTTTGATAAGTGTAAATATTCTGCCCAAAATGATCCATGCAATGTGTCATTAGATGAAAAGTTACTATTAAAATCATTTGAAGGTAAGTTTGAAGGAAAACCTAAAAAAGTTAGAATATTTATTTATACATTATTGGTTTGTCGTTATTTATTTGATTTATACGTGATTAAATCTAATATGATTAGAACTGATTATGAAAACTGGTCGTTATGGAAAATAGTTAAAGGAAAATCAGGTTATTACTATAAAAATGCATTTGGTAGTTATAAAAATGTGTCTGTCGACAATAGTTTAGATAAAAATGATGATGAAGCACTTAATGATGCAGATCCTACAAAAAAAGTAGTGATGTTACTTTCAATGTTCCATGTTTCTAACCCATCTCGCATTTACAAAAACTGGTTGTATGCGGTATTACGTTGGTTATTTAATAATAAGGATAATATAACTTCTGATAACTATATTAATTTTCTAGAAGAACTTTGTGATAAATTCTATTTTGGTAATAACTGTCAAGGAAAAGATATTACAGAGATTATATTAGATAAAGTGGAAGTGGAATTTGAATTGAACTCAGGAAGTAAAGAAAATTCGAATGATAAAGAATGTTGGGATAGAGGGGTAAATGTTCCTAACTTTGTGTTTAATCGATTAGACTATCAGTTATGGACAAAGTATAAAAAGACGTATCCTCAGTTTAGATTTACATTCAGAAGTTCTGTTGAGCATCATTATCCACAGCACCCTTCAGAAGAACATGGGTTAGAGAGATTAGAGAAAGAGACTTTAGATAATTTTGGTAACTTGTATTTGTTATCTCAAAGTAAAAACTCTCGTTTAAGCAATTTAACACCTGAAGCTAAATGTACTTATTATCAAGATAAAAATTATGATAGTCTAAAACAGGCTTTAATGATGGAAAAAACAAAAGAGCTTAATAATTGGAAAACTGAGGAGATATTAAAGCATGGAAAAGAAATGCTCGAAATTCTAAATCAACCGCTATCTAAGGCTAATTCCTAACGACATCTTTTGTCGCACCCCTCACTAAAATACTCCTTACCAACCCAGTAAGGAGTATTTTTTATGTCCGAATATAAATTAAACCCACCAACAGTGTCTTCTTATACTGAAAATATGATGCTTAAAGTTTTATTTGAGCATAAAGGTTTTTCTGAAGTGTTTCGGGAGAGTAGTTGGCGAAGTGATGAAATTGCCAGTGCGTTTGGACTGCCTGAAGAATTAGAGAATGATAAAAATTTACGCACGGTTGCTCGTCGGCTTTTAAAAGAGCGGTATAAAACACTTCAAAAATCTACCGCACTTTTACCGGAGTTATGGAAACAGGCGTATGAAAATTTGGCAACGTTGGCAGAATTTTTGCAGCTGAATCCCGTTGAACAGGAACTTCTTCGCTTTGCCATGCATTTACGCAGTGAAGGGCCTATGCGAGATTTGTTTGAGTACTTGCCGAAATCGGATTTACAAAGAACGGCGGCGATCATGGCGGATTTACTTAAACAGCCGAAAAATCAGATTCTATCTGCCTTAAAGAAAGGCAGTAAACTCGATGCTTATGGCCTGATTGATCGCGATTATCGTCCCGATAGTGTGCATGATTATTTAGACTGGGGCGAAACCTTAGATTTTGATGAATTTGTGACACAACCATTAAACGAAAATGTCCTATTAAAATCTTGTACGGAAGTCGCTCAAGTGCCAAGTTTGCAGTTGGTTGATTTTGCCCATATTGCCGGCATGAAAGAGATGATGTTGACCTATTTGCAACAGGCACTAAAACATCATCAGAAAGGCGTGAATCTTTTAATTTATGGCGTGCCCGGCACCGGTAAAACCGAATTTGCCGGATTGCTTGCACAGGCATTAGGGATTTCGGCGTATAACATTACTTACATGGATTCTGACGGAGATGTTGTGAAGGCAGAGCAACGCCTGAACTACAGTCGTCTTGCGCAAACGTTATTGAACGGGAAGCAGGCGCTTTTAATTTTTGATGAAATTGAAGATGTGTTTAACGGCTCGTTTATGGAGCGTTCTGTTGCACAAAAAAATAAAGCGTGGACAAATCAGTTGCTGGAGAACAATAACGTGCCGATGATTTGGTTATCCAATTCGGTACACAGCATAGATGCGGCTTTTTTACGTCGCTTTGATTTTGTGTTTGAAATGCCGGATTTGCCGTTAAAAAATAAATCGGCGTTAATTTCGCAGCTGGCATGCGGTAAATTAACGGCGGAATATGTGCAGCATTTTGCCAAAGTGCGGTCACTTTCGCCGGCGATTTTAACGCGCGTGTTTAATGTAGCAAATGCGGTTGATAACGGTAAAAAAGCCTTTTCTGACGTTTTGATTACACTGTTTAATGAAGCCCTACAGGCACAAGGTAAAAAGAAAATTGAGCCGTTGGTGGAAAGTAAACTGAGTTATCAGCTTGAGTGGGTTTCCTGCAATGAAAATATTCATAAAATCAGTGAAGGATTAATACGAACCAAGAAAGGTCGAATTTGTTGTTATGGTCCGCCGGGCACAGGGAAAACCGCTTGGGCTAGTTGGCTTGCCGAGCAGTTAGATATGCCGTTGTTGCTTTGCAAAGGGTCTGATTTACTCGATCCTTATGTGGGCGGAACAGAACAAAAAATTGCGGAGGCATTTGAATCGGCGAAGCGTGATAATTGTTTACTAGTGTTGGACGAAGTGGATACATTCTTATTTTCACGCGATGGTGCAGAACGTAGTTGGGAGCGTTCTCAAGTTAATGAGATGTTGACACAAATTGAGCGTTTTGAAGGCTTAATGGTGGTTTCAACGAATTTGATGAATGTGCTGGATCCGGCAGCATTACGGCGTTTTGATTTAAAATTAAAGTTTGATTATTTAACACCTCAGCAGCGGTTAGATTTTGCTAAACAACAAGCAGAAAAATTGAATTTAGGGGAGTGGAATGAAACCCATTCAAAACGTCTCCTGGAGTTGAACTTACTCACGCCGGGCGATTTTGCTGCTGTTGCTAGACGACACAATTTTTCATCCTTTGAGAATCTAGAAGAGTGGTTAGAAGCCTTGTGTGGCGAATGTCGTGTGAAGCCGGCGTTTTCCCGTAAAAAGGTCGGTTTTTAATCGTTGCTATATTTTGATTTATATAGACAATATTCTAAACCTCGTTATTGGGGGTTATTGCATTTAGGACGATTTATTAAGGAGAACACATGATTTATTTTTCAGATAAACTTATTACGCCCCGCCGGAAGATATTAGAGTGGTGATTGAGCGACAGTCTTAAAAAAACACGGCGAAAAACATCGTGAAAAACCACCGCACTTTCTTGCGCTAAAAACGGTAAAACAACAGGGCTGAAAAAGGAAAGCTTGTGGTATAATCCGCAAAATTTCTCATTTTCTTAATTTATGAAAAAAATCGTTTTATTTCTCTTTTTATGCTTCATTCTACTTGCCGGCGCCGGCTTTTGGGGATATCAACAACTACAACAGTTTGTACAGCAGCCTGTCAATGTACAAAAGGATCAACTTCTTACCGTAGAACGTGGCACAACCGGTAATAAATTAGTCACGTTATTAGAACAAGAAGGTATTTTGGACAGTGCCGCATTATTGCCTTGGGCCTTAAAATTGCACCCGGAATTGAGCAAAGTGAAAGCGGGCACTTATTTGTTGGATGATGTGAAAACCGTAGAAGATTTGCTGAAATTACTCAACTCAGGCAAAGAAGCGCAATTTAACGTGCAATTTATTGAAGGCAACACCTTTAAAAATTGGCGAAAACACCTCGAAAACGCACCGCACTTAAAACAGACCTTAAAAGATAAATCCGAACAAGAGATTTTCCAGTTATTGGCACTGCCAAAAGTCTCAAAAGCCATTGATGAATGGATGAAAATCGACGGTTGGTTGTATCCGGATACTTATAATTACACGCCGAATTCTACCGACTTAGAACTGTTGCAACGCGCTGCAGAACGCATGAAAAAAGCGTTGGATAAGGCATGGAATAATCGGGATAAAAATTTGCCGCTAGCCGATCCTTATGAAATGTTAATTCTTGCGTCCATCGTGGAAAAAGAAACCGGCATCGCCGCAGAGCGTCCCCAAATTGCCTCGGTGTTTATTAATCGTTTGAAAGCCAAAATGAAGCTTCAAACCGATCCGACAGTGATTTACGGCATGGGTGAGGATTACAACGGCAATATTCGTAAAAAAGATCTCGAAACGCCAACCCCTTATAACACCTATGTGATTGACGGTTTACCGCCAACACCGATTGCCATGCCAAGCGAAGAGGCATTACAAGCCGTGGCGCATCCTGCGCAAACGGAATTTTATTATTTCGTTGCCGACGGCACGGGCGGTCACAAATTCAGTCGGAACTTGAATGAACACAATAAAGCGGTGCAGGAATATTTACGCTGGTACCGCCAACAAAACGGAAAATAATATGGCAGGCAAATTTATCGTTATTGAAGGCTTGGAAGGTGCGGGCAAAAGCACCGCCCATCAATGCGTCGTGGATACCTTAAAGGAATTAGGCATTAAGGATGTTTTTTTTACCCGTGAACCCGGTGGCACACCGTTAGCAGAAAAATTACGTCACCTCATTAAACATGAAACAGAGGAACCGGTCACAGACAAAGCCGAATTGTTGATGTTATATGCCGCACGGATTCAATTAGTGGACAATGTCATTAAGCCTGCCCTCGCCCAAGGAAAATGGGTGGTGGGTGATCGCCATGATATGTCGTCACAAGCCTACCAAGGCGGTGGCCGCCAGTTGGGAGAGGCTTTGTTAACTAACTTAAAACAAACCGTATTGGGCGATTTTGAGCCGGATTTGACCCTGTATTTAGACATTGATCCTGCCGTCGGTTTAGCCCGCGCCCGTGGACGTGGCGAGCTGGATCGCATTGAACAACAAGATCTGGATTTTTTCCACCGGACCCGTGCCCGTTATTTAGAACTGGTAAAAGACAATCCGAAAGCCGTGATGATCAATGCGGAACAATCCATTGAGCAAGTGCAGGCAGACATTAAAAGTGCGGTCAAAAATTGGTGGGTTTCGCTGTCAAAATGATCTCATTATTTCCTTGGTTGGTGCCGACCTATCACAAAATCACACAGGCGTTTGATGAGGCTTTAGGGCATCACGCTCTGCTGATTCGTGCCGATGACGGCCTCGGTGCCGAACAACTTTGTTCCGCATTGGCAAAACGTCTGATGTGCTTAACACCCAACGGGGCGGAGGCTTGTGGCGAATGCCATGCCTGCCATTTAATGCAAGCCAACAGCCATCCGGATTTCCAGCTCATCTCGCCTATTGAGAACAAAGACATCGGCGTGGATCAAATTCGTACCATGAACGAACAAGCGACGCAGCATGCGCAGCAAAACGGCAATAAAGTCATTTATATCGAACAGGCGCATCGTCTGACGGAAGCCGCTGCCAACGCCATTTTAAAAACGTTGGAAGAGCCGCGTCCAAATACCTATTTCATTTTGCAGTGCGATATGCAAAAGGCGTTGTTGCCAACCATTTACAGTCGCTGCCAAGTGTGGAATCTCTTACCACCGGACACAGACACGGCATTACAGTGGTTGCAATCACAAACATCCGCCGAAACGCAAGATATATTGACCGCACTTCGGGTGAATTATGGTCGACCACTGCTCGCGCTTGCCATGTTAGAGCAAAATTTACTGGCGCAACGACGGGAATTTTTACGCCAATTTTGGCTATTCTATCGCCGTTGTTCGCCTTTAGAATTACTGCCGTTTTTTACTAAAGAACTTGTCTTGCAGCAGCTGGATTGGTTGTTAGCCTTTTTGAGTGATAGTTTAAAAAATAAACTGCATATTCATGAAGACTGGATTTGTCAGGATATTGAACAGGGCGTCATTCAATTTAGCCAAGGACTGTCTGCCCCGGCATTATTAAAAGCAACACAAATTGTTAGCAAAGTGCGGTCGGATTTATCAGCAAATTCGGCGTTGAATTTAGAATTGATTTTACTCGACGGGCTGACCCGTTTAATTACTGAAGTATTTGAAGGATAAAATATGTTTATTGTGGATTCCCATTGCCATTTGGATGCCTTGGATTACGAAACATTACATGAAAATATTGCTGATGTGGTAGCAAAGGCAAAAGCACGCGATGTGAAACATTTATTAGCGATTGGCGTAACCTTGAGCCGTTTTGAAAAAGTGTATCCGGAATTAGCCAAATTCGATAACGTCTCTTTAGCCTGTGGCGTGCACCCGCTGGATTTTGAAGAAGAACCTTATGATGCCGCGCGTTTGTTACGCTTGGCGCAAGATCCTCAAGTCATCGCCATCGGCGAAATCGGCTTAGATTATTATTACAGTGCAGAAAACAAAGCTGCCCAACAAGCCGTGTTTGCCAGCCAAATTGACGTGGCCAACCAGCTAAATAAACCGGTCATCATTCATACACGCCAAGCGCGAGAAGACACGATTCGCCTATTGCGCGATAATCAGGCAGAAAAGTGCGGTGGCGTTTTGCATTGTTTTACCGAAAACTATGAGATGGCAAAACAAGCATTAGACTTAGGTTTTTACATTTCCATTTCAGGGATTATCACCTTTAAAAATGCGGAAGAACTTCGGGATGTGGTGCGCAAACTGCCGTTAGATCGCCTGTTGGTAGAAACCGATTCGCCTTATTTGGCACCGGTGCCTTATCGCGGTAAACAAAATCAACCGGCGTACACTCGTGAAGTGTGTGAATATGTGGCGGCATTGAAAGGCGTTTCAGTCGAGGAAATGGCGCAAATCACCACACAAAACTTTGAGCGTTTATTTAAAATTCAGGTACAATAATTAACCAATCGCATTTCAATAGGACAAAAAGATGAGAAAATTTCTAAAATATTTTTTTATTTCCGTCATTTTTATTTTTCATTTATGTATTGCTGCAGCGATAAATTATGCGATGCCGAGCTATGATGTCACCAAAGTGACCGGCGTTGAAGTAAAACGGGTAGATAAAGACGGGCCGATTACGAAAGCGAATCCGGCAGACGGTCCGACCCGCGATGTGTATTTTATCAATACGCAACATGAAAACGGCAAAGTGATGGTATATCGCAACGAAGATACTCGTTGGGGTTTTCCGTTCTATTTCAAATTCGGTTCAGCCAATTTACAGGCATTGGCGCAAGCCTTGGGTAATGAAGAAAAAACCGTGGAAATCAAATATTACGGCTGGCGTTTAACAATGTTTGATGAATTCCCGAATGCGTTATCCATAAAAGCAATGGCTGAGACAGATTCGCCCAGCCATCCGATTGTTTCTTATATTCTTTATGTTGTTTTGCTCTTTACGCTCTTTTTCGCGATTCAATTTATCCGTGGTTGGTTTGATAGCGAAAATTAATGTGTTCAGTGGCAAAACCGGCTTTTCCTAGGAACGCGTTTTGCCATAACGCACATGGATATAGAGAAAGAACATTAGCCCGATCGTTGCAAAGGCGGCACCAGTAAACCCAATGCTGGATAAACCGAGGTGCTGCATAACTTGATTGCCAAGTAACGCACCGCCGCCGATACCAATATTGTAGAGTCCGGAATAAATTGCCATCGCCACATCTGTAGCATCCGGTGCCAGTTGTAGCACACGAACCTGCAAACTTAGACCAATCCCTGAAATACCGATTCCCCAGACAAATGCCAACAAATACATGGAAAATTCACTGTGGCTAAAAGGTAATAGCAAGGCTAAAGAAATGACCAAAATCGCCATGGACGTTAAGAGGAATTTTGCCGGTGCTAAACGATGTAAGCGGTTGAAGAGCAGACTGGCGGTAATGCCGGAAAGCCCAAAAATCAATAAGATTGCCGTGGCAACGCCATTACTCATTTCTCCAATGCGAACAATAAAAGGCTCAATATAACTGTAAGCGGTAAAATGCGCTGAAACGATCAGTATCGTTAACACGTAGAGCCCCACCAAAAGTGGGCGTTTAAATAACGAAGGCACACTGCTTAGCGAACCGGCATTGCGGCTGGCTAAGTGCGGTAGGAAACGATAGAGAAGTAGAAGAAGACAAAACGCAAGAAAAGCGATAATCCCAAAGGCTTCGCGCCAACCGAGATATTGTCCGATAATCCGTCCTATCGGCAAGCCGAGCACCATTGCTAATGCGCTGCCCATAGCTAACAGCCCGATGGCTTGTGCTTTTTTGTCTTTTGGCGCGACACGCACTGCAAGGGACGTGGTGATTGACCAGAAAATGGCGTGCGTAAAGGCAATGCCAATACGGGAAAGTAGCAATATCCAGAAATTCCACGCCAAAACTGACAAAATGTGGCTGGCAATAAAAATAATGAATAATTTGATTAACAGACTACGTCGTTCTAGCTTTGCCGTCATGAGCATAAAAGGTAAGGACATCAGCGACACAATCCACGCATAAATAGTAATCATCAGCCCGGTTTGTTCTACCGGAATCTGAAAACTTTGGGCTATGTCTGAAAGCAAGGCGACCGGTAAGAATTCTGTTGTGTTAAAAACAAAGGCGGCAAATGCCAACAAAATGACGCGAAAAAATTTTAAGCGTCGTACGATTTTTAAAGTGGCCATTATTCCCGCCCTAATTTACGTTTAAGAAGATCTTTAAGTTGATTGCGCAAGTTTTTATCAAATAGCACTTCATATTGTGGGGAGTAGCAATTATTAAAGAAACGCAGGGGCAGAACAAATTCCGAATATTTTTCATTATTTGATCGAAGCGTTAAATTCACATCACATTGCATGGATTTTAAGTTTACCTGACCGCGTCCTTCCCCTGAAAGTGCGGTGGTTTTTAACAGGATTTTGTCAATCTTCAATTGATTCTCTTGAAGCATAGAACTCATAACAAATTTTTTATACGGCGTTTTGATCGCGTCTTTTTGTTTAACTTCGGCATTCTGCCAATTAATTGGTAAATATTGCCCGGCAAGTTCCAATAAATTCACGCCGGATAACTCGCCATCATGCGCACTAAAATAGAATTTACCGGCTTTTATTCGCGACTGAACGAACTCGGCGGTAATGTCAAAATCCGTGTTACCGGTGAGCGTATTTGGGAAATTAAATAACGCCAATAAACGTTCGATAGGGTAATTTTTGCCTCGAAAACTGACCGCACTTTGATCGGGATCGCTTGCATAATCTAGGTGTGCGAGGCAAGGTGAACGCGTCGTACAATAAGAATCAATATCCGCAGTGAGATGTTTGGTGTATTGGGATAAATCCAATGTCGTTTTAACAAAGCCCACCTTCTCTTCATTTAAAACAACATGATCAAAATAGGCGACAAGTTTTCTCTCCTCACTGCGCTGAACGCCGCCTTTCATAAAATGAAAATTAAAAACACGATTGTTGCCGTACAGCGGTTTCGCTAACTCCACCAGAATCTGACTATCACCACTCAATGAAATGTTATCGGTAGTAATGTTACCCAAGGAAAAATCAGAAAAACGCATTTGAATAGTTGCCGCGTTTTGCGCATTTTCAGAGAGTTTCAGATTTTGAATGTCGATTTCCTGCAACTTTACATCACCGAACAACATTGCCGATAAGGGGAACTTGCCTGTCAGTTTTTCAATACTGATTCGGTTATACTGGACTTTATCGAAGGAAATATAAGGTTGCGGGAGAATACCTAGATTAAAGGCGTGAAAGGTAGTTTCATGTTGTGCCAATTTGGTACTGACCGCACTTTCCAGCTTATTCAGTTGAATGTAAAAAAGTGCTGAGATCGCCAACATCACGACCAATGTCATCAGGGCGATCTTTTTCATTTATTTATCCTCATCAATGCGACTGGCAACCGCATTTTGTTGATTTTTGTATTTAGCGTCTTTACGGCTGTTATACGGACGCGCCGCCGTGCCACTTAACACTTCAAAACTCAAGGCGCCAATCACCATATTCGGACGCAACGCCAATGGCAACTTGCCGGAATTGTAAAACTCCAACACAATTTTGCCTTCCCAACCCGGATCAATACGGTGTGCCGTTACGTGCACCATGAGACCCAAACGCGCTAAAGAGGATCGTCCGTCCAACCAACCGATAATATTCGCCGGCAGTTTTACCGATTCTAAGGTGGTGGCAAGGGCAAGTACGCCGGGGTGTAAAAAGAAAGCTTCGTCATCGGCAATAATAATTTCATCGCTCATGACCGATTCTAATTGCGCGGAGACTTCTTCTTTCGGGCCGCTTAAATCAATGTAAGGGGCAGAATGTTCACGAAATACGCGAAAAGAATTACCTAAACGAACATCAATCGTCGCACCGTTAATTTTATCGTTAGACGGGCGCGGATTCAGTGAAATTAAGCCTTCATCCAGATAACGTTCAATGTCAGTATCACATAATCTCATGATCTGCTCCTATTTTTTGCTTAAAAGCTGCATGATTTGTGCCTTTAACATATTGATGGCAATGCGGTTTTTCCCTCCGCGAGGGATCACAATGTCAGCATGTTGTTTAGAGGGTTCGATAAATTGCAAGAACATCGGACGCACCGTGGCACGATATTGATCAATGACGGATTGAAGGGTGCGACCACGTTCTTCCATGTCGCGTTGTAAACGGCGAATAAAGCAAATATCTAACGGAGTATCCACAAACACGGAAATATCTGCCAACTGACGTACACGCTCGTCTGTAAGTAATAAAATTCCCTCTAAAATCACAATACGTTTTGGCGTGAAATGGGTCACGTCATCGGTTCGGGTATGCTCCACATAACTATACACGGGAATATCAACGGCGTTGCCGGCTTTCAACGCTTTCAAATGGGCAATGAGCAAATCGCGGTCCATGGAGTTTGGGTGATCATAATTGGTTTTAACCCGTTCAGACATCTCTAAGTGGCTTTGATCTTTGTAATAACTATCTTCGGCAATAATGCCGATTTCTTCACAACCCAGTTCATGACAAAGTTCTTTATGTACTGTAGAGGCAATAGAACTTTTTCCTGAAGCCGAAGCGCCCGCAATGGCGATAATAATACAAGATGATGTTTGATTTTCTGACATACCCTTCCCTTTTCTCATAATGTGAATAAATTGGCGGAATTATAAAGAAAAAAGCATTTTTTTGACATAACTAGATTTCGCCCTTGGCTATTTTTCTATAATTCAGATGTAACGCAACAGATTCATGCAGAAAATTCTTCGTTTTGTGAGGCTTCTCACATTAATGGCGTGGGATTTTATGTAACATGCTCACCTAAAAGCGCATACCGAGCGATATCGGCATGCTATTTTCATCTCATGGACAATAAAGAGGTACAACATGAAGTTAAAATCACTTTCTCTTGCAATTTCCACCGCACTTTTAGCCGGCGGTTTAATGGCAAGCCAAGCGGCTGTGGCAAAAGGTCGCTTAGTCGTTTATTGCAGCGCCACCAATATTTTATGTGAAACCACCACCAAGGCATTCGGTGAAAAATATGATGTCAAAACCTCCTTTATTCGTAACGGCTCAGGCAGTACCTTTGCCAAAGTAGAGGCAGAAAAAAATAACCCACAAGCAGACGTATGGTTCGGCGGTACATTCGACCCACAAGCGCAAGCAGCTGAATTAGGCTTAATCGAACCTTACAAATCTAAGCACATTGATGAAATCGTAGAACGTTTCCGCGATCCGGCAAAAACCAAAGGTCACTATGTTTCTGCTATTTACATGGGGATCTTAGGTTTCGGCGTGAACACAGAACGTCTGGAAAAATTAGGCATCAAAGAAGTGCCGAAATGCTGGAAAGACTTAACGGATCCACGTTTGAAAGGCGAAGTGCAAATTGCTGACCCACAAAGTGCCGGTACAGCCTATACGGCGCTTGCCACATTCGTACAACTTTGGGGTGAAGACAAAGCCTTTGATTTCTTAAAAGCGTTACATCCAAATGTTTCCCAATACACCAAATCCGGTGTCACCCCATCCCGTAACGCGGCTCGCGGTGAAGCTGTCGTGGGTATCGGTTTCTTACACGATTACGCCCTTGAAAAACGTAATGGCGCACCATTGGAACTTGTAGTGCCATGTGAAGGCACAGGCTATGAATTAGGTGGTGTGAGTATCTTAAAAGGTGCACGTAATCTGGATAATGCAAAATTATTCGTGGATTGGGCGTTATCTAAAGAAGGCCAAGAATTGGCATGGAAACAAGGTGAATCCTTACAAATCTTAACCAACACAACAGCAGAACAATCCCCAACGGCGTTTGATCCAAATAAATTGAATCTCATCAATTATGACTTTGAAAAATACGGCGCCGCCGAACAACGCAAAGCCTTAATTGAAAAATGGGTTCAAGACGTTAAATTAGCGAAATAACACGCTAAAGTGCGGTCGAAAATTCATGTCTTTTTCTCACCGCACTTTTCTTATATGGATGGCTCGTGTCCTGACGACACGAGCCTATCACCATCATTAGGACGCACATCAACAAAAGTGCGTTACCTCGACATCAAAAACACAGGAGTGTTGAAATGAAACTCTCAAAAATTGCGGTAGCACTTTCAAGTGTGGTACTCGGAGGGATATTATTCAGCAGCAATGCTGCGGCGAAAGGTCGCTTAGTGATTTATTGCAGTGCGCAAAACACCATGTGCGAGCAAGAAGCCATGGCATTCGAGAAAAAATATGATGTAAAAACCAGTTTTATTCGTGGCGGCACAGGCACTATCTTAGCCAAAATCGATGCGGAAAAAGATAACCCACAAGGTGATGTTTGGTATGGTGGCACCATGGATCCGCATTCCCAAGCGGGTGAAATGGGCTTATTAGAGCCTTATAAATCACCAAATCTGCCACAAATTGTAGAGCAGTTCCGTGATCCGGCTAAAATGAAAGGCAACTATTCCTCAGCTATCTATCTTGGTGTATTAGGTTTTGGTGTGAACCCTGAACGTTTACAAAAACTCAATTTGCCAATACCAAAATGCTGGAAAGATTTAGCTGATCCAATGTATCGCAATGAAATTCAAGCGGCAGATCCGCAAAGCTCAGGAACCGGCTATACACAATTAGCGACCTATATCCAGCTTTGGGGCGAAGAAGAGGCCTTCAAATACTTGAAAGCGTTAAACAAAAACGTGTCGCAATATACCAAATCCGGTAACACCGCAACCCGTAACACGGCGCGTGGCGAAACGGCAATCGGCATCGGCTTTTTACACGAATATTCGTTAGAAAAAGCCAAAGGTGCCCCGGTTGAATTAGTGGTACCTTGCGAAGGTACGGGCTATGAAATTGGTGGAGTCAGCGTAATTAAAGGCGCACGTAATCTTGAAAATGCGAAACTTTTCGTGGATTGGGCGTTATCGAAAGAAGCGCAAGAATTAACATGGCAAAAAGGCGAAGCCTATTCCATTTTAACCAATACCACAGCGCAACAATCCCCTTATGCGTTGGATTTTAAATCGATTAACCTGATTAACTATGATTTTGACAAATACGGCGCCACTGACTTGCGCAAACGTTTAATCACGAAATGGGTTGATGATGTTAAACTAGCCAAATAAATTGTTGTTAAATAAAGAAGCAATGTCTATTGCATTGCTTCTCTATTTCTTCTTATGCGAGGTTGTATGAACGCAAATAAACTACCAATCACACATTCTGCGAATTTTTGGATAATCTTGTCCATTGTTGCATTTCTTGTTCTCCCTTCCCACGCCTTAGATTACGGCTTGTTTGACAGCACCGCCGATGAATTCTTTGATGCCATGGGTTGGTCATCTTTTAATATTACCGCTTTTTGGTTCTTGCCAGTGATTTTGTACGGTTTATTGCCGTGGCTAAAATTACCAACCAATACACAAGCCAAAGCGGAACTTTACTTATTAGCACTGGCGACATTATTTACCTTTATCAGCGCCAGCGTACTGAAAATCAGCATGGGCTATTCGGTGATCGTTTTACTCATCGCTTTCACCGCGCTTGCTACGCTTTCTTTGGCGAAGTTAAAGATTATGCAAGGCGACAAATTTATTATCGCCTCCTTGCTTTGCATTATTTTGCTGATTTTCTTCTTCATCGTTTACCCAACATTGGCGATTTTCGTCTCCATGTTCTACGATGGAGAGACTTTTGCACCACAACAAGTGATGCGTATTTTGACGCAAAGCTACATTGTGCGCGTTATCAGTAACTCCTTGTTCTTATCCGGTTTCGTGGGTATCGTTTCTACGGTGTTCGGTTTAGCATTTGCTCTTTACACCACCCGTATTGCGCGCCGTACCGCATTTATCGGTAAAATCTTCTCTATTTTGCCGATTGTGACGCCACCGTTTGTCGTTGGATTAGGGGTCACCTTAATGCTGGGTCGTTCCGGTTATGTGACCGAGTTTTTATCCACCAATTTCGGTTTCACCAACCACAACTGGCTGTACGGTTTTAACGGTATCGCTATTGCACAGATTTTGGCATTTGCGCCAATTTCCTTCATGATTTTAGATGGCGCATTAAAATCCGTGCATCCGTCCATTGAAGAAGCGTCTTATACGTTGCGTGCCAACCGTTACCAAACTTTCTATAACATCATTTTCCCGTTACTGCGCCCTGCCTTGGCGAACTCGTTCCTCATCGTGTTCATCCAATCGCTCGCAGACTTTAGTAACCCGTTGGTATTGGGGGGTAGCTTCGACGTTATTGCAACGCAAATTTACTTCTACATTGCCGGTTCACAATTAGATTACGCTTCCGCCAGTACCCTTGGCTCCATGTTGTTAATCTTCTCCTTGGCGATTTTTATCATTCAATATTTATGGATTGGTAACCGCTCTTATGTGACCGTATCCGGTAAATCTTATCGCGGCGATGTGCAAGAACTCCCTGCCGGCTTGAAATACACGATTATTTTCATGCTCGGCGCTTGGGTTATCTTCAACCTTGCTTTATACGGCAGTATTTTCTACGGAAGCTTCACCGTCAACTGGGGTGTGGACTATACCTTAACCTTGAAGAACTACGCCATGTTGTTCGGACAAGGATTGAGTGACGGCGCGTGGCCTTCCTTAATTAATACCTTAATTTACGCCGGTATCGCGGCACCACTTACTGCCATTTTTGGTTTATTAATTGCCTATATTGTGGTGCGTAAAGACTTCCAAGGGAAAAAATCCCTTGAGTTCTTAACTATGCTTTGTTTTGCCGTACCCGGCACAGTGGCGGGGGTCTCTTACATTCTTGCCTTTAACAATGCGCCAATGTACATCACCGGCACCAGTATTATCGTGGTGATTTCCATGGTGATGCGTGATTTGCCAATTGGTATGCGTGCGGCGATTGCAGGCTTAGGACAACTTGATAAATCCCTAGACGAAGCCTCCCTTTCTCTGAAAGGTAGCTCATGGAAAACCCTGTGGTATATCGTGTTGCCATTATTAAAACCGGCGTTGCTTTCTGCGCTTGTCACCAGTTTCGTGCGTGCCATGACGACAGTGAGTGCAATCATCTTCTTAGTTACTGCGGATACCCGTGTAGCAACCGCATACATCCTAAACCGTGTCGAAGACGGTGAGTATGGGATTGCCATTGCATACGGCTCCATCTTAATCGTGGTGATGATGGCGATTATTTTATTCTTCGACTGGATTGTCGGTGACACCCGCATTTCCCGTTCCAAAGCGAAAAAAATGAATTAAGTTGTAGGTAAAAAATATGAGTAATGATTTCTTAGTATTAAAAAATGTCACGAAAGCCTTTGGCAAATCTGTGGTAATTGATGATTTGGATTTAACCATTAAACGCGGCACCATGGTGACGTTACTTGGACCATCCGGTTGCGGTAAAACGACTATTTTGCGTTTGGTTGCAGGTCTTGAAAACCCAACCTCCGGACAAATTTTCATTGACGGTGAAGACGTAACCAAATCGTCCATTCAAAACCGCGATATTTGTATCGTGTTCCAATCCTATGCGTTGTTCCCGCACATGAGCATCGGTGATAATGTGGGTTATGGTTTGCGTATGCAAAACGTGAGCAAAGAAGAACGTAAACAACGCGTTAAAGAAGCCTTGGAATTGGTAGATTTAGCCGGATTTGAAGATCGTTATGTGGATCAAATCTCCGGTGGTCAACAACAACGTGTGGCGCTTGCTCGTGCGCTTGTTCTCAAACCGAAAGTGTTACTGTTCGATGAACCGTTAAGTAACCTCGATGCTAACTTACGTCGTGCGATGCGGGAAAAAATCCGTGAATTACAACAAAGCCTAGGCATCACCTCTTTATACGTGACCCACGACCAAACAGAAGCTTTTGCCGTATCCGATGAAGTTATCGTGATGAATAAAGGGAAAATCATGCAAAAGGCACCGGCAAAAGATCTGTATCAACGCCCGAACTCGTTATTCCTGGCTAACTTCATGGGCGAATCCAGTATTTTCCCGGCGAAATTGCAAGGAAATACCGTTAACATTCATGGCTATGAACTTGCCCTAAATAATGCTGCCCAATTCAATTTACCGGATGGGGATTGCTTGGCAGGCGTTCGCCCGGAAGCCGTTTATCTCCATGAAACCGGCACAGAAGCCCAACGTTGCACGATTAAAAGTGCGGTATACATGGGCAACCATTGGGAAGTCGTGGCAGTATGGCATGGTCAAGATTTGTTGATTAACTGCCGTCCTGAACAGTTCAACCCGGCATCGCAAGAAGCCTATGTGCATCTTTCCGAGCAAGGCATTTTCTTGTTAAAAAATCAGTAAAAATTAAAAATAATTGAAATTTTAACCGCACTTTGTATTCAAAAGAGTAAAGTGCGGTTATTATTTACGGCACTTTTAAATTTGACGTGATCAATTCGTCTAAACGTTTTTCATCTAAGTTTGAGAATAACATGAGTAAAAAAAGAAAAGTTACTTTAACCCTTGCTGCCATCCTTGTTGCACTGGGTGGGGGCGCGCAGTTTTATACCAACCAGCAAGTGGATCGGGTTTTGCAAAAATTCCCTTATTCTTTAGATAATCAGCTCAGCCTTCATGTCACCGAAACGGGAAATCATTTTTTTAGTCGAGACCTCACATTTAGTTTGGAAAATAGTGAGGGTAAGCGCACAGAGGTGATTTCAACCAAACTGACGGCGTTGCCTTTTTTTATTACGGCAGAATCTCAGCTTTCCGAACAGTTGGTGCGTCAATTAAATAAAAATCTTAATATCACGCTTGATAAAAACACCATTAACAGCAAATTTTCTCCGGTAGGCGATTATTTGCAATCGGATCTTGTTGCTGAATTTCGTGATTTTACGAACAAAACGCAAACCCTTTCTGTGCTATTTAACTTTGATCCAAGTAGCAAAAATATCAAAGTGAAATCTACGCTGAGCGGATTTAATTATGATAAAAACAGCAAATTAGAACAGTTGCAAGGGCATGCGCAATTACAGCGGGTCGATGATAATGAATATGCTATTCGGCTATTAGAACTGAATGCCAAGCAAGTTGAGGTGGACTTATTAAATGGTGAAAACACGAAAATTCAGTTAAAAAACGCCGCTTATCGTCTTGATGTCAAACCGCATCCCGAGATACAGCAACGAGATTTATTGACACAATTTAATAGTGAAACTTTCCAAATTACTGATAAAGCGCATAAGGCAGAGGAAAATCCAACGATTGTGCGTGGCTTATCACTGAACCTTGAGCAACAAGGCGTGCAAAGTGCGGTGGATTTTGCCAGTGAATTTAACGCATTGAACAAGCAGCCGAGTGTTAAAAATGCCGTGAATTTTGTCATTGGTGTACTGACCCATAATGACCGTTTTAACGGTTCGCTGTCGGTAAAATCCATTGACGTGCCAAAAGATCAGCAACCTTATTTTTCTTTAAAGGACACTGCACTCCAGCTTGAATTAAATAATACAGATCTTGCCAAAGCCGGTATTACATTGCAATTAAAGGCCGCCGATATCAAACAAACACCGACAGAACCAACGAAACAATGGCAACTTAGCGGTGCGGATATTCGCTATCAACTGGATGACTATCCGTTACAAAAAGAATTCGCGTTTATTCCGTTTTATTTAGAGGCGCTGGCGACTAAAACACCACCAAAAGAAGCGAGTCAAGCATTATCCGCCTTGAGAGATCAATGGGTGAAGTCCATGGAAGATAAGGCACATTGGGAGATGACGCTGAAGGCTTTTCACTATGGTGATGTAGCGTTGGAGGCGTTGGCGGTAAACGGTGATGCGAAGGTGGAAAATCAACATTATTACGGGACATCGCACCTTTCATTGAAAACGTTAGCCTTGCCTGATTTGCAAGTGCAACTTGAGGGATTGCAGATAAATATGCCGATGGTGCTAAACAATTACCCTCAGTTAGCAATAACGCAATTCTGTATGGGAATGCATAGTCTCTTGTGTACTGCGTATTTTCCACCGGAAAGCTATAAGAAAATGTTCGATGATCTCTGGACTACGCTGGATCTGTCAACAGAGGGCACAACGGTAGCATTGAATCTCAATACCTATCCGACAACCAAAGCTTATCCTGTGAACCTTGCTCTTAAAGGGGCGGCATCTGTGCCACAAGAGAGTAAAAAGTCTGCTGGGTTGTTTAAGCAAAATCTTAAGGGAAAAATGACGTTTTCATTTGATAAGGCGCTACTAGATGATACACAGGAAGCCGCTTCAAAAATCAAAAAGAATTCGATGTTTTGGCAATCATGGCAGACGGAACTCAAACCCGAAGGTAAGCTGATCCCCCTTTTCACTGAGCAAGATGGAAAATATGTCATGACCTTGGAAAAGGATAAGGAATGGCTTGTGAATGGTAAGACATTAGAGGCGATTCGTCAGGAACGTCTTGCTCAGGCGGAAGCCGAACGGAAAGCCGCGGCTGAACAGGAAGCGCTTGAACAAGAAACGCTTCAGAAAGCTGAACAACATGAAACGGAAACGCCTGCGGTGTTAGAGGCGAACGATAAGGCTAGAATAGCGAATCCTTCTACGATCGCGACAGAAGCAATAAAAGATGCGGCTGCACCACAGGATTCCGGTAAACCGGAGGTAAAGGAACATTCCACGAATGAAAGTGCGGTTCAAGAAAATTCTGTTAAAGAGGATATCGTTCAAAAATCAGAAAGCGTTGAAACCCATAAGGGAAAAGACATCAACAAGGAAAAAGCCGAAAAATCGACGACAACATCCCATTAAAAGAGACACTAAAAAAGGGCTTGATTCATATCAAGCCCTTTGTTTATCTTATGTACAGAATAGGTATATTTAGCCCATCTAACGATTCATTATGAACGTTTCATAATTTCAAAGAAGGCTTCGTTGGTTTTTGCCACAGCGAGTTTGTCGATAAGGAATTCCATCGCTTCCACTTCGCCCATTGGGTTAAGGATTTTGCGGAGGATCCACATTTTTTGTAACTCGTCAGGGGTGGTAAGTAAGTCTTCTTTACGGGTGCCGGAACGGTTAAAGTCAATAGCTGGGAACACACGTTTTTCCGCGATTTTACGGGAAAGATGCAATTCCATGTTACCGGTACCTTTAAATTCTTCGAAGATGACTTCATCCATTTTTGAACCGGTATCGACTAATGCGGTGGCGATGATCGTCAAGCTGCCGCCTTCTTCCACGTTACGCGCGGCACCGAAGAAACGTTTTGGACGGTGTAATGCGTTGGCATCCACACCACCGGATAAAATCTTACCGGATGCCGGGGTCACGGTGTTATAAGCGCGCGCTAAACGGGTGATGGAGTCAAGTAAAATCACCACATCTTTTTTGTGTTCTACAGAACGTTTGGCTTTTTCGATCACCATTTCAGCCACTTGAACGTGACGGGTTGCCGGTTCATCGAAAGTAGAGGCAATCACTTCGCCTTTGACGGAGCGTTGCATTTCCGTAACTTCTTCCGGGCGCTCATCGATCAATAACACGATAAGTTCGACATCAGGGTAGTTGTGTGTAATGCTTTGCGCAATATTTTGCAACAACATGGTTTTACCCGCTTTCGGTGGTGCGACGATCAAACCGCGTTGGCCTTTCCCGATAGGGGCGGCTAAATCTAAAATTCGGGCGGTTAAATCTTCGGTAGAACCGTTGCCGCGTTCCATTCTTAAACGGGAATTGGCATGTAATGGCGTTAAGTTTTCGAAAAGGATTTTGCTGCGGGAGACTTCCGGTTTGTCGTCATTGACTTGGTCAACTTTAAGGAGGGCAAAGTAGCGTTCGCCTTCTTTCGGCGGTCGAATTTTCCCTTCGATTTTATCCCCAGTTTGCAAATTGAAACGACGAATTTGGCTTGGAGAAACGTAGATGTCATCCGGGCCGGCTAAATAGGAACTGTCTGCTGAACGTAGGAAACCGAAACCGTCCGGCAAAATTTCTAAAACGCCACCACCGAAAATATCTTCTCCGCCTTTCGCGTGTTGTTTCAAAATGGCAAAAACAATGTCTTGTTTGCGTAATCGGGCTAAGTTTTCTAAACCCATTTGTCCTTCGCCAAGTCTCACAAGATCGGAAACCGGCATATTTTTAAGTTCTGTAAGATGCATAGTTAATTTGAGAGTTGTTTAGATTTGATATTTAGATATAAATGAATGGGGTATTTGAAGTTGGTGCGTAAATTAGCATTAAATTACTAGCCTGTCTAGTTTTAAACGGTCTTTTTCCAATTTTATTGAGCAGAGAAAAATCGAAAGTGCGGTTCTTTTTAGCGGTGTTTTTTGAGGGATATTTCGTATTTCACAGTAGCCATTGAATTAATTGTGCCGAATTTTTGGGGATTTTTCCCGTTCATGCTATGCTTAGCACCAATTTTTTATGATTGAATTGATGATTATGCAAGAGAATTATTTAAGTTCGGCACGTTTTGCCGATTTTCCGCTACATCCTTTGGTGTTACAGGCGTTGAACGATAAAGGATTTGAATTTTGTACGCCAATTCAGGCGTTGTCCTTGCCGGTAACATTGCAAGGAAAAGATGTGGCAGGGCAAGCCCAAACCGGCACGGGAAAAACCATTGCATTTTTGACCGCACTTTTTCACCATTTATTAACTCATCCAACCGAGACGGATAAGAATCAACCCCGTGCGTTGATTTTGGCACCGACCCGTGAATTGGCGGTGCAAATTGAACATGACGCGCAGATTTTCTTAAAAACAACGAAATTTAAGACCGCACTTGCTTATGGTGGAGATGGCTATGACAAGCAATTAAAAGCCATCGAAAATGGCGTAGATGTGCTTATTGGCACAACCGGACGCGTCATTGATTATGTGAAGCAGGGCATTATCCGCTTGGATCAGATTCAAACGGTGGTATTGGATGAAGCGGATCGGATGTTTGATTTAGGTTTTATTCGCGATATTCGTTATTTGTTGCGTAAATGTCCATCTCCGCAACAACGTCTGACCATGCTGTTCTCCGCCACGCTTTCCTATAAAGTGCGCGAACTTGCCTTTGAAGATATGAATGACCCGGAATACGTGGAAATTGAGCCGGAACAAAAAACCGGGCAGCAAATTAAAGAAGAATTATTTTACCCTTCTAACCAAGATAAAATTCCGCTATTGCTCACGTTGTTAGAAGAAGAATGGCCGGAGCGTTGCATTATTTTTGCCAACACGAAACATCAATGTGAGGCTATTTGGGGCTATTTAGCGGCAGACGGGTATCGTGTCGGTTTGTTAACCGGCGATGTGGCGCAGAAAAAACGCCTTTCTTTGTTGAAACAATTTACTGATGGCGAGTTGGACATTTTAGTGGCGACCGATGTGGCGGCACGTGGATTACACATTGCAGAGGTTACACACGTGTTCAACTATGACTTGCCGGATGATCGGGAAGATTATGTTCATCGCATTGGGCGTACCGGCCGTGCGGGCGAAAGTGGGATTTCCATTAGCTTTGCTTGTGAACAATACGCCATGAATCTCCCGGCGATTGAAGAATACATTGGGCACAGTATTCCGGTGAGTCAATATGATCCGAATGCATTGTTGCAGGATATTCCGAAGCCTTATCGCTTGAAACGGGAAGGCAATTTTAGCGCGCCGAACAATCAACGCCGCAAGCCGTTTCGCGCGAAACGCTAGCCAAAGGATTGGCGTTGATTTTATTCAATGCTAAAATTCGCCGTTTTTTGAATTGAGGAGAAAATATGTCGTTAGTCGAGTTTGTGGTGAATAAATTAGAGGATTTAAAAGCTACCGACATTTTACCGTTAAACGTAAAAGGGAAGTTATACATCACCGATACCATGATTTTATGCACCGGCACCTCTTCCCGTCATGTGTCTTCCTTAGCGCAGAAATTAATCACCGAATGTAAACTTGCCGGCATCGATGTATTTGGTGATGAAGGCAAAGAAACGGCTGATTGGGTCGTTGTGGATTTAGGTGAAGCTATTGTACATATCATGCAGGCGGAAAGCCGTGAGATGTATCAATTAGAAAAACTTTGGGCATAAGGCATATTAAAACATATAAAGTGCGGTCGTTTTTGCGTTGTTTTTTGAGGAGATAAGGTGAAAATTCAGTTAATTGCCGTTGGAACCAAAATGCCTTCGTGGGTAACCACAGGCTTTGAGGAATACCAACGTCGTTTTCCGAAAGAAATGCCTTTTGAGTTGATTGAAATTCCTGCCGGTAAGCGGGGCAAAAACGCGGATATTAAACGGATTTTGGAACAGGAAGGCAAAGCCATGTTGGCGGCGGCCGGCAAGGGCAAAATCGTGACGCTGGATATTCCCGGCAAACCTTGGACCACCGAGCAACTTGCCCAACAATTAGAAAGTTGGAAAAATGATGGACGCGATCTGTGTTTGTTGATTGGTGGGCCGGAAGGACTTTCACCTGAATGTAAGGTGGCAGCTGAACAAAGTTGGTCATTATCGCCTTTAACCTTGCCACATCCGTTAGTGCGCGTGGTTGTCGCAGAGAGCTTATACCGTGCGTGGTCGTTAACCACCAATCATCCTTATCATCGAGAATAAATGAACTTAAAAAAATTATTGTCGCAACCACAATACGATCCGATTCGTGATAAAAAGGCTGAGCGCAATTTATTTGCTCGTCGCGCCTTGGTGTCATTTATCGGGGTGTTGGCGTTATCAGTAATTTTAATCTTAAATCTTTACAATTTGCAGGTGGTGAATTACGACAGCTATCAAACCCGTTCTAATGGCAATCGAATTAAATTGTTGCCGTTACCGCCGACACGTGGGTTGATTTATGATCGTAATGGGCAAATTTTAGCTGAGAATTTAACCTTTTTCGGATTGTATATTGTGCCGGAAAAAGTTGAAAATTTAGACCGCACTTTCGAGGAATTAAGAGTGTTGGTCGGCTTAACTGATACCGATATTGAGAATTTTAAAAAAGAACGTCAACGTTCTTCACGCTATACCCCGATTTTATTAAAGCCTAATTTGACGGAAGAGCAAATCGCGCGTTTTTCAGTAAACCAATACAATTTTCCAAGTTTGGATGTGAAACCTTATTTCAAACGGCACTATTTATACGGCGAGCCGTTAACGCACATTTTAGGGTATGTCTCTAAAATTAACGATCGTGATGTCGAACGATTAAAAAAAGAAGAAAAATTTGCCAACTATTCAGGCACGCATGATTTAGGTAAGTTAGGTATTGAGCGTTATTATGAAGATGCGTTGCATGGCACCACCGGTTTTGAAGAAGTGGAAGTGAATAGTCGTGGCAAAGTGATTCGTAAATTACGCGAACAACCGGCTGTCGCCGGCAAGAGCATTCATCTGACGATTGATTTAAATTTGCAGCTTTATATTACCGATCTCTTGGCGGGGCAAAAAGGGGCGGTTGTGGTGATGGATCCGAAAGATAACAGCGTGTTAGCGATGGTTTCAGTACCAAGTTATGATAATAATTTGTTTGTAGATGGTATTTCCGGTGAAGATTATCGTCGTTTATTAAATGATCCGAATCGCCCCTTGTATAGTCGTGTGACCCAAGGCGCGTATCCGCCGGCATCTACGGTGAAACCGTTTATTGCGGTATCGGCGTTGCAGGAGAACGTGATTACGCCGGAAATGACTATTTCTGACCCCGGTTACTGGGTGTTGCCTAATACCACAAAACGCTTCCGTGATTGGCGTCGTGGCGGGCATGGTATGACGGATTTGAATAAGGCAATTACCGAATCGTCGGATACCTATTTTTATCAAACCGCCTATAATTTAGGCATTGATCGTTTATCCGGTTGGATGAAACGGTTTGGCTTTGGTGTGCCGACCGGTATTGATATTCAAGAGGAAACCAGTGCTAATATGCCCACTCGAGAATGGAAACAGAAACGTTACAAAAAACCTTGGGTGCAAGGTGATACGATTTCTGTGGGAATCGGGCAAGGGTATTGGACGGCTACGCCACTTCAATTAGCGAAAGCCACCACTATATTAGTAAATAACGGTAAAGTCATGACACCTCATTTAATGAAACGTATTGAGGGAACAACGATTGAACCTTATCAAGATCCAAAATTATACGCTGATATTACCGAGCCTAAGCAATATTATTGGGATGTCGCAAAACGCGGTATGTATAACGTCGTGAACTCGGCGGCAGGTACTGGTCGTAAAGCGTTTGCCGGTGCGCCTTATCGGGTGGCAGGCAAATCCGGCACAGCACAAGTATTTAGTTTAAAAGAAAATCAAAGTTATAATGCTGGTGCGCTAAAAAAAGAATTACATGACCATGCGTGGTTTACTGCCTTTGCGCCCTATGACAAACCCAAAGTGGTGGTGTCCATTATTTTAGAAAATGCCGGAGGCGGTTCAAGTAATGCCGCACCGCTGGTGAGAAAAATTATGGATTATTATTTTAGACAGACAAGTGAACCGCTCATGGGCGAACCCACTGACTTTATGCCGGCAGGAGTATCAACAAATGAAAATGAATGAGCGTCAGGTTTGGCAGGAATTATGGCGTCGCCTGCACATTGATTTGTGGTTATTTATTGGTCTGGTCGTGATTACCGGTTACGGCATGCTGGTGTTATATAGCGCGTCCGGCGCGAATGAAGCGATGTTTCAGAGCCGTATTATTCAGGTTGTTTTAGGGTTTGCGGTCATGCTCGTAATGGCACAGCTTTCGCCTAATTTTTATAAGCGCATTGCGCCTTATTTATTTGGGCTTGGAATTGCGATGCTCATTTTAGTGGATTTAATTGGCGCAACGAGTAAGGGCGCACAACGGTGGTTAGATTTAGGGATCGTGCGTTTTCAGCCGTCGGAGATTGTGAAGTTAGCGGTGCCATTAATGGTGGCAGTATATTTAGGGAATCGCCCACAACCGATTAAACTGAAAGAAACCTTTATTGCCTTAATCATTATTATTGTGCCGACCCTGCTGGTGGCAGTTCAGCCGGATTTAGGGACTTCCGTGTTGGTTAGTGGCTCAGGGTTATTTGTGATATTTTTGGCAGGGATGAGTTGGTGGCTGATTTTAGCCGCAATCATCGGGCTTGCCGGTTTTATCCCTATCATGTGGTTTTACTTAATGCACGATTATCAACGTGCTCGCGTATTAACCCTTTTTGATCCGGAAAAAGATTTATTGGGAGCGGGATACCACATTTGGCAGTCCAAAATTGCCATCGGTTCAGGTGGCTTATGGGGAAAGGGCTGGATGCAAGGCACGCAATCCCAATTAGAATTTTTACCGGAACCGCATACGGATTTCATTTTTGCTGTATTAAGTGAAGAATATGGCATGGTGGGCTTTTTAATTTTACTAGCAATTTACTTATTTATTATTGCGCGCGGTCTCATGATTGGTGTGAGTGCACAAAGTGCATTCGGACGCATTTTAGTTGGCGCATTAACGTTAATTTTCTTTGTTTACGTTTTTGTGAATATTGGTATGGTCAGCGGCATTTTACCGGTGGTAGGCGTGCCGTTGCCGTTGGTGAGTTATGGCGGCACTTCTTATGTGTCGATTATGGCAGGTTTCGGACTCATTATGTCGATTCATACTCACAAAGAACACTTTCTGAAGGGAACTCATTAAGTTTTCAGTTTTCTTAGTTAGATAACTCGACAGAAGGGGATAACTTCTATGAATATAAAACAAACTGTAACATACGTGCTTTTTTTGTTTCTGTTTTCGACCGCACTTTCTGTGCAAGCGGAAACCAAAAAATTATATGGGATACAAGGGCCGAGTTTAATCTATCGTCAGTTATCTAACTCGCCTAAAACCTATGAAGTCAATGGTGAAGTCTATGTAACGCATCCACCTGAATCTGCCAAGGAATATACGAAAAAAGGTATTGCAAGTTATTATCATCATAAATTTAATGGACGCCCGACTTCAACGGGGGAGCCTTATGATTCCACCTTATACACGGCAGCCCATAAGACACTTCCGCTCAATTCCTACGCGGTAGTGACTAATATGTATAACAAGCGGAAAGTCATTGTACGTATTAATGACAGAGGACCGTTTGCTAAAGATCGCATTATTGATTTATCCCATGCGGCGGCAAAGGAAATTGGGATTGTGAATTATGGAATGGGGTTAGTTCAGATTGAAGCCCTTCACGTGCATACCAATGGCGATATTTCCGGACCGGGGAGTGCCACATTGGCAAAATCAGCAAAAAATGTGGAGGGCTTAAAACGGTTAAAACCCAATGCTAAAAATAATGCTTCCACCGATGAAAATCGTGTTGCCAAAAAGGATAAAGCAGGGAATAAAAAAGAAAGTTATAAAATCAAGATGGTGAATATTCCCAGTAAAAAAGAGGCTGAAAAAATAATTAAGCAATTATCATCAAAAAATATTAAAGCGGAAATGATTGCGCAGGGTAAAAAATACAATGTTCACTTTGGCCCTTTTAAATCAAAAAATGAAATAGAAAAACTCAAAACACAATTGAGACAATGGAAACATTCCGAGCCTTTAATTGTGTATGCTTACAATAAATAATGACCTAATCTAGGATGTTTAATATTATGTTTCATCATATCGCGACAAAAACAAAAATCGCACTTCTTACCGGAATGCTCAGTGCCTCCTTTATCGCAAATGCAAATGACGTAGCCTACGATGTAACTACGCCACAAATTAATGCACAAACCTATATTTTAATGGACTACAATTCCGGTGCGGTGTTAGCGGCATTGAATCCGGATCAAAGACAATATCCCGCTTCATTAACCAAAATGATGACTAGCTATGTCGTGGGGCAGGCATTAAAACAGGGAAAAATCCATAGCACAGATATGGTAACCATTGGGGAAAGCGCATGGGGGAAAAATTTCCCGGGCTCCTCAAAAATGTTCTTAAATTTAAACCAACAGGTTTCCGTAGCAGATCTGAATCGTGGGATTATTATCGTGTCAGGAAATGATGCTTGTGTTGCTATGGCAGAGCATATTTCCGGTAATACCACCAACTTTATTGAGAGCATGAACAAATATGTGCGTCAGTTTGGGCTAAAAAATACGAATTTTACGACAGTGCATGGCTTAGACGAAGAAGGGCAGTATTCTTCAGCACGTGATATGGCGATTATCGGTTCACATATTATTCATGATTTGCCGGAAGAATATAAAATTTATGCGGAAAAAGAATTTACCTTTAACAAAATTAAGCAACCAAACCGCAACGGTTTATTATGGGATAAAACCATTAATGTAGATGGGATGAAAACTGGTCATACAGATAAAGCCGGTTATAATCTGGTGGCTTCAGCGACGAACCCGAATAATATGCGCTTAATTTCTGTCGTGATGGGTGTGCCGACTTACAAAGGGCGAGAGGTGGAAAGCAAAAAATTATTACAATGGGGTTTTGCGAACTTTGAGACCTTTAAAACATTAGAAGCAGGCAAACTGATTTCTGAACAGCGTGTCTATTATGGTGATGAAAATAACGTGCAATTAGGTGTGTTGCAAGATGGATTTATTACCATCCCGAAAGGTAAAAATACCGAGTTGAAAGCTCGTTATGAGTTGGATAAAAAATATCTCGAAGCGCCACTTGCCAAAGGTCAAGTCGTCGGGAAAGTCGTTTACCAACTGGATGGAAAAGATGTTGCCAGTTTAAACTTGCAAGTGATGCAAGAAGTCAAAGAAGCGGGGATATTAGGCCGTGTTTGGGATTGGCTGGTCTTGACGATTAAAAGTTTATTTAGTTAGACTTAAAATCTTGGCAGAAACGACCGCATTTTTTGATTTTTTGATGTAATCAGCGGCGACGAAGTGCGGTGAATTTTTTATTTATTTTAGGAAAAACAATGACTCACGATAAAACCGTTAATTTGACGGATCTTGCACATAATAAGAAACTCAAAGATTTACTTGAATTCCCTTGTGATTTTACATTTAAAGTTGTCGGTGCGGCACGCGCAGATTTGATTGATGATGTTGTGCAAACCGTGCATAAAACCATTAAGGGGGATTATACGCCAACCATGAAAGAAAGCGGCAAAGGTACGTATCATTCTGTTTCAATCAAGGTGCGTGCAGACAATATTGAACAGATTGAAACGCTTTACAAAACATTGGCAGAAATTAAAGGCGTTCGCATGGTGTTATAGCAAAATAGGCGGAATAAAATTCATTATTCCGCCTATTTTTATTTTTCTATTTTTAAATGACCACGCATTCTTCAGATATGGAAAGGGCATTATTTTTTATGTTTTTCTAAAGAGCGGTGTAAAATTTTGACGTTTTTGCCTTTGTCTTGGAAATATCTTCCCAACTGTTCGGCAATATAAACGGAGCGATGTTTTCCGCCGGTGCATCCGATAGCAATGGTTAAATAACTGCGATTATTTTGTTCCAGCAAGGGCAACCAAGTTTCGATATAAGAGCGGGTTAGATAAATAAATTGGTGTACATCATTGTGTTTATTTAAAAATTCCGCTACCGGCTCATCTAATCCTGTCAGCGGTCGCAAAGCGTGGTTCCAGTGCGGATTAGGCAGAAAGCGCACATCAAATACATAATCCGCATCAAGTGGAATGCCGTATTTAAATCCGAAAGACTCCACCACGATTTTTAATTCTTTATCAGAATGCCCACGTAAAAATTCACGTAAGCGTTCCGCAAGCTCATGGGTGGATAACGCGCCCGTATCAATAATCAAGTTGGCTTGTTGAATCAAAGGGTCAAGCTGTTTCGCTTCTTCTTCAATGGCGGCTTCCAGAGAAAGATCATGGGTGGAAAGCGGATGTAAACGACGAGAATCGCTGTAGCGGCGGACTAAAGTGCTGTTATCAGCATCTAAGAAAATAATTTTAACATTATGCTGTTGTTGAAGATCGTTAATGGTCTTTTCCAACACTTGTGGGGACGCCGGTAAATTGCGAATATCTAAACTAATCGCAGCGGCCGTTTGGCTAACTGACAGGATTTCAATTAATTTCGGCAGTAAATCCAATGGCAAATTATCCACGCAATAATAGCCCATATCTTCCAACGCTCTTAATGCGACGGATTTGCCACCGCCCGACCGTCCGCTAATGATGATAATTTCCATGATGTTCCCCTTGATTCGTTCAAATGGCACTTATTCTTCCGCGTTATCCGGCATTGGGATTAGCGTATCTTCCTCATCGGATTCTGACGGCTCATTTTCACATTGATCATAATGCAGAAAAATTTTCCAAATTTCATCCGCACTTTTTGCCGAACGCAGTTGTTTGCACAGTGATTTATCCATTAAATAGTCCGCCAATTTCGGCAGACACTGGGCATAATCGCTACACATATTTTCCGGAATTAATACCGCAAAAATTAAATCCACATCCCGTTTATCGGCAGCATCATACTCAATGGGGGTTTCTAATTGAATAAACACACCAATGGGTTTTGTACCTTGCGGCAGACGGCCTTTCGGCATCGCAACGCCACCGCCTAAACCGGAATTGCCTAATTTTTCACGATTAAATAAACAATCAAAACAATATTGTTCCCCATTTTCCATGGGTAATTGTTCTTCCACAATGCGCGCGATAGATTCAAACACCCGTTTTTTGCTGGAAGAAATCATTCCCTGACGAAGGGTTTGAGGCGTTAATAATTCGGTAAATTTCATAAGCTATAGTTGGAAATCTGCACCTAAATACACGTCTTTTACCAATTTGTTATTCATAATGTCAGTAGGTGTGCCGGTGGCAATCATTTTACCGGAACTCACAATATAGGCGCGCTCACACACATCGAGCGTCTCCCGCACATTGTGATCGGTGATCAGCACACCTAAGCCGCGATCGCGTAAGTCTTTGATAATTTTCTTAATATCAATCACCGAAATAGGATCAACGCCGGCAAAAGGTTCATCTAATAAAATGAACTTCGGATTTGCTGCCAAGGCACGCGCAATTTCCACGCGACGACGTTCGCCGCCGGAGAGTGATTGCCCTAGATTGTCTCGAATATGACCAATGTTGAATTCATCAATCAATTCATCGGCACGTTCGCGACGTTGAAGTGCGGTCAGATCTTTGCGTATTTCTAATACGGCCATTAAATTTTCATACACACTCAAGCGGCGAAAAATAGAGGCTTCCTGTGGTAAATAACCTACGCCTTTTTGCGCGCGATTGTGCATTGGTAACAAACTGATGTCTTCTTCATCAATTCGAATTTTGCCTTGATCATGATTCACCAAGCCAACCACCATGTAGAACGTGGTTGTTTTTCCGGCGCCATTTGGCCCGAGTAAACCGACAATCTCACCGGAGTTGACGGTTAAACTCACATCAGAAACCACTTGGCGTTTTTTGTAGCTTTTCGCTAAATTTTCAGCAGACAGAATCGCCATGTTTCACCTTATTTCTTGCTTTTAGCATCATTTAATTGGTTTGGAATTAAGACAGTTTTTACACGAGAACCGGAAGAACCGTTCGCTTTCAACTGTTGTTTTTTCACATCATAAGTAATGACATTGCCGCTAATTTTACTATCTAATTGCTTTAATTCGGCGTTGCCGGTTAAGGTTAAAAATTCTGTACTCAAATCATAAAACACTTTATTGGCTTTACCGTCCACCGGTTTGCCATCATCCATCATTTGATGAAACGTAACGGGATTACCAAAAGCTTCAACGGTATCTTTCTTATTGGCGTTTTCTTCCGGACGGGTAATGATCACTTTATCCGCTTTGACAAGAATAGAACCCTGCGTAATCACCACGTTATCACTGAGGGTGACCACACGGCTGTTCATATCCAACGATTGGTTATCGGATACGATGTTAATCGGTTGATTGGTATCGTCTTTTAACGCGAATGCGGAGAAAGCGATTAAAGTTAATGTGGAAGCAAGGAAAAGTTTATTGCTTATTAATTTCATAATGTGTTTTTACCTGTTCTTTTAAATTAGCCACTTGTTGTTGCAAATTGCCCGTTAATTTCAAGCCGGTTGAACTAAAATTTTGCCCGTTGAGCGTAACCATTTTGTCTGAACGAATATCCTGCGTTGTTAAATTTACCACTGCACTTTCGGTTTCAATGCGCTGTAAACGGGAGAGGGGAGAGAGGCTTTGTGCCACCACATTGCCCTCTAAATACAACATATTATCTTTGGTTAATCTCGCTTTATCAGCACGGAGTTCCCAGCTTTCTTTTTCTGCGGTATTGGCATTAGGCACATTCAGCTCGAGTAATGTCACTTTAGGCTGTTGAAAGTCGGTATGCCCGTCAGCCGTGTAGTATTCCACTTGCAAAGAGGTGGCGAGGTATTGCTTTTTACCGCTAGGCGAATAAACGACAGTATCCATTTTTTGTCCGATATATTCCGGCCGATCTTCTGATTTAATGAGTTCAGTTAAATGGTTATCGTCTTGATTTAAACGATAAAACCAAGCTAATAACCCCAGCGCAATGACCGATAAAATAATATTCCAGCGAATATTCATAAGCCTATGTTAAGTCAGTCTAGTTAATAAGAAGGCGCAATCATAGCACAGTTTTGTGAAAAGCATGTAAAAGTGCGGTCTGATTTTATGATGTTTTTACATAGGATACTGAGGTATCGGCAAGGAAAATCGATGGGGTAAATTCAGATAATTCTATTTGACATTCGGTGGAATTTCATAGAGTATCGCAGCTTATTTTAGTTAGGGGCGATTTTATAGCCTCTTATTATTTGCAACGAATGTGTTATGAACGAATCTTTAATTGAAGTTAAACATCTGACATTTAAGCGTGGCGATCGAATTATTTATAAGGATCTGAATCTGAGGGTTCCCAAGGGCAAAATTACTGCCATTATGGGACCTTCCGGCATTGGTAAAACCACGTTATTAAAACTCATCGGTGGGCAGTTGTTGCCGACCGAGGGGGAAATTTTGTTTGATGGGCAAGATATTTGCAAACTGTCAAATCGTGAACTTTATGAAGTGCGTAAACGCATGGGAATGCTATTTCAATCGGGCGCATTGTTTACCGATATTTCTACTTTCGATAACGTGGCATTTGCGATTCGTGAGCATACGAATTTGCCACCGTCATTAATTCGTCAGATCGTGTTAATGAAACTGGAAGCAGTTGGCTTACGTGGTGCAGCCGATTTAATGCCCTCCGAACTTTCCGGTGGGATGGCTCGGCGTGCCGCCCTTGCCCGTGCGATAGCATTAGATCCGGATTTAATGATGTTCGATGAACCGTTCACCGGGCAGGATCCGATTAGTATGGGGGTGATTCTCAGCCTCATTAAACGGTTAAACGAAGCCTTAAATCTCACATCGATCGTGGTGTCGCACGATGTGCAAGAAGTGTTAAGCATTGCAGATTATGCTTATATTATCGCGGATAAACATGTTATCGCGGAAGGCACTTCCGAGCAGCTGCTGGCAAGCCAAGATCCTCAGGTGACTCAGTTCCTACAAGGTCAAGCAGACGGTCCGGTGCATTTTCATTACCCTGCACCGAATTATATTGAGGAGTTGTTTGAATGTTAGTGAATTTCATTTCAGCCCTCGGGCGCTATGTGATTAATTTTGTACGGGCGCTAGGTCGTGCCGGCTTTTTATTGTTCGGCGCATTAGTTGGGAAACCGCAAGTGACGAAGCATTTCCCACTTCTTATTAAGCAACTGCATGTTCTTGGCGTACAATCTTTATTAATCATCATGCTTTCCGGTTTATTTATTGGTATGGTGCTTGGGTTACAAGGCTATGTGGTCTTAGTGGATTTCTCCGCAGAAACCAGCCTCGGGCAATTAGTCGCCTTATCTCTGCTTCGAGAATTAGGCCCGGTGGTGACCGCACTTTTATTTGCCGGTCGAGCCGGTTCTGCCCTTACGGCAGAAATTGGTTTAATGAAAGCCACCGAACAATTATCCAGCTTGGAAATGATGGCAGTCGATCCGTTGCGTCGGGTGATTGCACCGCGTTTTTGGGCGGGGATTATTGCCATGCCGCTTCTTTCCATGATTTTTATCGCCATTGGAATTTGGGGCGGTTCTTTAGTCGGGGTTGACTGGAAAGGCGTGGATGCCGGGAGTTTTTGGTCTGTTATGCAAAACGCAGTTACATGGGAACATGACATTCTAAACGGCACAATCAAAAGCGTCTTTTTTGCTATTGCTGTTGTATGGATTGCGTTATTTAACGGGTATGACTGTATGCCAACGTCCGAAGGTATTAGCAAAGCCACGACGAGAACGGTAGTTCATGCGTCATTAGTGGTATTGGGTTTAGACTTTGTGCTGACAGCGATGATGTTCGGTGCAAATTAATCTCTGTTTGTAAGGAAAGAGTATGCGACAAACAATTAAATATGAATTTTGGGTGGGTTTATTTTTGCTTTTAGGTATTGCCTCGCTTGTTTTTTTAGGCCTAAAAGTTGCCAACGTACAAGGCTTTAGTGAAACAAAATCTTACCAAGTCTATGCAACTTTCGATAATATCGGCGGACTAAAAGTGCGTGCGCCACTTAAAGTGGGCGGTGTCGTGGTTGGGCGCGTATCCAATATTGAATTGGATCCGAAAACGTATTTGCCGAAAGTAACGATTGCGATTAATCAAGAATACAACAAGATTCCTGAAACCAGTTCGTTATCCATTAAAACCTCAGGATTATTGGGCGAACAGTACATTGCATTAAATGTCGGTTTTGATGACGGTGAAATTGCGATGCTGAAAGATGGCGACAAAATTGTTGATACCAAATCTGCCATGGTGCTGGAAGATCTTATCGGCCAGTTCTTATACGGTAATAAAGAAGATA
Organism: Aggregatibacter valvarum; assembly: GCF_980468985.1. NCBI lineage: Bacteria > Pseudomonadati > Pseudomonadota > Gammaproteobacteria > Pasteurellales > Pasteurellaceae > Aggregatibacter > Aggregatibacter valvarum. Next base: position 1,297,716 of record NZ_OZ413141.1, on the reverse strand, counting down.
AGAAAGCGGAAGGCGAAGCAAATGACGCCGCCGAAAGTCACTAAATTACACAACCTACAGGAGAAGGATGTATGTTAAAACTGAATGTAAAACGCTGGTTAGCAAAAACGTTGGTTATTTTCACCGCACTTTTTGCCGTGCAACAAGTGATGGCGGAAGATACGCCCTATGATTTAACGCAAAAAGTGTCGGCAAAACTGTTTAGCGATATTAAAGCGAACCAAAGTAAAATTAAACAAGATCCGAATTACCTCAGAACAATTGTACGCCAAGATTTAATGCCGTATGTTCATGTGAAGTATGCCGGCTCTAAAATTTTAGGACAAAACTATAAAACCGCAACCCAAGAAGAACGGGATCGTTACTTTGCCGTTTTAGAGAAATACATCGAACAGGTTTATGCACAAGTGTTAACCATGTATAGCGATCAAAGTATTCAAATCGGCAAAATGAAGGAAGAATCTGCAAGCCTTGCGACCGTGAACGTTAAAGTGGCGCAACCGAATAATCAACCGCCTTTAAACGTGGATTTCTATTGGTATAAAAACAGTAAAACCGGTCAATGGCAGGTGTATGACATGACAGCCGGTGGTGCAAGCATGGTGAATACCAAACAGCAAGAATGGAGCCCAATCATTCGTAAACAAGGGCTGGATGCATTGACTGCACAGTTACAAAAATCAGCGGATACACCAATTACGTTGAGCAAATAATCCATGCAAGAGACACAAAGTTTACATTGGGAATCACAGGTAAATGATGGTAAAATGACGCTCCAATTATCAGGAGAGTTATCTCGTAACACGTTGTTGCCACTTTGGCAGCAACGTGCTTCTTTTTTATTGGAAGGGCAGCTAGACGGGCAAATGATTGTTTGGGATTTAAGCCAAATTACCCGTATTGACTCCGCCGGTTTTGCATTACTCTGTGACTTTTTACAACATAACCAAACCTTGTTAACAAAAGCGCAGAGACAAATTTTGCAAAATCCACCATCACAATTACTAACATTAGCCGATCTTTTCGGATTATCCGATTGGATTGCACAATTTATCCCGCAAAATGGAAATCGTTAATGGAAACGCAAGAAATTGAACGAATTTTAAAAGAAGCACTTCAGCTTGATGAAGTTTATGTCCAAGGTGAAAATGCCCATTATGGCGTGATCGCAGTCAGCGATCAGTTTGCCGGGTTATCTAAAGTTAAACAGCAACAAATGATTTATGCGCCATTATTGGAGCATATTTCCAGCAATGAAATCCACGCACTTTCCATCCGCACTTATACCGTTGAAAAATGGAAACGCGAACGTTTACTTAATCCACCGGCTTAATTCCTACAGGGTATTCTCATGCAAAAATTTCGTGTTTATGGTCAATCTTGTTTAAAAGGCACCGTAGAAATTTCCGGTGCGAAGAATGCGGCATTACCCATTCTTTTTGCTGCAATTTTAGCGACAGAACCTGTCACATTAACCAATGTACCTGATCTTAAAGATATTGAAACAACGCTAAAAATCTTACGCCAACTCGGTGTTGTGGTAACGCGCAATGAGCAAGGTGTTGTGAGCTTAGATGCGTCTAAAATCGATCACTTTGTTGCGCCTTATGAATTAGTTAAAACCATGCGTGCCTCCATTTGGGCACTTGCTCCTTTAGTCGCCCGTTTTAACCAAGGGCAAGTCTCTCTGCCGGGCGGATGTTCTATCGGTGCCCGTCCTGTGGATTTACACATTAGCGGTTTAGAACGCCTTGGTGCTCAAATTGTTCTTGAAGACGGTTATGTAAAAGCGCACGTCAATGGACGTTTAAGTGGTACGCGTATTGTGATGGAAAAAGTGAGTGTTGGCGCCACTCTTTCCATTATGATTGCTGCAACCCTAGCCAAAGGCACAACGGTAATTGAAAATGCCGCACGCGAACCGGAAATTGCCGATACGGCAGAATTCTTAAATAAAATGGGGGCGAAAATCAGCGGTGCCGGTTCTGATGCCATTACCATTGAGGGCGTGGAACGCTTAACCGGTTGTCAACATAGTATCGTTCCCGATCGTATTGAAACCGGGACATTCCTTGTGGCCGCCGCCATTTCCGGTGGACGCATTGTCTGTAAAAATACCAAGGCAGACACCTTAGATGCCGTGATTGATAAATTACGTGAAGCCGGTGCGCAAGTGGATGTAACGGAAGAGACGATTACACTCGATATGCTGGGTAATCGCCCGAAAGCTGTGAATATTCGCACCGCACCTTATCCGGGATTCCCAACGGATATGCAAGCCCAATTTACCTTGTTAAACATGGTAGCAAATGGAACCAGCATCATTACGGAAACCATTTTTGAAAATCGTTTTATGCATATTCCTGAATTGATTCGGATGGGCGGCAAAGCTGAAATTGAAGGTAACACGGCAATCTGCCACGGCGTTGATCATTTATCCGGCGCAGAAGTCATGGCAACGGATTTACGTGCTTCCATCAGTTTGGTTCTTGCCGGCTGTATTGCAACCGGTGAAACCATTGTTGATCGTATCTATCATATCGATCGTGGTTATGAACGCATTGAAGAAAAACTTCGGGGTATTGGCGCTCGCATTGAGCGTTTCTCTGAAGAAAACGAAGAAGTGTAATGATTAAATAAAAATCCCCTAAGGCGACAGTCTTAGGGGATTTTTGATTGTGTGAAGTGAGTTAAATCAAGTGATGGCGTTTAGCTGAAAGTTAGTCTTCCATATACCCTAGACTTCGCAAAGCGCGTTCATCGTCTGCCCAGCCGGATTTCACTTTCACCCAAAGTTCTAAATGGACTTTATTATCAAATAAACGCGCCATATCTAAACGGGCTTCCATACCGATTTTTTTCAATTTTTCACCTTTATGGCCAATGACGATTTTTTTCTGTCCGTCACGTTCAACCAAAATTAAGGCATTGATTTCGTAAGTTCCGCGTTCGTTTACCTTAAATTGCTCGATTTCTACGGTGACAGAATAAGGTAATTCCTCCCCCATAAAGCGCATTAATTTTTCGCGAATAATTTCTGATGCCATAAAACGTTGAGAACGATCGGTCACATAATCTTCCGGGAAATGGTGTACACCCGGGCGCAAAGATTGACGCACGATATTCTCAATTACCTCTAAATTATTCCCTTTTTCAGCAGAAATCGGCACGATGTCGGTAAAGGTAAATTTACGGCTGATTTCCGTAATAAATGGCAATAAATCGTCTTTATGCTTAATGTTATCGATTTTATTAATGGCAAGGACAACCGGCACATTGGTTTTGCGCAGTTTGTTCAGTACCATTTCATCGTCATCATTCCAGTGTGTGCCATCTACCACAAAAATGACTAAATCCACATCAGTCATCGCACTGCTGGCGGCACGGTTCATTAAACGGTTGATAGCGCGTTTTTCCTCAATGTGCAGCCCCGGCGTATCCACGTAAATTTCCTGATACGGACCTTCAGTTTTAATGCCCACAATGCGATGACGAGTGGTTTGCGCTTTGCGCGAAGTGATCGAAATTTTTTGTCCGAGAATTTTGTTCAGTAAGGTAGATTTCCCTACGTTCGGACGACCTACAATGGCAATAAAGCCACAATACGTTTCAAGTTGTTCTGTCATTTGATATTTAGCTCTTGAAGAATTTGTTCTGCTGCCGCTTGTTCTGCTTTACGGCGACTGGAACCTTTGCCGATAAAAGTGCGGTCATCATTTTTAATGGAACATTCCACAATAAATAATTGGTTATGAGCTTGCCCTTGAATATTCACAATATTGTATGTCGGCACAGGGAGTTTTTTGCCTTGCAAATATTCTTGTAAACGGGTTTTCGCATCCTTTTGGTTATCGCCCGGTTGAATCTCTTTTAATAAAGATTGATACCAACGGATTACGATTTCAGTGGCGTGAGTGAGGCTACTATCTAACGAAATCGCACCAATAATGGCTTCTACGCAATCAGCTAAAATAGATTCACGACGAAATCCGCCACTTTTTAATTCCCCTTGTCCCAGTGAAAGATAGTCTCCCAACTGGAAATCGCGCGCTAAAATCGCTAAGGTTGGCTCACGCACCAATGTTGCCCGCATTCGACTGAGTTCCCCTTCGTTGCACTTGGGAAATTGATGAAATAAGGCATCGGCAATGGTTAAGTTTAAAATGGCATCGCCTAAAAATTCTAAGCGCTCGTTATGTTTATGCCCTGCACTTCTATGGGTGAGGGCTTGTTTAAGAAGATCGGTATCTTGAAATTGGTAATCAATTTTTTGTTGTAAACGATCTAAATTATGGTCTCTCATATTATTGAATTTTTTGGAATAAGCGTTCAGTACGAATGCCGGTTGGCCATTCATCCTGTTCTTTCTTTAAACTCAGCCAAATATAGGTGGCTTTTCCGACGATATTTTGTGACGGTACAAAGCCCCAAAAACGGCTATCTTCACTGTTGTTACGGTTATCGCCCATGACAAAATACTGCCCTTCCGGCACAACCCATTCTGTTACATAATTTTCTTGTTTGCTAAAGGCTTTATAACGATATCCTTCGTTAATCGGCTGTGGATACCAATGAATAGCGTGTGTCACATCACCGGTTTCAATGGTTTCTAATGGTGCAGGGCCGTATTGCACTTTACCGCTGTGATCTCGTCCTAAAATAAAACGGAAATTTTCATTCGGTTGAGGCAGCGTGTAGCTAAATTCTTTGGTTTTACAATCGGTCAAACATTCTTTGCCGTCTTTGGCGTAAACCAAGGTTAAATGACGATTCGCTTCGTTATAAATTATGCGATCGCCGGGGGTGCCTACAACACGTTTAATGTAGTCGGTACTAGGGGATTCCGGTGCTTTGAACACAATGACATCACCACGTTGAGGCTCGCCTCGTTTTATCAACGTATTTTGGAAAACCGGATCTTTAATGCCGTAATCAAATTTATTGACTAAGATGAAATCACCAATACGCAATGTGGGTTCCATGGAAGAAGAGGGGATTTGAAATGGCTCGAAAATAAATGAGCGCACAATCAATACAAAAGCTAATACCGGAAATAAAGACGCGACAAATTCAGAACTTTCTGAAATCGGTTCAATTTGAGTTTTTTCCTCATCGTTTAATGGTTTGCCACTGCGTTGCTCCAAGCGTGCAATTTGTCTGGCGCGTTTTGGTAACACGCCAAAGCGCAAATAACACCAAACGGCACCAGAAAGTGCGGTAAAAATAATGAGTAAAATGGAAAAGGTATTGGGTAACTGAAAATGATCCAATACTTTCCACAAACCATATCCGACAGCGATTAAAATAATCGTAAATACGTTCGACATGAATACTTTCCTTATTTGTCTTTTCCTACGTGTAAGATGGCTAAGAATGCTTCTTGTGGCACTTCAACATTGCCGAGTTGTTTCATTCGTTTCTTACCTTCTTTTTGTTTTTGTAGTAATTTTTTCTTACGGCTGACATCACCACCATAGCATTTTGCCAACACATTTTTGCGTAATTGTTTCACGGTAGAACGGGCAATAATGTGGTTGCCAATTGCCGCTTGAATCGCGATATCAAATTGTTGACGTGGAATGAGTTCACGCATTTTTTCTACCAATTCACGACCGCGATACGGTGCATTGTCTTTATGTACAATTAACGCTAACGCATCTACACGATCACCGTTGATCATAATATCCACGCGCACCATATCTGCCGTTTGGAAGCGTTTGAAACCGTAATCTAAAGACGCATAACCGCGCGAGGTGGATTTCAGGCGATCAAAGAAATCCAGCACCACTTCGCCCATCGGGATTTCATAAGTCAGCGCCACTTGATTGCCGTGATAAACCATATGGGTTTGCACGCCACGTTTTTCAACGCAAAGGGTAATCACATTGCCGAGATATTCTTGTGGCAATAGCATATTACATTCCGCAATGGGTTCACGAATTTCAGCAATATTGTTTAACGGCGGCAGTTTTGACGGACTGTCCACATAGACTACCTCACCATTGGTTAATTCCACTTCATAGACCACGGTTGGTGCCGTCGTGATTAAATCTAAATCGTACTCACGCTCCAAACGTTCTTGAATAATCTCCATGTGTAACAGCCCAAGGAAACCACAGCGGAAACCGAAGCCAAGTGCGGTGGAATTTTCCGGTTCATAGAACAAGGAGGCGTCATTTAAACTTAATTTACCAAGCGCATCACGGAATGCTTCATAATCATCAGAGCTGACCGGGAATAAACCGGCGTAAACCTGCGGTTTAACTTTCTTAAAGCCCGGTAAAACGGAACTTGCCGGATTATTGTGTAGCGTTAAGGTATCTCCTACCGGTGCGCCTAAAATATCTTTAATGGCACAAACGACCCAACCAACTTCACCGCAATTTAATACAGTGGTATCCACTTGTTTCGGCGTAAAAATCCCCAAACGATCGACGTTATATGATTGGCCGGTGGACATCACTTTGATTTTATCGCCTTTACGTAACGTGCCGTTTTTAATGCGAACCAAAGACACTACACCCAAATAATTATCAAACCAAGAGTCAATAATTAATGCCTGTAATGGCGCATTTGGGTCACCTTCCGGTGCCGGAATTTTGGCAACAATTTCTTCTAATACGTCTTCAATGCCTACGCCCGTTTTAGCCGAACAACGCACGGCTTCCATGGCATCAATTCCCACAATATCTTCAATTTCTTCCGCAACACGTTCAGGATCGGCCGCCGGTAAGTCAATTTTGTTTAAAATCGGCACCACTTCCAAGTTCATTTCGATAGCGGTGTAACAGTTTGCCAACGTTTGTGCTTCTACACCTTGTCCGGCATCGACTACCAATAATGCGCCTTCACAAGCCGCAAGAGAGCGAGATACTTCATAAGAAAAGTCAACGTGTCCCGGTGTGTCGATAAAATTCAGTTGATAGGTTTCGCCATCTTTGGCTTTGTAGTTCAGCGTTACGCTTTGTGCCTTGATGGTAATCCCGCGTTCGCGCTCCAAATCCATAGAATCGAGCACTTGCGCTTCCATTTCACGATCTGAAAGTCCCCCACAGGTTTGAATTAAACGATCAGATAAGGTGGATTTACCGTGGTCAATATGGGCAATAATAGAAAAGTTGCGAATATTCTTCATAAATCAGTCAGTTTTCTCATTCAAAAGTCATTAAATTTAACTGGCGGATTGTACCCGAAAAGCGTGGAAATCGCTAGAAAAGAAAAGGGAAGTGCGGTCAGTAATTCAAACAACATTTGATCGTTATGAGGCATTGGCGGCAAGATGATATACACCACACCATATATCGCTTTCTCGCTCAATTTTGGGGAAGCAAATAAACGCTCGCTTTCCGCCGGAAATTGCGTGATTTTCGGCAAAAATTTTGCCAAATTCGGGGGAATATTCCGTGAGCTGCGTTAAAACCGTCTTTCGTCCAGCAATTCTTCCAACTCGGTGATCGTGCGAGTTACCACTTGCAAAGACGTAGCGCAAACGCTGCACAGTCTCACGAAAATTGAAGGTTTCGCAGGCGACGCAAAAAGAGCGCAGAGCATCCGGTTTATTTATATTATTCCTTTTTTCAGAATAGTTTATTCGCATTTTATGTATTTTAACTCATGATAGTCAGCGTATAATACAAGTAAATCATCAAAGAGCGGTTAGAATTAACGAGCTCTGGGAAAAACTCGGCAACGGTGAAATCGGCAAACCGATTATTCATCAAGTATTTGATTTTAAAGACGTAGCAAAAGCCCATATAGAAATGGACAAAGGCACGCATATTGGGAAAGTGATGTTAGATTTCACTTTGCTCAATCAATAAGGAGAAACACCATGAAACTTTCTATTCTCAATCTTGCTCCCGTTCGTGAAGGGCAAACTTATTTGCAAGCGGTCGATTCGATGGTGAATCTTGCAAAACACGCGGAGCGCATTGGCATTGAACGCTATTGGATTGCTGAGCATCATAATATGAAAAATTTGGTGAGTTCAGCGACCGCACTTTTAATTCAGCATACGCTAGCCAATACGAAGACCTTGCGCGTGGGCTCAGGTGGCGTGATGTTACCGAATCATTCGCCTTATGTGGTGGCTGAGCAATATGGCACACTGGAGACGCTTTATCCAAACCGTGTTGAACTCGGTTTAGGGCGTGCACCAGGAACGGATATGCAAACGGCTGCAGCACTTCGTCGTGGACGAAACAGTCTGGATTTCCCTGCGGAAATCGCGGAACTTCGAGGTTACTTTAAAGATAGCAATCCTGTTTCAGCTTATCCTTCCGCAGGCTTGAATATACCGTTTTATATTTTAGGATCTAGCACCGAAAGTGCCTATCTTGCGGCCGAGCTTGGCTTGCCTTATGCCTTTGCTTCACACTTTGCGCCACGCATGATGGAAATGGCGGTGGAGATTTATCGCAAAAACTTCAAACCCTCTACCTATCTTGCTGAGCCTTATGTCATCTTAGGTGTGAACGCGATTGTTGCCGAAACCGATAATGAAGCGAGACAACTGGCGACAACACAAACACTATTTTTCTTAAATGTGGTCACTAACGCGCAACAAAATTTACAATCGCCTTTGGCATCAGAGGAAGATGTTTGGAAAGCTCAAATGCACGCTCAAAAGAAACCGCACTTTGGCCCAGTCGATTTCGAGGAAATCTCGATTTACAACCAAGAGCGAGCCGTAGTGGAACAAATGACTGCTTGTTCGCTTATCGGTAGCCCTGAAAGCGTGGATTTTCAACTCAAGCAATTACGCGAACGGGTACATTTTGATGAAATTATGGCAGTGAGCTATATTTTTGATGAGCAAAAACAAGCCCAATCTTACACGATGTTGAAAGCGATTGTAGATAAGCAATCGTGAAACAAAAATGGCGAGATTATCTCGCCATTTTTTATGCCTGAACTATTTTTGCTAACAAGATCTCTTTCAGCCTGTTATACACCCACATCACCCGCTCTGCGACGATCGTTTGATATGGTCGGTATAAATAAAGCTGCCATTTTTGCTTTTCAATTTCGGGGAAGAGTTCCACCAATCGATCATTTTCTAAATAGGGATCACAAACGCTGTTTATAAGATAAGAACAAGTGCGCCCAGCGAGAGCTGATTGCAATTCGCTTTGCACGTCAGAGGCGAAGAATATCGCTCTGTTGGGGATAAAACGTTGTTCAGCGTTGATTTGCCATTGCCAAATACGTTTCAGTTTGGGGTCAATCAAACCACTCAGTGGATAATTTTGGGCTAAATCTTGCAAATCTTTAGGGAAATCCAATCGCTTGAGTAAGGCGGGCGAGGCGACAATTTTTTCCGAAAAAGTGCAGATATGCTGCGCCACCCAATCCAACTCAGGTTCTTGGCAAATTCGCAAGCCAATGTCGATTTGGTCATCTACGCTTTTGAGCTTATCAATGCCCACCCGCCAATCAATCGCAATGTCGGGGTAGGGCTCAAGTGCGGTCAATAATTCAAACAGAATTTCATCGTTGTAAGGCATCGGCGGCAGGGTAATCCGAACTACACCTTGCATTGCTTTTTCTTTTACATTGTTTTTAGCAAATAGCTGTTCACCTTTCGCCAAATATTGCGTCGCTTTCGGTAAAAATTGCTCGCCAAATTCGGTGAGTTTGATGTTTCGAGTGTTACGCTTGAACAGGCTTTCGCCTAATAACGTTTCGAGATCGGCAATCATTCTCGTGACTACTTGGGGCGAAACTGCAAGGCGTTGAGCGGTTTCACGGAAATTAAGGGTTTCCGCAGCGGAGCAAAAATAACGAAGAGCTTCTAATTTATTCATCATTATTCCTTTTTTCAGAATAGTTTATTCTTATTTTATTAATTTTCAAACTGAAAGACTAGGATATAATGCCCCCATTACAACAAACAATCTTTTTTAAACATTCTTTTAACATTAGGAAAAAAAATGGCAGATTTAAAAAGCCCAGTAGCAGACCGTGCAGAACATAACGCATTTTTCCCATCAGAATACTCATTAAGCCAATATGTGGCGAAAAAAACGGATTTCGACGGTTTTAAATTCGACAAACCTTACACAGGTGGCAAACACAAAATTTTAATGGTGGCTTCTGACGAACGCTATTTAGAAATGAAAAACGGAAAATTATTTTCAACGGGTAACCACCCTGTGGAAACGATGTTGCCAATGTTGCATATTCACCACGCTGGTTTTGAAATTGAAGTGGCAACCCTTTCAGGTAACTCGGTAAAATTTGAAATGTGGGCGATGCCAACCGAAGATGAAGCGGTGATGGGCTTATACGAAACCTACTTGCCGAAATTCAAAAATCCACACAAATTAGCGGATATTTTGGCGGAAGTCACAGCGGAAGATTCTCCATATTTAGGTGTGTTGATCCCGGGTGGTCACGCAGCATTACACGGTCTTCCGTTCAGTAACGATGTGAAAGCGGTGTTAAATTGGGCGTTTGCAAATGATAAATATATCATCAGCTTATGTCATGGTCCTGCGGCATTCTTAGCAGCAAGCGTAGGCGAAAAACCTGAAGATTTCCCATTCAAAGGTTATGAAATCTGTGTGTTTCCAGATGCATTAGACGAAGGCGCAAACGTGGATATCGGCTACATTCCGGGTAAATTACAATGGTTATTGGCTGAACGTTTAGAAGCGTTAGGCGTGAAAGTGTTGAACGAAGGCATTACCGGTCAAGTGAACAAAGACCGCAACGTGCTCACCGGCGACAGCCCACTTGCGTCTAACAATTTAGGCATTTTAGCTGCAGAGGAGTTGTTAAAAGCCGTCGCTTAATCACCTTTCTCCTTCTTGAAATAACATAAAGTGCGGTCGAAAAACACCATGAATTTCGACCGCACTTTTTACGTTTGTGCAAGCTTATCTGCCACTTACATTAAAAACCAATCTGCCTTTGTAGTCCAAATAGGTCGGACGGATTTCGATACTTTGCTTATCCTGCAACATCTCATCGGTGTGCCGTATAAGTCTCATCGTTGGCGTAGATTTCAAAGAACACCCAACGATTCGATTGTTCTTTCACCGTAGCGACATACATCGCCGGCACACCCGGCTCCACTTTCAGGGATTACGTCATTTCCGGCAACACCATGGCTTTAAATTTCTCATTTTCCGACGGCTTCACGTTCACAATGACCAAATTGGGACGGGTTTCATTCGTTTGTTGCACTTGGATTGTAAATTCAAGGGTTAAAAAGAGCGGTGGAAAAAAACAACATTTTTTACTTTAACACATTCACACCTGTTTTGCGTCTTTGGTTTGTGTGGAGGCGGCATAACTATGGCATACTAGCCAACAGGTGCGCCAGTAACTAATAGATCATCTTCAGGAATAGAAAATGCATCATGGTTTAACTCTATTGATTTTTTCTTAAACATAAGGTTTCATATCCATAATTATTTTACAAACTGCAAGTTCCCCAAAAGTGAGCAACTATGTCTAACCATGGGTAATTTATTACCCACGGATTAAACGTAAGTTTCGTTTCTGACAGCACCCTATACTTTCCGTTTATTTTCACTGCCCAAGTGGTCATACTGAATGATCGGAAAACATGGGGAAAAAAAGCAAAACCCCCGAATTTATCGGGGGTTCTTTTTACTTAATATGAAATTACAAACTTTCAGTGAAAGTACGGGTAATAACATCGCGTTGTTGTTCAGGGGTTAACGAGTTGAAACGCACTGCATAACCGGAAACACGGATGGTTAATTGTGGGTATTTTTCAGGGTGTTTTACCGCATCTTCTAATGTTTCACGGCGTAATACGTTCACGTTTAAGTGTTGACCGCCTTCTACTTTCACCGTTGGTGCAACGTTTACCGGTAATTCACGGTATTCGATTTGACCTAATTCGCTTACGGCGACGATTTGGTCTTCCGCGTAATCACCTTTTGCACATAAACAACGGGCTTCACCTTTTTCGCTATCTAACAACCAGAAAGAGTTTAAAAGATTGTCGTTAGCAGCATGGGTAATTTGGATACCTTTAATCATAAAATGCCTCCTAAGTTTGGCTTTTCTGTATATTAATTGAACTGAACGGATTTTATCAAAACTTTTGAAGTTTTCAAATAAATTTGATGTAGAACCAAAGTCTTTTTTTAATTATTTTGAGGTATTTGATTTTAATCAAGAATATTGCGTCATTTTTCTCTAACATTTCACAGAATTGAGATAGTTTTCTTACATTTTAGAAACCAAGAAAGGCAACTTATGGCTATGAATTTTGCCTTAGGTTCTTTATAATTTCCGTCATTCAAAATTGATTGGGACGCCATGATGAAAACTTGGACAGATGTGATTGGACAAGAAAAACAACAGCCTTATTTCCAGCACGTTTTGCAGCGAGTTCACGCAGAACGGGAGGCCGGTAAAATCATTTATCCGCCGGCGCATGATGTGTTTAACGCGTTCAAGTTAACCGAATTTGATCAAGTCAAAGTGGTGATTTTAGGGCAAGATCCTTACCACGGGCCAAATCAGGCGCATGGCTTATCTTTCTCTGTTAAACCCGGTATCAAACCGCCACCATCCTTGTTAAATATGTATAAAGAATTGTCCGATGACATTGAAGGCTTTCAGATGCCGAATCACGGTTATTTAGTGGAATGGGCACAGCAAGGCGTGTTATTGCTTAACTCGGTTTTAACCGTAGAACAGGGGTTAGCCCATTCCCACGCCAATTGGGGGTGGGAAATTTTCACCGATAAAGTGATTGAAGCCTTGAATCAACATCGCGAAAATCTGGTCTTTCTATTATGGGGTAGCCCGGCACAGAAAAAAGGGCAATTCATTGATCGCCACAAGCATTGTGTTTTAACCAGCGTGCATCCATCACCACTATCCGCCCATCGCGGCTTTTTCGGTTGCCAGCATTTTTCGAAAGCCAACGCCTATTTACAACAACAGGGTATTGCCCCGATTAATTGGCAATTAAGCGCGCTTTAGCGTTGTTATCAGAACCATTACAGGATTGTTTATGTTAGCGATTATTTCTCCCGCAAAAACATTAGATTTTGAAAATGCGGTGCCCAAAAAACTCCCGCATTTTCAACCGCACTTTTTAGCGCAAAGCCAGCAACTGATCGATATTTGCCGTGAACTGACACCGGCAGACATCGGTTCATTAATGTCAATCAGTGATAAACTCTCGGGACTTAACGCCGCCCGTTTTGCCGAATGGCAACAAAACCATAACGAACACAATGCCAAAGCCGCGGTTTATGCGTTTAAAGGCGATGTTTACACCGGATTAGAGATTGAATCCCTCAACGAAGAAGACGTGTTATTTGCCCAGCAACACTTGCGTATTTTATCCGGCTTATATGGCTTATTAACGCCATTAGATTTAATCCAGCCATACCGTTTGGAAATGGGAACAAAACTCGCTAACCCGAAAGGCAAGGATTTATATGCGTTCTGGCAGGGCGTCATCACTCCTGTGTTACAACAAGCAATTGATGAACAAGGCGGCATTTTAATTAATTTAGCCTCTGATGAATATTACAAATCGGTGCAAGAGCAACAATTAAAAGCGCAGATTATCAAACCGATCTTCTTAGATAACAAAAATGGGAAGTATAAAGTGATTAGCTTCTATGCTAAAAAGGCACGCGGCTTAATGTGTCGTTATCTCATTCAACATCGCCTTAGCGACGTAGAACAGCTCAAGGAATTTGACCTTGGCGGCTACTGGTTTGATAGCGCGGCATCTACAAAAACAGAATTTGTCTTTAAACGGGATTTGGCGGAATAAACATGATGAAAAAAACACTTGTTATTTTGACCGCACTTTTTTTATCGGCCTGTGTCAGCCCACCGCAACTTAATGCGCCTGAAACGGTAGAGCACAACAAGAAAACCTATCACTTAGCCACGAAACAGGACCTGGAGTCGGTCGTTCGTTATTTTTATGTCTTACCGAACGAAAGCGCACAGCATTGGCAAAGTGCGGTGGAAATTTTGTTAGATCGTAACAAACAAAAACGCACTTTGCAGGAACGTATTGACTGGCGTAAACGGATTTATACCAACACCGGGATAAAAAATTTCCACCTCTATGCTCAGGATAATACGCTTTATGCTTATGTGATTTATGAGCCTTCTGTAGAAAATAAAGATTGGCAAATTGATGTGGCGAAAGGTAAAGAGCTGCCGTTTTGTGGCTTTGTGCAATATCAATATTCATTAAAGATTCCTAAAAATCATAAGATGATGAATATGAACGGAAAACGGGTTATTAACCACCTGAAAAAATACGTGGTGGAAAAAGAAATGAAACAGTTAATGAAAGCCGATTGGCTGTTATCGTGTAAAGCTTAATGTCTGCTGTAGAATATTCCGCGCAAGTCAAAAAAGCGGCCAATTTTGCCATTATCACGGCGTTGATTTTGATTATCGCGAAAGGCATCGCTTGGTGGCAAACCGGTTCGGTGAGCATGTTGGCCTCGATTACCGATTCCATGTTGGATTTGCTGGCATCGTTTATGAATATGCTGATCTTGCGATTTGCGCTTATGCCGGCGGATCACAACCATTCTTTTGGGCATGGCAAGGCGGAATCCCTGGCTTCGCTCGTGCAAAGTGCGTTTATTTCCGGTTCGGCGATTTTCTTGTTATTACAAGGCATTCATCGTTTTAATTCCCCGCAAACCTTGAACAATACAATACTGGGTATGTTGGTCACCGTATTTTCCATTTTTGCGACACTATTATTAGTGTGGTATCAAGGACGCGTAATTGAACAAACAGATAGCCCGGCAATTAAAGCGGATCGGTTGCATTATCAAACAGATTTGCTGATGAACTTTGCCATTTTGATTTCCTTAGGCTTAAGTGTGCACGGTATTTTATGGGCAGATGCAGTTTTTGCGATTTTAATCTCCCTTTATATTTTATTAAATGCAGCCAAAATGCTGTTTAGTTCAACACAGTTGTTGCTTGATCAAATGTTACCGCCGGAGGAAATTGAACAAATTCACGCCGTACTTAATCAAGAAATTGCTCAAGATTCAAGAATGCTCGGTTTCCATGCGCTACGAACCCGTCGTTCCGGTGCCATTCGTTTTATTCAATTTCACTTAGAATTAGCCGATGAACTGTCTTTTATTGAAGCCCATGATATCACCGAACATTTGGAACGTTGCCTATGTAAGACATTTCCGCGCAGTGATATTGTGATTCATCCGGAACCCACATTTGTTGTGCAACAGGAAATGCAGTTAGATAAAAAAGTGATATAATTTATACAGTTTTTAATATTCATTCTTTTATATTTTAATAGGAATAACGCATGATTAAAAAAATTGCAGTACTAACAAGTGGCGGCGACGCTCCGGGCATGAACGCGGCAATTCGCGCAGTGGTTCGCGCAGGGTTGTCTGAAGGGTTGGAAGTTTATGGTATCTATGACGGCTATTATGGCTTATACCACAACAACATTAAGCAATTAACCCGTTATAGTGTATCTGACATCATCAACCGCGGCGGCACCTGTTTAGGTTCTGCCCGTTTTCCGGAATTTAAAAATCCTGAGGTCCGCGCCAAATGCGCCGATATTTTACGTTCTCACGGCATTGATGCTCTCGTTGTTATCGGCGGGGACGGTTCCTACATGGGGGCGAAATTATTGACCGAAGAACACGGTTTCCCATGCGTTGGGATTCCGGGGACAATCGATAACGACGTTGCCGGCACCGACTATACCATCGGCTACCAAACTGCCTTAGAAACAGCAGTTGAAGCGATCGACCGTTTACGCGATACCTCCAGTTCCCACCAACGTATTTCCATCGTAGAAATCATGGGCCGCCACTGTAGCGACTTGACGATCTCCGCAGGGATTGCCGGCGGTTGTGAATATATAGTGGCTTCCGAAGTGGAATTTAACCGCGAAGAACTGATTCGCCAAATTGAACGCAGCATCATTAAAGGTAAACGCCATGCGATTATTGCGATTACCGAGTTAATTTGTGATGTGAATGAGTTAGCAAAAGAAATTGAAGAACGCGTTCACCATGAAACCCGCGCCACCATTTTAGGTCATATCCAACGTGGCGGTTCGCCTTGTGCCTTCGACCGTATCCTCGGCTCCCGCATGGGCGTTTATGCGATTGACTTGTTGCTGCAAGGTAAAGGCGGCTATTGCGTTGGGATTCAAAATGAACAGCTGGTTCACCACGATATTATCGATGCGATCAATAATATGCGCCGTGAATTTAAAGCAGATTGGTTAAAAATGTTCAAACGTTTAGACTAAGCTCAATCGCGAATTTGAGAACGTCAAAGTGCGGTTAAAATTCATGGTGTTTTTTGACCGCACTTTTTGTTTTATGTCAATCTGAATCTGTGTGTGAACGCACAAGAAATGCGTTGCTGATTTTGCATTTCGTCAGGTGTTCTGGCTATAATGCGCCACGTGTAAAACTGCGTTGGTGGTAGTTCCATCTTCCTGACGCATTGTGTTAAAAAGGAATCATGTTATGAAAAAAACGTTTCAAAAACTCACCGCACTTTCTCTTTTTGCGATGGCCTCTATGGCTTGGGCAAATGCTGATATTGAGTTACAGAATCGCTTAAATAAAGTGGATACGTTAAGTGCAGATTTTGCACAAACGGTGAGTTCGGCAAATGGTAAAAATGTGCAACAAGGCAACGGAAAGTTACAAATTAAGCGTCCGAATTTGTTCCGCATGGACACCAAATCACCACAAGAAACCCAAATTATTGCTGATGGACAAACCCTTTGGTTTTATGATCCGTTTGTGGAACAAGTGACGGCCAATTGGGTAAAAGAGGCGGTAAATAATACGCCATTCGTGTTGCTCACCAGCAATGACAAAAGCCATTGGGCGCAATATACGGTGGAACAAAAAGATGACAGATTCGTGTTAAAACCGAAAGCCAAAAACAGCAATATTAAGCAATTTGATATTCGTATCGATCAAAACGGCGTATTAAAAGGGTTTAGTACTATTGAAAAAGATGGACAGTCTAATCAATATATTTTGCGCAATATTACCAACCAAAATTTAGATGGCAGTTTGTTTAAATTCACCGTTCCAAAGGGTATAGAATTGGACGACCAACGTAAAAAATAAGCGAATTGAACCATGTCTAACTTTAGCTTTGATTTCAACGAAAATGACTTTCGCCCTTTAGCGGCCAGAATGCGCCCAACTACTTTGGCGCAATATTGTGGTCAGTCTCATTTGTTGGGCGAGGGGAAACCGTTGCGCAAAGCGATTGAGGCAGGCTATGTTCATTCCATGATTTTCTGGGGGCCACCCGGCACCGGCAAAACCACCTTGGCGGAAATTATTGCACAACGCATTAACGCTGAAGTGGAGCGAATTTCCGCCGTCACCAGCGGCATTAAAGAAATTCGTGAAGCTATTGAAAAAGCGAAACAAAATAAATTGGCGGGGCTGCGTACCATTTTATTTGTGGATGAAGTCCATCGTTTTAACAAAAGCCAGCAAGATGCGTTCCTGCCGCATATTGAAGACGGCACCATTATTTTTATCGGTGCCACCACAGAAAATCCTTCCTTTGAATTAAATAACGCGCTGCTTTCCCGTGCACGAGTTTATATTCTCAAACCGCTTTCCACGCAGGAAATTGAGCGTGTGTTGCAACAAGCGATCGACGATCCGGAAAACGGCTTGGGCAAAGTGCGGTTAGATTTGCAGGAAAATTTGTTGTCGCTTTTGGCAGAATATGTCAACGGTGATGCACGCCTTGCGTTAAACTGTTTGGAAATGATGGTGGATATGGCCGCCGAATCCGAAAACGGTAAAATTTTAGACCGCACTTTACTTACGGAAGTGCTGGGGGAGCGTCAAGCGCGCTTCGACAAACAAGGCGACCGTTTCTATGATTTCATTTCTGCGCTGCATAAATCTATTCGCGGCTCCGCACCGGATGCAGCACTCTATTGGTATGCTCGGATTATCACTGCCGGCGGCGATCCCCTTTATGTGGCACGCCGTTTGTTGGCAATTGCTTCGGAAGACGTGGGCAATGCTGACCCGCGCGCAATGCAAGTCGCCCTTGCCGCTTGGGATTGTTTTACCCGTGTCGGTGCAGCTGAAGGCGAACGCGCCATTGCGCAAGCTATCGTGTATTTAGCCGTTGCACCAAAAAGCAATGCGGTTTACCTTGCTTTTAAAGCCGCGAAAAAACTGGCGACTGAATCGGCTGATTTTGATGTGCCGGAACACCTCCGCAATGCCCCAACCAATCTCATGAAAGATTTGGGCTTCGGTGCCGAATACCGTTATGCCCACGATGAACCCAACGCCTACGCTGCCGGTGAAAATTACTTCCCGCCAGAACTTAAAGACACACAATTTTATTTTCCGACGACAAGAGGGATGGAAATTAAGATTAAGGAGAAGTTGGACAGGTTGCGGGAACAGGATGCTCAGAGTCAGCAAAAACGTTATTAAGCGGTTTTCCTTTTTGTATTCGCAGAAAAAATTTGAATTTGCTCACAGATTTGCATTTGCCCGTTTGAATTTAAAAATAGGGGAGCGTACAATTTTTACAAATTTTTAACTATCCATTTCTTACGACATGAGGAGAATGAAATGAAAGTTGCAGTTTTAGGTGCCGCAGGCGGTATCGGTCAAGCATTAGCATTATTGCTGAAACTACAATTGCCGGCAGGTTCCGAGCTATCACTTTATGATATTGCACCGGTAACCCCGGGCGTTGCTGTGGATGTCAGCCACATTCCGACCGCGGTTAAAGTGGAAGGTTTTGCCGGTGAAGATCCGACACCAGCATTAAAAGGTGCGGATGTCGTGCTGATTTCTGCCGGCGTAGCACGTAAACCGGGAATGGATCGCTCAGATCTATTCAATATTAACGCAGGCATCGTACGCAACTTAATTGAAAAAGTCGCAGTGACCTGTCCGAAAGCGTGCATTGGGATCATTACCAACCCGGTAAATACCACCGTTGCGATTGCCGCGGAAGTCTTGAAAAAAGCCGGAGTTTATGACAAACGTAAATTATTCGGTGTGACCACATTGGACGTGCTTCGTTCTGAAACCTTTGTTGCCGAATTAAAAGGCTTAAACGTTTATCGTACAACCGTTCCGGTAATCGGCGGACACTCCGGCGTGACCATTCTTCCTTTATTATCTCAAGTGCCATACGCTGAATGGAAAGAGGAAGAAATTGAGCCATTAACTAAACGTATTCAAAACGCCGGTACTGAAGTGGTAAATGCTAAAGCTGGTGGCGGTTCTGCAACCTTATCCATGGCCCAAGCAGCGGCACGTTTTGCAAATGCGGTAGTACGCGGATTACAAGGCGAAACGGTGGTTGAATGTAGCTATGTGGAAGGCGATGGTAAATATGCTCGCTTCTTTGCTCAACCGGTTCGTTTCGGTAAAAACGGCGTAGAAGAAATTCTGCCAATTGGTAAACTCAGCGCGTTTGAGCAACAAGCGTTAGATGCTATGCTGCCGACATTGCGTGCAGACATTGAATTAGGTGAAAAATTCGTTAATCCATAATTCAACTGGAAAATAACAATCCCCCAAGCTGAAAAGTGCGGGGGATTTTTTTGATAAATTTTATGCGTGAACAGAGGAGAGAAGGGGCGTCAGCAATCTTTCTTTACCACTATAGATCGTTGATCGACCTTCTCGGGCGAAACCAACAAGGGTTAGATTATATTGTTCTGCCATTTGTACAGCGAGGTCTGTTGCGGCAGAAATCGCAACAAGCATTTCAATATCGCAAGAAACGGTTTTTTGCACCATTTCATAACTGGCGCGACTGGTGACAACGATAAAACCCTGTGGCTTGTCAGCTTTAGCGTGCCATCCCAATAATTTATCTAATGCCACATGGCGACCGACATCTTCACGAATGGCGAGTAGTTTCCCTTCTACGGAAAAAAATGCTGCAGCATGTGTGGAGCCGGTTTGCTTGCCAAGTTCTTGTGCCTCATATAATTGTTGCAAGCACCCATCTAATTGGTTGGCATTTACCGTTAAAGTGCGGTCTAATTTTTTGATGTTTTTGTAAACCTGTTGGATTTGTTCTGCACCGCAAATGCCACAACCGGTGCGTCCGGTTAAGGTGCGACGGTGATCTTTCAATGCCACAAAGCAACGGGTCGCCAGTTCAATTCTGGCTTCCATACCGTTACACACTTCCTCGATATCAATGCCATAAATATCCGCCGGCTTGTCGATAATGCCTTCTGTGAGGGAAAAGCCCATGGCAAAATCCTCTAAATCTCGTGGTGAACACATCATGACGGTATGGGCGATGTCGTTATACACGAGAGCAACAGGCACTTCTTTCGCTAAGGTGTCCTGCCTTTCGGTGACGATGATGTCACTGTCCGATGTCGCCGGATTTGTTAAATTTTTGATAAAATTAATTGTTCTTTTTGTGATCCAACTCAATTTTTTTTGTCCTTTTAATTATTAGTGATTATAGATTTATGTTTGAAAAATAGGTATTCTAGCGCACGCTAACGAATAGATAGGTCGTATCTCTTGTTACGTTAGGTTTAGTCTCGGTGGCGTTTAATTGTAATACTATTTTAACAAAATCGATGACTAAGTTATCTACTCAAATGTGATTTATAACTATTAAACATTAAACAAAGATCAACAACAAGTTTTGTTGATTGTGGGGAGTATTTATGCAGATCTCAAGAAGAAAATTCTTCAAGGTCTGTGCTGGCGGTATGGCCGGAACATCCGTTGCGATGTTAGGTTTTGCACCGTCCACAGCCTTAGCTGCACCACGCGAATACAAACTATTGCGTGCGAAAGAATCGCGTCAAACCTGTACATATTGTGCCGTAAGCTGCGGTATGTTGATGTATAGTACAGGTATTCCATCTAATACATTAAGCGGCCATACCTCAACCAATACCCGCTCTAAATTGTTCCATATCGAAGGTGACCCGGATCATCCGGTCAGCCGTGGGGCATTATGTCCGAAGGGTGCAGGTGCATTAGACTATATCAATAGTGAAAGCCGTGCGTTATACCCTGAATATCGTGCACCGGGTTCCGATAAATGGGAACGCATTTCTTGGCAAGATGCAATTAAACGTATTGCCCGTCTAATGAAAGATGACCGTGATGCCAACTTCGTTGAAAAAGATGCGAGTGGCAAAACGGTTAACCGTTGGACAACCACAGGGATTATGACCGCCTCCGCCATGAGCAACGAGGCCGCACTACTGACTCATAAATGGGTGCGGATGTTGGGCATGGTGCCGATGTGTAACCAAGCGAATACTTGACACGGACCAACGGTAGCAAGTCTTGCTCCATCATTTGGTCGCGGTGCCATGACAAATAACTGGGTTGACATCAAAAATGCCAATCTTATTCTTGTTCAAGGGGGTAACCCTGCTGAAGCCCACCCTGTTGGCTTCCGTTGGGCAATTGAAGCGAAGAAAAACGGTGCGAAACTCATCGTAGTTGACCCGCGCTTTAACCGTACGGCTTCTGTTGCTGACTTTCATGCACCAATTCGTTCCGGTTCTGATATTGCATTCTTAATGGGTGTGATCCGTTACTTATTGGAAACCAATCAAATTCAACACGAATACGTTAAACACTACACCAATGCGTCCTTCTTAGTGGATGAAGGTTTCAAATTTGAAGATGGTTTATTTGTGGGCTTCGATGAAGAAAAACACGCTTACGATAAATCTAAATGGAACTACCAATTCGACGAAAATGGCCATGCTAAACGTGATATGACCTTACAAGATCCACGCTGTGTGATTAATATCTTGAAAGATCACGTTTCTCGCTATACGCCGGAAATGGTTGAACGTATTACCGGTGTGAAACAAAAAACCTTCTTACAAATCTGTGAAGAAATTGGTAAAACCTCTGCACCGAATAAAACCATGACGCACTTATATGCGTTAGGCTTTACCGAGCACACAATCGGTACGCAAAATATTCGTTCTATGGCGATGATCCAATTGCTCCTAGGTAATATGGGTATGCCGGGTGGTGGTATTAATGCATTACGCGGGCACTCCAACGTACAAGGTACAACGGATATGGGCTTATTGCCGATGTCTTTACCGGGTTATATGCGTTTACCAAACGACAAAGATACCTCTTATGAGCAGTATATCAATGCGATTACACCGAAAGATATCGTACCAAACCAAGTAAACTATTATCGTAATACCTCGAAATTCTTCGTGAGTATGATGAAAACGTTCTATGGTGATAAAGCCACCAAAGAAAACGGTTGGGGTTTCGATTTCTTGCCAAAAGCAGACCGCTTATACGACCCTATCACGAATGTTAAGTTAATGAATGATGGCAAGTTAAACGGTTGGATCTTACAAGGTTTCAACGTATTAAACTCATTACCGAATAAAAACAAAACCGTTGCCGGTATGAGCAAATTAAAATACTTAATCGTGATGGATCCGCTTCAAACTGAATCTTCTGAATTCTGGAAAAACTTTGGCGAATCAAATAACGTGAATTCTGCTGAAATCCAAACAGAAGTGTTCCGCTTGCCAACCACTTGTTTCGCGGAAGAAGACGGTTCTATCGTCAACTCCGGTCGTTGGGCGCAATGGCACGAGAAATCTTGTGACCAACCGGGCGAAGCATTACCAGATGCAGATATTCTTTCGATGATTCGTGAAGAAATGCACGAGCTCTATAAGAAAGAAGGCGGTCGCGGTATTGAATCTTTTGAAGCCATGACATGGAATTATGGTATTCCTCATTCACCAAGTGCGGAAGAATTAGCCAAAGAATTAAATGGTTATGCACTTGAAGATCTGTATGATGCTAACGGCAATTTAATGTACAAAAAAGGTCAATTACTCAGTGGCTTTGCACACTTGCGTGATGACGGTACAACCTCTGCCGGTAACTGGTTATATACCGGTCAGTGGACAGAAAAAGGTAACCAAACTGCAAACCGTGATAACTCTGACCCATCCGGTTTAGGCTGTACTTTAGGCTGGGGCTTTGCATGGCCGGCAAACCGCCGTGTTCTTTATAACCGTGCTTCATTGGATATTAACGGTAATCCTTGGGATAAACACCGTCAATTAATTAAATGGAATGGTAAAAACTGGAACTGGTTTGATGTCGCCGACTATGGCACACAACCACCAGGTTCCGACACCGGTCCATTTATTATGTCCGCAGAAGGTGTAGGGCGTTTATTTGCGGTAGATAAAATTGCAAATGGTCCAATGCCTGAGCATTATGAACCGATCGAAAGTCCGATTGATACGAACCCATTGCACCCGAAAGTGGTCTCTGATCCGACTGTTCGTATTTATAAAGAAGACCGTGAATTTATCGGCTCAAATAAAGATTTCCCATATGTGGCAACCACTTATCGTTTAACCGAGCATTTCCACAGTTGGACGGCACAATCTGCGTTAAATATCATTGCACAACCACAACAATTTGTGGAAATCGGTGAAAAATTGGCGGCAGAAAAAGGCATCCAAAAAGGTGATATGGTGAAAATTACTTCTCGCCGTGGCTATATTAAAGCTGTTGCAGTAGTAACGAAGCGTTTGAAAGATTTAGAAATCGATGGACGTACCGTACACCATGTAGGCCTTCCGATTCACTGGAATATGAAAGCCTTAAATGGTAAAGGTAACCGTGGATTCTCTACTAATACCTTAACACCATCTTGGGGTGAGGCAATCACGCAAACACCGGAATACAAAACATTCTTGGTAAATATCGAAAAGGCGGAGGCATAATATGGCAGGAACTGCTCAAGGCGTTCAAACGCAAGATATTATTAAGATCTCCGCAACGTCCGGTTTAACGCCGGCACCGCATGCGCGTGATCATAAAGTTGAAGTGGCAAAACTCATTGACGTAACAACCTGTAT
This sequence comes from Aggregatibacter valvarum, assembly GCF_980468985.1. Classification (NCBI taxonomy): domain Bacteria; kingdom Pseudomonadati; phylum Pseudomonadota; class Gammaproteobacteria; order Pasteurellales; family Pasteurellaceae; genus Aggregatibacter; species Aggregatibacter valvarum. The sequence goes on along the minus strand of NZ_OZ413141.1, from coordinate 1,273,802 downwards.
CGGTTGTAAAGCTTGTCAAGTGGGTTGTTCAGAATGGAATGATATTCGTTCTGACGTTAATGCACAATGTGTTGGGATCTACGATAACCCGGTAGATCTCAATGCAAAAGCATGGACAGTGATGCGCTTTAACGAAGTAGAAGAAAACGATCGTTTAGAATGGTTAATTCGTAAAGATGGCTGTATGCACTGCCAAGAGCCGGGCTGCTTAAAAGCCTGTCCGGCACCGGGTGCAATTATCCAATATACAAATGGTATTGTGGATTTCCAATCTGATAAATGTATTGGTTGTGGTTACTGTATCGCAGGCTGTCCGTTCAACATTCCACGTATGAATCCGGAAGACAATCGTGTGTACAAATGTACCCTTTGTGTTGACCGTGTTTCTGTGGGACAAGAACCGGCTTGTGTGAAAACCTGTCCGACCGGTGCAATTCGTTTCGGCTCTAAAGAAGAAATGAAAGTCTATGCGGAAAAACGCATCGCTGATCTTAAAGCACGTGGCTATGAAAATGCCGGTCTTTACGATCCGGAAGGTGTGGGTGGCACACACGTGATGTATGTGTTACATCATGCGGATAAACCTGAATTGTATTCCGGTCTCCCGAAAGATCCGCAAATCGACCCAAGCATTACTTTATGGAAAGATATCTTGAAACCGGTTGCTGCGGTTGCCATGGGCGGTTTAGCCTTGGCTGAAATTGGTCACTACTTAACGGTGGGCCCAAACGTAGAAGAAGATGTGGAAGATCATCACCATGAATTTGAAGAAGCAGACAAAGGAGGAAAAGATGAGTAAGATTGAGATTAGCAATGATACTCGAATCATTCGTCATAGAACGCCTGCGCGTTTAAGCCACTGGCTACTTGTTATCTGCTTCTTTATGACGATGTTCACCGGGGTGGCATTTTTCTTCCCGGACTTTGCGTGGCTAACTGAGATTTTAGGGACACCGCAATTGGCTCGGGCAATCCACCCGTTCACCGGTATCTTAATGTTCTTTGCCTTTATTTATCTCGGCTATCTTTACTGGGATCATAATATTCCGGAGAAGAACGATATTCGTTGGGCAAAAGGGATGTTGGAAGTCTTAAAGGGAAATGAGCACGCTGTTGCTGATAACGGCAAGTATAACCTGGGTCAAAAAATGTTATTCTGGACATTAAATTTGGCAATGGTAACCTTGCTTGTGACCGGCATTATTATGTGGCGTCAATATTTCTCGCATTATTTCTCTATCCCAGTATTGAGAATTGCGATTCTTCTTCACTCTGCGAGTGCATTCATGTTGTTCACCGGTATCTTAGTGCATATGTATATGGCATTTTGGGTGAAAGGTTCCATTCGTGGCATTGTTGAGGGTTGGGTAACTGTTCGCTGGGCGAAAAAACACCACCCGAAATGGTATCGTGAAGAAGTGCTTTCTAAACTTGAAGAAGACCTGAAAAATGAAGCTGAAGGTAAGCAAGTGAAAGCCAAAGCATTGTTCAAAGGCATTAATGGCTAACTAGAACAGACATCAATCAACACATAAAACAAAGTGCGGTTAAAAAACAAAATGGATTTTAACCGCACTTTTTTTATGAGAAATATTGTTAAAGTTTATTCACTATAGAGGTTTTCTTCATTCGGTTGTGTCTTAAAACGACGATGTAACCACATATATTGTTCAACCCCCTTCATAATCTCTTGCTCAATCACTTGATTCATTCTTGCTGCAATTTCAGTTTCATCATGCAAATCAGAAAAATCCACCGGTGGAGAGATGGTGACCGTATAACCGGAATTATCTGCGTTTCTAAGCGGCGCGAAAGGAATCACTTTACTGTTTGGAGAAGACTTTAATAAGTAATAACTGCCGGTTGTTGTTGCAGCGTGAGGAACCGCAAAGAACGGCACGAAAACGGCATTTTTTCGACCATAGTCGTGGTCCGGTGCATACCAAATAATATCGCCATTTCGTATCGCCTTAATCATGCCACGGAGATCTTTACGATCCAGCATCGATTTATTGGAACGTAGTCGCCCTTGTGTTTGAAGCCAATCAAATAATGGATTGTCGTTAGGGCGATAAACCCCAATCCCCGGTTGATGAATACCGACAATGCGAGCGCCCAATTCCAGCGTTAAGAAATGTATGCCAACGAAAATAATGCCGTCTGCCAGATTGTCTTTTAAATACTCAACTCCTTCAATTTTAGACCATTTTTTTATACGACGATCAGACCAAAACCACGCCATACCTGTTTCAATAATCGCCATTCCGGTGGCGCGTAAGTTGGTGTGTAAAATCTGATGGATTTGTTGTTCAGACCAGTCAGGAAAGCAAAGCTCCAGATTGCGTTTCGCGATCTTAGCGCGTCGCTTACCCACACCGGTTTTCGCAAAGAGCCATCCTAATCCATTGCCAATTTTGCATAAAATAGGATAGGGTAGAAGTAGAATTAAGCGGAAAATACCGAGTGCGAGCCAAAAGCCCCAGTGTTTTGGGTGGAGAAATTCAATTTTAAATGTCGGAAGAACGGATTTTGCCATAAGGATTACGGGGTGACTTCAATAGGTTTTTAGTTTAACGGAATTTTGGGGAAATAGCATTTCTGCTGTGGTAATATTAGCGAAATTTTTATTTCAATCAGTTAAGAGAAAATCAAATGGCTCAATATTCTGCACAATTTAATCAGGCAAAAGTTTTGGTATTAGGCGATGTGATGTTGGATCGCTATTGGTTTGGTGCGACCAATCGAATTTCACCGGAAGCGCCGGTGCCGGTGGTACGCGTTCAGAAAAATGAGGAGCGTGCGGGCGGCGCAGCGAACGTGGCAATGAACATTGCGTCATTAAATGTGCCGGTACAGTTACTTGGTTTGACCGGTCAGGATGAGGCGGGTGTTGCATTAACCGCATTATTACAACAACAAAAAATCGATTGTAACTTTGTCCAATTATCTACCCATCCAACGATTACCAAGTTACGTATTTTATCCCGTCATCAACAGCTTTTACGTCTTGATTTTGAAGAAGGCTTTCAAAATGTGACAAGCGAAAATTTATTACAAAAATTAGAAAGTGCGGTCAAAAATTACGGTGCTTTAGTGCTTTCGGATTACGGCAAAGGCACCTTAAATGATGTACAAAAAATGATTCAAATTGCGCGTAATGCCAATGTGCCGGTATTGATCGATCCGAAAGGGACGGATTTTGAACGTTATCGTGGAGCCACTTTGTTAACACCGAATATGTCGGAATTTGAAGCGGTCGTGGGGAAATGTCATTCCGAACAAGAGATTATCGACAAGGGGCTGAAACTCATTTCAGACATCAATCTCACCGCACTTTTGGTGACACGTTCTGAAAAAGGCATGACCTTATTGCGTCCAAATCAACCGGTATTCCATTTGCCGACAGAGGCAAAAGAAGTCTTTGATGTGACAGGGGCGGGCGATACGGTGATCAGTGTGCTGGCAATCGCGTTAGCGGATGGCCGTAGTTTTGAAGAGGCCTGTTATTTATCCAATGTAGCCGCCGGTATTGTGGTGGGTAAATTGGGCACATCAACCGTTTCAACCGTCGAGTTGGAAAATGCGATTCATGGACGAACTACCACCGGTTTTGGTGTGATGACCGAAGCTGAATTGAAACAAGCGGTTAAATTGGCAAAAGAGCGTGGCGAGAAAATCGTGATGACAAACGGGTGTTTTGATATTTTGCATCCTGGTCACGTGTCTTACTTAGAAAATGCCCGTAAGCTAGGCGATCGCTTAATTGTTGCTGTGAATACGGATGAATCGGTAAAACGCTTAAAAGGGGAAGAACGACCGATTAATCCTTTAGCCTCGAGAATGGCCGTGCTTGCCGGTCTTTCTTCTGTGGATTGGCTGGTGGCCTTTGATGAAGATACGCCGCAACGTTTAATTGGTGAAGTCTTGCCTGATTTATTGGTGAAAGGCGGCGACTATAAACCGGAAGACATTGCCGGTAGTAAAGAAGTCTGGGCAAACGGTGGCGATGTGAAAGTGTTGAATTTTGAGAATGGTTTTTCCACATCGAACGTAATCAAGAAAATTAAGCGTTTGGAAAAATAACGCCAATAAAAAAGCATCATCTATAATCTGCATCCCCAAAGTTGGACTCACTTTTCAACGAATTAAGGGAATTAAGGTGCAGATTTTTTTATTATAGCCAGCCAAAGTCTGGCTATAAAAACCATACGCTATGCGTATGGAGTCCTTCCTTATAGCGTGCAACTTGTTGCACGAATAATTAACCTTAATACGTAATTTACGATTTTGTGCGTAGCATACATCTTGTTGCACGAATAATTAACCTCGATGCGTAATTCACGATTTCATGCGTAACGTGCAACTTGTTGCACGAATAATTAATCTCGATGCATAATTCATGCATTTCATGCGTAGCGTGCAACTTGTTGCACGAATGATTAACTTCGATGTGTAATTCACGATTTCATGCGTAGCGTGCAACTTGTTGCACGAATAATTAACTTCGATGTGTAATTCACGCATTTCATGCGTAGCGTGCATCTTGATGCACGACCAAACCACGCACGGTACGTTATTTAACCCTTTCGGACATTCATGATTTCGTGCAACAAGTTGCACGCTACGATTTACTAAAAACCGCACGTTTTACGTGCGGATTGCTATTCCAATCCATTCAACGCATTGATCAACCTGATTTCCTCAAACAAACTCAAATCCGTGGCTAAAATCGACCGCACTTTTAGACGACCTTGGGCTAATAATGCCGCCCGTTGGGTGCCTTCAAGAAGTGGTGTGTCGGGGGTGAACCATTGTGTGCCTTGGCGGAAAATAAGGTTGCCGATAGTGCAATCGGTGACATGTCCGTTTTTGATGATCATGATTTCATCGCAATCGCCTTTTTGCGTGAGTAATTCGTTTAATAAAGTGCGGTCAGCGTATTTCAAGCCGTAGTCAATGAGGTCGCAGACAACCGGTTTAAAGGTGCGGTAATGTTTACGCTGGTAAGGAAAATAACGGCATTGAATTTGCTCCGCATTGTAATCGATTCGGCAACGAATCAGCGGTTCGGCAGTCAGTTCGAGCGGGACACGAATATGTTCGGCAAGCTGAAAAATGCGAGGAAAAACGACCGCACTTTGTTTGCCATAAAACGCCTGTAAACTGCGTTCGTAGCGTTGTTGATGACGTTCGATATTGCGGATCTTGCCTTGTTCGATGGCAAGGGTTTCAAATAAAGGAAATTCCATGGTTAAACCTTCTGTAACGGCACATACACTTTTTGAATCAATTCTTGATATTCTTCCTGTGCGTCACTTTGAATGGTAATGCCACCGCCACTGCGGAAAACAAAGCCTTTTTCTGTGTCTTCAATAAAACGAATTGCCACCGCACTTTGTAATTTTTCACCGTCAAAAATACCGAATATACCTGTGTAATAGCCACGAGGTTGTTGTTCGGCCTGTTGAATAATTTGTACTGTTTTTTCTTTTGGGGCACCACTGATAGAGCCGGCGGGTAACAGTTTGGCAAGAAGAGAACCGATTTCTTTCTGCCAGTTTTCCGCCAATTCACCACGAATTTCGGAACTGGTTTGCAAAATGGCACCACGTTCTGTTTGGATTTCTTCCACATAACGAAAATGCGTTACGTGAATATTTTTTGCCACGGTGGCTAAGTCATTGCGCATTAAATCCACGATGGTGTAATGTTCTCGCTGTTCTTTTTGATTGTTGAGCAAGGTGGCTTGAGCATGGGGCAGCGTTGCATCAATCGTGCCTTTCATCGGATAAGTGAAAATCTGGTTGTCGTATAAATTGACAAAACATTCCGGTGAAAAACACACAAATTGATCTTTGAACAACAATTTATACTTCGCTTGGCTCTGTTGGAACAGTTGGCGCAGTGAATAATTGGTTTCAATCGGTGTCGGGTAGGTCAGATTAAGTAAATAGGAGTTGCCGAAGCGCTGTTCCTGTTGTACTAAATCAAAGCCTTTTTGATAGGCGGCAAAATCCATTGGCTGTTTATGTAAATAAAAAGGTGGCATCGGCGATGTTTTATGCGGCAAATCTTCCCGCCAATTCACGTTGGTATAGTCTGGAAATTGGACGAAAATCCCTTGTTCAGCCATTTCATTTAACGGACACAATATCGGTTTTTGTTGCTCAAAATCGATTAAAAAGAAGAAGGGCGTTTTCGCTTCGCCAAATTGGTTCGTTTGTTGAATAAAATCTTGCCACATAACATTATCTCATGAAAAAACGGCGAAAATTTTAGCTTAAATTGCCATAAAATGATATACTTCACCGCCTACTTAGCCCTCAGAGAAAGATGTTATGTCGCTACTGATCATCAATAATCACGATTCTTTTACGTTCAACTTAGTGGATTATATCCGCCGGTTGAACGTGCCATTTCAAGTGGTCAATGTGGAAGAACTGGATTTAGATGCCGTGGGCGATTTTTCTCATTTATTGATTTCTCCCGGCCCGGATGTGCCGCGCGCTTATCCGCAATTATTTGACTTGCTGGCACGTTATCAGCACAGCAAATCCATTTTAGGCGTGTGTTTAGGACATCAAATGTTATGCGAATTTTTTGGTGCAGAATTACATAATCTTCCGACCCCTCGTCATGGGCAAGCCAAGCAATTACAGTGTGCGACAGAATCCCGTCTCTTTAAAAATATGCCACCAACCTTTCAAATCGGTTTATATCATTCTTGGGCGGTAAGTGAGCAGAATTTTCCAAGCGCATTACAAATCACTGCCCGTTGTGATGACAACATCATTATGGCCATGCAGCATAAAACGTTGCCGATTTACGGGGTGCAATTTCATCCGGAATCCTATATTTCGGAATATGGTGAGCAAATTTTGCGAAATTGGTTGCTGGACTCTTAAGAATCGCCATCAAAGTGCGGTGCTTTTTCGCTGCATTTTTTAGATCGAGATCACACAAATCACAAAAATCCTTTCTCTCTCTTGTTTTTGTGCAAGGACTTCTTTAAGGTTAGACGCGATATTCAAACGTTGTGAAACTAAAGGAGTTTTTGATGAACATTGTTTTTCTCGATCGTGCCAGTATTCCCGCAAGCCATGATATTCCACGCCCAAGCTTTCCACACACTTGGATGGAATATGACCGCACTTTGCCGGAGGAAACCTTTGAACGCACCAAAGATGCCGATATTGTGGTGACCAACAAAGTGGTGTTTGACCGAGAATTATTAAGCCGATTACCGAAATTAAAACTCATCGCCATTACGGCGACCGGTACCAACAACATTGATTTAGATGCTGCGAAAGACCTCGGTATTGCCGTAAAAAATGTGCCCGGTTATTCCAGTGTGGCCGTGCCGGAGCATGTATTGGGCATGATTTTCTCATTAAAACACAGTCTTATTGGGTATCATCGCGATCAAGTGACTTCTGATCGTTGGGCCACCTGCGGACAGTTCTGCTACACCGATTACCCGATAACGGATGTGCGTGGCGCGACGTTAGGTGTATTTGGTAAGGGTTGTTTAGGCACAGAAGTAGGGCGTTTGGCGCAATTATTGGGCATGAACGTGTTGTATGCGGAACACAAAGGGGCAAGCCATATTCGTGAAGGCTACACTGAATTTGAAACCGTATTGAAACAAGCGGATATCGTCACGCTGCATTGCCCGTTAACCGACACCACCAAAAATTTAATCAATGCGGAAACGTTAGCATTAATGAAACCGACCGCTTATCTCATCAATACCGGCCGTGGCCCATTGGTGGATGAAGCAGCATTGTTGGAGGCGCTAGAAAACGGAAAAATTGCCGGAGCAGCCTTGGATGTATTGGTTAAAGAACCACCGGAAAAGGACAATCCGTTAATTCAAGCGGCAAAACGTTTGCCGAATTTATTAATCACGCCTCACGTTGCTTGGGCAAGTGATTCTGCGGTCACCACCTTAGTGAATAAAGTCGCTCAAAATATCGAAGATTTTGTGGCGCACGGTAAGTAATTCTTATTTCCTGTGGTATGATGTGGCGCCTAAAAAAGGGCGCCATTTTTGATGGCAAATCACATTTTCTAACTTAAAGAAACCTGACCATGAAAAAAAATCTTATCACAACTGCAATGTTATTTGCGCTTCCAACGATCGCCTTTGCCGGTGAAAACACAAAAACCGAATTAGCTCCGATTGTCGTTTATTCTGCGTATGCCACACCGGTAAACCAAGACCAAACCGCGTCTTCTGTGACAGTTTTAACGGAAAAAGATTTCGCTGCACGCAACGCTACGTATGTGAGTGATGTATTGAAAACCGTGCCAAGCCTTGCCGTAAGCACTTCAGGCGGTCGTGGTACATTGACCAACGTCTTTTTACGTGGTGCGGATGCAAACCACACTGCCGTGATTATTGATGGTGTAAAAGCCAATCCGGTTTCCGGCTACGGTTTTGATTTCGGTGGATTAGCTTTAAGCAACATCGAACGCATCGAAATCTTACGCGGTGAGCAATCTGCGCTTTGGGGAAGTGATGCAATGGGCGGTGTGATTTATATCACCACCAAAAAGGGCCTAGAAAAAGGCAAAACCTTCAATGTTGACTATGATTTTGGTACAGGATCTCACCGCACTGTTGATGGTTCATTAACCTTTTCAGGCTCAAACAACAATTTCTATTATGCTTTACATGGTGACAGCCACCATACCAAAGGTATTTCAGCACTCAGCAAAGACCGTTTTAACTACACGGCACAAGATGGCACAGCGGTCAGTACCGGTGGAGCAAGTGAGCGCGATAAATTCCACCGTGATAATACCTCTCTTCGTTTCGGCTATGATGATAACCAAAAAGGTTTTGATTTCTTAACCTCTCACAGCAGCCAAACCGCTAATTTTGATAACAGTGCAACAGATGAAAAAGGTCATTACACCCGCACACGTGACACCTTATTTAAATTAAGTGGTTTCTTAGGTAATGGCGATGAATTATTTAAACATAAAGTTGGCGTAAGCCATATCAAAACCGACAGCGATACGGTTGGCTATGCCTCAGCTTACGATGCGAAAAAACTCAATGCGAACTATCAATTAGATGTGAATTTCGATCGTGAAGGCTCCATCACGCAAGGTTTAAGTTTCTTAACAGACTATCAAAAAACAGATTTTAACTCGTCTTATTTCAATAATGCGGGTAATAAAAAGCTCATTGAGAAAAGCGTCGCGGCAGAATATCGCCTATTACACGATGCGGATCATAGTTTGAATATGAGTGGTCGTTACACTGATAGCTCTGAATACGAAAATTCATGGACAGGTCGTATTGCCGGGGCTTATCGCTTACATAACAATGTGAAAGCACATGCAAGCATTGGTTCAGCAATTCAAAATCCGACAATTACAGAATATTATGGCTATAACGCACGCTATATCGGCAACCCAAATTTACAACCGGAAAAAAGCGTAGGGGGCGATGTTGGTTTCTTATTTGAAACAGATGATCACCGCCATAGCGTTGATATCACTTATTTCACGCGTAACGTGAAAAATGCGATTAGTAGCGAAGTGATTAATTCCGTCACCTACGCAAGCCGTGCCGTCAATCTTGATGGGAAGAGCAAGGTTAAAGGTCTTGAAGTGGCTTACAATGGTAAAATCACAGATGCATTAACCGCTTATGCGAACTATACATATACCCAAACCCGAGACAGCAAAGGGATTGAATTGGCACGCCGTCCGAAACATTTAGCCAACACAGGCTTAGCCTATCAGATTACTGAAAAATTGGGTACAGATGTGAATTTGTCTTACACTGGCAAACGTATGGATACCTACTATTCACCAAGCTACAGTACACATAAAGTGAAATTGCCATCTTATACCTTGGCAAACGTAGGCGTGAATTACAAAGTGGCGGAGAGTTTGACGGTTTACGCAAACCTTAACAACGTATTCAATAAAAAATACGAAAACGTCCTTGGTTACGGCCAAGAAGGGCGCAATGTTTATGTTGGCTTGAGAGGATCGTTCTAATCGTAAGGCGGGCTTTAGTCTGCCGAATTTTTTAATCATGGCGGGCTGAAAACCCGCCTTCGTTATATGAAAAAAACATCCTTTATTTTCACCGCACTTTTTCTTTCCTTTTCTGCACACACCGAGCAATTTGTTTCGCTCACCTTGTGCAGCGACCGCCTGCTTGCGGAAATTGCCCGTCCGGAACAAATCGCGGCAATGTCGCCTTACTCTCAACATCCGCGCATGATGCTGGATAAAATTAACCGGGATAAACCGACCATTGAACCGCAACTTACCGCATTGTTGCCTTATTTGGATAAAACGCTGTTGATTAATGAAACCTTTTATCCGCAATTGGTCGCTGATTTAAAGCGCCTTGGCGCAAAAATTGTACCGATTAACGATAGCCCTCAAACGCCAGAAGCATTGTTTGATTTGATGTTACAACTGGGCAAACTCACCGGCAATGAAGCCCATGCGGAACAGTTGGTGGAAAAATTAAAATCACAAAAGACCAAACTGGATGTGACATTGACCGATACGCTAATGTTGTCGGAAACCGGCGTAGTGGAATCTATTTTCCCGCAATATAACGTGCTATTAACATTGCTTGGTTTAACACCGTTACAATACCCATTGACCCCACAAAATTTTTCATTGGAAAAAGTGCTGCTTGCTCAACCTAACGGGTTGATCGAAATTACCGATCAACAAAGCTATAACGAACAGGCAGAATTGCTTGACCATCCGTTACTAAAAAAACACTTTAAAAATCGACCGCACTTTCGCATTCCGATGAAATATACTTATTGCTTTGATCATGGCGTGTGGCAGGGGGCGGAGAGGATTTATAACCAAAGTATTCACAGTCAGAAACTTATGAAAAAATGATCGTAGGGACAGACTTTATGTCTGTCCGATGGCATAACAAATATTGATAGAACAGAGATAAGTTTATTTCTACAAAAGCAAGAGAAAATAAAAGGTCAACATGATTCAGTCATCTTATCGCCGCCGTGAACATTTACGATTACTATTTTTCGATTATTCTCAATATGGTTGTTATTTTGTTACGATTTGCACTAAAAATCGTCAGTGTGTATTTGGCGAAATTATTGATGGTGTAATGCAATTAAATGTATTTGGTGAAATATTAAAAGAAATTTTATTAAGTCTAACGAAGTATTATCCGAATAGTATTCTTACGGATTTTGTCATTATGCCAAACCATTTACATTTTATTTGGTTTAATCAAGACAATGTACCGTTATCAGAAATTGTCAAAAAATTTAAAGGAAATGTAACAAAGCAGTACCATAGTTTTATGATTTCTCAAAATAAAGCCTATGAACCTTTATGGCAACGTAGTTTTTATGAACATATTATTCGGGATGATAAAGATTATGAACGAATTGCTACCTACATTGAAAATAATCCTTTGCAGTGGGAATTAGATCGATTTTATCACTCCTAGGAGTTTATCCCTGTCTGATATTACTAATAATATTTATAGGACAGACATAAAGTCTGTCCCTACGGAATAATAATGAAGAATCCAAAACGTCTAAACGCAATACTTTTCTCATTCTTGCTGTTGATAACAGGCATCGCCCTTTATCATCAACTTGGCGATTTTACCCATCTCAAAAATGCGGATGGGGTGCTCACTGATATGCGTTCGCTTGTGCTGTGGGATATCCGTGTTCCGCGCATTGGTTTAGCAATTTTAACCGGTGCCAGTCTTGCCCTTGCGGGCAATGCCATGCAGGGGATTTTCCAAAATCCATTGGCAAGTCCAGGTTTGCTCGGCAGTAGCGCCGGGGCAACTGCTGCCAGTGTGCTGATTCTTTATTATTTTTCTGTGCCGTTTACGCTATTGCTATTTGGCGGTGTTGCGGGGGCATTAGCGAGTTTTTTATTGGTGTATGCCATTGCCAAAAATCATGGCACAACCATGATGATCCTCAGCGGCTTGGCGGTGAATATGTTGCTTGGCGCCGCCATTGCGTTGTTGTTATCTAACGCCGAAAGCCCTTGGGCGTTGGCGGAGCTTTACCGTTGGTTACAAGGCTCATTAGTGTGGGCGAAGCTTGACACTTTGGTGATTTCACTGCTGATTGTTCTGTTTGGTTTAGTTTGTTTATACCGCGAACGTCGTTATGTGGATTTACTCAGTTTCGGTGAAGAGACCGCCGGCACCATGGGGATCGATCCGAAACGCAGCTTTTTTATCACCACCTTTGGCGTTGCATTGCTCGTCGGCGCAACCATTCCACAAACGGGTGCCATCGGTTTTATCGGTTTAATCGCACCGCACTTCGCACGCATCCTACTGAAAAAACGCCCATCACAACTTTACATAACCAGTGCCTTATTTGGGGCTTTATTGCTGTTAATTGCAGATCTTTGTGTGCAATATGTGCCGTTTTTCTCTCACATTTATATTGGCACACTCACGGCAATGATTGGTGCGCCATGTTTGATTTGGATTTTATTGACGGAACAACGCAGATTGGCAAGGTAACCTTATGATTAAAATCGAGAATCTCTCCCAACCTTATGGCTTAAAAGGCATTCAATGCACTATCCCAACGGGCAAATTGGTCGGCATTATGGGGGCTAATGGTGCGGGCAAATCGACGTTGCTGAAAACCATTGCCGGTATTTTGCCTATCAAAAGCGGTGAAATTTGGTTCGACAATCACAAATTAACCACAATGACTGCGGAACAAAAAAGCCAACAGTTGGCTTACCTTGCACAAAACACGGAAATTCACTGGGATTTATCTGTGTATGATGTTATCGCGTTGGGGTTACCAAATCTGCTTCATCGAGCCAAAGAACAAGAAAAAGTGCGGTCGATTTCAGAAATGTTTTCCGTTTCACATTTATTAGAAAAATCTTTTCGCCAACTTTCCGGCGGCGAAAAAGCTCGCGTACAACTTGCCCGTTGTTGTATCAAAAACGCCCCTTTATTGCTTGCTGATGAACCCATTGCCGCCCTCGATCCGTTTTATCAAATCGATATGATGGAACAACTGAAATCCCTTACGCCCAGCCACACCTGCGTGGTCGCAATTCATCACCTTTCTTTAGCCTATAAATTCTGCGATGAAGTCATTTTATTGAATCAAGGACAAATCATTGCGAGCGGAGAAACGACAAGCGTATTAACGGTTGAGCATTTGGCAAACGCGTTTCATATTCATGCGGATATTAATCAAGAAAACAAAGTATTGGATAATATCACTAAATTAGTATAATAGCGTGCTTTTTAAGACAAGAGAGAGATGATGAAATTTTTATTTATTCTTTTATATTTTTCTTTTATTTCGGCTTTCGTATCTGCTGAAGTTGGGAAAACGTATTCACTTCGTTCCAGTGAATTTACTTACCGAAATGAAGGCGAAAAAGAGAAAGCCGAAAGTCAAGCATTAAAAATGTTACAAAAAAGCTATCAACGTTTTCCGGATGTGGATAACTGTTATGCCGGCAAGGTGACGGAATTAGAGAAAAGACGGGCGTTGAAAGAACTCAATTTAATTCGTCAAGCTCACGGTTTAGAAGCCGTAGGCTATGATGAGACAAAAGATCGTTTTACCACGGCCTCTGCATTAATTTCATCGGCAAATCGGTTATTGGATCATTATCCTTCTTCTCGTTTGAAATGTTATTCGAAAGACGGATATGAAGGAAGTCGCCATAGCAATATGCATTTAACTTCTGATTATATTGTGTTTCTACCGGAGAATTTTGCCGAAAAAGTCATTGATGAATTAATTATTGACGATAATGTGTTTTCATTAGGCCACCGATTATGGTTTTTAGATCCTTTTTTAGGGGATATTTCCTATGGACGTGTTACTCATGTTGATAATCATCAGCGTGTGGCCGATGCGGTAAGTATTTATATTAGCAATACAAGACAAAATATTATAAATACCAAAGCCGATTATATTGCTTATCCGGATAAAAACTACCCTTCAAATTGGTTTACTTTAGATTGGTTTCTTCATTTTTCGGTCATTGCGGATAGATCTTCCAGAGAAAAGAATATTACTTCGGTAAATTATGCCAATGCGAGTGTTTCTGTCAGATCAGCAGATGGAAGAACGATGCGTGTGCATAGCATAAAATATACAGATCCTAATAAAGATAAAGACTATATGGGATTAGGGAATCATATTCAATGGCGTGTTGATGGTCTTCAAAAAAATAAAAAATATTCTGTTAAAATTAAGAATGTGATGATCAATGGAACAGCAAAAGATTATGAGTATTGGTTTAATATCACAGATTAATTTAGAGAATATTTATGATTGAATGGTTAATTAGTTTCAAGTTTTTTTCCTGGCTTATTCACTGGGATATTTTACGCTACCTGATTCATTGGAATGAGTGGCATTGGTTTATGTTAGGCAGTGTTTTACTTGTCGCAGAAATTGCCGTGCCCGGAATGTTTTTATTATGGTGGGGACTTGCGGTAGCGGTGATTGCCGGGGTGATGAAATTGATTTTACCGATCCCTCTTTTTGTTCTTGTGTCAATTTATATTGCGATCATTCTTGTTTTAAAATAACGCATTATTCAGCCAGTTTGATTAAATGCGATAAAATTTAAGGAATAAAATGAAACATTTGATTATTTTTGCTCACCCAAATTCACAGAGTTTTAACCGCACTTTAGTGGAGGAAGTCATAAAAGCGACCCGGCAAATCGGTGTGGAAGCAGTGATTCGTGATCTGTATACATTAGATTTTAATCCGGTGTTATCTTGGTCTGAATTGAGTGCAACAATGGATGGCATTGTGCCTGCTGAGATTAAGTTTGAGCAAGAATTGATTGCAGAAGCCGAATTAATTACCTTTATCTACCCACTTTGGTGGATGGGATTCCCGGCAATATTAAAAGGATATTTAGATCGTGTGTTAAGTTACGGCTTTGCCTACAAAAATGAAAATGGTGCGTCTGTTGGTTTACTGGGAAATAAAAAACTACAGCATTTTATTACCATGGGAAATAGCATAGAAAAATATCAACAACTGGCTTTTGATAAAGCCTTGCAATCTTGTTTGGTTGATGGATTGTTTAATTTTTGCGGAATAACAGACATCCGACATGAGTTTTTTGGCAATATTCATTTATTAGATGAGGTGGGGTATCAGTCAGTTTTAACCTCCGTCTTTGAAAAAACATTGGAAAATTTGACCGCACTTTTATCAGAGAAGGACAAAAATTCATGCAAGAAAAAATCCAATTAAATCATTTCTCTTTAATTAGCGATTATTTGGAAATTTATTTTATCGCCAGCCAACAGATAATATTCTTTCTGGTGTATTTACATGGTTACAACAACACCAATTATCTGAAGTGTGGCCATTAACGGAAGATGCAGAAAGTCAACAAGCCTTAGACGCATTACAAATGCCGATAGATTTAACGCTTTTGGAGAAAGAATATCAAAAGTTATTGGGTGAGAAAGGCGCGGTGGCAACGCAAATTTCTGCTTACGATATTTCAGTGGCGGATTTTGAAAACTTTCGTCAAGAACGTAATTTACCGCCAAGTGATAACCTTGATCATTTTGCCATGTTGCTTTTAACGGCCTCATGGTTGGAAGACAATGCCGATTCATTATCTGCGCAACAGGACTTGTTTGAACAGTTTTTATTGCCTTGTGCAGCGAAGTTTTTAAACAAGGTGGAACAATCGGCAGGACTGCCATTTTATCGTGCGTTAGCGTATCTTACACGCGAGATATTGTCCGCCATGGCAGATGAATTGGAGTCTGTTGACTTGTAATTAGAAAGGATGAAAACTCAACTGATCCTTTTCGGCAAAAATCCTGACGGAACGATATAAAAATTCCGTTGGGATTTTTTCTTTATAGAGAAAACGGCTGTTGACGGCGATAAATTCCGCATCTAAATATTGTGTATAAATCGCACCGGAACTGCTGTTGACACCTGCCATGGCACGTCCTAATAATTCGCCATAAATATGGATATTGCCATCTGCAGCGACTTCAGCACCTTGTTCCACATCGCCATGAATAATCAAATCACTGTTTTTCGCATAAATAACCTGTTTGTCGATAACATTATGCGGCACAATTTTTGTGGGTAAATCGCGTGGTTCCGGAAGGATTTCAGAGAGGTTATTAATATTGCCAAGAATGGAGAGGTTGGCAGCAAGAATGAGCTCTCTTTGCAGATGATTTTGCCAATCTGCCACGCCAATAAGATGAATTTGATATTCTGCCAATAAGTCTTTTAATGCGATAAGATTGACTTTTTCCAGCATCGGATTGAACTGCAAAATCACCTCAATATTTTTAAATAATGATGGTGAGGTTTTGTTTTTCTTTGCCAATGCACGCTTAATGGCAGTCAAGCTTGAACTATTAATACTGATAAACAGCGCAGAAAATTGACCTGTTCGTAGTTCGATAATATCTTGAGCCATAAGCAAAATTCCAATGAAAAGAGTTGCTTAATGATAATGAATTATTGCAAAATCGGCAACTTCAACCTAATTAAGGAATCCGATTTATGCTCTGTGCCATTTATAAAAGCCCAAAAGAACCGGGCATGTATCTTTATATTGAAAAACGCGATCAATTTGATGCGCTACCTGACGCATTGTTAACGGCTTTTGGCAAACCGATTTTTGTGATGTTGTTTAATCTTGCCGGCAGCAAACCGTTAGTCAATGCGGATAAAACGGAAGTGTTGCAGCAAATTAAAGAAAAAGGCTTTTACTTACAAACGCCGAAAAAAGACGATTGGTTATTTCGTCTATAACGGTTTGAGTTTATTGAGTTTTTCATTCTATTGATGAATAGTTAAAAACACCATAAAAAATGACCGCACTTATCTCCTCAAGTGCGGTCATTTTGTTAGGTGTTTTTATTCTGCGTGTAACCGTCCATTTTTTATTCACCTTCTTTTAGTACATCCCATACGCTTTCTTGTTTTACCGGGGTTGTCGGTGCTTGCGTTGCTGTATTGCTGATCATGGAGCCGGTTTGTGCGAGTGGACTTTGTTGGCAGAATGATTGATTTCTGTCTGCCCAAACAGGGATCGTGCGTGAGCTGCTGCAATCCCAACCGCCGTAGGCATTAATTCCGATCCACTTGATGCTTTGTGGTTTGTTTAATTTTAATGGGCGAATAGCCGCACGTTGTAAATAGGCCTTATAGACTTGTAACGCACCGCTAGCACCGGTGAGTTTGGTTTCACCGTTATCGTCTCGACCAAGCCAAATGGTGACAACGTTTTCGCCATCAATTCCCACAAACCAAGTATCGCGCGCATCGTTAGTAGTACCGGTTTTGCCGGCTAAGTGTAAATGGGCGTAATCCGGTTGCAAGCTGTGAGCGGTGCCACGATCAACCACTTGTTGCATAGCAAAGAGGGTTTGGAATGCGGCTTCAGGTGGCGCAACTTGTTTGGGTTCGAGATCATGCTCATAAATCACATTGCCTTGTCTATCCGCAATACTACTGATCGTGCTGAGCGGAATGCTGGCGCCTTCGTTGGCGATAGTTTGATAAAGCTTGGTCACGTCATAAGGTGAAATGGCATAGGAACCTAGCAGCATGGAAGGTACTTTTGGAATCGTGACTTTATCCCAGCCCATGGCTTGTTGCATGGAAATCACTTTGGTTAACCCAAGCTTCATGCCGATATTGACCGTTGGGATATTCAACGAGCGTACTAATGCATCCATCAGCATGACGGAACCGCTGTATCGGCGGTCGTAATTGCGTGGTTGCCATGGTTGGCTGCCTTTCACGTTGATAGTAATCGGTTGGTTGTTAATCGGCGTGTTTAACCGAAATTGATCCGGATACATAAGTGCGGTCAAATAAATGGACGGTTTTACCAATGAGCCGATTTGGCGTTTAGCCGATAAGGCTCGGTTGAACCCGGCAAATTGGGTTTGCAATCCCCCTACAATGGCGCGCACTTCACCGGTTTGATAATCGGCTACCACCATGGCGGATTCTAAAAACGGATTCTTATGTTTGAGCTGTAAATCGGATACGGCACTGATTACCGCGTGTTCAGCCTGATCTTGTTGTTTGATGTCTAACGTAGAAAAAATGCGCGCACCCAGTAAATTTTCAGTTTTCCCTTCGCCAAGTTGGTGGCGTAATTCGGTTTGTAAGGTTTGAATAAACGCTGGGTATTTACGGCTAATTTTCCCTTTTTCTTGCACGCCGAGCGGGCGTTGGCTTAATAGTTGATAGAGTTCATCGCCGATGATTTTGTGTTCCAACATCAAATGCAACACCACATTGCGGCGTTCAAGGGCGTAATTGGGATTTCGCCATGGGTTATAGAGGGAAGGGCCTTTGACCATGCCCACTAATAATGCAATTTGATCCAAACTGATTTCCCGCACGGAACGTCCGAAATAAAACTGGCTGGCCAATTCAAAACCATGAATTTGGTTGTCGCCGTTCTGCCCGAGGTAAATTTCGTTTAAGTAGGTTTCTAAGATACGGTTTTTGTCATAACGCCAATCGAGAATTAACGCCATCAAGGCTTCGTTAATTTTACGGGTGAGGGTGCGCTCGTTGCTTAAAAATAAGTTTTTCACCAGTTGTTGGGTTAGCGTACTGCCGCCTTGTACCGTTTGCCCTGCTTGGATATTGGTGATCATGGCACGCAAAATACCCAGTGGGCTGATACCATCATGTTGAAAGAAACGACGATCTTCCGTCAGTAATAAGGCATCAATGAGTAAGCGCGGGTATTGTTGCAAAGAAATCGCAAGGCGTTCTTCTTTGTCTGATTGCAAAATGGCGATCAACTTCGGCGCCAAACGAAATTCATCAATGGCTTTAACATTAATCAGATCTTCAATGACTGCCAGTTTATCGTTTTCAAAACGCAGGCGAAAAACCCGTTGCGCTTCTGGTGTGTCGGGAAAAGGGAATGCACGACGCAATAAGACGATCGTGTTATTTTCAATTTTAAAATCGCCCGGTGCGGCAATCATGGTGGTTTGGCGATATTCATTTTCTAAGAGAAGTTGTTTGATTTGCTCAAAACTGAGTTGATCACTCACCCGAATGCTTTCAATTCGGCTATACACTTCTGCCGGCAAACGCCAAATTTGGCCGTCCATTTTGCTGCGAATCTGCCAATCCAAATAAGCAGAATAAGAAAATAGCATACAAAAAAAAGTGAATGCGATTTTTAACAGCTGAATTGTCCAAGATCTTCTGGATTTTATCGGTGGCTGTTCAGTCGAAGTCTGTTGCTCTTTTGTTGTTGCCATGTGCGTTACCATTTGGGCTGAATGTTGGGATTAGGCGCGGATAAAATCCAAGTAAGAGTGTAAAAAATGGGTAAAATCTTCAATGCCACAAAAGGCGATACTTTCATCATCGTAATAATAAAAACCGTCTTCCAACGCGTCTGGATTCTCAATGGCGAGATTATTTGCCTTCGCCATCACCTCATCCGCGTTAATGTATAAGCTGTATTCGGCACCGGTTAACACCACATCCGCCGCATGGGGCGCAGGCAAGTTTTGTAAATGAAAAAGTGCGGTAGAAATTAGTTGTGGATTTGACCGCACTTCGATGTTAAACCAGTTGGCAAAGGCTTCGTGCTCCATGGAGCACTTCGCGACAGTGTTGCCTTGATGGGAGGTAAATTGAAAATCCATATTAGATGCTGAAAGAGGATCCGCAACCGCAAGTGGATGAGGCATTCGGGTTATTCACCACAAAACGTGAACCTTCCAAGCCTTCGGTATAGTCAATGGTACCACCGATTAAATATTGTAGGCTCATCGGATCGATAACTAATTGCACGCCGGCATTTTCTACGGTTAAGTCACCTTCATTGACTTTTTCGTCAAAGGTAAAGCCGTATTGGAAGCCGCTACAACCGCCGCCGGTAATATAGACGCGTAATTTAAGTGCCGGGTTTTCTTCTTCGGTAATTAAAGACTTCACTTTTTGTGCCGCAGCATCTGTAAACGTTAATGGAACGGATATCTCTGTCATATTGTATAATTCCCCACGATTTATTTGAGCGCGTATTATCCAATAACCGACTAGTCCATTCAAGAATTTATCAAGGATTTTTCTCTGTCACAGTGCTATAATTCCGCCCATTAATTTTTAAATAGGGAGATAAACATGAGTATTCCATTAAGAACGGAAGAGGAAATTGTTAAATTACGTGAAGCCTGCAAACTGGCATCCGACGTGTTGGTGATGATTGAACCGTATATTAAAGAAGGCGTGAGTACCGGAGAATTGGATCGCATTTGTCACGATTATATGGTGAACGTGCAAAAAGTTATTCCAGCTTGCTTGAATTATCATGGTTTCCCGAAAGCGACTTGCATTTCCATTAATGAAGTGGTTTGTCATGGCATCCCAAGTTTTGATAAGCATCTGAAAAATGGCGATATTGTGAATATTGATGTCACGGTGATAAAAGACGGTTATTTTGGTGATAATTCCAAAATGTATATCGTTGGCGAAACCAATTTACGCAGTAAAAAACTGGTGGAAGCCGCACAAGAAGCGCTTTATGTCGGTCTGCGTACGGTTAAACCGGGCATTCGTTTAAATGAAATCGGTAGAGCCGTACAAAAATATACGGAATCTCAAACTTTTAGTGTGGTGCGCGAATATTGCGGCCATGGCATTGGGACGGAATTCCACTGCGAACCACAGGTTTTGCATTATTATGCAGACGATGGCGGCGTGGTGTTAAAACCGGGCATGGTATTCACCATTGAGCCAATGATTAACGCCGGTAAAAAAGAAGTGCGTTTAATGGGCGATGGGTGGACGGTGAAAACCAAAGACCGCAGCCATTCCGCCCAATTTGAGCACCAAATTGTGGTGACGGAAAACGGCTGTGAAGTGATGACCATCCGTGACGAAGAGATTGCCGAAGGGCGTATCCAACGTGTTATGGTGAACGTTTAATTAACTGAAATCCGCTACGTTTCCCGTGGCGGATTTTTCTATTTCCCGTTTTTGCAAGACAACCTATGCTTTTTCCTTACGATACCCAAGCCGAGCTCACACCAAGTGCGGTCAAAATTCAGAGAGAAAATTTAAAACAGTTTGAACTGGCGAATTTTGACAAAATAGCCATTGATCAACTGATTGCCAATCGTACGGCGTTTTATGATCAATTCCTTTTGCACTTGTGGCGCCATTTTCAATTTGCCGACAATCCCACATTAAGTCTGATTGCCGTGGGCGGTTACGGGCGGCAGGAAATGTTCCCGCTTTCCGATTTGGATATTTTGATTTTAACCGAGCACGTTCCAAGCGAGGCGTTACAAGAAACACTCGGTCAATTCGTGCAATTTTTATGGGATTGCGGTTTTAACGTTGGGCAGAGCATCCGTACCCTTGCTGAATGTGAAGCGGAGGGCATAGCGGATATCACGGTGGCGACAAATTTGTTGGAAGCGCGTTATTTAATCGGCAATCAAATGTTATTCAAACAGTTGGTCGCATTGGTGCAACAATCGACTTTTTGGTCAAAAACCGATTTCTGTCAGGCAAAGATTCAAGAAAAAAATGAGCGTTATCAACGTTATAACAATACGTCTTACAATCTTGAACCCGACATTAAATACAGTCCAGGCGGCTTGCGGGATTTGCATTTGTTGTATTGGATTGCCCTTCGCCACAACGGGGCGAAAAATTTGCAGGAAATTTTGCAAGCGGGATTTATTCATCCGGCGGAGTATGCTTTGTTGCTGAAAAGCCAACAATTTCTGTTTAAAGTGCGGTATGCGTTGCACTTGATTTTAAAACGTTATGACAACCGCCTTTTGTTCGATCGTCAATTAAAAGTCAGTGAATTGTTAGGATTTCAAGGTGAGGGAAATCAAGGCGTAGAAGCCATGATGAAGCAATTTTTCCAGGCGCTACATTCCATTTCGTTGCTGAGCGAATTGCTGGTCAAACATTATCAGGAGCATTTTTTAACCCCACATGAAGTGATGAACGAGCAAGTGCTTGATGTGAATTTTAGCTTGATAAATCAATCCATTTGTTTGCGTTATCGCCAATGCTTTGAACAACAGCCGGAAAGCATCCTCGATCTTTTCTATTATTTAACGCAATATCCGCAAGCGGAGATCCATTCCTCCGTATTACGTGAGCTGTATTTGGCGTTAGATCAACGGCAAGGGTATTTATGCGATTTACCGACGGCACGAGAAAAATTTATTCGATTGTTTAATCAGCCCAATGCCATCCAACGCGCATTTTTTCCGATGCATCAATATGGTGTGCTGACCGCCTATTTACCGCAATGGGGCAATATTGTCGGCTTAATGCAGTTTGATTTGTTCCATTGTTACACCGTGGATGAACATATTCTGCGCGTGATGTTAAAACTGGAAAGTTTTTTAGCGGAAGCATCGGCGCAAAATCACCCGATTTGCCATCAAATAATGCATCAAATTTCTGACCGCACTTTATTGTATATTGCCGCCTTATTTCATGACATTGCCAAAGGGCGTGGTGGCGCGCATGAATTGCTGGGGGCGGAAGATATACGCGAGTTTGCCGTACTGCATGGCTTCGACCAACGCGAAACAGAAACCATGGCATGGCTGGTAGAACAGCATTTGTTGATGTCGGTGACCGCACAACGACGGGATATTCACGATCCTGAAATTGTGTTGAGTTTTGCCGAGCGTGTTCGTAATCAAGTGCGCTTAGATTATTTAACCTGCCTTACTATTGCCGACATTGTGGCGACCAATGAAACCTTATGGAACAGCTGGAAGCGTTCTTTACTAGCGACCTTATACGATTACACCACGCAACAATTTGCCCAAGGGCTGGCAACCTTGTTGGACAATCAGGCAAAGGCTGAAGAGCATCGCCACTTGGCGTTGTTAGAAATACGTGAAAAAAATACCGCACTTTCTGAGTCGCAAATTGAAAAGCTATGGCAACGTTGCCCGTTGGATTATTTTTTACGTAATTCGCCGCAGCAAATCAGCTGGCACACGCAACTGCTTGCTGAATTTACCGGTGATGTCTTGGTTAAAGTGAGCAATCGGTTTTCCGCCGGCGGTACGGAAATTTTTATTTATACCAACGACCGCCCGAACCTGTTTAATAAAGTGGTGAGTACCATCGGAGCGAAAAAACTCAGCATTCACGATGCACAAATTATTACCACGCAAGACGGCTATGTGTTGGACAGTTTTATTGTGACGGAACTGGATGGTGCGGAGTTGCCATTTGATCGTCGTCGCATGTTGGAAGATGCTCTGACGAAAAGCCTAACGTCAGAAACGGTGAATAAACAACGCCTGCGAGAAAAACACCATTTGGCTCATTTCCATGTGAAAACCGACGTACGTTTTTTAAATCTTGATAAAACCGATCAAACTGAAATGGAATTGTTTGCGCTGGATCAGGCCGGTTTGTTGGCAGATGTGAGTGCTGTGTTCTGCGACTTAGAGCTGAATTTGCTCAATGCTAAAATCACCACCATTGGTGAAAAAGCAGAAGACTTCTTTATTTTAACGAACAAATTCGGACGTGCCTTGGACGAGTCGGAGAGAGCTGCGTTATTGACGCGTTTGTTGCAAATTTTAAATTAGTGTTTAAACATAAAAGTGCGGTCAGATTTAAAAACGTTTTTAAATCTGACCGCACTTTGATCTGCACCCCAAAACCTGGACACCTATTTTGAGGTGCAGATTATGTCTTACTCTTATCAATTTCGTTTAGAAATTATCAAACTCGTCACCGAACAGGATTATGGTATCCGTGAGGTGGCTAAACTTCATAACATTCCCCATTCTGCCGTCATCTATTGGCTAAAAGCATTTCGGGAAAGAGGGATTGATGGCGTAAAATCGCCTTATACAAACCTTCAAACACCGAAAATAGTGAAGTCAAAAATGAAAAAGAAAGACATTGAAATCCCGGAAACCACAGACTTTTCACCTAAAGCGTTTAAAAAGTTACAACGAGAACTCGCCTTGGCTCGTGCGGAGATTGCTTACCTAAAGGAGTTGGAGAAGCTCGACCGTCAAAAACAACGACAGAAAAAAGAAAAATCATTGAAAGATTGAAGCCGGACCACGCGTTAAATGATTTACTTCATGTGGCTAAAATGCCTCGCTCAAGCTTTTACTATAAAGAGATTAAGCGAAATTATCACGAGGTAAAAGAGACTATCTTATCGCTGTACAAAAAGAACAGAAAACGAGATGGTTATCGCCCCATGACGTTTAAATTACGCCAAATGGGTTTTCATTTGAATCATAAAACGGTGTTAAAACTGATGAACGAGTTAGGTATTCATTCCATTTTACGTAAGAAAAGACATGGAAAACGAGGAAAAACATCGCATATTGCCCCGAATTTGCTGAATCGTGACTTTACAGCAACGGCACTCAATCAAAAATGGGTAACGGATGTAACGGAATTTCAGGTTGGGCAAGAAACGCTTTATTTTTCACCGTTGATGGACTTGGCTAACCGAGAAATTATTGCCTATAACTTTGCAACACGCCAGAAGTTTTCATTGGTAAAAAAGATGTTAGAACAAGGGCTTAGTAGGCTTAAACCGACAGAATGCCCGATTATTCATAGCGACCAAGGCGTATTATATGGCTCGGCGGAATGGGTAAAGATGTTGGAGGGTAAAGCGGTGCAAAGTATGAGCCGCCGAGGAAATTGCTACGATAATGCGGTGATTGAAAGCTTTTTTGCAATATTAAAATCAGAGTGCTTTTACTCTCGAACTTATCATTCAATTGCTGAATTACAGGCTGAAATTGAAGAATATTTAGTGTATTACAACCAAAAACGAATTAAACTTGCTTTCAAAGGATTGAGCCCGGTGCAATACCGAGCTCAATATTTAAGTTAACTAACCTGTCCAACTTTTGGGGGCAGATCACTTTGCGTTTTATGAATTATGCCAATTCAGCAAAAGCAATATCTGCTCCCGCTAGCGTGCGCTCGATGTCTTCATCAGAATGCGCAAGAGACATAAAGCCTGCCTCAAATGCAGACGGCGCCAGATAAACGCCTAAATCCAACATTTTGTGGAAAAAGCGTTTAAATTTTTCGGTATCGCACGTCATCACGTCCTGATAACACGTCACTTCTTTTTTATCAGTAAAGAAAATACCGAACATGCCGCCGACATAATTGACGGTAAACGGCACTTGATGCTTATCGGCAAGCTGTTGCAAGCCTTTTGCTAATTTTTCCGTTTGTTGCGCCAGTTTTTGCTCATTACCGGCTTTTTTCAATTCTGTTAAGCAAGCGATACCAGCTGCCATCGCTATCGGGTTGCCGGATAAGGTGCCCGCTTGGTAAACCGGGCCGGTTGGGGCAATGTGTTGCATAATTTCTTTCTTACCACCAAAGGCACCCACCGGCATGCCACCGCCGATCACCTTGCCTAAACAGGTTAAATCCGGTGTGACATTGTAGTAACGTTGTGCACCGCCAAGTGCTACACGGAAACCGGTCATTACTTCATCAATGATGAATACGGCGCCATATTGATCGCAAAGTTTGCGCAACCCTTGCAGAAAATCATTTTTTGGTGGAACGCAGTTCATGTTGCCCGCGACCGGTTCAACAATCACGCAAGCGATGTCGTCAGGATATTGCTCGAAGGCTTGTTTGACAGAGTCGATGTCGTTATAGGTACAGGTGAGTGTGTGTTTGGCAAAATCTGCCGGCACACCCGGTGAGTTAGGTTGCCCCAATGTTAATGCGCCGGAACCGGCTTTGACTAACAGGGAATCCGCATGACCATGATAACAACCTTCGAATTTGATGATTTTATCTCGATTTGTATAGCCGCGGGCTAAGCGAATGGCTGACATCGTGGCTTCGGTGCCGGAGCTCACCATTCTGACCATTTCAATTGAAGGGATAAGTTCACACACTAATTCGGCAAGTTCGATTTCCAACGGTGTCGGTGCTCCGAAACTCAAGCCGTTTTGTGCGGTTTTCATCACGGCATTTAAAATAGTGGGGTGATTGTGTCCTAAAATCATCGGGCCCCAAGACCCTACGTAGTCAATATATTGTTTGCCGTCTGTGTCATAAATATAAGCGCCTTGTGCTTTTTCAATAAAGACCGGTGTGCCGCCGACGCCGTTAAAAGCGCGAACTGGTGAATTAACGCCGCCCGGAATAACATGTTGGGCACGGGAGAAAAGTGCGGTTGAATTTGCCATCGTTTTTATCCTTATATACAAAAAATGCTTTATTGTACTGAAAAAAAGGAAGGTGAGTAAAAATATTTATGTAGCCTTTTGCCTTTGTGATATCCTTTGCGCATTTTATTTTCATGGGAAAACCTATGTTACTGACGTTATTTGTTACATTTCTTGGGGCACTTTTAACTTTACTTGTGATGCGTCCCGTTGCTATTAAAATCGGTTTGGTGGATAAACCTAACTATCGTAAACGCCATCAAGGCGCAATTCCGTTAATTGGCGGCATTTCATTGTTTATGGGAAATCTTTGTTTTTATCTCATGCAGTGGGATCAAACGCGTTTACCTTATCTTTATTTATTCAGTATTTTAGTCTTGCTATTAATGGGCATTGTTGATGACCGTTATGACATTAGCCCTTTCTTGCGCGCAGGTGTTCAGGCATTTTTAGCCATTCTCATGATTGATATGGGGAATGTTTACCTCGATCATTTAGGGCAAATTTTAGGGCCATTCCAGCTCACGTTAGGATCTATCGGCTTAATTATTACTGTGTTGGCGACCATCGGCATTATTAATGCTTTTAATATGATCGATGGTATTGACGGTTTACTGGGCGGATTGTCTTGTGTTTCTTTCGCTGCGATCGGTATTTTGATGTATCGCGATGGGCAAATGGATTTGGCTTATTGGAGTTTTGGCTTAATTATTGCAACGATTCCTTATTTAATGATGAATCTGGGGATTCCGTTGGGACCAAAATTTAAAGTCTTTATGGGCGATGCCGGCAGTACGTTGATCGGTTTTACGATTATTTGGATTCTGTTGCTAAGTACGCAAGGCAAAGGTCATCCGATGAATCCGGTAACCGCACTTTGGGTGATTGCTATTCCGTTGGTGGATATGGTGGCGATTATTTATCGTCGTTTAAGAAAAGGGAAGAGCCCATTCCGTCCGGACCGCTTGCATGTCCATCATTTGATGGTGCGTGCAGGTTTAACTTCCCGTCAGGCGTTTTTGTTAATTACCTTTGTCGCGGCATTGTGTGCCGGCTTTGGGATTTTAGGGGAAATTTACTACATTAATGAATGGATCATGTTCATCGCATTCATTATTCTTTTCTTCCTTTATTCTTATTCTATTACGAAAGCTTGGAAGATTACCCGTTGGATACGTCGAATGAAACGTCGTGCGGCTAAACGCGCTAAAACTAAATAGAAGTTAAATTTTTCACTAAAAAGTTAGAGTTAAATAAAAAATAACCAGAAATTTTATAAATTATATTCATTTTGGCTAAAAAAATAGCTGATGATAAATTTTTATAAAAAAAAACTAGACAAGCACTTTTTAAACTTTTAATATACGCCCCGCAACGACGCTTCTAGCGCTCGTAGCTCAGTTGGATAGAGCGTTGGCCTCCGGAGCCAAAGGTCGCAGGTTCAAATCCTGTCGAGCGCGCCAAGGTCATGCAAGTTCAACTTATTAAAATATGGTGGCTATAGCTCAGTTGGTAGAGCCCCGGATTGTGATTCCGGTTGTCGTGGGTTCAAGTCCCATTAGCCACCCCATCGGCGAGTAGCGCAGTTTGGTAGCGCAACTGGTTTGGGACCAGTGGGTCGTAGGTTCAAATCCTATCTCGCCGACCAATTTTAATTCTGAGATTTCTTAGGATTTTTTGTTCTTTAACAATCAATCAGACAAACTGTGTGGGCACTTGAAGATTTATTTTTATCATTAAAGAATTTTAAAATTGAACTGAATAGTGCTACGAAGATTCGTTTATTTATTATAGATGATTAATTAAGTCAGCAGTATTGAGCGATTAAACTTTTTGAATTGAAGAGTTTGATCATGGCTCAGATTGAACGCTGGCGGCAGGCTTAACACATGCAAGTCGAACGGTAACAGGAGAAAGCTTGCTTTCTTGCTGACGAGTGGCGGACGGGTGAGTAATGCTTGGGAATCTGGCTTATGGAGGGGGATAACGACGGGAAACTGTCGCTAATACCGCGTAGAATCGAGAGATGAAAGTGCGGGACCGCGAGGCCGCATGCCATGAGATGAGCCCAAGTGGGATTAGGTAGTTGGTGGGGTAAAGGCCTACCAAGCCGACGATCTCTAGCTGGTCTGAGAGGATGACCAGCCACACCGGGACTGAGACACGGCCCGGACTCCTACGGGAGGCAGCAGTGGGGAATATTGCGCAATGGGGGCAACCCTGACGCAGCCATGCCGCGTGAATGAAGAAGGCCTTCGGGTTGTAAAGTTCTTTCGGTGACGAGGAAGGTTGTTGTGTTAATAGCGCAACAAATTGACGTTAATCACAGAAGAAGCACCGGCTAACTCCGTGCCAGCAGCCGCGGTAATACGGAGGGTGCGAGCGTTAATCGGAATAACTGGGCGTAAAGGGCACGCAGGCGGCTATTTAAGTGAGGTGTGAAATCCCCGGGCTTAACCTGGGAATTGCATTTCAGACTGGGTAGCTAGAGTACTTTAGGGAGGGGTAGAATTCCACGTGTAGCGGTGAAATGCGTAGAGATGTGGAGGAATACCGAAGGCGAAGGCAGCCCCTTGGGAATGTACTGACGCTCATGTGCGAAAGCGTGGGGAGCAAACAGGATTAGATACCCTGGTAGTCCACGCTGTAAACGCTGTCGATTTGGGGATTGGGCTTTAAGCTTGGTGCCCGTAGCTAACGTGATAAATCGACCGCCTGGGGAGTACGGCCGCAAGGTTAAAACTCAAATGAATTGACGGGGGCCCGCACAAGCGGTGGAGCATGTGGTTTAATTCGATGCAACGCGAAGAACCTTACCTACTCTTGACATCCATGGAATCCTGTAGAGATACGGGAGTGCCTTCGGGAACCATGAGACAGGTGCTGCATGGCTGTCGTCAGCTCGTGTTGTGAAATGTTGGGTTAAGTCCCGCAACGAGCGCAACCCTTATCCTTTGTTGCCAGCGATTAGGTCGGGAACTCAAAGGAGACTGCCGGTGATAAACCGGAGGAAGGTGGGGATGACGTCAAGTCATCATGGCCCTTACGAGTAGGGCTACACACGTGCTACAATGGCGTATACAGAGGGTGACGAAGCCGCGAGGTGGAGTGAATCTCAGAAAGTACGTCTAAGTCCGGATTGGAGTCTGCAACTCGACTCCATGAAGTCGGAATCGCTAGTAATCGCGAATCAGAATGTCGCGGTGAATACGTTCCCGGGCCTTGTACACACCGCCCGTCACACCATGGGAGTGGGTTGTACCAGAAGTAGATAGCTTAACCTTCGGGAGGGCGTTTACCACGGTATGATTCATGACTGGGGTGAAGTCGTAACAAGGTAACCGTAGGGGAACCTGCGGTTGGATCACCTCCTTACCAAAGATAGAATTGACTTTAAGTGTCCACACAGTTTGGCTGATGATTGTAAACAAAAGAAGAATAAACAAATAAAGCAAGATGTGAAGAATATCTTTACATGTTGTCCCCATCGTCTAGAGGCCTAGGACATCGCCCTTTCACGGCGGTAACCGGGGTTCGAATCCCCGTGGGGACGCCATTTAAAGATGATTTTTTGTCTTCTTAATAAACTGTTCTTTAACAAACTGGAAACAAGCTGAAAACGAGACTTTCAAGAAAGTCTGAGTAAGGGTCATTGATAAAAGGCAATGATTCTGAATAAATTAACTGTTACGGCTGACAAACCTAACGTGTTTTTAGCGTCAATCTGTGATGTAGAGTGGATTTTAACTTTAAATTCCATTTTATCTTCATCAGATTGTTCATCCTAAGAATACTTGAGGTTGTATGGCTAAGTGACAAAGCGTACAAGGTGGATGCCTTGGCAATCAGAGGCGAAGAAGGACGTGCTAATCTGCGAAAAGCTTGGATGAGTCGATAAGAGGCGTTTAATCCAAGATGTCCGAATGGGGAAACCCAGTAGATGAAGAATCTACTATCACTTACTGAATTCATAGGTAAGTGAGGCGAACCGGGAGAACTGAAACATCTAAGTACCCCGAGGAAAAGAAATCAACCGAGATTTTGTGAGTAGCGGCGAGCGAAAGCGAAAGAGCCTGTTAGTGATAGCGATAGAGACAGAGGAACAAGCTGGGAAGCTTGGCGACACAGGGTGATAGCCCCGTACTCGAAGTCCAGGTCGTGGTACTAAGCTAACGAGAAGTAGGGCGGGACACGTGATATCCTGTTTGAAGATGGGGGGACCATCCTCCAAGGCTAAATACTCCTGATTGACCGATAGTGAACCAGTACTGTGAAGGAAAGGCGAAAAGAACCCCGGTGAGGGGAGTGAAATAGAACCTGAAACCTTGTACGTACAAGCAGTGGGAGCCCGCAAGGGTGACTGCGTACCTTTTGTATAATGGGTCAGCGACTTATATTTTGTAGCGAGGTTAACCGAATAGGGGAGCCGAAGGGAAACCGAGTCTTAACTGGGCGTTGAGTTGCAAGGTATAGACCCGAAACCCGGTGATCTAGCCATGGGCAGGTTGAAGGTTGGGTAACACTAACTGGAGGACCGAACCGACTAATGTTGAAAAATTAGCGGATGACTTGTGGCTGGGGGTGAAAGGCCAATCAAACCGGGAGATAGCTGGTTCTCCCCGAAATCTATTTAGGTAGAGCCTTGAGCGGACACCTTTGGGGGTAGAGCACTGTTTCGGCTAGGGGTCCATCCCGGATTACCAACCCGATGCAAACTACGAATACCGAAGAGTGATACTCAGGAGACACACGGCGGGTGCTAACGTCCGTCGTGGAGAGGGAAACAACCCAGACCGCCAGCTAAGGTCCCAAAGTCTATATTAAGTGGGAAACGAAGTGGGAAGGCTTAGACAGCTAGGATGTTGGCTTAGAAGCAGCCATCATTTAAAGAAAGCGTAATAGCTCACTAGTCGAGTCGGCCTGCGCGGAAGATGTAACGGGGCTCAAATATAGCACCGAAGCTGCGGCATCAGACGTAAGTCTGTTGGGTAGGGGAGCGTTGTGTAAGCGGATGAAGGTGTGTTGAGAAGCATGCTGGACGTATCACAAGTGCGAATGCTGACATAAGTAACGATAAAACGGGTGAAAAACCCGTTCGCCGGAAGACCAAGGGTTCCTGTCCAACGTTAATCGGGGCAGGGTGAGTCGGCCCCTAAGGCGAGGCTGAAAAGCGTAGTCGATGGGAAACGGGTTAATATTCCCGTACTTGGTAAAGCTGCGATGTGGGGACGGAGCAGGTTAGGTTAGCGTACTGTTGGATATGTACGTTTAAGTTGGTAGGTGGGAAGTTTAGGCAAATCCGGACTTCCTTAACACTGAGAGATGATGACGAGGCTCTACGGAGCTGAAGTAACTGATACCACACTTCCAGGAAAAGCCACTAAGCGAAAGGCTTTACTAAACCGTACTGAAAACCGACACAGGTGGTCAGGTAGAGAATACTCAGGCGCTTGAGAGAACTCGGGTGAAGGAACTAGGCAAAATAGCACCGTAACTTCGGGAGAAGGTGCGCCGGCGTAGATTGTAAGGGCTTGCCCCTGAAGGTTGAACCGGTCGAAGATACCAGCTGGCTGCAACTGTTTATTAAAAACACAGCACTCTGCAAACACGAAAGTGGACGTATAGGGTGTGATGCCTGCCCGGTGCTGGAAGGTTAATTGATGGTGTAATTGAAAGAGAAGCTCCTGATCGAAGCCCCAGTAAACGGCGGCCGTAACTATAACGGTCCTAAGGTAGCGAAATTCCTTGTCGGGTAAGTTCCGACCTGCACGAATGGCATAATGATGGCCAGGCTGTCTCCACCCGAGACTCAGTGAAATTGAAATCGCCGTGAAGATGCGGTGTACCCGCGGCTAGACGGAAAGACCCCGTGAACCTTTACTATAGCTTGACACTGAACATTGAATTTTGATGTGTAGGATAGGTGGGAGACTTTGAAGTAGTCACGCCAGTGATTATGGAGTCGTCCTTGAAATACCACCCTTTAACGTTTGATGTTCTAACGAAGATTGCGAAACGCGGTCTCGGACAGTGTCTGGTGGGTAGTTTGACTGGGGCGGTCTCCTCCCAAAGCGTAACGGAGGAGCACGAAGGTTTGCTAATCACGGTCGGACATCGTGAGGTTAGTGCAATGGTATAAGCAAGCTTAACTGCGAGACAGACAAGTCGAGCAGGTACGAAAGTAGGTCATAGTGATCCGGTGGTTCTGCATGGAAGGGCCATCGCTCAACGGATAAAAGGTACTCCGGGGATAACAGGCTGATACCGCCCAAGAGTTCATATCGACGGCGGTGTTTGGCACCTCGATGTCGGCTCATCACATCCTGGGGCTGAAGTAGGTCCCAAGGGTATGGCTGTTCGCCATTTAAAGTGGTACGCGAGCTGGGTTTAGAACGTCGTGAGACAGTTCGGTCCCTATCTGCCGTGGGCGTTGGAGAATTGATTGGGGCTGCTCCTAGTACGAGAGGACCGGAGTGGACGCATCACTGGTGTTCCGGTTGTGTCGCCAGACGCATTGCCGGGTAGCTACATGCGGAAGAGATAAGTGCTGAAAGCATCTAAGCACGAAACTTGCCAAGAGATGAGTTCTCCCACACATCAAGTGTGTAAGGGTTGTTTAAGACTAAGACGTAGATAGGTGCGGTGTGTAAGTGTAGTGATACATTGAGCTAACGCATACTAATTGCCCGAGAGGCTTAGCCATACAACGCTCAAGTGTTTTGGGGGAGACCTGGAGCATGGAGTGAAGTAGAGGGTAACAGTTAAGAGAGTAGACGAAGAAGAGAAAGTGGAGAGTCAGCTTGTTTTAGTTTGAAGAAGACAGAGAAATAAAAAGAAAGAGATAAGAGAGAAAGAGAAGAATATCATCGACCGATTTTTGGCGGCGATAATGCGGTGGACCCACCTGATTCCATACCGAACTCAGAAGTGAAACGCTGTTATGCCGATGGTAGTGTGGGAGATTCCCATGTGAGAGTAGGTCACCGCCAAGTTTATTCGTATGAACCCCTGATGTGAAAGCATCGGGGGTTTTTGATTTTTATATATTTATTATGTGCGTATTTTGTTTGCTAGTTTGATATCACCCTGAATTTTATATGAATTACTAAAACGCCGTTTTTCTTGATATTATTTTGAGCAAAAGGAGATTCTTAATGCCTAAAGATGCAATTGCTCATGTACGTAAACTTGATGGATTACAGCAATTACTTATTGATCACCTACTAGAAACCTCTACTATCTCTGGGCAGCTTGCCGCAAAACTGAATTTAGATTTGGTTGGTGAATTCCTTGGTCTCATGCACGATTTCGGTAAATATTCCCGCAAATTCCAAAAATATCTCCATGATGAAACCGGTTTGTTTAATCCTGATTTCGATGATGAAGAAAGTACGCCGAACGGTAGTAAAGTGGATCATTCCACCGCTAGTGCGCAATGGGTTTACCGCGAATTGAGAAAATTCGGTGCGGCGCAGGGTATCGGCGAATTGTTCGGGCAAATGCTGGGTTTATGCATAGCATCACACCACGGCGAAGGCTTGATTGACTGTTTGGATGGAGAAGGTAATCCGAAATGGATTGAACGGTTTAATAAAACTGATGAACTAACGCATTTGGCGGAATGTGAGCAAAATGCCGATGAAGCTGTTCTGCAAAAAGCGAAAGAACTGACCGGTGAAAACCTAATTCGCAGCCTGCTAAATGCAGTGAAACCGATTCTCTCTGACCAAGCCACCAATAACAAAATCAAAGAATTTTATCTCGGCTGTCTGACACGTTTCCTATTCAGTTGCCTGATTGATGCCGACCGCATCAACAGCTCGGATTTTGAGCGGGAAGCGCAAAAAGAAGCCCGTCGCTTAACGGAAAAACCTGATTGGCAAACGGCGATTGATCAATTGGAAGCCAAATTAGCAGGTTTTGAAAACCGTTATCCTATCGATGAAATCCGCCGCAAAATTTCAGACGACTGCTTAAAAAGAGCGGCCGATTCTCAAGGTGTTTATACACTGACTGTGCCGACCGGCGGCGGCAAAACATTGGCCAGTCTGCGCTATGCTCTCCATCATGCGCAAAAACACCATCTCGACCGCATCATCTACATCATTCCCTACACTTCTATCATTGACCAAAACGCCCAAGCCGTGCGCGAAATTCTCGGTGAAGATTGGGTGCTCGAACACCATTCTAATTTAGAACCTGAAAAGCAAAGCTGGCAGGACAAACTGCTATCCGAAAACTGGGACAAGCCCATTGTATTTACCACCATGGTGCAGTTCTTGGATGCCTGGTTCGGCGGCGGTACGCGCGGCGCGCGGCATATCCATCCGATGACCAATGCGGTGCTGATTTTTGACGAAATTCAAACCCTGCCTGTGAAATGCGTACATTTGTTTTGCAACGTTTTGAACTGGCTGACGATATTTGGTAAAAGCACGGCGGTTTTGTGTACGGCAACGCAGCCTTTGCTCGGCGAATCGGGCTTGCAGAATTTCCCTGAAGGGAAAGGGGAAAGCATTGCTGCACGCGGTTTGTTAAGGCTGCCTGAAAATGCTGAAATCATGGGCAAGCATCAGGATTTGGACAAATTGTTTGCTGATTTGTCACGCGTGGAAATCCGATTCAACGAAAAAGCAGGTGGCTGGAATGTGGCAGAGGCTGGCGCGTTTTTGCTGGAACAGTTTCGGACGACCCCAAGCTGCCTATTTATCGTCAATACCAAAAAATGGGCGCAAGAGCTT
Organism: Aggregatibacter valvarum; assembly: GCF_980468985.1. NCBI lineage: Bacteria > Pseudomonadati > Pseudomonadota > Gammaproteobacteria > Pasteurellales > Pasteurellaceae > Aggregatibacter > Aggregatibacter valvarum. Next base: position 1,238,846 of record NZ_OZ413141.1, on the reverse strand, counting down.
TATCAATATTGCCAAGGGCAGAACGTGCCGCCCGAGGCCTTGTTTCATTTAAGCACCCACCAATGCGCGGTGTACCGCAAAGCGATTTTTGACACCATCAAAGCTCGTCTGGAAAACAAACAACCCGTTATCTGCATCAGCACCCAGTTAATTGAAGCCGGTGTGGATATTTCCATGGCTTGCGTGATTCGCGCCTTAGGCGGGTTGGACAGCATCGCCCAAGCGGCAGGACGTTGTAACCGACACGGTGAGAAGAAAGGCAAAGGGCAGGTTTGGGTGTTGAATTTGCAGGAACAGGATTTTACGCTGATATTGCCCGATATTCAGGCAGGCAAAACCCATGCCGAACGCGTGTTTCGCGATTTTGCCGGACAGGATATTTTGCAGCCAGAAGCGATGAAGCGTTATTTTGAGTATTATTTTTACAACCGCAGTGGTGAAATGGTTTATCCAATAAATAAAAATGATGGTTTGCTGCATTGGTTGAGCGATAACTGCTTTAATAGAGGTGCAAAATTTAGTGGCTATCTAAAAAATGATATTTTGAGAAATCGTGATTTGTATCCGTTGCTTATGCAATCCTTTAAAAGTGCGGGGCGTATTTTCCAAGCCATAGAGGCGCCGACATACGCCGTGATTGTACCGTATGGTGAAGGTGCGGAACTCATTGCCAAACTCTGTGGCGAATGGGATCCGAAAGAAATGCACCGCACTTTGCAAAAAGCCCAGCGTTACAGCGTGAACGTCTTTTCCAACGTTTGGGATAAATTGCAAAAAGAAAACGCCCTGCATGAAGCCATTGAAGGCTCGGGTATTTATTATCTGAATGAACGCTATTACAACGATGAATTCGGCTTGTCTTTAGATGAAACAAGCGAAATGACTTTTTACGACTTATAGGAGCAATATGGACAGCAAAATCAGTTTCCGCGTATGGGGACGGCAAGCCTTGTTTACCGACCCTGTTACCAAAATCGGCGGTGAAAAATTCAGCTACCAAGTGCCAACATACGAAGCCATTAAAGGCATTGTCAAAAGCATTTATTGGAAACCCACGTTGATTTGGTGCATCGATCGCATCCGCGTAATGAAGCCCATCCGCACCCAAAGCAAATCCACCAAACCGCTGGACTGGAACGGCGGCAATACCTTGGCGATTTACACCTTTTTGCAGGACGTGGAATACCAAGTGGAAGCTCATTTTGAATGGAACGAGCATTGGGAAGAATTGGCTGGCGACCGTAATTTCGGCAAACACATCGCCATTGCCAGAAGAATGTTGGAACGCGGCGGGCGACAGGATATTTTTCTCGGCACGCGCGATTGCCAAGGCTATGTTGAGCCGTGCACTTTCGGCGAAGGTGAAGGATTTTACGATGAAATCGATAACTTGGATTTTGGCCTGATGTTCCATAGTTTCGGCTATCCCGAAGAAACCGGAAAGCCCGAATTGGTCAGCCGTTTTTGGATGGCGAATATGCAAAACGGTGTGATTAAGTTTCCAAGTATCGACGATACAGAAGGTCGTCTGAAAACCCGATTTATCCGCAAAATGCAGCCTGAAAAACCGTTCAAGCGCGGCGAAAACGTTAAGCCTGTGGAAGACGAAGCCTAGGAGCTGGAATTATGAGCTGGATGCAGAAACTTTATCGGACGTATGAATATGTCCAAGAACAAGGTTTGAATGATGAAGACTTGGCATTGCCGTTTCATATGTCCAAAGCGGTTCATTTAAAAGTTATTTTGAATGATAAAGCAGAGCTCGTTGGGGCAGAGAGATTTGAGGTAAAGAAACAAGTTCCGATACAGGTAACTGAAAAATCATCAAAACGTGCAGGATCAACTATCGCTTCTTATGCGTTACATGATGGCTTGCAATATATTGCTAAAACAGCGGGAAATTACTTAACAATTGAATATCTTTCTAAAGTGGCTGAGAAGGACAACGGAAATAAATGGAAAGAATTTCTTGCAGGGACTGATGAAGATAAACAGAAATTTGCCGATACGGAAAAAGCAAAATATAAAGATTGTTTTGAGTTTTATGAAAAGCAATTATCTGGCTGGGCTGAGTTCGGAAATTTGAAAGAAATAAATATTGTTTTGCAATATATTCAAAAAGGTTCATTGATTGAAGATTTGTTAGAGAAACAGATTTTTTCTTTCAAGAATAATATTTTGTCGGCAGGAAAAGATGATCCTTTTAGCTTGACCATTGTATGGGCTGTTGAAATATCTAACGATCCACATTCTGATCTTTGGAATAAGCCTTGTATACAGAGTCGGTGGATTGAATATCAAGAAAGTCTGATACAAAAAGGTCGCCATAAATCTTTATGTTGTATTACCGGAGATTTAGATTATCCGACTGAAGCTTATCCAAAAATAAACGGTAATGCCAAATTGGTTTCAGCTAACGATGATACTGGATTTACCTTTCGAGGAAGATTTTATGGAGATAAAGATAATGGAGACAAATCAGAACTAGGTAGTCAGGCTGTGATACTAGGGAAAAATGCCTCACAGAAGGCATTTAGCGCACTGAAATGGCTGATTAATCGACAAGGAATACGAAATGGCAAGCAAGTAATTTTAGCTTAGTCGAACAATTGCATATCGGACGAGGATAAACTTCTATCAAATCTTTATCAAGGAGATGATATTTATACTTCTTTATTTGCGAAAGATAAGATTGATCATTCAGCCGATCTTGGCCTAAAAACTGTGGAACAATTAAAGAAAAAATTCCATGGATATAAAGAAAAACTGGCAGCTAATGAGCAAATTTCCTTATTAATTGTTGATGAACCATCAAAAACAGGTGGCAGAATGTCTTTGGCATTTTATCAAGAAAAATTAAGGGATGATTATTTCCGTGATTTAGATGAATGGCAGGATGATTTTGCTTGGTATCAAGAATATAAATCATCTTGGATTTTTTCTGCCCCCTCCTTAGAACGTATTGCGGAAGTAGTGTTAACTAAGACGGAATTTGAAGATAAGGATAGAAAATCGAGAAGACAGCTTTACGCCCGTCTTCTACCTGTGATTTCGGGCGGCAAATCAGTACACATCCCTTATGACTTAGTTCAAAAAAGTTTTCAGGTAGCCTGCAATCCTTTTGTAAATTATCGCCCTGAAGCTGGAGAAAAAATTCGCTCTGCAAATTGGCAAAGAAACATCGGCGTTGCCTGTGCCCTATACAAAGGCTGGCACGCCCGTAAATATCCATCACAACGGAGATATTCTATGAGCTTAGATACTGAAAACCGCTCGCGCGATTATATATTTGGCAGATTACTGGCAGTTGCCGAACATTTAGAACGCACCGCATTGAGAATAGCCAATGAAACCCGTGCAACTAATGCGGAAAACTATATGCAGCGTTTTGTTATGCGTCCGTTTCATACATGGGAGCAGCTTGAAACCAATCTGAAACCGTATAAAGATCGATTGCGTAAAGACTACCCAGTTAGGATTTCGGAAAAATTTGTTTTAACCAACCCGATAGGCTTTTTAAGTAATCGAGAAAACGAAATTAATCAGCTTATATGTGTTCTGGATGATTTGAAACAGGAAGGATGCGATTTAGACAAACCTTTGGAACCAGAATTTCTGTTGGGATACCACAGCCAAAAAATGGCGTATCGCAACAAATCCAACCAACCCGAGCAAGAAGTAACCGAAACCCACGAATAACCCATTTAAAGGAAAACCAAAATGAGCTTAACCAAAAAAATCGATTTCGCCTTAATTCTGAAAGTCACCAACGCCAACCCTAACGGCGACCCTTTGAACGGCAACCGCCCGCGTGCCGATTTCCAAGGTTTTGGTGAAATGACCGACGTGTGCCTGAAACGCAAAATCCGCGATCGCCTGAAAGACAGTGGTGAGAGCATTTTTGTGCAATCGGACGAAAAGAAAACTGATGGCATGACCAGCCTAGCCAGCCGTGCTAGATCTAGCGATAAAATAAAAATTAAAAATAAAGATGGACAGGAAATTGAAGTACAGATTGGCTTGGGTAAGGATGCTTTTAGCGATCCTAAAAATAAAGATCGAACTGCTAAACAAGCTTGCGAAAAATGGATAGATGTTCGTAGTTTTGGGCAGGTATTTGCATTCAAACCGAAAAAAGGCAGATCTGATATTCAAAGCGAAACTGATAATTCAAGTTCTGGAGTATCTATTCCAATTCGTGGCCCTGTTACAATCCAATCAGCGTTCAGTGTTCAGCCAATAAATATTACAAGTACACAAATCACGAAGAGTGTTAATGGTGATGATACAACAGACGGTTCACGAAGCTCCGACACCATGGGCATGAAACACCGCATCGATCATGGCGTGTACGTTGCCTTTGGTGCTATGTCACCGCAACTTGCCGAGCGCACCGGCTTTTCAGACGACGATGCCGAAAAAATCAAAGCCGTGCTCATCAAACTCTTTGAAGGCGACGCATCATCTGCCCGCCCAGAAGGCAGCATGCAGGTGCTGAAACTCATCTGGTGGGAACACAACAGCAAAGCAGGGCAATATTCTTCCGCCAAAGTGCATGGCAGCCTGAAAGTGAATGCCGATGGTGGCTATGAACTGGAAAAACTTGATGGTTTAACTCCGCAGGAAATCGACGGCTTCTAAAAACATTCAAAAAAATGACCGCACTTTCAACTGAGAGCCAAGGGGAAAATCAGGACATGCGCCTGATTCCCCTTTCCGCCCTGCAACACTACGCCTTTTGCCCGCGTCAATGTGCCTTGATTCATAACGAGCAGGCGTGGGCGGAGAACTATTTGACCGCGCAGGGCAAGGCGCTGCACGAGCGGGTGGATTCGGGCGAGCCGGAAATGCGCAAGGGCGTGCGCTTTGAGCGGACGGTGCATGTGTCTGCGGAAAAACTTGGCATCAGCGGCGTGTTGGATTTGGTGGAGGTGGAAACAAAAACAGGTCGTCTGAAACCCGTGGAATACAAACGCGGTAAGCCCAAACCCGACCCGATGGACGAAATCCAGCTTTGCGCCCAAGGCTTGTGCTTGGAAGAAATGACGGGACAAACCGTCTCTGAGGGCGCGCTGTGGTATATGCAAACCCGTCACCGCGTCCCCGTCTTGTTTTCAGACGACCTGCGCGCCCAAACCCTCGCCACCATCGCCGCCGTGCGCGAACTCTTAAACAGTGGCCAAACCCCACCGCCTAACTACGGCAAACGCTGCAAAGCCTGCTCGCTGGTGGAGATTTGCCAGCCGGAGTTGTTGGGAAAACGGGATAGAAGTGTGGGGTATGTGGAGGGGGTGTTTGGGGAATAGGAGAATATGGCAGATTGAATTCAAATGAAGACAAGGCATCAATGCTTGTTATATACAAATGACATATAAGGGTATTGGCAGAATGTACTAGTTTGAATTTAATTTACTATAAAAACATCTGTTAACATATTAATTTTATCTTATTTCTATAAAGATTTCGTCTCAATCTAAAACTAGTAGTCCATAAATTATGAACGAAGATTCGTTAATTTTTAAATTTATTTATATGTGCTAAACTATATTTGTGAGACAGTTTGGTTATTAAGGAGTTAAAAATGTCAAAACTAAAAAAATTTGAAGATTTTTTTGATAGAGCGAGTAATTTAATTAAAACAGTTGATGTTTTGATAGATTATGATGATAAACATGGCAATATCAGTCCCTATTTAAACCATATTTTTTGTCCAGAATGTTATATCGCTGTCTTATCGTTTGTTCATGGTAAAACACCTCATCTAAGAAGTATTCCATCATCTCCTCACTCAAATACTTGCTCATATAATTATCCTTATGCAAGGAAAACTACTATTTTAAAGTATCTAGAAAAAATAACTTCTGAGCAAGTAAAAAATCGGTTAAATAGCATGATGCGTCAATTAATGCCAAGTAAAAATGATATAGCAGAATTACAATCTAATCTGACTATCGAAAACAATTCTTTTCTTTTTGATGAGGAAGAAAATGCTCAAAGTAAAAAGGTTATAAAAAAGACGATAAGAAAACAAAGGCTTTCTGGATGGATTGACTCAGATATTTCAGGTAAGCTTTATCTTTTCTATGGGGATGTTCAGATTTTATCTGAAGAAAAAAAATCAAAAACAGGAAACACTTATTTTAGATGGGTTATAAAAACAAAAAATAAAGATGGAGAATGGAAGTATAGAACTAGCCTGTATCGTGGTTCAATAAATGAAAGTTTTGATAAAGATTCAGTGTATAAAATTGTCTTTATTGGCACTGCTAATTTTGATAATGGATATTTAGATATTAAACTTGAGAATAGAAACGCAGTTTTATATAAAAAGGTTGAGTAACTAGGGTAAAGTAAGTAAACCGTAGCCTACACCTCCACCTTTAAAATCAAAATGTAAGATGTGTGTGGTTCGCACGCGGTTTTTGTTGTTCAAGCCATTGTTTCAAACTTTCAGACGACCTTATGTTTCAGTCTATGTAGGTCGGATACTTGTATCCGACAACCTTTTGATATTTATATGATTTGAAATTTTTTCTGCAATTTTGAAAATGTCGGATTCGAGAATCCGACCTACCGTTTTTCAGGTAGCCCACCCCTGTTAAACGTCCCCAAACTGCGTTCAAAACCCAAGGAGTTTTCCCCATGCGCAAACTGCAAAACACGCTCTATATCACCATCCAAGGCAGCTATCTGCATAAGGAGCGGGAGACGCTGGTAGTGGAGCAGGAGCGCAAGAAGGTGGCGCAATTGCCGGTGCATTCTATCGGGCATATTTTCTGTTTTGGGAATGTGCTGGTGTCGCCGTTTTTGCTGGGGTTTTGCGGCGAAAATAATGTGAATTTGGCGTTTTTTACCGAAAATGGGCGTTATTTGGGACGGCTTCAGGGACGGCAGAGCGGTAATGTGCTGTTGCGTCGGGCGCAGTATCGGGTGTCGGAGCAAAATCCTGTGCCGATTGCGCGCAATATCATTGTGGCGAAGATTCAGGCGAGTAAGCGGGTGCTTCAGCGGCAGATTCGCAATTACGGCGAGAATGCGGCGATTCAAAGTGCGGTCGATGCTTTGAACATTTCGCTGCGGCAGTTGAAGGGCGCGGTGGAGCTGGACGTGGTGCGCGGTATTGAGGGCGATGCGGCGGCGCGTTATTTTGGCGTGTTCGGGCAGCTTTTGAGCGAAAAAAGCGGCTTTTCTTTTGACGGGCGCAACCGCCGTCCGCCCAGAGACGGGGTGAACGCGCTGTTGTCGTTTGTGTACAGTCTGTTAGGCAAGGACATCAGCGGCGCGCTGCAAGGCGTGGGGCTGGATCCGCAGGTGGGTTTTCTGCACGCCGACCGGCCCGGGCGCGACAGTTTGGCGCAAGATATTTTGGAAGAATTCCGCGCGTGGTGGGCGGACAGGTTGGTGCTTTCATTGATTAACCGAGGGCAAATCAAACCGCAGGATTTCGTTACCGAAGCAAGCGGCGCTGTAAGCTTGAAAGCGGAGGCGCGTAAGCTGTTGTTCCAAGCTTTGCAGGCGAAAAAGCAGGAGAAAATCGTTCATCCATTTTTAGGCGAGGAAGTAGAAATAGGGCTACTACCGTATATTCAGGCCATGCTGTTGGCGCGCCATTTGCGCGGAGATTTGGCGGAATACCCGCCGTTTTTGATGAGATAAGTCATGTTAATGCTGATTACTTATGATATTTCTTTTGACGACCCAAACGGGCAAGCGCGATTGCGTCGTATCGCAAAACATTGCTTAGATTACGGCGTGCGGGCGCAATATTCAGTATTTGAATGTGATGTCACGCCTGACCAATGGGTCATATTGAAAAACAAACTGTTGGAAACCTACGATCCCACATGTGACAGCCTGCGTTTTTACCACTTGGGCAGTAAGTGGCGTAATAAAGTGGAGCATCATGGGGCAAAACCGGCAGTAGATGTATTTAAAGATGTGCTTGTCATTTAGTTCGCTAACCTGTTGTTCTCATTAAAACCCTGATGGGGTAGCGATCTTCGTTTTCTTTAACAATTTGGATGAATTAATCTATTTGTATAACGACAATGTGGCCGTTATACTTACCAAACTCCTTGTCATAAAATCCGTTAGCGAAATGCAGTGGTTAATTTGCTGATTTTTCTTGCTTTTTTATGTAGGGAGCAGCCGCCTCCGCGCGGCTGTGTGTTGAAACAATCATTGTGAGATAGTTTTGTTTTTTCACCGAAGCAGCCGCCTCCGCGCGGCTGCGTGTTGAAACATTAAGCTCTATGACCCGATGCAACAAATTTACGGATGCAACCGCCTTCGCGTGGCTGTGTGTTGAAACCGCCGTTTGGGGACGGTGCCTGACCGATATGAGTGCAGCCGCCTTCGTGCGGCTGTGTGTTGAAACAAGGTTGAAGATTGGTCTGATTTTACTGAGATTGTGCAGCCACCTTCAGGTGGCATGAATGATGTTTTCGTGCAACAAGTTGCACGCTACGGGGATGGTGCATTAAGGTATTATATTTTTGTGAAATGAGTGGAGGGGAGAGTAAAGTGCGGTCATTTTTTGTATTATTTTTTATCCTTCGTATTCAAAATTTCTAGCAACAAAAATTTATAGTAAAAATCCACCGCACTTTCATGTTTCCTTTTTAAAATTATCTTTTTAAAAATAAAAAGCAATCGTTTGCGCGAGTGCTAAAAATCTACTAAAATTTCGACCCTATTATTCTCTTATCACTTTCCCTTTCTAAGGATCCTCTCATGGAACATGAACAACAAACTGCGGAAGCGGATTTGGTCTATCGTTTAGAAGACAAACCGCCTTTTTTTAATGCTTTAATCAGTGCCATTACACATCTATTGGCGATTTTCGTCCCCATGGTCACGCCTGCGCTTATCGTAGGTGGTGCGCTTGGTTTACCGGTCCACATGACGGCTTATTTGGTCTCCATGGCGATGGTTGCGTCCGGTATCGGCACTTATATTCAAGTACATCGTTTCGGTTTTATCGGCTCCGGTATGCTTTCCATTCAATCGGTAAACTTCTCTTTCGTCAGCGTAATGATTGCCGTTGGGCTCAGCATGAAAGGAAATGGCATTGACGAAAACACCATGATTTCCACCTTGCTTGGCGTGTCGTTTGTCGGGGCGTTTCTTGTGTGCGCTGCCGCTTGGGTGCTGCCTTATTTAAAACGTGTCATCACCCCAACCGTCAGTGGTGTGGTCGTGTTATTAATCGGCTTGAGTTTGATTGACATCGGTATCACCGATTTTGGCGCGGGTTTGGCGCCAAAGGCACGGAGGCGTTTGGCTCGTTACAAAATATCGGTTTAGCTTCCTTAGTCTTGGTTGTTGTGCTCATTTTTAACTGTATGCGCAATCCGTTTTTACGCATGAGTGGCATTGCCGTAGGACTCATTGCAGGCTACATCGTAGCATTAACCTTAGGCATGGTTGATTTTTCACCGTTAAAAGACGTGGACTTTTTCACCATCCCGATGCCCTTTAAATATGGTTTTGCGTTTGATTGGTCAGCCTTTTGGGTTGCGGCCATCATCTATTTATTAAGCGTATTTGAAGCCGTTGGTGATTTAACCGCAACGGCGATGGTTTCCGGTCAGCCTTATGAAGGCGAAGCATTTCGCCAACGTTTACGCGGCGGGGTGTTTGCCGATGGATTAGTGTCTGTGATCGCCACTGCGCTAGGTTCTCTACCGCTGACCACCTTTGCCCAAAATAACGGTGTCATTCAAATGACGGGCGTGGCTTCCCGTCATGTGGGGAAATTTATCGCGGCTATTTTGGTGTTATTTGGTTTATTCCCGATTGTCGGTCGCGCTTTCACCACCATTCCAAGCCCGGTACTCGGCGGCGCTATGGTATTAATGTTCGGATTAATCGCTATTGCCGGTGTGCGGATTATCATGACTCACGGCATCAACCGTCGTGAAGCGGTCATTGCTGCAACAGCCGTCGGCGTGGGATTGGGTGTTGCTTTTGAACCGGACGTATTCAAAATGTTGCCGGAAGTTTTCCGTAATGCCATTGCGGCAGGCGGAATTACGGCAGTGGTGTTAAATTTAATTCTGCCGCGAGATGAGCAGGATAAAAGCATTTATTTGACCGAAAAATAAACGAATGCACGATAGACGCGCGGTGATAAAAACGTCTAAAAAAAACGTTATGATTTATCACCGCACTTTTTCTATGATCTATTTCAAGTTTTCCACATAAGGTCGTTTACAAACTTGCTATTTTTTCGCTAAATTTTCCCTCGTAACTGATTTTAAACCTAAGGAGATATTATGGATTTAATCATCGGGTTAGTGGCGATTATTATGGTCGCTTACTATATCGTGAAAGGCTATTCCGCGACGGGCGTGCTCATGTTCGGCGGTTTAGTCTTGTTATTGATTTCGGTGTTAATGGGACATTCCATTTTGCCGGAAAACGTCAAAAGTACCGGCTCAGCCTATTTCGATATTCTTGAATACGTGAAATATTTGCTTTCCAACCGCAGTGGTGGGTTAGGCTTAATGATCATGATCTTATGCGGTTTCTCCGCCTACATGACTCACTTAGGCGCCAACGACATGGTGGTAAAAATCGTTTCCATGCCGTTAAAAAATATTCGCTCCCCTTACGTGCTGATGGTATTGGCGTATTTTCTTGCTTGTTTGATGTCTTTTGCGGTTGCTTCTGCAACAGGCTTGGGTGTGTTATTAATGGCAACTTTATTCCCTGTCATGGTTAATATGGGCATTTCTCGTGGTGCAGCCGCCGCCATTTGTGCATCGCCGATTTCTATTATCTTATCGCCAACCTCAGGAGACGTGGTGTTGTCGGCGGAGATTTCCAAACAATCATTAAGCGAATTCGCCTTTTCCACCAGCTTGCCGGTGTCCATTGTGGCGATTTGTGGCATTGGTGCGGCTCATTTCTTCTGGCAACGTTATTTGGATCGCAAAGAAAAAGTGAGTGCAAAACCGGTCGATATGTCCGAAATCAGAACCGATGTACCGACCTTTTACGCCATTTTGCCATTATTACCTATCATCGGTGTAATCCTCTTTGATGGTAAATGGTTTAACTTGCCTGAATTACACATCGTCACCGTCATTATTCTTTGCTTTGTGATCACCGCAGTCATCGACTTCATACGTAATTTCAGTGCGAAAAAAACCTTCGACAATTTAGTGATTGCCTATCGTGGCATGGCAGATGCCTTTGCCGGTGTGGTGATGTTATTGGTTGCCGCCGGCGTATTCGCACAAAGTTTAAGCACCATTGGCTTTATCACCAATCTGATTAATTCTGCCCAATCCTTCGGCGGTAGCGGATTATTTATGATGTTGGTTTTAGCAGTGATTACGATTCTAGCCACCATGGCGACCGGTTCGGGCAATGCGGCATTCTATGCCTTCGCCGAATTAATTCCAAAACTCGCTACCCAAATGGGTGCAAATCCCGCCTATTTAACCGTGCCAATGTTACAAGCCTCCAACTTAGGTCGCGGCTTATCGCCGGTGTCCGGCGTTGTGGTTGCCGTATCCGGTATGGCAAGAATTTCCCCATTTGAAATTGTCAAACGGATGTCCGTACCAATGGCAGTCGGTTTCATTTGCGTGATTATCGCCACCGAATTTTTTATTCCGGGCGCTTAATTTTCTGACTTAAAGTGCGGTGAGTTTTCACCGTATTTTGAGATTGAGAAAGGCGTTATTACTTATTTAAAGAAAAGAAAAGGGCGCACGGCATTAAACAGTGCGCCGTTTTTTAGTTCGTCATACTGATTATGAGGCAATGCCTTTATGACGTAATAACGCATCTAATTGCGGCTCACGGCCACGGAAGTTTTTGAACAAGGTCATCGGTTCTTCAGAGCCGCCTTTGGTAAGAATTTCATCCAAGAAGGATTGACCGGTTTGTGGATTGAAAATCCCTTCCTCTTCAAAACGGGAGTAGGCATCTGCCGATAAGACTTCCGCCCATAAATAGCTATAATAGCCGGCTGCATAGCCACCGGCAAAGATATGGCTGAAGCTGTGTGGCATTCTTCCCCATTCTGCGCCAGGGATGACGGCAACTTGGCTTTTCACTTCGTGTAACATCGCTAATACTTGATTTTGCTTGCTCGGATCAAATGTGTGGTGCAAGCGGAAATCAAACAGCGCAAACTCTAACTGACGCAAAACAAACATCGCCGCTTGGAAGTTTTTAGCTTTGAGTAATTGGCTGAGTTTTTCTTTTGGTAGAGGCTCTCCGGTTTGATAATGACCGGAAATGAACTGTAGCGCTTCTTCTTCCCAACACCAGTTTTCCATAAATTGGCTTGGCAATTCCACGGCATCCCAAGGCACACCATTAATACCGGCAACATCCGCCACATCAATTTTTGTTAACATATGATGTAAGCCATGGCCGAATTCATGGAATAGAGTAGTGACCTCATCGTGCGTGAATAAGGCAGGTTGGTCGCCAAGTGGGCGGTTGAAGTTACAAGTTAAGTACGCCACCGGTTTTTGTAGGCTGCCGTCAATCTTTTTACGACGACCGATACAATCATCCATCCAAGCGCCACCGCGTTTATGTTCACGAGCGTATAGGTCTAGATAGAAACTGCCGCGAATCTCGTCTTTTTCATCAAGCAAATCGAAGAAACGGACATCTTTATGCCAAGTCTCAACGCCATGACGTTCTACCGCGCGAATGTTGAAAATGCGTTTAATTAATTCAAATAAACCGCTCAATACGCGATCTTCCGGAAAATACGGACGCAATTCTTCATCGTTGATGGCATATAAATGTTGCTTTTGTTTTTCGCTATAAAAAGACAGATCCCAAAGTTCAAGTGCGGTCAAATTATAGTGTGTTTTGCAGAAGTCTTTTAATTCTTGCAATTCACGTTCGCCTTGGGCTTTAGAACGTGTAGTGAGATTTTCTAAGAAATCCAACACCTGCTGCGGATTTTCTGCCATTTTGGTGGCAAGGGATAATTCGGTATAGGTGTTGAAATCCAATAATTTGGCTAATTCTACGCGTAGGCTGAGGATCTCCTGCATAATCGCCGAGTTATCCCATTTACCGGCATTTGGCCCTTGATCGGACGCGCGGGTGGCAAAGGCACGATACATTTCTTCGCGTAATTCACAGTTTTCACAATACGTCATGACCGGAATATAGCTTGGGTATTCCAAGGTGAAGCGATAGCCGCTGACACCTTTGCTTTCTGCGGATTGTTTGGCTGCTTCCAGGGCAGATTCCGGCAAGCCTTTGAGCAGGCTGACATCTTCAACGATCTTTTCCCAGCCCATGGTGGCGTCTAATACGTTATTGCTAAATTGTGAGTTGAGTTCGGATAAACGAGCCGCGATTTCACCATAGCGTTTTTGTTTTTCTGCCGGCAAGGATATGCCCGATAATTTGAAATCGCGTAAGCTGTTTTCAATGGCTTTCTTTTGCGCTTGAGTATAACCGGCAAATTCAGGGCTATTTTTTAATTGTAAATAGGCTTCATATAATCCTTGATGTTGACCGACCCACGTGCTGTATTCTGCCAATAATGGCAAACAGGCTTGATAGGCTTCACGTAATTCCGGGCTATTTTTCACCGAGTTTAAATGCGAGATTGGCGACCATACTTTGCTTAAGCGATCACCGGCTTCGGTTAGCGGTAGAATGAAATTTTCCCAAGTAAAGTGCGGTTGATTTACCACGCGTTCTACGGTTTCGCGGTTTTCTTGAATAAGTTGTTTGATGGCGGATTCAATGTATTGCGGTTCAATTTTACTAAAAGCAGGTAAATCGGTTGGTGTAAGTAGTGGGTTTGACATAAAGACTTCCTTAAAAAGAAAAACGGATGGAAATAACGATTAAACGTTGAATAAATTGGGGAGGATTTTATGATTTCAAGGTTGAAAAATCCAGCCATTCAGGGATAATTGCGAATAATTTTTGTTTTGAGGTATCTATGAAGTATTTTTATATCACGTTAGGTTTTCTTTTTCTTATTCTTGGTTTGATCGGTATTGTGGTGCCGATTTTGCCTACCACGCCATTTTTATTGTTAACCGTTTTCTTTTTTGCAAAAGGCTCCGAACGTGTACATAATTGGTTTATCGGCACGAAGATTTATCAAAATCATTTAAAAGATTTCCACGAACAGCGGGCATTAACGAAAAAAACGAAAATGACCATTCTGATGTTTTCCACCACGATGTTGATGATCGGGTTTTATTTTACGCCGAGCATTGTCGGTAAAAGCATCATCGTTGCTGTCTTATTGATCAAATATTGGTTCTTCTTTTTCTGGATTAAAACGCTGGAAGAAGAATAGGGTAGTTTTGTTTTCATGAAATGATTGCCATGCATAGAGTTCACTTTTTTCGCGCGCCTTTTCGTCTTCTTCCATTAAAAAGTGCGGTGCTTTTTTGTTGCGTTTTTGCCTTGAGTGCTTGTGATGAAAAGTCAAACGAACCTGTTGTCTCTTCTCTCCCAACGGAAACCTTACAGCCGCAGTCAACGTCGCTACCAACGCCGTCACAGAACAATCGGCATTTATTGATTCGCGCAGGATATAAGGATTTTGTGTTGAATCCTGCGCAAGCCGAAGATGTCACACAAGTGGCGCTTTTGCGTGATTTATTTGAAGGATTAGTGATTTACGATCCGCGTGGTAATGTGATTCCGGCGGTGGCGGAAAGCTGGCAAACGAAAGATAACAAAACATGGACATTTCGTTTGCGACAAGATGCCAAATGGTCGAACGGCGAACCGGTAACGGCGCAACAATTTGTGGCGAGTTGGCAAGTCTTAGCTACCTCGACGAGTCCATTAAAATCGTATTTGGTATACATGAATTTAGCCAATGCCGATGCAGTATTAAAAGGGGAGTTATCGGCTGATAAGCTTGGAATTGCGGCAGAAAATGACCGCACTTTGCTTATTAGCTTAGATAAAGTGACGCCTTATTTGCCACAAATGTTAGCGCATATCAGTTTATTACCTCAGTATTCATCAGAACAAAAAGAGATTATTACAAATGGCGCTTATTATGTGACAGGGCAAGAAAATAATGTGATTCACTTAGAAAAAAATCCGCATTATTGGGCGCAAGAGAAGGTGTCGTTTCAGCAGGTGGATTACCAAAAAATGACGACACAACAAGCGCTTGGCGACTTGGATTTGGTGATTAATCCTACGCAAACTGAGCAAGCGCAATATTTTCCGCAACTTTGTACCTATTTCTACGCCTTTAATATGAAACACCCGAAATTGGCACAAAGTTCGGTCAGAAAAGCGTTATCTATTATGGCCTCTTCTCGTCACGTGAATCTGAGTGGCAAAAATTTTATTTATTTAAGTGATAATTTCTTGCCGATATCGATGCAAACAATAGAAAGCCATTGGGAGCAAACGCCAATGGAGCAGTTGTTAATTCAAAGTGATATTAATGAGAAATCACCGTTAAAGGTTACGTTAAGTTATGATCAAACCGAATTTCAACATCAAATGGCTCAGTCATTAATGCGTATGTGGGCACAATCGGATATGATTCGGGTTAGCGGAGAAGCACTGCCGAAACAACAATTATTAGAGAAGATGGCAAAAGGCGATTTTCAGATTGCTCGTGCCGGCTGGTGCGCCGATTATTACGATCCTTCTGCATTTTTAAGTTTGTTTTACAGCCACAGCCCGGACAATATAAGTGGTTACCACAATGAAGAGGTAGATCGCTTATTTGAGCAAAGTTTACAACGGATTCCATCGTCAGAACGCACCGCACTTTACAGTCGAATCGAACAAATTCTGCAACAAGAAAATGTGGTATTGCCCTTATATCAAACTACGATCCCCATTTATCTTCATCCCACCCTAAACGGCTATGATTTATCCAATCCTACTGAGGTCATTTACAGTAAAGATTTATTTCGTAGAAATTTCTAACTATCACACGAAAGATTATGCGCATAATAAACCCCGTGCCGTCATATTGTGAAAATAGAAAAAATCGGTAAACTATGCCAAATTTGATTATGAATAAGGAGTTATGATGCATTCATCTATCACGAAAGCTGTTTTATTTTCTTCGGTATTTTTATTTACCGGATGTTCATCATTAGAGTCCGCATGGAATTCCATGATCGGTGATGACTCACCAAAACCTTCTGCAACAGCTCCGCAGACGCAGAGTGAATCCCCTAAAGCGAAATTGCCAAAAGCGGAAATGGCTGAATCACAAAATGCCATAAAACAGGCAGAAAACTTACCGCGCTTTGAGTATATTTTACTGGATACGCAATATACGGCATTTTTGAATCCACAACCGGAACTCATTAAAGTCAATAAAGGCAGTGAAACGACGACGTTTGCCTATAAAAATGGTGCGCTCACGTTAGTTGAACATCAACAACAACGTTATCGTGCAGAGGATAAAAATATTCCGCCATCACTTGTTCAAGAAGGGGCGAAATTACAAAAAATATTGGGTTTAAATAGTGCAGATAAAAATGCTGAGAATATTAAAACCGGCAGCGATGCAAAATTAAATTATTTATGTATTACTAAACTGCAACAAGTGGCTCAAACGCAACGGGTATTCCGTAGTTCGGCAAATATGGCGAAAAGTGATTCTCGCTTAATTGCGGATGTGCGTTTAAACGGTAATCAATTTTATAAAATGGATTGTCAGTTAAGCGGTAATCGCGTTGTAAAATTAAGTTTGAGTAAAAAATAAAGGATAAATACACAATAGATTAATGCCCAATAATGCCGTTATTGGGCTTAATAAGTGGAGGACATCTAATATGAAAAGAGGGCTCATGGTTGGTCTGTTATGCCTGAGTTTGACCGCCTGTTCATTCGGCGTGGGCGCCGGTGGCGGATCAAATGGCGTAGGCATTGGTGTGGGAACCGGTGTCCGATTTTAATTCTTGAATCAATCACTTAAACGTTAAAAGTATTGCTCATTGCAATGCTTTTAACGTTTAAGGGTTTATCAATACACCACTAATCGCTGTGGACGAATCACGTTATTCTCATCAATCACCGCCACGCCAAGAAAGCGATTTTCATGGGAAAATAACCGCACTTGACCTTGTAGCCTGTTAAGGTTATCGAATTTGATACGTTGACCAAATCCAATGCCTTGCGTTTGGCTTTCATTTAAGGTTAACGCCGGCAACTTCGCCACGGCAGTATCCATTGGCAATAATAAGGCATCTAACGAACTCAAATCTTGTGGTTCTGCCAAAGCTTGCAACGCATTCCAATCCAACATTTTTTCTGTCGGATAATCCGCCACTGCTGTACGACGTAACATCGTCACATGAGCACCACAGCCCAACGCCTCACCCAAATCATCTACCAAAGTGCGAATATAAGTGCCTTTGGAACAATGCACCTCAAGGGTTAAATAGGGCGCATTATATTCGATGAAGTTCAGTTCAAAGATTGTAATCGGGCGCGCTTCCCGCTCTACCGTAATACCTTGACGGGCGTATTCATAAAGCGGTTTGCCATTGTACTTCAACGCCGAAAACATCGTCGGCACTTGCAAAATATCCCCACGGAATTGTTCAAGTGTGGTCAAAATTTCAGACGTTTTAACATTCACATCACGGGTTTCAACGATCTGCCCTTCCGCATCGGATGTATCAGTACGTTCCCCCAGTTTTGCCGTCACTAAATAACGCTTATCGGCATCCAACAAAAACTGCGAAAACTTAGTGGCTTCGCCCAAACAAATAGGCAACATGCCGGTGGCAAGCGGATCTAACGCGCCGGTATGCCCAGCTTTGTTCGCCTGAAAAATACGTTTCACTTTTTGCATGATGTCATTGGAAGACATACCTTGCGGCTTATCCAACAAAAACACGCCGTGAATATCACGCCCACGTTTACGCGGTTTGGACATTAGTCTTTATCCTCAACGTGTTTTTTCTCATCTTCGCGCACAACATTTGTCACCAAGTTAGACATGCGCATACCTTCCACCAAAGATTGATCGTAAATAAAACGAATCTCCGGCACGATACGCAGACGCATAGCTTTGCCTAACAGCGTGCGAATATAAGGCGCGGCTTTTTCTAAGCCTTTCATGCCTTGTGCAATCGCCTGTTCATCGTGATCAAATAAAAAAGTGACGAACACTTTTGCATAAGCCAAATCACTGGATACTTCCACGTCGGACACCGTCACCATACCGATACGCGGATCTTTCACTTCGCGTTGTAAAATCACCGCGATTTCTTTTTGGATTTCTTGTGCGACACGGTCGCTACGTTTGAATTCTCGAGCCATAATGATTACCCTTTGTGATATAAGGGGCTTATTCTACTGGAATTCATGTCAATTAGCACGAAAAAGCAATGTGATATGTGAATCTGATTTTTGCGTTATTAGACTAGAAAGCAACGAATCGTATTTAAAAACCACCGCACTTTTTCTTCTTTTCCCTTTCCTTCATTGAGTTTTTAGCAAAACTCGCTATAATTTCGCCTGTACAAAAAAACAGTATTTGTGAGTGAGAATAATGGATTTCGCAGAATTATTAGACGGTTTAAACGATAAACAACGGGAAGCGGTGAGTGCGCCGTTGGGCAATTATTTGGTGTTGGCGGGCGCAGGGAGCGGTAAAACCCGCGTATTGACGCACCGAATTGCGTGGTTGATTGGTGTTGAAGGTGTCTCCGAAGGGAGCATTATGGCGGTAACCTTCACCAACAAAGCGGCCGCAGAAATGCGCCATCGTATTGAATCCGTCTTGTCCGACGGCAATCAGCGTTTGTTTGGCATGTGGGTCGGCACCTTTCACAGCATTGCTCATCGACTTCTGCGTGCCCATCATCTTGATGTGGATTTACCACAGGATTTCCAGATTTTAGATTCGGAAGATCAATTGCGTTTACTTAAACGCCTCATGAAATTACATCATTTTGACGAAAAAAGTTTCCCGCCAAAACAAGCCGCTTGGTATATTAATAATAAAAAAGACGAAGGCTTGCGCCCGAATCAAATTGATGATCATCACGATCGTCAAGAACGAGAGTGGATTCGAATTTATCAGATTTATCAAGATGCTTGCGATCGTGCAGGACTGGTAGATTTTGCTGAAATTTTATTGCGCTCATATGAATTGTTTTTACATAAGCCACTGATTTTGCAACGTTACCAACAACGTTTTCAGCATATTTTGGTGGATGAGTTTCAAGACACCAACAAAATTCAATATGAATGGATTCGTTTGTTGGCGGGCAACACCGGCAAAGTAATGATTGTGGGGGATGATGATCAATCTATTTATGGCTGGCGCGGTGCAAAAATCGAAAATATTCAGTTATTTTTAAAAGAATTTGACAATGCACAAACCATTCGATTGGAGCAAAATTACCGTTCTACTATGAATATTTTGCAGGCGGCCAATGAGCTGATTTCCAATAACAACAATCGACTAGGGAAAAATTTATGGTCGGAAGGCAATCAAGGTGACCCTGTAGGCATTTATGCGGCTTTTAACGAATTGGATGAAGCACTGTTTGTTGCCTCACAAATTAAAACGTGGATTGAAGACGGCGGCAAACTCAACGATTGCGCCATTTTATATCGCAGTAACAGTCAATCACGGGTGATTGAAGAAGCGTTAATTCGTTCACAAATTCCGTATCGTATTTATGGTGGTATGCGCTTCTTCGAACGTCAGGAAATTAAAGATGCGTTAGCCTATTTGCGCTTAATTGCCAATCGCCAAGACGATGCCGCCTTTGAGCGCGTTATTAATACGCCTCCACGGGGCATTGGCGATCGCACGTTGGACACCTTGCGTAATCTGACTCGCGAACATCAAATCACGTTATGGCAAGCCACCAATTTGGCATTGCAGGAAAATAAACTGGCAGGCCGTGCCGCGACCGCTTTGCTTCGCTTTATGGAATTAATTAATTCCTTGCAACGGCATACGGAAGAAATGCCGTTGTTTGCACAAACGGATTTTGTCATTAAGCATTCCGGTTTGTATGAAATGTATAAACAGGAAAAGGGCGAAAAAGGCGAAGTGCGTATTGAAAACTTGGAAGAGTTGGTCTCTGCCGCCCGCGAATTTATCAAGCCAGAAGAGGCGGAAGACATGACAGAGCTCACCGTGTTCTTGACGCACGCCTCATTAGAAGCAGGTGAAGAACAAGCAGCACCGCATCAAGCCTGTGTGGAAATGATGACCTTGCACTCGGCAAAAGGCTTGGAGTTTCCTCGGGTCTTCATGATTGGCGTGGAAGAAGGGTTATTCCCAAGTTTCCGCTCTTTTGAAGAAGCCGGGCGTTTGGAAGAAGAACGTCGTTTGGCTTATGTGGGGATTACCCGTGCCAAACAAAAACTCACCATTTCTTATGCGGAAAGCCGTCGTTTATATGGCAAAGAAGAACGCCATTTGCCTTCTCGTTTTATCACGGAATTACCACAACAATGTTTGCAGGAAATCCGTTTACGCGGCACCGTTACCCGCGCCTTAAATCAAGCCAAAGTAGGTAGCGTTTCGCCGATTGCTAACGAAAGCGAATGGAAAATGGGGCAAAAAGTGAAACATGAAAAGTTCGGTGTTGGCACGGTGATTAATGTAGAGGGGGCTGATAATAATTTGCGCTTACAAATCGCGTTCCAAAATCAAGGAATAAAATGGTTGATTGCGCATTTGGCGAAGTTGGAGAGACTTTAAGCCTCTCCGTTTTCCGGCCGATACCCTTCATCATTCAATGTCGGGTTCTCCGCGCCTTGTTTTGCCAACTGGTCGCAGAGTTCATTTTCACGGTGCCCGGCGTGTCCTTTGACCCAGCGCCAATCAACCTTATGACGAGCGATAGCTTGATCTAATGCTATCCATAAATCTTGGTTTTTTACCGGTTTGCCGCTACTGGCTTTCCAATTGTTTTTTTTCCAATTGAAAATCCATTGCGTGATGCCGTTTTTCATGTATTGGCTGTCGCTGTATAAATGAATGTCGCAGGGTTCTTTGAGGCTATTTAACGCTTCAATAACAGCTAATAACTCCATGCGATTATTGGTGGTGAGGAAATAACCTTTTGAGAGGCTTTTTTCATGTTGTTTATAACGAAGCAGAACGCCAATGCCGCCGGCGCCTGGGTTTCCAAGGCAGGAACCGTCGGTAAAAATTTCGATTTGTTTACACATATTGACTACTAATTTATTGCAAATGAGGCGATAATACCCGAAATTTTTGCGGATAAAAAGTCAAGATATGAGTATTCAACCCCATCCAAATCGCCAGATCGTACTGGATACGGAAACCACCGGTATGAATCAATTAGGCGCTCACTATGAAGGCCACTGCATTATTGAAATCGGTGCGGTGGAACTAATTAACCGTCGTTACACCGGCAATAATTTCCACATTTATATTAAACCTGATCGGCCGGTCGATCCCGATGCGATTAAAGTGCATGGCATTACTGATGAAATGTTGGCGGACAAACCGGATTTTAGCCAAGTCGCGAATGAATTTATTGAATACATCAAAGGTGCTGAGTTATTGATCCATAATGCGCCCTTCGATGTGGGCTTTATGGATTATGAATTTCGTAAGCTGAATTTACCGATAAAAACCAACGATATTTGCACGGTCACCGACACCTTGGTGATGGCGCGCCAAATGTATCCCGGCAAAAAGAACAATTTGGACGCATTATGTTCCCGCTTAGGCATTGATAACAGTAAGCGCACCTTGCACGGCGCGTTGTTGGATGCGGAAATTTTAGCAGACGTTTACCTTGCCATGACCGGCGGGCAAACCAGTTTATTTGATGAAAACGAAGCGGATGTCATTCCACAAGTGGTAACGGATCAGCAGGTAAAAAGTGCGGTGGCTTTTTCGCATCATTTACGCTTGCTTACACCGACAGAAGAAGAACTGTCAGCCCATTTGGAATATCTCAAATTAATTAACAAAAAAAGCAAAGAAAATTGCTTGTGGGATCACCGCACAAAAGAGGAAACCTTGCAGTAAAAAGAATCGTTCACTGATTAGACAAACAGACGGAAAAAAACAAAAAAGAGTTGACGTTGCTATCCTTCAACATTATTATGCACCTCACCTGTGCGGAGTGGTAGTTCAGCTGGTTAGAATACCTGCCTGTCACGCAGGGGGTCGCGGGTTCGAGTCCCGTCCATTCCGCCAATTTTTATCTCAATTCTAATTCGGAGCGGTAGTTCAGCTGGTTAGAATACCTGCCTGTCACGCAGGGGGTCGCGGGTTCGAGTCCCGTCCGTTCCGCCACTTCTTAAATAGATCCCAAATTCAAAAATTATCTATTCATTAATTTATGTTTTAAAATAGCAAGCTATTTTTTGTTAAAATTTTACAAAATCAATGACCTAGTCGTACATTATCTTTCTCTAAAACTTTCATCTAAGGTACTTTGTAATGGACTTAATAAATAACTAATTACCTTTCTTGTACCTGTTTTTATTTCAGCGGATACGCTCATACCTGCTGTTAAATTAATTTTTTGATCTTCATATATTAAGTAATCTTTGTCCATTTCTACAATAGCTGAAAAAACGAGTCCGAGTTTGTCATTTTCAATAGCATCAAAGCTAATTGACTTTACCATACCAGTAATGTATCCGTAACGAGTATAAGGAAATGCCTCTAATTTAATAACAACTTTCTGACCTGGTCGAACAAAACCAACATCCTTGTTGCTAATTAGAGCATTGACTTCTAATTTATCTTCCTGGGGAACTACTACCATTAATGGTTGTGCTGCAGTGACGACACCGCCTATGGTATGGATACTCAGTTGCTGCACTGTGCCGGTAACAGGTGATTTTATTTCTGTTGTTCCATAGCGCTGTGAAGTTTTTTCTAATTCGAATTTAAGGTTTTCCACTTGTTCATTCGCTTGACGTAAGGCTTCTTGTGTATCTCGTTTAAAAGTATAGCTAAGCAGATCATTTTCTTCTCGAGTTTGCTCAATTGAGGCTTCAATTTCTTTTAAATGACTTCGTTGCGAATTTAGTTCATTATTGGCTTCATTCAATTTCATTTCTTGTGTAAAGTACTCATGTTTAGAAATAGCTTTAATCTTATAAAGAGAGTGAAGGTCCTTAAAACGCTCGGTTTCTACTTTAGAAAGATTTTCATACTTTGTAATTTGTGCTTGAATTGAATTCAACTGAGCTTGTTTTTGATTAAATTGGGCCTCCATCTGTCTTTTTTGTGAGCGATAAGTATTAAATTGTTCATTAATGAGTTGCTGTGCCTGTAGCACATCTTTATTATCTTGTGGAATTTCTTCTGGTAAAGTAAGCTCAGGTAATTTATCTTGCTCAATGGCCTTTAACAATGCTCTTGCTCTTGCTTGAGCCAGTAATGCTAGTTGTAAAGATTGTCGTGATTTGTCTTGATCTTCTTTAGCCCCTAATGCGGTTAATTCAAGCAATATCTGACCTTGTTCAACTTTTTGTCCCTCTTGAACAAAAATCTTTTTTACCATAGCAGTTTCAATAGGTTGAATTGTTTTGCTCTTTCCACTATAAGCTAATTTCCCACTAGCAACAGAAACAATATCTACTTTGCCTAAGATTGACCAAAAAATCGTAATGAGAATTAATAGTATAATGATTCTACTCGTCCATTTAGGTAGGGGAGAAATAGGCTTTTCTATTAATTCTAAATGTGCCGGTAAAAATTCGTACTCATCCTTATTACGCACGGCAGGTGTTAGTTCGGAACGTATTTTCCAAACTTTATAAAAATATCGAATATATCGACTGAAAAATATTTTTATTCCATCACAATAAATTCCCATGTTTACCTCGTGCTCTGTAATTGATGAAGATAATAGTACAATCCCTCAGGATTACTGAGCAGTTCATCCGATGTACCAAATTCAGCGATTTTACCTTTATCCAACACGAGAATATTATCTGCTATTTGCACGGTTGAAAGGCGATGGGCAATAATAATTACTGTTCTATTTTTACAAATTGCCTTCATATTTTTCATAATAATATGTTCAGATTCATAATCAAGAGCGCTAGTTGCCTCATCAAAAATGAGAATACGAGGATTATTGACTAATGCTCTTGCTATTGCAATTCGTTGCCGCTGTCCCCCCGATAAACCAGTACCTTGCTCTCCGACGAGAGTATCATAGCCTTCACTTAGCTCCATAATAAAATCATGGGCACCGGCAAGTTTTGCTGCATACAATACTCTTTCCATAGGCATGCCAGGATCGGATAAGGCAATATTATCTCGTATACTGCGATTTAGTAAAATATTTTCTTGCAATACCACACCAATTTGTCTTCGTAACCAATTTGGATCTGCAAGTGAAATATCTTGTCCATCAATACGAATTTGGCCGGACGTCGGAATATATAAACGCTGAACTAATTTAGCTATTGTACTTTTCCCTGAACCAGAACGACCAACGATTCCGATAATATTTCCTGCAGGAATCGAAAAGGATATATTGGACAGAATATATTTCCCTTCAGGTTTATATTTAAAACTTATATTCTCAAAATCAATTTGACCTTTAATTTCTGGTAATGCTAGACGACTTTTGGGCGTTTCTGTGATTGCATTAAGAATATCGCCTAAACGTTCTACGGAAATCCCGACTTGTTGAAAATCTTGCCAAAGCTGAGCTAATCGGATAACTGGTGCTGTAACTTGTCCAGCAAGCATGTTAAAGGCAATAAGTTGCCCGATACTTAAATCACCACTAATGACTAAATTAGCACCTAACCAAAGATTAATAACCATCACTAATTTTTGGATTAATTGAACCCCTTGACTTCCTATCATTGCAGTTTTGGAAACACTAAATCCGGCACTGACATAACCGCTTAATTGTTTATCCCAATGTGCTATCATTTGTGGAGAAACTGCGGTAGATTTAATCATATTCATTGCTGTAATAGATTCTACTAAAAATGCTTGATTATCTGCATTACGTGCAAATTTATCATTTAATTTCTTACGTAAAATAGGCGTAATAATTAAAGACCAAGCAATATAACAAGGAATAGAGCAGAGTACGACGATTGTCAATGTACTACTATAAAACCACATTACTGTTAGGAAGATAAATGAAAAGCATAAGTCTAATAAAGAAGTTAATGCCTGACCTGTGAGAAAATTTCGTATTTGTTCTAATTCACGAACTCTAGCAACTGTTTCTCCTATACGTCGATTTTCAAAATAGGCCAATGGTAATTTTAATAGATGTCGAAATAGATTATCGCCTAATTCTACATCCATCCTACTTGTTGTATGGGAAAAAATATAAGTTCGCAATCCACCTAATATAATCTCGAAAATAACAATGATAAAAAGTGCAATAGCAATAACATTTAATGTATTGAAGCCCTGATGGACCAATACTTTATCCATAACAACTTGGAAAAAGAGAGGTGTAATGAGCGCGAGTAATTGAAGAACTAATGAAACGATAATAACTTCAATAAAAATATGGCGATATTTAATAATAGCAGGAATAAACCATGTGAAATCAAATTTAGATAAATGACCTAAAACAGAAGCCCGAGAAGCAACAACAATAATCTGTCCAGAGTAACGCTGTTTGAATTCTTGCTGAGATAATGTTTTAGGTTGTTCTATTTCTAAATCATGAATAAGGTATTTATCTTGTTTTTTATCTATACCGGCAAGAATAAAATGTTTATTTTCCTTATCATCCCAAACTAACACAGGTAATGAAACAAATGGCAAGCGAGAAATCTCTTTATGAATTAACCGCACTTTTAGTCCAAGAGATTTAGCTGCTCGCTGCCAATTAATTACGTCCAATCCTGTCCCTTGAGGATCAAATTGATGCTGAATATCCATAGGATTAACAGCGATACCATGAAACCGAGCTAGTAAAACTAAAGCGTGTAAAGCAACGTCTTTTAATGCAGATGTGTCTTTCATATATGTAGATAATATTAAAACTAGACAATATAATTTTGCTTATTATATCGCTAAGTAAGTATTTAGAGAATACTATATTATGTGATACTGATCACATTTTTAATTGAAATTTTAAAATTTGAGTAATTTTTGCTTTTTATGGCTAGTATCTCATATCTACTAAAAGATATTTAGAAATAGTATTTAGTATCATTAAAGTATAACAAGTAAAGAGTATATCTTATGCAATGGTAAGTTTACTATTAGGTATCTATTGCAAAGAATTATAAAAATAAATGTGATCTTTATCACAATTTAAATAAAATTATTTTGGGATTTTATTAGCTAGATGTTAATGTTAAAACTTAGGTTTTATTGTTGTCATACTATAACTATCTACTTAGTAGATTGAGGAAAACTTATGAAAGAGGCATTAATTGCAAAATTCCTGGGAAATATAGGTGCTCTAAAGGGGGTTGTTAAGACAGGAATTGTAGGAAGTTGTAAAGAAAGCGATAGTATTTCTGTTGGAATTTCTAGTGGATCTTCACTTGTAAGTTTTATAGGTGGTTCTTTTAGTAAATCTACACTAGGAAGAATAGGTGGTAATATATTGACGACAGCAGGAGCGGCGATTAATGTTGGTAGGAGCGGGAAATTAACTGCGAGTGATCTCTTTGCTATTTTGGGAGGGGTTGCAGGTTTGCTTGGTATAACGCCTGCAATGGCGGTTTTTGCAGTAAGTGGACTGGCTGTTACACTATATGATGCAATGAAATATAAAGGAAGTGATGGCTGTGTTAATCCTCCCCATATACCTCTTGGTGATCTTATTCCTCCTGGTAGTGGTAGCCCTGATATGAAGCCGGGAGAAAATGCATCTTGTCCATTAATTATTGATATGGATGACAATGGTATTAAAACTATTTCAATTAATAAAAATGTTTTCTTTGATTTGGATAATAATTTATTTGCAGAAAGTACAGGGTGGGTGGATAAAGGTGATGCTTTCTTAGTTTGGGATAGAGATAATAATGGTGTGATTGATTCTGGTAATGAATTGTTTGGAAATCATACACGCTTATCTTCTGGTAAAAAAGCGGAAAATGGTTTTGCTGCGTTAGCGGAATTAGATAGTAACCAAGATAATATCTTTGATGAAAAAGATGAAGCATGGTTTAAGTTACAATTATGGTTTGATCGTAATCAAAATGGAATTTCGGAAGCGGGAGAGTTAGTTAAATTATCTGAGTCTGGCATTAAAAGTATCAATTTATCATATAATAATACTGATCATATCGATGAGAGTGGAAATCATCATCGTCAACGTTCCTCAGTCTCTTGGAAAGATGGAAGAAAGTCTGAAATTGCTGATGTATGGTTTGATGTGAATACAGCAAAAGCTTATTCTCGAGAAGAAATTACTATTAGTGATGAAATAAAATCCATGCCGAATGTTATTGCTTTTGGTAATTTATTAGACTTACATTCTGCAATGGAGAAAAATAAGATCTTAAAACATGTAATTCAAGAATATATTGATTCTAATTTAGAAGATAGATCTTACCTAATTAATGAATTAGTTTATGAATGGGCTGGTGTTGCACAACTTGCGTCTGATAGTCGAGGTGGATATTTTGATGCAAGAAAATTCGCTGTATTGGAATTATTAACTGGCAGGGAATTTAGACAAGGAAATGAGCCAAATCCTAATAGAAATTCTGCTGCAGTATTAGAGCTTGAATTTAAGAAGTTTACAGATTATGTACTTGCGCAAATAGAATCGAAAACAATATATAAAGAAGTATTTTCCATGGATAGTTTTTTAATTAATAAAAACAGTGGGGAGTTAGAGTTTGATTGGAGTAGATTTAATAATAAAGTTACTGAATTAATAAAAGCAAATAATTTTATTGAGGCTAATCGCATACTTTCTATAGTTAATAATTTGGGTGCATATAATCTTAATTATCTTCAAGTGGTAAATAAAAATTTAGAATATCTATCCTCAAATAATAAAGAAGTCGCATCTTTAATTCATTCCAATGTTATTACAGGTACTTCTATCAATGATATTTTAGTAGGTAGCGATCAGGATGATGTGTTTATTGCCTCTCGTGGAAAAGATACTCTAGAAGGGAAATTAGGCGCAGACACCTATATTTTTACCAAAGGTCACGGACAAGATGTTATCAGTGAATATGACACCTATCAAAGTGGCAAACAAGATACGCTACGTTTTACCGACGTGAATTACAACGATGTGCGCTTCCGTCGTGAAAATGATGACTTAATCCTGTTCGGCTACCACGGCAACGATCGAATTACTATCCGGAATTTTTACTATGACGATTACTATCAAATCGAAAATTTCCAATTTGCCGACCGCACATTAAGCTTGGCTGAACTCAAAACGATTGGCATACCATTAATGGGAACGGATGGTGACGATGAAATTCAAGATTGGGACAGCAATGCGGTGATTCATGGTGGTGATGGCAATGACCGGATTTATGCCCATGACGGTGACGACACCTTAATCGGCGGCAAAGGCAACGACGTGCTTGACGGTAGTTACGGCGCAGACACCTATATTTTTGCCAAAGGCCACGGACAAGACGTTATCAGTGAATATGACACCTATCAAAGTGGCAAACAAGACACGCTACGTTTCACCGACGTGAATTACAACGATGTGCGCTTCCGTCGTGAAAATAATGACTTAATCCTGTTCGGTTACCATGGCAACGATCGAATTACTATCCGGAATTTTTACAACAACGATTACTACCAAATCGAAACTTTCCAATTTGCCGACCGCACATTAAGTTTAGAAGATATGCGCCGAGAGGGCATTAATTTTGTCGGTACGGAGGGAGATGACGAATTAACCGATGCTCATGATGAAAACGAAGTCTCGTTTTTCACCGGAGGCAAAGGCAACGACGTGCTTGACGGCAGCTACGGCGCAGACACCTATATTTTTGCCAAAGGTCACGGACAAGATGTTATCACCGAATATGACACCTATCAAAGTGGCAAACAAGATACGCTACGTTTCACCGATGTGAATTACAACGATGTGCGCTTCCGTCGTGAAAATGATGACTTAATCCTGTTCGGCTACCACGGCAACGATCGAATTACTATCCGGAATTTTTACTATGACGATTACTATCAAATCGAAAATTTCCAATTTGCCGACCGCACATTAAGCTTGGCTGAACTCAAAACGATTGGCATACCATTAATGGGAACGGATGGTGACGATGAAATTCAAGATTGGGACAGCAATGCGGTGATTCATGGAGGTGATGGCAATGACCGGATTTATGCCCATGACGGTGACGACACCTTAATCGGCGGCAAAGGCAATGACGTGCTTGACGGCAGCTACGGTGCGGACACCTATATTTTTGCCAAAGGCCACGGACAAGATGTTATCAGTGAATATGACACCTATCAAAGTGGCAAACAAGACCGCATCTTGTTCGAACATATCAACCGCCCGGACGAGTTATGGTTCAGCCGACAAGGAGACGATTTAACCATCAAAGAATGGCATGGAAAAGAGAGTCTCACCATAAAAGATTGGTATGCACATGAATATTACCAAGTGGAGCAAATTCAACTGGCCGATGGCAAAAGCTTAAATTTATCGCAGTTGGATAAATTAATTGAAGCCATGGCAGGTTTTGAGAGAGAACACAGCGGAGACATTACTCGAATGCCGAGTAATGAAGTGCAGACGTATTTGGACAAGATTGCCGTGTCAAGTTATTGGGGATGATGAAATCGGGCGTGGAATAAAGCCTAACGAAGCATGTAAAACATGATGTTGTTATTTTATCCATGCCATGATTTATGCAACAGGTTGCACGCTACATTGAGACCGTAGCGTGCATCTTGATGCACGAAAATATAACTCACCAAATTCATTAAACGCATAAAAACACCCACCAAAACCACCGCACTTTTCAAACTAAATTAGTTTATTAACGTCTTTTATTCGTGCTGATGCCGCGCGCAATAAATCTATCTCATTTGACGCAATAAATGTACATATATTGAAACGCAATTACAAAAAAGAGAGTGTTATGAAACTCTCTCTTTTTAGATGTAACGCTACGTGAAATTTAATGACTTAATCTGAGTAATTATCTCTCGAATTTGTACACCATATTGTCCTCGTACTTATTATTGTGATTAATGCTCACATCAACCGCCGCTCTCTGCTAAACTCCTTTTTTAAAGTTGGTTTCATTAAAAAGTGCGGTGGATTTTTGCGGCGGTTGCTAGTCCGACCCGGCTCTAGTGGTAATGTCACTAAATGTGAGCGCACAGCCTTCTTCAATAATTTTTTCCTTCTCGCCAAAGCCTGCTTTCTCCACACGCTCGGCATATTGGGCGAGAACGCTCGGTAATCTTGCCATTGCATTTTCTTAACCCACCACTTCCGCATCTTGAATGTGAGCATCACGCTCAATCTCGTCCAAAATGCTCGTTACACTTTCATCTAACTTGCCGTCAGGCTGATAATCTTCTCGCGCCCACTCAGGTAAGGCTTCGCCGCTTGGTGTATCATCCAACCCGAAGCGTTCTTTGAGTTCCGACAAAATCAACTGATATTCGGTAAGCACACCACTCATAAACTGCTTGTGGTCAATGCCTGTGGCTTCCGTGTGAGCGGTTAAGGCTTCAAAGGGTGTCCACACCTGCCCGCGTAGCACTGCTTCCGCTTTGTAAGAAATCTCAGCCGCTTCTTCACGTAATACACCACCGCGTTGTTCAGGCGTTTGGGTTTCAATCGCTTTGGTTTTCTTTGCCAGTTCCAAATCTAAATGGTTAATTCGCTCATTTGGGGTGGCAATCATTTTCGCCTGCGCTTCATAATCGTCCGACTTGCGTTTGAGTTGGGCTTGTAAGGCTTCTTTTTCCTTCGCGTGTTGGGCGGTCAAGTCTTCGATTTTCTCAATCAATTCTTCCTTATCGGTGGTGTCTGAATAATCCGCGTCCACAATTTCCGCTCGTGCCTCTTCGGGCAGTTGGCGAAGTTTTTGCATTTCGCGGTAGCCTAAGCCGAGGCGTTGGCTGGTTTCTAGGAAGTCTTCGCCGAGTGATGATAGGTTTCTCAGATTTTCATCAACGTGCTTGTGGGATAAATTACAAGCTCCACAAAATTCTTCCCAAGTGGTTACCGTAAGCAGTGAACTATCTCCACCGACATAGCTTAAATCATTGTATTTCTTAGAGTTCTTGATTTCACTTAGTACCTTTAAATTGCTTACCGTAAGCAATTTTTCCATAAATCCAAATGCTTTAATCATCCCCATCGCTTGGTGGGCTTCCGCCAAATTCTGTGTCATCGCTTGGCTTGCCATTACCACCGCATCTTGTTGTTCACTTAATCTTAAGTCTGTCATCGCTTACTCCTAAAAACCGCCTGTTGCTACATGGTGGCGCATTTCATTAAATCGCTCATTCACTGCCTGCATATCCTGTTCATAACACACCGCAAGGTTCAGCAGGGCAAAACTGAGCGTCCAGTTGCCGGTGGGCAATTTGCGCAAAAAGCCTTCGCTTTCTAAAATCGCCCTAGCGCGGGTGATATTCACCGGTGTTTCATCAATCACTTCGCACAAATCCTTATTGCTTAAGCCGTCCATCGTTCGCCCTTTTAGGGCTTTTAAAATCTGCAACGCACGCTGCGTGCCGTTAATTTTTTCTTTCATTGTAAAAATCCTTTCTCTTTCAACCGTGCCACTGCTTCGGGGTTGCGCATAAAAGCAGGCGTGGATAAATCAATTTGGGTAATTGGGTCAATTACTTTGTAACCTTGTTTTCTGAGTAGGTAACTCATTAGTCTGTTTAACAGTTTCATCTTGTTCTCCTATTATTTTCTAAAATAAAGAGCGGTTAGATTTTTCGCTGTTTTTTCCAAATTGTTAAAGGGTGGGTTGCGTGTTTAAGCCACCGCTTTTAAGCCGAGTTTCACGGCGATTTCATGGGATTTGCCACGCTTACCTTTAATCCGATCATCTAAAATGACATACACAAATAGAGGGTCATAACCGTGTGCTTCCGTCCATTGTTTGATAGTGATCACTTGGCTAACAAGCTCATCTTTCACCTGTTGTGCAGTTTTAATCGCATTCATTTAAATCTCCTTGTTAGTGGTTGCTATATGATATAATTACATCAGTAGTATATTTTAAAATCTACATTTATAGAATAATTCTATATTTGAAGAATTGCAAGAGGGGGTTTATGGATTCTTTCAAAGAAAAGCTGCTTCGCTTAAAAAACGAGCTAAATTTAGAAGATGATAAAGATGTGGCTGAGATACTTGGGTTGGGAGTAAAGGCATTTAGTGCAAGAAAAACTAGAAATAGCTTCCCTGAAAAAGAACTCTTTGCTCTAATGGCAAAACGTCCTGATCTGAACCTTGATATAGATTACATTTTGCTTGGGTATCGCCATGAAACCTATGAAGCCATTGCGCAGGAAATGTTGAAAGATATGCCATCGTTGGACGAACCTCGCTTTGACCCTGAACGCCCAATGGAAAATTTAATGCCCGCCGAAAATCTCTTGTTGCAGTATTTCCGCACCGCTGATAAGGAAGGCAAAGAAACGATTTTGAATGTTGCCAAAATGGCGGCGAAGGCTAACACAACACAAGGCAATTCCGCTACAAAAATGCACATAGGCAATGTTGAACAACAAAACAACATCGAACACCTTGAAGGTGGTATTCATTTTAAGAAAGGGAAATAAATGGATTTTAAAATTGACAATGTTGAGCAGCTTAACAACATCAATGAAGCCCACTTCCATCAGCCAGAAAAAGAAATTGATAAAAAAAGCCCGCATATTGTGATTTGCCCGCAATGCGGTGGCGAAAGCTACCGTTTCAATGAATACTGCTACAACGGCAAATGCACCTTTGGGATTAAGCAGTATTTCAATGAGCAAGAACAGATTGCAGAGCAACGTGAGCGAGAAAAACAAAAAGGCTTTTGCTCTTTAATTGGCTTAGTAGGTTTTGTATTAAGTATTGTGATTAGCTATATCGGTTCACAATACTTTCATTCGCCCGAAATGACATGGTTCTTTTTCGGCGGTCTGCTATGGCTTTTCATGTGGCTAAAAACAGCAGAACAACAGTAATTTATTATTAAGGAAACCAAAATGAAAAAATCCCTCAAATATGCCGCTTTCGCCCTACTAGGCGTGGCGGCTGCCGTATTTGCTAAAGAACAATTCCAATGCGAAGGCAAACGCACCTGTAAAGATATGGATAGCTGTGAAGAAGCCCATTTCTATCTCACTCAATGCAGTGTTAGTAGCCTAGACCGAGACAAAGACGGCGTGCCTTGTGAAAGTATTTGTGGTGGGAAGAAAAAGAAATAATTGAGGAACTGAGGAATTAAAATGACAACTGAACAACAAACAGTACAACCAGTAACACCTGCATTCACTATTCACGCAGGCATTATTCATCAAATTCAAAAGACGCAACATAAAAAGAATGCACAGCTAATTAAACGTCTACAATTACATACTAACAATGCTCCTCTAAAGCATTTTGTAGAATATGCAGAAGATGTGTTAAATAGATATGGAAGTAATCGTTCAGTAAGTGGAGGTTTTACTACAAAAGATACGTTATCAAAAGACTTAGTTGCCCATCAATTTGCATTACAACCAACAACAGATTATTTAGTATTAAGTCAAGATATTGTAACTAGCCTATATAACATTATCCAAAAAAATTCAGCCACAACAGGTGAGCATATTCCGATGATCTTTTATCGTGATGATAACAAAGATAAAGAGTATTTGCTGTTGTCTTTGGTTAGTCTAAATCAATCAATTAATATTGATAAAGGCGAATTTGTTGATACCACAATGATTGATAAAGATGCATTAAAGGTTGGTATTCGTATTGATTTAAAAGCAATGAAATACCACTTTAATCATCAAACAGAAGCTATAGCTGAACCTTATATTCAATGGATTGAACGTAAAAAGAATAAGTTGCCAGACTATATTCAAAATTTTATTCCCGTAAGTGAAAGAATCAATGATAAAGTGGCAACAACCCAATTTATCAATGCATTTAAACGCTTTAGTGAGCAGACTTTTGAGAATGAAGATGTCCGCTTTGAGATTCAGAAAAAAGTCTATGACTATCTAGACGAGTGCCATAAACAAGGTAAGTCTGTTCATATTGAAGATGATATAGATCCTATTATTGAAGCTGAAATGAAAGCGAAAGGATTAGAAGACAAACCAACATTTAGTGATTATCGCACCTCAGAACAAATTCAGTTAGACTCTAGCTTTTCGCCGAATAAAGAAGTTGTAAATAATTCAAAAACATTTAAATTTTCTAGTAAAACAAGCGAGTTATCTATCCGTGGTCGTAGCAAAGATTTAGGCAGAAGAGTTAAATTGGTTAGCGAAAGTAATAAAAAATATATTAAAATAGAACTTGATAAAGATGATTATGACCGCTTTAAAGAGCAATATCCTAACGCAGAAGAAACTGAACAATGACATTATTAACTGATTTTTTTACACGAGTTACATCGCTAGAGTGTCGAGAATCATCGACACTCGTTGGCATCTGTGTAATAAAAAATCAAGATGATCTTGAATTATGCCAAGCATTACGAGATGCAGATTATGAAATTGTGTTTGAAGGTGGGTTACAAGAAGGAGAACGGCATTTCACCTATTCGCCTTCAACTACTGAAGGATATGCCAGTTATGATGATTTTTTTACCAATAGCCCTTGGATTACGGCTGAGCCTAGATTGGATAGGATTTTGTGGCATCAATGGGCAAAAAGTCAAAATGATGAAATCAATTACATTGATGAAAATAATATTTTAACTACTGTGCATTTAGCATTAAAGCTAAAGGATATTTTTTATTCTCATCAAAATATAGTCGTATTTTTTAGTAAGAACTCATCAGAATTGTCATTAATTCCACATAAAATCGAAGATTTTATCCAATTATTGCGCTCATTTAACCAGGAACAACGTGATGCGATTGATGAGCTATGCCGTTGGTTTGGGAATAATACAGAAAGTGAGCATTTTCATTCTAAGAAAAGTGCGTTTTCAACAGCATTGACTGCTTTTCTTATAGACAAAGAAGGACGAGTGCAACACGATATTTGTGATTTATTAGCGGATATCGTAAAGATTAAAGTGGAAGCAAT
Source organism: Aggregatibacter valvarum (assembly GCF_980468985.1). Classification (NCBI taxonomy): domain Bacteria; kingdom Pseudomonadati; phylum Pseudomonadota; class Gammaproteobacteria; order Pasteurellales; family Pasteurellaceae; genus Aggregatibacter; species Aggregatibacter valvarum. Next base: position 1,203,705 of record NZ_OZ413141.1, on the reverse strand, counting down.
AGCACAACACGACCTGTATTTAACAGATTTTTCTTTTGGTAAGTTCGTCAAAAAAATTGAAGAAAATACGTTTAAATTTACAGCCAGAATTAATGATGCACTAGGGAAATCAGTAACGCAAGTCTTGGGGATCCCTGTTGCAACAGCTGTCTTTAATTTAGCAAAAATAGATTTGCATTGGGGAAGTGCAATTTCTTTAATTGTTTATACGTTGCTATGTGCCTTAGTGCTTTTTACTCAACAATCTAATCTTTTTCATATTGAAAAAGAATTTGAAGTATTTGAAAAAGAACTACCACCACAGTTAAAAAACAATGTCTGGAAAACTAATAAAGAGACTATATCATCCCAATTCAAGAATCAAAAAAGGTTAACGATATTTTTATGGTTAATTATTCTCTGTGCATTCTGGTACGCTTCATTCTTGATTGGCTATCTAGCAGCTAAAACTGATTGGTCTTTTTTTTCTAAATTGCTTTAAAAGCCCAAAACCCTTATCACATCTAAACTCCTATTAACTTTTAAACTAATTTATAAAAAGTTAATAGGAGTTTTTTTATGTCTTTCCCTATCAACAAAATCGTGATCCATTGCTCTGCTACCCAAAACGGCAAGCAACTCTGCACCGCTCCCCAAACCGCAACGCATTGACGACTGGCATAAGCAACGTGATTTTCAGCGTTTGGCTGGCTACTACAAGCAATTCAATCCGCACTTACAACATATTGGTTACCACTTCGTGATTGACACCGACGGTACCGTTGAAGCGGGTCGCAAAGAAGGCGAAACGGGCACACACGTCAAAGTACATAATTTAAATAGCCTTGGCATCTGCTTGGTCGGTGGGATTACCAAAGACAAACGCAATCACGGCGAATATACCGAAGCTCAATGGAAAGCTCTGCACCGTTTACTGCGTGAGCTTGAAGCCAAATATCCCAGCGCTCGTATTTGTGGACATCGTGATTTGAGCCCAGACCTAAACGGCGACGGCGCAATCACGCCAAACGAATGGATTAAGGACTGCCTGTGCTTTGATGTGTGGAGCTGGCTAGATAGCGAAGAAGTCGTGAATGTTAAGCATTTATTTAAATAAATCTCCCCTAACCCCTCTTTACAAAAGAGGGGAACTATAAAACGGAAAAAAAACAGCCCCCCTCTTTAGAAAAGAGGGGCTGGGGGGAGATTTGAAGAATACGGAGAACAAAATGAAAAAACTAAGCAACAACGCCAAAATTAGCCGTGCAATCAATAAAGGTCGCACGATTGCCCAATGGTTCTACTTACGCTGGAGTTACTAATGGCGCTCAAAGAATTGATTACCAATGACAACGGTCGCCTTTCTACCACCGCCTTTATCCAATTTCTCGGGGCGTTATTGATGGCTGGCATTTTGATTTATGCCGTGTGGCTTGACTGTGCTTATGTGGGCGAATTATTCACTACGTTTGCTATTTTCTGTGCTGGCGGTGCAGCCACGAAAGGCTTTGCCAATGCGTTAAATAATCGGGGGCGTGAAGAATAATGGCTTACTTAATTTTAGGTGGGGTTGCGGTGGTTTTGGTCAGCGGTGCTATTGCCTGTTACAAAATTCGCAAGGCGAGTCAGGAAATCGACTGCTTGTTTAAGCAAAACGAGCAACTACAACAGGAAAAAGCGGTGGCTCAAACCCAAGTGAAACATTTTGAAACGAGAAAAAAGAATTAAGAAAACAACCGCACTTCTGATCGCAATGGGCTTATTAAACCGCCTGCAACAACAAGGCGATCTCCGTGATTAACTCCAGCTGTGCAGTCTTTGGTGTGATTAAGGCAAGCCGTCAAGACACCACCGAAACCTTACGCCAAATTGCGGTGCATAACGCGACTTATCGGGAGATTTGCAAGGAGACAAACAATGACCATTAACGTGGAATTTTGGCACTTGGTGGGGTTGTTGCTTTCATTCTTAGGTTACTGTTTTGGCTTTGCCAAGATTTTAGTATTGCAGTTCCAAAACTCACTGTCGGAACGCCACCAAAACCAGCTCAAAGTAAACGACAAAGTGGAAGAATTGGAAAAGCAATTCAACCAAATGCAGTCGTTCTTGCCGCTTGTTTATGTGTTGCGAGATGACTACATTCGCGGGCAAACGGTGCTGGAAGCCAAAATGGATGCCCTACATAAAACCTTAAGTGATTTATACAAAATGGAGAGTGCAAAATGATGGAAAAAGCCCGCCGCGAAGGTATGCGTTGGCACTTGCTCAACGTATTACACAAAGCAATGCCTTACACCACCAGCGAGCAGTTTTTACTTGATGTGATGCGTGGCATTTACCCAAACGTCACCGCCCTCGAAGTCCGTCAGCAGTTGGAATACCTTGCCGACCGCAAACTGGTGGAAATCGACAAACAACCGCACGGCGTGTGGTTTGCCGATATTAACCGTCTAGGCGTGGACATTGTGGAATACACCATAGACTGCCAAGCAGGGATTGCCCGCCCTGAAAAGTATTGGGCGTAAGGGCAGCCTTGAGCGAACAAGAGAGGAAAAAAGAGTATGGCTCCCCGTTCAAGTATAGATAAATTGCCCGAAGATGTCCGCCGCTGGCTGGAACGCGCTTTAACCGAGAACGGTTTTTCAGGTTATGTCGAGCTAAGCGAAGAATATGCCGGGCAAGTTATATGCTTTCCTAAAGATTACAGATATAAGATTGCCCAGCGGACTTGGATATTTATAACAGTTTTAACGGTCGAAATTGGGGCGAACTTGGGCGTTGTTATAATCGGACTGAGAATGCTTTGAGGAAGATTGTTAAGCGTGTGCAGGATAGGATAATTAAAGAGAAACAACCGGACATGTTTATATAAGATAACGGCTCTACTGCTCTAATTTTGTAGAGCCTTTTTATTTAGCAAATCGTTAAATTATCTATTGCTTCTGTATTTTATATAGATTAAAATCTATATGAATAATAAGAAAGGTAATAGCTATATGAAACAAGAATGGGAAGTAATTTTACAAGACCCACTTTTGAATTGGTTAAAAACGCTGGCAGAAGATGACGTATTAAAAATCTATGCAGGGTTGGAATTGTTATCAACAGAAGGTCCACAATTAAGCAGACCTTATGCGGATACGCTGCAAAGCTCTAAATATACTAATTTAAAAGAATTGCGAGTACAGTCTAAATTATCGGTATTCCGTTTATTTTATATTTTCGATCCTGTCAGACAAGCGATTGTTTTGTGTGGCGGAGATAAGAAAGGCAAGAAAGAAAAGCTCTTTTACAAAGAGATGATTGCCCTAGCGGAACAAACCTATGATGATTACCTTTCTGAATTAACTAAGGAGCAAGAAAATGAGCGTGAAATTTAAAGATCTGATGAATAATCTTCCAGCTGAAAAGCAAGCGAAAGTGAAAGCTATGGCAGACGATATGCGAATGGAGTTACAACTTTACCGTATTCGTGAAGAATTAGAGCTTTCACAAAAGCAAATGGCAGAAGCATTAAGTATTTCTCAGCCGTCAGTTGTTGCCCTTGAAAAACGTGGCAATGACATTAAATTATCATCAGTTAAACGTTACATTGAAGCAATGGGTGGTGTGTTAAATTTATCGGTTGAATTACCCACAGGAAAAACAGTTACTTTCAACTTATAGAAGATGGTAAGTATGTTGCGTGATTTCATTCAATTTACAGCAAAATGCTTTTTTATACTGCTTATTGCATTAGGAACATTATTCCTTTTATTTGCAGTTGATTTTACTTATATTCTCGCTTTTTTTGGGGGTGTTTGCTGTATTTTTTGTTATTCGCTTAGTTATAGTAATCAATCAAACAAATAAATAAACATTATGATGATTTAGCCCAAATAGCACGAGAAAAAGAACGTGTAAAATATGTCATCATAAAATAAATCATCAATTCAAGAAAGCTCGCAAAATGCGAGCTTTTTATTATAGCCAGCCAAAGTCTGGCTATAAAAACTATACGCTATGCGTATGGAGCCAAATAGCTTAAGCGATGAACAGAAAAAATCCTCGCTATATAATGAACAAGGCTGACAACCAAAATTCAACATATAGGAGGATTATTTACCCCTCGTAGCGTGCAACTTGTTGCACGAATGATTAAAACATTAACCTCGATGCGTAATTCATGATTTTGTGCGTAGCGTGTATCTTGATGCACGAAAATATAATTCACCCAATTCATTAAAAGCATAAAAAACGCTCACCAAAACCACCTCACTTTTTAAGCCAAATTGTTTCATTAACGCCTTTTATTCGTGCTAAGTATCTGTAGTACGAAAATATAACCTACCAAATTTATTAAACGCATAAAAATACTCACCAAAACCACTGCACTTTTTGTGAATAATCCTTTTATTCATGCTTATTATTCGTGCAATGCGTTGGATGCAGTGATAGTTTGATGTCATGTGTTTATGGCAAGCGTATTCTGTGATTTTGTGCTTTTTAAATACAAAGTAAAAGGGCATAATAGCGTTCCTTTTTAGACATCATTTGTATTTTAGGAGGAAAAATGAAAATTTTGTTATTAGACGGTGGAAAAGATTTTGGTCATTCCCATGGCAAGTTGAATCATACGCTTCAACAAAAGGCGAAAGAGGTATTGACTGCGCTGGGGCATCATGTCAAAGAAACGGTGATGGATGCCGGGTATGATATTGAAACGGAAGTTGAAAAATTTGTCTGGATGGATGCCGTGATTTGGCAGATGCCCGGTTGGTGGATGCATGAGCCATGGACAGTGAAAAAATATATCGATGAAGTATTGACCAGTGGACATGGCAAACTCTATCAAAGTGACGGTCGCCATCGTGTCAACCCAACTGAGGGCTATGGCACAGGAGGCTTGTTACAGGGCAAAAAACATATGCTTTCGCTCACTTGGAATGCACCACTTGAAGCATTTACTCGCGAAGGCGATTTTTTCGAAGGCAAAGGTGTAGATGCGCTATATATGCATTTCCATAAACTCAATGAATTCCTTGGTATGAGTCGCTTGCCGACATTTTTATGTACTGATGTGATTAAAAATCCACAGGTGGAAAAATATTTGGCAGACTACCAAACTCACTTGGAAAACGTGTTCGGTTAATGATTTCTTGTGGCAGATCATTGTTGTCTGTCTTTTGTTCGATGAGAGAATCTCTCTCAATAAAAAAAGTAACCCTGATTTCTCAGGGTTACAAGCTGTTTAAATTTGAAAATGCAGGTTTTTACTCCCACTCAATCGTTGCTGGTGGCTTGCCGCTAATGTCGTACACAACGCGGGAAATGCCGTTCACTTCGTTGATGATACGGTTGGAGACTTTGCCGAGTAAATCATAAGGCAGGTGTACCCAATGTGCGGTCATAAAATCGATTGTTTCTACGGCGCGCAAGGAAATTACCCAGTCATATTTACGTCCATCACCCATCACGCCGACAGATTTCACCGGCAGGAACACACTGAAGGCTTGGCTGGTTTTTTCATACCAACCGCTGTTGCGTAATTCTTCGATAAAGATAGCATCGGCACGGCGTAATAAGTCGCAGTATTCTTTTTTCACTTCGCCTAATACACGCACGCCTAAACCTGGGCCTGGGAATGGGTGGCGGTTGATCATTTCAGCCGGTAAGCCTAAAGCTAGACCGATTTTACGCACTTCATCTTTGAATAATTCACGTAACGGTTCGACTAAACCGAGTTTCATATAATCCGGCAAGCCGCCTACGTTGTGGTGGGATTTGATGACGTGGGCTTTGCCGGTTTTGCTGGCGGCAGATTCGATTACGTCAGGGTAAATGGTGCCTTGTGCCAACCATTTGACGTTGGTAAGTTTTTTCGACTCATCATCAAAAACATCTACGAACACTTTACCGATAATTTTACGTTTCGCTTCCGGATCTGATACGCCGGCAAGTTCGCCTAAGAAACGACTTTCTGCATCGACACGTGTGATATTTAAGCCGAATTTATTGCCGAACATTTCCATGACTTGATCGCCTTCGTTTAAACGCAATAAACCGTTATCGACAAACACGCAATGTAAGTTTTTACCGATGGCGCGATGTAATAATAACGCAACTACAGAGGAATCCACGCCGCCGGATAAGCCTAAAATGACTTCGTCATCGCCTACTTGCTCTTTAATGCGGGCAACGGCGTCTTCAATGATGTTTTCGGCAGTCCATTTGGTTTCGCAACCGCAAATGTTCACCACGAAATTGGTTAATAATTCCAAGCCTTTTTTAGTGTGGGTGACTTCCGGGTGGAATTGCACGCCGTAGAAATGACGGCTTTCATCAGACATTGCGGCAATCGGGCAAGTTGGTGTTGTGCCGGTCACTTGGAAGTTTTGTGGCAAGCGGGTGACTTTATCGCCATGGCTCATCCACACATCCAATTTGTTATCGCCGTCATTGAGATCGGCGAAAAGTGCGGTGGCATTTTCCATTAAAACGGAAGCATAACCAAACTCGCGGTGATCAGAGGTTTCGGTTAAACCGCCAAGTTGCATTGCCATGGTTTGCATGCCGTAGCAAATGCCCAGTACCGGCACACCCGCGTTAAAAACATATTCCGGGGCACGTGGGCTGTTTTCTTCCGTGGTGCTTTCCGGGCCACCAGAAAGAATAATCCCGGTTGGGTTGAAATCATGGATTTGTTGTTCAGTCACATCCCACGCCCAAAGTTCGCAATAAACACCGATTTCACGCACACGACGGGCGATAAGTTGGGTGTATTGGGAACCAAAGTCGAGGATGAGGATTTTATGATTGTGGATGTTGGTCATGGTTATTCCTATTCTTTAGATTTTATTGAAATTGTTTGTCCATCTTTATGGTAGTGTAATTCGTACCCATTTAGGCTTTTACAAAATGCTCTAAAATTAGAGTAACCATAAGAACGATAATCAAACTCTGAATCAATTTTACGTAATGCTTCAGAGAATTTTGATAAAAGAGCCATCCCATTATCATCATTTTCAGCCATTTCAAATGCATTTTTAATTTGAGCATAATCAACAGCCAAATGGGTTTTTTGAGCATTATTTACTTTTGTTTTAGAATCTGTTGCAACTAGATTTTCTTCTCTAGTAAATTTAGTGCAAGCTTTTTTAAATGCCTCAGGTGTATGTTCTTTACCTACCCCAATGATATCCAGTCCTTCTTCTCTAATTCTATGGGCTAATCCCGTATAATCACTGTCACTAGAAACAATACAAAATGAATCGACAGTTTTAAAATGGAGGAGATCCATTGCATCAATAATTAATGCGGTATCACTTGAGCCTTTCCCTTTGGTATAAGCAAATTTCTGAATAGGTCTAATTGCATAAGAATTTAGCTGATCTTTCCATTTTTTATTTTTTTCATTTGTCCAATCTGCATAAATTCGTTTTACAGTGATTATTCCATATTTTCCAATTTCGTTAATAATTTGCTCAATGGCTGAACTGTTTGCATTTTCAGCATCAATGAGTAAAGCAATTTTAGTCTTTTGCATATATTCCTTACACGGATAGGTTCAAAGTGTTATTTGTTAAAAATTACAATAAAGCGTCAAACTAATCTCATAGTTATGTTATAGAAATTGCCCCACATTCTACCATTTCCCCCCTCTAACGTAAACGATTGCGATAATTTCACCGCACCAAATACGGTGATAAGTGCGGTGGATTTTTGCGGTGTTTTTCTTGCTTCGATTTGGCAACATCAATCTTGATATAAGGCGTTATACAGGCTGCTTTCAAATTGTACCAAAGGGGCGCGTTTGGTTTTGCTTTCAAGATCGCCAGTGGAGTAGCCGTTGATAAATTGAACGAAGGCGATTTTTTCACCGCGCGCGTTGGTGAGATAACCTGCCAGATTATAAACACCTTTCAGTGCGCCGGTTTTGGCGATGACGTTTTTGACTAATGGCGGATTGATTAAAGAGCCACGTCCGCTTAATGTGCCGTCCACCCCCGCAACAGGGAAGCTGTCTAATAGATGCAACGTTTCTTCGTTTTTCGCAATGTAATCTAACACCTGTAACATCGTTTGTGGTGCGATGAGGTTGTGACGGGATAAGCCTGAACCGTCGGCGATAATGCTGTTACCGAATTTAATGCCTACTTGAGATAACACGCTTTTCATAGCTAATGTACCTAGCTGGAAAGACGCCGGGCGTTTGTATTGCTGATAGGCAATCGTGCGGAATAAGGCATCGGCGATTTGGTTGTCGGATTTTTTCATCATTTTTTTGATGAGATCTGGCAACGGCTTGGAGAAATGTTGTGCTAATACTTGCCCTTGTTGTTGGCGATAGGGTTGTTGTACTTGTCCGTTAAATTCAATGTTAAGACGTTTGAGCTGACGTTGAATAATTGCGGCGGCAAAGGCATTAGGATCTTGCACGGCAAAACTTAACCCGAAAGGTTTGGTTTGGCGCGCTAAACAGCCTTTTACTTGATAGCGATTGTTGTCATGTACCAAGGCATCTAACTGACAATAAGGTGCTTCGTCTTTGTCCGCCACATAAACTTGCCCGAACACTTGGATGGGATATTGTGACGGCACGTTAAATTTCACTGATTCGCCTGGCGATTGGTTGGCGTCAATATCTACATAAAAGCAGTTATTATCAATGTTTACCGCCGCCGGTGGGGCATTAAAACACATGGTTAAATCGTTCCAAATCCAGCCTGAACCGCGATCATGGCTGGTGAATACGGAGGTATCCAAAATGAGATTGCCGGTGATTTTATTGATATTTTGCTTTTTCAGTTCTGATAATAAATTAAAAAGTTGTCCACTGGTTAAATCGGGATCACCGGTGAAACGCACGATTAAATCGCCGTTTAATTGTCCGTTTTGAATGTCTCCGTTGGTTAAAAGTGCGGTCTGAAATTGAAAAGAATCGCCAAGGGCGAGTTTTGCGGCTAACGCGGTGAAGACTTTTTGTGTACTGGCCGGCAACATGAAGGTTTGCCCGTGATAATCAGCGACAATTTTATCTTGGTGCAGGTTTTTAGCGATAAATGCCAGATTGGCGCCTTCGGGCAAGTTGCTGAGATAGGGGTTTAAATCAACATTGGCGAAGCTGTGTACGGAGGCGGTTAAGGTAAGAAATAAAAGGGTTTTTGAGAAGATCCGACGTGGTGAAAACTTATACATAATTCAGAGTTGTGGTTGCTATTTTTTGTAAGACGAACAATAATAGTACGCGAACAGACGAGAGTAAAGTTTTCTCGCAACATGATTAATTGATACTGGGGGATCATGACGATCCCACAGTTTTTCTTTATCTAAATTAAGGAAAGTCTTATATGCAACAAATTCCCATGACGGTTCGAGGTGCAGAACTTTTACGCAAAGAGCTGGAATATTTAAAGAACGAACGCCGCCCGGAAATCATCAAAGCCATTGCAGAAGCGCGCGAACACGGCGACTTAAAAGAAAATGCAGAATACCATGCCGCCCGTGAGCAACAAGGCTTCTGCGAAGGTCGCATTCAGGAAATTGAAGGCAAGCTTGCGAATTGCCAAATTATTGATGTCACAAAAATGCCGAATAACGGCAAAGTGATTTTTGGTGCGACGGTAGTTTTAGTCAACACCAACACGGATGAGGAAGTCACTTACCGCATTGTGGGGGATGATGAAGCGGATATTAAAAATGGCTTGATTTCTGTCAATTCACCGATTGCGCGAGGATTGGTTGGCAAAGAAGTGGATGATGTGGTGAATATCACGACACCGGGTGGCGTGGTTGAATTTGAAATTATTGACGTAGAGTATGTGTAAAGTCGTCTAAATTCAGGCTTAAAATCCGTTTGGGAAGGCGCGCATGTTCATTAGTAGCGCCTTTCTTTATATGTAAAGTTCAACAACCTGCCGATTCTGTGCTAGAATGCCCCGATTTTTTTATTTCCCTGTCCATTTTCCTTCGAAGGTTAAAGAATGAAACCCTCTATTATCAATAAATTAGATAGCTTAAAAGAACGTTATGAAGAGCTTGAAGCGTTGCTTGGTGATGCTTCTGTCATTAGTGATCAAGATAAATTCAGAGCCTATTCCAAAGAATATTCGCAACTTGAAGACGTGGTGAAAAGTTTTAATCGTTGGAATCAGCTCAATGCCAATTTAGAAGAAGCACAGCTCCTGCTTGACGATCCGGAAATGAAAGAAATGGCACAAATGGAGATTGAAGAATCCAAAGCCGAATTGGAACAAGTTGAGCAGCATTTACACATTCTCTTATTACCGAAAGATCCGAACGACGAATATAACTGCTACCTTGAGATCCGCGCTGGTACCGGGGGCGATGAAGCCGGGATTTTCGCCGGCGATCTTTTCCGTATGTATAGCCGTTATGCGGAAACCAAACGCTGGCGTATTGAAGTGCTGAGTGAAAACGAAAGCGAGCAGGGCGGATTTAAAGAAATTATTGCGCTTGTGAGCGGCGATGGTGCCTATGGCCAATTAAAATTTGAATCAGGCGGCCACCGTGTACAACGTGTACCAAAAACCGAGTCACAAGGGCGTATTCATACCTCGGCGTGTACTGTTGCGGTGATGCCGGAATTGCCAGAATCGGAAATGCCGGAAATTAACCCGTCAGATTTGCGTATTGACACCTATCGTGCCTCCGGTGCGGGTGGTCAGCACATCAATAAAACCGATTCCGCCGTGCGTATTACCCATATTCCAACCGGAATGGTGGTGGAATGTCAGGATGAGCGTTCACAACATAAAAATAAAGCCAAAGCCTTGTCCGTGCTGGCTTCCCGTTTAGTACAACAAGAACAGGAAAAATTGGCGCAAGAGCAAGCGGATACCCGTCGTAACCTTTTGGGTTCCGGTGACCGTTCTGACAAGATTCGTACCTACAATTACCCACAAGGGCGTGTGACGGATCACCGCATTAACCTGACGATTTATCGTTTAGATGAAGTGATGAACGGTAAAATTGATGACTTGATTCAGCCGATTATCACCGAATATCAAGCGGATCAGTTGGCGGCATTGTCCGAGCAGAATTAACGAGAGAACGAGCTTAACGGCTCGTTCATTTTATTTGAACAAACATGAACTACCAACAATGGCTGCAACACGCCGCGCAAGCGTTAAATCAAGCAAATCCCGCTGAAAATGGTAAAACCGATGCACAAGTGTTATTGCAATTTGTAACACAAAAATCGCGTGCATTTATTTTGGCTTTTGGCGAGACGCAGCTGGATGAAAAAACACAAGAAAAACTGACCGCACTTTTATCCCGCCGTTTGCAAGGTGAGCCCATCGCTTATCTTCTCGGTGAAAAAGAATTTTGGTCGTTGCCGTTAAATGTGTCGGCAGGCACGCTGATTCCGCGTCCGGATACCGAAATTTTGGTGGAAAAAGCCGTGGCGATTGCCACAGAGGCGTTACAAAAGTGCGGTCAATATTCCCAACGTTTTCGTATTTTAGATTTGGGTACCGGCACGGGCGCGATTGCCTTGGCGTTAGCCTCTGAACTGAAACCCATTGCGCAAAAACAGCACATTCAACCGGAAATTATCGGCGTGGATATCATGCCGAATGTGGTGGCGTTGGCGACATCCAATGCGGAAAAAAATCAGTTAGACGTCAGTTTTTTACAAAGCCATTGGTTTGACAAGGTGACAGGCACATTTGATTTGATTGTGAGTAATCCGCCTTATATTGATGCAAAGGATGAACATTTAACCCAAGGCGATGTACGCTTTGAGCCTTTGTCGGCATTAGTGGCGGAAGAAGAAGGCTATGCGGACTTACGTCATATTATCGCCAATGCGCCGAAATTTATGCGAACAGGCGGTTATTTGTTGGTGGAACACGGTTGGCAACAAGGGGAAAAAGTGCGGTCAATTTTCCAAGAGAATTTTTGGACATCGATTGAAACTTTACGGGATTACGGAAATAATGAGCGCGTAACCTTAGGTTGTTGGGCTCAAATTGAAAATAAATAAGGAAGACATATGCAAAATAAATGCATTCAATTAGGCGATATTCAAATTGCCAACGATAAACCCTTTGTCTTATTTGGCGGCATGAATGTGCTCGAAAGCCGCGATATGGCAATGCAAGTGTGTGAAAAATATGTGGAAGTAACGCAAAAATTAGGCGTGCCTTATGTGTTTAAAGCTTCTTTTGATAAGGCGAACCGTTCTTCCATTCATTCTTATCGCGGCCCGGGCATGGAACAGGGATTGAAAATTTTTGCTGAGTTAAAGCAAACATTCGGTGTAAAAATCATTACGGATGTACATGAAATTTACCAATGCCAACCGGTTGCCGAGGTGGCGGATATTATTCAGTTACCGGCATTTCTTGCTCGACAAACAGATTTAGTCGAAGCGATGGCGCGTACCGGTGCGATCATTAATGTGAAAAAACCGCAATTTTTAAGTCCGGGACAAATGGGCAATATCGTGGAAAAAATCGCTGAATGCGGCAACGATAAAGTGATTTTGTGTGATCGTGGCACGAATTTCGGCTATGACAATTTAATTGTTGATATGTTGGGTTTCAGCGTGATGAAAAATGTCTCTCAAGGTTGCCCGGTGATTTTTGATGTGACCCATTCATTGCAATGTCGTGACCCGTTCGGTGCAGCATCGGGTGGTCGTCGTGCGCAAGTCACCGAACTTGCCCGTGCCGGTTTAGCGGTTGGCTTGGCAGGCCTATTCCTAGAGGCTCATCCGGAACCGAGAAAAGCCAAATGCGATGGCCCGTCAGCGTTACCGTTAGATAAATTGGAAGCCTTTGTTTCACAAATGAAAGCGGTGGATGATTTGGTGAAATCCTTCCCTGAATTAGACACTTCTAACTAGTCTCTTCAATATTCAATATATCGTGCATAAAATTCTTTTTATGCGCGATATAGACGATAAAACATGAATTTTATGAAATTAAATTGCGCTTCTTCTGGATTTTTTCTTTATTTTACGCTAGGATCACCAAGAATTTTTATGTATAAATAACTTTTAAAATAACGACGATTACCTATGTTTAAGAAATTTTTTATTCTTCTTCCGCTATTTGTATTAACGGCTTGTTCTACGACATCTGAAAAGTCAACAGCCTCGGCACAAGATGAAGCTCAATTAAATCAACTCATTAGCACCACGCTAAAAACCAATAAACCACGTCAATATTCTGAGATTACCGATAAACGACTTGCGAAAATCTACCAAGAATGGGCAGGTACTCGTTATCGTTTAGGCGGGCTAACCAAAGGTGGCATCGACTGTTCCGGTTTTATGCAAACAACCTTTCTCAAAGCCTACGGTTTAGCATTACCACGTTCCACTGCGGAACAACGCCATGTTGGCAAGCAAATTCAGAAGCATGAATTAAAAGTAGGCGATTTGGTCTTCTTCCGTAAAAATAATCATGTAGGGGTGTATATTGGTAATAATCGATTTATGCATTCCAGCACGAGCCGTGGTGTGATTATTGAGTCCCTAGATGATAGCTACTGGGCAAAAACATACACGCAATCTCGTCGCGTTCTTTAATTTGGAGATAACATCAACAGCCGCTTTAATCATAAGCGGCTGTTTTTTTATGGAGAGCAATAAAGTGCGGTACGAAATACATTCATTTTTTACCGCACTTTTGCTGATAGAGTCTACGTATTCTGACGAAAAATAGGATAATGTCCACAGTGCGACCATAAATATCCATCATGACGTTTGAAGCAACGCTTAAATCAGGTCAGTGCGTAGCGTGCAACTTGTTGCACGAATGATTAACCTCAATGCGTCATTCATGATTTCATACGTAGCGTGCATCTTGATGCACGAATGATTAACCTCAATGCGTCATTCGCGATTTCATGCGTAGCGTGCAACTTGTTGCACGAATGATTAACCTCAATGCGTCATTCATGATTTCATACGTAGCGTGCATCTTGATGCACGAATGATTAACCTCAATGCGTCATTCGCGATTTCATGCGTAGCGTGCAACTTGTTGCACGAATGATTAAACCTCGATGCGTCATTTGCGATTTCATGCGTAAGGTGCAACTTGTTGCACGAATGATTAACCTCGATACGTCATTCATGATTTCATCGTACAACTTGTTGCACGAAGGATTTAACCTCGATGCGTAATTCATGATTTCGTGCGTAGCGTGCAACTTGTGTTGCACGAATGATTTACCTCGATGCGTCATTCGCGATTTCATGCGTAGCGTGCATCTTGATGCACGACCAAACCACACACGGAACGTTATTTACCACTTTCGGGCATTCACGATTTCGTGCCACAAGTTGCACGCTACAATAGGATCTGCGTCTTTGGACGAAATGGGATAATTTTCACTGGACGACCATAAACCTCCACCATGACGTTTGAAGCAACGCTTAAATCAGGTCAGGCAAATAAGATGACAATGTCGGATAGCGGAATTGAAAGCCTTGCGCAAGTAAATGTTGAGGCTGAATATGCTGGCTGTCCAGTAATAGCGAGGCGCGTTCCCCAAGAAGACATTTCAACATCGATGCCGGTGCGGCAAAGGGCTGTTGAGGACGTTTGATCGCACGTCCTAGCATAGCGTGAAAGTCTTTTTGACGAATGGCGTGTGGCGCAACGAGATTAAATACGCCTTGGCAAGTATCCTGTTCGAGTAAAAATAACATCGCGTTTACCATATCCTCAAGGGCGATCCATGCCCAATATTGCTGCCCGGAACCCAGTTTCGCACCGAGACAACAAGAATAGAGTGGCCGCATTTTAGCCAACGCCCCACCTTGTTTGCCGAGAACCATGCCGGTTCGCATAATACAAACGCGCGTGCGAGCCTGTAATGCCGCGGCTTCCCAAGCTTGGCATAATTCACCAATAAAGTTTGTTGCCGGTGCGCTTCCCTCATGTAAAACCTGCTCTTGACCATCGCCATAATAACCGGTCGCGGAACCGGAGATAAAACAAGGTGGTGTCGTACTGCGATTAATTAACTCCGCCAGTTGTTGCGTTAAAGCAACGCGACTGTCTTTTAGACGGCATTTTTGTTCATCTGTCCAACTACGGTGAAAAATCGGTTCACCGGCAAGATTAATGACTGCATCAAACTGATCTAAGTGTTGAAAATAATCTAGCGTATTAATGTATTCGATATTGGGAGAATCGGGGAGTTTAGCCTGCGCGGCTGAGATATCGCGCACAAATGCGGTGAGGTGATGATTTCGCGCTAAAAGTTGTGGCACGAGGGCTGTGCCAATAAAGCCGGTTGCGCCGGTAATAAGAATTCTCATAAGCGTCTAAATGGATTCATTGGAATGATCAAATAATGCCTGTATTTTGGCAAATAATCGCTGAATATCGGTATTGCGGGTTGGGGTGACAAAAATGGTATCGTCCCCGGCAATATTGCCTAAAATGCCTTCGGCTTTGCTGATCGAATCCAGTAAACGAGCAATGAGTTGCGCTGCACCGGGACTGGTATGAATCACAATCAGCATATTGTTATGATCAATATCCAACACCAGCTCTTTCAGTGAACTGGCGGCTTGTGGCACGGTGAGATCAGTGGGAAGGCAATACACCATTTCCATGCGAGTATTACGCGTGCGTACCGCTCCGACTTTGGTGAGCATTCGGGAGACTTTCGATTGATTAATCGAATGAAATCCGAGTTTTTGCAATTCAGTCACAATTTCGCTCTGCGAGCCGAATTTTTCTTGACGCAATAAGTCTTTAAACGCCTGTAGAAGCGTGTTAGGTTTGTTAAGCATACGAATTCCAGCAAGATAAATATAAACGGATTTTGCATAAAAATTGTCTTTTTAGCAAATTATTCTTTATTTTGCATGGCAAGTCTTAATGCTGCAACGTCTCAAAAATCTTTTCTGCCAACGCTTTTGAAATGCCGGGGACGGAGGCGATTTCATCGAGAGTAGCATTTTTAACGCCTTGTAATCCGCCAAGGTATTTGAGAAGAGCTTGGCGACGTTTAGCGCCTACGCCTTCGATGCTTTCTAATCCGCTTTGGGTGAAATGTTGTTGGCGTTTTTTACGGTGTCCGCTGATAGCGTGATTGTGGCTTTCATCGCGGATATGTTGGATTAAATGGAGCGCGAGGCTGTCTGAGGGCAAATGCAATTCTTTATCCCATTTGCTTAAAATCAGGGTTTCCAAGCCGGCACGACGATCAACCCCTTTGGCAACGCCAATTAAGTGCGGTCGGTTTTTATTCCATTTTACTTTGAGATTTTCAAACACGTGTAACGCACGGTTGAGTTGTCCCTTGCCGCCGTCAATAAAAATAATGTCGGGGATTTTGTCTTCTTCCAAATCTTTGTCGTAGCGTTTTAACAGAGCCTGTTCCATAGCGGCGTAGTCATCGCCTTTGGTGATGCCGCTGATGTTGAAACGACGGTAATCGGATTTTAGCGGTCCGTCTTGATTGAACACCACGCAGGACGCGATGGTTTGTTCGCCCATGGTGTGGCTGATATCAAAGCATTCCATGCGTTTGATGGCATCGATGCCGAGTAATTCTTGCAGGGCAGCATAGCGATCATGTTGCAAGGTAGATTGTTTTAACTTGGTCACTAATGCGGCTTTGGCATTCATTTGTGCGAGTTGCAGGTATTTGCTTTTATCGCCTTTGGCATGATCTTGAATGGTAACTTTTCGCCCTGCTTGGTCGCTTAACAAGGTTTCCAAATCGGCTTTTTCTTCCAGTTTTTGATCCACAATAATAGTGTTCGGAATGGTTCTGCCTTGGTGTGCCTGTAAATAAAATTGCCCAACAAAGGTTTCCGTGAGTTCTGCCAGATTGGTATTGCTTGGTACTTTCGGAAAGTAACTACGATTCCCCAAAATTTTCCCCTGACGAATAAACAACACTTGCACGCAAGCCACACCCAGTTGGTAGGCGATGGCGATAATATCAATGTCATCATGGCGGTCGTTAGCGACAAATTGTTTTTCAATCACCGCGCGCACCGCCTGAATTTGATCACGAATCCGTGCCGCCTCTTCAAAATTTAGTTGCTGACTTGCCTGTTCCATTTGTTTGACCAAATGATCCAACACTTGTTGATCTTTGCCTTGTAAGAACAAGCGGGCAAAATTTACCTGCTGCGCATAGGCTTCGTCTGTCACATAACCTTTTACGCAAGGGGCGAGACAACGCCCGATTTGATATTGCAAACAAGGGCGCGAGCGGTTGTTATACACGGAGTTTTCACATTGTCGAATAGGGAACAGCTTTTGCAACAAAGACAAGGTTTCACGCACCGCGCCGGCGTTTGGGTAAGGGCCGAAATATTCCCCTTGGATTTTTTTCGCGCCGCGATAAGACGTAATACGAGGATGCGTTTCTTTGGTTAATAAAATATACGGATAGGATTTATCATCCCGTAGTAACACGTTATAACGCGGCTGATAGGTTTTAATGTAATTGTGCTCAAGCAGGAGTGCTTCTGTTTCCGAGGTGGTAATTGTGGTTTCAATATGATGAATTGACGCCACCAATGCTTCGGTTTTTTTGCTGTTTAACTGCTTACGAAAATAACTGGATAAGCGTTTTTTCAGATCTTTCGCCTTGCCCACATAAATCACTGTGTTGCTATCGTCATACATACGATAAACGCCCGGTAAGTGCGGTACGTTAGCGAGGAATTTTTTGGCATCGAAAGTGATATCTGGCACTGGAAAGATCTCTTTGGATAGCGCACGCTTCCTAGCGTGTGCTTGTCATTATGTTTATCGATTTTCGGCACGCGTTAGGAAACGCGCGCCAGCGGTTATTGGGCAGAATTATAAATTGCTTCATTGCATTGAGAAATACATTATTTTCTCCGTTAATTCTGTCTGTCAAATCTCCCCCCAGCCCCTCTTTTCTAAAGAGGGGAGCGTTTTTATTCATGCGATTTCTTCGCTAAAATCGACCGCACTTTTTCCAGATCTTCGGCGGTATCCACGCCCACAGCCGGCACTTCTTTGGCAAGTTCTACATGAATTTTTTCGCCGTTCCAAAGCACGCGTAGCTGTTCCAGTTTTTCGATGTGTTCTAATGCGGTCGGTTGCCATTGCACATAGTGTTTAATGAAACCGGCGCGGTAAGCATAAATCCCAATGTGGCGCAGGTATTGGGTATTCAGTTGCAATTTTGCTACGTCGTTCATTTGCGCAAATTGATCGCGATCCCAAGGAATCACTGCACGGGAGAAATAAAGCACATAGCCGTCTTTATCCGTTAGCACTTTTACCACGTTGGGATTAAATAATTCCTCAGGCTCATTGATATTAACCGCAAGGCTTGCCATGTTGACAGGGTATTTCGCGAGATTTTCTGCCACTTGTTTGACGATCACCGGTGGAATCAGGGGTTCATCGCCTTGAATGTTCACGATGATTTCGTTGTCGGGAATCGCCAGTTTTTCCACCACTTCAGCCAAGCGTTCTGTACCGGAGTTGTGGCTTTCTGCCGTCATGCACACTTCTGCACCAAAATTTTTGGTAGCGGCAGCCACTTGTTCATTATCCGTGGCAATAATAATTCGGCTCGCACCGGATTGTTTGGCTTGTTCAAAAACATGTTGAATCATCGGCTTGCCGGCAATGTCCGCTAAGGGTTTACCCGGTAAACGGCTGGAGGCGTAACGGGCGGGAATGATTACAGTGAATTGGGTCATGTTACTTTTCCTCTGATTGGTTTAATGTTTCTGCCTGTTCTGCTAACAGCACCGGAATGCCATGTTTAATTGGGTAGGCAAGATTTTCAACGCGACAAATTAAGCGTTGATGTTGTTCATCGTATTCCAAATGCCCGTGACAGGTTGGGCAAGCCAGAATATCCAATAATTGCTTATTCATGGTGTTTTATTTGGATTTTGGACCGCACTTTTGCACGATTTTTTCAATTAGTTGCTGGGTTTTAGCCCCTTGGATTTCCGTGGTTACCGGCACATACCACCAATTTTCTTGCGCAAAGGCGAGACACTTCACAGCATCTTTTTCGGTCATGAAGAGCGGTTGATTTTTATCGAATTTATCAAACAACGATGCCGTAAAGGCTTGGTGATCTTGAAAGGCTTGGGTTTTGTTTAAGGTGATTCCCTGTTGTTCTAACATCGTAAAAAAGCGAGGCGGATTGCCGATGCCGGCGATAGCGGTAGCTTGGCTAAATTCATTTAACGGACGTCGCACATTGGTCACTAAATTGACGGCGTATTGTGGTTTTAAGTACATCACCGCGTCGCTGTACTGATTCACTGTACCGTTAGTAATAATGAAATCAACAGCGTGTAAACGACTTGGCAACTCGCGTAGCGGGCCTGCCGGCAATAGGAAACCGTTGCCTAAACCACGTTGTGCATCCATGATCACGATTTCAATATCACGTTGTAATTTGTAATGTTGTAAGCCGTCATCGCTAATGATGACATCACAAGGCGTATGTTGTAATAAACATTCAATGGCTTGTTGGCGATTGGGTGAAATGCAAACGGGAGCTTGGGTCCGTGTGGCAATTAAAACCGGTTCATCACCGGCTTGCACAGGATCACTGCTTGGCGTCACCAACAAAGGATAGGTTTTCGTTTGGCTACCATAACCTCGAGAAATCACCCCAACATTCAGACCGCACTTGCGGAGTTCTTCGACCAACCAAATCACCGCGGGTGTTTTTCCGTTTCCGCCCACAGACAAATTACCAACGACTACAACGGGAACCGATGCGCGATAGGATTTTAAGATATGAAAGCGAAAGAGCGCTCGACGAAAAGCGCTAATTAGCCAAAATAGCAAGGAGAAAGGGCACAGTAGCCATGTGATCCACGAACGGGAATACCAAAACTGCATACTTTCTCCTTAGGTTAATTATTGACTGAACTGCATGCTGTGTAATTGTTTATACGCACCGCCTTGTGCCAATAGGGCTTGGTGGTTGCCGCGTTCTTTAATTTGTCCGTTTTCAATGACAAGAATTTCGTCAGCTTTTTCAATGGTGGATAAACGATGCGCGATCACCAAAACGGTACGATCTTTTTGAATGTCTTCCAATGCGGCTTGAATCGCGTGCTCGGATTCCGTATCTAAAGCGGAGGTCGCTTCATCTAAAATTAACACCGGTGAATTACGCAATAATGCACGGGCAATGGCTAAACGTTGGCGTTGACCGCCGGATAAGCTGGCGCCATTTTCGCCAATAACGGTATCCAAACCATGTTCTAAATGTTCGATAAACTCCATTGCGTGAGCCGCTTTTGCTGCGTTGATGATTTCTTCACGGCTATATTTATCTTTAGCTGCATAAGCAATGTTATTGGCAATGGTGTCGTTGAATAAGTGCACTTGTTGTGAGACAACGGCGCAATTTTCGCGTAAATCCGATAGGCGATAATCTTGAATATTCACGCCGTCTAATAGAATTTCACCTTGAGTAACATCATAGAAGCGGGTGACTAAATTCGCGATGGTCGATTTACCGGAACCGGAACGCCCCACTAATGCCACCGTTTTGCCATGAGGAATCCGGAAGGAAATGTTATCCAAGGCAAGTTCGTCTTTGCCCTCATAGCGGAAGGTGACATTTTTAAATTCAAGGTCACCTTTCACATGGTCTGCTTTATGCGTGCCGGTATCTTTTTCCGTTTCCATGTCTAAAATGCCGAACAAGGTTTGACAGGCTGCCATGCCGCGTTGGAATTGGGCGTTGACGTTCGTTAAGGATTTTAACGGACGCATTAAGGCAAGCATGGAAGAGAAAACAACGGTAAATGTCCCCGCACTTAAATTTTGATCCATGATGGAAGGGAAACTCGCGAGGTATAACACGGCGGCAAGGGCAAACGAGGCGATGATTTGCACCACCGGATCGGCAATGGCATCGGCCGCCGCCATTTTCATCCCTTTACGGCGCATATCGTTGCTCACTTGATTGAAGTGTTCCTCCTCGATAACTTGCCCGCCGAAAGACAGCACCACTTTATGCCCTTTTAACATTTGCTCTGTGGTAGAGGTTAAATCGCCCATGGAGTTTTGCATATTCCGGCTAAGATTACGGAATTTCTTTGAGACTAAACTGATCAACACGCCGATAATCGGACCGATAATCAGCAACACCACCGACAGTTGCCAGCTGGTATAAAGCATGATGCCCAACAGGGAAATCAAATAGACACCTTCGCGCACAATGGTCACCAAGGAACCTGAAGAGGCATTGGCGATTACTTCAGAATCATAAGTGATGCGGGAGAGCAGTTTGCCGGTCGCATTTTTATCAAAAAAACTCACCGGCATAAACATTAAGTGTTTGAACAAACGGCGACGCATGGTCATCACCACTTTGCCGGATACCCACGCCAAACAATAGTTAGAAACAAATCCGGAAATACCACGAAAGATGATCAGTAATACCACAAAAACCGACATTTGCTTTAAGAAATAGGCATCTGCCTTGCCAAAGCCTTCATCTAACAAGGGTTTAAGTAAGAAAATTAAACCGGAATCGGTTAACGCATTGAGCACTAAAGCGATGCCGGCGGCAATAAGACCGGTTTTATAAGGGCTAATGGTCGGCCATAATCGTTTGAAGGTTTGCAGGGTAGAAAGATCGTGATCTTGCGTCATAATGTCTGTCGTTGGGTCAAAAATAATGGCGCATTGTACCTTTATTTGCCCTTCAAGCCAATTAATCTGCGATACCATGGCGAAAATTCCGTCCGTGCCGTTTGAATTTTGATGTCGTTTTCTTCAAATAATACGCGGATTTGCCCGTCTTCTGCCGTGTTATAAAGTTTGGCATGGTGTCGCATTAAACGATCAATGACCGTTTGATGAGGAAAATGCCAAGGATTCCAACGGCTACTGGAAATTAGCGCAATATCTGGTTGAATGTGGCGCACTAATGCTTCTCCTGTTGAGGTTTTGCTGCCGTGGTGTCCCACTTGTAGTACGTGGATTTTATCTAGCTTGGGTAAAATGTTGTATTCCACGCTGAGATCGGCATCGCCTGTCAGTAAAATATTGTGTTTGCCGTCGGTTAAGAGCAGCGTACAGGAATCGGGATTTTCCGCACGGGGCACGATGTTATCGGGGGAGAGTACAGTTAAGCGCAAGCCCTGCCATTCCCATTGTTTGCCGGCAAGGCAAAAAGTGCGGTCGTTTTCTGCCGTGTTTTTTTCGCCATAGCGTTTTTGCGACGCGGTGGTCAGTTGAATGTCGGGATAAGCGGATAACATCGCACGGGCACCCCCTGAATGATCGTTGTCATCATGGCTTAAAATCAGCCATTCCAACTGAATGCCTTGTCGCTGTAAATAAGGCAGAATTTCTAACTGTGCCATACTGCCGCTGTCCCAACTTGCGCCGGTGTCGTATAGCACGCCTTTGCCCTCTTTCACGATCAGGGTGGCTAACCCTTGCCCGACATCTAAGGTATCCAATTGCCAATTTGGGCGGGAAAGGTAGTGGTGCGCTAATGTTGTGCCGCAAAATACAATCAATCCGAAACCTAATCCGTAAATTGTCTTTTGTAAGGGAAAACTTAAGGTGCGTTCAGCAGCGAGATGAAATCCCTTTAAACGAGAGAGTTTTGCTAATTCCAATGTAGAAGAGAGAGGTTTCTGGGGTTTATAAACGTAATACAGCAAGCCTAAAAACAGGCAGGTTAAAACAAGCGTAATCCATAAACTGTGGGGAAGAGAAATCGCCAGCCAATGATCCTGCAACGGGGCTAAAAGTGCGGTGATTTTTTCTGCCAGATCATTGGCAAGCCACCATGTATTCCAGCTGCCTTGGGTGAGCACAGCAAACAGCACCAACGGCACTAAAATTAAGCTATAAAGTGGCACGGCAATAAGATTGGCAATAAAACTGTGTAAGGAAATACCGTTAAAAAAGAACAATTGAATCGGCGTGAATAACCAAAGCAAACCAAGTTGCAAATGAAATAAACCGAAAACGTACCGCACTTTTCGCCAAGGGGAACTCGTGAGTGGTTTGCCGCGCCAGTGTAATAAGGAGAGCGGAAAACATTGATACCAAACAATTAAACAGGTAACCGCACCAACGGATAGCCAAAAACTGGTGGAAAGCAACATGAGCGGATCGATAAAAATTAGTAGGGCGACCACTCGCAATAACAGTTGCCACACTGTCCAATGCAGTCTTAAATACTGAATCGTGTAGAGTAAAGCGAGGGCAATGATGGCGCGTAGCGTGGGGATTGCCAGTCCGGCAAGTTGACTATAAAGCAGGGCTAACATCATGCCGCAGAAAATCGGAAAGGTTGGGGTGATGTAATGGGTTGGAAACGTAAATTGGAGTAAGCGCGCCAAGGCAAAGCCTAACATCATCGCCAGACCGATATGTAATCCTGAAATCGCGATCAAGTGCGCCGTATTGGTTTTTTGATAAATTTGCCAGGTGGCGTTTTTAAGCCATGCCCGTTCGCCAAACCCTAGAGCTAATAGCAATCCTTGTTGAGAGAGCGGTTCTGTTTGCTTGAGCGCATGATGAAGTGCGTTTTGCCGCCATGAAAAAACCTGATCGATTTTGACCGCACTTTTCACGTCCGCCCACGCAGTAATGCGTTTACTAAAGTACCATTGTTGGCGATCAAAGCCGTGCATATTTAAACGAGAAGAAAGGGGGCGCAGACGTAAATCTCCTGCATAGCGCTCACCGATTTTTACCTTGTGTGGTGCTTTCCATTGCGCATAAATTCGCTGTTCCGGCAAATGCTCAGCGAGTTTGGCGACAATGACCAGCGTTTGAAAATCTTGTTGATGCAATATTTCTTGCACGGTGAATTCGGTGTGAAGGGTTTTCGGCAGATGGGCGATATTATCCGCTTGTTGAAGAAGTGACAGGGCAGGGTAATGCACATAAACCAGTTGCACTAAACACAGTAAACAATAGGCAAGGAAGGTGGATGAACTCGTTAATTTAAGGCAATAACACAGTAACATTATCAGCAATATCGGAAATGCGATATAGGCACCCATTTCCCATGATAAAAGCCAATTATCCGGTAAAACGAGCAGTGTTAATCCGCTGAAAATCAGGCAACCGGCGAATTTATCTAATGAAATAGTCACGTTTTTAACCGCACTTTATTATTTAACTCAAGGCGTAATATGAAAGAAAACCGAGGGGAGAGATAAACCGGCGAATCAATAATGCGTGCAAGATCGCAAATTTAGAAAAATTAAGGTAAAAACGATGAAATGAAACGTAAATTCATTTGATCATTTGAGGAAGTTCTGTTATTTATTACGCCTTTCAAAAACTAGGGTCTGTTTTAATTTTGGTGTTACTTTGATAATCCGCAAAAGCAACACAGATAAGTGGCGTTTTAGACGTGTTAAATGGATGCGTTTTTTATTAGGAGATACAAATGAGTAAAGCGTCTTTGAGCTTATTAGCGTTAGCCGGTGTTGAGCCGTATAAAGAGAAAAAAGGCGAAGAGTATATGAATGAGCAGCAAGTGTTGCATTTCAGAAAAATCCTTCAAGCTTGGCATGATCAAATTAGAGATGAAGCGTCTCGAACTGTGGCGCATATGCAAGATGAGGCGTCTAATTTTCCGGATCCCTCTGATAGAGCAACGCAAGAAGAGGAATTTAGCTTGGAATTGCGTACTCGCGATCGTGAGCGTAAATTAATGAAAAAAATCGAAAGTACCTTAAAAAAATTAGATAACGACGATTTTGGTTATTGCGAATCTTGTGGCGTGGAAATTGGCATTAAACGCTTGGAAGCGCGCCCGACAGCGGATCTTTGTATTGACTGTAAAACCTTAGCGGAAATTCGTGAAAAACAAATGGTCGGCTAATGCCACTAAATAATAAAAGTGCGGTCAAAAATCATCTTATTTTTAGACCGCACTTTTACTTTATTGTCGAATAATGGAGATGTCTTATTTTTACCTATATTAAAAATCTTTTGAGCAAAAAAACGAAAAAACATCCTGTTGCTCAAAATGACGTCAAAACCTCATCTAAAAAACCCTCTGTTGCCGCTGAATCTGTCAAGAATAAAGCACAGGGAGGATCTCATAATAAACGCAATCTACCGCATAAAGCGGTTAAACATGGCATTAAAGCCTCAGCACATGGCATTACACCGCGGATGTTTAATCGTAATGCATTAACGGTGGTGGAAAAATTACAACGCCAAGGTTATGAAGCCTATGTGGTCGGCGGTTGTTTGCGTGATTTATTACTGGGCAAAAAACCGAAAGATTTTGATGTGGCAACCAATGCGCGCCCGGAACAAATTCAAGCGGTTTTTCAACGTCAATGCCGTTTAGTGGGGCGACGTTTTCGATTAGCGCACGTGATGTTTGGGCGTGAGATTATTGAGGTGGCAACGTTTCGCGCCGGTCATGCAGAGCATCATAACGAAAAGTTGGCCAAGCAAAGCGAAGAAGGCATGCTGTTGCGTGATAACGTGTATGGCACCTTGGAGCAAGATGCGGAACGCCGTGATTTTAGCGTAAATGCGCTGTATTACAATCCACAAGACAACACGCTAAAAGATTTCTTTAACGGTATTGAAGATTTAAAAAATGGAAAGTTGCGTTTAATTGGTGATCCGGTGACCCGTTATCAGGAAGATCCGGTACGGATGTTGCGTTCTATTCGCTTTATGGCGAAATTGGATATGTTCTTGGATAAACCCAGTGATGCGCCGATTAAATCCCTTGCCCATTTGCTTAAAAATATTCCACCGGCACGTTTATTTGAAGAAAGCTTGAAGCTATTGCAAAGTGGGCATGGCGTCAAAACTTATCGGCTATTACGTCAATATGGTTTGTTTGAGCCGCTTTTCCCATTATTAACGCCCTATTTTACCGAGTATGAAGATAGCATGACGGAAAAAATGATTTTGCGTGCGCTAACTTCAACGGATGAACGCGTGGCGGACAAACTCCCTATCAATCCGGCATTTTTATTTGCCGCCTTTTTTTGGTATCCCTTACGTGAACGGGTTGAGGTGTTAAAAAATGAAGGGGGGCTGAATAATTACGATGCTTATGCGTTAGCCTCAAATGATGTACTTGAGCAATTGTGTAAAAGTTTAGCCGTACCGCGTCGCTATACGGCCGTTATTCGTGAAATTTGGTTATTGCAATTACAGTTTTTAAAACGTACGCCAAAATCCGTACAACGTGCCATTGAGCAAGCAAAATTCCGTGCCGGCTTTGATTTATTGGTTATGCGCGCAGAAATTGAGGGTGGTGAAGCGGTAGAATTGGCGGCATGGTGGCATGAATACCAATTTAGCAACGAAAGCCAACGACAAGATTTGGTAAAAGAGTTACCGAGTCAGCCTAAAAAACGGAAATATCATCGTCGTAAGCGACATCATTCTGCGAAAAAGGTGAGTCATGAATAAGGTGTATATTGCCTTAGGAAGTAATCTTGCAAATCCTCAGGCGCAACTGACAGCCGCATTGCAGGCGTTAAATGCGCTTTCTGATTCAAGATTAACGGCGGTAAGTTCTTTTTATCAAAGTCAGCCGCTTGGGCCACAAGATCAGCCGGATTATGTGAATGCCGTTGCCTGTTTGGAAACCTCTCTTGCGCCACTGGCATTGTTGGATGAATTACAACGTATTGAACATGAACAAGGGCGTGTTCGTCTGCGCCGTTGGGGAGAGCGTACATTAGATTTGGATATTTTGCTTTATGCAAATCACATTATTCAGTCGGAACGCCTGACTGTGCCACATTATGATATGCATCAGCGCGAGTTTGTGATCATTCCATTGGTCGAGATCGCCCCGCATCTTGTGTTGCCAAATGGACAATCAATCCAAACACTTGCGCAGAAATTTGCGGATCATCACATGGTGATTGTGAAACACAAAAATGAAATTCACCTCGAAAATTGACCGCACTTAAATACTTAAGTCAAAGGCAAATAAAAAGGTGCGTCATGCACCTTTTTGTCATATAAGAATTGTAGCGTGCAACTTGTTGCACGAAATCGTGAATGCCCGAAAGGGTTAAATAACGTTCCCTTGAATGTTAATTTAAGTAATTAAAAACTTTGACAACTTTGGTCACACCCGAAACATTACGCGCAATTTCTGCGGCCGCATTGCCCTGATCTTGGGTTACATTGCCCATAAGGAAGGCTTCATTATTTTCTGTTACCACTTTGATGTCACTGGTTTTCACTTTGGAATCAACAAGCATTTTGGATTTAATTTGGCTGGTAATCCAAGCGTCTTTGCTCATTTGAGTAAAACTAACTTTCTCTCCTACACGAACTTCATTATAAACATCGTTGACATTTTGTACGCCTTTGGCTAATCCGGTGGCAACGTCGCGCAAACTTTCATTCGGTATTTGACCGGTTAATAAGATACGACCACTATATGCAGTGACACTAATACGCGCTTCCGATTTAATTTGTGGATCTTTTTTGATGGCGGAATAGACGCGTTGTTCTAACGTTTCATCGTCAATTTGCGTTCCCATAGTGCGAGGATCGGTGGCAACTTTTGTCGCACCGGCAACCGCAGCACCACCAATCGCGGCGGCAACACAACCTTGTAGTAAGCATGCTGTCGTTAACACAAGAAGCAGTTTTTTTAATGGACTTGTTAGCATCATTGTCTCCTTTGTCTGTGTGGTAATTATGCGCTAGTGTGGCTTGAATGGACGGTTTTTGTCAAGCTATGAATGAGAAAAGAGTTTAAAATCAATAAGTTCACAAATACTGTTAATAATAAATAAGTGATTTTCCAACAATCGGCTTTCTTTTGCACTTGGCACCGCGATGTGTAAATCATTTTCGGTCAAAATGCCTTGAATATGATCGTGGCTGCTGCCGGTTAAAACAAGAGTTGTGATGTCCTTATTGACCGCATGCGTAATAATATTGAGCACGTTCTTTTCATTACCTAAAGGCGCGAATGCCACCAGCATATCGCCTTTTTGCGCAGTGGCGTTAAATTGGTGTTGATATAATTTTTCTAAGGCAAGATCAGAAATAAAGGTAGAACTGACCGCACTATCTAAACTCAATAAAACAGAAGGAAAGCTCGGGCGTTTTAATTCGTAACGATTTAATAAATTCGCTACTAAGCATTGAGCATTAATATAAGAACGCCCATCTCCACACACAATCACTTTATTGCCTTGCAAGAGACAGCTGATCATGCGTTGTGCCGCCTCGACAATTTGTGTACTTAACAGGCTTTTGGCGTAAATATGAGTTTTAATATTTTCCTCATATAAATCATTGAGTTTATTTAGCATAGTGATTAATCAAGAAAGTTGGGGATCCATTGGATATCTTGGTCGGTTTTGCCGAAAGCGACTAAGTCAAAACGGCAGTCTGTATCTTCTAAACTTTGTTTCCGCTGTGCCAACCAAAGTGCGGCAGCATCCAGCCAACGCTGTTGTTTTTTCCAATCCACACTGTCTATGGCAGAGCCGAAGTGATCGTTTTTACGTTGGCGAACTTCGACAAACACGATAGTGTCTTGATCTAACATGACGAGATCCAGTTCACCGCATTTGAAATTCTGATTGGCCGCAAGAAAAGTTAAGCCTTGAGATTCTAAAAAGAGGCGAGCTTTGTGTTCAAATCTCGCCCCTTGTTGACGTTTTAGAGAAAACATTTTTAACTTAGTTTAATACTTGAATGCCACCATTTTGATATTGGAACCAAGTCATATCACGTTCAATATTGCAGTTCGGGCCTGCGCTTAATTTACCGGTTAAGCCGTCAATTTGATAACCCGGTACTTGGCGTAGTTCATTGAAGTGACTGATTAACAACCAAGCGTCAGCTCCCATGGCGTATAAACGCATTAACGAATAGTCGCCGTTAGTATTGGTAGCAATTTTTTGATATTGTGCAGAATCCGTGTCTTTGAAGAACGGAATATCGCTAAATTGTAGCCCGTTCATTAACAAGCGGTATTCTGGTCCGTTATTGGAGGAGTTGCTGCGTGAGCTGGCATACAATTTGATATTGCTGCCGCTATTATCAATCACGGATTTCACATCAGCCAATTCTTCACTTTTCGCAACAACATAAAGGCCTTGTACGTTTTGGCCTTGTAACGCGACACCCACATCACCGGTTTGGTTGTAATATTTAATATTCGCATCAGTACCGGAAAGTTGTTGCCAACGAATGTTAAATGCTGTCGCAGTACGTTGTCCTAAATCGTTTTGTGGCACAGCAACCATTGGTGCTTGAATGCCATCTTTCCACATTTTATTGGCGGCGGATTCAGCTTCATCTTCAGGAGATAAGCCATAATAGCAAACTTGACCAATAGCACGTGCATTTGGTGTAGAGTTCAATGCAAGAACGTCCATGCCCTGAATAGCAGACGGATTATTTAATACGCTATCTACGTTTTGTTTTAGCAAAGGCCCGATAATCGCACGAACACCGGCTTGTTTAGCTTGCGCAATAATATCGTTGATAGGGGTCGCAACGGTGTCATAAACCTGCACTTGAACGGCGGTATTGTCGCCTTTGGCTGCATCAAAACCGGATTTAATGGTGTTACCGAGAATTTGACCATTACCACTTAGCGGTAAAAGCAAGGCGACTTGAGAAAGTGATGTTTGTTGGAAATTGAACAAGCCTTGTAATTCCGTTGGGAATAAATAAGACGCCGAGTGATTCGGATAAGCAGATTTCCAATTTTGCAAAGCTTGGCTTAATTGGGTCGGCTGACTTAAATTATCGTTATAAGCACGGGCGAGCGCCAGCCAGCCAGCTAAGGCTAAATTGCCTTCATCCGGCGTATTATTTAATAAACCGCGATTCGCTTGACGTAATAACGCCCAAGTGCGGTCATTATTTTCTTGTTTTCGAGGTACATCGGTGAGCACTTGATCCATTTGAATACGTGCTTTCACCGCATCAATAATGGCATTTTTATTTTCAGCTACGCGCGCTTTCACCGCATAATAACGGCCAACTTGAGAACTGCTTAATTGCGTTAAATCCACGCGGCGTAATAAATCTTCAGCGAGTTGATTGTTGCCTTGCACGGCAGCGATATGCGCTTCAATAAGTGATTTATCCAATAATTGATCCGGATTGAGCGTGCTTAATTCGTTTAATAGCGCTTGGGCTTGAGGCACTTTGTTTTCCGTCACGAGTACACGCGCGGCTAATAATTTATAGGTTTGTTGATCTTCGATTTTTTGTGTTTGCCCAATTTTATTCATATAAAATTCAGAACTTGCATTCGCATCTTTTTTGAGTTCACTGGTGAAGCTATTCCCCATAAAATTGGCATTACAGCCGGCTAAAATTAGCGTGAACAAAAAAGGCATTAATCGATTTTTTAAATTAATGCGTTGTAATAGAATAGACATAATTACTCCATTGGTTAAACAATTGGAGCGATCTTACTTATCTCCCTAACTAAAAGCAAATAAAAGAAGTCTAAATGAGCAATTCAAACGGAATTTTATATATCGTCGCAACGCCTATCGGCAATTTACAAGATATTACGCAACGTGCGCTGGAAACGTTTCAACAAGTCGATCTCATTGCAGCGGAAGATACCCGACACAGCGGTTTATTATTAGCCCATTACGGCATTAAAAAGCCGTTTTTTGCCTTACATGATCATAATGAACAGCAAAAAGCCGGTGCGTTAGTCGAAAAACTTTTACAAGGCGTGAATATTGCGTTGATTTCTGATGCCGGTACGCCATTAATCAGCGATCCCGGATTTCATGTGGTGCGTCAATGTCGACAAGCGGGGATTCAGGTTGTGCCATTGCCGGGCGCCTGTGCGGCGATTACGGCGTTATGTGCTTCGGGGATTGCCTCCGATCGTTTTTGCTTTGAAGGCTTCTTGCCGGCAAAAAGCAAAGCCCGCGTGGATAAATTAAAAAACGTGGCAAAAGAAGACCGCACTTTGATTTTTTATGAATCCACGCATCGCATTTTAGATAGTCTGGCGGATATGCAAAGCGTCTTTGGCAGCGAGCGTTATGTGGTGTTGGCGCGTGAAATTACTAAAACATGGGAAACGATCCATGGCGACAAATTAGCCGATTTAATCCCTTGGTTGGCACAAGATCCGAATCGTACCAAAGGCGAAATGGTGGTTATTGTTGAAGGCGAGCCAAAGGAAGATGAAGCGGAAGCGATCTCTTCGCAAGCCATTCACGCGCTCACCTTGATTAGCCAAGAATTGCCGTTAAAAAAAGCCGCTGCCATTGTGGCGGAATTGTATGGCTACAAGAAAAATCAGCTTTATCAGTTTGGCTTGGAATTATTGCGTTAATACGTGCAAGCGATGTATTGGCAAGGTTAAGTTTGCACAAGATGGCGCGACTTAGGCATAAGTGAAAGTGCGGTGAAAATCTACCGCACTTTGCGATTAGATCATCGGTAAAAACGTCTCTCCCCAAGAGGTTTCGTCTAAAATTTTGCCAAAATGGCTTTCGATTAGGCGCTTGGTCACATCACTTTGCGGTGAAGTAAATAAAGAATAGGTGTCGCCATATTCAATCATCTTACCCTCTTCCATCACTAACACTTCATCGGCAATATGCTTGATGATGCCTAAATGTTGCCCCACATAAATATAGGTTAGTCCGAATTTTTCTTGTAACGATAACATTAAGTTGGTGAGCTGTGTTTTGACCGTTGCATCTAATGAACCAAGGGCATCGTCAATAATGATAATTTGCGGATCGAGAATTAACGCACGGGCAAGGGCAATACGCTGCTTCTGGCTAATAGAAAGCGTATTGATTTTAATCGTCACGTGATCTGGGTGCATCCCGACCAAGGTTAAGATATCAAAAATTTTTTGAGTACGTTGCTGCTCATTAAGTGATGTGGTTAACAGCAATGGCGCATCAAGTATTTGACCAACATTCAGCCGCGGATTAAAGGCGGTATTCGGATCTTGGAAAACCATACGAATATGCTTGGCTCGGTAAGTATAATCACCAAAAATCAAGGGCTGATTTTGAAATAAGATTTTGCCTGAAGTGGGTTCAGTAATGCCGACAATCATTTTAGCCAACATGGATTTGCCTGAACCGTTACGCCCGATAATGGCCAATGTTTTGCCGGCATCCAAGGTAAAGCTCACATTTTCCACGGCATGAAAGTAACCGTCGCCAAACAGATCAAGATCTTTTTTGAAGGTTTTTGTCAGGTTTTCAACGTGTAGTAAGTGCATTTCGTTCTTTTACTCCTGCGTGTCATTGCTGAGCGTTAACGGCTGCGGCACTTCGGTTTCTTTTATTTTCTTTTCCCGTAAATTAATCGGAAAGTGGCAATAAAACTCATGTTGTTTCACCCGAAGTGCGGTCGGTTTCGTAATACATTTTTTTTGTGCAAAAGGACAACGTGGACCAAGGCGGCAACCCAGCGGCATTTCTTCAAGTAGCGGAACCGAGCCTTTTAATGTGCCTAACTGGCTCTTAAAAGGCAGTGGCTGCGTGAAATCGGGGATCGAATG
Organism: Aggregatibacter valvarum; assembly: GCF_980468985.1. Taxonomy (NCBI): domain Bacteria; kingdom Pseudomonadati; phylum Pseudomonadota; class Gammaproteobacteria; order Pasteurellales; family Pasteurellaceae; genus Aggregatibacter; species Aggregatibacter valvarum. Next base: position 1,171,263 of record NZ_OZ413141.1, on the reverse strand, counting down.
TAGCAACGCTTGTGTGTAGGGATGGTGAGGATTCTCTAAAATCGCCTCTCGGGGACCGGACTCTGAATTTTGCCCACAGTAAAGCACGACAAACGCATCACACCATTCGCTAATGCTGTTGATGTCATTGCTGGCCAGTAGAATGGATGTGCCTTGGTTTTGATTCATGCTGGATAATAGCTTGAAAATTTGTACACGCGTAATGGATTCCACGGAATTGGCCGGTTCATCGGCAATGAGCAAGCGCGGTTGATTTGCCACGGCAATGGCAATCATCACTTTTTGTCCTTCCCCTTCGGTTAACTCATGGGGATAACTGCGCATGATGTCTTTGTGTTCTTTAATGCCGACACGGTGCAATAATTCTATAGCGCGGCGTTTTCGCCAACCGAATAAACGTTGCCACCAATGCCCTTTGAACGTCCATCCCGGAATGTTTTGAATCAGCTGCTTGCCGATTTTTTGGCTTGGATCGAGGCAGGTGAGCGGATCTTGGAAAACCATGGAAATTTCTTTTCCCACAATTTGGCGGCGTTGGGTCGGCGTGAGTTTGAGCAGTTCAACGTCATTAAAACGGAAACGATCGGCGGTAACAATCCAAGAATCTTTAAAGGCATTGCAAATGACTTTGGCAATTAAGCTTTTGCCGGAGCCGGATTCACCCACCAAGCCACAAATTTCGCCTTCATTCAGTGTGAAACTGACGTTATCAACGATGCGAATTAACCCGTTTGGCGTTTTAATATCAATCCGAAGATTGCGAATATCCAAAAGAACCATGATGACCTACTCGTAATATTTGGTAATGGCACGACATAATCCGTTAGAAAACATCAAGCCAATTAAAATACTGAAAATAATCGCAAAACCGGGAAGGAGTACCGTCCATGGCGCTAAATAAATCAATTCTAAAGAATCGCGGATCATTGCGCCCCATTCCGGTGCCGGGCGTTGAGCACCTAAGGCGATAAAGCTTAAGGCGCTAATATCTAAAATGGCGATCGTGAAGACGCGAGAGGTTTCTTGAATGTATTGCACGGCGATATTTGGCAAGATCGTGCTTTTCAATAAAGCCCATTTTGAGATACCGTCTAAGCGTAACATTAAGACATATTCTTTTTTTAATTCCAGTTGAATACTGCGGTAAATTTCATGCACAAAATACGGCAGCAGCGCTAGGGTAATGGCAAGCATCGCATTGAGCAAGCCGGGTTCCATTAATGTCGCAATAATAATGGCGACGAGAAGGACGGGAATGGTGAGAAACGTGTCTAATAAATGGCCTAAAATGCGTGATTGTATTCCTTGTGACATCCCTGCCCAAATGCCTAATCCGCCGCCAAGAATTGCTGTTGTGATCATCACAATGAGTGATGCCCCCACAGTATAAGTACTTCCAACGATAATACGGCTTAGCACATCGCGACCAATATCGTCTGTGCCGAGGAAGTAGGCGATTTCTCCGTTTGCCGCCCAAGAGGGTGGCATTAATTCTTGTCCGATAAATTGCGTCTCTGCAGAATAAGGCGCAATGAACGGACTCAAAAGTGCGGTCGAAATTAATAACAAAAGTGCGTAGAAACTAAAGAGCGCAATGCGATCTTGGCGGAACAGTGACCAAATGTGTTTTAGTGTGCCCGTTTCACGAAAGTCTTTTGGATCTTTACTTCGCATACCATCCCTTCTTATTTAACGGATCCGCAATGAAAATAAGCGTTTCCGAAAGAATTTTGATAAAAATAATACAAAGCCCGATAGTAATAATACCGGCAGAAATGCTGTTGTAATCCTGTTGTGTGACCGCATCAATTAGCCAACGTCCAATGCCCGGCCAGCCGAGGGTATTTTCAACCAGCATACATTGCGTGATGACCAAGGTGAACAGGCGAGTCATTTGTGGAATGAGTAAGGGTAACGTATTACGCAATACGTATTTGCGCAATATGGTCAATTTTGACCACCCCCGAGTGGTGACAATTTTGACATAGTTTTGTTGAAGCACGATTTCGGCACGTTGTTGCACCAAACGTACGATTTCCATCATGGGTAAAATGCTGAGAACTAATGTTGGCAGTGCCAAATGTTGTAATACATTTTGAATCATTTTAATGCGATACGGTGCATCAACAAACCAGACATCAATCAGCGGGAAACCGGTTAGCGGTTTGATTTCATAGAGGAGGTTATATTGCCCGATGGCGGAAATTTGCCAAGCGTTAATGGCGGAGAAATACAATAAAATCGGTGCGATCCAAAATACCGGCAAAGCAGTACCGATAGCCGATAAAGTGCGGATTGTTTTTCCAATAAAACGCGTTTGATAGGCAGCGCCCAGTATCCCAAGGGGAATGCCAAAAATAACGGCCAATAAAATCGCACAACAACATAACTCAAGTGTGGGTGGCAACACCGTAAGAATGGTGGATTTTAATGGATCACCACCGTTATAACTGATGCCGAGATCGCCGTGCATAAGACGGTTTAAATAGTGAATATACCCCTGATAAAAGTGTGGCGTAGCCAGTTCGGCATTCAATGGATCTTGCATCAAAATCACATAACTTAGCAAAGAGAGCATAAACGCCGTTAACAGCAGGAAAACACCTTGTCGAAGAAAAGAATGCAACATTATTTCTCTCCTTTACGCAATGATAATGTCGAGAAATTTAAACTGCCGAAAGGATTCATTTCAATATGGCGAACACGTGAATTCACCACCAGCACCCGCTTCATATTTGCCAATGGGACAATCGGCAGCTTGGAGAGAATAAGTTCCTGTGCTTGATTATAAACGTGGGCGCGCTCCCATAAATTAGGGCTGTCTAATGCTTTATCCATCAACTGATCAAAATCTTCATCACACCAATTGGAGAGGTTTGTCATTTCACTGGCCGCGTTACAGCTTAAGATAGGTCGCATAAAGCTATCAGGATCGAGGTTTCCGGCTAACCAACCGGTTAAAATCATGTCGTAGTTTTCTGATTTTTTATTCAGCTGGTCGATGAGAAAAGTCCGTGTCACTGAACGAATCGTTACGTTCACCCCAACGTTATTTAAATCTTCTTTAATCAATTCTGCGGTTTTCAGTGGCGCCGGGTTGTAAACCTGCTCTTCATTTAACACCCACATATTCAAATGGAGCCGTTTATCTTGTAAGACTTTCTTGGCTTCGCTCGGATTAAAATCATAAGCAAAATCCGGCGTATTTACGCTGGATGCCCAAGAAATATTCGGAATAATATTATTCGCCACAGTTGCCGTATTGTGATAAATGGTTTTGATAATGCGTTGGCGATTAATGGCTTGTGCGATCGCACGGCGAACCTGTTCATCTTGAATGACAGCATTTTGAAAATTAAAGGCTAAATAGGCTAAATTCATGCCCTCCGCACTTTTAACATAATAGCGTTTGTCGTTTTCCTTCAATAAACCTAATTGGCTGACTTCAGGATAGGACGCAATTTGGCATTCGCCATTAAAAAATTTTACCAAGCGCCCGGTACGATCCGTGGATAAATCAATAATAATATTTTTAATTTTGGCGTCTTTTTTCCAATAATCCTCGTTTTTTTCTAACCGCACATATTGATTCCGGAAATAATTTTTGACCTTGTACGGGCCGGTGCCGACCGGTAATAAATCAAGTTGCACCAAATTATCGTCCGCATTAAGTTGCACCGCATATTCCTGCGAGAAAATGATGGCATATTGGCTGGCTAAGTGAGACAAAATGGAGGCATCCGGCTTAAATAAGGTAATTTGCACCGTGTGCGGATTTAACGCTTTCACCGATTCGATTTTTTGATTTAACTTAATGCTTTCAAAATAAGGAAAACGCACTTTTTTCGCTTGTTCATGAAAAATGCGATACTGCGGATTTTTATAATTCACCGCACTTTGTTCCAGCGTTGGCAAATAGGTTTCATAACCCAGCACACGATTTAATGAAAACACCACATCATCGGCATTAAAATCGCGGGTCGGTTTAAACCAATCGGTATGATGAAATTTAATGCCTTTGCGCAGATAAATCGTAATGATCTTGCCGTCAGGTGAAATCGAATAAGATTGTGCCAAAATGGGCGTTGGAATCGCCGTATTGGATATCTCGAAAAGTTTATTATAAATCTGTTCAGTCACCACATTCATGCTCGTGCCGGCATCCGAGGTTTGCGGATTGAAGGAAAAACCGGAAGCGTGAGTGCAATAAATTAATCCGTCATCCGTCAGTTCTTCAGGCACGCGCGGTGCGGCAACAACCGTATTCACCATAAACGCGAACCAACAAACAGACATAACGAGTTTTTTATACCGCATAATAAACATGAGTTAAACGATGAAAATAAACGTCAAATTTTAAGCTATATTCCGGGGATATTCTAGCGAATATGCCCGTTCTTGAAATTTGCCACGATTTGCCTCGAAAAACGACCGCACTTTAAGCCGTGCGAAGACCGCCCAATCAGAGATTATTCTTGTTCATGCTGCTTTTTCAGCATTTCATCTTCATTTAATTTGAGTAATCGCGAAATTGCATTTCGGTAGGAAATCTCTAAGGATTCTCGGCTGGTGGCAATGACGCCTTGATCCACTAAAAATCCATCGTTTACGTCATACACCCAACCGTGCAAGGACAGTTTTTTCCCGCTTTTCCACGCATTTTTAATGATGGATGTTCTTCCGAGGTTATAGACTTGTTCTGCCACGTTTAATTTTGTGAGCATATCGGCTCGGCGTTCCGGTGATAAATTACCCAGTAAATGGCTGTGTTTAAACCAAATGTCACGAATATGTAATAACCAGTTGTTAATTAATCCTAAATCTTGATCATTCATGGCTGCATGGATCCCACCACAATTGGTATGCCCACAAATGATGATATGCTCGATATTTAAAACATCGACCGCATATTGCACAACGGATAAGCAGTTGAAATCCGTGTGAATGACTTGGTTTGCCACATTGCGGTGTACGAAGAGTTCGCCGGGTTCTAGGTTGGTTAATTTTTCTGCCGGCACACGGCTGTCTGAACAGCCAATCCATAAATAGTGCGGTTGTTGATGTTCGGCCAGTTCTTGAAAATAGGTGGATTTTTCCTCTTTCATTTGAGTGGCCCATTGGTAGTTGTTTGCAAAGAGTTGTTCTATTCTTTTCATTCTTTTTTCTTCTCCTGTTTCTCAAAAGGCGCTTAGTATAGCGCAGATTATGCGTGGTGACGGAATAAAGTGATATTGGACGCGATGTTTTACAAAAGCGGGCTAAATAAGAAAAAGAGTTTTTCGATGATACGCTGATAAACGGAGCGCGTGCTCCATGTAACATAATCGACTAATTCCGCGTTTTTAATATAACTTTCATGTAATAAAGAAATTTCGTTTGCAAATGCCGGATCTTCCACCACCATGGTGACTTCAAAATTCAGCAAGAAACTGCGCATATCCATGTTTACAGTGCCGACTAAGGCCAATCGGTTGTCGATCAACATACTTTTGGTATGCAGTAAACCCTTGTTGAAATTATAAATTTTCACGCCGGCAGCAAGTAAATCATCAAAGAATGTACGGCTTGCCCAATGCACCATGAGGGAGTCATTTTCTTTGGGTAGAATGATGGAAACTTCCACACCACGTAAAGCCGCAATACGCAAAGCTTCCGCAATATTATGGCTTGGCACAAAATAAGGCGAGGTGATCACAATGCTTTTACGCGCCGAGAAAATTGCAATCGACAGTGATTGCGCCATTAAATCATCAGGAAAACAAGGACCGGTGGCGAGAATTTGTACTGCATGAGAGTTGTTTTGTTCTAACGGCAAAAGCGGGCAATCAGGCACTTCCAGAGGAAGTTTAGCGGCTGTTTCAATTTCCCAGTCCCATGCGTGTAAACCGTTTAATACTGCAGATACCGGGCCGTTAATGCGCACCATAATGTCGATCCATTCACCGACGTTGCTGTCTTTTTTGAAGAATTTCGGATCCACCATGTTCATGCTGCCGGTATAAGAAATTTGGTTATCGATCACAATAATTTTGCGATGCTGACGTAAATCAATACGATTAAAGAACATACGGAATAAATTGACGTGCAAGGTTTCCGTCACTTCAATGCCATTATCACGCATGACTTGACATTCGGCGCTTTTTAAGAAAGCACGGCTACCTACTGAATCCAACAAAATATGAATAGTCACGCCTCGTTGTCGAGCGTTGATTAATGCCTGTGTTACCTCATTCACCAAGCCTTGAGCAGACCAAATATAAAACACCATATTGATGGATTTTTCTGCCTGATTGATGTCATGAATGATGCTTCGCATAATGCTTTCGGGCGTATCCAAAATATGCAATTCGTTGCCCAAAATGCAAGGTATGCCAAGGCGTTGATTGGCAAGATCAAAAATCGGGCGGTAGAGCAGGTTGGTTTGCGTATTGATTAAATTATCGCAATGAGAAAGGTGTTTGAACCAATCCATGTATTTAGGCTTGAGTTGCTCAAACATGGCAGCCCGATGTTTGCCGAGATTGATTTCACCAAAAATTAAATAGGCGATAATGCCCACCACAGGAAACACATAAATGACAATCAACCATGAGAGCATGGTTGGGACAGATTGTTTTTTTATTACTAAGCGTAAGGTGATGGTGATGGTGACTATCCAAACCAAAATGGGGATGATATAAGTGAGAATTTGTTCAATTGTCATAAAAAAATGAAAACCCTATAAAGGAACCGAGGTAAAAAAGACCAATAAAATAGGCGGTGCAATATTGGTAATAAAGCCAAAACTAAACGCCAATGGTAAGACTTCCACGCCACCGGCTTTTTGAATGATCGGCAACGTGCAATCAATGGCGGTGGCACCTGTGTAGCCTATTGCGGTGGAGCGGTAATGTTGCATAAATAACGGCACAATAAATAAACTCATCAATTCACGGGATAAATCATTAAAAAACGCAATGCTACCCCAAATTGGTCCCCATGCGTTGTTTAAGGTGACACTGGAAAGGGAATACCAGCCTAACCCTGAAGACACTGCAAGACCTTGCACAATAGGCACATTCAGTACTTGCGCACCGATAATGCCACCAAGTAGCGACATTAAAACAAAAATGGCACCGGTTATCATGCCGCGTTGATTAAAAAACACGGAACGAATAGAAATACCGTTATTGCGTAATTGTATGCCGACGCAAAAAATCAACACGACTAACACATAAGTGCTGGAGCCAAACGGCAGGCTCACCCAACCTTTGCCCCATAGCCCGATAAAGAACCCAATAAGCACCACTAAGCATAATTTCAACGAATCCAACACAATCCGCCAACGGGAGGGCATTTTCTCCGTTGTTTTGGCTAAAGGCTGGGGGAACAGCTTGTCATAGAGAAATAACCCAAGAAAGGTTAGCCCTTGAATAAAAACAATAAATGTTAGCGCGTAAATCCCAATTTGCGGCAATTGCTGTGCCAAATTATCTAATTGTCCAAGGGACACGCCCATAATGAACAAGATCATATACAACAGTAGCATGGTGATTTTGCCAAATTGTTGTAATATTTTTGTATTTTTGATTTTAAAGGCGTAGCCGATAAGCATCGGCACCAAAATAATGAGCAAACTTTCCAACATAATTGACGACAGCATGAAACGAGTATAGTGCGGGAAGTATAGCACTTTTCTGTTTTCTCACCTAATTGCAGGCAGTTTCTGCCGTTACTTTCATGGTATCATTCAGCGCATCATTTCTTGAGGTTTTTCTGTCATGACATTTCAAATTGTATTCCAACATCCTGATTTTATTGTAATAAATAAGCCTAACGGAATAAGCGTACATAAAGATGATGCCGATGTGGGGTTAACTCGGCTTGTGGCGCAGCAATTGGGCGTACCGCAGGTTTGGTTGATTCATCGTTTGGATAAAGTGACGTCCGGCTTGTTGATCTTGGCATTAAATGAAAAAGCCGCAGCGACATTGTCGCGTAAATTTGCCGAACATCAGATTCAGAAAACCTATTTAGCACTATCCACCCAAAAACCGAAGAAAAAGCAGGGCAGAATCAGCGGTGATATGCAAAAAGCCCGTCGTGGTGCGTGGAAATTGTGTCAAAGCAAAGAAAATCCTGCCATTACCGATTTTGTGTCGCACAGCTTGGCACCGAATTTGCGCTTATTCATTCTGTATCCCAAAACCGGTAAAACCCATCAGATTCGCGTTGCCATGAAAAGTTTGGGGAGTCCGATTTTAGGTGACGAATTATATGGCGGAGAGGTGGCGGACCGCACCTATTTGCACGCCTATCAATTATCATTTGACTATTTCGGAGAGGCGGTTCAAATTAGTACTAGCCCCGAATTTCAAGAGAGACAAAAGTGCGGTGAGTTTTTTCAACGTTTTTGGCATGACATTGAAAAACATCTTCACAGTGAAAACGAAAAAACACTTTAAAAAGTGACCGCACTTTTGGCACTACTAATCAAGGAATGTTGTCAATGCCGAAAAAACTCACTGCCACTTCATATCAAAAAGCCATTATTTGTATGGTGTTGGCTTATATCAGCATCGCCTTAATGGGCGTGTTTGTCAAATATGCTTCCGACGAATTGCCATCCAGCGAAATTTTATTTTCCCGCTTTTTGATCGGCTTTATTTTTTTATTGCCGTTTATGATTCGTGACGGTGATTTTAAGGTCGAACTCAGCCAATGGCCGTTTCTTGTTATGCGTAACCTAGCGGGCATTGCCAGTATGTTGCTGACGTTCTATGCCATCAAATACTTACCGATTTCTATCGCCGTGTTACTGATGAATACCTCGGCGTTATTCGTCCCTTTATTGTTGTTTGTGTTACGAACAAGAACCCCGCTAAAAGTTCTGGCGTGCAGTTTCCTTGGCTTTGCGGGCGTCTCCATTATCATGCTGACGGATTCATCTAAGCATTTTGAACTACAACACATCGGTTATGCCTTAGGCGCGGCATTTCTCGCCGCCATGGCATTTATCAGCCTGCAAGAGCTCAACAAGCACAATTCGCCGAAAAATATCGTGTTCTACTTCCATTTGTTGGGTTCCCTTTTGTTACCGTTATTTTTTGCCACGCAATGGACAATCCCCTCCGCACAGGGTTTTGTACTTTTATTATTAGTAGGCGGTTTCGGCCTGATTTTCCAATTATTGCTGACCCGCGCTTTCAAATATGCTCCGGCCAATGTCATCACACCATTTGCTTTCACCGGCGTGATTTTCTCCAGTATTTGCGACTGGTTGTTCTGGCACAACGTGCCAACGCTGAATTTCTGGATCGGCTCATTGGTCATTATTGTCTCCGTTAGCCTGTTGGCAAAAATACGCAGATAAGCCGGGTTAAATAATTCCCCAAAATACGTGTTGTTCCGTTACAATAGCGCGCATTTCAATTTTTATTCCACTGTTAAATAATAAGGAAACACATGGACTATCCAATTTGCCCATCTTGTAAAGGCGAAAATACGTATCACGATTCCATCCAATTTGTCTGCCCGGACTGCGGCCACGAATGGATCGGCAATGAAGCCGAGGAGCATGATGACGATCAACTCATCATCAAAGACAGCAACGGCAATCTTCTTGCGGATGGCGATGATGTGCTGCTCATTAAAGACCTCAAACTCAAAGGCTCCTCTGAGGTCTTAAAGAAAGGTACGAAGTTTAAAGGCATCCGTCTCGCCCGTGGTGACCACAACGTGGATTGTGGCAAAATTATGCTGAAATCGGAGTTTTTGAAAAAGGCGTAAACTAATTTTGAGCTAAGCACGACAGCGTGATGTCATCTTTTAGGTTCACGACTTTTCAAAAGTGCGGTGAGTCTTCGCGATAAATGAAAGAACGATAGCGCTTAAATTGTCATGCAGATTATTAACTGATCATGAATAATGCTTTTCTAAAAGTCCTATTTATCTTTCGAAAATACCCATTAAAATGACCGCACTTTTTATTCACTATTTCAAGAGGAAAAAATATGCGCAATATTCTTGTATTAAAATCCAGTATTTTGGCAGACAATTCACAAACCAATCAATTATCCGATTATTTGGTTAGCAAGCTTGGCGATAACAATAATGTTGTTGTGCGTGATCTTGCTAAAAACGCATTACCGCATTTTGATGCAACGGCAGCCACAGCCGTTCGTGGTCAACCAAGCACAGAAGCTGAAAATGCCTTATTGGCGTTATCCGATGAATTGGTGGCGGAAATTCAAAAGGCAGATATCGTGGTGATTAATGCGCCGATGTATAATTTCAACATCCCGACACAATTAAAAAGCTATTTTGATTTTATTGCCCGTCCACGTGTAACATTCCAATACACCGAAAACGGCCCGCAAGGTTTATTAAAAGGCAAAAAAGCCATTGTGTTATCTGCATTTGGTGGCTTCCATCAAAATCAACCAACGGATCATGTTACGGCATACATAAAAACCATCTTAGGCTTTGTAGGCATTACCGACGTGCAATTCGTTTATTCAGAAGGCATTGGCTTAGGTGCAGATTCGATTGCCAAAGCACAGGCGCACGCCAAAGCTGAAATTGATAAAATCGTGACCGAACTTTAATCGGCAAAAACGTAGCGTGCAACTTGTTGTACGAAATCTAAAAAAGAGAGGAAAAATCCACCGCACTGAAAAAAAGTGCGGTGGATTTTTAATATGAATTAACTTATCAATGGCGTTCGCCTCTTGATACACGACCCATACGATAGCGCAAGTGTCAACGCTTGTGCTGAAAATATATATTTGTGGAAATCCAAAAGGCACAAGCGAAGGACGCTTGCGCTAGCAGAGTGTATTGATAGGTTAAAAATCCTTCGTGCATCAAGATGCACGCTACAAAAACGAAAAAATCACCGTAGCGTGCAACTTGTTGCACGAAATCTAAAAAAGGAAAAATCATCACACTGAGGAAAGTGCGGTGGATTTTTAATATGGATTTTGCGTAAGTTAAATATTTTAATAGTGCATTGATGGTGCGCGTCTCCTGACGCGCGCCCACTAAGTTTAGTGGGTTACAAGCACGCGTCGGGAGACGCGCGCTATCCCATACGATAGCGCAAGCGTCTACGCTTGTGCTGAAAATATATATTTGTGTAAATTCAAAAAGCACAAGCGAAGGACGCTTGCGCCAGCAGAAGGATCTTGCAAACAAAGATGAAAACAAAAAGCAAGCTGAAAGCCTGCTTTTCTTCAAATTATTACCATTCAATATCTCACATTACTGCTGATTCAATCCCCCAAAATCACCCACTTCATGTTCCAGCTGGCTCATGGCAAGCAGGGCTTCTTGGGTTTGTTTGGCTTCTTCTTCATCAATAATGCTCATCGCGAAACCAACGTGGACGAGAACCCATTTGCCCAGCAGAGGTTTGGGGTCATCACTGCAGATAAGGGAAATATTCACATCACGTTGCACACCACAAACATTCACGGTAGCAAGTTGTAATGCGCTGTCGCCGATTTTGACAATTTGACCGGGTACACCTAAACACATAATTCATTTACTCCGATTAAAAATTTGCGCTTATTTTACCATTGCTTTAAATAAATTGCGGCGATCTGGATCAAAGGTCGCTTGTTTGGTCGGCATGGATAAAATCATGCGTAGGCAATCCTGTGTCAGTTGGATTGCTTGTTCGTTGGTAAGGTTTGGATCAAGCGGGGAATGCAAGGAGCAGCTTAAATATTGCGGTACGGTTTCAACGCCACTGACCGTGAAAGTAAGGGCTTTGTAAGGCAGTTGAATGGTGATTTTGTCGCCTAATTCTCGCGGCTCCCACGTTTGTTGCGGGCCCGGCAGAATAACGACGCTAATCATCCATGGAGTTAACACAGAGCCGACCCATTGTCCTTCAAATAAAACGAATTTTGGGCAGAAACATTCAATATTGTGATGAAAGAAGGGGAGATCTTGCATTTCAGGAACAATTTTTTGCATTTCAGCAAGGAAAGTCTCCGTTGGATTTTCTTCAAAGCCAGAAACAGAGTTTAAAAGTGCGGTGGCATTTTGAGGTGTTTTTTCGTGTCGGTACATGGTTAACTTTTCACAAAATAGTGGCGTGCGTTCTATAACGTGTGCCAGAAGTATTAATAAAATAAGCACGCGTCAGAGACGCGCGCTATCAGTGGGTGTTTGTCAATATCAATAAGATTAAAGCATAGCAGGTGAAATCTTAAAGAAAGTTCCCCTCTTTCGTAAAGAGGGGTTAGGGGAGATTTAACACTTGTCTCTATTTATTAAAATCTCCCCCCGTCCTCTTTTCTAAAGAGGGGTGTTTAAGTTCAAACCGTATTCTTTTACTACTTGATTCAAGGCTATAAAAACATTCGGTAATGTTTTTTGTATCGTTTCCGTTAATCCAATGCCGGCTTCCAAAGATTCTGGCTGGATACCGATGAGACAAAGATTTTGTGGAAATTCATCCGTCAGTTTGAGAGCGGAAAGTACATCACAAATGCCGAGTTGGTGTGGCGAAATTTTGCGTGAAAAAAAGGTAGGCACTTGTTCGTCACGTAACACAATAATCTCACCCGGCTGTTTGTTAGCAAGCACAGCATCGATGATAATCAAATGCTCGCGATTTGCCATAGCATCCAGTAATTCCATGCCACAAGTACCGCCATCGATGATGTCAAAGTGCGGTTGAATTTCAGGGCGTTTTTCAAGCTCCTGCACAACGCGCACACCGACACCTTCATCACTTAATAAAATATTGCCAACGCCAAGAATTAACGGCTTCATTACAACACCTTCACTTCAGTCACTTCACCGTTTTCGGTATTAACTACGTGCACGGCACAGGACATACAAGGGTCGAATGAGTGAATGGTTCGAACCACTTCCAATGGTTTAGTCGGATCTGCTACCGGTGTACCAATAATGGAAAGCTCATAAGGGCCCATTTGGTCTTGTTCGTTACGTGGGCCCGCATTCCATGTAGATGGAACAACTGCTTGGTAGTTTTCAATGCGACCGTCTTTGATGACAACCCAGTGAGAAAGCATACCACGTGGTACTTCACCGAAACCAACACCGCGGAACTCACCGCTTGCTGGAATATCTGTTTTGATATACGCCGTCATATCACCTTTCGCGATATTATCAATGAGCATTTGCCATTGCGCACTTAAAATGTCGTTGATCGCACAGCAATGCACGGTACGACCGATAATACGTCCAAGGGTAGAATGTAATTGATCGGTAGTTAACGTGTTACTAGTCAATTTTTCATAAATGCCTTTTAATTCATTGAAGTGGTTGACAGTTGGCGTGTCATTCGCAGCCAAACCACACATTAAATAGGCGAGAGGACCCACTTCGACAACTTTACCGTAGAAGGTTGGCGCTTTTACCCAAGAATACTTGCCGTCATCTTGCCAGCCTGTGTATTTAGGACGGGTTAAGCCAGCCCACGGTTCTAATGGTTCATCATCTTCGTACCAAGCGTGTTTACCGCTCTCTTTGATTCCTTTTACAACGAACTCATCTTTTTGTTGGTCGATTGCACGGAAAGTGGATAAATCGCCGTTTTCGATATAACCACCTTTTAACATGAATTTAGAGTTATCTGCATCAATTGGGTATTCTGGTACAGATAAGTAGTTGCCAGATGTTTTACCTAAGCTTAACCATTCAGGATAGTAAGCCGCAAATACTGCTGCATCTACTTTATACACTTGGTTAATGAAGTCAGTTAAGCGGTCGATACAAGCTTTCACGAACATGAGACGTTCTTGGTTTAGTACCGCTTGGGAATCTAAGTTAATTGGGTTTGCTACACCACCAATCGCCAAGTTTTGAATGTGTGGTGTTTTACTACCGAGTAATGCGACTACACGGTTAGCATCACGTTGACATTCAAGCGCTTGCAAATAGTGCGCGACGGCAATGAGGTTGACTTCTGGTGGAAGTTTCATTGCCGCATGACCGAAATAACCGTTAGCGAAAATGCCAAGTTGTCCGCTATCCACTAATGCTTGGATTTTTTTCTGTACATTACGGAATTCGTTAGCACTGTTTAATGACCATGTGGATACGCCTTTTAGCATATCAGCCGCTTTTTCAGGATCAGCTTTTAGCGCAGCGGTGATATCCACCCAGTCCATCGCGGAGAGTTGATAGAAATGCACGATATGGTCGTGAATGCTATGTGCAGCAAGAATCATGTTGCGAATGTACTGCGCATTGACTGGTACTTTAGCACCGATAGCATCTTCTACGGCACGCACGCTGATAATCGCGTGTACTGTGGTACATACGCCACAAATACGTTGCATAATCATCCATGCATCACGTGGGTCGGCACCTTTTACGATATTTTCCATACCGCGCCACATGGTACCGGATGACCAAGCATTGGTGACGACGCCGTTTTCAATTTCGCAATCAATACGTAAATGCCCTTCAATACGGGTAATTGGGTCAATTGAGATACGTTTTTTTTCTGACATTATTCTGCTCCGCTAACTTTTTTGCTGAATGCCGCTTTTTCGGCAATAATTTTTTCTGAGTCTTCGGTATGTTTTTCTTTAAATACCGGCAATACAGGGAATAAACGAATGATTAAAATATAGGCACATACTTCAATAGAAACGAAGCCGATTGAAATAAGCAATTCTTCCGCTGATGGGAAATATTGATAGCCGTTGCCCGGATTATACATGATGAGAGAGTAGTTCATCCGCCATAATGCTGCACCGAGTAACATGCTTAAGGCCGAAATAAATAACCAACGGGAATCTGATTTTTTCTCCCCGAGGAAGAGGGTCAGTAATGGTAATACCATCAACCAGACTTCCATCCAGAACATCCATGCTTCAAATTGAGTTAATTTATCGAAACCCACAACCATTTGCAGTTTATCGTGGTAAATCAACTCACCAAAACGCACCGCTAAGAAACAGAAAATTAATCCTGCGGTAACGCGTGCTAATTGCGTAAATAAATGACGCTCGTCCGGTGTTTTTCCTGCAAGACCTGCTTTAACTAAAGAACCCTCGAAAATCACAATAGAGAAGCCCATAATGAAAGCTGTCAGCAAGGAGAGAATTGGTAGCGCTTCATAGCTTTGCCATACCGGATGGACTTTGTGACCGGCTACAATCATCAAGGAACCCATGGAAGATTGGTGCATCATTGGTAACAAGGCACCCAAGGCAATGATAAAAAACATGATTTTATTGAGTTTATTAAACCATTTTTTCAAACCGAGGAAACCAAGCCATACTGGGGCGAATTCTAGGGTCACCACGATGATATACACCGTCATACAAAATGCTGTTTCAAATAGCACGGAATTCGTGTTGAACTGCCCCGGAACGTAGAAATACGGTAAATGCCAATAACGTCCCATATCAATGGTGATAGATAAACCACCGAGGGAATAACCGAATAAACTGGCAAGCAATGCCGGGCGCACAAGAGCGTGATATTTCCCTTTGTTGAAAATATACACTGTCCAAGCTAATGCCCAACCGCCGCAGGCAAAACCTGTACCGACAAGTAAGTCGAAGGCAATCCATAAACCCCAAGGATAACCGCCATTAAGTGCGGTCACGGAACCGATACCAAAAACCAAACGTTTTAAAATTAATAAAACGCAAAGTACGGCAAGGGGAGCAAAAAAGAGAATGGCGGCAGAAATTAGGCGACCGCCTACCGGACGTGGATTACTCATGATGCTCATCCTCCGCTTCTTCGATTTCCTTGCGTGCCTGACGCATGGCTTCTTTTTGTGCTGCAATACGCTCAGCGATTTTATCGCCATGTATATTTTTGTAAGTCATAAAGGTTAAACCAGCCAGTGCAACTAATGGCAATGCTAAACCGCGATACAAGAAGTGTTGTAAATGCGCCGCACGAGAACCTGTTGCGACTTCATCTAAGTCCGGTAAACCAAGGTTAGCAAAAGGCACACCACTTAAGGCAAGTACCTGTGTACCACCACCTTCTTTTTCACCGTAGATGTGATATTGATATGCCGGCACGGTAGCACGGTATTTATCTGTGCTATTAACGTGTTGACGTGGGTAATCATATTCAGTGCCACGTAATAAACTTAAACGACGTTTGGCTTCCGCCAATAATTCTTCTCTTGTACCGAAAATGATGGCGCCCGTTGGACAAACATGGCAACAACCCGGTAATTCGCCTTTATCCAATCGTTCAACACCTTTTTGGTTACAAAGTTCACATTTGCTGATTTCGCCGAACGGATTGTCGTAGTCGTATTTTGGTACATCAAAAGGACAACCCACCATGCAATAACGGCAACCGGTACAAATATCGGGATCATATTTCACGATACCGGTTTTGGGATCTTTGGTAAGGGCTTGAACCGGGCAAACGGCAACACAGTTTGGGTCAACGCAATGCATACATTGTTTTTTTACGTAAGCATAGCCGTTTTCTGTTTGGTCTTTATTTTTACCGTCACCATCGGTCCACACTTGAATAATATTACGTGTGAACGGCGTAAGTTTGTCGTTATTTGACCAGGTTTGATCACCTTTTGGATTTACTGGTGTGTGGTTCACGTTTTGACATTCCGCCACGCATGCCTGACAACCTACACAAAGGGTAGAGTCGTAAAGCATTCCAAGCGCACCGGGAATGGGCTCAACCGCGTCCGATGCCTGCGCACTCGACACAGGCAAGGTGGAAGCAATTCCGCCAAGCACACCGGCTTTTAGAAAGTTTCGTCTATCCATGTTATTTACCTGTATGTTGTTCTTTTTCTGCCGCTTTGGCTTCGACACGGGCTTTATGTTGAATGCTTAATTCGCGTAAAGTCACCACACTCACGCCGGCGAGTATTGCCGCAGCACCGCCTAATAAACCGATGGCTGTCATGGTCGCCCCTGAACCTTCAGTGTTGTTGACATCCGGTTTTTCAACGCGTGGTGTTGGGTTTTCTACACCGGCTAATTGGAAAATGCCTTTGGTAAAGCCCACGCCTTTTTCGTTACAACCATAACAAGGATGACCGATACCAACCGGCCAGTTATTACCACCGACATCACAGAATTCTAAGGTAGAGCAGTTACCGTAAGTTTCCGGGCCTTTACAACCGAGATGATACAAACACCAACCGTTGCGGTGACCATAATCGCCGTACTCTTTGGCAAAGCGCCCGGCATCAAAGTGCGGTCTGCGATAGCAGTTTTCGTGAATTAAGCGATCGTAAGCGAATAATGGGCGATTAAGCTTGTCCATTGCCGGCAATTTCTTATAAGTGAGAATGTAAGCAACGGTTGCAAGGAAGTTATGTGGATTTGGCGGACAGCCCGGAATATTTATGACCGGTGTGCCTTTTGGTAATACTTCGGATAAGCTGCTTGCACCGGTTGGATTACCACCGCTGGAAGGAACGCCGCCCCATGCGGCACAAGAGCCGATGGCAATGATGGCCGCCGCACCTTTAGCCGCGTCGCGAATGTGTTCTACAATCGGTTTACCTGCTACCATACAATAGACGCCGCCGTCTTTCACCGGAATAGATCCATCTACGACTAAAACATATTTTCCATAATACTGTTTAATTGCATTGTGTTTATTCTCTTCAGCTTGTTCCCCGAAGGCTGCAGAAAGCGTTTCATGGTATTCCAAGGAAATCATTTCCAATACCAAGTTTTCCACTGTCGGATGGGTAGCGCGTAGTAGCGATTCCGTACATCCCGTACATTCTTGCGCCCCGATCCATAACACCGGTGGGCGTGCCGGTGCCGTTAAGGCGTTAGTCATCTCCGCACCGGCTTTACTGCTTAGCCCCATCGTTGCTGCAAGTGCGGTACATAATTTCATAAAATCCCGACGAGAAACATCGGCTAAGGCAGAAAATAATCCATCACTTCGTTGCATATCATCACTCCAAATCACACATTTTATATAGGGTTATCGGCGCTATGATATGCTCATCAAGAGGAACATTATTTGATCATCATCAAGAATATCCCTATTTTTTATCCGAATATAAACAGTAACCCTTTGTTTTTGTGAATAATTGAGAGTCTTTCTCATTTGCTGGATTGTTATCAGGATATTTAGAGGACGAAGGAAGGGGATTTAGAGATAGGATGAGTCAAAAGAAAAGCACGCATCAGGAGTGGCGTGCTTTTAGTGTGATGAATGCGATATTTTATCAGCGACTATATTTTATATTCGTTTGGTAATCGATATTTTCTTCCTAGTAGGAAGAGGAAAATCAAAGCGGAAGCACTGTAGATTAACCATAAAATTCCGCCTCTTTCATGCTTTTGCCGTTCTTGTTTTGTGACCTGTTCAATATAAGCCTCGGAAATATTACGAAAGCAATGTTTTTCTTCGGCATCTAAACAGCTTTTATTTAAGAAAGTATGTCTATCTACATGAATGAATTCAATGCTGGATAATTGAAAGTTTCCGGCGTGAGGAAAACCGCAATATTCGACATAGCATCGGTCGTTCATATTTTTAGTTTGAATATATTGATTTAATTTGCCTGAAATTTTTTCTTGTTCGACTGTCACGTTAACATTGTGATAAATTTTAGTTTCTAGGTAATTTTCTAAAGGGACATCATCTTTTACAGCATTGATAAGATCACTGCTTAACATTAGTGTGGCCACAACAAAAAATATCATCACTATGCAAGAATACGGATGAATAAACGTAATAAAAAAATTAAAAAATTTTTTCATAAAATCTCCTGTTGAGGATGATATGAATTGAAACGTGGCCTATTCTTATTAATGTTTGCCGATTTTACAAAATTGCCTCAAAAACCGACCGCACTTTTTCAGCGTCTTTCACACCGGGAGCGCTTTCCACACCGGAATTTAGATCCACTCCAACACAATGTTGTGCTAACGCAGTGTCAATATTATTTGGATTAATACCGCCTGCCAACAGGATTTTATGTTTTAGTTGTGCCGGAATCAATGACCAATTGAAAGTCTCACCCGTACCGCCTTGTTGTGCGCCCGACTTGCTATCGAAAACAAAACGATCAATCGCAGAAACGTCGTCAAAAACCACCGCACTTTGATGGGTTACATCCACGGAAATGGCTTTCCAAATGCGAATTCTTTTAGGCAATTCGGCTCGAAGTGCGGTGATAAATTCCGCTGTTTCATCGCCGTGCAACTGAACGGCATAGAGCTGTAACTGCTGCGCGATTTTCACGATAAAATCAATCTCTTGATTTTGAAACACGCCCACAAAACGAAGTGGGGCGGCCGTCACCAATTCTTGGGCTTGGCGTAAACTGACACAACGTTTGGAATTTTCGACAAAAATTAACCCGCCGTATAATGCACAGCTTTCGTAAACGGTTTTTACGTCTTGCGCACGGGTTAAACCGCACACTTTGTTTTCACCGAAAATGACTTCACGCACGGCGTTGTTTAAATCTGGATTGCCCATCAAACAGCTACCAATTAAGAAGCCGTGGGCAACTTGTTGCAATTCGCGTACTTGCTGATGATTGTAAATGCCTGATTCGCTGATGATTCGTACGTCGGAAGGAATGCGGTCGGCATATCGGGTGGTTAATGCCACCACGCGGTTTAAATCTACGCTTAAATCGTGCAAATTACGATTATTTACGCCGATAATTTTCGCCCCTAACGCCAAGGCGCGTTCAAATTCTTCTTCGTTACTGGTTTCGGTCAACACGCCCATGCCGAGAGAATGCGCCAAATCCGCCAAGATGCGATAAGTCTCGTCGTTCACCACAGAAAGCATGAGTAAAATAGCATCAGCTTGATAAAACCGCGCCAAATAAACCTGATATTCACTGATCATAAAGTCTTTGCACAACACCGGTTGTGTGACAACGTCGCGAACTTGTTTGATGTAGGCAAAATTGCCCTGGAAGTATTTTTCATCGGTCAGCACAGAAATCGCATTGGCATAGTTTTTATAGACCTGCGCAATTTCTGTCGGTTTAAATTCACTGCGAATCACCCCCTTGGAAGGCGAGGCTTTTTTACATTCTAAAATGTACGCCGGTTTTTGGTGTGTGCCTTTTGTTAACGCATCATAAAAAGCGCGGTCGGATTTTTGGATGTTTTTTTCAAATTCACTTAACGGAAATTCCGCTTCTTTGTTTTTTACCCATTCGGCTTTATCGAGCACGATTTTTTGTAACACCGTGGTGGTTTCAAGTGGTTTGGAAAAGTCTTGTGTGATCATGTTTATGTCTTATTTTTGAAAACGGGTCTTTAAATTAATAGGTTGTTAATTTCTGTAAAGTTTCAAACGGTTTGCCTTGTGCAATCACATCCAATACCCGTTGTGCATTTTGTTTAATGTCTTCTTGTCCGAACAGTTTTAATAATAGTGCAGTGTTCATGGCTACGGCTTGGTTGTGTTCCGCTTTGCCTTTGCCTTGTAAAACTGCGGTAATCATTTGCGCATTTTCTGTTGGTTCGCCACCGCGCAAACTTTCCAATGGCTTGACTTGGAAGCCAAAATCTTGCGGTATTAAGGTATAACGTTCAATCTCGCCGTTACGCACTTCCGCCACTTCTGTAGCGCCATGGATGGCCACTTCGTCTAAGCCACTACCGTGCACGATAATCGTGTGTTCATGTCCTAATTGGGCAACAGTTTTGGCATAAATATCAATGAGTTCGGGAGAATAAACGCCGAGCAATTGACGTTTCGGACGTGCCGGGTTAATCAATGGGCCTAGAATATTAAAGAGCGTACGGGTTTTTAAGGCTTGGCGTACCGGCACGACATATTTGAAGCCCGGGTGATATTGCTGTGCAAACAAGAAGCTGATGCCAATGTCGTCCAATGCTTTGCGGGCTTGTTCTGTTGGCATAGCAATATTGACACCCAGTGCGGTTAATAAATCGCTTGAACCGGTTTTACTGGAAACGCTACGGTTGCCATGTTTAGCCACTTTGACACCACAAGCCGC
The DNA here is from genome assembly GCF_980468985.1 of Aggregatibacter valvarum. Classification (NCBI taxonomy): domain Bacteria; kingdom Pseudomonadati; phylum Pseudomonadota; class Gammaproteobacteria; order Pasteurellales; family Pasteurellaceae; genus Aggregatibacter; species Aggregatibacter valvarum. The sequence continues at coordinate 1,150,331 of NZ_OZ413141.1, read as the reverse complement.
GGCGACAATAGCGGATGCCGTAGAAATATTGATGGTATTGGCGCCGTCACCGCCTGTGCCAACGATGTCGGCAAAAGGGTAATCGGGTGTTGGAAACGGTTTGGCATTTTTAACGGCGGCTAATACGGCACCGTTGACTTCATCGATGGTTTCGCCACGCACTTTTAGTGCCACTAACATGGCGGAGATTTGTTCATTGCTTAATTCACCCAACATGATGGCGTTAAATAAGGCTTCGCTTTCCGTGGTGGTTAAGGTTTGTGCGCCATAAAGTTTTTCTAATAAAGCTTGGTTTTCCATCATCGTTGTCCTTATTTATGAATATCGTAATCCAAATCGCGCGCTTCATCGCCGGTCATGCCACGGAAGCCCCAACAATGCGCCGGTTGCTCTTTGATGGTGATTTCCACGTCAAACGGGCTAATGCCTAATTTGTATTCAAATTCACTGAACAACATTTTGATTAAACGTTTTTTGGTTTGCTCTAAACGACCTTGCATTAAATTGATTTCAATTACCATGTAATTGTCGGTACGGTTTGTGGTATGCGGATAGTAAAAATCGTCGTCTTCCAAACAAATAAAACGAAGCGCGTGCTTGCCTTTGGCAACATCTAAACCCAGCTCCAAGCAGTTATAAATCACGTCTGCGACAGCCGATTTGCGAGGGGAAAGGGTACGTTTTAAGCCATATACTGTGATCATGTTTTGTCCTTTTTTATTTAAAATCTCCCTCTTTAGAAAAGAGGAACTGGGGAGATTGGAAAAATATTGTTATTGAATAAAAATCAAATGAAATTTATTAACTTACTCTGTTTTATGACGACTGCCAAATCTCCCCTAACCCCTCTTTGCTAAAGAGGGGAAGTGGGATATTAATTCCGTTTCAACAACCATTCCACCGATTGCGCCAATAACTGTGCCCCTTGTACCGTTAAAATAGATTCAGGATGGAATTGGAAGCTACAAATCGGCAAAGTGCGGTGGCGAATTGCCATATTAATGCCATGATAAGAGGCGTTCGGAATCAATTCATCGGGCAAATTAATTCCCATGAGGGAATGATAGCGCGCGACCGGCATCGGGTTGGTCAAACCTTTGAACATGGCTTCATTGTCGTGTTCAATTCTGGACACTTTGCCGTGCAAAATTTCACCTGCGTGAACGACTTTTCCACCGAAGGCTTCAATTAACGCTTGATGCCCCAAACAAATGCCCAACATCGGTACTTTGCCGATTAAGCGCTTAATCAACGGAATCATATTGCCCGCTTCATCCGGTGTGCCCGGCCCGGGGGAGAGGGCGAGAATCGTGTCCGGCTGTGCTAAAGCATTTTTTTCTAAAATCGCTAAATCGCAATCGTTGCGGTAAATGTGAACCTGATGTCCCAATCCGCGAAATTGATCCACTAAATTGTAAGTAAAGGAATCAAAGTTATCTAAAAATAAAATGGTTGCCATGATATTACTCCTATTGATTCGCTTTCTTATTGGTTTGTACGATGGCGTTGATGACCGCACGGGCTTTGTGACGGGTTTCATCGGCCTCCATTTGCAGGTCGGAATCCAACACCGTACCGCAACCGGCTTGCACATGGGCAATGCCGTTTTGCACGAAGGCAGAGCGAATCACAATACAGGTGTCAAAATTGCCATCAGATTGTAAATAGCCCACGGCGCCACCGTAACTGTGGCGTTTTTGTTGTTCAAATTGATAAATTAACTGCATAGCTTTGATTTTCGGTGCACCGGTTAGCGTCCCCATGTTCATGCAGGCTTGATAAGCGTGTAACGCATCCAGTTCAGGGCGAAGTTTGCCCACTACGCGAGAGACAAGGTGCATAATGTGCGAATAACGATCCACCTGCATTAAATCTTTCACATGGCGGGTTTTACTGTCGCACACGCGGGCGATGTCGTTACGCGCTAAATCCACCAACATCAAATGTTCCGCCTGTTCTTTATGATCCAAACGCAATTCCAATTCTAAACGGGAATCTAATTCGGGATCGATATTGCCGTCAGCATCAAAACCGCGCGGGCGGGAGCCGGCAATCGGGTAGATTTCCAACTGACGGGTAGTTTGCGAATATTTCAAGGCACTTTCTGGTGAAGCACCGAATAGAGTGAAATCCTCGTCCTGAATAAAAAACATATACGGGCTTGGGTTGTTCTGTTTTAGCTGACGATAAGTTGCCAGCGTATTCGGGCATTCAAGGGAGAAACGACGGGACGGCACAATTTGGAACACGTCGCCGCAATAAATATGTTGCTTCAGGCGTTCAATAATTTTTTTGAATTTATCATCATCTAAATTAATGGCAACCTCGGTAGAAGCCGGTTTGAGGCTCAAGTGCGGTCGAATTTCCAAGAGTTTTTTGGCAATGTCTTGTGCGTTCTGTTGCAACGTAGCCAACGCATTTTGTGCAAAACAAAAGGTTTGTAATTCCGCTTGTTGCAATTGATGGTCGATCACCAGTAACTGTTCCGCTAAATAAAAACAATAATCCGGACAGGTAATGCCATCATCTTGCAAAGTGATGTTTTCCATCGGAATGAAATTTGCCACCAAGTCATAGGCAAATAATCCGCCTAAAAAAACCGGCAACGAGCTTGCCTGATAAAGTTCGGTGAAACAACGCAACCCGTCGAAAATGCCGTGTGCCAATAATTTGCTGTCTTCGTCTGCATTATTGTCGGCAGGTTTGAATGCTACTTGCAGTTCGGTGCTTGTTTGGGATGTTACGTTTACCAGTGCTGAAAGCTTTTGCGCAATTAACGGCAATACGGAGGCACCGTTGTCGGTCAACGCATGAAAAGTCACGCGTTGTCCCAAACAGGAAATTTTTATGGCCGCGTTAACGAGTAATAAACTTTTCAGACTGTTTTTGCTGGAAATTTCGGCAGATTCTAACAGTAGCGTATTCGGTTTGTTTTCACATAAGGTGGCGAAAATGGCGGTAGGGTCGCTGTGATAAGCAACGTTTTGTGTGAATGTTTGAATAAAAGCAGATGACATTCTCATTTCCTTAAAACATAAAATCAAGTTGCACTATTAAACTAGTGCAAAAATCAAAAGTCAAGGAGAAATCGATTTTTTGTTGAGGAATCGGGTCGCAGTGCGTTTAAAAAGGCGAGGGAACATCCTTCTAAAGATAGAATTGAAAAGTGCGGTGGATTTTGGCGGTATTTTATAAATCGATTTCTAAATCTTCTTCTACGTGGCAGCAACAAAGCAAGATTTCATCCTCCAACAAAAAGGCGAGGGGCGGCTCTTTGTAAGAAACCCGTCCTTTTTTTAATTTAACCCGACAAGCGCCGCAATAACCGCTGCGGCATTGATATTCATGTTGAATGCCGAGCTGTTCTAAACGCGTTAATAGGGGAAGGGCATTATCGTGTTCAATAATTTGTTGGCGTCGTAATAAGTGAATTTTCATTATGGATAAAACGCATTACATTTCCGCAAAGGGAGGCATAATTTCCTCTTCTTGAGGTGTATATAACATCCCTACTAATTCATCAATCGCCGCGCAAAGAAGTGTACGGTCGTGCCGATATGCTATATCGTCAGCGTTTAAACGACCAGTGAGAATGGTGAAGTTCAGTGCGGGCTCCATAGTGACATCCGTTGAAGTGATTGCGCCATCAATCATCGGTTGACCGACAATCTCGTGGAGCCACTGAATGCGATCGGCGAGAGAAAGGGTTGCGGCAGGGCCCAGTTCTGTGCCTAAATTATCAATAAAGATCTTTTTCGCGTGGCTTTGTCTGAGTTGCTCAGCGATTTCCGGAAGAAGAAGTGGTGGCATAATACTGGTGAGGAAACTGCCGGGGCCGAATAAAATAAGTTCCGCTTCCCGTAAAGCTTGAATCGCTTCCGGTGTGGCTGTGGCATAAGGCACTAAAAAGAGGGATTTAGGGAGTTCGGTTAAGCTATCAACACTGACTTCCCCCACAACGCTGCTACCGCCGTTTAATACCGCAGCAAGATGCACCGGTTGCTCGGACATGGGAATAATAAAGGATCTCACGTGTAATAATTCACGAATGAGATTGACGGCTTCTGTTGGGCGAATTTGCATATCTTCCAGCGCTTTTAACATGAGATTGCCGAGGTTATGCCCGGCTAATTCACCATTGCCGCGAAAACGATATTCAAATAAGGCGGAGGCGGTACTGGGTTCGGTGATGATTTGATTTAAGCAGTTACGCAAGTCACCCCAGGCAATGCCGCCGTGTTCCATGCGAATTCGTCCGGTAGATCCGCCGTTATCAGTGGTGGTCACAATTGCAGTAAGGCGTTCTTTCATAAAACTCAATGCTGACATGACACGACCTAATCCATGCCCGCCACCGATAGCCACGATGTTTGTCAGTCGATTAAGATTTTCGTGTTGTTGATAGCTTTTAAAATCCGCCATGAGAGTTCCTTATTTTTTGTTGGCCCCATTATAATGATCTATTTTAAATAGAGAAGTTGAATGGCATAACTTTACAATGAGATACCTCTTTTTGACTATAAAATCTCCGCTATATAAAAACATATATAATTGATTTTAAAGAAATTTCTCAATTTTCCCCTTAAATTAAATTAATTGATTGCATTTGTTTTCGTGAATCTTTTACAATGCAACAAAATTTATTTATCGCATATAACTCCGAGCTTACTTACCTACGTTTTGCGCACAGTATTGAACACAAAATAGGGTGGTAATGCCAATAATACGAAGTCGGTATTATTCAGGGATACGTTGGAAACGATTTATCCTCTCCGTTTTTAGAAAGGTGTCAAATGCAAACCATTCCAATCAAAAATGTTGGCGCGCCTCAACTTGTTGATTCGTTCCAGCGTGAATACTATTATTTGCGACTCTCGATTACCGATATGTGTAATTTCCGTTGCAATTATTGCCTACCTGACGGTTATCAACCGGAACCCAATAAGCCGAGCTTTTTAACCTTGGACGAAATTCGTCGCTTGGTTAGTAGCTTTGCGGTGATGGGAACGGAAAAAGTCCGTATTACCGGTGGCGAACCGACCTTACGTAAAGATTTCCTGCCAATTGTCGAAAGCATTCGTAGCATTGACGGTATCAAACAAATCGCACTGACCACAAACGGTTTTCGTTTGCTGAAAGATGTCGCCGATTGGAAACAAGCCGGTGTAACGTCTATTAACGTCAGTGTGGATAGCCTTGATGCCAGAATGTTCCAGCGCATTACCGGTGTCGATAAATTTGATGACATTATGCGGGGGATTGATCGCGCCTTCGAATGCGGCTATCAAAAAGTCAAAGTCAATTCTGTCTTAATGAAAGATTTGAATGATAAAGACTTTTCCGGTTTCTTGGCATGGATTAAAAATAAGCCGATTCAAATGCGTTTTATCGAGTTGATGCAAACCGGTGAAATGAATTCTTTCTTCCAAAAACATCATTTATCGGGACAGATTTTAGAACAGAAACTCTTGCAAGACGGCTGGCAATTGCAGATAAAAAATCGTTCTGACGGTCCGGCAAAAGTTTTTCGTCACCCGGATTATATGGGCGAAATCGGCTTAATCATGCCTTATGAGAAAAATTTCTGCGCCAGCTGTAACCGTTTGAGAGTTTCTGCCAAAGGAAAATTGCACCTTTGCTTATTTGGTGAAGAAGGGATTGATTTACGTGATTTGTTACAATCTGATGAGCAACAAATGCTTTTGCAATCAAGAATTTTCTCAGCGTTACAAGGTAAGCGTGAACACCATTATTTGCATGTTGGCGATAGCGGCGTGCGTAATCATTTAGCCAGTATCGGCGGCTAATTACCGCCGCTACTGAAAACATCAAGAAAACCAACCGCACTTTTAAATTATCATGACCACATTGACTCACATTAATGCGAATGGCGAGGCGAATATGGTGGATGTTTCCGCCAAAGCCGACACGGTTCGCGAGGCGCGTGCTGAAGCCTATATTCGTATGGCGCCGGAAACCTTACAAATGATCCTCTCCGGACAACACCACAAGGGCGATGTGTTTGCTACCGCCCGAATTGCCGGTATTCAAGCGGCGAAACGCACTTGGGAACTGATTCCGCTGTGTCATCCGCTTTTACTTTCTAAAGTCGAAGTGAGTTTGACCGCACTTCCTGAAACCAATCAAGTGCGCATTGAAAGCCTGTGCAAATTAAGCGGTAAAACCGGCGTAGAAATGGAAGCGTTAACTGCCGCAAGCGTTGCCGCATTAACCATTTACGATATGTGTAAAGCGGTACAAAAAGACATGGTGATTGAAACGGTGCGTTTGTTGGAAAAGCGCGGTGGAAAATCCGGGCATTTTATTGCGGAGGAGAAATAATGTTACGCGTTTTATTTTTTGCTCAAACTCGAGAATTAATCGGTTTGGATGCCATTGAAGTAAACGAACATTTCGCCACGGTAGAAGAATTACGTCAACATCTTGCGGCGAAAGGTGATAAATGGGCGTTGGCATTGCAATCGGATAAACTTTTGGTGGCCATCAATCAAACCTTAATGCCGTTAGAAAGTGCGGTCAAAAATGGTGATGAAATTGCGTTTTTCCCACCGGTGACCGGGGGCTAAATGAACGATATTCAAATTTCCGTGCAAGAGCATACGTTCGATCAAAATGCCGTTTATCGTTGGTTGAGCGAAGAAAATTCGGTTGGTGCTACGGTAATGTTTGTGGGCAAAGTGCGTGATATGAACTTAGGGGATGAAGTCAGTAGTTTGTATTTGGAACATTACCCGGCAATGACGCATAAAGCCTTGAGGGACATTGCCCAACAGGCAAAAGCGCGGTGGGATTTACAAAAGATTTCCATCATTCATCGTGTAGGTGAATTGAACACCGGTGATGAAATTGTGTTGGTGGGAACCGCGTCTGCGCATCGTGGCGATGCGTATCACGCCAATGAATTTATTATGGATTATTTGAAAACCAAAGCGCCTTTTTGGAAAAAAGAACAAACCGAAAAAGGGGAGCGTTGGATTGAAGGTCGCGACAGTGATTATGCGGCTGCCGATAAGTGGAAATAATCCTTTCTTACCGTTTAGAAAGAAGATTAAAAATATCCGTTTCGTTACTGAAGCGGATATTTTTTATGGCGATAAAGCTAAAATCCGGCTTTTTCTTGGAAAAAGCCACTTGCTTTGTGATAGAATAAACGACCGCTTTTCTTGGTATGGCAAGAGACCAACCGAATATTTTTGTTATTTTTGAGTCGTCGGAGGAATAGATGACAAGTTCTGCAAATAAACGTTCTGTAATGACGCTATTTTCAAATAAAACCGATATTTATTGTCACCAAGTGCGTATTGTGTTGGCTGAGAAAGGCGTCGCTTATGAAACGGAAATTGTAGATCCGCAAGCCTTGCCGGAAGATTTAATGGAACTTAATCCATACGGCACGGTGCCAACCTTACTGGATCGTGATTTAGTCTTATTTAATTCACGAATTATTATGGAATATTTGGATGAACGTTTTCCGCATCCGCCGTTAATGCCGGTTTATCCGGTAGCACGTGGGAAAAGCCGTTTGTTAATGTTGCGTATTGAACAGGACTGGTATCCAACGTTAGAAACTGCACAAAATGCCGCATCCGAAGCTGAACGAGCACAAGCATTAAAACAACTCAAAGAAGAAATTCTGGCGATTGCACCGATCTTTAGTCAAAATACCTATTTTATGAACGATGAATTTAGTCTTATCGATTGTTATGTCGCGCCGTTATTGTGGCGTATGCAAGAATTGGGTGTGGAATTTAGCGGTGCCGGTAGCAAGGCTGTGAAAAGCTATATGTCCCGTGTATTTACGCGTGATTCTTTCTTGCAATCCGTAGGGGAATTAGCGCCGAAAAACTTAATGGATGAAAAATAATAGGCGATCTCATGGAATATCAATCCTCTCCAAAACGTCCTTACCTGTTAAAGGCTTATTATGACTGGTTGATCGATAATGATTTTACACCCTATTTGGTGGTTGATGCCACTTACTGGGGCGTCAAAGTGCCGGTGGAATATGTCAAAGATGGGCAAATTGTGTTGAACTTGTCTGCCAATGCCACCGGAAATTTACAGCTAACCAATGATTTCATTCAATTTAACGCCCGTTTTCGGGGAGTGCCACAGGATATTTATATTCCAATGGGAGCAGCGCTCGCGATTTATGCGCGAGAGAATGGCGATGGCGTAATGTTTGAGCCAGAAGAGGCTTATGATAAGCCGGAGCAAGTTGAAGAGCAACCGATTGGATTTGAGAAGGTCGTTGATAAAACGGATAAACCGAAAAAGGCAGAGAAATCAACATCTCACTTACGTATTGTGAAATAGTTGCTCGATCACCAGATTAAAAAATATTGAAAAAAGATACCGCACTTAGGTATCTTTTTTTATGGCTGGAACATTTAAAGTGCGGTGGATTTTGATGCCTTTTTTATGGCATTAAACGTTCTCCTCCGCTAACACAAACCAGCCAATAGACCGCAATTTAACGAAATACTCGGGCTGATTTGGCGTGTAATCATTGGGATTTAAATGCACCAATAATGGCAAACCATACCATTTCACCTGAATCTCCCAATAACTCCCCATAGAAATCGCCGATTGCACTTCACAACGTTCCGCCGGTTCGCCGCTGAGTGTCAATAACACACCTTCCGGGCGAATACCGAGCACATAGTTTCCCTCCGGCGGTGGCACCTCTGATTCAATCGACAACGCATTTTCTGCCAGAAGATAGTTTCCGTTTTTTACGCTTACCGGAAAGAAAGACGCTTCGCCCATGAAGTTTGCCGTAAAACGGGATGTCGGGTGATGATAGAGCGCATTTGGCGAACCGATTTGCTCGACTTTGCCTTGATTGATGACAACCACGGCATCAGAAACAGCAAAGGCCTCCGTTTGATCATGAGTCACATAAAGCACCGTAATACCCAGTTTTTGTTGTAAATGGCGAATCATCTCACGCATTGTACGGCGCAAATGGGTATCCAAATTACTTAACGGCTCATCAAATAATAAAATTTGTGGCGCAATCACCAACGCCCGCGCCAAGGCGACACGTTGTTGTTGTCCACCGGAAAGTTGTTCGATACGGCGATGTTCAAACCCTTCAAGTTCCACCATTTTTAATGCTTGACTGACTTTTTCTGTGATATCTGAGGAAGGACTTTCCTGCATTTTTAAACCAAATGCTACATTTTCCCCCACCGTTAAATGAGGGAAAAGCGCGTAGGATTGAAAAACAATCCCCACGCCTCGCTGTTGTGGCGGTAGCTGGCTAATATCCTTTCCGTTGCATAAAATTTGCCCTTGATCGAGATCTTCCAAGCCGGCAATCAGACGCAGAATGGTGGTTTTGCCACAACCTGATGCACCCAATAAAGTCGTAAATTTACCTTTTTCAAAGGTAAGATTGAAATCTTGCAATACTTTCGTTGCGCCAAAAGCTTTATAAACCTGTTTTAATTCAATATGTTGTGTCATGTTATCGTCCTAATTTTGTCTCACCGACCCATCGACCAAATAAGCCGATAACCAGCATCATAATCACAATTAAACTGGCGCCATAGGCCACGGCTAAGCCGTAATCGCCGTCTTCCACCCGATTTAAAATAAACGAAGTTGCCACGCGAGTGCTTGGTGTAACTAAGAAAATAATCGCGCTAATGGTCGTCATCGCACGCACAAAACTGGTCACCAAGGCAGACAATAAAGCAGGCTTCAATAAAGGCAAGGTAATAAAACGCAAGGTTTGAAAAGCGCTGGCTTTTAAAGAATAGGCCGCTTCATCTAATGCCGGATCCAGTTGTTTAAAATTCACTAATGCGGCACGTAAACCAATGGGCATATTGCGCGTAACCATCGAAAGCACAATGATCGCCCCGGTGCCGGTTAAATAGAGCGGGACATTATTGAACGCAAGGATGTAAGACACCCCGGCAACCGTTCCCGGCACAGCAAAACTGAGTAGCGTGAGAAATTCAATGTGTTTTTGTCCGAAGAAACGATGACGAGAAAAGAAATAAGCCAACAAAAAGCCACTCACTGCCGTAAAAGGGGCGGCAATCACGGCGAACAAGACGGTTTGCAATAAAGACGGAATGGCGCCGTTCTTCCAGCCTTGCCCGAATAACGTGATGTAATGTTGTAAAGTAAAGGTGTGATTAACACCCCAGTTCTGCATCACGCTGCCGTAAAAAATACTGCCATACAATAACGCATTGAAAGCAACCCAGGCAGCAAAAATGCTCACAACGGTAATTTTTAAACCGAAAGATAAAGGCGTGCTTCGACCTTCAAACCCTTTGCCCGAGAGCGTAACGTAATTTTTCCGCCCGATAAAATGATATTGCAGCCAGAAAATCCCGAGGGAAATGCTTAATAAAATAATCCCCAAGGCACTTGCAGAGAAATAGTCGTTTTGTGCCCCCACAATGTAAAAATAAATTTGCGTTGCCAACACGTCAAAATTGCCACCCAACACAAAAGGCGAGCTGAAATCCGCCAAAGATTGCACCATGACAATCAAAAAAGCATTCGCGAGTGCCGGTTTTAACAAAGGTAACACGATAAAACGGAAACTCTGCCAACGATTTGCACCGAGCATGACGGCGGCTTCTTCCAATTTCGGGGAAAGGTTTTTTAATGCACCTTCCAACAACATAAAGGCCATTGGCGTGAGTGCCAACGTGTGGGAAATCAGAATACCGTTAAAGCCATAAAGCCAATTCGGACTCACACTAAAATGTTGCCCGAGAAATTGAATGACATAGCCTGAGCGCCCAAACATCAACATCACGCCTAAACTCACCACAAATGGCGGCGTCACCATCGGCAATAAGGAAAAGATCTTACTGATAAACAAACTGCGTTTGGCAATTCTTGTGGTGTACAACGCCAAAACGAGGGCAAAGGCAACAGAACACAAACCCACGGCAGAGGAGACCGCTAAGGAATTACCAATAACTTTCCATAAGCCGAGGTGATTTAATAGCGTAACAACAGTGCCAAACTCACCGGATTTGCCGGTAAAAAAGATCGTAAATAATGCGCTTATCGGATAAAAAATAAAGCCGATAACCAAGACGGCAAGCCCTGTAGCGACTGCCAATAAAAAGCGATCTCCACGCAAAAAACCTAAACGCGCCAAGGCATTGACAAATACCGCGCCGATGGCCATAAACAGGAAAATCACCGCATAACCGAAGCGGAAAGCATAAGTCTCCGCAGAGAACCAAATGAAGAAGACTAAAAGTGCGGTCAAAATAACGGTTATTTTTGCGGAACGACGAGAATCAGCGTATCGCTGAAGTAAAGGAAATATCAGCAGCGCGGCAAACCACAACCAACTGATATTGACTTGCGACCATCCCATCGCAGCGAAATATTCTTTGGCGGTTGCCCCGAAAAGACCATAATCCAAGGCGCGCACCGGCAAACAAGCAAATGCCAGAAAAGCGAGCAAAATCCAAGTGATAGGTTGATGGAATCGGTGTTTTAGCATGGATACGTCAGCATAAGATTTTGCTCGGCACAGCTATTGCGCCGAGCATAGGTAGGATTATTTCGATAATTTGATGTCAGCCAGCCATTTATTAATTAATCGCTTGCCTTCGTCTTTAGAACCGAATTTCACAAAATCAAATTCAACAAAATCTAATTTTTTCGGGTCAACGGATTTTGGTGAAGATTCCGCATTGGCATTGGTTGGGATTTGATATAAACCGAAATCACGCCATGGCATTTCCTGCACCTCTTTGGATAACACGAAATCCATAAAAAGTTTGGCATTATCGAGGTTGCGTGCGCCTTTAATAATACTTGCACCACCCAACGCATAACCGGTTTTGCCTTGTGGAATCACCGTTTCCACCGGCGCACCTTTTTCTTTTTCCGTGGCATACGCATGCACAAAACCCACACTCACCGCACTTTCACCACGGGATAAATTTGCTGTCACCAAATTACTTTTCACATATTGCGAGACATTTTCATTAAGCTTTTTCAAATAATCAAAGGCTTTTTCTTCGCCCCAAAGTTGAATCAAGGTTGCCATGATCGTATAAGTCGTACCGGAAGCGCGTGGATCCGGCAGTTGAATTTCACCTTTGTATTCCGGTTTGAGCAAATCTTCCCAGGTTTGTGGCGCAGGCAATCCTAGTTGCGCCAATTTTTGTGTATTCACACCAAAGCCCAACACCAGCATATAGACAGCAGACGTGAAATCGCCTTTTTCTGCCATGAGCGACTTAAACTGCGGTAAGATTTCCGCTTGTTTTGGCGAACGGTAGGCTTCTAACAAACCCAATTCGCCCGCCTGGAAATGCGGCTCAATGGTGCCGCCATACCAAAAATCTGCCTGCGGATTGTCTTTCTCAGCGTTGATCTTGCCAAAAATGGTTTCCGTGCCGCCATGTACAAATTCGGTTTTCACGTCATATTTTTCACCGAACTGCGTCGTCACTTTTTCACACAGCGCATTTTGCACCGTGCAATACACGGTCAAACGTCCTTCCGCCGCCGTCTGTTGGCTAAAAAATAAAGACGAAAGACACACCAAACCTAAACTCTGTTTAAACCATTTTTGCATTTTGCCATCCTCCAAAACTGAAAAGTCACGCTGTTAAACGATTATATGCTATTTTTGGATTCTGTTTAACAGAGAAAAGACGAAGTTTATTTAAAAAAAAAGCCGACATCATGTCGGCCTTTTTAATGAGTGTTAACTCAAATTAGAAGTGTACACGTAAACCTGCACCGTAGATGTTTTCACCGGTACGGTGACCATCCTCATATTTTTTAGTTGCACGTGTATATTGTACGTAAGGAACGACATTTTTGCTTAACTTATAGTCAGCCATTGCGATGTATTGGTTTTTAATAGTTTTGCCATCATCTTGTGCTGTAGCTTTACTATCATATTTAGTACCTAAACGAACCCATTGTAAACCAACAGTTGATGGGATACCTGCAACATCAGATAAGTCATATTTACTTTCTAAGAAGATGTATTTGCCTTTATCTGTGTCAGATCCGGTTCTATGTTTGCTTACACCTTGACCATAAGCAGCGCCAAAATAGAAATCATTTAACTGATAGTGAGTTGCAAGTAACCAGTTATGATTTTTTTGTTCTGTTTTAGCGCTTGTAGCTGAATCTAATTGATCAACAGTGTAGCCCACAGCAAAGTCAACTTTATGTTTTTCTGCGAAATCGTAGTTATAGAATGCACTTAGACCATAACCATTTTTGTAGTTATTATCTTTATCAATCTTTTTAGCGTGACCGAACAGATAGTCTGCACCAAAGCTGAAGCCTTCAAACTCAGCAGAACGGAATTTAACAGATTTGTCCGCACCAGTAGTTAAAGGATTGTATTTACCAGAACGATAGTACAAGCTATCGCCTAATACATCATCTGCAGTAGTGGCTTGACGACCAAAACTTAATTTACCCACGTTTTCAAAACCGAAACCGACAAATAATTTGTTAGTGGTGATATTTCCAAAACTAGAATCTGCACCTTCTTCTTGATTTTGGTTTTCCTGAGATTCTTTAAAACGAGTTTCATAGCCTACGAATGCAGACAAACCATTATCTAATGTGTGAGTTGCATTGATTTTAATACGGGAACCATCGTTCACGAGGTCGCCACGTTGATCTTTGCCTAATTTTCCTAAGAAGATACGAGCAGAACCACCAAGTTCAACTTTAGTACCATCTTGGTTATAAACTGTTGCAGCGTTTGCTGCGCCGGTTGCTGCGAAAGCAGCGATTGCTAATGCGATTACTGTCTTTTTCATAATCTTCATTCCTTTTCAGAAATTATTTGTTATTAAGGTCAGTTTTGAACTTTTTCATTAAATTAGCATCAATGAATCATTCAGACTACTTCTTTTGAAGTGTCACGATCTTGGCAAAGAAAAATAAGCGTGTCAACAGTAACCTTACTTTTTTCTCTCCATTTTCTGACACAGATCACAGTTTTAAGGTAAGGCTGTCTAATAAATCGTCACCTTAATTTTGTGCTAATCGTTTAAATCCTGCGCGTAAATCTTCAATTAAATCATCCACATCTTCTAAGCCAATATGGATACGAATTAAGGTGCCTTCTAATTTTCGCGGAATATTCGGACGGATTTTAGCAACTTCCTCCGGTTGATTATATAAAATCAAAGATTCAAAGCCGCCCCAAGAATAAGCCATGGTGAATAACTCAAAATGATTCATAAAGGCTTCAAGCTGTTGTTGTGTTAATTTTTGTTTTAACTCAAAAGAGAATAATCCGCTTGAACCGGTAAAATCCCGTTTAAAAAAAGCATTGCCGGGGCAACTTGGCAAGGCAGGGTGATACACTGCTTTCACTTCCGGTTGTTGTGCCAACCATTGCGCTACTTTTATGCTGCTTTCTTCGTGTTGTTTTAAGCGAATATTGAGCGTACGCAATCCGCGTGCTGTGGTATAGGCGCTGTCGGCATCCACCATTTGACCCATTAGATAAGAGTGTTCGCGTAGTTGATCCCAGCAACGGGTATTAGCCACTGCCGTGCCAATCATCACATCGGAATGACCTACTAAATATTTCGTGCCTGCCTGAATTGAAATATCAATGCCATGTTCTAACGCTTTGAACAACACACCGGCCGCCCAAGTATTATCTATCATAATAACGATGTTCGGATTGATGTTGCGCACGGCGGAAACGATTGCCGGAATGTCGGGAACTTCCATGGTGAGTGAGCTTGGGGCTTCGAGAAATAAAACCTTTGTATTCGGTTGGACTAAATCGGCAATTTTCTCGCCTAACATCGGATCATAAAAGGTCGTGCTTACGCCTAATTTTTTTAATACGACATTGCAGAAATCCTGTGTCGGCTCATAAGCGGCACCGGTCATTAGCACATGATCCCCGTTTTTCACAAAAGAAAGAATGCTATTCGTGACTGCCGCTGCACCACAAGGGTATAAATAGCAGCCTGCGCCGCCTTCTAATTCGGTCATCGCATCTTGTAACGCAAAATGGGTTAAGGTGCCTCGGCGACCATAAAAAAGTTCACCTTTCGCACGATGAAGGGTGGCGTGCTTTTTATCTTCTAAGCAATCAAAGACAAGAGAGGATGCCCGTTGCACAACCGGGTTAACTGAGCCTTGGGTGTAGCGTTTTTTTCTTCCGGCGTGGACTAAGGCGGTGGCTAATGATTTTTTTGACATGATAATATCCTACAAAAAAGGGGAAAATGGATGAAAAGTGCGGTTGTTTTTTCGGGTAAAAATATTAACGCTAAATTTGTTTTGGAACTAGTTCCTTTTTACGCAAATTTACATAGGAGGCATTTAAAAGTGGCGCAATCTGATTTAGAATAAAGCCACAACTCATCCTCGGCTAGAACGCGAATTATGAAATTAAACATCCCCATTTTTTTAACGATATTTCGAGTTATTTTAATTCCTTTCTTCATTATTGCTTTCTATCTTCCTTTTGATTGGGCGCCTTTTTTAACCACCTTTATTTTCTTTATCGCCGGTGTCACCGACTGGCTGGACGGCTATCTCGCTCGCAAATGGAAACAAACTACGCGTTTTGGTGCATTTTTAGATCCGGTAGCGGATAAAGTGATGGTAGTTGCCGGGCTTGTTTTAGTGGTGGAGTACAACCATACCTTTTGGATTACGCTGCCGGCGATTGTGGTGATTTCCCGTGAAATTATTATCTCCGCCTTGCGCGAATGGATGGCGGAATTGGGCAGTCGCAGCAAAGTGGCGGTGTCTTGGTTAGGCAAAGTGAAAACCACGTCACAAATGTTAGCCTTGGGCGGTTTATTGTGGCGTTATAACGTTTACATGGAAGTCGCTGCCATTATCCTACTTTATATTGCGGCGATTTTGACGATTTGGTCTATGCTGCAATACCTCACTGCGGCAAAAGACAGTCTCTTAGACGACCTACCAAAATAATGTATTTGTGACGTTAGGCTAACTTTGTAAGTTAGCCTAGAATCTTGTCCTCAAATCGCTTTTACAAATGATGCAAAATCTGTTCAATGTGTTTTAAACCGTTCAGGCGGGTTGAGCTTAAACGTTGAGCAATGCCAAGTTGCGTGAAATAGGCGGTTAAGTCAAAGTCGCGCAATTGTTCTGCGCTTTTGTTTTCAATGTACTGCAATAAAATCCAGAGTAAACCATTCATAATCCGCGCTTCACTATAGGCCTGAAAGTGAAAAGTGCGGTCGTTTTTTTTGGTAAATTTAAACCATACCTGTACTTCGCAACCCGGAATGCTGTCCATCTGGGTGAGTTCATTTTCATTTGGTATGGGGAGATTTTTGCCGGCTTGAATAATCAAACGGTAGCGTTCTTCCCATGTTTTGGCGTTCATTAATTGTTGTTCAATGTTCATCGTAATAATTCTAAACTTTTCTCTAAAGCCTTAAAAAATGCCTCAACATCCGAATCGATATTATAAGGGGCGAAAGATAAGCGCAGGGTCGCCGCTTGTCCTAATCTTGCCAAATAAGGCTGTGCGCAATGTTCACCAACACGTAACGCGATATTTTGTTCGGCAAGTAGCGTGGCTAAATCAAACGCGTTGACATCCTCGAAGACAAAGCTGACGACCGAACTGGGTTGCGGTGAGTTAAATAATTTGCATTGTTGATAAGAGGATAAACGTTGACGGGTCATTTCTGCCAAGCGTACGGCGTTTTCTTCCATTTCGCCAATCTCCCATTGGCTTAACCATTCTAACACGGCGTTAAAGCCAATCACGGCGGCAATATTTGGTGTACCGGCTTCCAAGCGATAAGGCAGTTCGGCAAAGGTGATGTGTTGTTTGCTCACTTTGCTAATCATCTTGCCGCCGTACTGCAAGGGCTGTAATAAATTTAACGCATCCAATTTTCCGCTTAATACGCCAAGTCCGGTCGGCCCGTAAATTTTATGGGCGGAAAAGGCAATAAAGTCAGCGTCTAATTCTGCTAAGTCTATTTTGATATGGCTAATGGCTTGTGCCGCATCCACTAAAACCCGTGCAGCACTGTGCGCACGAATCAATTCGATCAATTGTTGAACAGGTTGCAGCGTGCCGGTGACATTAGAGGCAAAATTTAATGCCACTAATTTGGTGCGAGGGCTGAGTTTTTGCAATAAGGCATTGGTGTCAATCAGCCAATTATCCAATATTGGCAAGACATGAATGATTGCACCGGTTTTCTTTGCCACTTGGTGCCACGTGACGAAATTGGCATGATGATCCGCTTCACTGATGATGATTTCATCGCCGGCATTGAGATGCGGCAATAAACCGTTTGCCACCGTGTTAATGGCTTGCGTTGTGCCGGATGTCCAGATCACTGCCTGTTCGCTTTCGGCATGAATAAGCTGTTTAACTCGGCGACGAGCCTGTTCATAAAGTGCGGTCTGTTTTTCGTCATATTGACTGCGATGCACCGAACCGGCGGATTGATAAAAGGCAACCGTTGCCTCGATTAAGCACTGCGGTTTGAGAGTGGTTGCGGCATTATCAAGATAAATCACTGCCTCGTCATGAGTGAAGTAGGGAAAGTCTTGACGAAATATCAGAGGATCAAAATGCATTTTTACCTTCTTTGTTGTTGACGCCATAAATGGGGTTCAATAGGCGAGGGATCGCGCCATAAACCGCGTCGATGTTCTCTTGCGGTTTGTTCCGCCTGTAAATAGGCAACATCCTGTAAATATTGCCGATAGGCCCACGCCATGCCTTGTTGCACCATGATTAAATTAATGTTTTGCCCTTGTCTATCATACACCGTTGCCAAGGTGCGCTGATAGCGGTCGTAGCCTTGAATTGCCAAGGTGACATGGCGTTTGTGAATCAGTGAACCCAGCATTTGGCGGGATTTTTTCCCGAAAGGCTGTGCTTTTTCTGGTGCATCGATTTCGGCTAACCGCACTTTAATGGGTTTGAGATTCGCCGTTAAACAGGTGAACGTGTCGCCGTCGCTAATCCCCACCACAAAACAATCTGCCATGCGCGCTTGCAAAGCGAGGGGGAGAATAACACAGAAAAAACACAGAAAATATCGCATCGTGAAGATATTTGTTACAGTGCGACGTTGTCACAAAATGCTGCCAGTTGCGCCTTATTTGGCAAGGCAGACATCGCGCCTTTTGCCGTGGTAGCTAATGCGCCACAAGCGTTAGCCTGACGGAGAATTTGCTCAAGCACAGAAATTTCTTTCCAATTTGCATGCTGTGAAAGCCCGGCAAGAAGACCGCCGACAAAGGCATCGCCTGCACCTGTGGTGTCAACCGGTTTTAAGGCTTTGCCGGCAACCACATCTTGTTTACCGTCTAAATGATAGCGTGCACCGTCTTTGCCCAAGGTCACAATGATTAATTTTTCCGGATAAAGTGCGGTGATTTTTTCAAACGCGTCGTCTAAGGTTTGGGTGTCGGTGAGCAGCGTTAATTCTTCTTCTGAAAATTTCAATACGTCTGCCAATGTCACCGCTTGCATGACGGTTTGCTTCATGTCGTCAAAACTTGCCCAAAGGGATTCGCGCAAATTGGGATCAAAAGAGAAGAATCCGCCCGCGGCTTTAATGCGGCGAATCGCTTCAAAAGTGGTTTCGCGCGAAGGGTTATTGATTAAAGCAATGGAGCAACAATGTAGCCATTCGTTTGGTTGGAAATTCGGTAAATCCGCCACTTGTAAAAATTGGTCGGCACTGGGATTCACCATAAAGGTAAAGCTCCGTTCGCCGTTATCTAACCCAACGATAACCGTAGAAGTACGCTGTTGCGGATCAAGAATCATATGGCTGGTTTGTACGTTTTCCTGTTGCAGGGTTTGTTGCATAAATTCGCCCAAGGGATCTTTGCCCACGCGACCGATAAACGCACTTTCACCACCTAAACGGGCGATGCCTACCGCCACGTTTGCCGGTGCACCGCCGGCACAGCGCAAGTAATGATTTTCTCCGTCGGGGATTAAATCCACTACGGCATCACCTAATACCCAGATCTTTTGATGCATATTCTGCTCCTTGTGTTAACCCTAAAAAACGCAGATAAAAATAACCGCACTTTATGATGACATAAGTGCGGTTCATTTTTGTGATGTTTTTATTTCACCGTAACTTTGGCGAACTTGCGTTTACCCACTTGGTAAACCGCAGTTGAGGCACGGATAACAAGTTTAGCATCTTCCACTTTTTCACCGTCAATTTTCACGCCGCCTTGCTGTACCATGCGGTTGGCTTCGGAAGTCGAAGCCACTAAACCGGCTTCTTTTAACAAGTTGGCAAGCCCGATTTCGCCTTCCAAGGTAAATTCAGGCATGTCATCCGGCATCGCGCCTTTTTGGAAGCGGTTGATAAACTCTTGTTCAGCCGCTTCTGCCGCCGCGTCATCATGGAAACGGGCAATGATTTCTTTTGCCAATAATATTTTTACATCCCGTGGATTTTTGCCGTTTGCCACATCTGCTTTCAATTGGGCGATTTCAGCTAATGGACGGAAAGAAAGCAGGTTATACCAATCCCACATTAAGTCATCGGAAATGGACATGATTTTGCCGAACATTTCGCTTGGCGCTTCGGTGACACCGATATAGTTGCCGAGAGATTTGGACATTTTTTTCTCGCCATCCAAGCCCACTAATAACGGCAGGGTAATCGCCACTTGTGGTTTTTGACCGGCAGATTTTTGTAATTCGCGACCCACTAATAAGTTGAATTTTTGATCGGTTCCGCCTAACTCAACATCGGCTTCCAACGCAACAGAATCATGACCTTGCAAGAGCGGGTAAATAAATTCATGAATCGCAATCGGTTGATTGTTAGAGAAACGTTTTTTGAAATCATCACGTTCCAACATTCGGGCAACAGTGTAGTTGCTCGCTAAACGAATCATGCCTTCGGTGCCTAATTTACCCAACCATTCAGAGTTGAATACGATGCGGGTTTTTTGCGGATCGAGAATTTTGTAAATTTGTTGTTTGTAGGTTTCCGCATTGCATAACACATCTTCGCGGCTAAGCGGTGGACGGGTAGCATTTTTGCCGGATGGGTCACCTACCATGCCGGTGAAGTCACCGATTAAGAAATAAACTTCGTGGCCTAATTGTTGGAATTGACGTAATTTGTTTAATACCACAGTGTGACCTAAATGAATATCCGGTGCGGTTGGGTCTGCGCCGAGTTTCACGCGCAATGGGCGATTTTCTTTAAGTTTTTCAATTAAATCCTGTTCAGAAAGAATTTCATCTACGCCGCGTTTTAGTTCTGCGAGAACGGTATTCATATCAGTCATGTCTTTTCCTAATGTTATTCAATTTACCGAAAGGCTACATTATAGAGATTATTCGCTAAATTTGAATTATTTTTAAGGGAAAGGGCAGATTTCAGGCGAAAAAAAAACGCCTCTTGTGGGGGATGAGGCGTTGAAGTTGGAGTGATTATCTATTGTTGTTTGAATGATTAAATGATAATTATTCTCAAAATTAATGTCAAGCACTTTAATGAAAATAATTCTCAGATAATTCAATTAAATCCCATTTAGCTGAAGTGGTACGACTTTTGTGAGATGAAGTGCGGTCGGAATTCCCTGCGTTTTTTCAAATTCAGCTGCATAGGCGTAAGCCTCAACCCCTTCATTGAGCGCATGGAGAAAGAGTTCGTGATATTTCGGATCAATGTGTTTCGCGATTTGGAAATGATCGAAGCCATCGTGTAACCCACAGAAGAAAATCACTGCGCGATGACCTTGTTTTTTCATGGCGATCAGTTCGCGCAAGTGTTTTTGTCCGCGTGTCGTGACGGCATCAGGAAACATACCGAGTTTTTTGTTGTTATCCACATAGGTAATGGATTTCACTTCCACATAGCAATCGGGCAGATCGTTACCTTTCAACAGAAAATCAATACGGCTGTTTTCTTCGCCGTATTTTACTTCCGGGTGAATTTCATCATACATAGCCAGTTCGAGAATTTGTTTTTTCTGTAAAGCATCCAAGGTGAGCTGATTAGAACGGTGCGTGTTAATGCAAACCAGATTACCATTTGCTAATTGCGTTAATTCCCATGAGCTTGGGTATTTTCGTGTGGCGCTGTCGGAGGTGGAATACCAGACGGTGTCGCCTTCTGCACCACAGCCGATCATGGCACCGGTGTTGGCACAGTGTAGCGTGGTGATGTCGCCGTTCGGCAGTTGTACATCGGTTAAGAAACGTTTGTAACGGCGGATTAAGGTGGCTAATTGTAGAGGGGGTAATTGCATTGTATTTGATCTTGAGCATCAAAGTGCGGTTAAGTTTTTCCGTGTTTTTTAACTGACCGAGTGTGAAGCGGTAGCCAAAAGATTCGCACGCTAAGATAGCAAAGGATGGAATGAATTTCTAATGTTTTTATAGCCTTGTGTAAAGTGTAATAGGGATCACATATTGAATAAAAAGCCGAAAAATTTTTTTAATTTTTGAGGGAACAATGGTAGAGTGAGGGCTAATTTGACTGCCGAGAGGGGTCATTTCGGGCGGGTAAGTTTGTTACCTAAATCTTAACCAATCAAAGGGAATCATTATGTTAATTGGTGTACCTAGAGAACGGCTTGATAATGAAAGTCGTGTGGCGGCAACGCCGAAAACGGTTCAGCAAATTTTGAAGCTCGGTTTCGACGTAATTGTTGAACATGATGCGGGTTTCAAAGCCAGTTTTGAAGATCAGGCATTTGTAGCTGCCGGTGCGAAAGTCGGTGATGCCGCACAGGTTTGGCAAGCGGACATTATTTTTAAAGTCAACGCGCCGACTGATGATGAAATCGCTTTAATTAAAGAAGGGGCAACCTTAGTCAGCTTTATCTGGCCTGCGCAAAATCCGCAGCTCATGGAAAAACTGTCAGCGAAAAAAATCAATGTGTTGGCGATGGATGCCGTGCCGCGTATTTCACGTGCGCAAGCATTGGATGCATTAAGTTCAATGGCAAATATTGCCGGTTATCGTGCTGTGGTGGAAGCCGCACATGAATTTGGCAGTTTCTTCACCGGACAAATTACCGCAGCAGGTAAAGTACCGCCGGCAAAAGTGTTGGTGATTGGTGCGGGTGTTGCCGGTCTTGCCGCGATTGGTGCAGCAAACAGCCTTGGTGCTATCGTACGTGCCTTTGACTCCCGTCTGGAAGTAAAAGAACAAGTAGAAAGTATGGGAGCCAGCTTCCTTGAAATCGATTTCAAAGAAGAAGGCGGCAGTGGCGATGGTTATGCGAAAGTGATGTCCGAGGAATTCAATCGTCGCGCACTTGCCCTTTATGCAGAACAAGCAAAAGAAGTGGACATTATTATTACCACCGCATTAATTCCGGGCAGACCGGCACCGCGCTTAATCACCAAAGAAATGGTGGAGTCCATGAAACCGGGTAGCGTGATCGTCGATTTGGCGGCAGCAACCGGCGGTAACTGTGAATTGAGTAAAGCCGGCGAAGTGGTGGTCACCGATAATCAAGTGAAAATCATTGGTTACACCGATTTACCAAGCCGTTTACCAACGCAATCTTCCCAACTTTACGGTACCAACCTGGTTAACTTGTTGAAATTGCTTTGCAAAAACAAAGACGGTCAAATTGACATCAATTTCAACGATGTGGTATTGCGTGGCGTAACAGTCATTCGTGATGGCGAAGTGACATGGCCGGCACCACCAATTCAAGTGTCTGCGCAACCGCAACAACAAGTGAAAGCGGCAAGTGCGGTCAAAAAAGAAGAGGAAAAACCAACGGATCCGCGTAAAAAATACGGCATTATGGCGGCAGTGGGTGTGCTTTTCTTATGGCTCACGTCTATTGCACCGGCGGCTTTCCTTTCTCACTTCACCGTGTTCGTCTTGGCTTGTGTCGTGGGTTACTATGTGGTTTGGAATGTGAGCCATGCGCTACATACCCCATTGATGGCGGTAACCAATGCGATTTCAGGGATTATCATCGTGGGGGCGTTATTGCAAATTTCACAAGGTCATTTCTTCATTAGTGTGTTGGCGTTTATTGCGATTTTAGTGGCAAGCATCAACATTTTTGGTGGCTTCCGCGTCACTCAACGTATGCTTTCCATGTTTAGAAAAGGCTAAGGAGAAAATCATGTCAGAAGGTTTTGTACAAGCTGCATATATTGTGGCAGCGTTGCTCTTCATTATGAGCTTAGCCGGTCTTTCTAAACACGAAACGGCGAAAGCAGGGTGCTGGTACGGCATTATCGGGATGGGGATTGCGCTCATCGCCACTATTTTCGGACCAAAATCCGAAGGCACATTGTGGATCATCATTGCGATGGTGATTGGTGGCGCGATTGGTATTCAACGTGCATTAAAAGTCGAAATGACAGAAATGCCGGAATTGGTGGCGATCTTGCACAGTTTCGTCGGTTTAGCTGCCGTATTGGTGGGCTATAACAGCTACGGTTTGCATGATATCCCAACCATGCCGAGCGGTTTAAATGACGTAGAACAAGCGAAATTCCTTGCAGAACAAGCTGCGCTTGCCAGCGTGCATAACGTGGAAGTATTTTTAGGGATCTTCATCGGTGCGGTGACCTTCACCGGCTCCGTGGTGGCATTCGGTAAATTAAGCGGAAAAATCAATTCCAAAGCCTTAATGTTGCCACACCGTCATAAATTAAACTTAGCCGCGCTTATCGTTTCCGCCTTGTTAATGGTGGCGTTCTTAAGTGAGCCGGAAAATATCTTCCCGGTATTAATCATGACTGTGATTGCCCTTGCATTTGGTTGGCATTTAGTGGCCTCTATCGGTGGTGCAGACATGCCGGTGGTAGTGTCTATGTTGAACTCCTATTCCGGTTGGGCGGCTGCGGCGGCAGGTTTCATGCTTAGCAATGACTTGTTAATCGTGACCGGTGCGCTTGTTGGCTCTTCCGGTGCGATCTTGTCTTACATCATGTGTAAAGCGATGAACCGCTCTTTCATCAGCGTTATTGCCGGTGGTTTTGGTAATGATGTTCAAGTGTCTTCCGAGACCGAACAAGGTGAACACCGTGAAACCACCGCAGAAGAAGTAGCGGAATTGTTGAAAAATTCCAGCTCTGTGATCATCACCCCGGGATACGGCATGGCAGTGGCACAAGCGCAATATCCGGTGGCAGAAATCACTCAAAAATTACGCGAACGCGGCGTGAACGTGCGTTTCGGTATCCACCCGGTTGCCGGACGTTTGCCGGGCCACATGAACGTGTTATTGGCGGAAGCCAAAGTACCTTACGATATTGTGTTGGAAATGGATGAAATCAATGATGATTTCGCTGACACCGACACCGTCTTAGTTATCGGCGCGAATGACACCGTCAACCCTGCGGCAATGGACGATCCGCACAGCCCAATCGCCGGCATGCCGGTATTGGAAGTGTGGAAAGCGGCTAACGTGGTGGTATTCAAACGTTCTATGAATACCGGTTACGCCGGCGTACAAAATCCATTGTTCTTCAAAGAAAACACCCAAATGCTGTTTGGTGATGCGAAAGAACGTGTGGATGACATCTTAAAAGCGTTGTAACGCGCTTTGGATGACAAGCTAAAAAATAAAAGTGCGGTTAATTTTGACCGCACTTTATGTTTGTGAGGAACGAAAATATGTCGCAATTATCTGCATTGCCTTTTGAGGAATATGTTCAGCAAGTGCTTGCCGAGCATAAAGGTGAGCGCGTATATCATTTTACTTATAACGATAAAGATTTTTGGTTGAAACAACCGGAACAATTACACGGTGTGTGGCATTTTTTGAAACCAAAACCGAAACAAGCCTTTAAAAACGAAATTCAAAGTTTGCAATATCTTGAGGAACATCAAGCGCCGGTGCCGCACCTTGAAATGTTTGGTGAGGATTTCTTAGTGTTGGAGGACGGCGGAAACAGTGTGGCCTATTGGATGGGGCTTCATCTTTCCGAACAACAAAAACGCGCTATTTTATTAGATGCGGCGGTGGCATTGGCGACTTTGCATCAACAAGGGTTGGTGCACGGACGTCCGGCAATTCGCGATATTCTATGGCGTGATGGTCAAGTGTTGTTTATTGATTTTGAAGTGAATGCGACCAAGCGGGCTTTAAGTAAGCAAAAAGCGCGTGATTTGTTGCTGTTTATCTATAATTTATGTCGTGAAGATGAATTGTCCGATGAGATCATTTGCGATGTTATGCGAAAATACCGTGAATGTTGCGAGCCACAGGAGTGGCTGGATATGTTGGCATCCGTAGAACATTATCGTTGTATTTACTATTTATTGTTGCCCTTTAAATCTATCGCCAAGCGCGATCTTATCGGGATTTATCGGCTATACCAGAATATTGAACAAGTGAAAAAAGAGGACTAAATGAAAAAAAATTATCATGACATTATTTATTGTTTGGACTCTCAGCGCCTGTTCCGTCGGTGTTGGTGGCGGTTCTAATGAAGTCGGTGTTGGCGTGGGTGTTGGCACTGGCGTTCGATTCTAAAAAAATGCCCGATAATATTTCTTATCGGGCATTTTATTTTTTACTGCTTAATGTACGACTTTAATGTCTGTTCCACTTCATAAATCCAATCTAATTCATGTTGAGTGAACCCGGCTTGTAAACGGGCATCAGTATTGATTACCCCTTTAAAAATTACAATACGATATTTATGTAGCAGTTCGGTAAAACATTTCATAGCATCTAATCCGCGTTTGGCGGAAAGCGCGTGATACCAATGATTGCCGATATAAACGTGTCCGATCTCATCCGTTAAAATCACATCTAAAATTTTGACGGCGGCCATGTCTTTCCGTTGTGCAATTTTTTCTTGTAACACAGGTGTGGCATCCAGTCCGCGCGCTTCCAGTACACGTGGTACTAATGCCATTCGTTCCCAAATATCGTGCGCGGTAGCCTGTGCCATTTCCCATAAACCGGCGTGCGCTTCAAAATCGCCATATTGATATCCAAGGGTATGCAAATGCGCGTTGACTAAGGAAAAATGGGTACTTTCTTCACGTGCGACACGTAGCCAATCCTTTACAAATGCCATACCTTCGCCTAATTCTTGTTGTGCATTTCTGCCAAAACGCCAAGCAGCATCTAAGCCTAAATTAATGGCATTAAATTCAATATGGGCAATAGCGTGCAACGTTGTGGCATAACCTTCTTCTGTGGCGAAAGAACGTTTCGGCACATCTTTCGGTGCAACGAGCAGCGGCTTCTGCGGAATACCGGCAAGATCCATTTGTGGCGTGACTTCCGGAAAATCGGATAATTCCGTCAATTTAATCTGCGGTAATAGCGCATCATAAAGATGATTCACTAAGCGGCATTTTTCTAACGGATCTTTGGTTTGCAGTGCTGTGGTAACGGCATGCCAAAAATCTTGAGCGGCATAAAGTGCGGTCATTTTTTTTCCTCGTTTTTTATTGTTCTTCCGGAACGTAACGAATTAACCCTTCTTGTTGGGTGGTCGCAATTAATCTGCCATCTGCCGCAAAAAATTGACCACGCGCAAGGCCACGAGCGGCATAGGCGTTGTTACTTTCAATGGCATATAACAGCCAATCATTCATATCAAACGGGCGATGAAACCAAATAGAATGGTCGATGGTGGCGACTTTCATGC
The DNA here is from genome assembly GCF_980468985.1 of Aggregatibacter valvarum. Lineage (NCBI taxonomy): Bacteria > Pseudomonadati > Pseudomonadota > Gammaproteobacteria > Pasteurellales > Pasteurellaceae > Aggregatibacter > Aggregatibacter valvarum. Next base: position 1,123,723 of record NZ_OZ413141.1, on the reverse strand, counting down.
CTTTTTGTAAAAAGCCTTTTTCATGGGGATGAAGTGCGGTCAAAATACAATGAAAATCAGAGAAGTAGGCAAGCAGACATTGTTGAATGCGATAGTCTGTCGGTGCTTCGCCATTGGTGCGTACCCAAGAATATTGTTGTGGAGGTAGTTTATGTCCGCGGAACGGGTTATTTAAATATTTGGTGCGAATATCAAATGGACGCTCTGCCGTAAATTTATCGCGCACGGCTTCCGGAATGGTTTGTGCCATTTGCTGAATGACCGAGCTTTCTGACATTAAAGCATCAGGGGCTTCTACCTTTGGCATTTCGCTTTGGTGTTCAAAGCCTTGTTCCAAGGTTTGGAAAGAGGCGGTAATGTGACAAATCGGTGATTTATGTTGAATGGCTTTTACCCGCATCGCCGTGAAATTTCTGCCCTCGCGTAAAATTTCGACATCATAAATAATCGGATATTGACTGTCGCCCGGCGAGAGAAAATAGGCGTGGCAAGAATGTAAAAAACGATCTTGAGGGGCGACTTGAATCGCAGCAGAAAGCGCCTGCGCCACGACTTGACCACCGAACACTTGGCGAAAGCCGAGATCTTGGCTTGCGCCGCGAAAAAGTAAATCGTCGATTTTTTCCAGTTTTAACAGTTCGATAAGTTGATTAAGTGCGGTCATGATTTTCCTCGTTTGTTTAAAGTTCAGGCTGTTATGATGTGATCCGGAGATAACATTTGCAATTCAATAGGGCTTATTGCATAATGCGAAGCCTTAATCGCGCTATCAAATCTTGCGGTTAATTCAATGGAAACCTTTTCGGTCCCTCGCAATGAAGTCTGGTTTACCAGGTCAGGTTCGGAAGAAAGCAGCCAGAGTCAGAATTTTCGTGTGCCGAGACTAAGCCGGGAAGGTTTCCACCTTTCCAGCCTTTCCTTTTAAATACGTTGTGTCAGTTGCTTGAAAAAGCCATTTTCTTTATTGATCAATTCGCTGTACGAACCTTGTTCAATTAATCGACTGTTATCGATCACCACAAGTTGATCAAACTGCTCAATGGCGGTTAAACGGTGTGTCACCATAATCAAGGTTTTACCGACACTGTGAGCCAAAATCGCTTGCAGAATATTGCGTTCGGTTTCGCGATCCAAGCCTTCTGTCGGTTCATCTAAGAGTAAGATCGGCGCATCATTTAATAGCACCCGCGCTAAGCCTAAACGACGTTGTTCACCGCCCGATAACGGACGACCGCCGTCTCCCAGCCATAAATCCAATCCTTGTTCTTGATTCACCAATTTTTCTAAGCCCACTTGTTGTAGCACGGCAACCATTTTTTCATCACTCAACGGCGCATGGTTAGCCAGTTGCAAGTTGTTACGCAACGTATCGCTAAACACATGCACGCGTTGCGTTAAGAAACAAAATTGTTGGCGTAAACTGCTTTCGCTATAGGCTTGAATGCGCTTGCCGGCGAATAAGATTTCTCCTTGGTTGGCATCATAATTGCGTACCAATAATTGAAGTAGTGTCGATTTTCCGCTGCCGGTTTTTCCTAAAATGGCGAGTTTTTCACCGGCTTGAATATGGAGATTTAAGTCCACTAATGCCGGGTTATCGCGTTGCGGATAAGTGAAATGAACGTGATTAATTTGCAATAACGGCGCTTGGGTTTGGCTGTCGATAAGTTGCGTGCCGGAAAAATCTACCAGTGGTTGCTGTTCGATAATATCTGTCACCCGTTCAGCTGATGCTACCATTTGCCCGATGTGCAAAAATGCAGCGCCGATCGGCATTAAAATTTCAAAGGAGGCGAGGGCGGCAAAGGCAAACAAGCCAATCAACGCGGTGCGGTATTCATCGCTGCCCAAATCCACTTGTGCGGCAAACCACATCACAATACATAACACCAAGCCGTTGGCAAACAACAAAAGTGCGGTGGAAAATCCCGATAAATTTGCTTCCTGTTGTTGATAGGCTTGCCATTGCTGTTCGGTTTTGCTTAATTTGCCTTTTAGTTTTTCTTCTCCGTTAAATAACAACAGTTCTGCTTGTGCCTGAATAAATTCCACAAATTGCGTGCGGTAAAGCGCGCGGGATTGGGTTAATTTTGCGCCGAATTTGTTGCCTAGATGGTAAAAAATGGTTGGGATCACCAGTAACAAGGTCAGTAACGTGAGGCCAAGGAACAGTGCGAGCGGCACATGAACAAAGCTTAATCCAAGGGTAATTAAGGTAATCACCACAATGGCGCTGATAAACGGCGCAATCAGGCGAAGATAAAGGCCGTCCAAGGTATCCACATCGGCGACCAAACGGTTTAATAAATCACTGTTACGATAGCGATTGAGCACGCTCGGGCTTAACGGAATAATTTTGCTAAACACTTGCACGCGTAATTTGGCTAACACGCGGAAAGTGGCATCGTGAGTGACGACTTTTTCAAAATAGCGCGCCACCGTGCGCCCGATGGCTAAACCGCGTACGCTAGCGGACGGATAGAAAAAGTTAAAGAGCGAACCCAAGCCGGCAATGGCGGTTGCCGCCAAGAACCAGCCCGAAAGGGTAAGCAACCCGATGCTGGAGGCAAGCCCTAGAATCATTAACAAACCACCGAAAATTAATGGCAGTTTGGCAAATTTAAATAAACGAATAAAAGGCAATAAAGCACGCATTAGTTAATATCCTGTTGTCGTTGTGCCAATAATTCGGCGAAGAAACCTTGATGTTGCAGTTGGTCAAAATGCCCCTGCTGAATAATTTGTCCGTGACGCATCACTAAAATGGTGTCGCATTGTTTCAGATCTTCAATGCGGTGGGTGATCATCACGGTTGTTTGTTGGCGACTGATGTGTTGCAAGGCTTGTAATACCTGATTTTCCGATTGCGCATCAAGGCTGGCAGTCGGTTCATCTAATAACAACAAATTGCCTTTGCGTAGTAGCGCACGTGCAACGGCCAAACGTTGTGCTTGCCCGACGGACACACCAATGCCACCTTCTTTAATTTCTGCCTCTAAGCCGAGACGGTCGGTAAATTCTTTCGCTTGCGCTAATGCCAACGCCTGATCAATTTCTTGCGCAGAAGCTTGAATGTCGCCCAATAATAAATTCTCTTTAATCGTGCCTTGCAACAACAACGGGTTTTGTCCGACCCATGCAATGTGTTTGCGCCATTGGGCTAAATCGACATCGCGCAATTCTTGCCCGTTGATTTTCAGGCTGCCTTCATAAGGTAAAAAGCCCAAAATGGCATTGATCAGCGAGGTTTTTCCGGCACCGCTTTGTCCCACAATCGCGATGTGGCTCTGCGCCGGAATATGGAAATTCAGCGCCTCTGTTAGCGGTTTGCCTTGTGGCGACAAGACCACCACATTTTCACCTGAAATTTCCACCGCACTTTGGCTTTCAAATGCCGCTTTGCTGTCGCCTTGGGCGATTAAATAATCTTCTTCCAAGAAATCTACAATGGCATCTGCCGCACCGATACCAGCGGCACGGTCATGATAATAGGTGCCGAGGTCGCGTAATGGTTGATAAAACTCCGGTGCAAGAATGAGGCAGAAGAAACCGATAAAGAGCGTAATCGGCATGCCATAACTACCGAATTCTACTTGCCCTAAATAACTGAAACCGAAATACACTGCCATTAATGCAATAGAAATCGAAGTGAAAAACTCAAGAACAGCAGAGGAGAGGAACGCCATTTTTAGCACATCCATGGTAGTTTCACGGAAATCTTCCGTGCTGTTTTCAATATGGCGGGTTTGCTCGGAAGTGCGGTCGAATAAACGCAAGGTTTCCAAACCGCGCAGACGATCGAGGAATTGACCGCTTAACCGCGCAAGGGTATCCATGTTCTTTTGGCTGCTGTCTGCCGCCGCTTTGCCGACCAAAATCATGAAGATAGGGATCAGCGGCGCGGTGCCCATTAAAATCAAACCGGCTGCCCAGTTTAACGGGAACACGGCAATCAGAATAATCATTGGTACAATGGCGGAAAGCGCTTGTTGCGGTAAATAGCGGGCGTAGAAATTATGCAAGTTTTCCACCTGTTCCAACATGATGGTTGCCCAGCTTCCGGCAGGTTTATTGTTAATCGTTGCCGGGCCAACTTGATGGATTTTATCCAAAATTTGCTGACGAATAATATTCCGTAATAATTGACCGCACTTGAAGCCGATTTTTTCTCGGATCCACAAAATCAGCGCACGTAGCGCAAAGCCGACGACTAAGCCGATAAAGTAAGGCGCTAAACCGGTGGCCGGTTCGCCCAGAATAATGAGCTTATGCAGTAAAGAGGCCAAGAGATAAGTCTGCCCCACTAAAATCACTGAAGAGAACGTGGCGAGCAGAATGTTGAGATTCAAATATTTTTTAATCGGCTTTTGCTGTGTGCGAAGCCATTGTTGCAAATATTTTTGACGAAATTTATCCATAAGTTATGTTTTATCAGAAACAGAAAAACGGAAGGTGGGCGTTATTGCCCACCCTGTATTGCACAATGTGTTGTCTCGGTGCGATAACCGAACAGTTATGCTTTTTGCGCATCCAAATAACGCTCGGCATCTAATGCCGCCATGCAGCCGGTGCCGGCAGAGGTAATGGCTTGACGATAGTTGTGATCCATCACATCGCCTGCGGCAAAAACACCTTCCACGGAAGTGGCGGTTGCATTGCCGTCTAAACCGGATTTCACCACGATATAGCCGTTGTTTAATTCCAGCTGGTCTTGGAAAATTTCCGTATTCGGTGCATGGCCGATGGCCACGAAGACGCCGTCTAATGCGATCTCTTCCGTTGCGGCGGATTGCACGTCTTTCAAACGTACGCCGGTTACGCCCATGTTGTCGCCCAACACTTCATCTAAAGTGCGGTTGGTATGCAGCACGATTTTGCCTTCTTCCACTTTTTTGTATAAGCGGTCGATAAGAATTTTTTCTGCGCGGAAACTGTCGCGGCGATGGATTAAATGCACCTCAGAAGCAATGTTGGCTAAATAGAGTGCTTCTTCCACGGCCGTATTACCGCCACCGATGACGGCAACCGGTTTGTTGCGATAGAAGAAACCGTCACAAGTGGCACAAGCGGAAACGCCACGGCCTTTGAAGTTTTCTTCGGAAGGCAAGCCTAAATAACGGGCAGAGGCACCGGTGGCGATAATTAACGCATCGCAGCTAAAGGTTTGTGCATCGCCGTATAATTTGAATGGGCGGGAAGATAAATCCACGCGGTTAATATGATCGAAGATGATCTCGGTCTCAAATTTTTCTGCGTGTTGCAACATTCTTTGCATTAATTCCGGGCCGGTCGTTTCACCGAAATCTCCCGGCCAGTTTTCAATTTCGCTGGTAGTGGTGAGCTGTCCACCTTGTTGTAAACCGGTGACGAGTACCGGTTTTAAATTGGCGCGTGCCGCATAAATAGCCGCAGTGTAACCGGCAGGGCCGGAACCTAAAATGAGTAATTGTGCGTGTTTAATATCTGACATAATCAATCCTTATCAACGTAATATTTGCGAGCGCTATTATAGAAGATTTCCCATCAGTACAACAACGAATAGAGCAATCGGCGGTATTTATTGGTTACCGGATCGTTGTTGCCGATGGCGGCCAAGATGGATAAAAATTCCTGCTTAATTTTGCCGTCCTCTGCGCCTAAATCTTGACGTAAAATGGTAAATAACAAGTCCAAGGCTTCTTCGTTGCGGTTAGCTTGGTGTAATTGCAAGGCCAATTTCAACGCAAGATCATGGGTTGGCTGTTTCGCAAATTCTTCCTGTAATTGTTGAATTTCCGGCGTATCTGCAGCTTTAATCAACAAATCAATTTGCGCCTGTAAACCTTGCCAGCGACTGTCACGATCTTGCAATGGGATCTTGTTCAAAATCTGTTGCGCAGGCTCAGTTTTTTTCATCGCGATATAGGTTTCCGCATAGAGTAGTGCGATCTCACTGTTTTTCTGATCAGACAACTCCCACGCTTCTTTCAACAACGGCAATGCCTGCGCATAATTTTCCACCGCAAGCAAATCCAATGCCTGATTAAATTTAATTTCTTCTTCTTTCGGCAAAATCACACTCAAACGCTGTTGCAAGGTGGTGTTATCCAACGCACCTTGAAAGGCATCCAACGCTTGCCCGTCTCTGAATAAATAAGTGGTCGGCAAGGCTTGAATACGAAACTGCGCCGCCACCATTTGTTCTTTCTCACAATTCACTTTGGCTAACACAAATTGCCCTTGGTATTGGTTGGCATAATTTTCCAAGGTTTTCACAAACGCCACAGAATCTGCATGGCTTGGCGCATAAAACGTGATCACCAAAGGATGATGTTGTGAAAGCTGTAAAATTTCGTTGAGATTTTGCTCGTTGAGGTCACGAATGGCAGGAAAATCCGTCATATTCTTCTCTTATTTTTAATGAAATGAATGCTGCGCATTATAGCAAAGTGCGGTGGAATTTTTTAGTGTTTTTCAGGGTATAGCATCTTAAAGGATTGTAATATTAGCCACTCGCATAAAGGCGATCCGGATAGGGTTTAAAAACGCAAAATCTCCTCAAGATCTGACCGCACTTTAAAATAAAAAGCTCTAAACATCCTCAATTTGAAACTGCTTACGCCAGCGATTTGGTGAAATCTTATGTTTTTTCAAGAAGTGCTGACGCAAGGCGGTATCGCTATGAAATCCACTTTGTTCTGCAATGTCAGTAATAGATAAATCTGTGCTTTCCAAAAGCTCTCTTGCTCGTTGTAGCCTTGCTTCAATTAACCATTGATTTAATGACATTCCGGTTGCTTTACGAAAATGTCGGGTGAAAGTGCTACGACTCATTGACAAACGTTCGGCAAGGCTATTAGTCGAATGAAGTGCGGTCAGATTTTCATTTAAATAAGCAAGCAACGCATTGATATTATGATTAGGTGTGGAACGAGAAATAGGGCGTTCAATAAATTGTGCTTGTCCGCCTTCACGATGAGGGGGAATAACCAGTATTCGGGCAATATGATTGGCAATTTTCACGCCATATAATTTACGGACAATAGAAAGGCAACAATCCATTGAAGCGGCTGTTCCTGCTGAGGTAATCAGTCGATCTTGTTCCAAATAAATAGGATTTAAATCCCATTTCACCTGCGGAAAACGATTAGTAAAATCACTATCACCTAGCCAATGTGTGGTTGCTTTTTTGCCGTTAAGTAGGCCACTGCACGCTAACACATAGGCGCCATAACATAAACCCACCACTGTTGCACCACGCTGATATGCTTGCCGCAACGCTGTTAATAAAGCCTCGCTCGGCATCACTTGAGTATCATGCCATCCAGTCATCACAACAATATCGGCATTTTCTAACCATTCTAAACCACCATCTAAATGTATGTGAAATAGCGAGTTTGTCAGGTTGTCTGAATCGCTAACGATTTTACAGTCAAATAACGGCTTGCCGTTTAAATCCGACATAGAAAAAACGGAATATGCCATCGCAAAATGAATGGGCATCATTTGTTCATACACAATCAAAGCAACTGTGGGTGTATTCATTTTATTCTCCTACTTTGATATGAGCATAACACAAAAATGACCCGATTATTACGTTTATTGATTTTTTATCCATTTTTACGCAATCTTGTTCTCACTATAATATGTTTATTCATTCAATAACGTATAGAAAAGGAAAAACAATGAACTTAAAAACCTTAATTAGCACTACAGCATTGGCTATTAGCGCAAATACTTTCGCCATAGATCTTGCCTCTAAAAACACTGATAGCTACCAACATATCCGCAATGCTACTGGTCGCCTGAACTATGCAGGGAAAACTTTTTTAATTGACCCGATGCTTGCTGAAAAAGGACGTTATGCAGGCTTTGAAGGGACATTAAATAGCCATTTGCGTAATCCACTTGTGGAATTGCCGATGAAAGCAGAAGATACTTTCAAAGATGTTGATGCCATTATTTTGACTCATACACATGAAGATCATTGGGATGAGGTAGCACAAAAAATTTTACCTAAATCCATCAAAATTTTTGTGCAGCATGAACGGGATGGCGACTTACTCAAAGCACAAGGTTTTACAAACATAACCAGTTTATCGTTGGAAAAACCGGTGGAGTTTGAAGGTATTATTTTAAATAAAACCGGTGGTTCTCACGGTACAACGGAAATGTACGCTGTGCCACAATTGGCTGAGATTTTAGATGAGGCGATGGGCGTAATATTCCAAGCGAAAGGTCATCCAACTGTTTACTTAGTTGGTGACACAATTTGGACTGCCGAAGTAAACAAAGCCATTAATCGTTATAAACCTGATGTAATGATTATGAACACCGGTGATGCGCGTACCTTAGCTTTTCCGAATGACGGCATTATTATGGGGTTACAAGATGTTGCTCATGCTCGTAACATGCTACCAAATACAAAACTTATCACGGTGCACATGGATGCAGTAAATCATATGTCTGTTTACCGTAAGGATTTACGCCAATTTGTCCAAGCAAATAAGCTTGAAAATGTAGCAATTCCAGAAGATGGTGAAACAGTGAAGTTTTAAAAACAAGTGGTTGAGTTCTTAGGATAATTCACAAAAAACACCTAAAAATTTAACCGCACTTCGTTATAAAAAAGCCGTCTGAATTTTCAGACGGCCTTTGATTATAGCCAGGCAAAGTCAGGCTATAAAAACCATACGCTATGCGTATGGAGACAAATAGCTTAAGCGATGAACAGAAAAAAATCCTCGCGATATAATGAACAAGGCTGACAACCAAAATTCAACATATAGGAGGATTATTTACCCCTCGTAGCGTGCATCTTGATGCACGACCGAATCACGCACGGAACGTTATTTAACCCTTTCGGGCATTCATGATTTCGTGCAACAAGTTGCACGCTACAATTCTTAAACCGACAGAATGCCCGATTATTCATAGCGACCAAGGCGTATTGTATGGTTCGGCGGAATGGGTGAAAATGTTGGAGGGTAAAGCGGTTCAAAGTATGAGCCGCCGAGGAAATTGCTACGATAATGCGGTGATTGAAAGTTTTTTTGCGATACTAAAATCAGAGTGTTTTTACTCACGGAGCTATCATTCAATCACTGAATTACAGGCTGAAATTGAAGAATATTTAGTGTATTACAACCAAAAACGAATTAAACTCGATTTAAAAGGATTGAGCCCGGTGCAATACCGAGCTCAATATTTAAGTTAACTAACCTGTCCAACTTTTGGGGGGCAGATCAAAGTGCGGTCAATTTTTTATGTGTTTTTTAAAAATTAATAGCTTGAGTTAATTAACACTTCTTCACCATATCCGCCAAGGGTTGGCATTGGTTGGTAAGTGGAGTTAGCAGCGCGCATGAGGCGGATGCCGCGAACGCCGGCTTCTTTGGCAGCAAGAATATCGTCGTCACTGTCGCCGTAGTGAATGGTAACTTTGTGTTTGATAATGCCAGGAGTTTTGTTGTATTTGGTGCTAAGCTCACGCCCACCCATGAATTCTACCGGGTGCATGTCTTTAATATTAAAGGCTTTTTGTAATACTGGGGTAACGCCATCTTTATCGCCGGCAGTGCGTCCGGTGATGAAATAAATTTGGTCGCCACGGGCTTGGTGCATATTAATTAAATCCACAGCAATTTGTTTTGGAATAGAATATTGGTCACAACCCGCATTTACTTCATTCCAGAAATCTTGGTTTTTTAAGTAATCATGTTTGCCCGGAGAATATTTTTGTTGTCCGTGATAAAAACAAGGGCTACTGAATAGCACGGTATCGTCAATATCAAAACTTACATTGATCGGTGCTTTACCTTCCAATTCTTTTTTCAGTTGCTCAACGGAAATCCAGTGGATTGGTTGTTCCACGAGCATTTCACGGGCATTGGTACCTTGATTGGTATAAGGTTCGGTTTTGGCCGCCATGGCGGGAATTGCTGCCGCGGTTAAAAGGGCGACAAGAGAAAGTTTAACAAGATTTTTCATAGTGACTCCTGATGAGATTGTGAATATATCGGCGGCAATCCTACCTTTTTTGTTCTATTATGCAATTTCAAGCAATCGTTTGCTATACAAAATTCTGACCGTGATCACATTTTTATCATGTGATTGGTGAATAAATAACCAATATTGTTTTTCCCCACGATAGCGCGCGTTTCCTAACGCGTGCCTGAAAATCAATTTCGTTTGATTCAGATTTTTACTATTTTAATGAATAGCTTCAGTTTGCTTATTTTTTAGATAGATAAAACTACGCGTCAGAAGGGGGGGGTATCTGGTGAGCCGTTGGCAAAGCCAACGTTCAGAATCCTTTTGATTTTATGACCGCACTTTTTTGTCATTAGAAGAAAATGAAGAATTTAAACAGGTAATCACTTTATCGCCAAATATCACTTTTCCGGTAAACTTTATTCGTGAGCTTGCCTCGGGATTTTGCTAACTCCGAAACCACAATAGATTGTAATGGCACAAGCGAGGACGCTTGCGCTATCAGGGGGAAAGAATGAAGGATTTGCTCTCTTGGTAGTCGTTCCTGCTGTTTGCCGGCATGCTGGCGGTAACGTATTCCACCCGCCTTATTGGTTTTTTCGCCTTGCGCAACCGTACCTTAAGCCGCCGCGCACAAATCGTGATGGAAGCTGCGCCGGGTTGCATGTTGATTTACGTCATCGCGCCTTATTTCGTGTCCAACAAACCGCACGAATTGATTGCCATTGCACTGACCGTGCTTGCCGCAAGCAGGTTTTCCATGTTGGTTACCGTGTTGATCGGCGTCGGCAGTTCTGGGCTGTAGGGGTATTTGATGCGGTAGGCGGCTGCGTTTTCGTTATACCGGTTACACTTGTTTTCAGACGACCTTTCCCTTTCAGACGACCTTATCTTGTTATAATGTCGTCTGAAATTTTTTATAAAGCAAAATCATGGCAAACCAAAGACTCATCTACGGCTTCCACGCCGTCAACGCCCGCCTGTGGCAAAACCCGAAATCGATTACCGAACTCTACGTCCAAGAAGGCAAAAACGATGCCCGCACGCGCGACGTGTTGGAGAAAGCGGCAAACGAAAACGTGCGCGTATACTTTGCCATCGCCGTCGCCATCACTACCCGTTGCGAAAGCTGCATCAGCGTACATGCCGCCGCAGCCGCCAAAGCGGGCGCGACTGAAAGCGAAATCACCGGCGCGCTGGCAACCGCTATCGCCCTGAACGCAGGCGCAGCCTACACTTACGCCCTGCGCGCATTGGAAGCGGTTGACGTGCAGCGTTGATTTTGTCTCAAAGGGTCGTCTGAAAACCACTCCCGTTTCAGACGACCCTTTTGCTGACGGGCATTGCTTTTTGCCGCCGAACCGTTTAGATTGATGTCTTTATTCAACCGTTTGGAGAAACAACTATGAAAAAATTACTGACTGCTGCGCTGACTGCCGCCGCACTCGTCCTTCCTGCAGCCGTATCCTATGCCGCGCCCGCTGCTAAAGCCGCCAACGCTTCACATAGCGGCGATGCAGCCCGACAAACCGATTCCCGACAAAGTTCAGCCATGAATCAAACCCATACCGCCGTCAGCAAATACAGCTTCGACGATACCGTCCGCCGTTTGGAAACCGCCGTTAAAGAAAAAGGCATGACCGTGTTCGCCGTCATCGACCACCAAGCCGCAGCGCGACAAAGTGGTTTGGACATGCAGCCCGCGAAAGTCATCGTTTTCGGCACGCCCAAAGCCGGTACGCCGCTGATGCAAAAAGATCCCGCCTTCGCCCTGCAACTGCCGTTGCGCGTCCTCGTTACCGAAGCCGACGGCGCAGTCCAAGTCGTATTCAACGATACGCGCGCGTTGGTGTCGGGCAGTAAAATAGAGTTCGCCGAAGTGGAAAACACACTCGCCAATGCGGAAAAGCTCATCCGTAAAACGGTAACGGAATAAGGTTCGCCCAAATCCGAAGGTCGTCTGAAAACCTGAGCAAACCCTGAACTGCACCCCAAAAGTTGGACATCCCCTCCAACTCACAAGGTGCAGTTTTTTATGAGCAAATATACATTACACTTCAAATACCAAGCCGTACTCCACTCCTGCATATACGCAGCCAACAGCGTACCGCAGATCATTACGGCATCTCCCGAACCCACCTGCGACGATGGATACGCGCCTATCAAGAAGGCGGCATCGGCGCACTCGAACATCCCCACGATAGCGCGCGTTCCCTAACGCGTGCCTGAAAATCAATTTCGTTTGATTCAGATTTTTACTATTTTCATGAATAACTTCAATTTGCTTATTTTTTAGATAGATAAAACTACGCGTCAGAAGGAGGGGCTATCTGGGGAGCCGTTGGCAAAGCCAACGTTCAGAATCCTTTTGATTTTATAACCGCACTTTTTTGTCATTAGAAGAAAATTGAAGAACTTAAACAGGTAATCACTTTATCGCCAAATATCACTTTTCCGGTAAACTTTATTCGTGAGCTTGCCTCGGGATTTTGCTAACTCCGAAACCACAATAGATTGTAATGGCACAAGCGAGGACGCTTGCGCTATCAGGGGGACTTCGACGGTGATGGCTTATGTGGTGTTGGTTATCGTGTTTGTGTCACTGTTTGAATACCTGATTACCAAGCCTTTGGAAATTTTGTTTATGCCGTGGAGAAGGTGATGCTCTGTCTTGAAAACGTGCGTTTTGAAATTCTCCGTGACCCCATCGTGCACGATTTCAGTTTGAACCTGCAACATGGCGAAGTGAAAGCTTTGTTCGGGCCGAGCGGCTGTGGCAAGACGACGGTTTTGCGTTTGATTGCGGGCTTGGAAACGCCGAAATCGGGCACGATACGCAATACTTTCCGCAAAACGGGTTTTCTGTTTCAGGAAAACCGCCTGCCGGAAAACTTGACCGCGATGCAGAATATCGCTATTTTTATGGACAAACCCGATGAAGGCGAAATCATCGCGCTGGCGGCGAAAGTCGGGCTGACTGCGGGCGATTTGAACAAATATCCGACCGAATTGTCCGGCAGCATGGCGAAACGGGTAGCATTTTTGCGCCTGCTGCTGTGCGGCTGCGACCTTGCCTTGCTGGACGAGCCGTTCGTCGGTTTGGACCGCGATTTGCGCGATATTTTGGTCGCCATGCTGGTGGAAAAAATCTAGCGGCAGGGCATGGCGTGTATGCTGGTAACGCACGACCGCTTCGAAGCCGCACGCCTGAGCCATGAAATTATGCTGCTTTCCACTAAGGGCATGAACGTGCAAAACGTGATTACCCTGCCTACGCCGCTGTCCAAACGCGATTCGGCTTTTGAAGAAGCCGTGGTGGCAAGAGAGTTTCAGGGGATTCATTATTATGAGTGATAGGAATTTAAATTTCTGACAAACCTTGCGGTTCGTTGCCCTCTCCCTAACCCTCTCCCACGGGGAAAGGGGATCAGGTTTCTCAAAATCAGAGAGCCGTAGAATTGGGAATCAGATGTCAGGTAAACCTGAAAATGTTCAGGCTCGACAGCCCAATTCCCTCTCCCCGTGGGAGAGGGCTAGGGAGAGGGTAAGCAAGCCGCAGGCTTGCCTCTTTAGCGAAAGATACGAATCTGTTATCCGAACGCGATTCGGTTTTTGAAAAAGCCGTGGTGCCAAGGGGGCAGGGGATTCATTATAAGGTGCTTTATGTTTTCGACTGTGATTACTGCTGCTGTTTTATATATTGCTACAGCAGTAGATTTGTTGGTAATACTATTAATATTTTTTGCTAGAGCAAATACTAGAAAAGAATATCGAGATATTTATATCGGACAATATTTAGGTTCTGTAATTTTAATATTAGTTAGTTTATTTCTAGCTTTTGTTTTGAATTATGTTCCGGAAAAATGGGTGTTGGGTTTATTAGGTTTAATACCGATTTACTTAGGTATTAAAGTTGCTATTTACGACGATTGTGAGGGCGAAAAAAGAGCTAAAAAAGAATTGGATGAAAAAGGGTTGTCAAAATTAGTCGGTATTGTTGCTTTGGTTACAGTTGCTAGTTGTGGTGCAGATAATATTGGACTTTTTGTTCCTTACTTTGTGACTTTAGATCTTGTCGACTTATTAGTTACTCTTCTTGTATTTTTAATATTGATTTTTGTTTTAGTATATACAGCACAAAGATTGGCTAATATTTCAGGTGTTGGTGAAATTATAGAGAAGTTTAGTCGTTGGATAATGGCTGTTATTTATATTGGTTTAGGGTTATTTATTATTATTGAAAATAATACAATTCAAACAATAATATCAATAATATGAATGATACGGGCATTTGAGTATCTGACAAACCTTCGGCTTGCTTCTTCAATACAAGATACAACCCTGTCCGCCCAATAAATCCATATTCGAAAGCATCTTCATGCAGAATTAAGCCAAACCATGAATAAGTTTTTCACCCACCCCATGCGGCCGTTTTTCGTTGGTGCGGCGGTGCTTGCCATACTCGGCGCGTTGGTGTTTTTCATCAGCTCCGGTGCCGTCATTTTGAAATGAAACCAAATCAAAGCCAATTGAACCGTCATCTACTTGTGTATGGCCATCACGACCGCCGATTGCTGTTGCTGAGGTTTTGTAGAAAATTTTCATGATATTGTCCTCAATTCAATATTGGTTAAATGTTTTGGCGTACTGCCGTTGAAAGTGAGTTCATTATATTGAACGGCAATATGAAGTGTTATATGATTCATCCAAATTATTTGCCTATTCCTACAAAATTATGTTCTCAACTGAAACGATAGAACGCTTATTAAAAGTTATTCCACATAACGAACTCTATTCATCACCGATTAAAGGCTTATTTCTTCGCCATTCAGATCAACCATTTTGTTACGAAGGTATTATTCAAGAGCCGAGCATTTGCATCGTGTTAAGCGGAGAACGTGAAGTGCAGCTAGGCGAACAATGCTACCGATTTGATAATCAACATTTTATGTTTTGCCCAGTAAACATACCGATGCGTGGCGAGATTAAATATGCAGAGCCGCAAAAGCCGTTTTTAGTGATGTCGATGAAAATTGATATTGAAAGCGTTAGCAAGATTTTATTAGCAAATCCAAACCTTGCAGATGATGTTCAACAGGGCGACGAAGGTTTTGCACAATGGCATTTGGATGAATCTCTCAAAAATGCTGTTGAACGCTTATTATTCTTGCACGAAAATCCAAAAGATATTGGGTTTCTTGCACCGCTTATCCAACAAGAAATTTATTATCGGCTCCTTACAGGCGAGCAAGGTGGCAAATTTAAAGCTATGGTAAGCAATGGATCGCACACCAAAAAAATAGCCCAAGCCACCCATTATCTGCAACAGCATTTCAGTGAAACCATCACCGTGGAAACCTTGGCAAATTTAAGTGGTATGTCATTATCTGGATTTCATAGTCATTTCAAGAGGATAACCAGCCTTTCACCGCTGCAATACCAAAAATCCTTACGTTTGATGGAAGCCAGACGACTGATCGCACAAGAAGGGCGAGGCATTACTGAAGCCGCTTACCAAGTCGGCTACGAATCACCTAGCCAATTCAGCCGTGAATATAAACGGTATTTCGGGCATGCACCGAAGGGGGATATTAAATAGATGAGTATTAAAGATAGATGGCAAAAACACGTTGGAATTTGACCGCACTTTTGTATTTGTTATTCAAAAATCGTTCTACCACGATCTATCTAGGAATTAAATTCAGATAAATACCGAATTTTTTATTTTAATCAACTGCAGGAAATGCCCCATGTGGTCATGATTCCTCGTTGGAGACACGAGAATAGGTCTGCGCCGACATGGGGTTGGCACTGTTACTTTCCGGTGATGCTGTGCTATTGATAGAAAGTGGCCAATTGAGCGTTGCTTTACCTGAATACAAACTTCCTACTACCCTAAAGCTACTTTTTCAGCTACCCTTATCTTATATCTACACAGTTCCCCAAGGAGTTCCTCATGAACATCGCCATCACCGGCGCCAGCGGCAACATCGGCGGCATGGTCGCCCGGCACCTCAATTCACGCGGACTGCCGCTAATTCTGCCACTGCGTAACCCCGCCAAAGCCCCCGAACTACCAAACTGCGAGGCGCGGCGGTTTGCCTATGGCGATTGGGAGCTTGCCAAGCAGGGGTTAAACGGGGTGGATGTGCTGTTTATGGTGTCTGCCGCCGAAAGCCCAACACGCGAGCAGGAGCATTTGACTTTGGTGCAGTCTGCTTCGGAAGCGGGCGTGAAACACATGGTCTATCTCTCTTTTGCGCAGGCGGCGTTGGACAGCACCTTCACGCTGGCGCGCACTCATGCGGTTACCGAAAATGTAATCCGGCAAACGAATATGCGCTACACCTTTCTGCGCGACAATTTTTACAGCGAGATGATGGCAACGATTGCCAACGCAGACGGCATCATCGCAGGCCCTGCTGACGACGGGCGCGTTACCTGCGTTTCGCAGCGCGATGTCGCCCAAGCAGCGGCAAACGTCATCGCCGACATCGCGTGCGGCAACCACCGCCACGACAATCAGACCTACACGCTGACAGGTTCCCAATCATTAAGTTTTGCTGAAATAGCCGCCGTCTTAACCGAAATCACCGGCAAACCGCACCGCTACCACAACGAAACCCTAGAAGAAGCCTTCGCCAGCCGCAAATCCGCGTACCCTGACACGCCCGATTGGCAGATTGAAGCGTGGGTTTCTACCTACACTGCCATTGCCAAAGGCGAACTTGCCGCCGTTTCAGACGTCCTACCACAGTTGTTGGGATGCGCACCGCTTAATTTTGAAGACGTAGTAAGGGCACAATATGCAAAATAATCTTGTCCCGTTTATTGAATTTCGTGGCGTAGGCAAGCAGTATGATGGCAAATATGCTGTGCGCGATTTGGATTTGACTATTTATGAGGGTGAATTTTTCGTGTTGGTGGGCGGTTCGGGCAGCGGAAAATCCACTACTTTACGCATGATTAACGCGCTAATTGAACCGACCGATGGCAACGTTTATCTGCACGGCAAACGGATTAAAGACTACGACATCCGTCAGCTGCGCCACCAAATCGGCTATGTATTGCAGCAAATCGCGCTTTTTCCCACGATGACTGTGGCAGAAAACATCGCGCTCATGCCCGACGTACTGGGCTGGCCGAAAGCCGAACGCAAAACGCGTGTGAATGAATTATTGGAGTTGGTGGAACTTGACCCTGCGCACTACCGAGACCGCTATCCGCATGAACTTTCCGGCGGTGAACAGCAGCGCATCGGCATTTTGCGCGCCATTGCCGCCAAGCCCCAAGTACTGCTGATGGATGAACCGTTTTCCGCGCTCGACCCGTTGGTGCGCACCGTGCTGCAAGACCAGATTGCTATGATTCACCAAAAATTTGGCACCACTATCGTTTTCGTTACCCATGATATGCAGGAAGCCGCCAAACTCGCTTGCCGTATCGGTGTAATGCATAACGGCAAACTGGTACAAATCGGCACACCTGAAGAAATCAAAAAGCAGCCGGCAAACGATTACGTGCAATCGCTGTTTTCCACCGCCGACGCACCCGATGCCCAACGCATCATCCACCAATTCTTACGGTTGGATAAACAGGGACAGGAAGCTGTAAGAAGGGCGGTGTTATGATGGTGAAGGCCGTCTGAAACCTCTTTCAAGGCGCTAACACCTTGCTGTAAAGCAAACATAAACATCTATTATTCAACATACTAACTATAAAATTTAAAACTATGTTCTCATCCCTAAACGTTACCTCGGCAGAACTTTGGCAAATGCTGCTTACGCATTTATGGCTTTCCGGACTGGCTTTGCTCGCGGCAGTGGCGATTGCGGTGCCTACCGCCGTGTTGTTTGCGCGCAGACAGCGGGCAGCGGAAGCGGTATTGCAGTTCACCAATATATTGCAAACCATCCCGTCTTTGGCACTGCTGGGTTTGCTGATTCCATTTGTCGGCATTGGATCACCGCCCGTCTTGATTGCGCTCACGCTATACGCGCTGTTGCCGATTTTTCAAAATACCTATTTGGGGCTGACCCAAATCGACCAATCGATTCAAGATGCGTACACCGCATTCGGCCTGTCACGTTGGCAGTCGCTATGGCGGATTGAGCTACCGATGGCATTACCAGCCATGATTTCGGGCATCCGCACAGCGGCAGTGCTTATTGTCGGCACGGCAACACTGGCAGCGTTAATCGGTGCAGGCGGCTTGGGCAACCTGATTCTGCTCGGCATCGACCGAAACAACATGACGATGACGTTTACCGGCGCATTGCTCTCCGCGTTACTGGCTGTCGGCGTAAGCGGCATTATCGGGCTGTTGCAGAAATCGCGACGCAAGTTGCCGATTGTTCTTGCATTGACTGTGGGCTTCGGCGCACTCGGTCTGTCGCAGATTTCATTTACGCCTGCCACAAAAAACGTGGTGGTTGCCGGCAAAATGGGTAGCGAGCCGGATATTCTGATTAATATGTATAAATTCTTGATTGAACGTGAAAATCCGAATGTGAAAGTCACAGTCAAACCTAATTTCGGCAAAACCACTTTCCTGTTTAACGCACTGAATAGTGGCGAAATCGACATTTATCCTGAATTCACCGGCACCGTGCTGGAAGCCTTAGTACAAGTACCACCTGAACAGAAAAACCGCCATTTGTCGCCAGATGAAACCTATCAACGGGGCAAACAATTATTGGCGGAACAATATCAGTTAGAGTTTCTACCACCGATGTCTTATCAGAACACTTACGCGTTGGCAGTCAAAGAAAGCTACGGTGCATCGCACCAACTGAAGACAATCAGCGACTTGAAGCAGGTAGCACCCGATATCCGAGCAGGTTTCTCACTGGAATTTATCGACCGAGCGGACGGCTATAAAGGCATGCAGGCTGCCGGTATCACGCTAAAACATATTGTTAGCCTAGAACCTGCCCTGCGCTATACGGCGCTGCTGAATGACAAAATCGACCTAGTGGAAGCCTTTTCTACCGATGCTGAGTTGAAACAATATCAATTGCGCCTACTGAAAGATGATATTTCTCTGTTTCCAGCCTATCAGGGCGCGCCACTGATGAAAGCGGAATTTGCCGAAAAAAATCCTCAAATTGTGACCGCACTTAACCGACTGGCGGGAAAAATTAGCGAAGAGGAAATGAGCGAGATGAACTACCGCGTGAAAGTGCAAGGCGAAAGCGCGGAAAGCGTAGCGAGGGATTATTTAGAGAAAAATGGGTTGTTAGGAAAGTAAAATTAGCAGTAGGCTACCTGAAAGCATCAGATTCTTAGGGAGATATTATGAAAGCTGTAAAAATCTACCAAGCCTGCGGCCCGGAACAACTGATTTATCAAGACGTGCCAACACCTGATATCAAAGAGGGTTGGTCACTGGTAAAAATCAAAGGCTTCGGCATCAACCATTCTGAGATTTTCACGCGCGAAGGCAAATCGCCGTCTGTCCAATTCCCGCGCATTTTGGGCATTGAATGTGTAGGCGAAGTGGCGCAAAGTTCCACGCCCGCGCTGGCGGTCGGACAAAAGGTCGTCTCTATTATGGGCGAAATGGGGCGCGCCTTTGATGGCAGCTACGCCGAATATGTGTTGCTGCCCAACGAGCAAATTTACCCCGTTCATACCGATTTGGATTGGACAACCCTTGCCGCAATTCCAGAGACCTACTACACCGCATTCGGTTCATTGCAGCAGCTTCGTATCGCGCCGCAAGATCGTGTGCTGGTGCGAGGTGCAGGCAGCGGCGTGGGCATAGCCTTTGCATAGTTGCTCAAAGCACAGTTTCCGCATGTCGTACTGCACGGTTCAACGCGAAATCCTGCCAAAGCTACCCGTTTGCAAGCGGTCGGATTTGACGAAGTGATTACTGAAGTCGATGGCAAAATACAAACTGACCAACGCTACGACAAAATTCTAGAATTGGTCGGGCCGGCAACTTTGCGTGATTCTTTCTCCCACATCAACGAGCACGGCATCGTCTGCAATACGGGCAGCTTGGTAACGTGTGGGGCGTGAACGATTTTGATCCAATTATCGAACTCAAAAACAACAGCTATCTCACCGCCTTTTATTCGGGCAATGTGTCGCAAGCCAAGCTGGATGTGATGTTTGACTATATCCGGCGGTTTGATGTGAAAATCTTAATTGAACGCGTGTTTTCATTGGAACAAGTTTCCGAAGCCCACCGCTTTTTGCAAAGCGCGGCCGGATTTGGGAAAGTGGTGGTAGTCAATGAATAGGGCTATCTAAAATTCCATCAAATCAAATTTTTAGGCATAGATTTATACAGCTGTTTGCTATGGGGGATAGCTAAGCGGTAAAGTTTTGAGGAAGATTTATAAAAATTCTTTGAAATTTGATCACTCTTTCACGATTTTGTGCGTAGCGTGCAACTTGTTGCACGACCAAATTACACACGGAACGTTATTTCACCCTTCCGGGTATTCATGATTTCGTGCAACAAATTGCACGCTACGATTCATTAAAATAGTGATATGAAAATAAACAAGGTTACCAGTTTTCACAATCCCCTTGAGGAGCTTGTGAAGTATAGGCCCTTATAGGAGAGCCTAAAAACCGCATGTTTTACGTGCGGATTGTTATTTTGTCGTAAGGTCAAAAAATATTTCATTATTTTCTATCAGTAAAAAATGTTGTTCATAAAGCGCAGTTTATTGCTTAATCATTTATCTGTACAATTTGCCACATCAAATAACGAGGAGAAAATCATGAAAAAAATGCCGGTCTTGTTTGTTGGGCATGGTAGCCCTATGAATGTGTTGGATAAGGAAAATTCTTTCAACCAAAATCTTAGCCTGATTACGCAAAAATTTGCCAAACCCAAAGCGATTTTGATGATTTCGGCGCATTGGTATAGCAGTCGTTTGCAAGTGACATCGGGCGAACACCCTAAAATGATTTACGATTTCTACGGCTTTCCTGAAGAACTCAGCCAAGTGCAATATCCGGCGCCTGGTTCGCCTGAATTGGCGGAGCAAGTGCGGTCGTTATTGCAGCCGGAAAATGTGGAGCTGAATCCGACGCGCGGTTTTGATCATGGCGCATGGGCGGTGTTGAAGTTTCTGTATCCCGATGCCGATATCCCTGTGGTGCAACTGAGTCTTAACCGTTTGCAACCTGTACAGTGGCATTTCAATTTGGCAAAAAAATTGGCTGCTTTGCGTGAAGAGGGCGTGTTGATTATCGGTAGTGGCAACATTGTGCATAATCTGAGAGCAATAAGCTGGGAACATATTGATCAAATCGGTGCAGGTTATGACTGGGCGTATGCGTTCCGTGATCACATTAATCACGCAATGACCACACAAAATGACGATGAATTGGTGCATTATGAGCAATTTGGTGAAAATGCGGCGCTTTCTGTCCCCACTCCGGATCACTATTTGCCTCTCTTGTATGTGATGGCGCTACGGGAGCCGGATGAAAAAGTGGCATTTTTTAATGATCATTTGATTGCCGGTTCATTGAGTATGACCTCTGTGTTGGTAGGGTAAAATGAACGCAACACTTTATGTTGAAATGCCATAAATTGGCATTGTAATGGGGCGGAGCAGTGGCGGGCATCTCGCTTTCCGTTGCCAAGTTTGAGGCACCGTTCATGCACGGATCCGAGTATGAGAAGGCACAATGAGAGCGCTTCTTGCTTTGAAGGTGATAGCAATCACGTTATGTTCTGAAAATTAGTGATTCGTTGTCGAAAATAGATTAATCACCAGCACGCCGGAAATAATCAGGGCAATTCCTAACATAGCGGGCATATCGAGTTTTTGTCCAAAGGCAAAGTAGGCAACCATCGCTGTCAAAATGATCCCTACGCCGGACCAAACGGCATAGACCAAGCCGACAGGCAGGCTACGGAAGACGATGGAGACCAAATAAAACGATAAGGCATAAATCAATAACGCACTTATGGTGGGAAGCGGTTTGGTAAAACCATCGCTTAATTTCAGCAAATTGGTGGCGATGACTTCCAAGCCGATAGAGCTACCCAGTAAAAGCCAAGGATTCATATTTTCTCTCCGTTTGTAAAATCTTTCTAAAAAATGACCGCACTTTAGAATGCGATTGAACCGTTCATGAAAAAACGTCAATTTTGGGCGGAATATAGCAAATTTGCATTATGCTGTCGTAATTCTTTTTTAAATAGGGTTTTCAAATTGATTTAATAGATTTCAATCGGTAAAACCTTTCTGTATTATGCTTGGCGATATTTACTTTAAGCTAATACTATTTATTAAGGAGTTTTCTATGAGTGCTAAATGCCCTTTTTCTCATCTAACCAGCACGCCTTTAACGATGGGTAACGGCGCGCCTGTTGCCGATAACCAAAACAGTTTAACTGCCGGCCCTCGCGGTCCATTACTCTCACAAGATTTATGGCTAAATGAAAAATTAGCAGATTTTGTGCGTGAAGTGATTCCGGAGCGTCGTATGCACGCGAAAGGTTCCGGTGCATTTGGTACCTTTACTGTTACACACGACATTACTAAATATACTCGCGCAAAAATTTTCAGTGAAGTCGGCAAAAAAACGGAAATGTTTGCACGCTTTACGACCGTTGCCGGTGAACGTGGTGCTGCAGATGCGGAACGTGATATTCGTGGTTTTGCTTTAAAATTCTATACCGAAGAAGGGAACTGGGATTTAGTGGGTAACAACACGCCGGTATTCTTCTTACGTGATCCGCGTAAATTCCCAGATTTAAACAAAGCGGTAAAACGTGATCCTCGCACGAATATGCGTTCAGCTACTAACAACTGGGACTTTTGGACATTATTGCCGGAATCATTGCACCAAGTCACTATTGTCATGAGTGATCGCGGTATTCCGGCAAGCTATCGCCATATGCACGGTTTCGGTTCACATACTTACAGTTTCTGGAACGAAGCAGGCGAACGTTTTTGGGTGAAATTCCACTTCCGTACTCAACAAGGCATTAAAAACTTAACGGATGCAGAAGCCGCTGCCGTTATTGCAAATGACCGTGAAAGTCATCAACGCGATCTGTATGAAGCGATTGAACGGGGTGATTTCCCGAAATGGACGTTATACGTACAAATCATGCCTGAAGCCGATGCGGAAAAAGTGCCTTACCACCCATTCGATTTAACCAAAATATGGCCGAAAAAAGACTATCCATTAATTGAAGTAGGGGAGTTTGAACTTAACCGCAATCCGGAAAACTTCTTTGCTGATGTGGAACAATCTGCCTTTGCACCGAGTAACTTAGTGCCGGGAATTGGTGCAAGCCCGGATAAAATGTTGCAAGCGCGTTTATTCAACTATGCCGATGCACAACGTTATCGTTTAGGGGTGAACTACCGTCAAATTCCGGTAAATCGTCCACGTTGCCCGGTGCACAGCAACCAACGTGATGGTTTTGGTCGTGTTGATGGTAACTATGGTAGCTTGCCGCACTATGAACCGAATAGTTTTAATCAATGGCAACAACAACCGGATTTTGCCGAACCACCACTTCGTATTAATGGCGATGCGGCGCACTGGGATTTCCGTCAGGATGATGACGACTACTTTAGCCAACCGCGTGCATTATTTAACCTCATGAATCCAGAGCAAAAACAAGCATTGTTCAACAATACGGCTGCCGCGATGGGGGATGCACCTGATTTCATCAAATATCGTCATATTCGTAACTGTCATTGGTGTGATCCGGCGTATGGTGAAGGCGTTGCGAAAGCCTTGGGCTTAACCGTGGAAGATGCGTTAAACGCTCGTGAAGTGGATCCGGCATTAGGTCAACCGGGGCTATTGTAATCTGCGATACCGTACACAATAAAAACGTCTGAAAATCTGACCGCACTTTTGACCGTAATGCAAAAAAGTGCGGTCATTTTTATATGATCGTCAGCTTTTTGCGGACGTTTATTAACCTCAATGCGTAATTCACGATGTCATAGCGTGCAACAAGTTGCACGAATGATTAACCTCAATGCGTAAATTCACGATTTCGTAGCGTGCATCTTGATGCACGACCAAACCACGCACAGAACGTTATTTAACCTTTTTGGGCATTCACGATTTCGTGCAACAAGTTGCACGCTACGATTCACTAAAAAATAGACAAGATTGTCAGTTTTCACAAGCTCCTTTAGCACGAATAATTAACCTCGATGTGTAATTCATGATTTCATGCGTCGCGTGCATCTTGATGCACGACCAAACCACGCACGGAACGTTATTTAACTCTTTTGGGCATTCACGATTTCGTGCAACAAGTTGCACGCTACGATTCACTAAAAAATAGGCAGGATTGCCAGTTTTCACAAGCCCCTTGAGGAGCTTGTGAAGTAGAGGCGCTTAGCTTAATAGGGGAATTTAAAAACCGCACGTTTTACGTGCGGATTGTTATTGATTGAGTAAACGTTGAAGTGATTGATAAATAATTTGCGCTTGCTCATTTGCCAGTGCTGATTTTTTTTCTTCTGAAATCACGACCGCACTTTGTTGTTTATTCAACGCGGCAAGTTGCATTTGATAGCTGCCTTTGCCTAGATTAGGTAATGCTTGCGAGCTAATTTGCTGCCAGGCTTTTTGCGATAATGGTTTGTAATAAAGCTCTCGAATTCCGCGAGCGCTCATGTCTTTTTTGATTTCAAACCCAAGTTTTGGGAGTGTCTCGCCTAATTTTTCCCATGCGGCATCAAACGGTGCGGACAGAATGAGCGCAGTTCTGCCATTGGTATCCGTTGCGATATGCGAGGCGATAGGCGCAGTGGTAGATGCACTCAGATCCTGTTGTTGTTTTTGGTAGGCTGCATTTAATTCGCCGATAAGTTGATTTAGGCGATCAGAGGCATACCGTTGTTTATCTGTAATGGAAGGCGTGTAAATGGTCTCATTGCGTTTCATTTGCAAAACAGAAACCATCAACGCTGCAGCTTGTTCCGTATCGACTTCTTCGATTTGATAGCGAATTTGCGTGTTTTTCAAATCATCGCTTCGCCCGGTGGCAGCCCAATCAGTGAGCAGTTTTCCATTCTCTCTTGTGTATTGGATATTTTGCTCTTTGAGTAGGCGTTCAATTTGTTTTAAATTGTAAATCTTTTGCTGATCTGACGTATAGGCAATAAGCGCGCGTTCGCCATCAAATCGTGTAATGGAATCATGAATGATGGCTAAAGGAATAGAAGGTGGGCGAATATCGACCTTATCCTCTTTGTTCACTTTAATCTGTGGCAATTGATATTCTGTGCTGGCAGTCGGTAACTTGACACCGCCACTGGCAAGCGGATTAAGGCGAGGCAAATCCACATTGGATTTTTGGTAGGTATCTCCAGCTTGTTGTTTGCTTTCATTGCTTGCAGAGCAGGCGGTTAGCGTAGAAATCACGGCAACCGTTAATAGCCATTTTTTCATAAATTATCCTTGATTATGACAACTGAAAAGTTAAACGTCTGTTTTGGACAGATAAATCATAAAGGCATTCAAGGCCTGATGACGGCCTTGAGCGTATATTTTAGCGTAATCCGGCAAAGTTTAATGCATCTAACACAACAGGTTGGGCAGATTCACTGAGTAGGGTAAGTGGCAAACGCAATGTTGGATCGGCAATCAGACCCAGTTTATAGCATGCCCATTTCACCGGAATTGGGTTGGATTCAATAAATAGGTTTTTGTGTAACGGCATTAAACGTTGATTAATGGTTTCTGCTTCGCTAAATTGACCTTGGCGGGCTAAGCGACACATTTCAGCCATGGCTTTCGGCGCAACGTTAGAGGTAACGGAAATCACCCCTTCTGCGCCTAATTTCATGGCTTCTAAACAGGAAGCGTCATCGCCACTAAAGACGAAGAAATCTTTTCCGGCAAGTTGTTTAATCTTTTGCACTCGGCTAATGTCGCCGGTTGCTTCTTTGATGCCAATGATATTCGGAATGGCGGACAATCGTCCCACGGTTTCAGGAAGCAAGTCGCTGCCGGTTCTGCCGGGAACGTTATAAAGAATTTGAGGAATATCCGTGCATTCCGCAATGGCTTTGAAGTGTTGATACATTCCTTCTTGCGTCGGTTTGTTGTAGTAAGGCACGACGGATAAACACCCTACGATGCCACTGTTATTTAATAATTTCGTCATGGTCACAGCTTCGCTTGTGGCGTTGGCACCGGTGCCTGCAATAACCGGAATTCGGCCAGCAGCAAATTCAACTGTTTTTAAGATCACTTTAACATTTTCTTCAATGCTTAATGTCGCTGATTCGCCGGTGGTTCCCACAGAAACGATAGCATCCGTACCGGCTTGAACGTGATATTCAACCAGTTGTTTTAAGTTTTCAAAATCCACTTCGCCATGATTATTCATTGGTGTGACCAAGGCAACGATACTGCCTTGCAGTAAAGGCGCATTTGACATAAAAGCCTCCGATTATTGTTATTCTATTATGCTAATTAAGTATGAAAGATGAGGGTTGCTTGCTAAGGTTCGCTTAAGATCGCTAAAATAGCCATAATTTGCAAGCAATTTTTTTATTTTTTAGAGGAGTTAACCTAGGTGTTAAAGCAATTAAACAGAGGTGATGATGCACCATTATTTACATTATTAAATCAAAATGGCGAGCCCGTTTCTTTGGCGCAATTTCGTGGAAAGAAAGTGCTAGTTTATTTTTATCCGAAAGCCTTAACTCCCGGATGTACGACTCAAGCTTGTGGCTTGCGTGATAGCAAAGCTGAATTGGATAAATTTAATCTTATTATTTTAGGCATCAGTCCGGATAAGCCACAGAAATTAGCTCAATTTGCCGATAAAAAAGCGTTAAATTTCATGCTATTATCGGATGAAACCCACGAAGTCGCCGAACAATTTGGTGTCTGGGGTGAGAAAAAATTTATGGGACGCACATTTGATGGCATTCATCGCGTCAGTTTTTTAATTGATGAGCAGGGAAAAATTGAACAGGTTTTTGATAAATTCAAAACAACCCAGCATCATGAAGTCATATTGAACTACCTGAGCTCAAATTCATAATAAAATCAAATGACATCATTAGACTTAATATGAGATTTTGTTTAGACTTGTAACATTTTTTTGACAAACGGAGAAAACAATGTCGTTAAATGGTTCGGATCAAGATCCTTGGAGCAAACCAAAGCAAAACGGGCAATCATCGGAGAATAACACGTCCGACCAAAATGAAGGCCGTTCGAATTGGGATCGCTCTTCCAATTCACAAAAAGACAATCAACAATCCCCACCGGATTTAGAGGATATTTTCAATAATTTATTGAAAAAATTAAGCGGCAAGGGCGGTGCAAATAATACGAATTCGTCAAACGCCTTTTCCGGGGGCGTTGGTAAGCTGTTGCCGATTGCCATTGCGGCAGGTGTCATTTTATGGGCCGCCAGCGGTTTTTATACGGTCAAAGAAGCCGAACGTGGAGTTGTCTTGCGTTTAGGGCATTTTCATTCCATTGAACAACCCGGCTTAAACTGGAAACCGACCTTTATCGATCGCGTCATTCCGGTGAACGTAGAACGCGTATTGGAGTTAAAAACCCAAGGTGCGATGCTGACGCAAGACGAAAACATGGTCAAAGTCGAAATGACCGTGCAGTATCGTATTCAGGATCCGGCGAAATATTTATTTA
Source organism: Aggregatibacter valvarum (assembly GCF_980468985.1). Lineage (NCBI taxonomy): Bacteria > Pseudomonadati > Pseudomonadota > Gammaproteobacteria > Pasteurellales > Pasteurellaceae > Aggregatibacter > Aggregatibacter valvarum. The sequence continues at coordinate 1,096,117 of NZ_OZ413141.1, read as the reverse complement.
GTGCCGTCAACGCCAATGACAGCTTGAATCAAGCGACAGATAGCGCATTGCGTTACGTAATTGGGCATATGACGATGAACGATATTTTAACGACCGGTCGTTCAGTAGTGCGTGAAAATACTTGGAAGGCATTAAATCAGATCATTGAGCCATATAACATGGGATTAGAAGTGATTGATGTGAACTTCCAATCTGCCCGTCCACCGGAAGAGGTGAAAGATGCCTTTGACGATGCGATTAAAGCACAAGAAGACGAGCAGCGTTACATTCGTGAAGCAGAAGCCTATGCGCGGGAGAAAGAACCGATTGCGCGTGGTAATGCTCAGCGTATTTTGGAAGAGGCGACTGCGTATAAAGATCGCGTCGTGTTGGATGCTAAAGGGGAAGTTGAGCGCTTCCAACCGCTTTTAGCGGAATTTAAAGCGGCACCGGAAGTTTTCCGCGAGCGCTTGTATATTCAATCCATGGAAAAAGTGATGGCGAATACGCCGAAAGTGATGCTAGATAGCGGTAGTGGCAATAATTTAACCGTACTACCGTTGGAGCAATTATTGAAAGGAAAAGCCTCTCACATTCCTTCAAATAGCCAGAGTGCGAATGAGATACATGAGACACAACAAAGTGCGGTCAATTCCAGCAATGTTTCTCGTCCACACGAACAAGCAACAACACTCAGACCGGTGGAATCAAGAGGAGATAATGACCGTCAAGGGAGAACTTATTAATGCGTAAATTTGTATTACCGATCATTTTTATTATGATTGCTGTGGTGTATTCCAGCATTGTGGTTGTCACCGAAGGCACGCGAGGCATCATGTTACGCTTTGGCAAAGTACAACGCGATGCCGATAATAAAGTGGCTATTTATAACCCGGGATTGCATTTTAAAATCCCATTTATTGATAACATCAAAGTGCTTGATGCGCGCCTACAAACCCTAGACGGTCAAGCGGATCGCTTTGTAACCGTAGAGAAAAAAGACCTGTTGGTGGATTCCTATGTAAAATGGCGTATTAATGACTTCGGCCGTTTTTTCACCTCCACCGGCGGTGGCGACTATGCACAAGCCGCGAATTTACTGCGTCGTAAAGTCAATGACCGTTTGCGTTCCGAAATTGGTTCACGCACGATCAAAGACATTGTTTCCGGCACACGAGGCGAACTCATGGAAGGGGCGAAAAAGGCGTTAAATAGCGGACAAGACAGCACGGCCGAGCTAGGCATTGAAGTGCTTGATGTGCGAATTAAGCAAATTAACTTGCCGGATGAGGTGTCTTCTTCTATTTATCAACGGATGCGTGCAGAACGTGATGCCGTTGCTCGTGAACACCGTTCGCAAGGTAAAGAAAAAGCCGCATTTATTCAAGCAGACGTGGATCGTAAAGTGACCTTGATTATCGCTAACGCAGAAAAAACTGCCCAAGAATTACGCGGGGAAGGGGACGCCACAGCGGCGAAGATTTTTGCAGAAGCGTTTGGTAAAGAACCGGAATTTTATGGATTTATTCGTAGCCTTAAAGCCTATGAAAGCAGCTTTGCTAATTCCGATAACTTGCTCATTCTAAAACCGGACAGTGATTTCTTCCGTTTTATGCAATCGCCAAGTAAATAATCAAACATAAAATCGCCGCTCAACATTGTGCAGATACCTCCAACAATAAAGGGCGGTTTATGTAAATAATAAAAAAGTGCGGTGAGATTTTTGAAAATTTTTCAGAATCTCACCGCACTTTTATTATAGCCAGTCAAAGTCTGACTATAAAAACCATACGCGATGCGTATGGAGTCCTCCCCATAGCGTGCAACTTGTTGCATGAATGATTAACCTTGATGCGTAATTCATGATTTCATGCGTAGCGTGCAACTTGTTGCACGAATGATTAACTTCGATGTGTAATTCACGATTTCGTGCGTAGCGTGCAACTTGTTGCACGAATGATTAACCTCAATGCGTAATTCACGATTTCATGCGTAGCGTGCAACTTGTTGCACGAATGATTAACTTCGATGTGTAATTCACGATTTCGTACGTAGCGTGCATCTTGATGCACGACCAAACCACGTACGGAATGTTATTTAACCCATTCCGATATTCACGATTTCGTGCAACAAGTTGCACGCTACGATTCACTAAAAAATAAACACGGTTGCCAGCTTTCACAAGCCCTTTGAGAGACTTATGAAGTATAAGCCCTTATAGGGGAGCCTAAAAACCGCACGTTTTACGTGCGGATTGTTATTTAGTGCACATTTCTTTTGCGATGAAAAAAGGAAGTGCGGTGATAAAAAAGCGTGTTTTTTGCGCCTAGATGATGGCAACGGTAGTAAAAGTATGAGGACATTTATCGTGATTGATGTTATTAGATTTGCAGTGTTTTTAACCGCACATTGACTTTTCTTACTGCTGATAGCGGAATTCTATGCTAGAATCCGCACGCAATTTTTTATTACGACAATGTAGGAAAGTATATGAACATTTTAGAGGGGCAGATTGCTGCACCAAATGCAAAAATCGCCGTGGTTATCGGGCGTTTTAACAGCTTTATTAATGAAAGCCTTTTGGAAGGCGCATTGGATGCGTTGAAACGCATCGGTCAAGTAAAAGATGAAAATATTACGTTGGTTCGTGTGCCGGGCGCGTATGAATTGCCATTAGTTGCCCGTCGATTAGCGGAAAGCAAAAAATTTGATGCAATCGTTGCATTAGGCACGGTGATTCGTGGTGGCACAGCGCATTTTGAATATGTGGCAGGCGAAGCCAGCAGTGGTTTAGGCAAAGTGGCGATGGAATCTGACATTCCGGTAGCATTTGGCGTATTGACGACAGAAAACATTGAACAAGCCATTGAACGTGCCGGTACAAAAGCCGGTAATAAAGGCGCAGAGGCCGCATTGGTTGCGTTAGAAATGGTGAATCTTTTAAATCAAATTCAGGCGGTGTAATTTACGATGACCGAACAAGTGAAAAAAATTTCTCCTCGTCGCCGTGCCCGTGAATGTGCCGTACAAGCCCTATATTCTTGGGCAATTTCGCAGAACTCACCGGAAATCATCGAACTTAACTTCATGACCGAACAAGACATGAAGGGCGTAGATACCCCGTATTTCCGTAAATTATTTCGCCAAACCGTAGAGAACGTAGAAGCGGTAGAACGTACCATGCAAGGCTATTTGGATCGCAGTTTAGCGGAATTAGATCCGGTTGAGAAAGCTGTTTTGCGTTTAGCGGTGTATGAGCTGCAATTTGAGGTGGATGTGCCGTATAAAGTGGTAATCAACGAGGCGATTGAAGTTGCCAAAGTGTTCGGCGCAGACGAAAGTCATAAATACATTAATGGTGTATTGGATAAAATTGCACCACTTGTACGACGTTAATTTTCATTAAGACAGGGAGGCGCAATGAGAGAAGGGGAGTTTGATATTATTCAACGTTATTTTACTGCCTCTAAGCGTGCGCCTCGCAAAGATGTCCTTCTTTCGGTCGGTGATGATTGTGCCGTTACCGAACTGAATCGAAATCAACACCTCGCCATTACAACAGACACGATGGTTGAAGGCGTGCATTTTTTACCGAGTATCCGACCTGCGGATTTAGCGTATAAAGCTGTGGCGAGTAATTTGAGTGATCTCGCGGCGATGGGTGCAGAACCGGCTTGGATCTCCTTAGCCTTGACGATACCCAATATCGATCATGCGTGGTTGACAGAATTTAGTGAAAGTTTTTTTTCAATTCTCGATCACTATAACGTGGATCTCATTGGCGGAGATACGACCAGAGGCCCGTTAAGCATTACCATTACCGCGCAAGGCATTATCGCGAAAGATAAAGCACTGTGTCGCCACAATGCCAATGTTGGCGATTGGATCTATGTATCCGGCACCTTGGGCGATAGTGCAGGCGGATTGTCTTATTTATTACAAGGTAAAAGTGCGGTGAATTCTGCACAAGAATTTCTGATTCATCGTCATCTGCGTCCAACGCCGAGAGTGCTGCTGGGCATGGCGCTTTCTTTAACACGCTTAGCCAGTTCGGCGATTGATATTTCTGATGGTTGTGTGGCGGATTTAACGCATATCTTAGAACGTAGCCAATGTGGTGCGGTAATTGAGTTAGATAAATTGCCGCTATCGGCTGAATTAGTCAGTGAATTTGGTTTGGCAAAGGCGGAGCAATATGCTTTGAGTGGCGGCGAAGATTACGAACTTTGTTTTACTGTGCCGGATAGCAACAAAGCCAAATTAGCTAAGGCATTGGCGCATATTGGCGTGAACTATACTTGCATTGGACAAATTCGTGCAATTCACCCAAAAAACAAAAATCGGATTCAATTCCAACGCCATGGTCAACGGGTAGAAGTCGAATTCGCTGGCGGTTTCGATCATTTTAAATAGGTCTTTTATTATGGCTGTACCACAAAATCCCCTCGAACGGGTGACGTTGCGCAATCCTATTCATTTTCTCGCACTGGGCTTTGGCTTCGGTTTGTTGCATCCCGCGCCCGGTACATGGGGCAGTTTAGTGGGCGTGATCGTTGGCGCATTATTATTGCCTTGGCTGGGTGCAAAAACGTTTTTTATCTTGACCGCACTTTGTTTCTTTCTTGGCATTGGGTTATGCGAACGCACCAGCCACGATATGGGCGTACACGATCACGGCAGCATTGTGTGGGATGAAATTGTTGCTGTTTTCTTGGTGCTGTTAGCCGTTCCGCAAGTGTCCTTATTTTGGTGTGCGATTGCGTTTGTAACCTTCCGTTTGTTTGATATTTTAAAACCTTATCCGATTCGCTATTTCGATGAAAAACTCACCAACGGCTTCGGCATTATGGTGGATGATATTTTGGCAGCAGGTTATAGCATTCTCGTCATTCTTGCCTTAGCGCATTTTATCTAGCGACAGCATGTTACATTTAATGTTCGTCCATTTAGTGGGATTACTTTCGCCCGGGCCTGATTTCTTTTATGTCAGCCGTGCTGCTGCAATACATTCTCGGCGAGCGGCAATTTATGGTGTAATCGGCATTACAATTGGCGTGTCTATTTGGGCGACGGCTGCAGTGTTAGGCTTGGCGATTGTGTTCAAAACGATGCCGGCGTTGCAGGGCATTGTCATGGTATTCGGCGGTAGCTATTTGTTTTATCTCGGTGTAAAAATGGCTCGGATCACAACCAACGCGGTATTTGTTGAAACCAATTCGCGACAAAACACCGAATCTAAAAATGAAATCATCAAAGGCTTGTTAGTGAATTTATCCAATGCCAAAGTGGTGATTTATTTCAGCAGCGTGATGTCTTTTGTCCTCGTCAACATCACAGAAACCTGGCAAATTTTGACCGCACTTTTGCTTATCACACTGGAAACGTTTGTTTATTTCTATGTGATTTCCATTTTGTTTTCACGTCCGTTTACCAAGCGTTTTTATAGCCGATATAGTCGCTATATTGACAATGTTTCCGGCGTGATTTTTATTTTATTTGGCGCGTACCTCATTTACAGTGGTGCGTTGAAAATCGTGGATTAGTTTAAATCGGAGAAGATTATGGCGTTAAGAATTGCCATCGTAGGCGCAGGTGGACGCATGGGGCGTCAGTTAATTCAAGCAGTACAAAACGCAGAAGGCGTGGCATTAGGCGCGGCATTTGAGCGCAAAGGCTCTTCCTTGGTCGGTGCGGATGCCGGTGAGTTGGCGGGCATTGGTCACTTAGGCATTCAGGTGGGCGATGATTTAAACGCCGCCAAAGAACAATTTGATGTGCTGATTGATTTCACCCGTCCGGAAGGCACCTTAGAACATTTGGCGTTTTGTGTGGCGAATCAGAAAAACATCATTATCGGCACAACAGGTTTTGATGACGCAGGCAAAGCGGCAATTAAAGCCGCAGCAGAACAGATTGGTGTAGTGCTTGCCTCTAACTTCAGCGTGGGCGTGAATCTGGTGTTCAAATTATTGGAAAAAGCAGCCAAAGTGATGGGCAATTATTGCGATATTGAAATTATTGAAGCGCATCATCGTCACAAAGTGGATGCGCCGTCCGGTACCGCACTTTCCATGGGCGAACACATCGCCAAAACGTTGGGGCGTGATTTGAAAACCCACGGCGTATTTTGCCGTGACGGCATTATCGGTGAACGCAAACGAGATGAAATCGGTTTTTCAACGATCCGCGCTTCCGATGTGGTGGGCGAACATAGCGTTTGGTTTGCCGACATCGGCGAACGCGTTGAAATTGCTCACAAAGCGTCTAGCCGTATGACCTTTGCGAACGGCGCCGTACGTGCCGCCAAATGGCTTGAAGGAAAAAACAACGGCTTGTTTGATATGACGGACGTCTTGGACTTAAATAATTTATAAGCTACGAAAAGACCGCATAATTGAGCCGCACTTTGAGAACTTTGAGAGAATGGCTTCGGTTGAAAGAAGGGCTTAAAGTGCGGTCGTTTTTTATGGCGTTTTTACTGCGCCATCTTTTTCGCCGTCTTCAAAAATCCTTGTGCTGAATTGTAAATTTCGGCTTTGCCTTGGGCGTTTAGAATCATATCGGACATTTCACGGAAGGCGCCTTTGCCACCGCCTAAGCCTAAGGTGTAATCGGCAAAGTTTTTGACATATTCCGGTGCATCGGCAACCGCGAAGGAAAGTCCACAAACAGCGAAAGCGGGGAGATCAACGCTGTCATCGCCAATGTAAGCCGTTTGCTCCGGCGCAACACCGGCTTGACGGCATAATTCAAAACAGGCGCTTTCTTTTTCCAGTTTGCCTAAAAAAGCGAGTTTAATGCCTAAATCGGTAATGCGTTTGCGCAAAATTGCCGAATCACGTCCGGATAATACAGCGACCTGAATGCCGGCTTCCATCAACATGCGAATGCCTAAACCATCGCGCACATGGAAACTCTTGAGCGCTTCGCCGTTTGCATCGTAGTGCAGTAAACCGTCCGTTAATACGCCGTCCACATCGGTGATAACGAATTTCACCTGTTTTAATTTTTCTTGTAATTCCGTTGTCATTAGCTTGAGAACTCCACTAAACCGACCACATTTTGTGCATCATCCACCACAACCAAAGAATGAATTTTGTGCGCTTTCATGTAATTTTCCGCTTCAGATAAATAGGTATCCTGATGGATAGTTTTTGGATGAGAGGTCATCAATTCCTGTGCGGTTTTGCTCAGTGTGTTAGCACCGTTGGCCGTTAATGCACGGCGAATGTCACCATCGGTGATAATACCGCGTAATTGCTGTTGCTCCATGACCAACGCTACGCCCATACGACCTTCATTCATAATGGTTAAGCAATCGGTGAAGGAGGTCGTTAAGGCGGCAATCGGTAAACGGGTTTGCATTTGATCTTTCACGCGGCATAACAAACGGCGGCCTAAGCTGCCGCCCGGATGGAATTTTGCAAAATCTTCCGGTTGGAAATCACGGGCGCGCATTAAACAAACCGCTAACGCATCGCCCAATGCCATGGTCACAACCACGGAGGTGGTCGGGGCAAGATTGTTCGGGCAGACTTCCCGTTCTACGCGAATGTCCAACACATAATCCGCATGACGCGCTAAAGTGGAATTTTTATTGGACGTGAGCGCAATGATTTTGTTGCCGAAGTTTTTTAGGCTTGGAATGAGTTTGTTTACATCGTCGGTTTCGCCGCTGTAAGAAATGAGCATCACCACATCAATGGGTTTCAGCATGCCTAAATCACCGTGAAAGGCTTCCGTAGGATGCAGGAAAAAACTCGGTGTGCCGGTGGAAGCAAAGGTGGCGACCATTTTTTTCCCCACTAAACCGGATTTGCCGATACCGCCGATTACTAAGCGTCCTTTGCAATTTAAAATTAAATCAACAACCTCAGTGAAGGTGTCGTCTAATTTTTCGCTGAGTTGCCCGAGGGCTTTTTCTTCAACGCCCAGCGTTTCCCGAGCGATCTGTAAATAATCCATGGAAGTTTCCTTATTGGCACAAAAGTGCGGTGTTTTTTAGGCCTGTTTTTATGGCGTTCATTCTAGCCCAACTTTTTACGTAACACTATATTTCACCTTGAATTTACGCTATACTGCGCGCCTGAGTTGGTCAGGCAATCGCCGGTCTATTGAAGCCCTCAAATTCGCGCAAGTGTAACCTAGGGGACAAGTAGGCGGGAGGAAAGTCCGGGCTACACAGGGCAGAGTGCCGGATAACGTCCGGGAGGCGAGAGCCTACGACAAGTGCAGCAGAGAGCAAACCGCCGATGGCCCGCAAGGGATCAGGTAAGGGTGAAAGGGTGCGGTAAGAGCGCACCGTGCCGCCGGTAACGGTTGGCAGCAGGGTAAACTCCACTCGTAGCAAGACCAAATAGGAATCCAATGAATGGCCCGTTCAGGATTCGGGTAGGTTGCTTGAGCGTATGTGTAAATATGCGCCTAGATGAATGATTGTCCACGACAGAACCCGGCTTATCGACCAACTCCCTTTTTCTTTTCAAAAACACGGTCAAAACTCACCGCACTTTTCTCTTTTTCCAATAAAACAAACATTTTTTCTCATTGAATTCATTGGCATACTTGATTTTCCTCTTTTTGTCGCCATTATAGCCAAGCGTGTTTTTATTACTGTTTTATTGAGGAGTTTTTCATCGATGATGCGCATTTTACTTTTCCTTGCGACCAACATGGCAGTATTGTTGGTTTTTAACATCATTTTATCGTTAACCGGTATTCAATCTCGTGATGCGAGCGGTTTAATGCTGTTTGCCGCACTATTTGGTTTTGCGGGTTCGATTATTTCGTTATTTATGTCCAAAACCATGGCAATTCGTTCTGTGGGTGCCGAAGTGATTCAACAACCACGCAACGAAACAGAACGTTGGTTATTGGATACGGTATATTCACAAGCGGATCGTGCCAGTTTGCCGCGTCCGGAAGTGGCGATTTATCATTCTGCTGATGTAAACGCGTTTGCCACCGGTGCAAGCAAAAACAATTCGTTAGTGGCGGTGAGTACCGGATTGTTAAATAAAATGACTCGTGGCGAAGCCGAAGCCGTCTTAGCGCACGAAGTTAGTCATATTAAAAACGGTGATATGGTGACTATGGCGTTACTACAAGGCGTTCTCAATACCTTCGTGATTTTCTTATCACGCCTCATTGCCAACGTAGTCGCGAGTTCTCGTAATCAGGATAACGAAAGTTCAAACAATTCAGGAATCTATTTCTTAGTTTCGATGGTGTTGGAAGTGGTCTTCGGTTTCTTGGCAAGCATGATCGCCATGTGGTTCTCTCGTCAACGGGAATTCAGAGCTGATGCAGGTTCGGCGAATTTAGTGGGTAAGCAAAAAATGATTGATGCGCTAAAACGCTTACAAAACTTGCATGAACCGGAAGAGCTAGAAGGTTCCACCTTGGCGGCATTTGCCATTAACGGTAAACGTGGTGGCGGCTTAACAGAATTATTCTTAAGCCACCCGCCGTTGGAAAAACGGATTGAAGCATTGCAACAGTTACCTTAAGTAAAATTTATCTTTAATAAATAGAGGCTTTTTTAAGCCTCTATTTTTTATCCCAAGAAAATGGCTGAAAAGTTTCATGAGAAAGGCAAATGGAAGAATAAAGTGCGGTCATTTTTCTCGATAAATCTTCGTTTTGTTACGGAATAATTTCCTCAGTCATAGATAAATTGCGTGATTTTCTAAACAGTTAGTATTATTATTGACAGAATTTTAGATAAATTCATCATCACAGAGGATATTTATGCAGCATCTTAAAGATCTTGTGGAAAAAGCAAGAAATGCCATAGACAACATTGAAGATAAAAGCCTTGCAGCGCTTGATGAAATTCGCGTGGAGTATTTTGGTAAGAAAGGGCATTTTACCCAATTAATGCAAGAATTGCGCAATGTGGCGGCGGAAGAACGTCCGGCAATGGGCGCGAAAATTAACGAAGCCAAACAAGCCGCATTAGATTTCTTAAATGCGAAAAAAGCAGAATGGGAACAAGCTCGATTAAATGCACAATTGGAAAACGAACGCATTGATGTGAGTTTACCGGGGCGTAAAGTGGAAATGGGCTGTTTACATCCGGTTTCGATTACCATTGAGCGTGTCACCAAATTCTTCTCTGAACTGGGTTTTTCTGTGGAGTCCGGTCCTGAAATCGAAAGCGATTATTATAATTTTGATGCCTTAAATATTCCTAAACATCATCCTGCGCGTGCCGATCACGATACGTTCTGGTTTAATCCCGAATTATTGTTAAGAACGCAAACTTCCGGTGTGCAAATTCGCACCATGCAAAAACAACAACCGCCAATTCGCATTATGGCGCCGGGGCGCGTGTATCGTAACGATTACGATCAAACCCACACACCGATGTTCCATCAAATTGAATTGTTGTATGTGGACAAACACGCCAATTTCACCGAATTAAAAGGCTTATTGCACGATTTCTTACGCGCTTTCTTTGAAGAAGACTTGCAAGTGCGTTTCCGTCCGTCTTACTTCCCATTCACAGAGCCTTCTGCCGAAGTGGATGTCATGGGTAAAAACGGCAAATGGCTAGAAGTGTTGGGTTGCGGTATGGTGCATCCTAACGTTTTACGCAATGTCGGCATTGACCCAAATGAATACTCTGGCTTTGCAGTGGGCATGGGGGTAGAGCGTTTAACTATGTTACGCTACAACGTCACAGATTTACGTTCATTCTTCGAGAATGATTTGCGCTTTTTGAAACAGTTTAAATAATTTTGAGTGAGAGATAAGTATGAAATTTAGTGAACAATGGGTACGCGAATGGGTTAATCCGGCGATTTCTACGGAACAACTTTGCGAACAAATTACCATGTTAGGCTTGGAAGTTGACGGAGTAGAAAAAGTGGCCGGCGATTTCACGGGTGTTGTGGTGGGCGAAGTGGTGGAATGTGCACAACATCCTGATGCGGATAAATTACGCGTGACCAAAGTGAATGTGGGTGGCGAGCGTTTGTTAGACATCGTGTGTGGTGCACCGAATTGTCGTCAAGGCTTGAAAGTCGCTTGTGCGGTAGAAGGCGCTGAATTACCGGGTGATTTCAAAATCAAGAAAACCAAATTACGCGGACAACCTTCCGAAGGCATGCTTTGCTCATTCAGCGAACTGGGTATTGAATCTGATGCCAATGGGATTATCGAATTGCCACAAGATGCGCCTATCGGAACCAATCTACGCGATTATTTAAAATTAGATGATAACGCCATTGAAATTAGCTTAACGCCAAACCGTGCGGATTGCTTAAGCATTGCCGGCGTGGCACGTGAATTGGCTGTGGTGAATAAACTCCATGAAAACCCACCACACTTTGAGGTGGTTAAACCGACCATTAGCGATAAAGTTCAAATTGACGTTCAAGCTGCCGAAGCCTGCCCACGTTATTTATTACGTGTAATTAAGAATGTCAACGTTAAAGCGCAATCACCAATGTGGATGCAAGAAAAATTGCGTCGCTGTGGCATTCGTTCTATCGATCCGATTGTGGATGTGACGAACTATATTTTGCTTGAACTCGGTCAACCAATGCATGCTTTTGATATGGCAAAAGTGGCACAGCCAGTACAAGTTCGCATGGCGAAAGAAAATGAAGCGCTTGTATTGTTAGATGGCACGACAGCGAAACTTCAACCGAATACTTTAGTGATTGCCGACCAAAATGGTGCATTGGCAATGGCGGGTATTTTTGGTGGTGAAGCCAGTGGTGTGAATGTAGAAAACACAAAAGATGTGATTTTAGAAGCGGCATTTTTTGCGCCATTAGCGATTACCGGTCGCGCACGCCAATATGGTTTGCATACAGATTCGTCTCATCGCTTTGAACGTGGTGTGGATTTTGAGCTGCCACGCAAAGCAATGGAAAGAGCGACCGCACTTTTATTAGACATTTGTGGTGGTGAAGCCGGTGAAATTTGTGAAGTAACAAATGAAGCGCATTTACCAAAACGTCAACAAGTTACATTACAACGTCACAAATTAGATGCATTACTTGGACATCATATTGAAACAGAAACGGTAACGGATATTTTACAACGTCTTGGTTTGCAGGTTTCTTACGCCAACGACAGTTGGACAGCGGTTGCGCCATCTTGGCGTTTCGATATTGAAATCGAAGAAGATTTAATTGAAGAAGTGGCGCGTATTTATGGTTATAACAGCATTCCAAATAATGCGCCGTTGGCCCATTTGCGCATGCGTGAGCATAGCGAAGCGGATATTGAATTATCGCGAATCAAAGCGGCATTAGTGAGTTGCGATTTTTATGAAGCCATTACTTATAGCTTTGTTGATCCGAAAATTCAAAGTTTGTTACATCCGGAAATTAAACCGCTTATTCTACCGAACCCGATTTCTGTTGAAATGTCCGCGATGCGGGTTTCTTTACTAACCGGCTTGCTTGGTGCTGTGATTTATAATCAAAATCGTCAACAAAATCGCGTGCGTTTATTTGAATTTGGTTTACGTTTTATACCGGATGAAAAAGCCGAATTTGGTGTACGCCAAGAACACGTTTTTGCGGCAGTGATGACCGGTTCTAAAGCGAATGAGCAATGGAGCGAAAAAGCAGCGCCTGCCGATTTCTATGATTTAAAAGGATATATTGAAAATTTACTTTCATTAAGTTCTGCTGGAAATCGCGCAAAATTTGTAGCAAAATCATACACAGCATTACATCCGGGGCAATCTGCTGCAATTATGTTAGACGGCGAAGAAATTGGCTTTATCGGTCAACTTCATCCGACTATTGCACAAAAAATTGGTATCAACGGCAAGGCGTTTGTATGTGAAATTTCCATTGCATCTATTTCTCGCCGTGATATTGCAAAAGCCAAAGAGATTTCTCGCTTCCCGGCGAACCGTCGTGATTTAGCCCTTGTGGTTGCGGAGACTGTGGCGGCAGACGATGTATTAGACGCTTGTCGTGTGGCTGGTGGCGATAAATTAACGCAAGTGAATTTATTTGACGTTTACCAAGGTAGTGGCGTCGCAGAAGGTCATAAGAGCTTAGCGATAAGTCTCGTGATTCAAGACAATGAAAAAACCCTTGAAGAAGATGAAATTAACGCAGTAATTTCAGCGGTATTATCTGAGTTAAAACAACGTTTTAATGCTTACTTGAGAGATTAAACTATGACATTAACTAAAGTAGAACTCGCCGAGAATCTGATTGAGAAATTTCATTTCAGCAAGCGCGAAGCCAAGGATTTGGTTGAAAGTTTCTTTGAAGAAATTCGCGTTGCGTTAGAAACAGGGAATGACGTGAAATTATCCGGATTTGGTAATTTTGAGTTGCGCGATAAAGCCTCTCGCCCGGGACGGAATCCAAAAACCGGTGAAAGCGTGCCGGTTTCTGCCCGCCGTGTCGTGGTATTTAAACCGGGACAAAAATTGCGCAATCGGGTCGAAAAAGTTAAACCGAAAGCCTAATCAATATAAGCTATCAATAATCATCTTGTTGATAGCTTTTTAGTTTGAGATCACTCATCAATGCGTATTTTAAAATCTTTAGTGTTTTGCGGTTGCGTACTGGCATTAAGTGCCTGTTCCGGCATCGGCTATCAGTCTTCAAAGCTTAATTACAAAGGGCAAATTAACGATCCCATCATGGCGATTGCCTTATTAAGCGAACAACAACATGAATGGGCAGGGACGCCTTATGTGCTTGGTGGACGGGGGCGTAAGGGAGTAGATTGTTCCGGTTTTGTACAGACCACGTTTTTCGATCGTTTTGGCATAAAATTGCCTCGTCAAACTAAAGAGCAAGCCAATTATGGGCAATATATTGAAAAAGAAGATATTCAAACCGGGGATTTGGTTTTCTTTAAAACTGGGCGTGGGCCAAACGGTTATCATGTCGGCATTTATGTCAAAGAAGACAAATTCCTGCACGCCTCAACAAAAGGCGGAGTGGTTTATTCTTCCTTAAACAGTGATTACTGGCGAAAAACCTATTGGCAAGCGAGACGAATCTAAAATACCGCTTTTCTCACCAGTGCGAACAGATCAGGGCGAACAGATCTTCGTCGTAAGACTCGCCATGTTTATATCACAAGAAAGTAGTACAACATGAAATTTATTATCAAATTATTTCCTGAAATTATGATTAAAAGCGAATCTGTGCGGAAACGGTTCGTGAAAATTCTGACCAACAATATCCGTAATGTATTAACAAAATATGATGATACGGTCGCGGTAATAAAGCATTGGGATTACATCGAAGTGCGGTCGAAAATCGACGCGAATTTACCGATGCTTATCGAGCAATTACAACGCATTCCGGGCATTCACCATTTTCTGCAAGTGGAAGAGAAGCCTTTCGCGAACTTGCATGAGATTTTTGAGCAAACACTGTCGGATGTGGCATCCCAATTAGAAAATAAGACCTTTTGCGTGCGAGTAAAACGTAAAGGCAAACATGAATTTAATTCATTGGAAGCCGAGCGTTACATCGGTGGCGGATTAAATCAACATATTGCCAGCGCCAAAGTACAACTGAAAAATCCAGATGTGACGGTGCGTATTGAAATTGAAGATGACAAAATGATGCTGGTGCGTGCCCGTTATGAAGGCATCGGTGGTTATCCGATTGGCACGCAGGAAGATGTGTTGTCGCTCATTTCCGGCGGATTTGACTCCGGCGTATCCAGTTATATGTTGTTACGTCGTGGTTCACGCGTGCATTATTGCTTCTTTAATTTAGGCGGCGCAGCACACGAAATTGGCGTAAAACAAATGGCGTATCACATTTGGCAACGTTACGGCAGTTCCCACAAAGTGCGTTTCGTGGCAATCAATTTTGAAGGCGTGGTAGGCGAGATCCTGGAAAACGTGGATAACGGGCAAATGGGGGTGGTGCTTAAACGGATGATGGTGCGTGCAGCGTCTAAAGTGGCGCAACGTTTTGATATTCAGGCGATTGTGACCGGCGAGGCGCTAGGGCAGGTTTCCAGCCAAACCTTAACCAATTTGCGTTTAATTGATGAAGCCGCTGAGGTGTTGGTGTTACGCCCGTTAATTACACACGACAAAGAACAAATCATCGCCATGGCAAAACATATCGGCACCGATGATATCGCCAAATCCATGCCGGAATTTTGCGGCGTGATTTCCAAAAATCCGACAGTGAAAGCGATAAAAGCGAAAATTGAACAAGAAGAAGGTAATTTCAATTTTGCCGTCTTGGAAAGTGCGGTGGAAAATGCGCAATATTTAGATATTCGCCAAATTGCAGAGCAAGCGGAGAAAGAGGTCGTTTCTGTGGATACCGTGTCTGTGTTGGGTGAAAATGACGTGATTATTGATATTCGTAGCCCGGAAGAAATCGACGAAAACCCGTTGCACATTGAACATCAAGCAATGATTCTGCTGCCGTTCTATAAACTTTCCGGTCAATTCGCTGAGTTGGATCAAAGTAAGCATTACGTGCTGTATTGCGAGCGTGGCGTCATGAGCAAATTGCAGGCGCTGTATTTGAAAGAAAGTGGATTTAATAACGTGAGTGTGTTTAAAAAATCACGTTAAAATCGACCGCACTTTAAAGGATGGCGGGATGGTGATAAGAAAATTATCATACCTATCCCGTCGATAAATACAAAAAACGCTTAAGAATTATGTTAAAACCGCTTTTCTTCACTGCGCTTTTCTTTCCGACTTTGGTAATGGCGCAGTCTTATATTGTCTATGATTTTACCAATAACCGAATGCTGGAAACTCACCAACCAAACAGCGTGCAACCTATCGCCTCTGTGACAAAGTTGATGACGGCGATTGTCTTTCTAGAACATAATCGAAATGCGCGTTGCACAACGTCCATTACCGGTGAGGATATCGACCATATCAAAGGCACGCACACGACCTTACCCAAAGGCACTCCCATCGCCTGCCATGAATTATTAAAAGCCATGTTGGTGCATTCTGATAATTACGCCGCCCATGCATTATCCCGTTCAGCAGGTATGAGCCGTGCGCAATTTATTCAAAAGATGAATGAAAAGGCACGAACATTAGGCATGACATCCACTCATTTTAGCGACAGTTCCGGGTTATCTACCGGCAATGTGTCTAGCGCGTTGGATTTAGTCAAATTGGCTAAATATTCGCTGAATAAAGCCGAAATTAACTACCTTTCTAATCTTTCTTCAACCCACATCAACACGGGAAAGCGCCGTGTTTTTGTGAAAAATACCAACAAATTGGTGCGGGATGAAATATTCAGTGCGGCAGTGAATAAAACCGGTTACATCCGCGAATCAGGATACAATTTGGTATTCGTCAATAAAGTGCCTTGCAATCAAGCCATCATCGGTGTGATAAGCCTGAATAACGCCTCTTCCGCTTCGCGTTCTAATTTCACCAAGAATAAACTGGAAAAATACGGCTGCACCGCATTAAATAATAAAGTGCTCAGTGATTTTGTTGAGGATGTGCAATACGAAGAAGGCTATGATGAAGAAGGGATGGACGCCTTGATCAAAAAGGTGACGGAATAATCGGAATTGATCTGCTGAGTGGTGAAAACGTGGCTTTTTTTGACCGCACTTCCTACTTTCAAGCTGTTAGAAAGCACAAATTCCTGTATAATTCCCGCAATTTTTTGTTGATATAACACTGCTGTGAGATCCCTAATGCTTGACACATCACAAACCATTCCTGAACTGGTCTCTTGGGCGAAAGAACGTGAATTTTCTTTAAATTTACCGACAGAACGATTAGCGTTTCTATTGGCGATTGCAATTTATAACGATGAACGTTTTGACGGTGAAATCTTGGAAAGCGATTTAATTGATATTTTTCGCCATATTTCCACTGCATTTGATTTATCGAAAGACATGGTCGCCACACGTGCCAATAATGCCATTAACGAATTGGTAAAACAGCGTTTTCTTAATCGCTTTAGTAGTGAGTTTACCGAAGGATTGGCGATTTATCGCTTAACGCCGTTGGGGGTAGGGGTCTCTGATTATTACATTCGTCAACGCGAATTTTCTGCTTTACGTCTTTCCGTTCAGCTCTCCATTGTGGCCGATGAAATCCAGCGTGCGTCTGAGGCTGCCGAAGAAGATGGTGATGAGCATTATTGGCGTCGTCATGTGTTTGCTCCATTGAAATATTCTGTTGCTGAAATTTTTGACAGCATTGACTTGTCACAGCGCATTATGGATGAAAATCAACAAAGCATTAAAGAGGAAATTGCCGCGCTATTAACAAAAAATTGGCAGGCAGCCATTTCCAGCTGTGAACAATTATTAGATGAAACTTCCGGGAATTTACGGGAACTCCAAGACACGCTAAATGCGGCAGGCGACAAGTTACAGGCGCAGTTATTACGCATTCAAGATTGTGTGATCGGTCGCCAAGAATTGTATTTTGTTGATGAATTAATCACCAATTTACAAACGAAATTAGACCGCATCATCAGCTGGGGACAGCAAGCTATCGACTTATGGATCGGCTACGACCGCCATGTGCATAAATTTATCCGTACTGCCATCGATATGGACAAGAACCGTGTCTTTTCCCAACGTTTACGCCATTCTATTCATCATTATTTTGACAACCCTTGGTTCTTATGGACAGCGCAAGCAGAACGTTTGGTGGACTTGCGCGATGAAGAATTAGCCTTACGTGAAGAAGACGCGCTAGGTGAATTGCCGGAAGAATTACAATACGAATCTTTAGCCGATATTCGCGAGCAAATTGTAGAACATATGCAAACGTTGCTTGTTAATTACCGTGAGCAAAATCGTCCGATTAATTTAAGCATTGTCTTAAAACAACAGCTCGAACATTACCCGTTGTCACAACATTTTGATGTGGCACGTATTATTGTGGATCAGGCGGTGCGTTTAGGTATGGCAAGCGATGACCTCGCCGGAATCTATCCGAATTGGGCAGGTATTAATGAGGATGGTGCCGAAGTTCAGGCGCATATCATTGATAAATATTAAAAGTGCGGTCGTTTTTAGGAACGTTTTTTATAAAACACAAAACGCTTAAATTTTTAACCGTACTTATATTGTGACTTCATTCTTATGTTGGCATCGTTACAATTGAAGATGAGTTCGGTAATGAGTATGCTTTTTATCAAGAAAGAATTTACGACCCAAGTGATGTTTTATGCTCCTCTAGTAATGTGGGATGATGGTCCTGATGTATCGAATGACGAATTTGAAAAAATGTCGAATTTTGTGAAATCGTGAAATCCCCACTGGATTGGAATGGTGATGAGATACCATTTTTATTAGAAAAACAAAAACGAGAATTAAAACAATAACGGAAACATTATGAAAGAATTACTGAAAATCCGAGGTTTTTTACCTTATCTAGCCATTGCATTTCTAAATGCCAGTGTAGATTTGGCACATAAAATCACTATTCAAAATGTGCTTCTCAAAAGTTTTGATGGTGATACCTTGGTGGTATTAACCGCATTAGTCAATGCAATGATCTTATTGCCGTTTGTATTCTTATTTTCTCCTGCTGGTTTTATTAACGACAAATATTCTCATACTAAAGTCATTCGCTATGCTGCCATTGTTGGTGTATTCATTTCTTTTGCGATTTTTCTAAGTTATTTAGCCGGTGCTTTTGAAATTGCTTTTATTTTAACGCTGATTTTGTCGGCCCAAAGTGCGGTCTATTCTCCGGCTAAATATGGGATTATCAAATCTATCGTTGGTACGGAGCATTTGGGGGCAGCGAATGGGATGATTCAAGCCTTAACCATTGTAGCGATTTTATTTAGTTCCTTTGCTTTTTCGTATATTTTTGAAGTTATTTATGTCGCAAGTGATAATCCATCAGACATTCTTTCCAGTATTTATTTCATTGGTTTTCTTATCGTTATTTTTAGTGCTTTGGAAGTTATTTTTGCTTTTAAGCTCCCATTCTTCTCAGCGGCAGAAAGTGAAGAAAAAACGCAATTTAGTGCTAAAAAATATTTCTCGTTAAGCTATTTAAAAGAAAACGTCAAACTAGTGCGTTCAGATAAAAATATTTGGTTGAGCATTATCGGGTTAAGTATTTTCTGGGGTGTTTCTCAAGTTATTGTGGCTGCATTCCCTGCACATTATAAAATGTTGTTTAATGACGACAACGCATTAGTCATTCAAATGATTTTAGCCATCAGCGGCATTGGGTTAATTTTGGGTTCATACATTGCCGGCGCCATGTCGAAATACCATATTGAATTGGGTATTGTTCCCTTTGGGGCATTAGGCATGTGCTTATCTTTATTTTTCTTAGCGTCTTCCAGTAGCGTTGTCATTATTAGTTTCTGTTCGTTCTGTTTCGGTTTATTCGGCGGTTTATTGATTGTGCCATTGAATGCCACTATTCAATTCTTCGCGCCGGAAGCAAGCATGGGCAAAATCCTTGCCGGTAATAACTTCGTGCAAAACATTGCGATGATTGGCTTCTTGTCGCTCAGCATCGCTTTTGTGTATGCGAATATTTCAACTACCGGTTTATTCATATTTGTTGCTGTAGTCTGTTTTATTGGATCTTTATATGCCATTTTACAAGTGCCGCATCTATTCACCCGTTTATTTTTATTAGTCTTTTTAAAAACCGGTTATCGCTTCCATGTTGAAGGTTTGAAAAACTTACCGCAAAGCGGAGGCGTGTTATTGTTAGGTAACCATATCAGTTGGATTGATTGGTTAGTTTTACAAGCTGCCAGCCCACGTGCCATTAAGTTTGTGATGTATCGTGGTATTTATAACAAATGGTATCTCACTTGGATTTTCAAGTTCTTTAAGGTGATTCCGATTGGCGCGGGCTCCAGCAAGGAAAGTATCGAAACCATTCGCCAATATTTAGAAAACGGCGAAGTGGTCGCCTTATTCCCGGAAGGGCATATCAGTTATAACGGTCAAATTAACGAATTTCAACGTGGTTATGAGCTTAGCATTAAAGAATGGCAAGATGTCTGTGTTGTGCCGTTCTATTTGCGGGGATTATGGGGGTCGAGTTTCTCTCGAGCTGATGCGCATTATAAGGAACTCACTAAACAGCGCGGCAAACGCGATATTATCGTTGCTTTCGGTAAACCCATTCGTGAGTTTATCGATCACGTTGCCATGAAACAGAAAGTGGTGGAGTTGTCTTTTTCCTCTTGGGAAAACTTTATTGCACGCCAACAACCATTAACTCATTATTGGTTGGATATGGCGAAAGGTAATTTATTGCGTGAATGCGTTGCCGATAGTATGGGGACCGAACTTACCAATGCCAAATTTATCAGCGCAGTGTTGGTTTTCAGTAAGCTATTTAAACAAACCCTGACGAATGAAAAAAATGTCGGCGTATTGTTGCCAAGCTCTGCTATGGGTGCCATTGTGAATATGGTGTTATTTGTGAACGGCAAGGTACCGGTAAATCTAAATTATACCCTGAGCGAACAAAGCATGGCATTGGCACTGAAAAAAGCCAATATTCAACAAGTGATCACTTCTGAAAAATTTCTCACTAAATTAAGCGGTAAAGGCTTTGATTATCAGGCGTTATTAGCAGATAAAGCGGTGATGATGGAAGAATTAGGCAAAGCCGTTAGCAAGACACAAAAAACGTTGGCATTTTTGACCGCACTTTTAATGCCTGCAAGCTGGATTAAGTTGCTTAATTTTGCTGATGTGAGCCTGGATGACACGGCAACTATCCTGTTTAGTAGCGGTAGTGAAGGGGAACCGAAAGGCATTGAATTGACTCATAAAAACCTGCTGACCAATATCCGTCAAATCAGTGATTTATTAAACTTCAGAAAAGATGATGTGATTTTAAACTCATTACCGATTTTCCATTCTTTCGGTTTAACTGTGACAACGTTACTTCCACTATGTGAAGGCGTAAAAATGGTCAGCGTGCCCGATCCGACGGATGGTGCAACTGTTGGGAAAATGGCAGCGCGACACAACGCGAGTATTTTATTCGGCACTTCAACGTTCTTCCGTCTTTATATTAAGAATAAAAAACTGCATCCGCTGATGTTCCAGAACGTTCGCATGGTAGTTGCCGGTGCAGAAAAACTGAAAACCGATGTGAAAGAAGCATTTCGTTTGAAATTCGGCTTAGAGATTTATGAGGGTTACGGCACGACGGAAACCGCCCCGGTTGCTGCCGTGAATATGCCGAATATTTTAGAAAAAGAAACCTTAAAAGAACTCACTTTCAATAAGCAGGGTTCCGTCGGTTTACCGTTGCCGGGCACCATCATTAAAATTGTTGATCCGGAAAGTTTGCAGGAATTGGCAACAGGCGAAGACGGTTTAATTTTAATTGGCGGCGGGCAAGTGATGAAAGGATACTTAAACGATGCGGAGAAAACTGCGGATGTCATTGCCGAAATCAACGGTGTGCGTTATTACAAAACCGGCGATAAAGGACATATTGATGAAAACGGTTTTATTACCATTGTTGACCGTTATTCCCGCTTTGCTAAAGTAGGGGGCGAAATGATCAGTTTAGGCAGTGTGGAAGAGCAAATCGCACAAGTCTTAAATGACGATGTACAGTTCACTGCCGCTAATGTACCTGATGAGAAAAAAGGCGAAGCTGTGGTGCTTTTAGTAAAAACCGAATTAGACATTAATGAGGTCATCAACATCTTAAAAAACTCAGCTATACCGCCGTTAATGCAACCGTCTTTTGTCTTTAAAGTAGATGAAATCCCAACGTTGGCAAGCGGCAAAGTGGATTTCAAAGGAGCGAAAAAACTCGCCATGACATTAGTAGAAAATAACGAATAACCCCAAAACAGAGAAACAACATGACAGAAAATAACCTTGAAGTAATTTCCCCAAAATTGGCAGTTGCCATTGCCAATCCGTTATTTCCGGCGGTGGACAGCCAGTTGCGTTCCGGTAAACATATTAGTACAGAACAGTTAGACAACCACGCCTTTTTACTTGATTTTCAAACGGAACTGGATCTGTTCTATCGTCGTTATAACGTGGAACTGATTCGTGCGCCGGAAGGTTTTTTCTATTTGCGTCCGAAAGCGACAACACTCATTGCCCGTTCTGTGTTAACGGAATTGGAAATGTTAGTGGGTAAGGTGTTGTGTTATTTGTATTTAAGCCCGGAGCGACTAGCTCAACAAGGCATTTTTAGTACTCAGGAAGTGTATGACGAGTTACTGAATTTAGCGGATGAAGGCAAGTTACTGAAAGCGGTGAATCAACGTTCCAGTGGTTCCGATTTGGATAAACAAAAATTAGCAGAAAAAGTGCGTGCGGCAATCGGTCGTTTGCGTCGTTTAGGCATGATTTATACCGTAGGCGAACCGAACAGCGGCAAGTTTACCATTTCTGAATCGGTATTCCGTTTTGGCGCAGAAGTGCGTGTCGGAGATGATCCGATTGAAGCACAATTACGCTTAATTCGCGATGGTGAAGCCGCAACGCCACAATCTTTACAAGCTGAAAAAGCCGCATTACAACGTGATACAGAAAGCAGTGAAAACGAGACTGACGTTGAAGACGAATTCGTAGAAGAGGAACAAGAATAATGACTGAAGAATTATCTCTGGAAAATGAAGTAATGGATATAGCATCCTCTGATGTCGCGCCGGTCATCTTTAACCAAAACAGTGGGGTAGAACGCGGTAAGTTCCGTTCTTTAACACTCATCAACTGGAACGGTTTCTTTGCCCGTACCTTTGATTTAGACGAATTGGTGACCACACTTTCAGGTGGTAACGGTGCCGGTAAATCTACCACCATGGCTGGATTTGTGACAGCGTTGATTCCGGACTTAACCTTATTGCACTTCCGTAACACCACGGAAGCCGGTGCCACAAGTGGTTCGCGTGATAAAGGTTTGCACGGTAAATTGCGTCCGGGCGTGTGTTACGCGGCGTTGGATACCATCAACTCCCGTCATCAACGGATTATTGTCGGTGTCCGTCTGCAACAGGTTGCCGGCCGTGATAAAAAAGTGGATTTAAAAACCTTTTCTATTCAAGGCGTAGAATTGTCTGTCAATCCGACCGCACTTTTCACCGAAACCATTAACGAACGTCAAGCGCGCGTACTGACCTTAAATGAACTCAAAGACAAAGTTGAGCAGGGAGGTGCCCAATTTAAACAATATCATTCCATCACCGATTACCACGGCATGATGTTTGATTTGGGGATTATTCCAAAACGCTTACGTTCTTCTTCAGACCGTAGCAAATTCTATAAACTGATCGAAGCCTCTTTATACGGCGGTATTTCCAGTGCGATTACCCGTTCCTTGCGTGATTATTTATTGCCGGAAAACTTAGGCGTGAAAAAAGCCTTCCAAGACATGGAAAGTGCTTTACGTGAAAACCGCATGACGTTGGAAGCCATTAAAGTGACCCAAGCTGACCGCGATTTGTTTAAACATTTAATTACTGAGTCCACTAATTATGTGGCGGCGGACTATATGCGAAATGCCAACGAGCGTCGTGGCAATATTGAAACCGCATTAAATTTCCGTCAGGAGTGGTATAAAGCCAAGTCTGAACAGGATTTATCACAACATCGTTTGGTTGAATTAAGTCGTGAAGCCGCTGAGTTAGCGGAAAATGAAAAAGCATTAGAAGTAGATCACCAAAGCGCGCTTGATCACCTGAATTTGGTATTAAATGCATTGCGTCATCAGGAAAAAATCTCTCGTTATCAAGAGGATGTCAACGAACTGACCGAGCGCTTAGAAGAGCAGAAAATGGTGGTTGAAACCGCCAACGAGCAATTGGAAGAAAGTCAGGCGCAATTTGAACAAACAGAACAAGAAGTTGACAACCTGCGTTCCCAATTAGCAGATTATCAGCAAGCTCTTGATGCACAACAAACTCGCGCATTGCAATATCAGCAAGCCATTCAAGCCTTAGAAAAAGCCAAGACCTTGTGCGGATTAGCCGATTTATCGGTAAAAAACGTGGAGGCATATCACGAAGAATTTGAAGCGCAAGCGGAAGCATTGACGGATAACGTGCTTGAATTAGAGCAAAAAATGTCTATTTCCGAGGCGGCGAAAACGCAATTTGATAAAGCTTATCAATTGGTTTGTAAAATCGCCGGTGAGGTGCCACGTTCTGCCGCGTGGGAAAGTGCCAAAGAATTGTTACGCGAATATCCGACACAAAAGCTCCAAGCGCAACAAACGCCGCAATTACGTGCTAAGTTACATGAATTAGAACAACGTTTAAATCAACAACAAAGTGCGGTGAGATTATTAAACGATTTTAATCAACGTGCGAATCAAAGCTTAGAAACGGCGGATGAATTGGAAGCGTTCTATGGCGATCAAGAAGCCTTAATTGAAGATTTATCTGCCGAACTTTCTGATCTAGTTGAGCAACGTTCAACGCTACGTCAAAAACGTGAAAATTTGACCGCACTTTATGATGAAAACGCCCGTAAAGCGCCAGCTTGGTTAACCGCTCAAGCCGCATTGGAACGCTTGCAGGAGCAAAGCGGAAAACAATTCGCAGACAGTCAGGATGTGATGAATTTCATGCAATCACAGCTGACCAAAGAGCGCGAATTAACCATGGCACGCGACCAGCTAGAACTTCAACGTCAGCAATTAGACGAGCAAATTAGCCGTTTAAGTCAGCCGGATGGTTCGGAAGATGCCCGTTTGAATGTGCTGGCAGAATGTTTCGGTGGCGTGTTGCTGTCTGAATTATACGATGATGTGCCGATCGAAGACGCGCCTTATTTCTCCGCTTTATACGGCCCGGCGCGCCACGCCATTGTGGTGCGTGATTTGAATGCGGTGAAAGAGCAACTCGCTAATTTGGAAGATTGTCCGGAAGATTTGTATTTAATCGAGGGCGATCCGGCAGCATTTGACGACAGCGTACTTTCCGCGCAAGAGTTAGAGCTTGGTGTGGTTGTTCAGGTGTCCGATCGTGAATTGCGTTATTCCAAATTCCCTGAAATTCCGTTGTTCGGCCGTGCTGCCCGTGAAAAACATTTGGAAGAATTACAGGCTAAACGTGAGGAAGTGGCGGAGCAGTACGCACAACGTGCTTTTGACGTGCAAAAATGTCAGCGTTTACATGAGCATTTCAGTCAGTTTGTTGGCCTGCATTTAGCCTTGGCATTCCAAGCCAATCCGGAACAACTGATGGCGCAGACCAATCAACAACGTAATGAAATTGAACGCGA
This sequence comes from Aggregatibacter valvarum, assembly GCF_980468985.1. Classification (NCBI taxonomy): domain Bacteria; kingdom Pseudomonadati; phylum Pseudomonadota; class Gammaproteobacteria; order Pasteurellales; family Pasteurellaceae; genus Aggregatibacter; species Aggregatibacter valvarum. Next base: position 1,070,974 of record NZ_OZ413141.1, on the reverse strand, counting down.
GCTTAATCAATTGGTGATTGGAGAGCAGCAAATTCGTCTTCGTTTAGATGAGGCGAAAGAAAGAATGCAGTTGTTGAATAAATTAATTCCACAATTGCCATTATTGGCTGATGATAGCTTAACTGATCGCATTGAAGAATGCCGTGAGCAATTAGATTTGGCAGAGCAGGATGAATTATTTATCCGTCAACACGGCGTCACGTTGTCACAATTAGAACCGATTGCTACCACGTTGCAAAGCGACCCGGAAAATTACGAGCACTTAAAAGCCGATTATGAACAAGCCATTCAGCTACAAAAACAAGTGCAACAAAAAGTCTTTGCCTTGGCGGATGTGGTGCAACGCAAAGCGCATTTCAATTATGCGGAAAGCGTACAAACGGAAACCTCTGAATTAAACGAACAGTTACGCGCGCGTTTAGAACAAATGCAGCAACAACGTGAAATTCAGCGCGAACAATTACGTCAGGTTCAAGCGCAATATGCGCAGTACAATCAAGTGTTGATTCAATTGCAAAGTTCTTTCAACAGTAAAAATCAAATGTTGCAGGAATTGATGCAAGAAATTGGTGAATTGGGTGTGCGTGCTGATGAAGGCGCAGAAGAACGTGCCAAAATTCGTCGCGACGAGTTATATCAACAACTTTCCACCAATCGTCAACGTCGTTCTTACATTGAAAAACAACTCACCCTTATCGAAAGTGAAGCGGAAAATCTGACTCGCCGTATTCGTAAAGCAGAACGTGATTATAAAACCCAGCGTGAGTTGGTGACGGCGGCGAAAATGAGTTGGTGTGTGGTGCTTCGTTTATCCCGTAATTCTGATGTAGAAAAACGTTTAAATCGTCGTGAATTAGCCTATTTATCCGCAGATGAATTACGTTCCATGTCGGATAAAGCGCTAGGTGCATTGCGTACGGCAGTTGCTGATAACGAATATCTGCGTGATGCCTTACGTTTGTCGGAAGATAGCCGTAAACCGGAAAATAAAGTGCGGTTCTTTATCGCCGTATATCAACATCTGCGCGAACGTATTCGTCAGGATATTCTGAAAACCGATGACCCGATTGATGCAATTGAACAAATGGAAATCGAGCTTTCCCGCTTAACGGAAGAATTGACCGGTCGTGAACAAAAATTGGCGATCAGTTCTGAAAGTGTGGCGAATATCATGCGTAAAACCATTCAACGCGAACAAAATCGCATTCGTATGCTAAACCAAGGCCTACAAAATATCGCCTTTGGTCAGGTGAAATCGGTACGTTTAGTGGTGAACATTCGGGATACGCATGCTATGTTGTTAGATGCGTTATCCGGCAATCAGTCGGATTATCAAGATCTGTTCAGTGACAACCGCATGACTTTCTCTGAGGCCATTGCGAAGCTGTATCAACGCCTTAACCCGCATATTGATGTAGGGCAACGCACCGCGCAAACTATCGGTGAAGAATTATTGGATTACCGTAATTACCTTGACTTAGAAGTGGAAGTTTACCGTGGCGCAGATGGTTGGTTACGCGCAGAAAGCGGCGCATTATCCACCGGGGAAGCTATCGGTACCGGTATGTCCATCCTCTTAATGGTGGTACAAAGCTGGGAAGAAGAAAGCCGTCGTATTCGCGGCAAAGACATCGTGCCGTGCCGTTTATTATTCCTAGATGAAGCGGCTCGTCTTGATGCGAAATCCATTTCTACTTTATTTGAGCTATGCGAACGCCTGGATATGCAACTATTGATTGCTGCACCGGAAAACATCAGCCCGGAAAAAGGTACCACCTATAAACTGGTGCGTAAAATCTCCGGTAATCACGAACATGTTCATGTGGTCGGATTACGCGGATTTGGTGCAACAGAGTAGTTTAATAAATAAAGAAGTGCGGTTAAAAAACGAAGTGTTTTTTGATCTGCCCCCAAAAATCTAGAATCGTAGCGTGCAACTTGTTGCACGAAATCATGAATGCCCGAAATCGTGAATATCCGAAAGGGTTAAATAACGTTCCGTGCGTGATTTGGTCGTGCATCAAGATGCACGCTACGTATGAAATCGTGAATGCCCGAAAGAGTTAAATAACGTTCCGTGCATGATTTGGTCGTGCATCAAGATGCACGCTACGCGCTAAATCGGGAATGTCCGGAAGGGTTAAATAACGTTCCGTGTGTGATTTGGTCGTGCAACAAGTTGCACGCTACGTATGAAATCGTGAATTACGCATCGAGGTTAATCATTCGTACAATAGGTATAATAAAAAACCTGTGCTGAGTGTTTCTCAGTCACAGGTTTTTTTGATCGCGTTATGGCAATATTATTGTTTTATACCACCAAATGCACCGCGAGATTGATCCGCCTCATTGGTGAATAATCCACCCATTTCTTGAGCATTTTCACCGAAGAATCCCCCTTGGGTTTTGATACCATTTACCTCACCGGCAAAGCTATTCGCAGTAATTTTACCGCCAAAATGCATTTCCGGCACGGCATTGGTTTTCTTCATGATATTAATGTCAATGACTTTATTGGCAAAATCAGCGGTCGCTTTCATTTCAGTTCTCTCACTGAAATTTCTATCGCCATCTTTCTTATAAACAGCCCCTCCTTTATATTCAGCGCTACCTGCAGTAGGAATTTGCGCAACAGCGGTCGGCAGACCTTGGGCAAAGAAGTATTGATTGCCGGTTAGATTGTCAACATAGGTTCCGAATGCACTGGATTTAAAGTTATCATTACTTAAAATAGTTTGGCCTTCTTTTTGGAGATTATAGGGATCATAGACTTTATCACCGAACTCATCGATGGCTCTTCTTAGAATATTGATATCAACAATTCTGCCATTTTCATCAATGATGGCCAGATCACGGATATCTCGTGTTAAAAGACGGGCAGGGCTATTTTGTTTACCCACTAACGTGCCGCCGGAGATTGTTTCCGTCATTTCACCACTAGCGCCACCAAAAATTTTATCACTGAGCGGAATACGTGATTTTTCATTAGCTTGTAACGTTTCTAATTGTTTTAAACGTTTTTCAGCCTCTTTCTGTGCTTCTTGTGCAGCATTTTTCTCGGATTCAGTTTTTTGGCTGTTGGCTTGTGCCGCTTTGGCTGCCTCTTCGGCTTTTTTTAATGCCTCTTGTGCAGCGTTTTTCTCAGCTTCAGTCTTTTGGCTCTTAGCTTGTGCGGCTTTAGCTGCCTCTTCGGCTTTTTTCAGTGCTTCTTGAGCTGCTTTTTTCTCGGCTTCAGTTTTTTGGCTGCTGGCTTGTGCGGCTTTAGCGGCCTCTTCGGCTTTTTTCAGTGCTTCTTGAGCGGCATTTTTCTCAGCTTCAGTCTTTTGATTATTGGCTTGTGCAGCTTTAGCAGCCTCTTCCGCTTTTTTCAGTGTCTCTTGAGCAGTACTTTTCTCTGTGTCAGTTTGTTGGCTTTGTGGTTTTTCTGTTTGAGTTGCCTCTTCAGCTTTTTTGCCTGATTCAGTTTGTTTTTGGCTATTCGCTTTTGCTGCTTCTTCCGCCTTTTTCACGGCATCTTCCGCTTTTTTATTGGCTTCTGCAATTTTTTGGTTGAGTTCAATTTCGGTTTGGCGAATTTGTTCAGAATTGTCTGTACCGCCTTTTGAACTGGAAGAACACGCACTTAATGCCATAATACAAGAGAGTGCAATGATTGAGGGTTGAAGTTTATTCATAGGAAAGTCCTTTAAATGAGTTTATAGATTAAATAGACAGCTATATAATCTACAAAAAATGAGAATAATTTGCAATAGCATTGTCAAATTTATCTAATTTTTGTAAACTTTATCGCAGTATTACTTAATTAACTCTCAGGTGAATATATGCCTCTTAAATATCCTCTTTCCTTAGGTGCATTATGCGTGCTAGTAGGTTTGCAAGCATATGCAGAAGAACAAACCGCATTAGATACTATTACCGTTGATGGAAATGCGACTGAAGTCAAAGCGAATCAAATCAAAAAGACACGTAAAGTGATTCAAGAAGAGCTGATCTCGGATAATTATGACTTGGTGCGTTATGCCACCGATGTCGGCATTAGTGATAATGGTCGGCGCAATAAAGGCTTTGCGATGCGTGGCGTTGAAGGCAATCGCGTTGGTATTAGTATTGATGGGGTGAATTTACCTGATTCAGAAGAAAATTCACTTTACGCGCGTTATGGTAATTTTAATAGTTCACGTTTGAGTATCGATCCTGAATTGGTGCAAGGCATTGATATTATGCGTGGTGCGGATTCTTTCAATGCCGGAAGTGGTTCATTAGGCGGTTCGGTAAATTACCGCACTTTAGGGGCAGATGATATTATTCTGCCGGAACAAAAGTGGGGTGTCTTGCTTAAAAATGGTTATGCCAGTAAAAATCGCGAATGGACAAACACATTAGGTGTTGCCTATAAAGATGATAAATTTGATGCAACATTACTTTATTCTTATCGCAATGGCCATGAGATGAAAAGTCGTGGCAATGGTGAGGACATCTCCGGCAATGCGAGAGGAATTCCTGATCCGTCACATCATAAAAATCACAGTTATTTAGCAAAGATGGGGTATTTTATTACGCCGTCACATCGTGTGAGTGCGTCATTTAACGGTCAAAGTGCGGATAATTTTATTGATGAAAAATCTTATACGCTCAATCTCAGTTCTTGGCGTGAGTCTAAAGATATTGGAAAACGCTATAACGCCAATTTAGCCTATGAATATTTTCCGGAAAATAATCGTTGGTTAAGTTATTTAAGAACCGATTTAGATTGGCAAAAAACAGATATTGGTTCAAAAAACTATAAAGGCGGACGACGCTATAATTCTGATTTTACAGAACTTTTACCGCAAAAGCATTTATATGAAATTCAAGATACGCATATGAATACACGTTTTATGCGTGCCTCATTACGTGCTGAACTTATGCCATGGGAAAGCCCTTGGGGAAGTCATCAATTCACATTAAGAAGCGGAATTTCGCAAAAAGATTTTGATAACCGTAACAACCATGAATATCCCAACGATAAGGGCAGTAGTGCAAAAGATAGCGAATCTATTCAGCATCCGGTAAGAACACGTTCGTTTTTTGCTCAATTACAAGATAGCGTTACATGGAATGATATGTTCTCTAGTCAATTAGGCGTTCGTTATGACTGGGACGAATTAGTACCACAGGATTTAAAAGCCACTTGCCGTGCTTGTAGTCGTAAACCGGCTTCAAATACCTTTCAAAGTCTAAGTGGATCATTAGGGCTAGACGCACAACTTAATGATATTTGGAAAGTCGGTTATAACGTTTCCAGCGGTTTCCGTATTCCAACAGCATCTGAAATGTATTTTTCTTATGAACATCCTGCCGGTAACTGGATTCCGAATCCGGATTTAAAAGCTGAACAGGCATTAAATCAGTCTATTCACATTCAAGCGGCGCATCAATTAGGTCTCTTTGGGCTAAATGTTTATCATACCCGCTATAAAAACTTCCTTACTGAACAGGAATCAACCTATAAAAAATGGAATAAATTTTATAATTCGCATAGTGCCAGCTATGGTCAGCAACCTTATTACACCACCATCGCACAACAGGCAGTCAATATTGATCGCGCACGGATTTCCGGTTTGGAGTTCAATAGTAAAGTTAACTTAGATCAGGTGATTTCGGCAATTCCACAAGGCTGGAAATTCCTTGCTAATCTTGGTTATGCCAAAGGAAAATTAAGTGGCACGGAAGCAAGTTTGCTGTCTATTCAGCCGATTAAAGTCATTTTAGGCGTTGGTTATGAAGATCCGAATGCACGTTGGGGCATTAATGCCAAAGCGAGCTATCTTGGAGCGAAAAAAGCCAAAGATGCGCAAGTTGTCCAATATACTTCAAATTTTGTGAGAGAGGTTAAAACTTATCCTTATCTTAATGGTTCCGCCGTGTTATTCGATTTATATGGCTTTTATAAAGTCAATCGTCATGTCACATTACGAGCCGGGGTGTATAACATCTTGAATCGTAAATATCACACATGGGATACCTTACGCGGGATTAACAAAGTGAGTACAACCGACTCCGTGGATAAAGACAGAAAAGGGTTAGAGCGTTTTTATGCACCGGGACGTAATGTTGCCGGTTCTATTGAAATTCGTTTCTAATTTATCAAGACTTGGTTCAAGTCATTCTAAACAAGAAAGCCCTGATATCTCAGGGCTTTTTTCTTAAAATAATTGTTTAATTTGTGCGGTGCCTAAATGTCCCGGCAATGTTTTTTGCAGTGTGAAATTGGCATCCAATACTAAACTGGACGGATAACCACGCACTTTGCCTCGTTTAATGGTTTCGCCGTTTTCATCTAATAATACAATGATGTTTTTGTAATCCAACCCTTTGTACCACTCAATGAAATCTTGGGTTTCCTTTTCGCCTTTGGCTCCCGGAGAAACGATGGTGATCACATCAAAGTTTTTGCTTTGATCGGCACTCAGTTCGTTAATTTCCGCTAAGCCGGCAAGACAAATCGGGCACCAAGACGCCCATGTTTTGACGTAAACCGGTTTGCCTTTGGTGGTCACTTGATCGAGTGTAACCACGTTATTATTTAAGTCTTTAAATTGAACGTCTTTCAATGTGTTTTCTCCTTCGGCAAAGCTATTTACGCTGAATGCGAGTAAGAATAATGCAATGATTTTTTTCATAGTTAATATTTCCTTTTATTGTAAATTATTGGTGATGAGTAAAACGCCCATGACGATAATTAATAATCCGCCGACAATTTTGAATTTACCCAAGTGTTTATTCAGTGCTTTGCTGCGTTTGAGCAGTTCTTGGGAAAACAAAGAGAACAGCACAAACGGGGTAGCCAAGCCGAGTACATAAACCAACATCATTCCTGCACCATATAATGCAGATCCTTCGTCACCGGAAAGTGCCAACACGGAAGCCAAAATCGGACCGATACAAGGTGTCCAGCCAAGGCTAAATGTTAGCCCTAAGAAGAAGGCTTCAAAGGAGGCACTTTTGCCTTCGGTTTTTACTTCCACCACTTTGGTTCTTTCTAAGAAATTCAACTTGATAATGCCTAATTGGTGAATCCCTAAAATAATGACGATAATGCCGGCAATGATTCTGACGTTGTCATTAAAGAACAAATTGCCGAGAAAACCGAAGCTAAATCCAAGGCTCACAAAGGTTAAGGACAAGCCCGCAATGAACAAAAAGGTGTTCAGAATCTTTCTGCCGCCTTTCGCCAAAATCCCAAAATAAATGGGAATAATAGGGAAGATACAAGGCGACAAAAAGGAGGCAAGCCCGGCAAGGAAAACCGTGCCGATTAATAATTGCTGATCAAACATTTTTACTCCTTCACTGCATTAATCAGGTAGCCATAGTTTTCCTTTGCCATGTCTTCTAATGGAATGAATTTGATGGAGGCGCTGTTAATACAATAGCGCAAACCGCCTTTATCTTTCGGGCCATCATCAAACACATGACCTAAATGAGCTTTTCCGCTACGGCTGATGACTTCCGTTCTGAGCATATTAAAGCTGTGATCGTCTTGATAAGTCACCACCTCTTTGGCAATTGGTTTGGTAAAACTCGGCCAACCGCAACCGGACTCAAATTTATCTTTTGAGGAGAACAACGGTTCGCCGGTAGTGACATCCACATAAATACCCGGTTTGAAGTTATCCCAATATTCATTGCTGAAAGAATGTTCGGTATTTTTGTTTTGCGTCACGCTATATTGCAACGGGGTTAATTTTGCTTTGAGTTCCGCATCGCTTGGTTTTGGGTAGTCTTTTTCGTCAATGATGACGTTATTGGCTTGCTCCAAATCAATGTGGCAATAGCCATTCGGGTTTTTCTTTAAATAATCTTGATGATAGTCTTCCGCTAACACGTAATTGCGTAACGGTTCTACTTCAATTTGAATTTTGTTTTTGTATTTTTCTTGCAGTGCGGCAATTTCTTTTTCAATCAGTGGCTTATCTGCCGCATCTTGATAATAAATGCCTGTGCGATATTGTCTGCCACGGTCGTTGCCTTGTTTGTTGACACTGGTCGGATCAATCACTTGAAAATAATATTTCAGTAATTTATCTAGCGAAATTTTATTGCGATCATAGGTCACTTTTACCGTTTCTGCATGATCCGTAATCCCGATCATTTGATAACTGGTTTTGTCACCTTTGCCGTTAGCATAGCCGGACACGGCATCTTCCACGCCATAAATACGTTCCATGTAAGCCTCAATGCCCCAGAAACAGCCACCGGCTAAATAAATCTCGTGAAGATCTTTTGTTGCTTCAGACATATTGCTTTTCTCCATGGTGGGTTGAACGTGATTTTCTGCCATAACACTTGTCGGGATTGCTGCACTGGATAAAAGTGCGGTCAATATCAGGACTAATTTTGATTTTTTCATAATAATTCCTTTATTACAGATGAAATAATGAAAATGGTACCCTTTCATTTATGTTAGACGGTGCGACTGCAAATTACTTACATATTTTTTCAAAAAAGACAGAAAAGAGGAGTGAAGCTAGGGGAGAAGGGCGCAGATGAGCTCATGTCATGCACGCCCGAAAAGGCGCTTAAAGCTGGTGATACACTTTCAATGCATACGCATCTGACATACCGGCAATGTAATCGCAAATCACGCGTTTTTTACCGTTTTCTTCTGCATTCCGCCAGCGGTTGGCGGTATTGGTTGGAAGTAATCGTTGCGGATCCGAATCAAAAATTTGGAACAGCTCCGTCAAAATACGCTGACCTTTATATTCTACACGTTGCGTTTCCACATTATTGATCACGTATTTCTGGACAAAATTTTTGAATACTTTTAACACGCCCACCACTTCTGATGGTAATTCTGCGTTATAACGCAACAGCGGATCGCAAAATTCAGATTGAATTTTCCAACGCACATTGGTGATGAAATAATTCACTAACGCACCGATAGCGTTTTTACGTAAGTAATGTTGATCAGAAAACAGTTTTGCACTGATATCGTCAATATGTTGTCGCATCCAATCTGATTGACAGTCTTTCAATGCATTCAAGGCCTCTTGCCATTGCTGCACATTGACCACACCGACGACGATGGCATCTTCCAAATCATGCACACCATAAGCGATGTCATCCGCCAGTTCCATAATGCTACAGTCGAGGGATTTGAAACGGGTCTTTAAAATCTCTTGCGGATTTGACCGCACTTTTTGGAGTGAACCGAATAACGCACGATCACGTTCAGAAAGCGGCTCGAGCAACCAGTTAAACATGTCAAGATCGTCACGGAATAATCCTTTCCCTGGTCGCCAGTCAGCGATTTTGACATAACGAGGATCACTGTATTGGCTTTCCGCGAATTGATCATATTGTGCGGAAGAGACATCCAAAATGGTCGGGTATTTCACAATGCCAAGAATAGTGCGACGGGTTAAATTCATCCCCGCATTAGGCGTGTAAGGTTCAAGCTTGGTGAGCAAGCGAAAAGTCTGTGCATTTCCCTCAAAACCGCCATTATGGCGCATCATATAATTGAGTGCCACTTCGCCACCATGCCCAAAAGGCGGATGGCCGATGTCGTGCGCAAAACACAAACTTTCGATTAAATCATTGGTCGGTAATAAAGGGCTAAGTTGTTGTTTTAGCTCACTTGTATCGGTTGAAAGTTGTTGTGCCAAGGTGACAAAGGCTTCAGCAAATTTGAGTTGCGCCACAAGGCTGCTGCCGATTTGTGCCACTTCCAAAGAGTGGGTTAATCGAGTGCGGTAAAAATCATTTTCGCCCACAGCATGAATTTGCGTTTTTGCCTGTAAACAGCGAAAAGCGGCGGAATGGAGAATACGCCCGCGATCACGACGGAATGGCGGACGGTGGTCTTTTTCCCGTGGTTTATCATCGATAAAACGCTGCTGCCAACGGGGATTAATTTGATTTTTCATGCTATACCAACGCGTAGATCAATTTGAAGACAAGAGGTGCCAAAATTGAGCTAATGATACCGCACAATACTAAAGAAATGGAACTGTAACTCCCTGCTTTTGCATTATTTTCTATGCAACTTACCGTGCCTAGCGCATGTGAAATCGCCCCGACTGATAAACCGATCGCTTCTTGATTTTTTAAACCGATTTTATTCAAGAGTAAATAGCCAAAAATCGATCCTTGCAGACCTGCAACAACGACACCCACCGCAGCAACGGAAGGAATCCCGCCCAAATTTTCAGATACTGCCATGGCAATCGGTGTGGTAATGGATTTCGGTAAAATGGTCGCCACAATATCCGGTTTCGCGCCAAGAAGTAACGCCAATACCGCACCACTAAACATGGCTAAGAGAGACGCGGACACCGTGGTAATTAAAATAATCTGCCAGTGACGGCTGATTTGTCGAAGTTGCTCATATAACGGCACTGCCAATGCCACAATACTGACGCCTAACAAATTATTGAGCGGCGCATTACCAGCCATATAACTATCATAAGGCAAATGAAAGATCAGCAAGACAGCCACTAACATCAATACGGTTAACACAAAGCTATTTAATACCACCGATTTCCAGCGTTGATTGATTTTCACTGCCAACGTGAAAGCTAAAATTGTCAATAACGTATATGCATAAACAAGATAAGACATCATTCCTCCTTCGCCCGTTTTTTCATGATTTTATGTTTGAGGTGCGTAAAGGATTTGAGGGAAAACAAATAATCAGAAAGTAAACCGATTACAACCAAGGTAACGCAAGTACTGACAATATTCGGCAACAACAATTCTTTCATTTGATCCATGAGCAAGCCGGAATATTTGACGATTCCCACACTGACCGGCACAAACAAAAGCGCCATATAACGAATTAAAAGACGAGAGGAAAATATCACCCACTCCACTTTGACGATACGCAAAATTAAGCAGGTAAACAGCAGTAATAATCCCCAAATACTCGATGGAATACCAATAGGTACGTAATGGGCGACTAAACCGCCAAGATAGAGCATAAGATAAAGAATGAGCAACGATCTTGCTAATTCAAACGCTTTCCGATACATAAATAAACTCAACTTTTTTTTAAACTTTAAAATAAAGATGCAAAGCCATTCTACGCCTATTTTAGTACTTAGGTTAGTACTTCGGGGGAATTTTTTATGACAAATTTTCTGCGTTTGTTAGATAGGATCCTAAAAGCCTCATTTTATCGTTGATAAATTGCCTCACTATAACGATAATTGGCAAACTTCACGTATTTGTTTTATATCGTAAAATTTAGGATAAAAAATGTTTAACCTTATCATTGCCGTTCTCTGTAGCGTTGCGGTGTCTGTCTTACTAAAAGTTGCGCGCAAACGTCATATCGAGATTCAACAAGCCATTGCCTTTAACTATATTGTGGCGTTGTCACTGAGTTGGTTTTTATTAAAACCGGATTTCAAAGGGCTTGAATTTACTGACTTTATCGTACAAAGCGAAAATACGCCGATTTTCTTAGCATTAGGTATTTTATTGCCAAGCGTGTTTATTATTATGTCTAAAGCCGTAGAATTTGCCGGTATTGTACGTTCTGATGCGGCACAACGCTTATCCTTATTTTTACCCATTCTCGCTGCGTTTTTGATTTTCCACGAAACCTTAAGCCAATCAAAAGTCGTCGGTATTGTGTTGGCATTTGTCGGGTTGTTTTGTCTTTTAAGCAAACCGAATCAACAAAGTGCGGTCGACAAAAAACAACGTTTTTTGAACGTTGGTTATACCAACGGCCCCGAAGGGGTGAGTAAGCGAACAAGTGAGCTTACGAATAATTTTCGAGGTGTTTTGGGCTTAGTTGGTGTGTGGTTTGGTTATGGCATCATCGATATTTTGTTTAAACAAGTCGCAAAAAGTGGGGGAGCATTCCCAACGACGCTATTCATTGCGTTTTCCTTGGCTGCCTGCATTATGTTTATTTACTTGTTATTCAAACGCACTCAATGGAATGTCGCCAGTTTTGTGGGCGGCATTATTTTAGGTGTGCTGAATTTCTTTAATATTCTTTTCTATATTAAAGCTCACCAGAGTTTTGGCTCGAATCCGACATTGGTTTTTGCCGGCATGAACATTGGGGTGATTTGTTTAGGTACGATTACCGGCGCATTAATTTTTAAAGAAAAAATCAGCAAAGTTAACTGGTTAGGTATTGTTTTCAGTTTGTGTGCAATTTTCTGTTTGTATTATCTAGATAAAATCTTGGCTTAAATTTGAGAAAAATAATGGCAAAAAACGATTTCAGCTTTTTCATTTATGACTATGAAAGTTTTGGTGTCAATCCGGCAACCGATCGCCCGGCGCAATTTGGCGGCATTCGTACAGATGCGGATTTTAATATTATCGGTGAGCCCGTTGTGTTGTATTGCAAGCAAACCAACGATTATTTGCCTTCACCGGAAGCGGTGTTAGTGACAGGCATTACACCGCAGGAGTGTAATGAAAAAGGCCTACCGGAACCAGATTTTGCTGCGCGGATTTTACAGGAATTCAGCCAACCAAATACCTGTGTCATGGGCTTTAATAATATTCGTTATGACGATGAAATGACACGCTATACTTTTTATCGCAATTTTATAGACCCTTATGAATATAGTTGGAAAAATGGTAATTCCCGCTGGGATTTGTTGGATTTAGTGCGAGCGTGTTATGCCTTGCGTCCTGATGGCATTGAATGGCCTTTAGATGATGAAGGTATGCCGAGTTTTCGTTTAGAAAAATTGACAAAAGCCAATGGAGTAGAGCATACCAATGCGCATGATGCCATGTCCGATGTGTATGCTACCATTGAAATGGCAAAGTTAATTAAGCAAAAACAACCGAAGTTATTTCACTATTTCTTTGAAAATCGTGGAAAAAAAGAGATTGAAAAGCTCATTAATACTGCAGAAATGACGCCGTTAGTGCATGTGTCGGGGATGTTAGGCAATTATCGTGGAAATACGACATTAATTGCGCCTTTAGCATGGCATCCAACGAATAAAAATGCGGTGATCGTATGTGATTTAACAGCCAATATTGATGATCTGCTAACAAAATCGGCAGAGGAGTTGCGTGAAAATCTTTATACAAAGAAAGAAACGTTGTTAGAGGCAGGCGTGCTTCCTGTTCCGTTAAAGCTCATTCATATCAATAAATGTCCTATTGTGGCGCCGGAGAAAACCTTATTGCCCCAAAATGCCGAACGTTTAGGGATTGATAGAGCATTATGTATGCAAAATCAGCAACGTTTGTTGGCATCTCAGGATATTCGCCAGAAAGTCATGGATATTTTTCAACAAGAACGTGAATTTGAGGCATCTGATAATGTTGAAACCGAGCTTTATAATGGCTTTTTTAGTGATGCAGATAAAAACAATATGGCGATTTTACGCACTTTGGAGCCTGAAAAGCTTGCTGAACATAATCTGAGTTTTCAAGACCCAAGAATCCCTCAATTGTTATTTCATTATCGTGCCAGACATTTTTATCGCACCTTAAACCGTTCTGAACAAATTAAATGGCAAAAATATTGTCGGAAAAAACTAGACTCTGAAATTTTACAATTTGAGCAAAGTCTTCAAGCATTAGCCGCACAACATGCAAACAATGAAGAGAAGCTGATTTTATTACAAAAAGTTTATGAATATGGCAGTAAACTCATTGGTTAGAAAGTGCGGTTAAATTTTTTAATGTTTTTAACAGTATAAAAGAGACAACGTCACTAAATAGCCCGTAATCAGAAAACACGCTGGATAACATTCAGCGTGTTTTTTATGTATTTTAAAAATCTCACATAATCAATCTACCAACCGACTCAGATTTTACGTAGCGCAATCTCTTTTTACGTAGCACAATCTCTATCTCATATTATTTTCAAATTCATTTTCTCTTGAAAGAAAATTGACATTTCAAAATGAAAGTCTATAACTTTATTTTTTATTTGTGACATACCTTATTAAAACAAGATTCTGTCTAGTTTGACTAGCACGTGTGACTTGTGAATAAGTCTGTGATCTTCTTAATCCGTAGCCTTTGCTCACCCGATAACTAATTTCGCATAATGTATATTATGTTAAATAATATATTATCAAAAGTCACAATTTAACTTCACTACTCTTATTACCGTGTAACATTATCGCATCGAGATTTTTGAGATTTTGAATCGTTAACATCGTTAGACGTTAAAATCTATTTTCAGGAAGGAAGAATTGAATGGGATATGCATACAATCAATATAGATGTTTACCATCTTCTTTTTATCGAAATACATAACATAATCTGTCAACCTGATTGCAATTGAGAATTCATTTCAAGAAAAATATCTAAATGAGAATTGTTGTTGTTATAAATACATTTAAAATTAATAAGTTATCACGCATAAATGAAAAAATAGTTTGACGATTATCAATTAGGTGTATAGAATGCGCCCAGCAAATTAAGTTGTATTGTGATTGTCTTATAAATCATTAAGGAAAGGAGTTAGTTATGCTTAGCAAAGCAATTACGACCAAATTAAATGAACAAATTAACCTTGAGTTTTATTCATCAAATGTTTATTTACAAATGAGTGCATGGTGCGATAACCATGGTTATGAAGGTGCGGCAGCGTTCTTACTTCGTCATGCTGATGAAGAATTAGAACATATGCAAAAGCTATTTACTTATGTCAGTGAAACCAGCGGAATGCCGTTATTAGGTAAAATTGATGCACCTAAACACGATTATACTTCATTAAAAGAAGTTTTTGAGACAACGCTTGAGCACGAAAAACTTGTGACCTCAAAAATTAATGAGTTAGTTGAGTGCACTTTCGCTGAAAAAGACTACTCTACTTTTAATTTCTTGCAATGGTATGTTGCAGAACAACATGAAGAAGAAAAATTATTTAACAGCATTGTGGATAAATTTAAACTTCTCGGTGACAGCGGTACCGCACTTTATTACATTGACCGTGAATTAAAAACGTTATAAGAATAGGAGAAATAAGATGTTATCAAATAGCGTTGTTAAACTATTAAATGACCAAATGAATTTGGAATTTTATTCTTCAAATTTATATTTACAAATGAGTGCATGGTGTGAACAACAAGGTTTTGAAGGCGCGGCTAAATTTTTATCTGCGCATGCTGCCGAAGAAATGCAACATATGCGTAAATTATTTACCTATTTAAATGAAACAGGTGCGTTGGCAGTGATTACTCAAATTGATGAGCCACCACATCAATTTAAATCATTAAAAGAAGTCCTTGAATTAACGTATCAACATGAAAAATTAATTACCAGTAAGATCAATGAGTTGGTCGGTAGAACTTTTGAAGAGAAAGACTACTCTGCATTCAACTTCTTACAATGGTATGTTGCAGAACAACATGAAGAAGAGAAATTATTTAGTCGTATTTTGGATAAATTAAATCTTCTTGGTGAAGATGGTAAAGGCTTGTTCCTTGTTGATAAAGATTTAGCGGCATTAGCAACAGCAAGCAACTAAACTTTCTAAAACAAAAAAGGCTAGTTTTTACAACTTAGCCTTTTTTATCATATCTCATCCGATAAATGCTAAATTATCGGATGAAATTTACTCTACGCAATTATTTCTTCCGCTCGACCCACTTGCCATCCACAAAATCGACAATCCATTTGGTGGCTTTGCCATTTTTTTCAGAGGTAACATATTGGCGTTTTTCTTTGCGACTAAAACGAATAATGGCTGCGTTGCCTTCCGGATCGACTTGTGGTGCATCGGCTAAGTAGCGCAATTTCTCCGGCAAACGATCACGATATAATGCTAACTCTGCAACTTTTGGTGCGCGCGTTTCACGGGATTTTGGAAAGTTATGCGCAGACATAAATACACCGCTGGCACCATCACGGAGTACAAAATACGCATCGGATTTTTCACATTTTAATTCCGGGAAATGAATCGGATCTTCTTTCGGTGGTGCAACTTCACCATTTTTCAAAATCTTACGGGTGTTATCGCATTGCGTACAAGCCATGTATTTACCAAAACGACCGAGTTTTAGATGCATATCGCTGCCACATTTATCACATTCAACAACCGGGCCATCATAACCTTTAATTTTGAATTTACCTTCTTCAATTAAATAACCGTCACAATTCGGATTGTTACCACAAATATGCAATTTACGATGTGGATCAAGAATATAGCTATCCATTGCTGTACCACATTTCGGGCAACGCTTACGCTCCATTAATGCTTTGGTTTCAGACGCTTCATCTAACACGTTTAATAATTCGGCTTCCGGAATCAAGTTAATGGTGGTTTTGCAACGTTCCTTTGGCGGTAAGGCATATCCGGTACAACCTAAAAATACACCGGTACTGGCGGTTCGAATTGCCATATTACGGCCACAAGTCGGGCAAACAATATCTGTTTCGACCAAATTATTCGGGCGCATCCCCCCTTCTAATTCATCTAATTCTGCCTTGGTCAACTGCGTAGAAAAATCTTTGAAGAATTGGTTTAATTCCGTTTTCCAGTCTTTTGTACCGGAAGCAATTTGGTCTAACACATCTTCCATATTGGCAGTGAAATCGTAACTCATTAAATCAGCAAACGACTGATTTAAGCGATCGGTCACAATTTCCCCCATTTTTTCTGCATAAAAACGGCGATTTTCTGTACGCACGTAACCGCGTTCTTGAATCGTAGAAATAATGGCCGCATAAGTCGAAGGTCGGCCAATCCCCCGTTTTTCCAGCTCTTTTACTAATGCAGCTTCAGAAAAACGTGCCGGTGGTTTTGTGAAATACTGTTGAGGTTCCACACTTAACAAATTCAGTGTGGTATTTACGGCCACATCAGGCAAGGCCTGATCTTCCGCTGATTTTCCGGATTGTGGCAATACTTTCGTCCAACCATCAAAGCGTAAAATACGCCCTTTGGCCGTTAAGGTGTAATCCCCTGCTCTGACTGTTAAAGTGGTACTGTCATATTGAGCCGGCGGCATTTGGCAGGCTACAAACTGGCGCCAAATTAAATCATATAAACGCACTGCATCTTTTTCCATCCCCACTAAATCATTCGAACCAATTTGAATATCTGATGGACGAATCGCCTCGTGGGCTTCTTGTGCATTTTCTTTGCTGGAATAGAAATTCGGCTTGGTCGGCAAATAAGGTGCGCCATAATGTTTTTCGATATAACTGCGCACCATATTTAACGCATCTTGACTCAGATTAGTCGAGTCCGTACGCATATAAGTAATATAACCGGCTTCATATAAACGCTGTGCCAACATCATGGTTTTCTTCACACCAAAACCTAAACGGGTGCTGGCTGTTTGTTGTAATGTTGAGGTAATAAACGGTGCGCGCGCTTTAGAACTGGTCGGTTTCGTTTCTAAATCAGAAATGACATAATTAGATTTAGCTAAAAAATCCACCGCACTTTGTGCCTGTTCCGCATTTTTCGGCTCAAATTTTTTACCTTTAAACTGCACCACATCCAAACGAATCTGTTCATGTTTTGCGGTGTCGGTTAACACAGAAACTTCCCAGTATTCTTGTGGTACAAAGGCTTTAATTTCCCGTTCACGTTCCACAATTAATTTTACCGCAACAGACTGAACGCGTCCGGCAGATAATCCTCTTGCCACTTTTTTCCAAAGTAATGGCGACACCATGAACCCCACTACGCGATCTAAAAAACGACGGGTTTGTTGGGCGTTCACACGATCCATATTTAACTGCTCAGGATGTTCAAAGGCTTGTTTGATCGCATTTTTCGTAATTTCATTAAATACCACTCGGCTAAAGCGTTCATCATCACCGCCAATGACTTCACGTAAATGCCATGCAATGGCCTCTCCTTCCCTATCCAAGTCGGTGGCGAGGTAAATATGATCGGCATTTTTAGCGAGAGACTTTAATTCGGCAACAACTTTTTCTTTGCCCGGTAAAATTTGGTAATTGGCTTTCCAACTGTGATATGGGTCAACGCCCATACGTTTGACTAAGGCATCTTGTTCTTTCTTTTGTTTTAGCGCCTGCTTTTCTTCGGCACTTAACCCTTTGGTTGAGATCGGCTTGGCTTTTTCACCGCTTGCAGAACCTACCGTGGGTAAATCACGAATATGCCCGACACTGGATTTCACCACATAATTGTTTCCTAAATATTTATTAATGGTTTTCGCCTTTGCCGGTGACTCCACAATAACCAAGGATTTACTCATTATTATTACCTAATTCTGTTTAATTTGTGTAAAATTGCCCGATATATTGCTAACTATCTTTAGTCAGGTCAACTACTTTTTTCCAAAAGGCGCGATAAATGGACAAACTCAATGCAATTTCAATTTTTTGTAAAGTGATTGAAACTCAAAGTTTTACCAAAGCGGCCGCACTGCAAAATATCTCTGTTGCCATGGCAAGCAAACTGGTGTCTCAATTAGAAGAACAGTTAAAAATACGTTTGTTACAACGAACCACCCGTAAGATTGTGCCAACGGAAGCCGGCAGCCTCTATTATCAGCGTTGCCAGCCCATTTTATTGGAATTGGAAGAGGCTGAATCCAGCATCAGCAATCTCTCTACCTCCCTTTATGGCAATTTAACGGTTTCCGTGCCACGCGATTTCGGTTTGCGATTTATTACGCCCAATTTAGCGAGTTTTGTTAAAGCGCATCCCAATTTACATATCGATATTGAGTTTAATGACCGCGTTATCGATCTGGTGAGTGAAGGATTTGATTTGGCTTTACGAATCGGCTATTTGCAAGATAGCTCACTGGTTGCCCGAAAAGTCGCAACCTCTTCTATGCATTTTGTAGCATCGCCGGCATACCTTGCCAAACACGGCACCCCGCAAACGCCGGAAGAATTAGAACATCACGACTGCCTTTTATACAAAGCTACAGGCAACCAAATTTATTGGGAATTCAACAAACACAACAAAATTCAGCGCGTTAAAATGCGTTCCAAACTGGTCTGTAATAATGGCTTAACGCTTGCTTCATTATGTGTTGACGGTGTTGGCATTATTAACACGCCACGCTTCTTTATTGAGGAAGAATTGGCTTCGGGAAAATTGGTAGAAATTTTAGAGGACTACCGACAACAAGATTTAGATCTACACATTGTTTATCCGCACCGCCGTCATCTTGCTGCCAAAGTCAAAGCCTTCATTGATTTTATTACTCAGCTGGATTTATGTAAGACAAAACCGTAAAAGTGCGGTCCTTTTTAAGTACATTTTCGTTTTACATGACCTTGCAATTAAGCAAGGTCATTTTTTATGTCTAAAACAAAAGGAATGTGCTCCGGCAACGGTGCGAGTCTGCCTAACTCCACCCATGCACAAGGAAAATGGAAATCAGACCCCATAGAGCCGGCAAGTTGATGTTCTTCCGCGAGTTTTACCAATAATTGATACTGGTCGCGACTTTGTCCACAACCGGAAATTTCAATGGCATCACCGCCCCATGCTTTAAAACTCTCCGTCAGTTTTCGTACCCATTTCATGGTCATGGTATAACGCAACGGATGCGCAAACACGGCAAGCCCACCGGCTTGATGGATGATGTCAATGGTCGTTGGAATATCAACCCACAGTGGCTTGACATAAGCAGATTTACCCTGCCCCAAATAACGTTTAAAGGCTTGACCATCGTTAGAAACTTTGCCAATTTGCACTAAATGGCGGGCATAATGCGCTCGGGTCACTTCTCCTTCGCCGGCTAATTTTTTTGCCTCCGAGTAAGCATTTTCTACACCGATTTTTTCTAACTTTGCCCCGATTTCCTGAGCTCGAATCTCGCGTAATTTCGCTTGCTCAGCTAAAAGTGCGGTCATTTTTTCATGTGAAAGATCGAACCCTAATCCCACAATATGAATAGAATGACCTTCCCAAAGGGTCGATAACTCTACCCCATTAATGAGCTGAATGCCTAACGCCTCAGCCTGTTTACGGGCTTCAGGTACGCCGGCTACCGTATCATGATCGGTCAATGCCAGTACATTCACGCCTTTTTCATGAGCACGCAAAACCACCTCAGTAGGCGATAATATCCCATCGGAAGCTGTACTATGGCAATGTAAATCGTATTTTGTCATGTGTTAACCTACGATTCTGTTCTAATTTCATAATTATTTTCTTTAACAATAACCGCTTGATGATTATTGATTGGAAATAAATTGTATGTGGATTGATAAGCCCGAATGGTTTCCATTGCACTTTCTTCAAAAGGAAACTCACCATAATGTGGCACAATGGCAAAATTAACGAGATTGAGTGAAGAATAATCAGTCAATTCGGAAGCAACCATCTTATCATCCATAATTTGGTTGTATTTAATATTACCAGCAGTAATTATTGCTCCTGCAGATTCTCCGATATACACCATTCCTTCTGAAATTCGTAAGTTAATCAACTCAAGTAAATTTTTTTTCTTTAATTCTTGTAACAGATAAAACGTATTGCCACCTGAAATATACAGATATGGTGTTTGTTTTATTTTTTCCTTGATAACCACTTCAGATGTATTGGCAATATCTAAAATATCTACGGAGAATCCTAATGTCTGAAACACATATTTCGCTTCATCAATATAGCCTACATAATGCTCTACATTGCCGGCAGTTGGGATAAATAATACCTGTTTGGCTAATATTTGTTCTTGTATAAAATTTCTAAACAGATTTCCCACACCTGAAAAATAAGAAGTTAAAAATAAGGTTTTCATCTCGTTACTCTCTTATTTAATTGCTTGAACCAATTCTTTAACTAATCTCGGTCCATGATAAATCAAGCCTGAATACACTTGCAAAAGCTCGGCGCCGGCTTGGATTTTTTCTTGAGCATTTTGCACGCCATCAATGCCGCCGCTGCCAATAATGTGGATCTGCCCTTTGAGTTCTTGGTGTAATCGTTTAATAATTTCTGTGCTTTTCTGTTGTAAGGGTTTTCCGCTTAATCCGCCCTGCTGCTCAGCATTTTTTAAATATGTGACGTTGTCGCGAGAAATCGTCGTATTGGTCGCAATGACACCGTCCATTTTATGACGCAGCAAGGTATCGGCAATTTGAATTAACTCACTTTCCGTTAAATCCGGTGCAATTTTCACTGCAATCGGCACATATTTGCCGTATTGTGTCGCTAATTCTTGTTGACGGGATTTAATGCTTTTCAACAAATCATCAAAATAATCACCATATTGCAGCTGGCGTAAATCCGGCGTATTAGGCGAAGAAATATTCACGGTAATATAACCGGCGTAGTTATAGGCTTTATTCAAACAAATCAGATAATCATCTTTCCCTTGTTCTAAGGGCGTCAGTTTATTTTTACCAATGTTGATTCCCAACACGCCGTCATAGTGGGATTTTTTGACATTTTCAATCAGCTGATCGATACCATAATTATTGAAACCGTTTCGATTAATAATGCCTTCAGCTTCAATCAAACGAAATTGGCGTGGTTTGGCATTGCCCTCTTGCGCTAATGGCGTCACGGTGCCCACTTCAATAAAACCAAATCCCATGGCACCAAAACCATCGATCGCTTCCGCATTTTTATCTGCACCCGCTGCCAGACCAATAGGATTTTTAAATTCAATCCCCATGACGGTTTTCGGCTTACCTTGTGGACAATTTAGAAGTTGTTTTAATAAAAAATGAACTGGCGAATGTCCTGCTAAGCCAAGGGCTTTTATCACTAAATTATGGGCTTCTTCTGGATCAAGGGAAAAAATTCCTTTACGAATGAAAGAATACATACTCGTTTATCTCTCCGGATAGTTAACTGTGAAAAGAATAGAAAAAGTGCGGTTAAATTTAACCGCACTTTTCATGTTTACTGTAACGCTTTTTCGATTTTCTCAAATAAATCGCGAGATAAATCCGCTGTCTCACTAATGCGTTCTAGCGCACGTTTCATTAAGGTTTGGCGCTGCGCATCATAACGTGCAAAACGAATTAACGCCTCAATTAACCGAGAAGCCACCTGTGGGTTGCTTTTGTTCAGTTTAATTAAAATTTCCGTTAAGAAACGATAGCCGGAACCATCAATCGCATGGAAAGCTTTCAAGTTTTGATTAGCGAATGTCCCCACTAAAGCACGCAAGCGATTCGGGTTGTTAAAGTTAAAACTTGGATGTTCCATCAGTTGAATGACGTTTTGCAATACATTGTCTTCCGGACGAGTCGCTTGTAAAGCAAACCATTTATCCATGACTAAGCCGTCGTGATGCCATTTTTGCTCAAAATCTGCTAATAACCCATCTCGACAAGCCAACTTCGCTTGTGTCGCAGAAGTTAAGGCGGCGAGTGTATCGGTCATGTTATTGGAATAGGTGTAATGTTTGTTCACCAGATTATTGCCAATATTGGTGTAGGCTAAATAGCTTAAACAGACATTACGTAGTTTGCGTAAAGCAATGTCTTCCCGATTGATGTTGTATTCATCCAAACGAATGGCGTTGTAAGTTCTTAACAATACCTCTTGTAAGCTGTCTGCAATTGCGACAGCCATAAACTCCCTGGCAGCGCTGATGGCATCCGGATCAATGGTTTTAAATAATTCCGCAAATTCTGTCGCTTTCGGCAACGTGAGAATCAAACTGGTTAACTCAATATCCTTTTGATAATTATCTAAAACTTGATAAAACACGGCTGCCGTTTCCGCCGATAATTCTAGCGGTTGTCCTTGTTGATAGTGAGAGACGTTACGTCGTAACTCAGAAGCCAGTAACATTTGCGCCGCATCCCAACGAATAAAGCCATTTTCAGCACATTTTAGCAAGGTAATCAGTTGTGAAGAGGAATAATCATAATCCAATTTCACTGGTGCAGAGAAATCGTATAACAAGGCTGGAATCGGCTTAGTGTAAAGATTATGAAATTCAAAGGTTTGGTCTTTTTGTGTAATGTTTAACACATTATCCACAACACCATTGGCATCATAAAGGGTTTGTGCTGCACCTTTTTCATCATATAACGCAATTTTCAACGGAATGTGTAAATTCACTTTTTCCATTTGATCTGCCGTTGGTGGCGTTAATTGAGAAACCTGTAATTGATAAACGTGATTTTTTTCATCGTAACGATCACTGATGGTCAACTCCGGCGTGCCGGATTGGCTGTACCAGCGGCGGAACTGGGCTAAATCCAAATTATTGGCGCGCTCCATGGCAGACACAAAATCTTCACAGGTTGCCGCTTTGCCATCGTTTTCCGCAATATATAACTTCATGCCCTTTTGAAAGCCTTCTTCGCCTAATAAGGTATGCAACATACGAATCACTTCCGCGCCTTTTTCGTACACAGTAACCGTATAGAAGTTATTCATTTCAATCACTTTTTCCGGGCGAATCGGGTGTGCCATCGGTCCTGCGTCTTCAGCAAATTGTACGGTACGCAAAAACTTCACGTTATTAATGCGATTTACCGGGCGGGAGCCTGTGTCAGAGGAAAATTCTTGGTCACGGAAAACCGTTAACCCTTCTTTTAAACTTAGTTGAAACCAATCACGGCAAGTGACTCGATTCCCTGTCCAGTTGTGGAAATATTCATGCGCAATGACACTTTCAATGGCTAAATAGTCGTCATCGGTTGCCGTTTGTGGATTTGCCAAGACATATTTATCATTAAAAATATTCAGCCCTTTATTTTCCATGGCGCCCATGTTGAAGAAATCCACGGCGACAATCATGTAAATGTCGAGGTCATATTCTAAATCAAAACGTTCTTCATCCCATTTCATAGCACGTTTTAAACTTTGCATTGCCCAATCAGCGCGATCTAAATTGCCACGATTCACATACAATTCTAATGCCACTTCACGACCACTTTTCGTGATGAATTGATCTTTCAGCACATCAAAATCGCCTGCCACTAACGCAAATAAATAACTTGGTTTCGGGAATGGGTCATTCCATTCAACCCAATGGCGGCCATCGTCTAAATCGCCGCTGTTAATGCGATTGCCATTAGAAAGTAAAAAAGGATATTTCGCTTTATCGGCGGTAATTTTCGTGGTGTAACGCGCTAAGACATCCGGACGGTCTAGCATATAGGTAATTTGACGAAAGCCCTCCGCTTCACATTGTGTACAAAAAGAGTCACCGGATTGATACAAACCTTGTAGTGATGTATTGGCTGCCGGATTTAAAATTGTTGTAATTTCCAATTCAAACTGATTTGCATCGATTTGCTCAAGATTTAGCGTCAAACTTTCCGGATCTTGTTGATATTGTGTAAAGGGTGTTCCATTTAATTTAATGGAAGAAAATTGAAAATCCTGTCCGTCTAGGCACAGGGTGGTGCTGTTTGGATTAAGACGTTGATATTGGCTTGTGGCAACCACCAGGGTCTTTTCCGGTTCTAATTGAAAATCGAGATGGATATCGGTTACCGTGAAATCGGGAGTTTGATAATCTTTTCTATATTTGGCTTTAGCGAGCATAAAACAACCTAATTCTAAGGGCTAAAAAGTGCCGTTAAGGATATGATTTTTAGCATTAAGTTGCAAATGGATTTTCTTTGGCAAAGTTATCGCAAACGTTTGCGCATTATGCTATTCTAGCGCCGTTTTTTATCTCCAAGAATGAGGCAAAAATGTCTTTAACATCCCCAAAAGTCGCGATTGTAATGGGTTCTCAAAGTGATTGGGCAACCATGCAAGAAGCCACGCAAATCCTCGATCAATTACAAGTTCCTTATCACGTAGAGATTGTTTCTGCACACCGCACCCCCGATAAACTCTTCCAGTTTGCCGAAACCGCACATCAAAAGGGTTATCAAGTGATTATTGCCGGTGCTGGCGGTGCAGCCCATTTGCCGGGCATGATTGCTGCTAAAACCATCGTCCCCGTACTTGGCGTTCCAGTGAAAAGCTCAATTTTAAGTGGTGTCGATAGCCTCTATTCTATCGTGCAAATGCCCAAAGGGATTCCTGTCGGCACTCTTGCCATCGGGCCTGCCGGTGCAGCAAACGCAGGCTTATTAGCTGCGCAAATTTTGGCGATGAATAATGCAGAATTAGCCCAACGCTTACATGAGTTCAGACAGGCGCAAACACAAAGCGTGTTAGACAATCCGGACCCGCGACGTTAAAAACAACGAAAATATCTACCGCACTTTATCCATGCTCAACCTAAAAAGTGCGGTCATTTTTTTTCCGTGTTTTTTAATAAGTAACTAAAGGTAGTGCAAACATGAACGTTTGTGCCATCAATAAAAATCAATGAGAATACTATGCAAAAATCCGCCCTCTACCCGACGATTTATGTGCTTGGCAATGGACAGCTCGGCAGAATGTTACGCTATGCCGGTGCACCTTTAGATATTCATGTTCAACCGTTGCCTTTCGATGCGCCGGTGTTTGAATTATCGCCTGATGATATTATTACTGCGGAAATCGAACGTTGGGAACAAACGCCACTCACCACACTTCTCGGTAATCACGCCAATTTCGTCAATCAAAAAGTCTTTGCACAATTAGCCGATCGCTTAAGCCAAAAAACCTTATTAGATAAATTACACCTTCCGACTTCGCCTTGGTGTCTGCTAAAAGAACCATCGCAATGGGCGGAGGTATTTCAGCATATTGGTGAGAAAGTTGTCGTTAAACGTCGCATGGGTGGTTATGACGGACGTGGACAGTGGATTGTGTCTGATGAAAACAAAGCTCAAATCACGGAAGATCTGTTCGGAGAAACCATTGCGGAAAAATTCATTCCCTTTGATTACGAAGTGTCTCTCGTGGGTGCCCGTTTCCGAAACGGCGATACCCGTTTTTATCCGGTCACCCACAATTTACAGCAAAATGGTATTTTACGTTACAGTGTCATGGACGTCACTTTCCCACAACAAGCCGCACAGCAACAGCAAGCTGAAATGATGTTAGGCAAAATCATGAATGCGCTCAATTATGTGGGCGTGATGGCAATGGAATGTTTTGTGGTAGGCGATCAGCTTTTAATTAATGAGCTTGCGCCACGCGTACATAACAGTGGTCATTGGACACAACTGGGCTGCGCTGTGAGTCAATTTGAATTGCATTTGCGGGCATTGTTAGATTTACCGACGCCGCAATTAAAGGTCTCTGCGCCAAGCGTAATGGTGAATTTAATTGGCACTGCGCATAACCCACAATGGCTAAATACGCCCTTTGCACAATTACACTGGTATGGCAAAGAAGTCCGTCCGGGACGCAAAGTGGGTCACATTAACCTTTCCCATCCGGATAAAAAGGTGATTATCGCACAATTAGACAAATTAGCGGCGGAACTACCGGAAGACTATCAATCCGGTTTGCAATGGGCAAAAAATAAGTTGATATAGTTAACATATTTGAAACATATTGCTTGTCAAAAAGAACACCGAGCAGTATAACTAAAATAATTTTTCACCCACCATCCGAGGATAACACTATGTTTGAAAAGATTACTGCCGCACCGGCGGATCCAATTTTAGGTTTAGGCGAAGCATTTAAATCTGAAACCCGCAGTAACAAGATTAATTTAGGTATCGGTGTCTATAAAGATGACAAAGGCAATACCCCGATTGTTAAAGCGGTAAAAGAAGCAGAAAGACGTTTATTAGAACAAGAAAATACCAAAAACTACTTGCCGATTGACGGCGTTGCCGATTTTAACGCACGCACCAAAGAATTATTGTTCGGTGCCAACTCTGACATTGTGAAAAACAATCGTGCAAGAACCGTACAAAGTTTAGGTGGCACCGGTGCGCTTCGCATTGCTGCAGAGTTCGTTAAACGCCAAACTAACAGCCAAAATGTGTGGATAAGCACTCCAACCTGGCCAAACCACAATGCGATTTTCAAAGCGGTGGGCATCAATATTCGCGAATACCGTTATTACGATGCCGAGCGCAAAGCCTTAGACTGGGACAACTTAATTGCCGATTTAAGCCAAGCCGGTGAAGGCGATGTGGTTTTACTTCACGGTTGCTGCCACAACCCGACCGGTATCGACCCAACGCCGGAACAATGGGACAAACTGGCTGAAATGTCTGCACAAAAAGGCTGGTTGCCATTATTCGACTTCGCTTATCAAGGCTTTGCCCACGGTTTAGAAGAAGATGCTTACGGTTTACGCGCTTTCGCGAAAAATCACAAAGAACTTTTAGTGGCAAGCTCCTTCTCTAAAAACTTCGGTTTATACAATGAACGTGTTGGTGCATTCACGGTGGTGGCAGAAAACTCCGATATCGCCGCGACAGCATTAACTCAAGTGAAAGTCATTATCCGCACCCTCTACTCTAACCCATCTTCTCACGGGGCAAATACCGTTGCATTGGTATTAAATGATGCAAAATTACGCCAAGACTGGGAAAACGAACTCACCGAAATGCGCGACCGCATCAAAAAAATGCGTCACCGTTTTGTTGAATTGCTTAAAGAATACGGTGCACAACAAGACTTTAGCTTCATCATCAACCAAAACGGTATGTTCTCTTTCAGTGGCTTAACCACAGAACAAGTGGATCGCTTGAAAGAAGAATTTGCAATTTATGCGGTACGTTCAGGTCGTATCAACGTTGCCGGCATTACCGAAGACAACATTCGTTACCTCTGCGAAAGCATTGTCAAAGTGTTGTAATTTTTAACCGCGCTTTAAAAGAAAACGGCATCAAAATAGATGCCGTTTTTTGTTTTCTGAAAAACAGTCTCAAAACTGACCGCACTTTTCTCTCTCAAAAACAAAGTGCGATTAGTTTTCTATCATTTTTGGCTACCTCTCTTAGGCATCAACACAAGGAAATTTCTATGAAAATTAGTGCAAGAAACCAATTAAAAGGTAAAGTTGTTTCAATCGAAAGCGGTTCTGTAAACGCAATCGTTCACCTTGATATCGGTGTTGGCAACGTGATTTCTTCCACCATCTCTCTTGAAGCGGTAAAAGAATTAGGTTTAGCGGTAGGCAAAGACGCTTATGCAATTATCAAAGCGACTTAATGGTTGGCGTAGAATAATTTATTCTTAATTAAAGATAAAACAACCGTACTTGAAAAAGTGCGGTTGTTTTTTATTTATAGCCAGACTATAAAAATCATGGGCTATGCGTAATTCAAGATCTCGTGCGTAGCGTGCATCTTGATGCACGACCAAACCACGCACGGAACGTTATTTAATATTCACGATTTCGTGCAACAAGTTGCACGCTACGATTCTAGAATCGCTATATCTTAGATCCGTAATACGAACGTATTTTTGGTATTACAAACGCAGAAAAACTGAAGTTATGATGCTAAATGTAATACTAAAATCATGAAATTGAATGATACTCTATGAAACTCTACGAGACAATAAAACAAACAAAAAGGCTATAAATATTTGATTTTATATGATGAATGGAACTTTATGATACTTTATGAAAGGAAAATATGGTGCGACCGGCTGGACTCGAACCAGTGACCCCCACCATGTCAAGGTGGTGCTCTAACCAACTGAGCTACGGTCGCAAATTGCGTGCGATAATATCTAGCTTTTTGTATTAACACAAGCTTTTTATCGTATTTGTTGACTAAATGCAAAAAAAATATACAAAAAAACGGAATTTTCCTTTTGGTGTTTGGGTTTACCATGCTTCAATGACAAGTTATTTCATAAAATACCTCTTTTTGATTAATGCAATCAATTTCACCCATCGTTTTTTCAAATCATTTTTATTGATTTAAATCATATATTTAGATTTAGTTTTTCGTCAAAATCGCGCTGCTGTTTTTACTTTTCTAACATTGGAGCACAAAGGATGAAAAAATTTGCACTTAAAGCCGCTGTCATTGCGATTGCCGGTTATTTAGGCGTTGTTGGATATATCCATCAATATGATAAAGGACAGTCAGAAAAATTACTTGCTGAGGGTAATTACTCTGCCGAACAACAGAAGGTTGCCAAAATTTTGTTTGATAATGGCTGCCAGTATTGTCATACCTCGAATGCTGATTTGCCTTTCTACGCGAACCTTCCCTTCGCAGATTCTGTCTTAAGCCATGATATTGAATCAGGTAAACGCGTCTTTTTATTAAATAAATTACTGGATGGCTTAAAAGATCCGAGTAAATTATCTGAAGTGGATTTAGCAAAACTTGAACGCGTGATTGAAAATAACGAAATGCCGGTAGCTAAATTCCGCCATGTTCACTGGGGAAGCCGTCCGGATGAAAACGAAAAAAACACGTTATTAAATTGGATTCGTGAGCAACGCAAGGCCTTTTTGCCGGCAAATACGCAAGGCGCCACCCCCCACAATCTGATCCAACCAATTCCCGATGCTATTATGACCGATCCTGCCAAAGTAGAACTTGGTCGCAAACTCTTTATGGATGACCGCCTCTCTGCAGATGGCACCGTTCAATGCCACAGCTGTCACCAGCTTGACAAAGGTGGAGTTGACCGCTTAGATGTCTCCACCGGTATTGACGGTAAAAAAGGGGGTATCAATGCGCCAACCGTATTTAATGCCGCATTTAACTTTGTTCAATTCTGGGATGGCCGCGCAATCGATCTTGCCGCACAAGCGGGAGGACCACCCATTAATCCGGTCGAAATGGGCAGCCATTCATGGGATGACATCGTAGCAAAATTTAAACAGGATGAAGAATTCAAGGAAGAATTTTTAAAAGTCTATCCTGAAGTGAGCCAAGCGACATTAACCCACGCGATCGGTGAATATGAAAAAACCTTGATCACCCCAAATAGCGATTTTGACCGCTACTTAAAAGGCGATAAAACCGCATTAAATGAACAGCAATTAAAAGGCTACGAATTATTTAAAAAATATAAATGCGATACCTGCCATACCGGTGTGAATATGGGCGGCCAATCTTACGAATACATGGGTATTTACGGTGATTACTTCAAAGATCGTGGCACACCAATCACTGAAGCCGATCAAGGTCGTTTCGCTCAAACCAAGGATCCGTATGATATGCATCGCTTTAAAGTGCCGTCATTGCGTAATATCGCATTAACTGCGCCTTATATGCATGATGCCTCTGCAAAAGACTTGAAAGAAGCTGTTCGTATCATGCTGAAATATCAAAGTAATGTGAAACCGCAACAGCAAGACATTGATGACATTACTTCTTTCTTAGAAAGTCTCAATGGTGAGTTTGAAGGTAAGAAATTGCAATAATCGCCATGAATAAAAGTGCGGTGGATTTTCAACACGTTTTTAAACGTCATAAAAACTCACCGCACTTTTTTAGAATCGTAGCGTGCAACTTGTTGCACGAAATCATGAATGTCCGAAAGAGTTAAATAACGTTCCGTGCGTAATTTGGTCGTGCTACGAACTGTTACATTCTTTTATTTGATATGTCATAGAAATAAAGGAGAGAATGTGCTGTAAAGCGACATTCTCTCGAATTGATTAATAAAATAATTTAGGCAGTTGTCGCACGTTTCGCCATTTCTTCATCACGTAAAACACGACGTAAAATTTTACCCACGTTGGTTTTCGGCAATGTCTCACGGAACTCAATGTCTTTTGGAATTTTGTAGCCGGTTAAATATTTACGACAGTGTTGTCGTAATTCATCGCGGGTTAAACTTTCCTCTTTCTTCACCACGAAGAGTTTGATGGTTTCCCCGGATACCTCATTTGGCACGCCAATTGCCGCCACTTCCGCCACTTTATTGTTTAACATCGCCACATCTTCGATTTCGTTCGGATACACGTTAAAACCGGACACCAAAATCATGTCTTTTTTGCGATCCACAATACGCAAGCTGTAACTTTCATCCATGATCACAATATCACCGGTTGCCATCCAACCGTCTTTGATCACTTCTGCGGTGGCTTCCGGGCGTTGCCAATAGCCTTGCATCACCTGTTCGCCTTTCACCCACAACTCCCCGGCTTCACCGAGAGCCGCTTCAGTGCCGTCTTCTTTCAAAATGCGAATGTCCGTATTCGGCACCGGCACACCAATACTGCCGTTATGCTTCACCACATTCACCGGGCACGCCGCAATGAGCGGAGAGCATTCCGTCATGCCGTAACCTTCAATAATGTTACAACCGGTCAATTCATGCCAACGGGTGGCAACGGATTGGTGAATCGCCATGCCGCCGCCCACTGAAAGTTTTAAGGCAGAGAAATTCACGTTCTTCAACTCGTCATTGTTTAGCAAGGCGTTAAACAAGGTATTCACGCCGGTAATCGCCACAAACGGATATTTTTTCAGTTCTTTAACAAAGCCCGGAATATCACGCGGGTTCGTAATTAATACGGCAGTCACCCCCAATTCAATAAACAACAAGCAGTTCACGGTGAGGGCAAAAACGTGATACAGAGGCAAGGCCAAAATGGCTAATCGTTCACGACTCCGATCGCCCACAAAAGGATGGGCAATCCACTTGGCTTGGAACACATTCACGATAATATTGCCGTGCGACAACATCGCGCCTTTTGCTACGCCCGTCGTACCACCGGTGTATTGCAAAAAGGCCAAATCATTGCGTTCTATTTGCGGACGGACATATTGACGATATTTACCCACACTCAACACTTCACGGAACGTGACCGCATTTGGCAACTTATATTTTGGCACGAGTTTCTTCACGTATTTCACCACGAAGTTCACTAATGTGCGTTTACCAAAAGACAACTGATCGCCCATACGGGTCAAAATAACGTGTTTCACGGAGGTGTTAAAAACAATTTTTTCTAAGGTAGAAGCAAAGTTAGACACCACCACAATGGCTTTAGCACCACTGTCTTGAAGTTGGTGTTCTAACTCGCGTGGTGTGTAAAGCGGATTCACGTTCACCACCACAAGACCCGCGCGTAAAATACCAAACAAGGCGATTGGATATTGCAACAAATTCGGCATCATTAATGCCACACGCTCACCACGCTCCAACTTCAATTCATTTTGCAAATAGGCTGCAAAAGCACGGCTGCGTTCTTCCAATTTACGAAACGTTAACACTTGCCCCATATTAATATACGCAGCACGGTCGGGATGTTCGCGAATCGCTTTATCAAACATATCTAAAATCGAATCATATTCTGACGTATCCAATTCACGCTCAGAACCTTCCGGATAATTTTGAAACCAAGGTTTAGTCATAGTGATGCCTAATCTTTTTTCTTTATTTTTATGAAATGAGGCGGAATTCTAACATTCCGCCCAAAGTTAATACAAATTATAGCGAAGACGTGGTTCGGCCCACATGAATCTCGGTGCGCCCCAACCGTATGGATAAAACGGCCCGTAATCATCCATATCATCCGGATCGTAATAATATTCTTGCACGAGCTTCCAAAGACGATATTGATGTGCCTGCACCACCGGATAGCGGTAATCCGCTTGATCAATTTTGCCCTGCTCTTTGCCACTTAGCACGCCGGCAACGGTAATGTATTGATCTTTTAAGTTTTCCGGGTCCACAAAACCGTTTAAGTAGGCAATAAATCGCCCATTGCTGTGGCTATCAATCATCGGTTTTGCAGAGAAATACGCGACAGTTTGATTCAACACTTCCACTTTTGTCTGATTTTTTAAGGCGGTAGCGGAAATCACTTTGCCGCCCAAACGCACTTTCACACAACGGCAGTCGTAATCTTGCGGTTGAATGTTATTTAAATTTAACGCATCAAATTGTTTTGGTTCTAACCCTTGCGGCGCCGACACACAACCGGTTAAAACAAGAGAAAGTGCGGTCAATATTAACCCTATTTTTTTGCTCATTTTAATGCTCCTCTCAAAAGGTGATTAAAATCTATTCTCGCCCCGGCAATTTCTTCCACGTCACTTCATTACGTAAGTAAATCGGTTCAATCTCCAACGGGCTGATGGTCTCGCCGGCAAACCATTTTGGCAATGCCAAATCCAACATATATAAAGCGGAAGGCAAGGTGATCTCTGTCGCTTTACCAAGATTCGCTTCTTTTAACTCAGGATAAGCCGCCCAGCCGGTTCCTGCTAAAACGGCATTTTCATGATGTTGTTGAGCGACTTGCTCAATGACTTTTGACGGGCTACAAACCTGCTCGGCAATCATCGGCTGCCAATCTAAAAACTCGCCGAAATCTGACCGCACTTTTTGCGCCTGCCATTGGGCAAAATACACTTCATTCATACGGGCATCAATGGCTGTCAGCACATTTTCTGCCTGATATTTCGCATAGGCAGCTTGTGCCATGGCGGCCAAATTGGACACCGGAATCACTGGCAAATCAGCCCCAAAGGCTAAGCCTTGCGCAATGCCGGCACCAATGCGCACACCGGTAAAGCTACCCGGGCCACGACCGAAAACCAAGGCATCCACTTGATGTAGCGTAATGCCTGCTTGAGCCAAAATTTCATCCACCATCGGCAAAATATGCTTGGTGTGTTCGCGCTGTGCAAATTGCGTTAAATGTGTTTTTTCACCGCCGCGTAACAAAGCAACCGAACAAGCCTCTGTTGCGGTATCTAAAGCTAATAATGTGACATTTTTCATATTTATATTGATTCGTTGTTATCGTCTGTCTTTAACGTTGTTAAGAATTGTACCACTTTGTGCAAATCCCGCGTACGTTTAAAATTCGGCAAACTGCGTAAAAAGGTTTCCCCATAAGGTCGCATCACCAAGCGGTTATCGCAAATAATCACAGCACCGCGATCGGTCACATCACGAATTAACCGCCCTACGCCCTGCTTCAAGGTAATCACCGCTTCGGGAATTTGAATATCGTTAAACGGATCACCGCCCTGCAAGCGACAATCTTCAATACGTGCTTTCAGTAAAGGCTCGTCAGGCGCAGTAAACGGCAATTTATCGATAATCACCAATGACAACGCATCGCCCCGCACATCCACGCCCTCCCAAAAACTGGAAGTTGCCACCAGCACGCTGTGGGATTGTGAAATAAATTGTTCCAACAGCGTCGTTTTCGCCGTTTCGCCCTGCAATAAAATCGTCAGTTCACTGCTTTCACGAAAATAATCCGCTAGGCTACGCATCATGGCGTACGACGTGCAAAGCACAAAACAACGGCCTTGGTTGGCTTCGATAATCGGCAGTAACATTTTGCCTAATTGAGTGAACGTGCCGCTGTGATTGGTTGCCGGTAGATAACGTGGCACGCAAAGCAAGGATTGC
This sequence comes from Aggregatibacter valvarum, assembly GCF_980468985.1. NCBI lineage: Bacteria > Pseudomonadati > Pseudomonadota > Gammaproteobacteria > Pasteurellales > Pasteurellaceae > Aggregatibacter > Aggregatibacter valvarum. The sequence continues at coordinate 1,036,926 of NZ_OZ413141.1, read as the reverse complement.
TCTGCATAATTAAAAGGGCTCGGCAGAATTTTTTGCGCAGCCTGTTGAATACCTAAACGCTGGCAAAAATGGGCAAAAGTGCCACCTACTTCCAGCGTGGCTGAGGTGAAAATCCAGGCGCATTTTTGTTTTGCCATTTGCTCACCGAATTTATCCGCTACGGTGAGCGGGGTAATATGCAGCCCAAACTGGCGACCGATACATTCAAACCAATAGCAATAGCCGGTAATTTCTGTTTCCGTCAGGCGTTTAAGTAAATTTTGTAACTGCGCAATGCGCTCAAAAATGCTGTCCAGCGTTTGTGAACGCCCCAAGCTTAATTTCACCACTTCAGCGGTGAAATTCAGTTTTTCCAGTAAAAAATCAAAGGCTTTTTTGACCGCACTTTGTTGTAGCATTTGTCGCCAATTACCGCGCAAATTGCCTTCACCCAACATTAAACGAAAATCCTGTACGATTTTTAACAGCTGATCTGCCGCCACACCAAGCTGTTTCATGTCTTTCACTTCAGTGCGGTAGGTAATTTGAATGTCTTTGCACAAATCAAAAAGTTGGCGGGATGTCACCGATTGACCAAAATATTGGCTGGCGATATCAGGCAGTTGGTGCGCTTCATCAAACACAATCACTTCTGCATTTGGAATCAATTCGCCGAAGCCGTTTTCTTTCACTGCCATGTCAGCAAAAAATAAGTGATGATTGACCACCACCAAATCCGCATTCAACGCTTTTTTACGCGCCAATGCCACAAAACAATCCGCATAATTGGGGCAATCACTCCCCAAACAACTTTCCGCCGTGCTGGTGAGTTGAGGCAAAATCGGGCTGTCTTCGGCAATTTCAATACATTCCGACAAATCCCCGGTCTTCGTGGCATTGCGCCATTTGCGCACTTTGGATAAATCGTGCAGCACACTGCGGTCACCCAGCACGCCTTGTGCTATCACCTGTTCCAAACGTTCTAAACATAAATAATTGGCTCGCCCTTTGAGCAAAGCAATTTTGCCGCTATACCTGAGGGCTTTTTGAATGGCGGGCAAGTCGCGATTGAACAGCTGATCCTGTAAATTTTTAGAACCGGTGGAAATGATGGTTTTCTTTTTCGCCAATAACGCCGGCGCCAAATACGCAAAGGTTTTGCCCGTACCCGTGCCGGCTTCCACCACTAACGCCCCTTGCTGTTCAATCGCCTTGCCCACCGCCGTCGCCATGTCGAGCTGTTCTGCGCGGGGACGAAAGCCCTTGATATGGGCGCTCAATGCACCGTCTGGGGAAAACGCCTTGCTAATTTGTTTTGAATACGCCATTATTTTTCACCTGTTAAAAAGTCGGCACAGTATAGCAGATTTCCCCTCTTTCTGAATCAATAAGGACAAAACGATGAACATTCAATTACAACAACAAATCACGCCGGAATTGAGCTTATATGCTTACAACGACATTCCCGTTTTACATTTACACCACGCCGTCGGCACCGCCAAAATCGCCTTGCAAGGGGCGCATTTATTCAGTTGGCAACCGGCGCACAGCAAGCAAGATGTATTGTGGTTAAGCGACATCGAGCCGTTTAACGCCGGCACGGCAATTCGTGGCGGCATCCCGATTTGCTATCCATGGTTTAATAATGCCGGCACACCGGCGCACGGTTTCGCGCGCACCAGCCTGTGGCAACTAAGCGACTATGAGATTGGCAGTGACAAAGTGCGGTTGGTTTTTTCGTTGTTTTCAAAACACCACCTCATCTTGGCTAAAATTGAAATGCTGTTCACCGAACATTGCGATGTACGCTTTACTCACTACGGCGAAACCGGCATGGAAAACGTGCAACTGGCGCTACACAGTTATTTCAACATTGGCAACATCGCTAACACAACGATCGTCAACCTGCCAACAACCTGTTTTAACTCCCTGACCCAATCGCAGGAAACCGTGCCTTCACCACGCACCATCAATGAAAACGTGGATTGCATTTATGTCGCCCCACAGGAACCAACGGAAATTCACGACCAAACCAACCAACGCACCCTATTCGTGACACATCACAATGCCAGCGATGTGGTGTTATGGAACCCATGGCACAAAGCCACAAGCAACATGGCTGAAAACGGCTATCAAACCATGGTGTGCGTAGAAACCGCACGAATCCATCGCTATCTTCAGTCTGGCGAAACCGTGGCGGTGAGATTGAGTGTGAAATAGTTCAAAGTGCGGTCAGATTTTTAGATGTTTTTCAACACTCAACATCTGATCGCTTGAGCTTTGGCTAAATTCCCTTAAATCCCCTTAGCTCCCTATCAAAGCAATTCGTAAAATGTTTTATTTTTAACCTACTTTGCCATTTATTACTGTCGAGTTTATGAGTAACATAGTGGGCGGTTTAAAACACATAACCATCCATATAAAAGGAGATTAAATCATGAAAAAATTAATGACTGCAGTCGTTTTCGCTGCTGCGATGACAGCCCCCTTAGCTGCCTCAGCAGCTTCTATGCCAGAAACAGAAAAAGCGATGGCGCAACAAGCAAACACAAAAGGTGTTTGGATTGATGTTCGCTCTGCCGAAGAATTTAACGCAGGCCATTTACAAGATGCGATTAACATTCCGCACGATCAAATCCTTGAACGCATCCAATCCGTTAGCCCGGATAAAGACGCACCTATCAACCTCTACTGCCGCAGCGGTCGCCGTGCAGAAGTGGCGTTAAACGCACTGAAAAAAGCAGGTTACACCAACGTTACCAACCATGGCGGTTATGAGGATTTGGTTAAAAAAGGGATGAAATAAGCACGCCTTATTTAAAATAACAATCCCCTAAATTTCTCACTGGAGTATTTAGGGGATTTTTTGTAAGTATATTTGTTTAATCAAGAGGCTCAAAACATATGTCATTAACCATTTTATTAGGAGAATCCTTACTAGGATAAGAAGATGGTATGCCGACTGCAATAAATGTATTATCAATCATCATAGCTCCCTTAATTTTCGTCTAGGATAGATTCAATATTATACAACGGCACATTCACCATCCAATCCTGTTCCCGATAGTCTGCCATGGAAAAGCGAATTGCTTTCTCAGACTGAAATTGTTCTACATACACTTTTAAACTTTTCGCTTTTAAATTTTCTTCCGCTTTGACTTCAATCGGAATTACAGCTTGCTTACGTTGCACAACAAAATCGACCTCTGCCGTGCCTTTTTCAGTTGCCCAATAAAACACCGGGTTGTCTTGTGTGGCAATCAGTTGTTGCAGGACGTATTGTTCAGTCAATGCGCCTTTAAATTCGCTGAAGATACGGCTACCCTCTAGCAGTACACTGGCATCTAAATTGCTTTGTGCGGCAAGCAATCCCACATCTAAGCCATACAATTTAAAGGCATTATCTTCATAGGCGGAAAGGGGCAAATGTGGCTTTTTCACACGAGGCACACGATGCACCAAACCGCTGTCTTTTAGCCATTGCAACGCAATTTCATAATCTTTGCTCCGCGCCCCTTTTTGAAGTTGGGAATAAATGAATTTTTTATTTTCTTTGGCAAGCTGTTCAGGAATAGATGCCCAAATTGACCGCACTTTTTGCACAGTTTGCCCGTCGTGAATATGTTTGGAAAAATCTTGTTCATATGCCATCAATAAATTACGCTGTATTTGACGCACTTCATCGACATTTTGTGTTTCGATAAATACTTTTACCGCTTCGGGCATACCGCCGACAAAATAATATAGACGGAGTAAATCAATATAGGTGGTTTTCATGGCTGAAATTAGCGACCAGTCTTTTAATTCCAGCAATTTCACCAAATCTTGTTTGCCAAGTGCGGTTAGAAATTCGTGAAAATCCATGGGATAAAGCGGTAGAAAGTCCACCTTGCCGACAGGAAATGACGCTTGATGATGTAACGATACTCCCAGCAATGACCCCGCTGCGATAATATAAAACTGCGGCGCATTTTCGTAAAAATATTTGAGTGAAGATAATGCTTGTGGGACTTCTTGCACTTCATCAAAAATAATCAGGGTATTTTCCGCTTGAATATCGACACCGCTTTCAATTTTTAAGCCAAGTATCAAGCGATCAATATCATAGTCGCCTGAAAATAACGTTTTCATACGAGGGTTATTATCAAAGTTGATATACGCCACTTTCTCAAAGGATGTCTCGCCAAAGTGTTTCATCGCCCAAGTTTTACCAACCTGCCTTGCCCCTTGGATAATCAATGGCTTGCGGTTGGTTTTGTGCTTCCATTTTTCTAAGGATTGGATAATTTTTCGCTGCATAATGTTTCTCAAAGTGATGAATTGAATAGATTATAGCGAGCTTAAAACATTTTTTCTAACGAAAAAATCCATATAAGAAACACTTTTTTCAACGTAAAAATGCAATAAGTTAACATTTCTTCAATGGAAAAGTTTTTAATTATCGCCAGCCAACGTCTGGCTATAAAAACCATACGCTAGCATAATATTTACCCTCTCGTCGCATGCAACTTGTTGCACGAATGATTAACCTCAATATGTAATTCATGATTTTGTGCGTATTGCGTATCTTGATACACGAATAATTAATCTCGATACGTAATTCACGATTTCGTGCGTAGCGTGCAACTTGTTGCACGAATGATTAACCTCGATACGTAATTTACGATTTCATGCGTAGCGTGCAACTTGTTGCACGACCAACCCACGCATGGAACGTTGTTTTAACCCCTTCAGGCATTCACGATTTCGTGCAACAAGTTGCACGCTACAGAAGAGATGATTGATTGCTTTAGACCGTTTTTGTATGTAACGTCCTGCGGGTGGAAAAGCGCCAATGGTAGAGGCTGTTTAACATTAACAACAGCAATCCGCTCCAAATGAAAAAATAGGTTAAATAGGCGGATTCATTCACCGGTGTGTGTAAGAACCAAATGGCGAATAAAAAAAGCAGGCTTGGTTCAAGATAGCTCATCATGGAAAATAAACTCACCGGCAACAATAGACCGGATTTTAGATTGGCAGTCACTGAAACGGCGCTAATTAATCCCAATAATGGCACGAATAACCAATAGCGCGAATCGCTGACCAGTAAATCTGTTACATTCGGTTGAAATGCCAAGTAAATAAAGCAGGGAATCGAAATAAAAATAATATCTAACGTTAAGCCTTGCAACGCCGGTGTTTTCATAGCGCGACGGCTTAAATAATACGGTGGATAACCTAAGCAAACCCATAGGCTGGTCCAAGAGAAGGTTTGTGTCGTCCACAATTCATGGGCGACACCCAGTGCAGCTAAAAATAACGCCATTTTTTGTAATAAGGTTAAGCGTTCTTTAAACCATAAATAACCGCCAAATGCCATGACTAACGGAAATAAAAAGTAGCCCACCGCTACATTTACGCCTTCGCCATTCACCGGCGCCCACATAAATAACCAAAACTGACTGCCTGCCAAGGCGCTGCCCATTAAAAAGGTTAACCAACGTTTCCAACTTGACCCTAATTCATTGCGAATAAAGGTTTTCAAACCGGATAAGCCCATTATGGGTAATAAGATCGCCAATATGGCAAATAATGATCCGATCATGCGCAAAACAAAAACATCCGTACCATTTAACGGCAACATCCATGCGCTGAATAAATACATAATGCCAAATAAACTTTGCGAAAAAATACACAGCCACACGCCTTTAGATACTGCTTGCATGATTCTTCTCCACCTTAGGTTAATTCGGTAGCCATTATACTTAACGCGCTAAATAACCCATTTCAATTAATTGGGAATAATGAGATAATTTCTCAAAATTTGCGTTAATTTTGGTAAAAATTCTCAAACGGTGAAATTATGTACCACTTAGATAAACTTGATCGGGCGATTCTTAATGAATTACAAACGGATGCCACCCTTCCGCTAAAAGAACTGGCTGATCGGGTTAACAGTACCATTGCCACCTGCCAACGCCGTATTCAGCTACTAAAACAACGTCACGTCATCACTAAACAAGTGGCGATAGTCTCTCCTTCTGCCGTGGGGAAATCCATTAGCGTATTTGTGTTGGTGGAGTTAGATAATCAACAATCTCATTATCAAGATGAATTCGAACGCAAAATGCGCGGGGAGAAGGATGTGATCGCCTGTTATGAAATTTCCGGCGATTATGATTATTTGCTGTTGGTACATACGGAAGATATGACAAGCTATCACCGTTTTATTCACGAAGTGCTAATCGGCGGCGCACATGTGAAAGGCTACAAAAGCCAGTTTGTGATGAATTTCTTTAAGGCAGAAAGCAAAATTATTCTGTAGTGTACCCTTACCAAAGGCTCATTTGTTCTGAGACTTTTTCTTCCGGCAAGGTGACGTGCAAGCCGATTAAGCGAATGCTTCTCCCCTGCCGACGTGTCCAAATTTGCCCCAACAATTGTTGAAAATTTTCATGTGAAAATGCCACCGCACTTTTCTCCAATGTCGTCACTTGAAAATCTTCAAATTTGAGTTTCACACCAATTTTTCTTAATTGCGCCAAAGGCATCTCCGGGCAAGCACGTTGCACGCGCTTCACTAACTGTGGATAGAGGGTTGCCAACACGTCAACGCCTTCTTCCAACTGATGAATATTACTTAATAAGGTGGTTTCCACGCCCACAGATTTGCGCTCACGGTGCGGTTGAATTTCCCGCTCATCAATACCATGGCTATATTGCCAAATGCGCTGCCCCATTTTGCCGAATAAATTTAATAGCAGGTGACGATCTGTTTTCTGTACATCAGCACAGCACACCAATCCCATTTGCCGTAATTTTTCCGCGGTGACTTTGCCCACACCGGGAATTTTCCTTAAAGGCAAATTGGCGATAAATTCACTCACCTCTTTTGGCTCAATCACAAATTGTCCGTTCGGTTTATTTTGCTCAGAGGCGATTTTGGCGAGGAATTTTAACGGCGCGATGCCGGCAGAAGCAGTAAGATGAAGTTCATTGAAAATCGCCTGACGAATTTCCTGCGCAATCCATGTGGCGGAACCCGCGCATTTATCACAATCGGTCACATCTAAATAAGCCTCATCCAACGAAAGTGGCTCAATAATCGTGGTATAACGTTGAAAGATTTGATGAATTTGTTGAGAAACCGCACGATACAATGGCATATTCACCGGCAACAACACCAAATTCGGACACAGTTTTAAGGCTTGGGCAGTAGGCATTGCACTATGTAACCCAAATTGACGGGCAATATAATTACAAGTGCTCAACACCCCTCGTTGTTCGGCACGCCCTCCCACCGCAACTGGCTTATCGGCTAATGCGGGATTTTCGCGTATTTCAACGGAAGCATAAAAACAATCCATATCAATATGGATAATTTTTCTGGGTTTGTCATTCAACATATCAGACATAACTAAAGTTCAGACAACTAAAGTGCGGTGGCTTTTTGCGATGTTTCTTGAGGCGGTATTTCAGGTTGATAGGAAAAAGTGCGATAAAAGAATGCAATCAGTAATATTATCAACATGATAAGAATCTGAATTAAGCGTTTTTTCGTGAGTTTTTCGGCAGCCATAAATCCTCGCTCGGTGTTTTATACTTCTTAAATTGACCATTTAGTGGTATTATTGAGGCAGATCAATTTTACACCATTTTTAATACGTTTTCTTTGAATTTGGGGAACAGATGAAAATTCTAACGACAGAGACAAAATTAGGACGTCGAGTTCAATCAGGAGGATGTGCTATCCATTGTCAAAACTGCAGTATTAGTCAGTTGTGTATTCCTTTTACACTCAATGAGCACGAGTTGAACCAGTTAGACAATATTATTGAGCGCAAGAAGCCCATTCAGAAATCCCAAGTCCTGTTCAAAGCCGGTGATGAACTGACGTCAATCTATGCTATTCGTTCCGGCACGATTAAATCTTATACCATTAGCGAAACCGGTGAAGAGCAGATCACCTCATTTCACTTGCCCGGTGATTTAGTTGGCTTTGATGCTATTATGAATATGCAGCATCCTAGTTTCGCTCAAGCGCTAGAAACGGCGATGGTGTGTGAAATTCCCTTTGATATTTTAGATGATTTATCTGGCAAAATGCCGAAATTACGCCAACAAATTATGCGTTTGATGAGTAATGAAATCAAAAGCGATCAAGAAATGATTTTATTATTGTCGAAAATGAACGCAGAGGAACGCTTGGCCGCCTTTATTTATAACCTCTCCCAGCGTTATTCCGCACGTGGCTTTTCTGCCCGCGAATTCCGTTTAACCATGACGCGTGGTGATATTGGTAACTATCTCGGCTTAACGGTCGAAACCATCAGTCGGTTGTTAGGCCGTTTCCAGAAATTGGGTATTCTATCGGTTCAAGGTAAATACATTACGATTAATAATATGGCTGAATTAATCGAATTATCCGGTACCAATAAAACAAAAATCAAAATGGTTATCTAAGCCAGCCTTGTTACTAGTGCAGCAAAAATGTTGCACTAGATCACCTTTTTAAAGACCGTACCTTGTTATTTCAGCAAATATGTTCTACCCTATTTGTCATCGCAATAATGGAGGTTGTGTATGAAATTCAATAATATACTGGTGGTCTTAAACCCGGAAAATGACAAACAATACGCCCTTGCGAGAGCCGTTCGCTTAGCACAAGAGCAAAAAAGCCCAAATCCCGTCAATATTACCCTATTCCTTGCCATTTATGACTTATCTTACGAAATGTCGGCGCTCCTTTCTTCTGAAGAGCGGACAGAAATGCGTCATAACGTCATTGAACAACGCAAGTTAGCGATTCAACCGTATATTGAAAAATACGCCTCTGACGGCATCCAATTCTCCTCTACTGTGGTTTGGCACAGCAATGAAGCAGAAGCCGTTACTCGCGAAGTGGAAACCCATAATTATGATTTAGTGGTGAAATACACGAAAGCAGAAGAAAGCTTGAAATCTTTAATTGTTACCCCAGTAGATTGGCAAATTTTGCGTAAATGTCCTACGCCAATTTTGGTGGTGAAAGACGGTGACTGGAAACATCAACGTCGTATTTTGGTCGCAGTAAACGTTTCTGATGATGAAAACGAAGCACATAGCTCATTTAATGATGAATTGGTTTCACTCAGTATGGACTTAGCCGATTCCTTAGACCGAGGCAATATTCATCTGGTTACTGCCTATCCGCCAACCCCGATTAATATGGCGATTGACTTACCGGAATTTAGCACTGGCGACTGTAATAGCGGATTACGCGGACAGTATTTGTTAAATATGAAAGCATTACGCCAGAAATATGGGATAAGCGATGATCATACGCATGTTCTAGAAGGTTTCCCGGAAGACGTTATTCCTCAAGTAGCAGAAAAACTAGAAGCGGAATTGGTTATTCTTGGAACGATTGGACGAACAGGTCTATCTGCGGCTTTCTTAGGTAACACGGCAGAACACGTAATTAGTAAATTAAACTGTAATTTATTAGCCATAAAGCCATCAAAAAAGGACAATTAAGATAAATTTTAGGAGTAGTGCATATTTTTATTGACTACTCCTTTTTTTTACATTACTTTTTTCACACTGCGAAATTACTTTTTATTTTGATTTTTAATTAATCACCCATCAAAAAGGAAACAAAGAATGAGAAAATCATTACTGATCACATTATTAGGATTAGCCGGTTTAGCACAAGCACATGAAGCTTGGGTTGTCGCGCCGGCACATATTGACACAAAAGAGGCACTTAATGCGGAATTAGCCTACGGTCATCATTTTCCGTATGCTGAGAAAATTGCAGCAGATCGCTTGCATTTTTTTGCACCACTTGAATTAACCGATAAAAATGGCATGACCAGCGAACTCAAACAACAAGGGGAAAATTACCAATACACTACAGAAAAGCCATTGGCAGAAGGTTCGTATTGGGTAAGCGCGACCTATAAACCAACATTTTGGTCGCAAAATGCAAAGGGCTGGAAGCAAGAAAATATGCAACAAATGACGGATGCCACGTATTGTGAACAAACGCAAATGTTTGGTAAAAGCTTAGTGACCGTCGGTGATAAAGCTGATTCAACGGTATTTAAAGAAAAATTAGGTCAAGAATTAGAAATTGTGCCACTCAAAAATCCTGCTGAACTCAAAGAAGGTGAAGTTTTCCCATTACAGATTTTCTATAAAGGTAAACCATTGGCTGGTGAAACCGTAATTGCAACAGCAGACACCGTGGTTGTTAAAGATATTGAATCTGCTGAAGATCACCGTGAAATTCAGGGTTTTTCCAGCAAAACGGATAAAGACGGCAAAGTGAATTTCTTACCATTAATTGAAGGATTATGGAAAGTCAAAGTGGTACATAAAACAGCCTTTAGCGACCCTAAAGTGTGCCAACATTCAGCCAGTTATGCGACATTGGTCTTGCCGGTGGGTGAAAAACGCGCGCAATATACACCGCACGAACATCATCACTAGTGGCATTATCATGACTTAATGAGCATTTCCGCTAACACAAGTGGAAATGCTTTTTTATTCTCTGCCAATAAGCATGTCAGCATAATAAGCATAAAATAAGAGTTTCCTTTTTAGCGATATTTTCTAAGCGGGAAACTCTTCTTTTTTATGATGATTTAATGATTTTAATCCACTTTATCATTTTTTCTTCGCTTTGGCATTTGGAAGGTCAGTAATTGAACCTTCAAACACTTCAGCCGCAAGACCAACAGATTCATGAAGTGTTGGGTGGGCATGAATCGTTAATGCAATATCTTCTGCATCACAACCCATTTCAATCGCAAGACCAATTTCACCTAATAATTCACCACCGTTCACACCCACGATGGCACCACCAAGTATGCGATGAGTGTCTTTATCAAAGATTAATTTGGTCATCCCTTCTGAACATTCAGAGGCAATCGCACGACCGGATGCCGCCCAAGGGAATTTAGCCACTTCGTAGTTTAAGCCTTCTTGTTTACATTCTTTCTCAGTTTTACCCACCCAAGCCACTTCTGGTTCAGTATAAGCGATAGATGGAATCACTTTCGGATCGAAGTAATGTTTTTGTCCGGCAATAACTTCCGCTGCAACGTGACCTTCATGAACACCTTTATGCGCCAACATCGGTTGACCTACAATATCACCGATTGCGAAAATATGAGGCACATTGGTACGCATTTGTTTATCCACATGAATGAAACCACGCTCATCCACTTCAACGCCTGCTTTGCCGGCATCAATTAATTTGCCGTTTGGTGTACGGCCAATCGCCACTAACACTGCATCATAACGTTTAGTATCGTTACAGGCTTTGCCTTCCATTGAAACATAGATGCCATCATCTTTTGCTTCAACCGCGGTAACTTTGGTTTCAAGCATTAACTTGAATTTTTTCTCGATTTGTTTGGTATAAATTGCCACAACATCTTTATCCGCAGCAGGGATAACTTGGTCGAACATTTCTACCACTTCAATTTCCGATCCTAATGCGTGATAAACTGTCCCCATTTCCAAACCGATAATACCACCGCCCATAATAAGAAGTTTTTTCGGCACTTCTTTTAATTTAAGCGCATCTGTTGAATCCCAAATACGAGGATCTTCATGTGGAATGAAAGGTAATTGAATTGGGCGAGAACCGGCTGCAATAATCGCGTTATCAAATTTGATTGTTGTTGGGTGACCATCACGATCGCGTGCCACTAACGTATGCGGATCCGTAAATGCCGCCAAACCTTCAACCACAGTGACTTTACGCGCTTTAGCCATCCCGGCTAAACCACCGGTTAATTTCGCTACAACCGCTTCTTTCCCGGCACGCACTTCATCTAAATCAATACGTGGTTCACCGAAGTAAATACCATTTTTTGTTGCGTGTTTTGCTTCTTCAATCACTTTTGCAACGTGCAATAATGCTTTAGAAGGAATACAACCCACGTTTAAACATACCCCACCAAGGGTTGAATAACGCTCAACTAATACGGTTTCTAAGCCTAAATCCGCACAACGGAACGCTGCTGAATAACCAGCAGGGCCGGCACCAAGCACCACGACTTGGGTTTTAATTTCTTTACTCATTTTTACCTCGTAAAAACGTTCAAATTTTCGACTGCACTTTGCGATCTTTGTAGGGCGGGCTTTCAGCCCACCAAGAGATCTCATTAATCGGTGGGCTGAAACCCACCCTACAGATTACATGACTAAGCGACGTAAATCCGCTAATACACCATTAATATAGCTTAAGAAACGCGCACCATCTGCACCATCGATGACACGGTGGTCGAAAGACAATGATAACGGAAGCATTAAGCGAGGTTCGAACTCTTTACCGTTCCAAATCGGTTGCATTTCAGATTTAGAAACACCCAAAATTGCCACTTCAGGCGCATTCACGATAGGCGTAAAGTGCGTTGTACCAATACCGCCTAAGCTTGAAATGGTGAAACAACCGCCTTGCATATCGGAACCGGAAAGTTTACCGTCACGGGCTTTTTTAGAAACTTCCATTAATTCGCGAGAAAGCTCGATAATGCCTTTTTTGTTCACATTTTTAAAGACAGGCACGACTAAACCGTTTGGTGTATCTACTGCCACGCCAATGTTGATGTATTTTTTCAGCGTTAATTTTTGGCCATCTTCAGAGATAGAGCTATTGAAACGTGGGAACGCTTCTAATGCTTTTGCTACCGCTTTCATAATGAACACTACTGGCGTGATTTTCACATCCAATTTTTGTTTTTCAACAATCTTGTTCTGCTCTTTACGGAAAGCTTCTAAGTCGGTGATGTCGGTGCGATCAAAGTGCGTTACGTGTGGAATCATAACCCAGTTACGGTGTAAGTTTGCGCCGGAGATTTTGTTAATACGGCTTAACTCAACTTCTTCCACTTCACCAAATTTGCTGAAGTCCACTTTCGGCCATGGTAACAAGCCTAAACCTGCACCATTTGCCACGCCATTACCTGCGGCTGCAGCAGAAACCGTACCGGTTTCAAATGCTTTTACAGCAGTTTTCACATAGGCTTGAATATCTTCTTTAACGATACGACCTTTACGACCGGTACCTTTTACTTTATCAAGGTTTACACCGAATTCACGTGCAAGACGACGAATCACCGGTGTAGCGTGCGCATAGCCTGCGCTTGCAACCACTTGATCTTGGGTTAACCCGGAGACATTGCCTGATTGCGCAGCCGGTGCGGTAGCCGCCACAGCTTGAGGCGCCGGTGCGGCCGCTTGTGGTGCAACAGCAACAGCCGGAGCAGCACCAGCGACTTCAAAGCGCATGATCAAGGAACCGGTTGACACTTTGTCACCCGCTTTCACTAAAATTTCTTTAACCACACCGGCAAATGGTGCAGGCACTTCCATCGAAGCTTTGTCACCTTCAACGGTAATTAATGACTGCTCTTCTGTGATGCTATCGCCCACTTTTACCATAATTTCAGTGACATTGACTTCGTCACCACCAATATCTGGAACGTTTACATCCTTCACACCACCGGCAACCGGTGCTGCAGGTGCAGCAGCTGGCGCAGAGGCCGCTGGTGCTGAAGCAGACGCACTGCCGGCAACTTCAAAACGCATAATCAATGTGCCGGTGGACACTTTATCGCCCACTTTAATAATGATTTCTTTCACGATACCGGCAACCGGTGCTGGCACTTCCATAGACGCTTTATCGCCTTCAACGTTAATAATGGATTGATCCACTTCAACACGATCGCCTACGTTGACCATGATATCGGTAACGTTGACTTCATCAGAACCGATATCCGGTACATTCACATCAACTACTTGTGCAGTAGTCGGCGCAGCGGCAGGTGCTGCGGCAGGTGCTGCGGCCGGTTGAGCAGCTTGTGCAGGTGCCGCGTCAGCGCTATCTAGTACCAACATAGGCGTGCCGGTGGTCACTTTATCTCCCACTTTCACTAACACTTCTTTAACCACGCCCGCTTCAGGTGCCGGTACTTCCATCGACGCCTTATCACCTTCAACATTGATGATGGATTGATCCGCAGTAATCGTATCTCCAACTTTTACCATCACTTCGGTAACGGTCACTTCATCACTACCGATATCCGGAATTTGAATTTGTTTAGCCATTTTTTTTACCTTTTAAACGTTTGGAAAACCAACCGCACTTTTATCAAGTGCGGTCGTTTTTTTCGTTATTTTTTATGCGTATAACGGATTCAATCTTTCAGGATCGATACCGTATTTTGCGATTGCTTCGGCAACCACTTTCTTATCAACTGTGCCTTCTTGTGCCAACACATGTAATGCGGCAACCACAACGTGATGTGCATCTACTTCAAAGTGGTCACGCAAGTTCGCACGGCTATCGGAACGACCGAAACCATCCGTACCCAACACATGATAATGTTTAGCCGGTACATAAGCGCGAATCTGTTCAGCAAAAAGCTTCATGTAGTCGGTTGCTGCAACGGCAGGCTTGTCGTTCATCACTTGAGCAACGTATGGCACACGTGGTGTTTCGGTTGGATGTAACATATTCCAACGAACCGCATCCGCGCCTTCGCGAGCCGCTTCAGTGAAGGATGGCGCACTATAAACATCAGAGCTGATGCCGTAGTCGTTAGCCAAAATTTGAGCTGCTTCACGTACATGACGCAAGATCGCACCGGAACCAAGTAATTGCACTTCGCCTTTACCTTTTCCTTGTACGCGTTCAAATTTATAAAGACCTTTACGAATACCTTCTTCCGCACCTTTTGGCATCGCTGGTTGATCGTAAATTTCGTTTAACGTGGTGATGTAATAGAACACATCTTCCTGTTTTTCACCATACATACGGTTAATACCGTCTTGCATGATAACCGCCACTTCATAAGCAAATGCCGGGTCATAAGACACACAGTTAGGAATCGTTAAAGATTGAATGTGGCTGTGACCATCTTCGTGTTGTAAACCTTCACCGTTCAATGTTGTACGGCCTGACGTACCCCCGATCATGAAACCACGAGCCAATTGGTCACCGGCTGCCCACATCAAGTCACCCACACGTTGGAAACCGAACATGGAGTAGTAAATGAAGAATGGGATCATCGGCATATTGCTCACAGAATAAGACGTTGCTGCCGCTAACCAAGAAGACGTTGCACCTAATTCGTTGATCCCTTCTTGTAAGACTTGACCATCTTTCGCTTCGCGATAGTAAGCCACTAAATCACGGTCGGATGGCACATAGTTTTGACCATGCGGGTTATAAATACCGATTTGACGGAATAACCCTTCCATACCGAAAGTACGCGCTTCGTCTGCCACGATTGGAACGATATGTTTGCCCACTTCTTTATCTTTTAATAAAGTGTTTAAGAAACGAACAAATGCCATTGTGGTTGAAATCGGACGCGGTTGCGCTTCTAACAACGCCGAGAATTCAGAAAGCTCAGGTGCTTTGAAGTCCACGGTAAATTTCGGGTGACGTGCCGGTAAATAACCTTGTAAAGCTTTGCGACGTTCGTGCAAGTATTTATATTCTTCAGAACCTTCAGGGAAAGTCACATATGGCAATTTTTCCAAATCTTCATCTTTCACTGGAATGTGGAAGTAGTCGCGATAAGCTTTGATACTCTCAGCAGACATTTTTTTGGATTGGTGTGCGGTGTTTTTACTTTCTGCTTCAGCAATTTTATAGCCTTTGACAGAATGAACTAAAATCACGACCGGTTTACCGGCATTTTGTGCTTTCTTAAATGCAGCAAACACTTTAAGCGGATCATGACCGCCACGTTGTAACGCCCAAATTTCATCATCAGTCATATCAGCAACTAATGCCGCTGTTTCTGGGTAACGACCGAAGAAGTGTTCACGTACGTAAGCACCGTCTTTAGATTTGAAGGTTAAGTAGTCACCATCAACCACTTCCATCATTAATTGGGTGAGTTTACCAGTGGTGTCTTTAGCAAATAATTTATCCCAACGGCTACCCCACATCACTTTGATTACTTCCCAACCGGCACCCACGAATAAACCTTCTAATTCTTGAACGATTTTACCGTTACCGTTTACCGGGCCGTCTAAGCGTTGTAAGTTACAGGAAATGACGAAAATTAAGTTATCTAAATGTTCGCGAGCAGCGAAAGTTAATGCACCTTTAGATTCAATTTCATCCATCTCACCATCGCCTAAGAAGGCATACACTTTTTGATCAGCAGTGTCTTTCAAACCACGATTTTGTAAGTATTTTAAGAAACGGGCTTGATAAATGGCGTTCACCGGGCCTAAACCCATAGAAACGGTTGAGAATTGCCAGAAATCCGGCATTAATTTCGGGTGAGGGTAAGAAGACAAGCCTTTGCCATGCACTTCTTGACGGAAGTTGTCTAATTGTTCTTCCGTTAAACGTCCTTCTAAGAAAGCACGAGCATACATCCCCGGTGCTGCGTGGCCTTGGAAGAAGACTAAGTCACCGCCATTTTTCTCTGTTGCCGCTTTGAAGAAATGGTTAAAACCAACTTCATACATCGTCGCAGCAGATTGATAAGTGGATAAGTGACCGCCTAAATCCAGATCTTTTTTCTGACCACGTAACACCATCATCACCGCATTCCAACGAACATAAGAACGAATGCGACGTTCAATGTCTAAATTGCCCGGATACGCCGGTTGTTCTGACACAGGAATGGTATTCACATAATCGGTTGTAATCCCGCTTGGTAAAGAAACGCCACCGGCGCGAGCTTGTTGCATAACTTGATCGATAATGAACTGAGCGCGCTCAATGCCTTCCTCACGAATTAACGAATCAATTGATGCCAACCAATCGTTAGTCTCGATCGGATCTACGTCATTTTTTAACAATTCTGACATAGTTTTTTCCTTATTTTGTTAAGTTAGAAGTACGTTTAACCCTAATTTTTAATAGAAATTAAACAACGAAATTGATCACTAAAAAAAGCCTAATTTGCCAAAAACTGACATTACAAATTTTTAACAAATAATGTAAATGTTATTAGATTTTTTGAAAAAATGATAGTAATTTTTCTCTCTTCACTTGAAAATACCCCATATTTGCATAGTTTTAAACTAACGTTATATAAATTAATATATCAAAAATTGTAATGTCCCATAAAATCCTTAAAAAACAACCGCACTTTCTAAAATGCTTGATTTTTATCATCTCTTCGTTTGAAAAAGAATTAAATATTGCGTATTTCACGTAATTAACCTACCATTAAACTCAACTATTAACACCCTAAAATTTGGAGAAAAAAATGCAAAACGAACTTATTTGCTATAAAAAAATGCCGGTTTGGACCAAAGACAGCTTGCCAAAAATGTTTCAAGAAAAACACAACACAAAAGTCGGCACTTGGGGAAAACTCACCGTATTAAAAGGTAAACTTAAATTTTATGTCCTCACAGAAAATGGCAATATTGTGAGCGAACACATTTTCACCTCACAAGATGAAACACCTTTTGTTGAACCGCAACAATGGCATCGTGTTGAAGCCCTTTCCGATGATTTGGAATGTTTTCTGGAATTTTATTGCACCAAGGAAGACTACTTCAGCAAGAAATACAATATGACCGCCACGCACGGTGATGTGGTCGATGCCGCTAAAATCATCAAACCTTGTAAAGTGTTGGATTTAGGTTGTGGACAAGGTCGTAACTCTCTCTATTTGAGTTTACTCGGCTATGATGTCACCGCTTGGGATCACAATGAAAACAGTCTTCAATTTCTAAACGAAGTCAAAGAGAAAGAAAATCTAAAAATTCAGACCGCACTTTACAATATCAACGAAGCAAACATTCAAGAAAACTACGATTTTATTGTGTCGACGGTGGTCTTTATGTTCCTCGATCGTGCTCGCGTACCGGCAATTCTTGAAAACATGCAAAACCACACCAATCCGGGTGGTTACAATTTAATCGTGGCTGCCATGTCCACTCCGGAAGTGCCTTGCCCACTGCCATTTTCATTTACTTTTGGTGAAAATGAATTGAAAGAATACTACAAAGATTGGGAATTCTTGGAATACAACGAAAACATGGGTGAACTGCACAAAACCGATGAAAACGGCAATCGCTATAAAATGAAATTTGTAACCATGTTGGCAAGAAAGAAATAGTTTGCCGATTTAGAACAGAAAAAGACCGCACTTTATTACTGCGTAATATGAAAAATCTGCGTCTTATGTCATGTATTAAGACGCAGATTTTTTATATTTACCCTTGATTAAACCATGTTACATAATCAAATTGGTCATAATATTTTTTACCGTTCCAGCCCGAAAATGCGAATAAATCCCCGACTTGATCGCTTTGCTCAAACCCCGGAATATACACGGCAGATGCCAACTGCGGGTAAGGTTTATGCGTAAATACCACTTTGTTTTTAAATGGCAACCGATCAAAGGCTTCGAGCTCTTCATAACTCACCCCTTGAGGGCTATCTTTATCTGTCATGATAATAAAAAGATTATCAAGATTAATCCGTTTTAAACGTGTTTCCCACTTCTCTTTCGCCTCTTGCGCATTGCGGTAGTGCATAAAATGGATAGGAACATCTCCCAACCAACCGACAGGGTAAGGCTTGTCGCTCGGTTTGAATTCCAATGTTTGCTGGTGATAAAAAGCCATATTTTGTAAATAACGGATAAAATCTCGTGGCTTTACATATAAATTGACAAAAGGCGAATTAAAAGGCTCATTCAAATCATGCAAGATGAATGCACCGACACAGTTGCTTGATAGCACAGACATCCCATGATTTTGCAACCGTTTTTTTAAATGACGATTAATAGATTTTCGATGAAATTGATTCACCGCACTTTTGAATTTTGAAAATAAGGACATCATTGCCTCCAAATAACGCAATACGACCACAACACATTGAGGAAAATCACTAGGCGTTCGCTATGAACGATGATGCCATAAAAACAGACTCCCCTAAATTTTACATTCAGGGGAGTTGTTCTCAGTCAAATTTAACCGTTATAACGTTTAAACACGAGTGTGGCATTCGTGCCACCAAAACCGAAACTGTTAGACATCACGGTTTGTAAACCGGCATTTTCTTTTGTTTCAGTCACAATGTTGCAACCCACGGCTTGTTCATCTAAGGTTTCAATGTTAATGCTTGGTGCGATAAAATCATTATCTAACATTAACAAGGTATAAATTGCTTCGTGCGCACCGGCAGCCCCTAAAGAGTGGCCTGTCATGGACTTGGTGGAAGAAATCGCCGGCATTTTATTGCCAAATACGTTTTTAATCGCGCCCAATTCTTTCACATCACCGACTGGCGTTGATGTACCGTGCACGTTGATGTAATCGATTGGTGTGTCAACAGTTGCCATGGCTTGTTTCATGCAACGTTCTGCGCCTTCACCGCTTGGCGCCACCATGTCATAACCATCGGAAGTCGCACCATAACCCACGATTTCCGCGTAAATTTTCGCACCACGGGCAAGCGCGTGTTCCAATTCTTCCACAACAACCACGGCACCGCCACCGGCAATGACAAAACCATCACGGTTTGCGTCATACGCACGGGACGCTTTCGTTGGAGTTTCATTATATTTGGTTGACACTGCGCCCATCGCATCAAATTCGGTCGCACATTCCCAAGACAATTCTTCTGCACCACCGGCGAAAACGATGTCTTGTTTACCTAATTGGATGAGTTCTAATGCGTTACCAATACAGTGCGCTGAAGTGGCACAAGCGGAACTGATACTGTAACTCACACCCTTGATTTTGTATGGAGTCGCTAAGCAAGCAGATACGCTGGATGCCATTGTTTTCGTGACGGCATAAGGGCCAATGGCTTTCACACCGCGCGGACCACGCACAGCATCACAAGCCACTAACTGGTTATGGGCAGAACCTGTGCCGGCGCCGATAACCAAGCCGGTACGTTCGTTAGACACTAGCTCTTCCGTTAACCCTGCATCTTCAATAGCCTCTTTCATAGAAAGGTAAGCATAGGCTGCCGCATCGCCCATGAAGCGATACACTTTACGATCGATTAACTCGCTCGGATTTAATTTAATCGTTCCGGCAACATGGCTGCGCATTTTCATGTCAATAAATTCAGGGACGATTTCAATACCGGATTTGCCGGCTTTTAATGAAGCCAAGACTTCTTCTTTGTTGTTACCAATACTGGAGATAATACCAAATCCGGTAATTACTGCTCTTTTCATTCGTTATTCCTTATGAGTTGGGAAATTGATTTTCGACTTACATTTGTTAGCTGAACGCAATTTACTATGAAATCAAAATATTGCAAGCATTAATTATAACGTTCGACCAGTTAGGGCAATTAGGCGTATCATATACAACACTTCAAAAGCAACGAAAGGAAATCACGCCCAATGCGCTTAGTGACTCATGCCGAGATTCATTTTAATCAAGAAAATACGCCCATTTCCGACCAATTTGACGATGTTTATTTCTCTAATCAAGACGGCTTAAAAGAAAGTCGTTATGTTTTCCAACAAGGCAATCAACTATGGCAACGTTGGCAGAAACATGAACAAGCGTATTTTATTATTGCTGAAACCGGCTTTGGTACAGGGCTCAATTTTTTAGCGGTCACCACGCTTTTTCGTGAATTTCGCCAACAATTTCCACAAGCAACGCTACAACGCCTGTTTTTTATTTCCTTTGAAAAATATCCGCTAACCGCAGAAGCCCTATCGCGTGCTCATCAACATTACCCGCAATTTGCCTCTCTCTCCGCACAATTACAGCAGCATTGGTTGGATCCCATTGAAGGTTGCTATCGTTTTCATTTTGAGGAAACCACGCTCGATCTTTGGTTTGGTGATATTCACGACAATTTGCCACAGCTCGGCGATTATATGCGTGATAAAATCGATGCGTGGTTTTTAGACGGATTTGCTCCGAGTAAAAATCCTGATATGTGGAATGACGCACTTTATACGCAAATGTACCGTTACACCAAACCGCAAGGCACATTCGCTACCTTTACGGCGGCAAGTGCGGTACGCAAAGGCTTGGAAAGTGCCGGTTTCAGCGTGCAAAAGCGCAAAGGTTACGGCAAAAAACGGGAGTGTTTGGCAGGCGAAAAAACACTTGAAAAACTCACCGCACTTTTCACGCCGTGGTACCTGCCACAACCCGCTCAGTTTGAAGGCGTGGCGGATGTTGCCATTGTGGGTGGTGGCATAGCCTCCTTATTTACCGCATTCGCCTTAATGCAACGTGGTGCGAACGTCACCCTTTATTGTGAAGATCCACAGCCGGCGATGAACGCCTCCGGTAACAAACAAGGTGCGTTTTATCCGCAACTGAGCGATGATGACGAACGCAACATTCGCTTTTACATACAGGCTTTCGCTTACGGGTTACAACAATTACGTAACGCCGAAAATCTTATTGAATTTGAACATGAATTTTGTGGTGTGGCACTGTGCGGATATAACGAAAAAAGTGCGGTTAAATTACAGAAAGTTTCGCAACTTCAGCTGCCTGAAAGCCTCTATCAACCCCTAAGCCAAGCAGAACTAAGCGAGAAAGTCGGCCTCCCGTTGCCTTGCGGCGGCGGATTTATTCCACAAGGCGGATGGCTTGCGCCGCAACAATTTGTGCAGAATCTATTTGCTTATTTGCAACAACGTGGGCTCGTCATAAAAACGTCGCAAAAAGTGACCGCACTTTCCGCACAAGAAAATGGCTGGCTAGTGACGAATGCTGAAAACGACAGGTTCTATCATCAAATCGTTGTCCTCGCCAATGGTCATCAACTACATGAATTTCCGCAAACACAGTCACTACCACTTTATGCTGTGCGCGGACAAGTTAGCCAGATTTCCACATCGGAAAATCTACTAAAACTACAATCGGTGCTCTGTTATGACGGCTACCTCACTCCGGCTGATCAGGCGAAAACCAGCCATTGCATTGGTGCCAGCCATGTGCGTGATTGCGCTGACCGCACCTTTAGTGAACAGGAACAGCGGGAAAATCAGGAAAAAATCCAAAAGAACCTAGACGGTATGCCTTGGGTGAAAGCGGTGGATACCTCTGCCAATCTGGCGCGAATCGGCGTGCGTTGCGCCGTGCGGGATCGAATCCCGATGGTCGGCAATGTGCCAAATTTTGAACAGCAATGCGTGAATTATAAAAATCTGTTTAATTTGCTTCGTCGTAAACAACCGATTCCACCGGCTGCCGTATTTGCAAATTTATTTCTCATTGGCGCCCTCGGCTCACGCGGTTTAACCTCCGCTCCGATACTCGGCGAAACTTTGGCTTCGCTTATTTATAACGAACCGTTGCCGCTGAGCGAAGACTTAATTCACCACCTATCCGCAAGTCGCAGTTGGATGCGTAAATTGTTGAAAGGCACGTCGATTGAGAATTTATCGTCTTAAGACAATAATTTTTAACTTTTATACTTGGAACGATCATTATGACTCGAATTAATCTAATTCCACCCAAAGAGCTATGCGATCAGCATTTACTGGCGGAACACCGCGAACTGACACGCATTCCGAATGCTGTCGCCAAAGGGAAATTTCACTTAAAAGGACAACCGGAGGAATATAAATTAGGTGAAGGTCATGTGAGATTTTTCTTTAATAAAATGGCGTTTTTGAAAAGGCGATATGATGAATTACATAAGGAATGTAAAGCGCGTGGTTTTAACGTTCAATATATTTGGCCTGAAACATTGCCCTCATCACCTGAACTTTGGCTTGATTATCAGCCGACCGATGCAGCACTTGAAATAAATCGTCAAAGGATTCAAGAACGCATGCCCCAAAAAGCAAGATTTACAGCACATCAGCCACTTGCAGCCAAATAAGTGCGGTGCGTTTTTGACGTATTTTAACAATGTAAAACAAAACCCCATTCAAATTCGAATGGGGTTTATTTTTATCGGGAAATTACTTCTCGAGATTTAATGGCTTAATGTGCCAAATATTTTCGGCGTATTCCTTAATGGTACGGTCGGAAGAGAAATAACCCATGTTGACGATATTTTGAATCGTGCTGTCAATCCAGGCATCACGGTTTTTATATTTTTCATCCACCCATTTTTGTGTCTCCACATAGCTGCGGAAATCAGCAAAGGCTTGGTAGAAATCGTGATATTGTAAGCCCTGTAACAGTTGTTGATAACGATTGGGATCATTCGGTGAAAAGTGCCCATTAATGATTTGATCCACAACGTTTCTCAGTTCCCCATCATTTTGGTAAAAATCAAATGGATGGTAACCATCGCGACGTAACTTCTCAACTTGCTCAACGGTATTGCCGAAAATAAAGATGTGGTCTTTGCCGACATTTTCCAAAATCTCGACATTCGCCCCATCCAATGTCCCCAAGGTTAAAGCCCCATTTAACGCAAATTTCATGTTACTGGTACCGGAGGCTTCTGTACCGGCTAAAGAAATTTGTTCAGAAATATCTGCAGCCGGAATGATCAATTGAGCTAAACTGACGCTGTAGTTCGGGATGAAGACCACTTTTAAGCGACCACCCAAACGGGTATCGTGATTAATAATATTCGCCACATCATTAATTAAATGGATGGTTTGTTTCGCTGCGTAATACGCCGAAGCGGCTTTACCGGCTAAAATAAACACGCGAGGTTGCCAATCTTTTTCCGGATGCTCTAACATGGCGTTGTAACGAGCAATAATGTGCAACACGTTCAGAATTTGACGTTTATATTCGTGAATACGTTTTACTTGAACGTCAAATAACGCATGTGGATCAAGATCAATGTCTAAGGTTTTCTTCACGTAATTTGCCAATTTCACTTTATTGGCAAATTTAATATCGGCAATGGCGTGTTTGAAATCCGCTTCATGGGCGTATTGTTTTAATTTTTCGATTTGGCTTAAATCACAACGCCAATCAGAACCGATATATTTATCAAACAACGACGCTAATTGTGGGTTCGCCACGGCAAGCCAACGACGTGGGGTGATCCCATTTGTAACGTTGGTGAAACGTTCCGGATAAATACGTGCGAAATCCGCAAAAGTCGATGTCACCATTAAATCAGAATGAATTGCCGCCACGCCATTGACTTTATGTGATCCCACCACGGATAACCACCCCATGCGCACTTTGCGCTGATACCCTTCTTCGATTAAAGAAACGCGGCGAATGAAATCCAGGTCAGTGGTAATATAGGTTTTAACGTATTCCAAGAAATGATCGTTAATTTCAAAAATCATCTGTAAATGACGCGGTAAGATTTTCGCCATCATTTCCACCGGCCATGTTTCCAAGGCTTCAGACATCAAGGTGTGACATGTATAAGAGAAAATACGACGGGTCATATCCCAGGCTTTCTGCCATGAAAAGCCTTCTTCATCAATTAAAATGCGCATCAATTCCGGAATCGCTAATGCCGGATGGGTATCATTTAAATGAATTGCCACTTTATCTGCTAAATTTTCCAAGCTGCTATGTGTGCGTTTATGACGGCGGATAATATCTTGCAATGACGCAGAAACTAAGAAATATTCTTGACGCAAACGTAATTCACGACCGTTCCAAGTGGAATCATCCGGATAAAGCACACGAGAAAGATTTTTAATAGAGGCGCGGCTTTCCACCGCCGCAATGTGTTGACCGCGGTTAAAATCTTCTAAGTTAAACAGTTCGCCAGCATGAGCAGCCCACAAACGTAATGTGGCGGCAGAGTCATTTTGATAGCCCGGAATCACTTGGTCATAAGCAAGTGCGGTCACTTCTTCGCCTTTATTCCAAATACATTTTTTATCTTCAAAATGAATGTTACCGCCGAAAGAAACGGTAAAACGTTTAGACGGACGAATAAATTCCCAAGGAGCCCCTTTTTCTAACCACGCATCCGGACGTTCAACTTGTTGTCCGTCTTCAATTTTTTGACGGAACATTCCATATTCATAACGAATACCGTAGCCCATGCCCGGTAAGCCTAAGGTGGCAATAGAATCCATGAAACAGGCGGCTAAACGACCTAAACCACCGTTACCTAAGCCCGGATCCACTTCTTTTTCAATAATCTCTTCTAAATCAACGTTTAATTCGGAAAGGGCTTCTTTGGCGATGTCGTACAATCCTTCTGCAATCATGGCATTGGATAACGTACGACCAATCAGAAATTCCATTGATAAATAATACACACGACGTGCGTCTTCAGCTCTGGCTTCACGCGCGGTGGTGATCCAACCTTCGGTGACGAAATCCCGCACCGCGTATAACGTGGCATTGAGCCAATCTCGTTGGCTCGCCTCTTTAGGAGAGCGACCAATTAAAAAAATCAGTTTATAAACAATCGTTTTTTTCAATGAATCAACATTGACTTCAGGTCGATTGTACAGGAATGGAGAATCAAAATTATCCATTATCATAAGAAAACATCCTCAGTAAATGAAAAGCGGATGAATTTTAATCATTCAAGATAAAAAAACAACACTCTTCTGCGCAAAGATTATTTTTCTTTACGCAGAACATAGGTGTTTCATGAGTGAGATAAAATTCGTTGATATAAATGTTGGTAGTGGGTTGCAGAGATTTGCCAACTGAAATCTTGTTCCATTGCAGTTACACGAACCGTTGTCCATAAACGTTGTTTTTTCCATAACGCAAACGCTGCCTGCAAGGCATTACGGAGATCCTCGGCCGTTGCGTGAGAGAAAACAAAACCGGTTGCTGTTCGAGCTTGAATATTTTCTGCGGTACTATTGACAACGGTATCCGCTAAACCACCGGTGGCGCGAACAAGAGGTAACGTACCGTATTTTAAACCGTAAAGCTGGGTTAAACCGCAAGGTTCAAAACGGCTTGGGACTAAAATGACATCGCCACCGGCAACCATGAGATGTGACAACGCTTCATCATAGCCAATTTTAACGGCAATATTTTGCGGATAGGTTTCCGCTAATTGACGAATACCGGCTTCTAAGTGCGGTGCGCCTGAACCAAGAATCGCCAACTGTCCGCCCTGTTTAACAATTTCATCCGCGCTTTCTAGCAATAAATCCACGCCTTTTTGTTCTGTTAAACGGGTCACCATGACAAACAATAATGCCTCAGATTGCGCAGGAAGGTGAAAATAAGCCTGTAAATCCGCTTTATTTTTTGCCTTACCTCCCATGTACTTCAACTTGTAATGATGTTGAATATACTGATCGTTCATCGGATGCCAAATTTTTTCGTCCACCCCATTTAGAATGCCCACCAAACGCCCTTCATGATCCAAAGTAGAAAGCAATCCTTGTAAGCCATACGCAAATTCCGGTGTGGTAATTTCTTTTGCATAAGTCGGGCTTACGGCAGTCACTACATCGGAATAATAAAGCCCGGCTTTTAAATAGGAAATTTGGCCAAACAATTCCAAGCCATTCACATGGAACATGCTGTGTGGCAAGCCGATTTCAACTAAATGGCGATAATCAAATTGCCCTTGATACGCCAAATTATGAATAGTGAAAACCGATTTAGCCGGACGACCTTTATTAAATAAATAGGCTGCCGTTAAACCAGCATGCCAGTCATGGGCATGAACCACGTCAGCGCGCCACCAGTAATCTAATCCGGTGGACAACTCCGCCCCCACCCAGCCTAATAATGCAAAACGTTTATAGTTATCGCCATAATCATTGTAATAGCCATCATGATACGGATTGCCTTCCCGTCCATACAAGTGCAGTGCGTCAATAAGATAAACGCCAACGCCATGATATTCACCGTAACGCAAAACAATGTGGCCGGCAAAATTATCCCATTCCGCAACAACTGACGTATTTGGAATGCCCGCCGCAATCGCCGGATACGCCGGCAACAAAATACGCGCATCAATACCAATTTCTTTTTGAGCAAAGGGCAATGCCCCCATCACATCGGCTAATCCGCCGGTTTTCAGTAAAGGATATAACTCCGAGCAAACGTGCAATACTTTCATTTTATTTACCTAATATGGCACCAAAATGGCACCGAAGATGACGCGCGTTTTCTAACGCGTGCCGTTATAAACAATTCTGTTACAGGCACAAGCGAAGACGCTTGCGCCTGCATTTGCCTTCTTAAAGTGCGGTCACAAAATCCAAAGGATTTTGAACGTTGGCTTTGCCAACGGCTCCGAAGGAGCGAGTAAAAATCAAAACGTGTTGAAAACAGACCGCACTTTCACGTTAGTCTAAATGTTCTTCCGAGAACACATCTTGTCCTTCTAATTTTTTCAACATAGACGGTGTGACTAAAATCACTTTGCCGGTTGAACTGATACGGAAACGTTTACTGTCCAATTCACGATCCACACCAATTTGCATACCGTCCGGAATGACACAATGGCGATCCACGATACAATGTTTCAATATGCAATTTTTGCCAATCGTCACTTCAGGCAAGATCACAGAATGATCAATCACAGAACCTTCGTTAATTTTAATCCGATCAAATAACACAGAATAGCTGATTGATGCATCAGTAATGACACAACCGCCGCCAATAAGAGAGTTATCCACCGGCTTAACATTGGCATTTTTATAAAAGAATTTAGACGGATAGGCTTGCACCGGGTTACCGCGAATCGGCCAAGTTTGGTCATAAATATCTAATTGCGGATGTTCAGACACCAAGTCGATATTCGATTGCCAGAAGCTGTCTAATGTCCCCACATCGCGCCAATAAATATCGCCTTCCGTGTTACGTCCCATGCAGGAACGACTAAACGGATGGGCGTATAACGTGCCTTCTTCCAAACATTTCGGCAATACGTCTTTACCAAAGTCATGAGAGGTGCAAGGCGTGTTCACTTCTTTATTTAGCATTTCATAAAGATAATCCGCATTAAACACATAAATCCCCATGGATGCCAATGAAGTTTCCGGTTTGCCCACCATTGCCGGTGGATCTTTTGGTTTTTCTACGAACGCTTTCACTTTTAGATTTTCGTTGACTGCCATCACGCCAAATTCATGGGCCTCGGAGCGTGGCACTTCAATACAACCCACGGTACATTTTGCCCCACTGGCGACATGATCTAACAACATTTGGCTATAGTCTTGTTTATAAATATGGTCGCCGGCAAGAATGAGAATATATTTCGGTTTGTAGTGATCTCGAATAATCGCCATGTTTTGATATACCGCATCGGCTGTGCCACGATACCACGTGGAATCATCAATTTGTTGGCGCGCCGGGAGCATATCAATGAATTCACCCCGTTCTTGTGGCAAGAAAGACCACCCTTTTTGTAAATGACGTAATAAAGAGTGTGCAGCATATTGTGTGACAACCCCAATACGATTTAAGCCGGAATTAATACAGTTGGACAACGCGAAATCGATGATTCGGCGATTTCCCCCAAAATACAGTGCCGGTTTTGCACGTTTATCCGTTAATTCGTGCAGGCGTGAGCCACGACCACCTGCTAAAATCAGCACAAGCGTATTTTTGACTAAATCATATTTGTTAGGAAGTTGGGAAAGACCGTTTTTCATAATAAACTCCGTTATTTTTTTAATTATCCATATTTTCCAACACACAAAACGCCATACCACCCACTTCAACTTGCTGTTGTTGAATCGTTAAGTTTGTTGTTCCTGCCTTAGCTTTCCATTGGCCATTTATCTCGTTTGGCAATGTAAAAGACTGCGGTTCTGCTTTCGCATTGATTAAGAAAAGCCATCGCTGATCTAATACCACTTGCAGCGCCTTGCTTTCCCGATGATGCCAATCTTCGACTTGCATTGATTTCCCTTCAATGTTGAGCCAAGTGACATTTTCATCTGACCACCAAACATCCCGTTGCAAACTTTGAATTTGTTTTCGTGTTGCAATCAGTTGTTTGGTCAAGTCAAATAATTCCTGATTGAAATCCTGCCATTTCAGCCATGTGATTTCATTATCCTGACAATAGGCGTTATTGTTACCGAATTGCGTGTTGCCGAATTCGTCACCGGCAAGCAACATTGGTGTGCCGTTGCCCAATAACAAACTTGCCAATAATCCGCTTTGCGCTAAAACGCGCTGATTTTCTACCGCACTTTGGTGCTCGTCATTTCGATCTAATTGACTGCCTTCAATGCCATGGTTGTAACTGTAATTTTCATTGCGACCATCGCGATTATCTTCGCCGTTGGCTTCGTTATGTTTATGGTTATAACTGACCAAATCGCGTAACGTAAAACCATCGTGAGCAGTAATAAAATTCAGGGTGGTGTGTGGCAAGCGTGTTTCTCGCTTGAACAGATCACTTGAGCCGGCAAAACGTTCGGCAAATGCGCCCACTTCCCCACTTTTCCATAACCAAAAACGACACATATCATCACGGAAGCGGTCGTTCCATTCGGCAAAATAATGGGGAAAACGCCCTAATTGATAACCGTAATGACCAATATCCCAAGGCTCGCTGATGAATTTCACCTGCTGCAAACTCGGCGTTTGCGCAATATCCTCAAACAGTTTGGCGTGCGGGTTGAAATCCGGCGACTCACGCCCTAACACCGTGCCTAAATCAAAACGGAAACCATCTACATGGCATTCTTCCACCCAATAACGAAGGCAATCCACTACCCATTTGCGGGTGATGTCATTGGCGAGGTTCAGCATATTGCCGCAACCTGTCCAGTTAATATATTCGCCTTGCTCGTTTTGCCAATAATACGTCCGATCATCAATGCCACGTTGGCTAAAGGTTGGGAACGGTTTTTCCGATTCTGCCGTGTGGTTAAATACCACATCTAAAATTACTTCAATGCCCGTTTCATGTAACGCTTTCACCATGCTTTTGAATTCATATAACGGGTTTTCACGGTTTTCTCCGGAACAATACTTTGGCTCTACGGCAAACATTGCCAACGGGTTATAACCCCAATAATTTTGTAATCCTTTTTCTTGCAAGTGCGGTTCGTTTACGTGGTAATTAATTGGCAACAACTCCACTGCCGTAACACCTAATTCTTTTAAATACGCCACACTTTGCGGTTGCGCCAAACCGGCATAAGTTCCGCGTAATTTTTCAGGGAGATCTGCACGTAATTGGCTAAAGCCTTTTACGCTGAGTTCATAAATTATCGTCTCAGCCCAAGGCGTTTTCGGGGCTTTATCGTGTTGCCAGTCAAATGCCGTCTCAATGATTTGACCTTTCGGCGCAAATTCAGCGTTATCTCGTGGATCATTTAACTGAAAAATCGACCGCACTTCTGCCGAACTTAAATCCGGTTTACCCACCACGGCTTTTGCATAAGGATCAAGCATAAGCTTGTTTGGATTGGCTAAAGTGCGGTCATTTTCGGCGGTGATTCTAAAACCGTACTGCGTCCCCTGAGCTACGCCACTAAGCGCAATATGCCAAACATTTTCGCTACGATGCATAGCAAAACGCTGCTCTTTTTTGCCGTTCTCGAACAGACACAACTCCACGGCATCCGCCACAGAAGAATACAGCGCAAAGTTAGTGATTTGCTCGCCGTTTTCTTCATGTTGGCTATAACCGAACGGATAAGCCTTGCCCTGATTTTTTACTGCAACCATGCTTTATCCTTGGTATTTCAAATAGAGGGTTGCCAATGGCGGAATAGAAACAGAAATAGAATGATCTCGTCCGTGGCTTGGGATTGCCTCACTTTCCACTGCACCGCAATTGCCAAGATTTGAACCTTCGTAAAAGGATGAATCCGTATTTAAAATTTCGTGATATTGACCGGCAACATTCACGCCAATGCGATAATCATGACGTGGCACCGGCGTAAAGTTACTGATCACAATAATGCGCTCGCCTTTGCTGCTACGTCGTTCAAAGGCAAATACAGAGTTTTGCGCATCATCCACGACCAACCAATCGAAACCTTGCGGATCAGAATCCAGTTCAAAGAGCGGTGCGTTTTCGCGATAAATTTTATTGAGGTCTTTCACCAACTGTTGCATACCGATGTGCCATCTTCCGCCGATGGATTCATCCAATAAGAACCAATCTAGACTTTCGCGGTAATTCCATTCACGGCCTTGGGCAAATTCATTTCCCATGAACAATAATTTTTTACCCGGATAGCCCCACATATAACCGTAATAAGCGCGTAAGTTCGCGAATTTTTGCCACGCATCCCCCGGCATTTTACCGATTAAGGAACATTTGCCATGCACCACTTCGTCATGAGAAAGTGGTAATACAAAGTTTTCGCTGTATTGATACACCATGCCGAAAGTCATTTGGTTGTGGTGATATTGGCGATAGATCGGATCTTTTTCCATGTAAGAAAGGGTGTCATTCATCCAGCCCATATTCCATTTGAAATTAAAGCCTAAGCCCCCCTTTTCGGTTGGATGTGTTACACCGGCAAACGAGGTTGATTCTTCCGCAATGGAAACCGCCCCTTGCACTTCACTATGAATTTTCCAGTTGGTGTGTTTTAAGAATTCAATGGCTTCTAAATTTTCCCGTCCGCCGTATTGGTTCGGAATCCATTCGCCTTCGGCACGGCTGTAATCACGATAAATCATGGAGGCCACCGCATCGACACGAATACCGTCAATCCCGAAACGCTCAATCCAATATAAGGCGTTACTGGACAAGAAGTTTTTCACTTCGTTGCGACCATAGTTGTAAATGAGCGTGTTCCAGTCTTGATGGAATCCTTCGCGCGGATCGGCATGTTCATATAATGCCGTGCCGTCAAAAGCCACTAAACCATGGGTATCGCTTGGGAAATGACCCGGTACCCAGTCCAAAATTACGTTAATGCCGGCTTCATGGGCACGTTCAACTAAACGTTTAAACCCTTCCGGTGTACCAAAACGGCTGGTTGGAGAATACAGGCCTAGTGGTTGGTAGCCCCAAGAACCGTCAAACGGGAATTCGGAAAGCGGTAAAAACTCAATGTGTGTAAAGCCCATTTCTTTTACATAAGGAATCAATTCATCGCCGATTTGGTCGTAATCTAGCCAGAAGTTATTTTCTAAATTACGGCGCCAAGACCCTAGGTGCACTTCATAAATGGAAATCGGTTGATCCCATTGGTTGGCTTTACGGCGGGCTTCTGTCATTGGCACAATGTCCGGTAACGCACTAATTTGTGACGCTGTATCAGGACGTAACTGTGAACTGAAGGCATAAGGGTCGGCTTTTAAGCGCAAATTGCCGTGGCAATCAATTAATTCGAATTTATACAACTGCCCTAATGCGACTTTCGGTAGGAATAATTCCCATACGCCGCTTGCCGGATGTAAGCGCATCGGATGGCGGCGACCGTCCCAATAGTTGAAATCTCCCACCACAGAAACCCGTTTAGCATTCGGTGCCCACAAACGGAAATTCACACCGGAAACACCATCACATTCGATAAAATGCGCACCTAACACTTCATACGGACGCAAGAATGAGCCTTCAGCTAAAAGCCATTCATCCAAATCATTCATCATCAAATGATAACGGTAAGGGTCTTCAAGGATTTGCGATTCCTTGCCCCAATACACTTGTAATTGATAAGCAAAGAAATCATGGGTTTGTGGCACAACGCCGGCAAAAAAACCTCTGTCATCTAAGCAATCCAATTCACAGACGGTGTCTTGATTTTCTTTATCAATGACGCTGACACGACACGCATCCGGCAATAAAGCACGAATTTCAATGCCGTTATCGGTTTCGTGCATACCCAATACGGAAAAAGGATCCGAATGTGTTCCATCAAAGAATTGATTAATCACGGATTGTGCAACGAGTTGAGTCATAATAAATCCTCGCTAAGCTCTGCGGGCTTAATAAATGAAGAGAAAAGGAACGCGATTTGCATATTGCTCAACGCCAATAAACAGGGCAAATTGAATGGTAAAAGCGCGTGTTGGTGAATCGGAAAGGTTTCTCTTTGACGAGAAGCTGAAAGGTTTAAGCGATGATGAGGGAATGATAATATGAATAAAACAAGAGAGATACGTGTGAAAGCCTCATAAGATACTGCGTTTATCCGATGACTTGGCAGTTGCCAAAGTGCGGTGAAATCATGCCGTGTTTCCGGAGGGGCATAAATCAAACGCGCGTCTATCAGTAAATGCGCTAAATGAGAAGAAGAAACACCGATTGCTTCGGCAATTTGTGCTGGAGAATTGAAAACTTGCATACGGCACCTACAACTAAAATACAGCCTAAAACTAACGCTTTATGAGTATTCTAGAAGAGGCAGAAAGAATTACAACGCTTTTAGTTGAAATTAGTGATCTCCGTCAAAAAATCACGTGACATCAATGACATCTTATTAAAACAAAAGCGAGATCCTTCGATCTCGCTTTCTCATTTTATATCGTTTCGCTGTTAAAAACTGGAAGTATCTTGGAATAAACCGACTTTCAAATCTGTTGCGGTGTAGATAACACGACCGTCCACCTCTACTTCGCCGTCTGCCATGCCCATCACTAATTTGCGGTTGATAACACGTTTCATATTAATGCGATAAACCACTTTTTGGGCGGTTGGCAGAATTTGCCCAGTGAATTTCACTTCGCCAACACCTAACGCACGACCTTTGCCTTTGCCACCGACCCAACCAAGGAAGAAGCCGACTAATTGCCACATGGCATCTAAGCCTAAACAGCCCGGCATAACGGGATCGCCGATAAAATGACAAGCGAAAAACGGTAAATCAGGATGGATGTCAAGTTCGGCTTCAATGTAACCTTTACCAAATGTACCACCATCTTCAGTCATTTTCACAATACGATCCATCATTAGCATAGTTGGCGCAGGAAGTTGTGGACCTTCTTTACCAAACAGTTCTCCACGTCCGGAGGCTAATAAATCTTCGTAAGAATAACTGTCTTTAATGTTTGGTGTACAAGTGTTCATTATTAAAATCCTATAAAAAGTCAATGTGTTGTTAAAATATAAACGTTGCGCGGATTCTAACAAAGCCTCACTACATTTAGAATAGCTAACACTTGTACGCCTAACTTGTCCGATCAGTTAATTTTTAATGGCAATTTTGAATTAATGGCTTTTGCGGGAAAACAACAAATCCCAAAAACCCTCTCGATGTGACTGCCGATCGGCATATTGATTAATGCGTTGATGAATTAAGCGAGCCAATGGCAGGGTATCCGGTGTATAGTCTTTATCATCTTGTTCCACTAAGTCACGTTGTAACAAAATTTCACAGGCCTGATCCACGGCTTCTACGGGATAGATAAAAAATGTCTGATTTTTCACCGCACTAATCACGGCTTCAGATAAACTCAGTTGATTCACCACGGCACTCGGAATAATCACACCCTGTTTACCGGTCAGTCCGCGACGCTGACAAATGGTAAAAAAGCCTTCAATTTTTTCATTTACGCCCCCAACAGAATGCACCAAGCCAAACTGATCGATCGCTCCCGTGATAGCAATAGATTGTGGTAATGGCAAATCGGACAAGGCGCTGACCAACACACAAAAGCCGGCTAAAGATGCGCTGTCGCCATCAATTTCGCCGTAAGATTGCTCAAAAACTAAGGAAGCCGAAAACGGCAACTGAGAAGGCAATTCTAAAATATTTGCTAAACAGGCTTCTGCAATTAAAATGCCTTTGCTGTGAATATTCCCCGCCAATTCGGTTTTGCGCTCCACGTCTACGACTTCACCATCACCATATTGCACAATACAACTAATCCGAGAAGGCTCACCAAAAACTAACGGCGTCCCCGGATATTCAATGACAGACAACCCGTTAATCTGCCCCACCATTTCGCCTTCGGTCGCCACATAAATTTGTTCCTGCAAAATGCTGTCGTACGTTTGTTCACGCAAAAAGCCAAATTGCTCTGCTTTATGTAAAAAATAACGCTCAAAATCCACCGCACTTAAGGAGGTGGACTGCGTTAAAAGAGCCGTCTCCGTCAAGATATTTTTTAACATCAACGGCGAGATATTAATCAATTCACGATTTTCACTGTCACGTACCAATAATTGATAAAGTTTATTAAAGCCGCTCAAATCCAACATCGGCAATTGATGTTGTTGCGCTACGGACTGAACATAACCCATCCATTGTTGCTGTTGCTCCGCATTGGCAACACGGCAATAACTCTCGATTTCCGCATAATCCGCCAAATGATAAAGATCTTCTTCCAACTCTTCCAATGTTGCCAATTCTGTACGATTGCCTAAGACAATGACTTTTAACCGCAACGGATAACTTGGAATGTCACAAGGCAAGGTTTTAAATGGATGTGCGGAATACCAGTTAAACACGCCGGTGGTGAGAATATGTTTGAGTCGTTGCCATAAATCAAATTGCGCCAATAATGCGCCGGCAGTGACAATTAAAACACCGCTATTCACCTGATGAACTAAGCCTGGATTCAGCTGAATGTCGTGCGAGGTCGCGTGAATTTTCACGGAGCCAAATAACTGAAACTGATCGAAATATAATGCGGTTACCACTCTTTTTTGCGCAGCAAAATTGTCGTTATAAGACTGCACCGGTTCGGCTGAAATACGAGGAAAAGAAAAAGAATCCCCTTGTTCAATCACATATTGCACGCCACACAACTCCGGCTCGGGCTTTTCTGATTGAATCAATTGTTCCAATAACGGCACATATTCTGCCTGATCATCTGCTTTAAGCACCAATAAAGTGCGGTAGGAATTTTTAATGAAATGACGAATCGCTTTTTCTGCGCGAGGTTGTAATGCAAAAAAATCTTGAGAATGTGAAGGGATTTCCGACACGCTCAATGTCGGACGAAGTTCCTGCCAAGGCAAAGTATTATAAGATGAAGACACGACGACTCTCTAAGTTAAAGGTTATTTGGCAACATTATCGCATATTTATGCGTATCGAGGAAAATTTGCTGGAAAATCCGCCATAAAAAGCGTATAGTTACGCAGTTACCACGTCACTAAAATCATGTAAAAAAATGAAATATCAAAAGTTAGAAAATCAAGAAGCGCATTGGAAGTGGGTCTATTTAACCAAAAAAGCCCGTGAAGGGGAAAATATCACCCGTTACATGGAAAAAAGTTTACAAGAAGACATTGTAAAACAACTCATCGACTGCCAAAACTACCCGCAAAAAATTGAAGAATGGATAAAAACCCATTTAGCGCCAGAATTGGTGACTAAACTCGATCAAGCCATCCGCGCCAGAAGAAAGCGTTTTTTTAATGCTGAAAAACAATCTACCAAGAAAAAATCCATTGATTTGGAATATGCCGTTTGGCTACGTTTATCTAAATATTCACGTAAAATGAAAATGACGCTCTCAGAAACCATCATGTATATGATTGATGAGCGTGAGAAAAAAGCGCTATACGAAAGCCAAATGTCCGCCATGAAAGCCGGATTAAAAGATTTATTAAAATAAATAGAGGCAATTTATGGTGCAAATTCACTTCATTTATGTGATAAAAAGCACATTATATGTAGAAGATCAGACGTAAATGGGTAGTCTTACAGATTAAATAATCCGTATTTTTGGCGATGTGGGCAGAAAGTGCGAGTGGGTTGAGGTGTGGAATTTAGCGCAACAAAAAAGCAAGCACGGTGGGCTTGCTTTTTTATGTAGGATTAGACGAGGATTTCAATGCCTTTGTGTTGCACGAGAGTTAAAAGTTTTAGTGCTGTGCCCGTGGGTTTTTTGACACCCCGCTCCCATTCAGAGATCATGTTTTTGCTCACGTTGAGATAGTGGGCGAACACGGTTTGCGAAACCCGTTCTTTTTCGCGAATGGCTTTAATTTCGTCTGGCGTAAAAGCAGGCACCGGCGTTAAACACAATTCATCAAATTTTTTCATCGTTTTTTTATCTATCAATCCGGCCTCATGCAAATCTGCCGCATTTTCATGGATCATTGCTAAGATTTCACTCATTTTTTCCCTCCGGTAATACTTCAATAAACAACCCGTTTTTCACTTGTGATTCAATTTGCTGCGGTGTTAACTTGGCGTAGGCTTTCGCCAATTCTTTCAACGCCATTAATTCTTGCGCCGAAATATTGTCACGGGTATTTTTGCTGATAACAGCGACAAAATAGCTGTTTTCATTGAGCCTATAAACAATAAAGGAACGGAAACCACCACTGCGCCCCTGACCTTCTCTTGCAATGCGTTGTTTGATGATGTTGCCGCCCAAATCGGCATCGATCAAACCTTGCTCCGCGCGCATGACCGCATCAAACAGATCATCATCGGTGATGTGGTTTTTCTGCGCGAATTTATCAAAGGCTTTGGTTTTAAATATTCTCATTGGCTGTGATTGTTGTCACCTTTAAGAGTATATTAGCAAAATTAGATACTGGCTTCAACAAAAAGGGCTTGCGGCGACATCTAGGTCTTTCTATGTACTTTGCACCGATGAAAGTAAGTTAGTAAACAATTTCACGGCTTTTTCAATCCAGCCGACGACCACGCCGAATAAATTCCCATGCGATTTGAATTTTTTAAGTACCTGCCCCCCTCCGTGATTTTAATCCTTCCCAGAAGCCACCGAAGAAGGCTTTGACTTATCCAGTATTTGTAGATCAAATGCCATTGCCATAAAAGCGTCCCGTAGGAGAAAGAAGCATTAGTAATAGTTTAAGTAGTGAAAGTAGCCATCTTGCAATTGTTCCTCCCACACCGCTAATTTGCCCTGCAAATTTCGGTGAAAAGATGTTGAGTTTGCTTACCCCAAGAAATAAGTGATCTTCACCTTAAAAGTTAGACTCAACAATCAACAATTGAGGAACAGATCAAATCGACCGCACTTTTTATTTATCCTAATAAATTAGCCACCTCGGACATATCGGGCGCACAATATGTATTGAGTAAAATCCTTATATCTCTATGCCCATTAATCTTTGTCTTTGCAAGCGTCATCACATCCACTTTTTTAGACAAGTGGCTCAACGCTTCCCGTCGAGTGTCGTGAAAATGTAAATTCGAATCTTCCAAGCCTGCTTTTTCTTTTATTTGACGGAAGACAGCATCAAGCGATGTGTGATTGCAATTGGAATATATGATGATCATCAACAGATTTTACTTGTACAAGATGATTGATAATCTCTATCGCTTTGCTTGAAAGCGGCACTTCTCTCGGATAACCGTTTTTTGATGTAGGGATATGCAATAGACGTTGTTTTAAGTTGAGATTTTCCCAAGTGGCATTACAGATTTCGCCAGTACGCATGGCAGTTTCAATGGCAAACAAAATTGTCGCGCCCACGAGGTTAATTTACACACGCCAACCGCTATTTTTTCGGCTAATTGTCGCCATTTTAACCACCTAAACACACACCAAAAATCAGGCACAAACATGGGAGCAAAATAGGCTCAATCTCCCGTTTCTGTGATCGCTTGCGATCATATAAAAACAATAAACTGAATGTAAACTACTGTCAATATATACAGTAAAAAGAATCTTCAAATGAAGCTTATAGAATTGTAAGTCATTGATTTTAATGGCTAAATAGCAAAGAAAAAGCCGCTTTAAAAAGCGGCTTTATTTTTTTATGAAACTTATCATTGGTGCCTAGGGTCGGACTCGAACCGACACGTTTATTCAACGGCGGATTTTGAATCCGCTGCGTCTACCAATTTCGCCACCCAGGCAACACTGATAAGTTTTCTTGTTAAGAACGGATGCCGATTATAAGGATTTATCTCGTTGTTGCAAGCAAAAAATCTCGTCATGTATTTAATTGCTCAAATTTTAACTTTATCGATACTCCCAAGGCCACTTTTTCTCACCCTTCATCGCACGCTCACCAATGATTTCAGCCTCCTGTTACAATGAGGGTCATTGCCAGTGCCATGAAAGATTGGAAACAAGACGGCAGTGATCGCATTTAAAATATAAGAAGTCAAACAGTGGTTGCTCCAGCGTCCACGGCCGTTTGCATAAGGGGCAATGGGAGTCTAACTCGGCTTCTCGGCTTTCTCCGCCGATTCGATACAAATAATAGTATGTGGGAATGCCACTTTGGCGAGTGATTTCTTGAGCGAGGTAATAGCCATGTTTGAACAATGGAGTTTGCGTATTGCTAATTTGCGCCAAAGCCTCTTGTTCTAACACCGAACCATTCATTTGCAACTGATCACACGCCTGCCAATTTTCTTGCCACTTGATCATATCCATTGCCAAGTGTGGTATGTTTTTTAGCTGTTTATATAACGGAATCGGTTGCAACGTATCACCGCTATGTAAAGGGGAACAAGACTGCAAATAGGTCGTATAGAGTAATTGCCAAGAAGGCGGTTCTGTTGCGGTCATGTCGGAATTAAGATCTTCCGCAACGATTTGAAAACTCTCGAAAAACACACCGCACTTTTCTGCTTCTAGAAGGGCTTGTGTGACCGGCTGATTGTTAAATTCCGCTAATAATGAAGTTTGCTCAGGACAAGTCACACGCACTGCCAAGCCTTGTTGATTTTCCTGCTCGGCAAGAAATTGTGGAATTTCACGTCCAATAATCTGCCCGTTATAACGCCATTGTTCAATTACTTGATTAACGCAATAGGCTTGTTTTTCCAATGAAAAATCACTCGACTGGAGAGAAAAGAAGGCTTCAATTAAATACATAATGGATCACGTTAATATAAAAATTGAAATTTTACACGAAATTTGTGTAACTGGCGCAAAAGCATGAAATCTTCTACAATGACGCGCTTATTTTATGAGGTGTTTTATGCATCAACAAACTCGATTACATTTACAACATTTACAGCATACGATGACACGTTTGGCATTATGGCAAAGTATGCCGCCAAACGCAGAGGCTTTTTTAAGCGAACAACCTTTTGCACTGGATACAATGCAGCCAACAGAATGGCTGCAATGGATTTTTATTCCACGTATGTACGCCCTATTGGAAAGTCAGGCGCCCTTGCCAAGCCAAATTGCGATTAGCCCTTATTTAGAAGAGGCATTGAAAGAAGAAGATTATTTGGCGGAACTATTAATCCCGATCATAGAAATTGAAAAGCTGCTGCAACAACCATGTTAGAGATTTTATATCAGGATGATGTATTGGTCGCCGTAAACAAACCGGCGGGAATGTTGGTACATCGCAGTTGGCTTCATCGCCATGAAACCCAATTTGTGATGCAAACCTTACGCGATCAAATCGGGCAGCGCGTTTATCCGATTCATCGCTTAGATCGTCCGACCTCCGGCGTTCTGCTGTTTGCCTTAAACAGTGAAATAGCGAATATGTTATGCCAACAGTTTGAGCAAAAACAAATAGAAAAGCAGTATCTCGCGGTAGTGAGAGGATATGTGACAGGGCATGGCGAAATTGATTATCCGCTCAAGGTTCAGTTAGATAAAATTGCCGATAAATTCTCCCAACCGGATAAAGCACCACAAAGTGCGGTCACTTTTTACGAAGGATTGCAGACCGTGGAAATGCCTTACGGTGTAGGGCGCTATGCCACTTCCCGTTATTCTCTTGTGCGTTTAATTCCGCAAACCGGACGTAAGCATCAGTTGCGTCGTCACATGAAACATATTTTTCACCCCATTTTAGGGGATACACAATATGGCGATTTGCATCAAAATCGTGCATTAATGGAACACACCGGCTGCGCCCGTTTACTGTTACACGCAGAAAAATTAACCTTTGTTCATCCATTGACTCAACGTCCGATGACAATTCAAGCTGGACTGGATGCGCAATGGCAAAATCTCATTCAGACTTTTCAATGGTAAAAACATTGCAAAAAATCACCGCACTTTTAAATGAAAGGAAAGACAAAAATGCTAGACAACGATTTGCTAAATCTCACCCATGAACAGCAACAACGTGCCGTTGAAAAAATTCAAGAACTCATGGCGCAAGGCATTGGCAGCGGAGAAGCTATTGCCTTAGTGGCAAAACAATTACGGGAACAGAATAAAAATACACAAAATCACAAATAATTCGCCATCAAAGAAGAAAAGCTGAAGGGTTTTTGCACATTATTTTATGAATTTTTGTGATCTCTGTTTGATTTTGAAACTTTTCTTATTGCATACACAGTAAATTTATTTAAAGATGATCACCAGCAAATTAAGGTGATAGGGCTGTATGTCTTATTGAAGTAAATGTGGTTCGAGAAGAACTAAAACCATAAGAGGTGTAAATTATGGAAGTTGGTGTTGTTAAATGGTTTAATAATGCAAAAGGATTTGGCTTTATTTCTGCAGAAGGCAGTGATACCGATATTTTTGCACACTATTCTATTATTGAAATGGAAGGCTACCGCTCTCTAAAAGCAGGTCAAAAAGTACAATTTGAAGTCATTCACGGCGACAAAGGTTCCCACGCTACAAAAATTATCCCGATAGCAGAATAATAATTCATTCTCCCAAATAGAATCTATTTAATCTAAAGGCTAAGTTTAATACAGGACTTGGCCTTTTGATTAAAGACTCCCCTGCTCTACACCATAACGGTGACATGTTCATTAAAATTTAATAGCAAAAAATACATTAAGGAAATCAGAGGCTATCGGTTAAATCTTATGTTACGTAGAAAATTAAAATACAACGCCATTATCCCTATTATCCATCAATAAATCGCACAGCAATATCATGCTCATCATACGGTACTCAGCGCATCTTAAAGTGCGGTCAACTTTTAAAGTTTCGAGCCGATAATCAAAAGCAGTATGACATCTTTAGGATTGCGGAAGAAAGCAATAACACCAAGGATGACAAGGTACGAAAATGTGCCGAAAAACACCACCTGAATCAATGTCGCTGAACCAAACAACATAAATAACAAACCGATTTCATACGGCAACAACACAACCACCCAACCAATCCAATGGACATCAATGTCTTTATCCATAAAGGTTACCTCATGGCAGATAATTTAACATTCACATTTAAGATTAAGTTCAACACTAACCTTGAACTAAAGCAAAACGATTTTAAAACGTTTAAACGCAACTGACAACGCAAGACTTAGAAAATGTAATATCCCTCGTAGCGTGCAACTTGTTGCACGAAAACATGGCTCACAGAACGCGCAGAGGCAAATGCACTTAGGGATAGCTACCCGAAAGAGCGAAAACTCATTTCAACAAACAGCCGCGTGAAGGTGGCTGCAAGCACCGCAAAGCGACATCGGCAAATTGCTGATGGTTTCAACACACAGCCGCGCGAAGGCGGCTGCTGTCAGGGGCAACAGCAAGAAATAAAAGTATCGGCGTTTCAACACACAGCCGCGCGGAGGCGGCTGCATAACTTGCAGACCGTCTTTTTTACCGTCCGGAATATGTTTCAACACACAGCCGCGCGAAGGCGGCTGCGGAAATTAAATTATGAAAACAATCACTTTTTCAGTTTCAACACACAGCCGCACGAAGGCGGCTGCATGATTTTGTGGGTGATTTATCTCCGGAAGCAAGAGTTTCAACACACAGCCGCGCGAAAGCGGCTGCCCTTAAAACAGCGACCATCAGCCACAAAGTGGTAAAAGTTTCAACACGCAGCCGCCTGAAGGCGGCTGAGCCTCTCTCAAAAGTCTTGCTCCATCAGGTTTCGCAGCCCCGATTTCGCTAAGCTCCCAAGAAAAGCGCGAGCGCGAGTATAACACAGCCTCTTCCGTTACACCCGCATTCGCAATATCCTGATTGTTAAAGAACAATCCCAATTCGCCAACCCTGCCGCATTTTCATGAGAACTGCAGGTTGGCGATTCACACAATCAACGTATCCTTAAACACATCCACCGCTGGTTTTGCGCCGTGGTGTTCCACTTTGCGCCGCCATTTGCTGCCCAGATGGTAAAAGCGCAGGCTGTCGGTTTCGGGGTTGTAGGTTTTCAAAAGTTTGTCTTTTAAAACAACCCACTGGTCGGGCGCAATGTCGCATTCGAACACTGAATACTGCACGCGCACACCGTAGTCCAAACACAATTTTGCCACGCGCCGCAGCCTTGCCTGTCCTTCCGCGTCTTCCAGCGAAATATCGTAAGTAATCAGCATCAGCATTTTGTATTCCCATGTGCAGGCTGCTTTAAAAGTCGTCTGAAAACATCCAGCCTATTTTTGGACGACCTGCTAACCTATCTCATCAAAAACGGCGGATATTCCGCCAGATCCCCACGCAAATGGCGCGCCAGCAGCATTGCCTGAATATACGGCAGCAAACCGATTTCCACTTCTTCACCCAAAAATGGATGCACAATTTTCTCCTGCTTTTTCGCCTGCAAAGCTTGGAACAAGAGCTTACGCGCATCGGCTTTTAAGCTCACCGCACCGCTTGCCTCGGTAACAAAATCCTGCGGTTTAATTTGCCCTCGGTTAATCAGCGACAACACCAACCTGTCCGCCCACCACGCACGGAATTCTTCCAAAATATCCTGCGCCAAGCTGTCGCGCCCCGGTCGGTCGGCGTGCAGAAAGTCCACCTGCGGATCCAGCCCCACGCCTTGCAGCGCGCCGCTGATGTCCTTGCCTAACAGACTGTACACAAACGACAACAGCGCGTTCACCCCGTCTCTGGGCGGACGGCGGTTGCGCCCGTCAAAAGAAAAGCCGCTTTTTTCGCTCAAAAGCTGCCCGAACACGCCAAAATAACGCGCCGCCGCATCGCCCTCAATACCGCGCACCACGTCCAGCTCCACCGCGCCCTTCAACTGCCGCAGCGAAATGTTCAAAGCATCGACCGCACTTTGAATCGCCGCATTCTCGCCGTAATTGCGAATCTGCCGCTGAAGCACCCGCTTACTCGCCTGAATCTTCGCCACAATGATATTGCGCGCAATCGGCACAGGATTTTGCTCCGACACCCGATACTGCGCCCGACGCAACAGCACATTACCGCTCTGCCGTCCCTGAAGCCGTCCCAAATAACGCCCATTTTCGGTAAAAAACGCCAAATTCACATTATTTTCGCCGCAAAACCCCAGCAAAAACGGCGACACCAGCACATTCCCAAAACAGAAAATATGCCCGATGGAATGCACCGGCAACTGCGCCACCTTCTTACGCTCCTGCTCCACCACCAGCGTCTCCCGCTCCTTATGCAGA
This sequence comes from Aggregatibacter valvarum, assembly GCF_980468985.1. Lineage (NCBI taxonomy): Bacteria > Pseudomonadati > Pseudomonadota > Gammaproteobacteria > Pasteurellales > Pasteurellaceae > Aggregatibacter > Aggregatibacter valvarum. Next base: position 993,050 of record NZ_OZ413141.1, on the reverse strand, counting down.
TAGCTGCCTTGGGTGGTGATATAGAGCGTGTTTTGCAGTTTGCGCATGGGAGACTCCTTGGGGTTTGACCGCAGTTTACTTACAGTTAAACTAGTCCATTTATGCCTATAGATTTTAAATATTGATATGTTCCATCATAAAACTCTTTTTGACGTGTGTTATCATTTTCACTGCCTTCTGGAATCCAGATTACCATGCCCTGCCTCGCTCTAGTCAATAAAACTCGATAAGCATTTTTAGTAAACTGTTTATCCTCTTCTTTATTGATATTTTGCCATTTGTACCCTTTAAAGGATTGGTAGCACCACTGGTTATCCTGATAATAGAAATTTTCTCCCCAAGCTAGACATACCCAATCAAGCTCAAGTCCTTGAACGTCAAACTCTGTTGCCACATCTTCTAAAAAATAAGAGGAACGCACATCATCTTTGGGATTTAAAAACCAATTGGCCACGTCGATTTCATTTTTGACATGCACTCCTAATGCTTTCAGACGACGCGCCCCAGATGAAGCCACCAAGCCATAACGCTCACTTCCTTTGGCTTGTGCCTTTACCCATGCTTTAGCCTTTTGCAAATCTCTTGTAAGTACAATAGGATAATTGCTTTTAATTTCTTTCCAAAGTGACTTGGCCTGCTCATCCATGTCTAATAACGCGTGTACCCATGCCGAAACTTTTTCTGACCGAAACGAACGCACTGAAGTAGCCAGATGTAAATGGTTTTGCTTAACGCCTGTCGTAGATAACCAGTTTTTTATTGCAGTATCTTGTAAATAATTGTCTTGATTGACAATTAAATTAGAATAATGCACCTGCCAATCTATGTCAGAAGATTTCAAAGCTTGCATCCAGGCAACAAGACCTGCTTCCCCTGTGTTGATTTCTTGACCTCCTCCAATCAAGCAAACTATCACACACCAATCTTGATGGCGATTCATTACCTCAATCAAAAATCCTGGTTCAGACTTATTAAAATCTGGCCGTCCGCGTTTTTGACGCATAAATTTACAAGTTTGATGTTGATTCCACGCTCGTTGTGCTTCATCAAATACCACAACTTTTTCAGTTGGTGCCTGTAAATTTTCCAAATATTCATCTCTAAAATGATGAATATTTTGAATGAATGCTTTGGTTGCCTTTAATGCATTTTCTTTTTTGATTTTATTTTTAATGACACTATCTCTTGCCAAAGCCTCTTGCAAAACTTGTACCAACGGGCCATTTCCTGATAAGAAAACAGCGTGCTCATCTTCTGCTACTTTTAAACGCTGATTAGCAATATTGAGCCCAGCCAATGTCTTCCCTGCACCTGGAACACCAGTAACAAAACAAATAGCTTTTTTATTCCCTTGTTTGGCTTGCTCAATAATGTTACTAATACAATTAGCCGTAGCTGACAAATTTTTTGCACCAGCATCTGAACGCGTGATTTCTGCAACATCATGATTTTGATAAAGTGCTTGTGCCGCTTCAATAATGGTAGGCGTTGGTTTGTATGAAGATTGCTCCCAAGCTAAAACATCCATTAGACTAGTTGAATTATAAGGCTTGAAAAACTCACGCAAATTCTGTGCATTCAATAAAATTGCCTGATTTAGATTTTGAGCTTCCTGAAAATTATTTTTGAATTTTTTTGATGCTTTTTCTGCAATTAATACAGGTATTAAATTTGCATGATGGCTACCTTCATGGAAATTTCGTAAATCAAGCGCATAGTCAATCACTTGGTCAATGGCATGCTTATCATATTGTTCGCTGCCAATTTTAAACTCTAGCAAAAAAATCTTATCTCCAAGAATGACAATATTATCAACACGCTTCCCCATTCTTGGAATTGAAAATTCAAAATAAATATAACCAGTTAGTTTTGCTAATTTTGACTTTAAAATGGTAATTTGCTGTTTCCATGCATTTTTTTGCAAAATTTCTAGTTTATTATTTTGATGTTGTTCACTTAGTTCACCTAAAATTTTTTGGTTATCTTCCTGGATAAAATCAGCAATACTTTTACCGTAATAAGCTCTTAACATAATTTATCTACCTAATATTAATTGTATTTCTTACAAAAATAGTTCTTCAATATAATTCTTTGACTTATCCCGTTTCCCCAGCAACTCCGGTTGGCAAATTTCCACCAGCGAGCAGGCTTTGCAGCGTTTGCTATAATCGGGCGGCGGGGTTTGTCCGCTGTTTAGGAGTTCGCGCACGGCGGCGATGGTGGCGAGTGTTTGGGCGCGCAGGTCGTCTGAAAATACGACGGGAACACGGTGGCGGGTTTGCATATACCACAGCGCGCCCTCAGAGACGGTTTGCCCCGTCATTTCTTCTAGGCACAAGCCTTGGGCGCAAAGCTGGATTTCGTCCATCGGGTCGGGTTTGGGCTTGCCGCGTTTGTATTCCACAGGTTTCAGACGGCCTGTTTTCGTGTCCACCTCCACCAAATCCAATACGCCGCTGATGCCCAGTTTCTCCGCCGATACATGCATCGTCCGCTCAAAACGCACGCCCTTGCGCGTTTCGGGTTCGCCCGAATCCACCCGCTCATGCAGCGCCTTGCCCTGCGCGGTCAAATAGTTCTCCGCCCACGCCTGCTCGTTGTGAATCAGCGCGCATTGGCGCGGGCAGAAGGCGTAGTGTTGCAAGGCAGAAAGGGGAATCAGGCGCGTGTTCTGATTTTCCCTTTGGCTTTCGGTTGAAAGTGCGATCATTTTTTTGAACGTTTTTTAAAGCAGCTCTTCCACACTCACGCCATTCAGGCCGTCTGAAACCACGCTGATGTTGTAATCGCCAAAACCGCTTGCAGGCGTACCTGATTCGCCGTTTATGCGTTCGACTTTCACGGCATCAAACAATTTATGTGCAGGCTGGCTGCCGAGCGCGCTGTCGTGTTTGAAAACAATCAGTTTGCGTGCTGCCATTTCACCACGGGCGGCGGAGCGGTCGTGTTCAAACATCAGCGTCAGGGCTTGCCAGAGTTTGGCTAAGTCGTCGTCTGAAAAATCGGTTTTGGCGGCAAGGTTGGCGGAGATAAAACCGTGCACGCGGTAGAGCGCGTAAGGGACGATGTATTTACGCCCCATAGTGCGTTCTTTTTCCAAGTCTTTTTCGTTGGTTACTGCCATGCGGGTGATCGAAACTTCCAGCGGCACAATCGGGTCGATGGATTGGGCGAACGCCAGTTGTACAGGGCCGCGTACTTGTCCGCTGTTGACTTCGGTGGTCATCACCGCACCGAAGGTACGGATATCGAAGAAGTTTTTACACATCCACGCGGTAATGTCGCGGGCTTTAGCTTCGTCCTTCGGCAGTTTTTTGGCTTCAGATTCAATGCCAAGCGCTTCATAAGCGCGTTTGTTTTGCAGGTTCAACACGCTTTTTTCTTTGACGTAGATTTCGTAACCGGCTTCGTTTTCGCTGCTGATTTCGACAAAATTACGGATTTTGCGTTTCAGACAGACATCGGTTACCAAGCCTTTGCTGGATTCGGGGTCAAGACGCGGCATATTGCCCGCATCGGGATCGCCGTTGGGGTTGCCGTTGGTTACATCAAAAAAGTAAACAAATTCATAGCGGTTTTGAATAGCAGACATTTTCTGGCTCCTTAGTTTTCAATGGTTTCAGCGGTTTCTTTTTTAGCAAAATAGCTTTGTTTTTGATGGTAATAGCCGATGGCGAAACGACCTTGTTCGTCAATGCTCAAATGGCGCGGAAAGGTTTCGGGCAGTTTGGCAATGATTTCGCCCAAATCTTTATCCAAATTCACCGCCATGCCGGCTTTGTCTTTACGCAAGCGCGATAAATGGTGTTTTGCACCCGACAAAAGGCGCGGAAAAACGGAAAACGGCACGGCGGATGCAGAGCCGTAATAGCGGTCGGCAATGCCGGCATTTAATTCGCCCAACGCCTGATATTGAATGCGCTCCAACACGGCAAACAGCCGCCCTAAAAGATAGGCGCGATTCGGGCTTTCATTGTTCAAACTCATAGGAACTCCTTCTTCGATAAAACCTTTTCTAAAACGCCGCTCTAATACGGCTTTCATCATTGCCACGCGCAGACCGTTCACGTCGCCGTCGGCGCGGATTCGGGTAATCAGTTGCGACAGCAAACTTAAGGGGTACGGCGTGCCGCAAATCACGGCGCGGGTCATCTCACCTGCCAATACGGGCGAGATATTTTCGCTTTTGCCCAATACGGCAGTTTGCAATAAGAGTCGCCAAATAGACGGCGGCGTTTTCCACGCGCAAGGTTCAAGGGCTAAATCTTGCCAATGCTGCGCCAAATTTTCCGCCAGCTGCCCAAAGGTGGTATCCAGCCAAAACCGAACAGAAATTCGTGCGGCATTAGGGGCAAGCCCTAAGATATAAAAACGGGTATTGGGAGAGAGTTCGGGCGTAATTTCTTGCAGCGGACGACCTTTGCCGATTTGTTCCAATACGTTGAAAATTTTAGCGCTTTCTTGTTCGTCATCCGGCGGCGTGAACACGTGCGCGAAGAAGCCTTCAGCAGCCTGCGCCGTGGCGTTATCATCCGCTTCCGCCCAAAAGACCGTGCTGGCATCGCCGATGGTCAAACAGTGATTATTTTCGCGGCGCAACAGATAGTTCAGCGCAGTGGTGTAGGCAAACGCGGATTGTTCGGAAACAGGCGCATTTGCGCCTTGCTCCTTGCCAAACGAAGCAAAGGCTTCTTTATTAAACGAAATAATCGAACCGCCGGAACTTTGCCCGCCAAACACGCCTTTAATCGCCGGATACAGCCGTGCAATCGGGGCGGTGTCGCCGCTAATCAGGCACAAGCCTTCGAGTGCTTCGTCGCTTTTCAGGCAGCCTGCCCACAAGGTTTGTGCGGCTTCGCGTTTATGGATAAGTGCGGTCGGTTTTTCAAGAGAAAATGCAATGTTGGCATCGAGCATTTCGGCAGGCAGGTTTTCGGTAGCGAAATGTGCAGGCTGCCAGTTTTGCAGAAAACGGCACAAGGCTTGCAAGGCTTCATCGTCGCTGTTTTGCAGTAAATCAAGATGGTATTGCTTAAAGGCGCCAAAGGTTTTTTCAGACGACGTAAACGGTTTTTCTTTCGCTTCGGCTTTGTTTTTATTGGCTTCCACGCCAAGCGCGTAGGCGGTCTTATCCCACAAAAAATTCGGTTTGATACCCGACGTGCGTTTTTCAGGGCGCGGCACACTCATCAGCTTCGGCTGCGGCTTTTTATCGGCAGTCAGATTCGGCACAACGGTTTTCAGACGACCTTCTTTATCCAACACCAGAATCCAGCCGATTTTCTCCTCGCTAAAGCCATAAGGCGGCACTTTCGGGTTGCCCATTTCATCGGTCTCCGCTGCCAAACGGCGGTAATAGCGGGCAAGGGACGCAAGAATCATGCTTTCACCTCCTCGGCGTAAAACGGCGGCACATCAATCACGCCGTCTTTCATTTGCGCGCGGAAAAAATGCGGCGTGTTGCCGTGGTCAAAATCAATATCGTGCAGCATCCAGCCCAAATCGCGGTTTGCCTCGCTTTCCGATAACGCCGACAGCAGCAGCGGCTCGCCTTCGTCAATCAACGCAAAATCGGCAGGAAACTCACGCACGCCCAAACAAGGCTGCTGAAAGCATTGCCCTTTTTTCGCACGGCGTTTGAACATCTCAATATGTTTAGTAACGGTCTCATCCGCCCCCGCTTTTGCCGTCAGCACCGCATGGGCTTCAATCACATACGCCACGTCTTTAAGCACTGTCGCCGCACGCTGCTGGCGGTCATCTTCAATCAGCGTATATAAATCGGCAACGCTCTTGCGCTTCATCGCGCCGCTAACCTTGCCCGCCGAAATCTTGCCGCCCAACTCATTGCGCCGCACCGACTCAAAGCGAATCGGTTTCAACACATAAATCCGGTCAATCACCCACCGAATCGCGGGCTTCCAATGCACCGCCGCCAAAATCCCGCGCGCCGCCGACGGCGTGATGACATCATAAGACACCCGCTCCACCTTCATCTCCGGACGGGTAAAACAGGCATAATCGCCCCAAACGTGTAGGCGGATTTGGTTCATTTGGTTCTCCTTGTGGTTGGGGAAGTGCGGTTTCAGACGACGTTTTGAAAACGTTGGGAAAATTGCCCGCACTTTTGAATGATATTTTTATATATCTGTAATTTCTGCGAATCTCACTTCTGGAAGGGGATCGTTTTTCGCCATTTCCAATATTCTTTTTAAATCCACATCATCATTTTGCTCTTTATTCAAAATATCTCTAGCCAATCTAACGCAAGCTGCACGCACAAGTGAAATACTTACAGACTCCTGATTATATGGGGGAATTCTCCCGTAATTAGTGCTATCAAAAATAACTGGAAGAATTTCACTAAGTGATTCAATATCTTCACCTGAAAGATATTCTTTTTTATACATCTGATTAGCCGTCCAAAGGAGTGGGGCTAACCCTTGTTTTTGATTTGAACTAATCATGTAAATCAGTCGCTTAATTAACCTATTTATCACAGGTAAATCTTGAAGTTCTCTCCAAGTTAACAGAGCATAAGAGGCATACGCTAATTTATGACCTTCTATAGATTGGAACCCCTTCTTAATCAATCCCTCCGTGCGACAAATAAAACTTTCATCTGATACAGCAAAATATGGATACGCCATCAGAATTTCCGCTTTATCAAGTACTATATGCATATCACACAACTTCTGAAAATTTTCTTCAGTTAATGCTTCTTTTGACAATGCAGGCACAATGGAACGCGCTAATACTTCACTAATTAATTCAGCCGTTTCAGAATTTATATTTTTAGAAAACCCTATTTCACTATCATCTTTTTCGGGTAATCTCCAAGAGGTTAGTTTTTCGAAATAATTCACAGCCTGTTCTTGACTTGGCAATTCCTTAACATTTTTTCCAAGTGCTGCATTAACTACATCCATTAAAAAATCCAATTTAAACAAGTTTTCTTCCTTCTGTTCAAATAAATATTCTCTAACTAATGCTTTTACCGACAAATAATCCATGTTTGGTAATTCAAGTAGAACGTAATTAAGCAATCCTGTTTTAGGTATATTTTTATAATCAGGATTATCTCCCCATATATTTAATGCAATTTGTCTGCATTCTTTTTCGGTAAGGAACTTACTCTTTATTAAAGGTAATAGTCTTAACAATGCTGGAGCATTTTTAGAAGAATTTTTTTCTATACTATCTATAATTTCACCAATGCGTTTATCAATAAAAATATTTTGCTTACGCTTACCCGGATTATCTATGACAGGATTAGCCCACTTACCATATTCATTTTTTTGAATTTCTGTTTCAAGTGGATAGGATAATGCATCAAGTAACACCTCATGTTGCTCATCGTCAGGAATACTTTTAAGAGAAAATTTAATTAAATCCTTAATTGAATCAAATAGCCATAGGTGTTGAAATTTCTTATTCTGTCCTAAAGAAACTGCTAAGCGAAAAATTTGCTTAGCTTGTTCAGATGTTGCTCTTACAGAAATTCTAGCTAATACTTCAATAAAAACACGTAAGCGGTCAATTGCATGGCGTGTAATACCGCTTATGCTCGATTGAGCCTCTCGCTTTTCAGACCAATATTCAATTGAAGATATAGTTTTTTCTATTAAAAAATTAGCCTCGTCCTGAGATAAACACGCAATTTGAATTCTAGAAAATACTCTTTTTAAGACATTAGATGTCTCACTACTGGCGGCTCTAATAGCAAGAGAGAAACGTTGGGTATTATCAATTTCAGTTAACTCGGCAATTTTTGCAGCTGAATCGACAAGAAAATTTGTATGCTGCCAACGTAATGGTAGTCCAACAGTATTAGATATACCTTCTAGTAGAAGTAGTGGGTGTAATTCATTACTCCAAGTTACAGTATTGGAGTTATCTTTGTAATGCCCTGGTTCAAATAAAGGCTCAATCTCTTGTTCTTGTTGCTTTGCTAATTTTCTGGTAATTTTTTTCTGCATGTGTTCTATGTAATCCCAAGGATCACATTTAGATTCTTTATAATCAAAAGAGAAAATTCTAATTTTCTCTTCCAGTTCACTCAAGTTAATACCTCTAGCTAACCAGTATGCCCAAGCTAGACGAGAGAGCAAATAAATAGAACCATGATTATTTCTATACTGTTTAAGTAAATCACTATATGCTTCACTTATTAAGTGTTTACCTTCTTCAAAATTTCCAAGCTCTGCAAATAAAGAAGCCTTTTTTAACTTCCAAATAGGATCATTAGTGGTAATTTCTTCTGCATATTTCTCTAAAGCTGGATAATCAAATGAATCCCGCGCTAAAATAGCGGAATAATAGGACAATTCGTTATCAATTTCTGTCCAATATTCTTTTCCTTTTTCCAATATACGTCTTGTTATTAGAATAATATCTTTACTTTCTGACTGTTCCATCCAACGTGTATTTTTCAATAAAAGAAGCGCAATATCTAATTGTTGTTTCTTTGTTAAACAACAAGGTTTATCAAGATCACATACTGTTAGCAGTTCATTTACCAACCAATTTGGAAGAATTTCAAAAGTTACTTTATAATGCCAAGCTATTTCATACAGCAGCTTAGCTCTTGAATCTTTATTCATTCTTGACAAATTATCAGGATTAGGCCAAGGATCTGTTAACTGCATATGCAAGGTAAATCTCAATAAATTTGGACATACCAACCACTCAGGGTAAGACAATCTATCCTTTTCCAAAGGAACTAATTGCCTTTCAAGGAGATGAGCTGCATGCTCATGATCTTGATAACGCCTATTTAATTCTTCTTCTGTCATTTCCATTCGCTGTAGCTTGCTTGGCTCCCATTCCCATTTATTCTTAGGTTTTAGTTTTTGCAAGGTCTGAAAAAATATTTCTGTGGCCTTAAAATGACGCATATCTGCATCATCATAATCTTTAACCAAACTATATAAATCTATTGGTGCGATATTGAGCGACTCTAAATATTTCTGTTTTGAAGAATTTAATCCTAAAGCTCCAACGAGGTAAATCCGTCTAGAATGACTAGTTAAATGATCTCTAACCCAACCAGCCCACTGTAAGAAATTTGGGTCATCTCCAGAGAAACCCATTAGACATAGTTCATTTTCAATAAATACTTGCCGAGCAAAGTTCACAAATGCTGCATATTGTTGCGGATATTTACGGTAATCTTCCTGAGTAAAAATCAAATCTTTACTTACATCGATAGTGCCATGCAATTTCACGATACGAGGTGATCTTGCACTTGAAAGATCTTCCTGTTTTGAAACAATACTATATACAGGCTGATGAATTTCTTCTGAAGCACGTTCAAGCAAAGTATCCCAGTTTGTAGTCAAAACCTCTGACCATGGTAATTCTAGTAAGGATTTATATAGTTCCCCCGGTATCCAGGCTGAATCATTAATTTCCTTCTTGATTAAATCATGTAACGCTTGTTTACCGAAATATGCATTGTATTCTTCAGCTAGTCGTAATGGATCTGAGCTATTTGAACTCAATTCTTTAATTAATAGTTCAGAAAAATTAAACCAAAGCGGAAGCTTTTTATTGCTATCTCCTGTTGTCGCAGCACTTCTACTAAAACCTGCACCTATCATAATAGCTGCACCATGATAAGAGTTATTTTGTTGCCAAAGAGCAGAAGCAAGTTTTTTTAATTTTGTATAGTCATCAAGTTGTGTAATGTCTTTAATTATTCTGAATTCCTATGTAATTATCTTCTCAATTAATCAAAATAATTTTCCTTAAAACACCAAATTCTCCCCCTTCAAAAACTCCATATCCTCCCAAGAAAGCCCAGCTACATCATCATACAAATCCAGCCCAATCAGCGTATAAAACTGTTTGCCGAAGTTTTTCTCGTTAATCGGTTCGATACGCCCTGCTTTATATAAAGCGGCGAGGGCTTTTTCGGGGATTTGGACGGTGTAGGGTTGCAGTTTGCGTAAGAGCCCGCCGATGTGGTCGGCGTGGTGCAGGCTGCTAATGAGGCTTTCGGCCTCAACATCGAACGGAATAATCAGCGGCTGCATGTGGCTTTCGATCATGCGGAATTTGTCGGCGATGGTTTGGAATGGGAAATCGAGGCTTTGCCCTGTATCGTTGTGCATTTTCAGGATTTTTTTATTATCCAGTTCACTGCCTTTTAATTGATAAAGCTCGGCGAAGTAGGCGGCGACGGCTTGGGTGGATAAGAGGTCGTCTGAAAAACTGTCGGCGGTCAGGCGCATAACGGCGGCTTGGGCGGCAAGTTCGGGCGGGGCTTTCCATTGTTCTTCAGGTGCGAATATCCAGACAAAGCTGTTTTCAGACGGCCTTTTGCCTTCGCGGTTGCAGCGTCCTGCGGCTTGAGCAACGCTGTCTAAACCTGCTTCGGCGCGCATCACCAGCGGAAAATCCACATCAACGCCGGCTTCGATTAAGGAGGTGGCGATAACGCGGCAGGGTTCGCCGTTTTTCAGACGGCCTCGGATTTCATCGAGCTTTTGACTGCGGTGTTTGGCGCACATTAACGTGGTCAGGTGGAACGTGCCGTCAAGGTGTTTGGCTTGGTCGTACAGGCTGCGGGCATGGCGGCGGTTGTTGACGATGACGAGCATTTGCGGGTGTTCGGCAAATTTGGCGAGCAAGTCGGCGTCGGTTTGTGTGCCGATGTGTTGCACGGTGGTGCGGCGCAGTTTGTCGAAAAGTGCGGTCGGTTTTGGGGCGATTTCGCGCACGTTTTCAAAGCCTCGATAGAAGCCGTTTTCGGATTGCACGGCTGGCTGGGTGGCGGTGCACATGACGACAGAGCAATGATAGTTCTGCGCCAATTCTTTGATGGCTTGCATGATGGGCAGCAAAAGATTGAGCGGTAGCATTTGCGCTTCGTCGAGGATGATGACGGAGCCTGCGATGTTGTGCAGCTTGCGGCAGCGCGAGGAGCGGTCGGCAAAGAGGGATTCGAAGAATTGCACGGCGGTGGTCACGACAATCGGCGCGTCCCAGTTTTCCGAAGCAAGGCACAATTTGTCTTTGGTGGCCTCATTTTGCAGTTTGTCGTCGTCGAAAGTGCTGTGGTGTTCCAACACGGCTTGTTCGCCCAATTCGCCAAAGGCTTTGCGAAATTCGGCGGCATTTTGTTCGATGATGCTGGTGAACGGGATGACGTAAATCACGCGCCGCATTCCGTGCCGTTTGGCATGTTCCAGCGCGAATGCCATGGAAGTGAAGGTTTTGCCGCCGCCGGTCGGCACGGTGAGCGTAAACAGTCCTTGCGGTTGCGCCGCTTGTTCTACGGCGTAATCGAGGATTTCACCACGCAGGCGGTTTAAAACGGCGTTGCGTTTTTCGGCTTCGGTTTGCTCTGAAGCTTGGGCTATACGTCGTCTGAAAGCGTTGATGAATTGATTGAAATTGTGTTGTAAGGCGTTTAAATCGGGATAACCGCCGCGCTCGACGGCTTTGTTTTCTAGGTTTGAATAAAAGACTTCGGTGTCGAGATAATCGGCATCCACCAAGCAGGAATAGAGCATTCGGGTGAAAAAGGCGTAGGAGAAAAAAGGATGATGCGCGTCGGCTTTGAGTGGCGGTGCGGGCAGGTTTTGAGGGAGCTTGATTTCTTGTTGCCACAGGTTATCGAGGGCGGGAATATCTTCGCCAAATTGTAAAGCTAGACGCTGTTTCAAAGTACTGCGGTTATTGCCCTCACCACATCCATTAGCCAACCCCGCATGGTGCCCCGCAATGCAAAACGCCATCAGTTTGCCGATTACATTTCCCCAACGTTCTACCGCAATTTTCGCTCCGGCGGTAGCATGATCGACTGATGGGCCACCATGTAATCGGTGGTTAAAGGCTTCCGAATATTTCCCTAAGTCATGAAGCTGTCCCGTCTGGCAGGCAATTTCCTGCGCACCAAATACCCGAGCAAACTCCGCCGCCATTTCACCAACATTGACCGAATGGCTTTGCAAGGTTTGCCAATGTTCGTAAGGTAAGAGATTACCGAATTTGTCTTGCGCGGAATGGGCGTAGCGAATAACAGATTGGGACATAGTGACTTCCTAAGGTTTAATACACCATCATTTTTATTTAATAAATAAGACGTGGTTTCTTTAAGAATAAATTTAGATTTTTTAGAAACATAACATCACACTTACTTGTAGTCAGAGCGTATCAAAAATATTGCATATCATCTAACACCTTTCCCTCATTCTGAGACCCCAATCACACTTTTTCTCCCCTGAAATTTTCGCCATTTCATGCTAAAGTTTACGCACCATTTTTCATAAGGATTCACCATGTCTTTTGTTGCTCAATTTGCCGATAAACTCCGTTCTCTCGCCGAGGTTTTAATTCACTCTTTTCCGGAAAAATTCAATTCCACTTTGTTTGAACAAATTGAACAACAAAGAGAAGATCCCGCAACAAATATCGGGCAAATGGCTGTGGCGGTGGCGATGTCGGATTTTGTGGCGGAGGCGTGGCAGAAACAGCCGGCGTTTTTAGCAAAATGTTGGGAAAAACTACCGCACTTTGAGGATTGTGACCAGTACGCCGAGCGGTTGGATGAGGTGTTACAGCATGTGCAAACGGAAGAGCAACTTTACCGGGAATTACGTCTGTTTCGCGCCCGTGAAATGGTGAAGTTGAGTGTTTGCCAAAGTCTTAATTTCGCCACGGTGGAACAGGTTTTTATTCGCTTGTCGCAACTGGCGGAAAGCCTGATTATTGGTGCACGCGATTGGCTTTATGCACGGGCTTGTGAAGAAATGGGCACGCCGATGGATGCGCAGGGCAACGCGCAGCAGCTATATATTCTCGGCATGGGGAAATTGGGTGGCTTTGAGCTGAATTTTTCTTCCGACATTGATTTGATTTTTACGTATCCAAGCCAAGGGGAAACCGTGGGGGCACGCCGCAGTGTGGATAATGCGAAGTTTTTCACCCGTTTGGGGCAACGCTTGATTAACGCGTTAGATCAATACACCGCCGATGGTTTTGTGTACCGCACGGATATGCGTTTACGTCCCTTTGGCGACAGTGGCGCGCTGGCACTCAGTTTTAACGCCATGGAGCAGTATTATCAGGATCAAGGGCGCGATTGGGAACGTTACGCCATGATCAAAGGTCGCATTTTAGGCGCGCAAGCAACGGATCCCAATATCACCGTTTTACAAAATTTATTGCGCCCGTTTGTATATCGTCGCTACATTGATTTCAGCGTGATTCAAGCATTGCGCGAGATGAAACAAAAAATCGAACGGGAAGTACGCCGCCGCAATCTCACCGATAACATCAAATTGGGCGCGGGTGGCATTCGTGAAATTGAGTTTATCGTGCAGGTTTTCCAGTTAATTCGCGGTGGGCGGGAAATTGCCTTGCAACAGCACGAATTGCTGAATTTATTGCCGGAACTGAGCAAGCTGAATTTAATTTCCAGCGAACAGGAATCCGATTTGCGCCACGCCTATTTATTTCTACGTCGCGCGGAAAATGTGCTGCAAGCCATCAAAGATCAACAAACCCAACAACTGCCAGACAATGAATTGGATCGTCAACGTTTAATCTTCGCCTGCGCGGAATTTACCCAATGGGGTGCGCAACAAGAAAGTGTTTCCGTCACCTACCCGATTCACGATTGGGCGAGTTTTCTCGCCGTGTTACACGAACATCAGCGCAAAGTGCGGTCGGTTTTTCAGTCATTAATTGGCGATGAACAAGAAGAAAATACATCGGAAAATGCGTGGGAAGATTTCCTCGAAACGGATTTTGACGAACAGGAATTGCTCGGCATTTTGCAACAAAACAGCGTGCCGGAGACGGAACAAGATGCGGTGTTGGATCGCCTGTTGCAATTTCGCAACGAATTGCCTCGTTATGCCATTGGTGTACGCGGGCGGGCAGTGCTCAATCGCTTAATGCCAAACCTGCTGGAACAAGTTTTACACGCGCCCAACAGCCCGGTGTTACTGCCACGGATTTTGACGATTATTGAAAAAATTCTCACGCGTACCACTTACCTCGAACTGTTAGCAGAGAATCCACAAGCCTTGACGCAGCTTATCGAACTGTGTGCCCAATCAAAATTTATTGCAGAACAAGTGGCTCGCCACCCGATTTTGCTCGATGAATTGCTCGATCAAAAATCCCTGCGAAATCCACCGCACTTTACCGAGTACGCTTCCGAATTACAGCAATATTTATTGCGCCTGCCGCAAGATGACGAAGAACAATTCATCGACGGCTTGCGCCAGTTTAAGCACGCTGCCCTGCTCCGCATTGCCGCTGCCGATATTCTCGGTGTGTTGCCGGTAATGAAAGTGAGCGATCATCTCACTTATTTGGCTGAGGCGATTATCAGTGCGGTGGTCAATTTGGCGTGGCAACAAATCGCCGTGCGTTTTGGGGTGCCAGAACATTTGGCGGAAGGGGAAAAAAACTTCCTCGTGGTGGGTTACGGCAAATTGGGCGGCATTGAATTGGGCTATAAATCCGATTTGGATCTTGTCTTCTTATACGATCCCGCCGGCAACAGTCAAACCGTTGGAGGCAAAAAAGTCATCGACAGCAACCAATTTTATTTACGTTTAGCCCAAAAAATCGTCAGTATTTTCAGCATGAATACCAGCGCCGGGATTTTATATGACGTGGATATGCGCCTGCGCCCGTCGGGCGATGCGGGATTGCTTGGTTGCTCTTTCGCCGCCTTTGAAAACTATCAACTGAACGAAGCCTGGACCTGGGAAAAACAAGCCTTGGTGCGTAGCCGTGCAGTGTTCGGCGAACAGAAACTCCGAGATGAATTTGAAACCATTCGTCACAACGTGCTTTCTGCCCCGCGTGACTTAGTTCAACTGAAACAGGATGTCGGCGAAATGCGGGAAAAAATGTATGAACATTTGGCAAAACATGATGACGCCCAATTCAACATTAAAACCGACCAAGGCGGCATTACGGACATTGAATTTATCGCACAATATTTGGTGTTGGCGCATTCGCCGCAACAGCCAGCCCTCACTCGCTGGTCAGACAATGTGCGGATTTTCGAGATCATGGCGGAACATGACGTAATTTCCGATTCTGACAGCGAACGCTTAAAACAATGTTATGTGGATCTGCGCAACCGTATTCACCATTTAAATTTACTCGGTTTACCCTCTGTGGTGGACGCGTCGGAATTTTGTGCAGAACGGGCGTTTGTGCGAGAGATTTGGAAGAAATTATTGGGATAAGGCAAGTTTCTTTTTGAGATAATGTGTGGATCCGTTTTTATCGCCGTGTTAAAAATTACGTTGAAAACTGACCGCACTTTTAGCTGTGTTAGCGCCGATTTTTCATCAAAATCGGCGACTCTACTCTATGGTCTCATTGCTGGAGACATCTCTATCCCTTCGCAGGACTCATTTAACTTTGTTGGGCTTTCTTGCGATTTTTATGCCATTTCCAAACAAGATAAACCACAAGGAGCGCGATTAAGATATAAATCACTGATTGGCCTTTCTTAATTTGTGCGTGTAGCCAATCTAAATTGCTGGCACCAAAATCACCGAGATAAACCCAAATTGGCACGGAAATAATCGCAGCACAAAAATCTAATAATACAAAACGCGTAAAACTCACCCGTCGGGTGATTCCGGCAACCATGTAAATCGGGGCGCGTAAACCGGGTAAAAATCGCGCGACAAATAATACACGATTGCCATATTGATCGAATTTACTACGTACCATGCGCAAACGATCTAAAGTCAAAAAGCGACGAATAGGTCTAAAACGTAGAATTTTAGTACCATAAATGCGACCAAGCCAATACATCGTGCTATCGCCTAGCAACACACCAAGCAAGCTTACGACTAACATGATGTGCACATTTGCATATCCCAAACCGGAAATAACGCCGCCGGAAACTAATGTAATATCTTCCGGAATCGGTACGCCAAAACCACAGATAATCAAAACAAATAACACGGCGAAATAACCGTAATTGCTAAAAAAATTAATCAGAAATTCCATGAATAAAAGCGTCCTAAAACTAAAAATAACCCGCCCATTTTATCCCATCTTGCCTGAATATGGCTAGGAAAAAGTGCTTGATTGAGTTTGCATTACCTATACGAATTTATTATAATCACCAGCCTCAAAGTTCAGACTTTGAGCAAATTTTGTGAAATCGCTGGGTCGCCTGCGATTTTTATTCGTTTAAATCTTTAAAAAGAGAACACTAAAATGGCATTTAAATTTAACGCTGAAGTTCGTACAGCGCAAGGTAAGGGTGCGAGCCGCCGCCTGCGTCACAACGGTCAAATCCCAGCTATCGTTTATGGTGGCAAGGAAGAGCCTGTATCTATCATTTTAAGTCATGATGAACTAAACAATGCGCAAGCGCATGATGCTTTCTATTCAGACGTCATCACATTAGTGATTGATGGTAAAGAGGTGGCTGTGAAAGTGCAAGCAATGCAACGTCACCCATTTAAGCCGAAACTTGTGCACATTGACTTCAAACGTGCATAATTGATAAAAACTCCAGATGGCCTCTGGAGTTTTTTATATACCACTATTACATAAAGGATAGATTATGAAAAAATTAATTAAATTTGGTGCTGTTGCTTTATTTGCTGTTTTTTTGGCTGCTTGTGATAAAGCGGTAGATCCTGCAGTTGAAACGGCTGATTATAATGCGTTAATTGAATGGAACAGAAACCAAGAGCAAACACAGCTACAATCCCAACAAAAATTCCAACAAGATCTTATGGTGGCGGTACAAGCCAAAGACAATAAAAAGATCCAAGAAGCGATTGATACCTTTAATAACTCTGTAAAAAACACAATTGCTAGCTTAGAATCGTTAAAAATTCAATCTGCTTCAATTAATGAAGTCAAAGAACAAACAAAAACCGTGCTTAGCTTAGCAAGCGATTTATTGGTTGATCAAGCGAATGTGAGCTTAAGCGAGCCAACGGAAGAACAACAAAAAGCTTATTTAGCAAAAGCAGAAAAATTAAAAGATGCCATGGCGAAACTACAAGAGCAAAGCCTTGCATTAGAGAAAAAATTTAATGGAAATGCTAAAGCACAATAATTCTGCTTAAGCCAATCTCCATAAAAAATCCCCTTTTCGTGAAGAATAAGGGGATTTTTATTTCTTGTTAGAATTAGAAGTTTGCGTTACGTGGTGCACGTGGGAATGGAATCACATCACGAATGTTTTGTAAACCGGTTACATAAACAATCAACCGTTCAAAACCTAAACCAAAGCCGGAGTGCGGTACAGTACCATAACGGCGTAAATCGCGGTACCACCAATAATCTTCAGGATTTAAGCCCATTTCTTCCATACGTTTATCCAATACATCTAAACGCTCTTCACGTTGTGAACCACCAATGATTTCACCGATTCCCGGAGCCAACACATCCATCGCTGCAACGGTTTTTCCGTCATCGTTTAAACGCATATAGAAGGCTTTGATGTCTTTCGGATAGTTTTTCACCACAACAGGCGATTTGAAATATTCTTCCGCTAAATAGCGTTCATGTTCGGAAGAAAGGTCGATCCCCCAAGAAACCGGGAATTCAAATGTTTTGCCGGATTTTAATAAAATCTCAATGGCATCGGTGTAATCTACTTGGGCGAAATCGGAATGAATGAAACGTTCTAAACGATTAATGACATCATCATCAACATGTTTAGCAAAGAACTCCAAATCATCACGACGCTCAGTTAACACAGCACGGAAAACATATTTCAACATATCTTCGGCAAGTTTTGCGTTATCGGCGAGCGTTGCAAAAGCCACTTCAGGTTCAATCATCCAGAATTCTGCCAAGTGACGGGTTGTGTTGGAGTTTTCGGCGCGGAATGTTGGTCCAAACGTATAGATCTTACTTAACGCACAAGCGTAAGTTTCACCGTTTAATTGACCGGATACGGTTAAGAACGATTCTTTACCGAAGAAATCTTGGCTAAAATCCACCGCACCTTTATCTGTGCGCGGTAAGTTTTCTAAATCTAACGTAGAAACACGGAACATTTCGCCCGCACCTTCCGTATCGGAAGCGGTGATTAACGGCGTTGCCACCCAATAGAAACCTTGCTCGTGGAAGAAGCGATGAATGGCTTGAGCCAAACAATGACGTACACGTGCAACAGCCCCAATGATATTTGTGCGAGGACGCAAGTGTGCTACTTCGCGTAAATATTCGATTGAATGGCGTTTTGCTGCCATTGGGTAGGTTTCCGGATCTTCGACCCAGCCGGTAACTTCCACCTTCTCTGCTTGTAACTCAACGGCTTGGCCTTCAGCCGGCGATTCAACCACCGTCCCTGTTACAATAACGGAACAACCAGTAGTTAAACGCAATACTTCAGATTCATAATTAACGATATCATTATTTACGATGGCTTGGATGGGGGCAAAGCAAGAACCGTCATAAACAGCAAGGAAAGATAGACCGGCTTTGGAATCGCGACGGGTGCGTACCCAACCGCGTACAGTCACTTTTTCGCCAATTGCGATTTTGCCCTGTAGCACATCTACAATTGATGCAATTTTTGTCATATATACCTCAAATTTAATCCATTTTTCTAGAACTGCACTAGTTTACCTTAAGTTAGAAAATTTACCAAAATCTATTGATGCTTTTATTTTTTAAGGCAATGCGGATAGTGAACATGCCTCATTTTGATCAAAATCCTTCCTGATTAATCCGGATTTATTTTGATGACATAAAAGCATAAATAATCGGGATATCTTCATGCATTTTATACAAAAAGATCGATAAATTTATTAAATATTGTTTTATCTCAAAATAACATCACCCTTTTTCATCTAGAATCTCACGACTAAAGTAGAAAAGAGGATGATGATGAGTAGTTTTTTTATCACAGGAACAGATACGAATGTTGGCAAAACGATTGTAACACGTGCAATCATGCAAGCTTTGCAAAAATCGGGTATCCAAGTCGTTGGGTACAAGCCAATTGCATTCGGGCAAGATGAACCGATATATTCGCTGAAGTCTTTGCAGGAAGAAAGTGACTATGAAACGAAAGATAATTCTGATGTTCTAACGTTGATGAATAGCACACGCGAAAATGTTACCTATGAAGAAGTCAATAGTTACACATTCTTGCATACGATCCCTATTTTAACAGAAGAAAGTCAACGGGTTAAAATCGAGAAGCTGAATGCAGATTTAGCGCGGCTATCCGCCAAATATTCCTCGGTTACTGTCGAAGGAGCTTTCGGTTGGTTGACGCCCATTAATAAAGACTATAGTTTTGCCGACTGGGTTGCTGAACACAATATGCCAACTATCGTCGTGGTGGGAATTAAAGAAGGATGTATTAATCATGCCTTATTGACTGTGCAATCAATACTTAGCAAGAATCTGCCATTATTGGGATGGGTTGCAAATCGAATTAACCCCGGCCTCGGTCATTATGCTGAAATTATTGAAACGTTAAAACAAAAAATAGATGCGCCATTGCTCGGTGAAATTGCCTATATTCATCGACCTGAAGAACAAGACTTAAGCCACTTTATTACAGGGCTTGATCGATTGACGTATATGCGAACAGAATGGGTCGCATAAAAACGGTAAACAGCAGAAAACACGGTGAAGACCCAGTGCGGTAAAAAGTTAAGTGCAGTGAACATTAAGTGCGGTGAAAATTAACTATATTTAATCGATTTCATCAAAAACAGAAGGCTTAGTAAACTTACTAAGCCTTCTTTAACAATTACTCTACTGTCAGAATACGACAGGTATTTGAACCGCTGTCTGCAAATTCTGCCCCTTGAGTTAATAACACTACATCCCCTGCCATTAAGAAGCCTTTATCTTTTAACAAGGAAATGGCTTTTTGCGCCCCTTCCATTGTGCGGCTGATGTCATCATAAAGCACCGGTGTTACACCGCGATATAACGCACACAAATTTAAGGTTTCTTGGTGACGAGATAACGCAAAAATAGGCAAACCAGAACTGATTCGAGACATTAACAATGGCGTACGACCACTACTACTCATGGCAATAATAGCACTCACCCCTTTCATATGATTCGCTGCGAACATTGCCGACATTGCAATCGTTTCCTCAATATCATCAAATTCGACATTTATACGATGGTGTGACACGCTGGCTCCCGGCATTTTTTCTGCCCCTAAGCATACTTTTGCCATAGACGCCACCGTTTCCGCTGGATATTGACCGGCAGCTGTTTCCGCAGACAGCATAACCGCGTCAGTACCGTCTAATACGGCATTTGCCACGTCCATGACTTCTGCACGGGTTGGCATTGGATTACTGATCATTGATTCCATCATTTGCGTTGCAGTAATCACCACACGATTTAATTGGCGAGAGCGACGAATCAATTTTTTCTGAACGGCGACTAATTCCGGATCACCGATTTCAACCCCTAAGTCCCCGCGGGCAACCATGATAACATCGGACGCTAAAATGATGTCATCCATCGCTTCATCGGTAGCTACCGCTTCGGCACGTTCCACTTTGGCAACGATTTTTGCATTCAAGCCGGCGTCTCTCGCTAATTGACGGGCATAATTTAAGTCCTCACCGGAACGCGGGAAAGAAACGGCCAAATAATCCACCCCAATGCGGGCAGCGGTGATAATATCGGCTTTATCTTTCTCTGTTAATGCATCAGCTGATAAGCCGCCACCTAATTTATTGATACCTTTATTATTTGATAACGGTCCACCAACGGTTACTTCGGTGAAAACTTTTGCGCCTTCGGTGGATAACACTTTTAATTGAACGCGACCATCGTCTAATAAAAGAATATCGCCCGGTACGACATCTTGAGGTAAGGTTTTATAGTCTAAACCAACCACTTCTTGTGTTCCCTCACCTTTCGGTAACTCAGCATCTAAAACAAATTTGTCGCCGATATTTAAGAAAATTTTACCGTCTTTAAAGGTAGATACCCGAATTTTCGGGCCTTGTAAGTCACCTAAGATCGCAACCGTTTTTCCTAATTTCTTCGCAATTTCGCGTACTTTCTCAGCACGGGCAATATGGTCTTCCGGTGTCCCATGCGAGAAATTCATACGCACGACATTCGCCCCAGCGGCAATAATTTTTTCCAAATTGTTACCACGGTCGGTTGCCGGCCCCATAGTACATACAATTTTCGTTCTTCTGAGTCTTCTAGACATTAAAATTCTCCGTAACTATTTGTATTATAAAATTTTTATTAATATGTGCGATGACTTCATCATCACATAAAAAAACTGCGTCGCATTATACGCCTAAAATAAAATTAGATCGAGATCACATTTTAGAAATGACGTGGTTGATTTGCCCATAACATACTGCATTCTCATGATTACAGCACGGCAACATTGGTTAACTTTCACACAAAAAGAAAAGTTGACCTGACATAAATTCCACGCTAAGGTGCCCGCCCGAATTTCTCTCGACATGTTAAAATTGCTTAACCCTGACTTTATAATCGAATAGACATATGATATCTCAACCCAAAGAATGCCAAAATCCACCGCACTTTAAACTCATTACTGAAGATAGCGCCTTGGCAGAGGTTTGCGCATTCGCTAGACAGCAAAGTGCGGTGGCTTTAGACACTGAATTTGTTCGCACGCGAACCCTTTACCCTCAGCTTGGCTTAGTTCAGCTTTACGCCGGTGATGAGGTGGCACTCATCGACCCAACAACGATTCAAGATTTTTCCCCTTTCATTGCCTTACTTGCCGATGACCACGTGACTAAAGTGTTACATGCCTGTGGGGAAGATCTGGAAGTTTTTCAACACACTTTCCAACAACTCCCCCAACCGATGTGTGATACCCAAGTAATGGCCAATTTTTTAGGCTTTGCGAATTCACCGGGATTTGCCACATTAGTGCAACAGTATTTCCAAATTGAAATTGATAAAGGCGCTTCCCGCACCGATTGGTTGGCTCGTCCGTTATCAGATACCCAATTGCGCTATGCGGCAGCAGATGTATGGTATTTGTTGCCGTTATATCAACAAATGCAAGCCCAACTGGCGCAAACCGAGTGGCAAAGTGCGGTCAAAAATGAATGTGAATTTTTGCTCAATAAACGCGCACACTCCGGGAAAGATCCTGACACCGCTTATTTTGCGATTCCAAATGCTTGGAAGCTCAATTCATTGGAATTAATGCGATTAAAAATTCTCGCCAAATGGCGTATGCAAGAAGCCATGAAACGGGATCTCGCGTTAAATTTCGTAGTGCGTTCAGAAAATTTATGGGCGGTGGCAAAATATACTCCGAAAAGCACATCAGCATTGTTAGAATTGGGGTTGAGCACATCAGAAGTGCGAATTCATGGTAAAAAACTCTTACAGTTGCTTGAACAGGTTAAGCGCATCGATCCCAAGGATTATCCCCCAATGATTCAGCGATTAACCGATGATCCGCGCTATAAAACGGCACTGAAAGCCTTGCAACAGAAACTCAAGGAAATTACCCCTGAAAACTTACCGCAAGAGTTAATTGCAAGCCGACGTAGCTTAGAAAATTTAATGAAATGGCATTGGTTAAACGCCAACAAAGAGGATCTTCCAGAGTTATTACAAGGTTGGCGACAACCTTTTGGCGATGCGTTATTAAACGTATTGAAAACCCTTTAAATTGTGAGAAATGGAAAGTAAAAGCGCCACTTAACTGTGGCACTTTATTTACGGGGACTTAAAGACTCGCCCGAACGCCTAAAAGATGGCAAATGGCGTAAGTTAATTCACTGCGGTTTAATGTGTAGAAGTGGAAATCGTTTACGCCTTCACGAGATAACACACGTACCATATCAATGGCAATGCTGGCGGCAACGAGATTACGCGTAGTTTGATCCTCATCCAAGCCATCATACATTTTTGCCATCCACGCCGGAATTTTGACGTTTGTAACAGACGCCATTTTTTGTAACTGTTTAAAATTCGTTACCGGCAAAATGCCCGGCACAATTTCCGTATCAATACCAATAGAAGCACAGCGATCTCGGAAACGTAAATAACTGTCTATATCAAAGAAAAATTGCGTGATCACGTGGTTTGCGCCGGCATCAATCTTTCTTTTTAAATTGATCAGGTCAGCTTGTGCTGATTTCGCTTCCGGATGCACTTCTGGATATGCCGCAACGGAAATGTCAAAATCGGCAACGGAACGTAATAACGCCACTAAATCTGAGGCATAGAAAGGCGGCTTGTTATAACCTGGAGGGATATCGCCGCGTAATGCAACAATGCGACGAATGCCATTATCCCAATAATCCTTGGCAATGGCGCGTAACTCATCGGGTGTGGCATCAATTCCGGTTAAATGAGGCGCAGCCTCTAACCCTGTCTGCTGTTTAATATTTTTAACAACACTGTGAGTACGATCCCGTTCACCGGAGTTTGCGCCGTAAGTAACAGAGACAAACTTAGGTTTTAGCACTTTTAAACGATGAATTGATTCCCACAGAAGATTTTCCATCTTTTCATTTTTCGGCGGAAAAAATTCAAAGGAAACGTTAATCTTGCCATCCAAACTCGCTAAATGCTGGTTTAAATTATCAATTTCTTTTGCATAACTCATAAAAATCCCTTATTTATAGCCAAGAATAATACTTCCGTAAGTTAAACGGAAAGCGCATATGTGTCAATTTTAAATATTTTATTATTTTTATGAATTTAATTCATAAAAATAATAAGGATGATGTCATTTAACCAAAGATCACCTAAAGAAGTCATAAAAATTGTGCCTTTATTTCATAAACAGCATGAATTGAGTTTTTTTTAAGCAGTTGATTGAAATTTTAGAAATTTTATTTGACTCCCATTCATAAATGCGTAAAATGCGCCACGTTGTTTAGCGTTGCTAGATAATTATGCGGGAATAGCTCAGTTGGTAGAGCACGACCTTGCCAAGGTCGGGGTCGCGAGTTCGAGCCTCGTTTCCCGCTCCAAGCCCGAGTGGTGGAATCGGTAGACACAAGGGATTTAAAATCCCTCGCCTTTCGAGGCGTGCCAGTTCAAGTCTGGCCTCGGGCACCATTTTAAATACAATCTATCCTTTAAAATTCTCCAAATAAATCATATCGTTGGGTCGTTAGCTCAGTCGGTAGAGCAGCGGACTTTTAATCCGTTGGTCGAAGGTTCGAATCCTTCACGACCCACCAAATTTACTCGTTCTGAATCTATTATTCAAGTCAATATCTCCTAATCTCCTAAATTAAAATGCTTTAATGCGCACTATTCTCATTCCTTTAAATTTGCTCTAAGCGCATTATCCTCTCTCTCCCACTTGAAAAACACATAAAATTCCACCTTTCTTCAAGTCTCTAATTTATGATCTCAATCACAGTTTTGTTAAAACAATTCAGATAAAATAAAAATCCCATATTAAATATAAGGATATAACGAATGACTTCAGCAGAACTTTTCGGTGAAGGAATTAATCTGATGTTCTCAGGGATGGGCTTTGTGTTGGTCTTTTTGCTCATTTTAATTTGGGCAATTGGACTCATGTCTAAACTTATCAACCGCTTTTTTCCCGAACCTCTCCCCTCACCCAAAACGCCTTCAAATGCCACCGCACTTTCTGCGGCACCTACTGACGATTTTGAGCGTTTGCGCCCTGTAATTGCAGCGGCTATCGCGCACCATCGCCGTACCCAACAGTTCAAATAAAAATAAGGATTTTACTATGACTAAAAAAATTAAAATGACCGAACTGGTACTTCGTGATGCTCACCAATCGCTTTTCGCGACCCGTTTACGTCTTGATGACATGTTGCCGATCGCACAAGAATTAGACAACATTGGCTATTGGTCGTTAGAAGCTTGGGGTGGTGCAACCTTTGACAGTTGTATTCGTTTCTTAGGCGAAGATCCTTGGGTACGTTTGCGTGAATTGAAAAAAGCCTGTCCGAAAACCCCATTACAAATGCTGTTACGTGGTCAAAACCTCTTAGGTTATCGCCACTATGCCGATGACGTGGTAGAACGTTTCGTCGAACGTTGCGTAGCAAACGGTATGGATGTGTTCCGCGTATTTGATGCACTCAACGATCCTCGTAATATGAAAGCGGCATTGCAAGCCGTGCGTAAATTCGGCGGTCATGCACAAGGGACATTAAGTTACACCACCAGCCCGGTACACACCATGCAAACTTGGCTCGATACCACCGAACAATTATTGGAAATCGGTATCGACAGCTTGGTGATTAAAGATATGTCAGGTATTTTGAACCCAATGGCGGCGGCAGACTTAGTGCGCGAAATCAAAAAACGTTTTGATGTCGAATTGCATTTACATTGCCACTCCACTACCGGCATGGCAGAAATGGCGCTGTTAAAAGCCGTTGAAGCGGGCGTAGATGGTATTGATACCGCAATTTCTTCTATGTCCGGCACCTACGGTCATCCGGCGACAGAATCCATGGTAGCGACCTTGCAAGGCACCGAATATGACACCGGCTTAGATATTCCGCGCTTGGAAAAAATTGCCGCATATTTCCGTAATGTGCGTAAAAAATATGCCAAATTTGAAGGTCAGCTACGTGGCGTAGATAGCCGTATTTTAGTGGCACAAGTACCCGGGGGTATGCTCACCAACTTGGAAAATCAATTAAAACAACAAAACGCTTCCGACAAATTGGATTTGGTTTTAGAAGAAATCCCACGCGTACGCAAAGATTTAGGTTACATTCCGCTTGTGACGCCAACCTCTCAAATCGTCGGCACACAATCAGTCATTAATGTGCTCACCGGCGAACGCTATAAAACCATCGCGAAAGAAACTGCCGGTATTTTAAAAGGTGAATACGGTAAAACACCTGCACCGGTAGATAGCGCATTACAAGCTCGCGTATTAGAAGGTGCAGCTCCGGTGACTGACCGTCCTGCCGATCATATTGCGCCTGAAATGGCGAAAATTGAAGCTGAAGTTGCCGAACAAGCCAAAGCGAAAGGGGTGAAATTAGCAGATAACGCGGTGGACGATGCTTTAATCGTGGCGCTTTTCCCTCAAATCGCTTGGAAATTCTTAGAAAACCGCAACAACCCTGCAGCCTTTGAACCGGCACCAACCGGTAATGAAAGTGCGGTGGAAAATAAACCTGTTTCTAAAGCTACACCTGCGGCTTCTGGCTCCGCCATTTATACCGTGGAATTAGAAGGCAAAGCCTTTGTGGTGAAAGTCAGTGAAGGCGGCGACATTTCACACGTAGCAACAACCACAGCACCAGCAGCACCAGCGCCAACCAGTGGTGGCACACCGGTAACGGCGCCAATGGCGGGTAACATTTGGAAAGTCGTTGCAACAGAAGGCCAAACTGTCGCGGCAGGCGATGTGTTATTCATTCTTGAAGCCATGAAAATGGAAACCGAAGTCAAAGCGGCACAAGCCGGTACCGTGCGTAGTATTTGTGTCAAAGCCGGCGATGCCGTCGCGGTGGGTGATACCGTTATGAACCTCGTCTAAGGAGTTACCTATGGATAGCATTATTGCATTAATTCAGGGTATGGGGCTGTTCCATTTGCAATGGGGACAAGCGGTGATGATCGTTATCAGCTTGCTCCTCTTGTGGCTTGCCATCGCACGCAAGTTTGAGCCATTGCTGTTATTGCCTATCGGTTTTGGTGGATTGTTATCAAACATTCCTGAAGCCGGGCTTGCCATGACGGCATTAGAGAATTTGCTTCATCTTGGTTCACCGGAGCAAATTGCCGTGATTGCTGCGAAATTAGGTGTCGCCGCTGATCCGGTGCTCATTAAAACTGCACTTGCGACAGCTTCCGGCTCTACCGTAAATCAACTGGAAGCCTTGTCGATGGATATGGGATACAGCGCCGGGATCTTGGCGTTGTTCTATAAAGTGGCTATCGGTTATGGCATTGCGCCGTTAGTGATTTTCATGGGCGTAGGCGCGATGACAGACTTCGGCCCGTTATTGGCAAATCCGAAAACGTTACTGCTTGGTGCAGCAGCACAGTTCGGTATTTTCGCGACCGTACTCGGTGCATTGGCATTGAACTATTTCGGTATTATCGAATTCACGCTCCCACAAGCGGCCTCCATCGGTATTATCGGTGGTGCAGACGGCCCGACCGCGATTTACCTCACCAGTAAACTCGCGCCGGAATTGCTTGGTGCCATTGCTGTGGCGGCTTATTCCTACATGGCGTTAGTGCCATTGATTCAGCCACCGATCATGAAAGCCTTAACCACGGAAGAAGAACGCAAGATCCGCATGACACAAATGCGTCATGTGAGCAATCGTGAAAAAGTGTTATTCCCGGTGATTTTGCTGTTGCTCGTTGGTTTGCTTTTACCGGATGCCGCTCCATTGCTCGGGATGTTCTGTTTCGGTAACCTCATGCGCGTCAGTGGTGTGGTAGAACGTTTAAGCGATACCACGCAAAATGCCTTGATTAACATCGTCACCATCGTGCTTGGTTTGTCTGTGGGTTCTAAACTCATCGCTGATAAATTCCTACAACCGCAAACCTTGGGTATTTTGATTCTTGGTGTGATTGCCTTCGGGATCGGTACCGGCAGCGGTGTATTAATGGCGAAATTGATGAACAAATTCAGCAAAAATAAAATTAACCCACTCATCGGTTCTGCCGGTGTGTCTGCCGTACCCATGGCAGCACGGGTTTCCAACAAAATCGGACTGGAAGCAGATAACCAAAACTTCCTACTCATGCATGCCATGGGACCTAACGTTGCCGGTGTGATTGGTTCCGCCATTGCCGCCGGAGTGATGTTGAAATATGTGGGTGCAATGATGTAGCATTGAAAATGCGGCAAAAAAGCACCGCACTTTAGGTTCATTCCAAGTAAAAAAGCACGCGATTCTCAGGCGTGCTTTTTTCTTTCCCATCAATTCATTACAAAAAACGGGTCTTCGGAATATATAGTGGAATTACTTTCTTAATAGTTTAAAAACAACTGGTGTTTAAATCGGATTTTCTGGTGGGATGTTAGGATAATCAATAGTATTATATAAAAGTATCAATCACATACGAGTGATACTTTGGGAAAAAAATAAAATAGTCCAATTTACTTGACCGTGTACTATGGTACATGGTTTATAATATTCAGGGGATGAAATAAGATGATTTATCGCATTAGTGAGTTTGCAGATAAATGTGGAGTTAATAAAGAAACGATCAGATATTACGAGCGAAAAAATTTATTACAAGAACCTCACCGAACGGAAGCTGGTTATCGGATATATTCATATGATGACGTTAAGCGTGTTGGGTTTATTAAACGAATACAGGAACTTGGTTTCTCTTTAAGCGAGATTTATAAATTACTTGGTGTTGTAGATAAAGATGAAGTTCGTTGTCAAGATATGTTCGAATTTGTTTCTAAAAAACAAAAGGAAGTGCAAAAACAAATAGAGGATTTAAAACGAATTGAAACTATGTTAGACGACTTAAAACAACGATGTCCAGATGAAAAGCAATTACATTCGTGTCCAATAATAGAAACATTAACATGAGAGATTAATTAACGAAAGGAGCTTTTTTATGAATAAATTTAAGGTAAACATTTCAGGAATGACTTGTACGGGTTGTGAAAAACACGTAGAAACAGCACTTGAAAAGATAGGTGCTAAAAATATTGAGTCTAGTTATCGTCGTGGTGAAGCAGTATTTGAACTGCCCGATGATATTGAGGTTGAAAGTGCAATAAAGGCGATTGATGAAGCAAATTACCAAGCCGGAGAAATTGAAGAAGTATCATCACTAGAAAACGTGGCATTAATTAATGAAGACAATTATGACCTTCTTATTATTGGTTCTGGTGCTGCTGCCTTTTCTTCGGCAATTAAAGCTATAGAATACGGTGCAAAAGTTGGAATGATTGAGCGTGGAACGGTTGGGGGAACCTGTGTGAATATTGGCTGTGTTCCGTCAAAAACTCTTCTTAGGGCAGGGGAAATCAATCATTTATCAAAAGACAATCCGTTTATAGGTTTACAAACATCCGCTGGAGAAGTGGATTTAGCTAGTTTAATCACGCAAAAGGATAAATTGGTGAGCGAACTTCGGAATCAAAAATATATGGATTTAATTGATGAATATAATTTTGATTTAATTAAAGGTGAAGCAAAATTCGTTGATGCTAGTACGGTTGAGGTCAATGGGGCAAAGTTATCTGCAAAACGCTTTTTAATTGCAACAGGTGCATCGCCTTCATTGCCCCAAATTTCAGGACTTGAAAAAATGGACTATTTAACTAGTACAACACTTCTTGAGTTAAAGAAAATACCAAAACGATTAACTGTAATTGGTTCAGGATACATTGGAATGGAGCTTGGACAACTATTTCATCATTTAGGTTCAGAAATAACGCTTATGCAAAGAAGTGAGCGACTTTTAAAGGAGTATGATCCTGAGATTTCAGAGTCAGTTGAAAAAGCGTTAATTGAACAGGGTATAAACCTTGTCAAAGGGGCAACTTTTGAGCGTGTTGAACAAAGTGGAGAGATAAAAAGGGTTTACGTAACAGTAAATGGCAGTAGAGAAGTCATTGAATCAGATCAGTTACTTGTTGCCACTGGAAGAAAACCAAATACGGATTCTTTAAATTTAAGTGCAGCAGGTGTTGAAACTGGAAAAAATAATGAAATCCTGATCAATGATTTTGGTCAAACAAGTAATGAAAAGATTTATGCAGCAGGAGATGTGACTTTAGGACCACAATTTGTATATGTAGCAGCCTATGAAGGTGGAATTATTACTGATAATGCTATTGGTGGATTAAACAAAAAAATAGATTTATCGGTAGTTCCTGCTGTTACGTTTACGAATCCGACGGTTGCAACGGTTGGTTTAACAGAAGAACAAGCAAAAGAGAAAGGGTATGATGTGAAGACATCTGTATTACCTTTAGATGCTGTTCCAAGAGCAATTGTAAACCGTGAAACAACCGGTGTATTTAAACTAGTAGCAGATGCAGAAACCCTAAAAGTATTAGGGGTTCATATTGTATCTGAAAATGCAGGAGATGTCATCTATGCAGCATCATTAGCTGTTAAATTTGGCTTAACGATAGAAGATTTAACAGAAACCCTAGCACCATATTTAACAATGGCTGAAGGGCTAAAATTAGTTGCACTTACGTTCGATAAAGATATTTCGAAATTATCTTGTTGTGCAGGCTAAGGGAACTTTTTTACAACTCCCTATTCAAGTGAACCAGCTAATGCTTTAAGGGATTTTCTAAGTGAATTTGTGGTCACAAAAATAATTTAACACTGATGATTTCGACATCAAATCTATAATTGATACCTTAACACCGCAGAGTAATAAAGGATGAATAATATGTCAGACTTATTATCCCTACCAGACATTAAAACAATAGAACCGCCACAAGAAAATGAAACCGATATGATGTTTAAAGTTGAAGCAGTCGGACCACCTGAACGTTGTCCTGAATGTGGTTTTGACAAGTTGTACAAACACAGTTCAAGAAATCAACTAATTATGGATTTGCCCATTCGTTTAAAGCGAGTGGGCTTACAATTGAACCGTAGACGATACAAGTGTCGTGAATGCGGATCTACCTTCTGGGAACGCCTAATATCTGTAGATGAAAAGCGTAGTATGACCAAAAGGCTTTTAAAGTCCATTCAAGAGCAATCCATGTCTAAGACCTTTGTAGAAGTCGCAGAAAGCGTTGGTGTTGACGAGAAAACCATTAGGAACGTTTTTAAGGACTATGTGGCACTCAAAGAACGTGAATACCAGTTTGAAACTCCTAAGTGGCTTGGGATAGACGAGATACATATTATCCGTAGACCTCGGCTTGTATTGACTAATATTGAACGCAGGACTATTTATGACATCAAGCCTAACCGTAACAAGGAAACAGTCATCCAACGTCTTTCAGAAATCAGTGACAGGACTTACATTGAGTACGTCACAATGGATATGTGGAAGCCCTACAAAGACGCAGTGAACACTATCCTTCCACACGCTAAAGTTGTCGTAGATAAGTTTCATGTAGTTAGAATGGCTAATCAAGCCTTAGATAACGTCAGAAAGTCTTTGAAAGCCCATATGAGCCAAAAAGAAAGACGTACCCTTATGCGTGAAAGGTTTATCCTTCTAAAGCGTAAACACGATCTAAATGAACGTGAATCATTCCTCTTAGATACTTGGTTAGGTAATCTTCCTGCTTTAAAAGAAGCCTATGAACTCAAAGAAGAGTTTTACTGGATATGGGATACTCCTGATCCAGATGAAGGTCATCTTCGTTATAGTCAATGGAGACACCGTTGTATGTCCAGCAACTCTAAAGACGCATATAAAGACCTCGTGAGAGCCGTAGACAACTGGCATGTTGAAATATTCAACTACTTTGATAAAAGGCTCACTGATGCTTATACGGAGTCAATTAACAGCATTATTAGGCAGGTAGAGCGAATGGGTAGAGGTTACTCGTTTGATGCCTTACGAGCCAAAATCCTTTTCAATGAGAAGCTCCATAAAAAGCGTAAGCCACGATTTAATTCAAGTGCTTTCAATAAAGCTATGTTATACGATACTTTCAATTGGTATGAAGTGAATGATCACGACATTACAGACAACTTAGGTGTCGATTTTTCCACACTTATTAAGAATTTGGAGAAGGGTGATTTATAAGCCCTTTTCCACCATAAAATCCGAATACCCCAAAAAACAACCGCACTTTTATTGATACGTCTCCCTTTCAAGACGCAACATGATAGGTTTATTGCAACAAACCAAAGAAAAATCATTCACTTGCCGCCGGAAAACTACATAAATCAGTGAAAGTGCGGTACAATCTAGCCCTATTTTTTCCCAGTAAATACCGCCATGACAGAAAGATTTACGCAATATATTCCTCATGAAAATGCGATGTGTGCTTTTGGCAATCAGCTTATCAACGCCATCTGCCGACTTCCGAGTCAGCAAAACGTTACGCTTTATTTAAACGGCGATCTTGGCGCAGGTAAAACTACCTTAAGCCGTGGCATGATTCAAGGATTAGGTTATTCGGGCAATGTGAAAAGCCCAACCTATACGTTAGTGGAGGAATATGCCATCGGCGAGAAAATCATTTACCACTTCGATTTGTATCGCTTGTCTGATCCGGAAGAATTGGAATTTATGGGCATTCGTGATTATTTCGCAGACAACACGATTTGCTTAATTGAATGGGCAGAAAAAGGGGCAGATCTTCTGTCTCCACCGGATTTGCTGGTTAATATTGGTTATGCAGAAAATGCACGAAATATCGAATTAGTCGCTCAATCTACAATGGGGCAACAAATCATCCAACAACTTACTTAGCAATGTTATCGCACATGAAAATCACAAATATAATGAGATTTATTCTGATATACGGTCTTCTTTTTTGGGCGACACTCGCCTCAGCTAATACTTGGACGATTGCTATCGATCCCGGTCATGGTGGCAAAGATCCCGGTGCTATCGGGCGTAACCTCAAAATTTATGAAAAAAATGTCACGCTATCTATCGCCAAGGAACTCAAAGCCTTGTTGGATAAAGATCCCTCGTTCCGTGCAGTATTAACCCGCAACGGTGATTACTATATTTCGGTGCCGGAACGTTCGGAAATCGCACGAAAATACAAAGCCAATTATTTGGTGTCAATTCACGCCGACTCTTCCGAAGCGTCCAATTTACGAGGCGCTTCCGTGTGGGTGTTGTCGAATCGTCGCGCCAACGATGAAATGGGACAATGGTTGGAAGATCATGAAAAACGCTCAGAATTATTAGGCGGTGCAGGTCGCGTATTGGCCTCCCACAATGAAAAGTATTTAGATCAAACGGTGTTGGATCTGCAATTTGGTCACAGTCAACGTGTCGGCTATGAATTAGGTAGCATTGTTTTGCGCCATTTTTCCCAGATCGCCTCGCTAAATCGTGCAACACCACGCCATGCCAGCCTTGGTGTTTTACGTTCTCCGGACATTCCGTCTATTTTGGTGGAAACCGGTTTTTTATCAAATTCAGAAGAAGAACTCAAGCTCAGCACCTCCGCCTATCGCAAGCAAATTGCCAAAGCGATTTATAACGGTTTAGTGGAATATCGTCGTAAGCACTTCAGAAATGAACCGAGAATCGTTGAGGATAGCAAGGAAAAAACACCGGAAAAATCTACCGCACTTGAAAACAAAACCGCTGACATTAACGCACCGGACATTCGAGATAGTGGCATTCGTCATAAAGTTAAGGATGGGGAGGCGTTGAGTAAGCTTGCCGAAAAATATCACGTCTCCGCTAAAGCGATTTTGGCGTTAAATCAATTAACGCGGAAAGAACTCTTGGTGGGCGAAACCCTTAAAATTCCGGCAACTGCAAAACCGGAAGCCGAGAATAAAAAAGCACAGACAAATAAAACAGAGTCAATGAATAAACTTGCACAAGGGAAAGACGTAAAAAATTCACGTGCGGCTGCTGATAAAGCCACTAAAACGTCCGAAAACAACCCGTCGGATGTGAAAAAAGCCATGCCGAAATTTCATATTGTCAAGCAAGATGAAACCCTTTACTCCATCGCGCGTGAATATAAAGTTTCACCGAATAAACTGTTGAAATTAAATCCTAAATTAAAAGACGGCAAAGTATTCAGCGGACAAAAAATCCAACTGCTTGACGATAATCCAGGGAAGAAATAATGACCATACGTATTTTATCGCCACAATTAGCCAACCAAATTGCTGCCGGAGAAGTGGTAGAACGCCCTGCTTCGGTGGTAAAAGAATTGGTGGAAAACAGCCTGGATGCCGGTGCCGATAAAATTCAAATTGATATTGAAAACGGCGGTGCAAGCCTTATCCGCATTCGCGACAACGGCATTGGTATCGCCAAAGAAGAATTGGCTTTAGCGCTTGCCCGTCACGCCACCAGTAAAATCGCCGATCTTGCCGATTTGGAAGCCATTTTAAGTTTGGGATTCCGTGGCGAAGCCCTTGCCAGCATCAGTTCTGTTTCCCGTTTAACCCTCACCTCTCGTACTGCAGAACAAAATGAAGCTTGGCAGGTGTACGCCCAAGGTCGCGACATGGAAACGACTATTCAACCCGCATCCCATCCGGTGGGAACGACAGTTGAAGTGGCAAATTTATTTTTTAACACCCCTGCCCGCCGCAAATTTTTACGTTCCGAGAAAACCGAATTTTCTCATATTGATGAAGTCATTCGCCGTATTGCATTAGCCAAATTTAATATCAGTTTTACCCTCACGCATAATGGCAAAGTGTTACGCCAATACAAAAGTGCGGTTACGAATGAACAAAAATTAAAACGAGTTGCGGCGATTTGTGGCGATGATTTTATTCAGAATGCGTTGCAAATTGATTGGAAACACGATGATCTGCATTTGTCCGGTTGGGTCGCTACGCCCCACTTTCATCGTCCGCAAAATGACTTCAATTATTGTTATGTGAATGGGCGAATGGTGCGCGATAAAATCATTACCCACGCCATTCGACAAGCCTATGCCGACTATTTAACCAACGAGCAGTACCCTGCTTTTGTGCTGTTTATTGATCTCAATCCCAACGATGTTGATGTGAACGTCCATCCTACTAAGCATGAAGTGCGTTTCCAGCAATCTCGTTTGGTACATGATTTCATCACCCAAGGCATCAGCAATGCGTTGGCCTCCGAGCCAATGCCGTTGAATACGCCTGCAACAGAATATCGCGTAGAAGAACCCGCCGGTGTATGGGAAGTTTCCACACAGACAAAACCTAATCGTTCGGCTGCAGGCCAAAATATCTTTGCCCAGCCGACAGTTCATTCTGCGAATACTTACTGGGAAAACAGACATCACGAACCACAAAAACAGCAAAAAAATCCACCGCACTTTTATAGTGGTTCGGCCTCTCGTGAGCCGATAACACCGAAGGTACTCGAGGCGCATGACGCGTTGTGGGCATCTTCGGAAAAACACGTGCAAACCAACGTAACCGAAGTCAAAAAGCCAAATACCCATTTCTTGCACGCCCTTGCATTAATCCAACATGAAGCCTTGTTATTACAGCAAGAACAACGCTTTTACTTGCTCTCACTTGCGCGTTTGCAACAGCTAAAACAAACGTTAAATTTAACTTTAGCGCCGACTTCCCAGCCATTGTTGATTCCGATTATTTTCCGTTTATCAGATGCGCAATGGCAGGCATGGCTTCAACAAAAAGCCTTTTTCGAGCAAATCGGCTTTGTGTTTATGGAAGAAGCGGCGCAACACAAAATCACGTTACAAAAAGTATCGGTACATTTGCGCCAACAAAACTTACAACACATGATTGTGTCGTTATTAAATCAATCTTTCAAAAATTTACCTGAATTTTTGACCGCACTTTTAGCCCCGTTGGAATCAGCGCCAATCACCGTGCTTGCCGATGCGGTAAATTTACTGACTGAAACAGAACAGTTACTCGCGAAACAGCAGCAAATTCGCCTGTTAGATTTACTGGTAGAAATTGACTGGCAGCCTTATTTAACTCAATTAACCCGCTAACTATGCAGCATTCAGAACACAAACCTTTAGCGATTTTTTTAATGGGGCCAACCGCCTCCGGTAAAACGGATTTGGCTATTCAGTTGCGCCAACAATTGCCCGTCGAAGTTATCAGCGTCGATTCTGCCCTGATTTATCGCGGCATGGACATTGGCACGGCGAAACCCTCAAAAGCCGAACTGGCACTGGCACCTCATCGTTTAATTGATATTTGCGATCCGGCGGAAAGTTATTCTGCAGCGAATTTCCGCACAGATGCTTTACGCGAAATGCAAGAGATTAGCGCACAAGGCAAAATTCCCTTATTGGTGGGCGGCACAATGTTGTATTACAAAGCCTTATTGGAAGGTCTGTCGCCCCTCCCCTCCGCTGACGAAAAAGTGCGGTCGGAAATTGAGGCAAAAGCAGCACTTATCGGTTGGGGTGGATTACATCAAGAACTCAGTAAAATCGATCCAATTTCAGCACAACGTATTAACCCGAATGACTCGCAACGGATTAACCGCGCATTAGAAGTCTTTTATTTAACTGGTAAGACCTTAACGGAATTAACGGCACAAAAAGGCGAAGCCTTGCCGTATGACATTCTGCAATTTGCGATTGCACCGGAACAACGAGAGGTCTTACATCGTCGAATTGAGCAACGTTTTCACAAAATGATTGAACTTGGTTTTCAGCAAGAGGTCGAAAAATTGTACCGTCGTCCCGACTTAAACGAGAACCTGCCGTCTATTCGCTGCGTGGGTTA
Source organism: Aggregatibacter valvarum (assembly GCF_980468985.1). Taxonomy (NCBI): domain Bacteria; kingdom Pseudomonadati; phylum Pseudomonadota; class Gammaproteobacteria; order Pasteurellales; family Pasteurellaceae; genus Aggregatibacter; species Aggregatibacter valvarum. The sequence continues at coordinate 956,787 of NZ_OZ413141.1, read as the reverse complement.
TCGCCAAATGTGGGAATATTTACGCGGTGATTATGATCACGATGAGATGGTTTTTCGTGGTATCTGCGCCACCCGCCAACTAGCAAAACGCCAGATCACTTGGCTACGTGGTTGGACATCACCGATTCAATGGTTGGATAGTTTGCAACCGGCTCAAGCCCTTGAAAAAGTATTAACCTCGGTTTCAACGAAAGCGTAAAACACAGATTGCGCCTAGTGACTTTCAGTATAATTGTTGCTATATTGATTCGCGGAGGCATACAGCTTGCTGTATTGTTTTAATTCATCATTTTTTACAAAAAGAAGGAAAGAAAAATGGCAAAAGGACAATCTCTACAAGATCCTTACTTGAATGCATTACGTCGTGAACGTATTCCTGTTTCAATTTATTTAGTCAACGGCATTAAATTACAAGGGCAAATCGAATCGTTTGACCAATTCGTGATTTTATTAAAGAACACTGTCAATCAAATGGTTTATAAACACGCGATTTCAACTGTTGTGCCGGCACGGACGGTAGGACATCATAACACCGCACCACAGCAACCAAGCCAACAAGCGCTTTCTTCTGTAGAAACCAACACGGATGAGCCAGCAGAATAATTAAATAGTATAGAACTGCATTAAACGGCATCAGACTGTGTTAACTTAAACTAAAAATGCGGTGAATTCTTAACGTGTTCACCGCATTTTTTCTTTCACCCTTCCGCCAATCTCCGCCTCTCATGTTAGATCGCGCCATTCACTACCTCAGCCAAACAATTACGATTTTCCAATACCGTATTGACGTAATTTATTGGCAATTGCCGTATGAGATACCCCCAAGCGAGTGGCCAGTTTTCTGGAACTGGGATATTTTGCATAAAATTTATGAAGTACCGCTGCCTCAAAACGCCCAACTATCTCATCCAACGTACTGTCTTCTGTGATAAATTCATCAATAAACGACGCTGTCTCCTGCCCATGGGAATTTTGTGGCGCTAATCCTAAATCCTCAATCTTCAACCGGTTGTTTTGGCATAAAGAACAGGCACGATATAAGGCATTATAAAGCTCACGAAGATTGCCCGGCCAAGGATAGTCTTGTAAATATCGCAAGAGATGCTCATCTAAGTACGGTGGAAAAATGCCGAGTTTTTCACTAATTTCTTGAATGAACTGATGGCTTAACAGCGCAATATCTTCCTGACGCTCACGCAGCAAAGGCAACGTTAAACTCAACACATTCAGCCGATGAAACAAATCACTGCGCATTTTGCCTAGCTCTACATAATGTTGTAACGGCTGTTGGGCAGTACAAATCACCCGCACGTTGGCATAACGTTCCTCTTCCTCCCCCACACGACGAAACGTGCCGTCACTCAAAAAACGCAACAACTTCGCCTGCAAGGTCAACGGCAACTCCTCTACCCCGTCTAACAGAACGGTACCACCATCGGCATATTCAAAAAAACCGATAAATTCACCGTCTTTATTTCGACGCCCAAACATCTCCGTTTCTGCATCTTCCCTCGGAATGCCGGCACAATTGACAGCCAAAAACGCATGATCACGACGTTCGCTAAAATCATGACACGCCTTTGCGATCACCTCTTTGCCCGTACCGGTTTCGCCTTGAATGAGCAAAGGAGCATCCAGCAAAGCAAACTTTTTCGCTTTCTCAATCACCTCTTGCATTCGTGGATTTTGGCTGACAATTTGTGCAAAAGGTTCGGTGTTTTTTGAAGTTGTCATATACGTCTCAGAAATTGAAAAACGGCCTAATAATAACCTGATGAAGAAAAATCGCCAACGCCTTTGGCAAGATTTATTGACAGCTTAGGCAATGGTTTACACGTTCTCTTTTTGCTTAAATTTAACTTGATCTAAGACTGTGCTACTTAAATGACTGAGCAATTCTTTATGCAATTGTGATAAACGAGGTTTTTCATTTGATTGAAATGCCAGCGGGCGGCAAAATTCCATGGCTTTAATACCTAAACGGGCAGTCAATATGCCCACACCAATACCTTGCGCGGCACGCGCTGACAATTTTGCCGTCAGATCTTGCGATAACCAATTCACGCCTAAATCCTGAATCAATTCCGTCGCCCCGGCAAACGCCATATTCACCAAGACCATACGCAACAAACGAATACGACTAAAATAGCCCAACTCAATGCCATAAATCTGTGCAATCTGGTTAATCAAACGAATGTTGCGCCATGCGATGAAGAAAATATCCACCAACGCCAACGGACTAATTGCCACCAACGCTGCCGATTCCGTCGAGGCTTTGGTGATCAATTTTTTGGCTTGTTTATCCACAGGCTGTAGCACATTTTGACTAAATAAATGCAAAATCTCATGGGCGGAATAGGCTTCATGAATTTGTTTTTGCCATTGCATAAAATCAGGGTTTTGCCTATCAATATGAACTAATTTGCTCACGTCTTGGCATAAGCTGACCGCCTGTTGATGTTCCGCAGATGAAAAAACATCTTTAAAATTGACCGCACTTTTCAGCCATTGTTGGCTTAGTGTTTGAATTTCTGCCCGATGGCGTAATTTCGCCAAACGCCGCCATTCGCCGACAATCGCCGAGATGCCGAGTAAAATAACGGCACAAGCGACCAAGGAAAAGGCAAAATAAATCCATTGATTTTGTTGCCAGGCATCCACCAGCCATTGTACCGATTGTGCCACAGAGGCGACAAAAAATAAGAGACTCACACCACCTAATATTTTTTTCCACCAACGCGGTTTCGGTTGCAGACTCTGCTCAAATTGTTGTTCTAACAATTCGCCTTCAAAAATCCCATTCGCCTCCTCTGTGTCAGGTACTGCCTGCGCTTCGTGAAATTCCTGTTTGGCGATAAATGCCGATTGCGCATTGAGATCCTCATTCATATCGCTTTCATTTTGTGTAAACACTTTTTTCTCCACGACCTGCCTCCTACAATTTATCGCCCAACAAAAATTGCAACACCGCATCCATTCGCAAGTGCGGTATATTTTCGCCTTGTTCTAAACGGCACGGTTCAAATTGGTCGAATTCAAATTTCTGATTTTGCCAAAAATCGGCACTCGGCAATCGTCCCGGCACACTGCCCGGATAAAGTGTCACTTTCTGCTTATCAGAAGAACGAATGCCTTGCAGCGCTTTAAATGATTGACCGTTTTGATTCACCATCACTTGTTGTGTCGCACGGATAGATGCAATTGCGGTGTAATCCGTCACAATATCGGCAAATTCGACATAACGCCCACCTTCTTGTACTAACTGACGCATCAAGCCAATTAAATTCGGCAGTTGGTCTGTAGTGATATGATCCGCCTTGGTAGCAATAAACATCAATTTATCAATTTTCGGCGAAAAAAGACGATTTAAAAGATGCCGTTTGCCATAATGAAAATTGCGAAAGAGCTGATGTAGCGCCTGTTGCATATCGCTAAAAGCTTGTCGGCTATGATTTAACGGTGTTAAGCAATCCGCCAAAATAACTTGTCGATCAAAGGTCTCAAAATAATTTTCGTAAAACCCTTTTACAATATGCTGACGATAATACTCATAGCGTTTAGTCAACACAGCAAAATAACTGTCACTTTTCGCCTCACGCTTTAGCTGTTGCCATTGTGACGCACTCAAATGCAATAATGGGAAGAATTGCAAGGCAGGCGCACCCTCAAGCTCACCGGGTAACACAAAGCGTCCCGGCTGAATAAAATGCAACCCTTGTTTCTTACATTGCCACAAATAATCAGTGTAATCTTTGGCAAGCTGCGCCAAAATGTCTTCATCTGCGGCATCAGTCAGCTGAATTTTGGCCATTTTCGTTAACCAAGACTGCACCAACGCTGCGTGTGTGCCGTTAAGTTGTCGTTGTAATTCCAACGACCATTCTTCAAACCCTAAATCCAATAAGGGCAAATCCAACAACCATTCACCGGGATAATCAAAAATATCTAAATATAACGTGCCTTTTTCTTTCAAATGACGCAGCAAGCCATCACTTCGTTGATAACGGATCGCTAAACGGGTTTCACTCACGCCTCGGGTAGATTGCGGCCAAATCGGTGGGTCTTGAGATAAGGCATTCAAATTTCCTTCATAATCAAAACGCGGGATCGATAAATCTAATTGAGGCACTCGTTGTACCGCCAGAATTCGGTGTTGGCGGGCAGCATCAAAGAGTGGCAAATGCCCGTTATCCACTCGATTAATGTGTAACATTTGATTCATTAAGCTAGTAATAAACGCAGTTTTCCCACTTCTACTCAACCCCGTCACGGCAATGCGTAAGGTCCGATCCAAACCACGATTAACCAGCTCGTTTAATTCTTTTTGCAGATGATTTAGCATACTCGTCTTCTTAATATATGACGTCAATAATGGGAGACATTATACCGAAAAAATGAAGATGGGCTTAATTTGCTTGGAAATAAAAGAAAAGTGCGGTCAAAACAAGAGAATTTTGAGAAGGGTTTGCTCGCGGCGTATGAGGCGAATCAATCACATAAGCGATTTATGCATCATTTTCGTTACGTTTTTATTCTGCCAAAAAGCCATGTTGATACATAATGCGTTTTGCCGTATCTGACATTAAAAACTGAAAAAATAAACGGGTAATCACATTCTCACTCAGTTGCGCAGCAGAATAGGTCGCCTTGATATTAAATTCAGGTGGGAAAGGATAAAAACGCAGATTTTCATTTGCTAATTTGTACATATAATTGGCGTAACCAATCATCATATCCGCATGATTGTTTTGCAAAATATACTTAGAGGCAATTTCACCTTGCGGAATAACCAACGCACTTTTTTCACCCCCCACCAACGGCATCGCACGCTGTTTTAATAAACGACCAGGTTCGGGATAGGCTTTTTCTAACAGTTCAAACAAGTGCCAAGTGTAATCCCCACAAGGATCCGCAATAGGCGTGGAGGTTGCCAAACGCAAGGATTCATCAAACAAAATATCTAATGTATCGCGGTGTTGATAATGTTCGGTATTTAAAGTGGTAAGAATCAGTTGATTAAAGGCGAGGATTTGCTGGTTATAAATACATTTCGTAGCAGATAGGATGTTGATATTTTGCAAATTAGCACTAATAAAAATATCACAGTATTCATCAGCTTCCAGGCGTTGTCGCAACAACCCCGCCGGCGCTAAATGTAAATGAACTTCCACCGGGTTTTTCTGCTTGAAAATCGTCACGAGCTCATTTAAAACATGACGAAAACTGCCTGCGCTAAAAATCGTTAAATTCAACATTTTTTGATCCTATGAAAGCCACTTAATACGCTGTCGTACACAGGGACAAAATGCGTAAATTCATGGTTTTGATAGTGAGCTTCCTGCACCAACATGGGTAAATGAAATCACTGTGTCAAATTCTCTGCCGTCAACACATCATCAGTTTGGCCAAATAACAGGTTTTGCTTATTCATCAACAAAACTTTATTCGCCACGGCAACCACATGATTCAGTTGATGCATTGTCAATATGACCGTTAATCTATGTTCTTTCACCCACTGTTGCAATAACGATAACACAGTATTTTGATTCGCTAAATCCAAAGCAGAGGTCGGCTCATCCAATGGCATTAATTTGCATTCGGAAGCCATGGTATTTTAGTTGAACGATAACATTACTTAAAAAATAAAGTGGTCGATAGACTAAACCACTTTATCACAGGCGGAGAAATTTCAAACGCGTGAGAAAACAATCGCACTTAATTTCAATCAATACCCTTTTTGATACACCAATTCAGCCAATTTCACGCCTAATAAGGCAATATCAAAGCGTTGTTCGTCTGCCACTAACCAGAATTGAACGCCATTTTCCACTGCTGTAAGCCCGCCGATATGTAACTTGGCGGCTTCCCCGGCTTCTGCTTCACCGTTGGTTACCGGTGTGAATAATTGGGTTTCATTGAAATCCACCAACGCATTGTCTTGCCATGCGTTGATTTGTGATTGCATATCCAATTCATAGTCGGATAACAATGTCACTGTTTGCGCCATGCCATAAAACACTGGCACTTGTACTTGATGGAAGATCACATTTCGCAATTGCGGGAAGATTTTTTCCACTTGCGTCGCCAAATTTACGGCGTGTTTTGTCGATGGAAACACATCAAAAGCCAAGCGTTGCTGTTCTTCGTCGAGCGGAATGCCGTTTAACAATTGCGCCGTTTGACCGGCAAGTTTTGAGACGGTTTCACTGTTAATATAGGAAGCCGGTAATAATGACGTAACTAACACTTGTGATAGGTTTGCATCACGTGCTAATTGTGACACGGAGAAAATAAATTGGGTTACTTGCTGATCAGGCAACGAAACAATGTTACGTTGTAGTGAAATCAACTGTTCGTTATTAACACTTGGTACGATCACCGGCACATCATTTAACGTTGCGCATACGCCGTTCAAGTCAATCACCATGCACCCTGCACTCGCGGCTTTGGCAATGTGTGTCGCGTGCGCTAATTCACCGGCGAAAAAAACGTAATCAAAATCCGACCATTCGGTTTCATCTAACGCAATTTGTGCCACGCTTTTATTATTAAAACGAATGCCTTGTTCTTCGGCAAAAGGGAAAAGTTCCACGACGGATACCTTTTCAATTTCTAAACAACTCTGCTCTAATGCTTCTGCTAACTTCTCGCATAAATCAAATTCGGCGACGAGGGCGACATTTAATCTTGTACTCATTTTTCTCTCCGCAGTAAAATAAAAGGCTACATTCTACTGAATTATCACAAGGAAATACAATGACGCCGGCAATTGACTTACTGAAAAAGCACAACGTTCCTTTTACCCTACATCACTACGATCACGATCCTGACAATACCCATTTTGGCGATGAGGCCGCCGAAAAACTTGGTATTAACCCAGACCAATCCTTCAAAACCTTATTGGTCGCCGAAAACGGTGATCAGAAAAAACTGGCTTGTTTCGTGTTGCCAACCAGCCATATGTTAAGCTTAAAAAAAGCCGCCAAAGCCTTAGGCGCGAAAAAAGTCGATATGGCAGACAAAGAGGCCGCCCAGAAAAGCACGGGTTATTTGGTGGGCGGCATCAGCCCATTAGGGCAAAAGAAACGCATCGCCACCGTAATTGAACAATCCGCCCTCAATTTTGACACAATTTTTGTCTCCGGCGGCAAACGCGGATTAAGCGTAGAACTCGCCCCACAAGATTTGGCAAAAATAGTCAATGCACCATTTCTTGACATTCTGGATGAAAAATAAAGTGCGGTCATTTTTTATAAAATTTTAAATAATCGACACGCTTTAAGTGTTGGTATTTTCCGTGATTTACACATAATTTTTGAATTTTTTTATAGAACCGTAGCGTGCAACTTGTTGCACGAAATGAATAACGTGCTTGACGATTGATAATACGTTGGTTGAAAAAATACTTCCAAAAATCACCACACTTTATTTCGTTCCGTGATTGATTCTGTCGTGCATCAAAATGCACGCTACGCAGGAAATCATAAATCGTAGCGTGCAACTTGTTGCACGAAATGAATAACGCGCTTGACGGTTGATAATACGTTGATTGAAAAAATACTTCCCAAAATCACTGCACTTTAGTTCGTTCCGTGATTGATTCTGTCGTGCATCAAGATGCACGCTACGCAGGAAATCATAAATCGTAGCGTGCAACTTGTTGCACGAAATGAATAACGCGCTTGACTGTTGATAATACGTTGGTTGAAAAAACACTTCCAAAAATCACCGCACTTTAGTTCGCTCCGTGATGGATTCTGTCGTGCATCAAGATGCACGCTACGAGCGAAATCATGAATTGTGCATCGAGATTAATCATTCGTGCAACAAGATGCACGCTACGGGGTAAATAAAGTGCGGTCATTTTTTATGAAACTTTAAATGACCGATACGCTTTAAGACTGGCATTTTCCGTGATTCACACATAATTCTTGAGTTTTTTTATAGGTTTTTCTGCCAAAAGGTGCAAAAATGAACCGCACTTTATAAAGCGCTTCTAAAACTGTGATGGATGTCTGTTTTTTACATGCGCTAAAGGCGTAAACTCTACCTTACCCTATCAAATTCTCTATTTCTGACATTTATAAGGAGTTAATGTGAAATTAGATGAAATTGCCAAACTTGCCGGTGTCTCTTGCACAACGGTGAGCTATGTTGTAAACGGAAAAGCCAAGCGATACCGTGTGAGTGATAGCACCATCAAAAAAGTGGAAGCCTTGATTAAACAATATGATTTTAAACCCAATGCAATGGCCGCCAGCCTACGTGTAGGCAAAAGTAAAACCATCGGTTTAATTATTCCGGATTTTGAGAATATCAGTTATGCCAAAATTGCTAACAATTTAGAAAATCATTTAAGAGAAATCGGCTATCAATTACTGATTTCTTGCTCTAACGATAAAGTTAAAAATGAAGAAGACTGCGTAAAACACTTGTTACAACGCCAAATTGATGCCTTGGTGGTCTCTTCCGCATTGCCTTACAACACGGATTTTTATCAGCACACCAACATTCCGGTGATCGGTTTTGATCGCCAAATTCTATCGCCCAATGTCGTGAATCTTTTAACGGACGATGAAGGCGATGCCTATCGGTTAAGCCATGAGCTAGTCAAGCAAGCCAAACAACAACGTATTCTGTTTTTTGGCGCATTACCTGAATTGCCCATCAGCCAAGCCCGTGAAAAAGGCTTTCGTCGGGCGTTAAACGGGAAAAACATTAGCGCAACCTATTTGTACACGGATAACTTCCATAAAAACCATGCGGCCACCGCATTTTCCCGTTGGTTAGATCAAAATGAATTACCGACCTCGATTTTTACCACTTCTTTTACGCTGTTAGAAGGCGTGTTACTGGTGTTATTACAGCGACAAGGGCATATTCCGTCTCAACTCATGATTGCGACCTTTGGGCATTTTGAAATGTTGGAATTATTGGAAAATGCCGTGATTTGCAGTGTGCAAGATTACGACAAAATATCGCGCTCGTTGTTAAATCTTGCGTTGAATGCGCTCTCGAAAAAACATAAAAACACGGTGAACACAACGCCTTTAATGCGGAAAATTGTTAAGTATCACTGTTGATACTCGGAATGCTAAGTGGTGGGGGAAGCGGTTCCGGTTCTCCCAAAAAGTGCGGTTCTTTTTCGATGAGAATATCCCAAACTGCCTGTAGGCGTGCAAAAAACTCTCTGATTCTCACCCAAGAAGACACTTGCGGATAATCGGCGACAAAACAAATGGCGTCGATCTTGTGGAATTTTGCAATAAACAAGGCACGCTCACAATGGAACTTCTGCGAAATAATGGTAAAAGAATGTGCCTGAAAGACTTGATCGGCGCGAACCACCGAATCCAATGTACGAAATCCGGCGAAATCTAAATAAATAAATTCCGGCGGTACGCCCATTCTTTTCAGATCTTTAAGCATCGTTCGTGGCTCATTGTATTGGCGCGTGCGATTGTCTCCGCTTAACAATAAATAATCCACTTTTCTCGCTTCAAATAGACGTTGTGCCGCTAACAAGCGATTATGATAAAACAGATTCAATGCGTTATTGGCAAAGTACTTTGATGTGCCAAGCACTAAGCCGTAAGGGCGATTTGGGATTTTGGCAATATCGTAATAAATGTTCTCCCGAACATAATAACCAATCATGGCATCTACGATAATCAATAAAAAAACAGAAAACGCCATAAATCCACTCAAATAGCGCACGATTCGCTTAATGTGCAATCTGTCAAACAGGTTTTGTAACGTTTCTTTTAAAGCCAATTTCATTGAGGTGATTCAGATAAAAATGATTATTAACAAAATAATCAAAACAACACGGAAATTCAAGCGTAATCTTTGTTTCTACAGACTTCAAAACTTCTAGATGTTTAGATGGCTAAATTTCCTTGACAAGCGCCAAGGCAAGCGGTAGTTTATGCGCCTATTCTTGATAACCCAAATGCCGGCAATGACAATTAAAACAACAACGCTTTTTACCCAGCAACCCTTAGATCTCCTCTTAGGTGGCCAACTTGATCATATTGATGTCGCCTACCAAACCTATGGTGAGCTCAATGCGGAGAAAAGCAATGCGGTATTGATTTGTCATGCATTAACCGGTGATGCCGAACCCTATTTTGCGAAAGAGCAACATCAAGAAGGCTGGTGGCAAAATTTTATGGGTGATGGTTTGGCATTAGACACCTCCCGTTATTTCTTTATTTGTTCGAATGTTCTCGGCGGCTGTAAAGGCACTACCGGTCCAGCTTCGCTTAATCCGAAAACCAACCGCCCTTATGGCAGTCAATTTCCTTCTGTGATGGTGCAAGATTTAATCAAAGTACAAAAAGCCTTGCTGGATACCCTCGAAATCCCGCATTTACACGCCATTATTGGTGGCTCTTTCGGCGGTATGCAAGCCACTCAATGGGCGATTGATTACCCGGATTTTGTCTCTAATGTGGTCAATCTTTGCTCTTCCCTTTCTTTCAGCGCAGAAGCCATCGGATTTAATCATGTCATGCGACAAGCTGTCATTAACGATCCGCATTTCAACAATGGCGATTATTATGATGGCGAAAAACCGGATAAAGGGCTCGCCATTGCGCGTATGCTGGGTATGCTCACTTATCGCACCGATATACAATTAAATAAAGCCTTTGGTCGCGCCACCAAAGCGGAGGGGAATTTACAGGGCGATTATTTCCAAGTGGAATCCTATTTAAGTTATCAAGGACAGAAATTTCTTGCCCGATTCGATGCCAATAGCTATTTGCATTTATTGCGCGCGTTAGATTTATACGATCCCAGCATCGGGTATGCCGATTTGAACACGGCACTTTCTCGCATCAAAGCCGCTTACACCCTCGTTGCGGTAGAAAACGATCAACTTTTTAAGCTGCCGGAATTGCGTAAAAGTAAGCAATTATTAGAACAAAGTGGGGTGCGTTTGACGTATCATGAATTTGCCTCCGATTACGGGCATGATGCGTTTTTGGTGGACTACGCGTTTTTTGAAAAGAAAATTCGTGACGGCTTGGCTGGCAACACCTTAAATACATAAAAAACAAACCGCACTTTAAGATGAAATCCGCTGAATTCCTCTTAAAGTGCGGTTTATTTTTCGTGATTTTCTGTCTAAAAAATTGATGTGGCCAAAATCACAACAACACTTAAAGACAACACAACCATCATCATGGCATAACCAAAAGTACCCATTTTTAACCTCGTTAATCATTGATCTAGTATGAAACTTGCCACATTTTAACAAAAAATTTACGCGAAACGCCAGCCTAATCTGAAAAAGTGTGACAAAGTACAAAATTTTGCCTTTCCGCCCTTAACCAATCCTCCTTCCCTCTTTATAATAGCTCAAATTTTTTTTACGGAGCAAATTATGGCAACGATCAAAGATGTCGCCAAAATGGCCGGCGTTTCCACCACCACTGTCTCGCACGTGATCAACAAAACTCGCTTTGTTGCAGAGGATACCGAGAAATTAGTCTTACAAGCCATTAAAGATCTCAATTATTCGCCAAGTGCGGTAGCGCGTAGCCTAAAAATTAATACCACGAAATCCATCGGTATGATTGTTACCACCAGCGAAACGCCTTATTTTGCAGAAATTATTCATGCCGTAGAAGAACATTGCTACCGCCAAGGATATTCGCTCTTTCTGTGCAATACGCAAAATAACGCAGAAAAAATCCGCAATCATTTGGATATGCTTGCTCAAAAACGAGTAGATGGCATTTTAGTAATGTGTTCGGAGTATTTGCCGGATTCCTTGAATATCTTAACTAACTTTGAAACCATCCCAATGGTTGTCATGGATTGGGGCCCGAATGTTGATACGGATATCATTCAAGACAACAGTTTTAATGGCGGTTATTTAGCCACTCAACATCTTATTGAAAATGGTCATAAACACATTGGGATTATTGCCGGTGAACTCTCCAAAACCACAGCAAAAACCCGTTACGAAGGCTTTGTGCACGCCATGCAAGAAGCCGGATTAACCATCAACCCCAATTGGGTGATGGAAGGTTTTTTTGAACCGGAAGACGGCTATGAATGCATGAACAAAATTTTACGGCAAGACACCTTGCCAACAGCCGTATTTTGTTGCAATGACGTGATGGCATTAGGCGCAATTTCCGCTATTGGCGAAAAAGGCTTGCGTGTGCCGGATGATATTTCAATCATTGGCTATGATAATATTCACGCCTCCCGTTTTTATGCACCACCGCTCACAACGATTCACCAATCCAAATCCCGCTTAGGCGTTCAGGCGGTCAATTTGTTATTTGAACGCATTAACCACAAATCTGAACAGAGGGAAACGATTGAAATCCACCCCGAACTGGTCGTTCGCAAATCAGTGAAAAAAATCTCGTAAAGCTTTTGGGAGACAGGCATGGAACATGACATTAACGATTTAATCGCGATTTTTAATCAATGTTTTGAACAAGAATACAACACGAAATTGGTTAAAGGTGGCGATGAACCCTTATATGTGCCGGCAAATGACACTTGCCCCTATAATGCCATCTATTTTGCTCGCGGTTTTTATAGTAGCGGACTACACGAAATTGCTCATTGGTTAGTCGCCGGAAAAGAACGTCGCAAATTGGAGGATTTTGGCTATTGGTACGAACCCGATGGCAGAACGGAAGAACAGCAACGATTATTTGAGCAAGTTGAAGTCAAACCACAAGCCTTAGAATGGATTCTTGCTACCGCGGCAAATTTTCGTTATTTTGCAAGCTCGGATAATCTCAATGGTCAGCCCGGCGACACCCAACCGTTTAAACTCGCCGTTTATCGACAAGTGCAACATTATGCCTCAGCAGGCTTACCGAAACGTGCCGAAACACTCCGTCAGGCGCTGGCGAAATTCTATGGTACGGAAGATACCATTGACCTAGCCAAATTTGATGTCACCAAAATCTAACTCAGTGATTCTCTCTCATTTTTAACCGCACTTTTACGTATTCTTTCTTTTCTGAAGCCTAAAAGTGCGGTGTTTTTTTCCATTATTCTTTCCAGATAATATGATATTGGCGATCCTTTTCTTCATGAGAAATCAGGAATTTGGCAAAAACGTCATCCATCACATCTTGCGCATTCACCAACCCAATCCACACTTCCGCATAAGCCTCCGGATCGATTAAAACCCCGATTTCCTCTTCCCAATTCTCCGCCGTTTCAACAAATTCAACCGCACCGCGATCTTCAAATTGAAGGTTAAACAACAGAATATCTGCCGGAGAAAGATTCTCTGGTGCCATTTCAAGGAAAATATCGTAAGCCATGTCAATGGCCATATCAGGATCAAGTTTCATTCGTTCAGTCCTATTTCAGTTTCATTAATAAAATTGAGGGGAATCATAGCATATTCTGCCCCAAGACCGGTCGTTTTCTTAATTTCTCACACCAAGTGCGGTGTGTTTTAAGATCGTTTTAATTCATTTATACAAACCTTAAGGCTTCGTATATAATGAGCCGCTTTCCAGATAACCGAATAAACACAATGAATACAGCAAACTCAATCGAAAAAAAACAAAATTACAATTTCAATAAATTACAAAAACGCCTGCGCCGTAACGTCGGCAATGCCATTGCCGATTTCAATATGATCGAGGAAGGCGATAAAGTGATGGTATACCTTTCCGGCGGCAAAGACAGCTATACCCTATTGGATATTTTGCTCAATCTACAACAAAACGCACCGGTCAATTTCGAGATCGTGGCGGTGAATTTAGACCAAAAACAACCGGGCTTTCCGGAACACGTTCTGCCGACATATTTACAAAAAATCGGCGTGAATTACAAAATTGTTGAAGAAAATACCTACGGCATCGTGAAAGAAAAAATCCCCGAAGGTAAAACCACCTGCTCGCTTTGCTCGCGTTTACGTCGTGGAATTTTATACCGTACGGCGACCGAATTAGGCGCAACTAAAATCGCCTTAGGGCATCATCGTGATGATATGTTGGCAACGCTGTTTCTCAATATGTTCTACGGCGGAAAATTAAAATCCATGCCACCTAAATTGATTTCTGACGATGGCAAGCACATTGTGATTCGTCCGCTGGCGTATTGCAAAGAGAAAGACATTGAAAAATATGCCACCGCGAAAGCGTTCCCGATTATTCCTTGCAATCTCTGTGGTTCTCAACCTAACTTACAACGTCAAGTCGTCAAAGAAATGCTAAATACGTGGGATCGCCAATATCCGGGCCGTTTAGAAACCATGTTTAGCGCCATGCAAAACATTACTCTTTCGCATTTATGTGATCCGAAATGCTTTGATTTTAAAGGCATAAAACAGGGTCAGTTATTTGATGGCATCGAAGGGGACACGGCATTTGATGAAGAAAAGATCACCCCGATGCCATTTAACGATGACGATCAGGCCGATTTCACTGAACAAGGTATGATTGCCTTTAAAGAAGTCAAATAAAAACACTATCAAACAAACGCAAAAAAATAGCACTGATATGCTTCTCAGTGCTATTTTTGTTTATATCGACCTTGATGGCTGACTCAATGTCAAAAACTCACCTACAGTATGAAAAGAGCCAAAGACCAGCACAGTATCATTTTTATTAGCCATTTCCACCGCACTTTTCACGCCTTCTGCCACAGAATCGGCACTGCTGCCCTGCACCGTCGTCAAATGCTGTTGTTCGGCAACTTGTCGCAAGGTGAGCAATAATGCTTTCCCCTCTTGCCCGCGATACCCCCCTAACGTGACGCAGTGCCATTCATCCACAAGTGGAAGTAAAGGTGTCAACACACCTGCCGCATCTTTATCTTTTAAAATACCGCAAACCGCAATCAGTTTTCCTTGCGATTGGGCTTTAAGTGCGGTCAGTTTTTCTGCCAAATAACGTGCTGCGTGCGGATTATGCCCCACATCAATTATCATACGTGGTAGTAGGGCTTCCACTTCACGCTGAACCACTTGTGCTAAATGCGTTAAGCTTTCCGGTTTCATCGTTTGAAAACGCCCGGTGAGTTCCACCTCAAGCAAGGATTTTTTCACGGTTTCAAGAGAAATTTCAAACGGCAATTTTTGGACTGCCGCCAATGCAGTTGCCGCATTAGCTAACGGAATGTGGCAAAGCGGTAAATCCGCGAGCAAATTCCACCGCACTTTTTCGTCTTCACGCGTGGTTTGCCATGTCCAGTTTTGTTCCTGTTGGCAAAAATGCCAATCAAGGTGACGACAAAATAATTGGCAACCTAATGTTTCGGCATGCGCCAACATGCTTTGCGGAATGTTGGGTTCACCGATAATCACCGGTTTATTGGCACGGAAAATTCCCGCTTTTTCAAAACCGATTTGATCGCGCGTAGAACCGAGGAAATCCGTATGATCAATGTCAATACTGGTAATGACCGCCATATCATTGTCCACGATATTCGTGGCATCCAAGCGACCGCCTAGCCCGACTTCTAAAATCACCACATCCAATTTTGCCTGTTTAAACAAATGTAACGCAGACAACGTGCTGAATTCAAAATACGTTAATGATTGCGTTTTATTTTGCTCAATATACGCAAAAGACGCCGTGTGCTGTGTATCATCCAACTCGTGATTCTGAATACGAACACGTTCGTTATAACGTAACAAATGGGGAGAAGAATACACGCCGACACGATAACCGGCATTCAATAACATAGTTTCTAACAAACGACAAGTGGTACCTTTACCATTTGTACCGCCCACGGTAATCACGAAAGGCGCTGGCGTGAGCAAATCCAATTCTTGGGCGACAGATTTAATGCGTTCCAGCCCTAAATCAATCGCTTTAAAATGGCTGTTTTCCAAATAAGAAAGCCACTCGTCGAGTGGCGAAGTGGCTTTTAACATTGTGTTCATATTTATTCTTCTGTGATTAATTCGCTTTCCACAAAAGGAGATGGCTTATTCATCAGTTTGCTGACCAAACTCGCCAAGGTATTACGCATATCAGCACGTTTTACGATCATGTCGATAGCGCCTTTTTCCAATAAAAATTCACTGCGTTGGAAGCCTTCCGGCAATTTTTCACGCACGGTTTGTTCAATCACGCGAGGGCCGGCAAAACCGATTAATGCTTTTGGTTCAGCAATGTTGATATCGCCCAACATCGCGAAACTTGCAGAAACGCCACCTAGTGTTGGATCCGTTAAGACGGAAATGAATGGCACGCCTTTTTCACGCATTTTAGCCAACACGGCGCTGGTTTTTGCCATTTGCATCAGGGAGAACAAGGCTTCCTGCATACGTGCGCCACCACTGGCAGAGAAACAGACAAACGGACAATTTTCTTCAATGGCTTTTTCTGCGGCTTTGACAAATTTCGCCCCTACCACAGATCCCATGGAGCCGCCCATAAAGCTAAAGTTAGAGGCAGCAGCCACAATCGGCATATTGTATAACGTACCGTAAAATGCAATTAAGGCATCTTTTTCGCCGGTATCTTTCTGAGCGGCGGTAATACGATCTTTATATTTCTTCAAGTCTTTGAATTTCAAGATATCTTTCGGTTCTAACTCTGCCGCTAATTCTTGTGCGCTGTTTTGATCCAATAAGCCCAATAAACGTTCACGCGCATCAATGCGCATATGGTGGCCGCATTTCGGGCAAACTTCCAAATGACGCTTTAATTCTTCACGATATAGCACCTGTTCGCATGAGGTACATTTTGTCCACACGCCTTCAGGTACATTGGCCTTGCGGGAAGAAGACGAAGTGCTTTTACTAAAAATTCTATCAATCCAGCTCATATTTAACCTTTTTCTCTTGATTAACAAAAAATTGTGGGCTATTAGACCATAATTTTAAAAAATTTTATAGCAATTTATACTGATCTGATTAGTCATCAAGTGCGGTCATTTTCCCGAGTATTTTTATCTGATAAAAACGTTAGAAAAACTGACCGCACTTTGATCTGCACCCGAAAACCTGGACACCTATTTTGAAGTGCAGATTATGTCCTACTCTTATCAATTTCGTTTGAAAATTATCAAACTCGTCACCGAACAGAAGTATGGTATCCGTGAGGTGGCTAAACTTCATCAAATTTCCCACGCTCTCGTCATTTATTGGCTAAAAGCATTTCGGGAAAGAGGGATTAATGGCGTAAAATCGCCTTATACAAACCTTCAAACACCGAAAATAGTGAAGTCAAAAATGAAAAAGAAAGACATTGAAATCCCGGAAACAACAGACTTTTCCCCTAAAGTGTTTAAAAAGTTACAACGAGAACTCGCCTTGGCTCGTGCGGAGATTGCTTACCTAAAGGAGTTGGAGAATCTCGACCGTCAAAAACAACGACAGAAAAAAGAAAACTCATTGAAAGATTGAAGCCAGACCATGCGTTAAATGATTTACTTCATGTGGCTAAAATGCCTCGCTCAAGCTTTTACTATAAAGAGATTAAGCGAACTTATCACGAGGTAAAAGAGGCTATCTTATCGCTGTACAAAAAGAGCAGAAACCGAGATGGTTATCGCCCCATGACGTGTAAATTACGTCAAATAGGTTTTAATTTGAATCATAAGACGGTGTTAAGACTAATGAATGCGTTAGGTATTCATTCCATTTTACGCAAAAAAAGACATGGAAAACGCGGGAAAACATCGCATATTGCCCCGAATTTGCTGAATCGTGATTTTACAGCAACGGCACTCAATCAAAAATGGGTAACGGATGTAACGGAATTTCATGTTGGGCAAGAAAAGCTTTATTTTTCACCATTGATGGACTTGGCTAACCGAGAAATTATTGCCTATAACTTTGCGACACGCCCGAAGTTTTCATTGGTAAAAAAGATGTTAGCACAAGGGCTTAGTCGGCTTAAACCGACAGAATGCCCGATTATTCATAGCGACCAAGGCGTATTGTATGGCACGGCAGAATGGGTGAAAATATTGGAGGGGAAAGCGGTTCAAAGTATGAGTCGCCGAGGAAATTGCTACGATAATGCGGTGGTTGAAAGCTTTTTGGCGATATTAAAATCCGAGTGTTTTTACTCACGGAGCTATCATTCAATCGGTGAATTACAGGCTGAAATTGAAGAATATTTAAGTTAACTAACCTGTCCAACTTTTTGGGGGACAGATCGCTTTTTCCGCTAATTTTTACTTTATCCAACAGCGCTGTATAATGTCACGCTTTTGAATATAAACGATATGAGGGGGAAGCTCATGATTAAAATCGATACCTTACCGCAATTTTTGCGTAACAAAGTGGCGGAAAACGATGCCTTTGGTCTCGTGGAGGGCTTGTGCCAATTATTACGTAGCAGCCCCACAGAAAAAATTTCTCCGACCTTGCATTTGTTTAAGTTTATCTTAAAGAACGATAAAGAATTAGGCTGTTCTGTTTCGAAATTATTATGTGGTTGGTTATGTGGTTTACGCCTTTACCCCTTGTTTATTAGTAGCGGTATTCTTACACGTGGCGGTTTTGGACAGGAGATGAAAACGCGTATTTATGAGCGTTTTAACCCCTCTTTTAAAGATATTAATGATTTACGTGATATTTTTTATTTATTGTTCAGTGATAAAAATGATGCCCGCTGGATTGATGCCGTTCCCTTAAAAACGTGGCGAGGCGTATTTGGCGTTTTAACCCGTTATACAGAACAAAAAGATCGTGAACGTTTAAGAAACCATATTGAAAGTGAAGGATTATTTGCCATTGAAATGCTTTCAATTTGGATTGCGGCTGAAGATATGGATCCTGAACTGATGCGAATGGAACCCTCTCTGCTGAATGCTGATTCCCCTTTTGTGGCATTGCATCATGAAGTGGTGAATTGGTTACAGGCGCGTCGCCAATCAACCGTTTTTGATAATAGCCATTTACAGGTAATGTTTAGCCAATGTCAAAGACTGGTTGAGCGTTTGCAAAATCGTGGGGCAGTGGTGGGCTCTTCTTTAAATACAGCTTATTTATTGGAGCGTCTTTCTCAGACCTTAGAACGATTAGAAACCTTGATGGCGATTTTTGTTTCAAATCGCTATTTACCACGACGAATATTGTTATTAACCGGCTGTTTTGCCCGCGCAGCAGCAGAAAAACATAGCATCACCCGATTATGGAAACAAAGCTCAAGATTAATTTCACGTAGCATTACCCAAAATGCGGGCGATCATGGCGAGCATTACATTACGCGAGATAAAAAAGAGTACTGGGCAATGTTTTATTCTGCGGCAGGTGGTGGTGTATTAATTGCACTGATGGCGCTATTTAAAACCTATTTAGGCAGCATTATTGATGATAAAGTCTGGAAAGGTCTTGCCGAAGGTTTAAATTACGGCTTCGGTTTTATGGTGATCTTTATGTTGCATTTCACGGTTGCAACCAAACAGCCAGCCATGACAGCTGCTCGTTTTGCTGAGGCAGTAGAGAAAAATCCACAAGGCAAAACATTAAATATGAAATTAGCCCAGTTATTAGTGGATGTATTTCGTTCCCAAAGCGTGGCCGTTTTAGGCAATGTAGTAGTTGCTATGGGATTAGCGGCATTAATTGCTTTTGTTTATCAACATCAAACAGGTGAGCCATTGATGAATTCAGAGAAAATAGCCTATCAATTACACCGTATTGATCCTTTAGATGGTTCTTTATGGTTCGCAGCTATTGCAGGTGTATGGTTATTCTGCTCCGGAATTATTTCTGGCTATTTTGATAATCGTAGCAATTATTTGAATATGCGCATGCGTTTAGCACAACATCCGTTATTAAAAAAATTGATGTCTGAGAAGTCTCGCGTTAAATTTGCTAATTATATGCATGAGAATTATGGTTCGCTTATTGGTAACTTCTGTTTTGGTATGTTACTTGGGCTTACCGGTTTAGTGGGATATTTAACTCATCTCCCGTTAGATATTCGTCATGTTGCATTTTCATCAGCGAATTTAGGATATAGTGCAGTCAGTGGACAATTTGCCTATCCATTCTTTTTACAATGCATTGCTTTTGTGTTGCTGATTGGTTTAGTGAATTTAATAGTCAGTTTTTCATTGACACTTTGGGTCGCACTGCGCTCTTTAAATACGGAAATTGACAGCTGGTGGGCAATTTGGCATGAAGTTTGTCAAATTGTGAAAAAACGACCATTGAGCTTATTTTTTCCCGTTCAATTAGATAAATAATCGGCTTAAGTGATCTGCACCCGAAAACCTGGACACCTATTTTGAGGTGCAGATTATATCCTACTCTTATCAATTTCGTTTGAAAATTATCAAACTCGTCACCGAACAGGAGTATGGTATCCGTGAGGTGGCTAAACTTCATCAAATTTCCCATGCGCTCGTCATTTATTGGCTAAAAGCATTTCGGGAAAGAGGGCTTGATGGCGTAAAATCGCCTCATACAAACCTTCAAACCCCGAAAATAGTGAAGTCAAAAATAACAATCCGCACGTAAAACGTGCGGTTTTTAGGCTCCCCTATAAGGGCCTATACTTCACAAGCCCCTCAAGGGGCTTGTGAAAACTGACAACCGTGTCTAATTACTTCCTTGACTACCCCTTAAAGGGGTCAATATGTTCTTCCGTTGATAAATTATCTTGAACCATATCTTCTTTTTCTTGATTCCTTATATAGATCTTCATAACTTTTGTATTTAAGCCCACGATGCTGACAAAAAATCCTTTCACTCGGAAATGTCTATTTTCATATCTCTATTTTAGTGAATTATAGCGTGCAACTTGTTGCACGAAATCGTGAATGCCCGAAAGGGTTAAATAACGTTCCGTGCGTGATTCGGTCGTGCATCAAGATGCACGCTACGAGGGGTAAATAATCCTCCTATATGTTGAATTTTGGTTGTCAGCCTTGTTCATTATATAGCGAGGATTTTTTCTGTTCATCGCTTAAGCTATTTGTCTCCATACGCATAGCGTATGGTTTTTATAGCCAGACTTTGCCTGGCTATAATGAAAAAGAAAGACATTGAAATCCCGGAAACAACAGACTTTTCACCTAAAGCGTTTAAAAAGTTACAACGAGAACTCGCCTTGGCGCGTGCGGAGATCGCTTACCTAAAGGAGTTGGAGGCGCTCGACCGTCAAAAACAACGACAGAAAAAAGAAAAATCATTGAAAGATTGAAGCCAAACTACGCATTAAATGATTTACTTCGTGTGGCTAAAATGCCTCGTTCAAGCTTTTACTATAAAGAGATTAAGCGAAATTATCACGAGGTAAAAGAGACTATCTTATCGCTGTACAAAAAGAGCAGAAACCGAGATGGTTATCGCCCCATGACGTTTAAATTACGCCAAATGGGTTTCCACTTGAATCATAAGACGGTGTTAAGACTAATGAATGCGTTAGGTATTCATTCCATTTTACGCAAGAAAAGCTTTATTTTTCACCGTTGATGGACTTGGCTAACCGAGAAATTATTGCCTATAACTTTGCGACACGCCCGAAGTTTTCATTGGTAAAAAAGATGTTAGAACAAGGGCTTAGTAGGATTAAACCGACAGAATGCCTGATTATTCATAGCGACCAAGGTGTATTGTATGGCACGACGGAATGGATGAAAATGTTGGAAGGTAAAGCGGTTCAAAGTATGGGCCGCCGAGGAAATTGTTACGACAATGCGGTGATTGAAAGCTTTTTTGCGATACTAAAATCAGAGTGTTTTTACTCACGGACTTATCATTCAATCACTGAATTACAGGCTGAAATTGAAGAATATTTAGTGTATTACAACCAAAAACGAATTAAACCTGCTTTCAAAGGATTGAGCCCGGTGCAATACCGAGCTCAATATTTAAGTTAACTAACCTGTCCAACTTTTTGGGGAGGCAGATCAAAGCGCGGTTAAAAATTTAGAGGATTTTTAACCGCACTTTAGTCTTATTATTCAGCCAGTTCTGTTTGCTCGTGTGCCATCAATTCTTGACCAACATCATCTAGCAAACTTAAATAACGTTCATAATGTTTCAACATATCGGCAATTAATTCATCTTGATCCATATATTGCACATCATAACCCACTCGTCCATCAAAGAAATAGGTGTATGGCTCATAAGTCATACTATGCTGGATATGTGGCAAGTTATCATCATTAATTAATTGCTCTGACACCTCACGACCGATAGATTTCACCCCATACATAAAGTCTCGCATCGATTCTTTTTGAATGACCAATTCCACTGCAGGCTCATCTTGTTCAAATAACGTGTTAATTTGTACACTCAATTCATATTTACCAATTAATTCTTGGCGTAGCTCACGCATAGCCGGTAATACCGTATGTTTAAGGAAGCGTAAAATATCTTTTTCTTGCGTTTGGTTCATCATTTGTTCCAAACGTTCTTTCCACTTATCCCCCGTCCAGAAAATACTGGTTGGATTAACTTTGGTATCAAAATATTTTTTATCCGCATTCAAGCCTTTCCATAAACTAAAACACATCAACAACATCAACATGGCGAAAGGTAACGCTACTAATAGTGTCATTGCCTGTAGATTAGCCAAACCACCCGATTGCATTAAAACAATGGCGACAACTGACATTAATATGCCCCACATCACGGCCTGCCAACGAGGTGCTGCAAGGCTTTTATCGCGTGATGCAATGTTATTTAATACATAAATACCGGAGTCTGCTGAGGTGATAAAGAATAAAGAAATCACCACCAAACTCACTAAGCCCGTCACGCCAGAAAGCGGTAAATAATCTAAGAACTTAAAGAGCAACGTTTCAGGCGAAGAAATCATTTGCCCTAACGTACCTGCAGCTTCACCATCATTCAACCAAATGGCTGTATTACCAAATACGGTAAACCACAAGATACCGAACATGCTAGGAATAACCAACACGCCGAAAATAAATTCACGAATTGTACGCCCTTTCGAAATACGAGCAATAAATAAACCGACAAATGGCGCCCAAGAACACCACCATGCCCAATACAGAATTGTCCAACCGCTAAACCAGTCTGTATGTTCTTGTTCATACACATAGGTTTTGAAACTTAATTTTACTAAGTTGCTAAGATACGTTCCGATGTTGTCGCTAAAAGCTGATAACAAATAAAGTGTCGGTCCCGCCACTAAGACGAAAATCAACAAAGAGAAAGCGAGTGTTAAATTCAACTCACTTAAGATTTTTACCCCTTTCCCTACGCCAGAAATCGCGGAAAATGTCCCTAAACTCATTACCACAGCAATCACAACCATTTGTAAGCTGAAGCTATTTTCACTAATCCAACCTAATTGATGTAAGCCTGCACCCAATTGTGATGCACCAAAACCTAATGTCGTGATAACACCAAATAAGGTGGCAAGTAACGCCATAATGTCGATAAGATCACCTAACTTGCCATTAATACGCTCTTTCAATAACGGATAGAAACAAGAACGTAATGCCAAAGGTAATTTGTAACGGAATCCAAAGTAAGCCAATGCCAACGCAATCGTGCCATACACCGCCCAGGCATGAATTCCCCAGTGGAATAAGGTGTGTAACAATGCTTCTTGTTGCTTATGCTCTGCGCTACCTGTGGTAATATCAGATAAGTAATGCGTCAATGGCTCTGCGACACCAAAGAACATCAACCCTACACCCATGCCGGCAGCAAATAACATTGCCAACCAAGAGAGAAAACCGAATTCAGGCTCTTCTTCATCATTGCCTAATTTGATATTACCTAGGCTACTGACTGATAAAATGACTAAAAAGCCCAAAAACACTGAGAATGCTAAGACGTAAAACCAACTAAAGTTGGCAAAAATGCCCGATTTGGCGGTATTTAATAAAGTTTGCGTTTGTTCTGGAGCGATTAAAATCATCGCAACGAGTAACACCACAAAAAATAACGTTACACCAATCACTAAAGGATTGAACGACGTTTGCTTTTCCATAAATTTAGATAAAGACAACGCTTCCCCCTTAAAAATTAAGTGAATAAAAATAAAATCAGATTAAATAAAATAAGGCCTTAAGCCCTAAATGGTGAGATGGAACCATCGCAAATGATAGCACGGAGAGGTGCGATTTTGAAGGAAACGCTCAGTAGGATTTGAGTGGACTGTTTCCAAATACGAAACTTATACTAACAAAATATCATTATTTTTTCAAATTAACGAAAATTTAAATGGCGTAAAAGAAAAAGTGCGGCCAGAAAAATCGTTAAGCCCGAAGTTTTCATTGGTAAAAAAGATGTTAGAACAAGGGCTTAGTAGGATTAAACCGACAGAATGCCCGATTATTCATAGCGACCAAGGCGTATTGTATGGCTCGGCGGAATGGGTAAAGATGTTGGAAGGTAAAGCGGTTCAAAGTATGAGCCGCCGAGAAAATTGCTACGATAATACGGTGATTGAAAGTTTTTTTGCGATACTAAAATCAGCGTGTTTTTACTCACGGACTTATCATTCAATCGCTGAATTACAGGCTGAAATTGAAGAATATTTAGTGTATTACAACCAAAAACGAATTAAACTTGCTTTCAAAGGATTGAGCCCGGTGCAATACCGAGCTCAATATTTAAGTTAACTAACCTGTCCAACTTTTGGGGGGCAGATCATTTTGCTACGCTAGCGCAAAAATCTCACAAAGGAACACGTATGAAACCGTTATTATTGGCACTTTCTTGTGGTGTCTTCTTTAATCTTGCCGAGGGGCATCAAGCGACTTCTGCCGGCAATTTAGAACCGGCGATCATCCCTAATGCGCAAGAATATGTGCTTCACAGCCAATTTACGAAAAAAGATTATCGCATTCAGGTGATGCCTGTTGGAGAAGTAAAGCATATCGGCTATTCCGTCCTTTATGTATTAGATGGCGATGCCCTTTTTCCGGCGGCTGCCAGCATGGCGCAAAACATGATGGCGCGCGCGCAAGAAACCAATGCCGTGCCATTTTTAATCGTCGGCATCGGCTACCCGAATACTCAACTTCTTAATCCAGCAGAACGCGCGCAAGATTATACGCCGCCGTCAGAACGTTACGATAATACCGGCGATAAAACCAATAAAAAATTTGGTGGTGCAGAAAATTTTTATCGCTTTATTCAGAAAGAATTAGCACCGGATTTACATCGCCGTTTTTCAATTAACGCGGCGCAACAAAACATTTTCGGACATTCTTATGGCGGCTTATTTAGTTTATATAGTTTGTTTAATCACCCGAATGGATTCCGCAACTATCTTATCGCCAGCCCTTCAATCTGGTGGAATCAACAACGGATTTTGCAAGATTTTCCTGCATTTTCCGAACATCTGCAAAACATAAAAGAGAATATTGGCGTGCGTTTCACCGCTGGGGAATATGAACAAAAATTGGCGCCCTATATGAAACAAGATCCTCAACGACAAAAGCAGCTAGATCAGCGCGCCATGGTGACACAAGTCAACAATTTAGCGGAAAAACTGAATGCACTACCTAATGATAAGCTATCCGTTGTGAGTAAAATTTATCCTGAAGAAACCCATATGACCAGTGTCATGCCTGCTTTATTAGATGGTTTGAAGTGGCTTTTTTCTCGCTGTAAAACACAAAAAGATTGTGAATTTTAAACATCAAAGTGCGGTGAAAAAATGTTGTACTTTCTCACCGCACTTTGTCTTTATTTATAGCCAACCAAAGTCTGGTTATAAAAACCATACGCTATGCATATGGAGCCAAATAGCTTAAGCGATGAACAGAAAAAATCCTCGCTATATAATTGACAAGGCTGACAACCAAAATTCAACATATAGGACGATTATTTAACCCCTCGTAGCGTGCAACTTGTTGCACGAATAATTAACCTCGATGCATAATTCACGATTTCATGCGTATCGTGCATCTTGATGCACGACCAAATTACGCACGGAACGTTATTTAACGCTTTCGGGCACTCATGATTTCGTGCAACAAGTTGCACGCTACGATTCACTAAAATAGTGATATGAAAATAAACACAGTTACCGGTTTTCACAAGCCCCTTGAGGGACTTGTGAAGTATAGGCCCTTATAGGGGAGCCTAAAAACCGCACGTTTTACATGCGGATTGTTATTCGTCCTATTCATTCTTATTCGAATTTGCTTTATTTTTCTGATTATGTACGTTTAAACGCGCTCCGCGAATGCCATTGCATATTCGTCACATTGTTCTTCTCCGCCTAAGCTGACAAAACCCTCAACCGATTTCTTGTGTTTCATGATGTTATGATACAATCCAATCATTTTTCCCATTAGGTCAGAGTGAGTCAAAATATGATGAGTTTATGGTCTGCTATTTTCATTTTAATTCTGCTGATTATTATCAGTGCTATCGTCTCCTCCGCTGAAATTTCCTTGGCGGGCGCACGTCGCATTAAATTGCAAAACATGGTGAACGAAGGTAACACCAAAGCGGCGTTGGTATTGAAATTACAAGAACAACCGGGGCGTTTTATCACGGTCGTACAAATTGGTTTGAATATGGTTGCCGTGCTTGGCGGTGTGATTGGCGAAGCGACAATTCGTGTCTATTTACAAGCTTTCATTAATCAATACACGGATGCGCCTTGGGCGGAAAGTGCCGCTTCGTGGCTGGCATTTATCATTGTCACGGCTTCTTTTATTTTATTCGCAGATTTAATGCCAAAACGCTTGGCGCTGCTCAATCCTGAAGCAATGGCGTTGCGCACGGTGCGTATTATGCAAGTTTGCATTTTCCTGCTGAAGCCGATTGTTTGGATTTTCGATTCATTAGCGAATGTCATTTTCCGTCTATTTAAAATCTCTACGGTGCGAGTAGAAAGCATGACGCCGGAAGATATTGTCGCCGTGGTAGATGCCGGTGCTGAGGCCGGTGTGCTAAAAGCGCAAGAACATTATCTCATCGAGAACATTTTCGATATGCAACAGCGCACGGTAACCTCTACCATGACCACGCGCGAAAACATTGTGTTTTTAGACCGCACTTTTAATCGTCAACAGGTGCTGGATACTCTGACAAAAAACTCTCACTCTAAATTAATTATTTGCGATAAAGGTTTAGATCACATTCTAGGCTATGTGGAATCGCACAGCTTGCTCACCTTATTCTTAAAAGAAGAACAAGTGCAGGTAACTGATCATCGCTTATTACGCAAACCGTTATTCGTGCCGGACACGCTGTCTTTATATGAAGTGTTGGAACTGTTCAAATCTACCGGAGAAGATTTTGCCATTATTGTGAATGAATATGCTCTGGTTGTGGGTATTGTGACATTAAATGATGTAATGAGCATTGTGATGGGCGAATTGGTTTCCAATGAAGAAGAACAAATTATTCGCCGTGATGAAGATTCTTGGCTTATTGATGGCGCGACCCCATTGGAAGATGTGAAACGCGCCTTGGATATTGAAGCCTTCCCGCATGACGAGAACTACGAAACGATCGCCGGTTTTATGATGTATATGCTACGCAAAATCCCGAAAAAAACCGATTTCGTGTTGTTCGATCGCTATAAATTTGAAATTATCGACACCGAGAATTTCAAAATCGACCAACTGATGGTGTCTTTTCGTAAAGACTTACCGCAGGAAGAGACAACGACAAATTAGCCTGCCATTTCGCCGCAGGCTAACCTAAAGACGCGTTTGAATTAATGCAGTTTTAAGGATGGACGCAAGAAGCGATTTAAACGGCCGACCACAATAATTAAGCCGGTTTTAAAACACCCATGCAAAGCCGCTTGGTGCATACGGTACAGGGAAACGTACATCCATTGGGCAATTTTACCTTCGATGGTCATCGATGAACCACCGGTTAATTTGCCACCTAATGCACCAAATGCGGTAAATTCGGATAATGAAACCAACGATCCTTTATCGTTATATTTAAATTCTTTCAGCGGCTTCCCTTCAAATAAGGCAATGATGTTTTTCGCACAGAAACTGGCCATTTGATGAGCCGCTTGCGCTTTCGGCGGAATAGGCTTGCCATCATCTTGCATAAAGAAACAGCAATCGCCCATGGCAAAAATCGTGTCATCTTCTGTCGTTTGCAGGGTTTTCTTCACAACTAATTGATTAATTCGATTAATCTCTAAACCATCAAAGTTTTGAGTAATCGACGATGTACGAATACCTGCTGACCACACGATTAAATCTGCCGGAATTTGGCTACCATCTTTGGTAATCAAGCATTTTTTATCTGCCTCGACGATCATGGTATTGGTTTTTACTTTTACACCTAACTTGCTTAATTCTTCTGTTGCATCATTAGAAATGCGTTCAGGCAAAGCCGGTAAAATTCGAGGACCTGCCTCAATCAAGGTAACTTTTAAACGACTGCTGTCAATTTCGCCATAACCATAGGAAGACAGATGCTCTGCGGCATTATATAGCTCGGCAGACAGCTCAACACCCGTCGCACCGGCGCCCACAATCGCAATATTAATGTGACCGTCCTCGGCTAATTGCTGCTTGCTTTCTTCTTCGCCAATATCATCCAACGCTTGGTTTTCACGGAATTTTAAGAATAATTCCAACATTTTCTGTTGAAAGCGCATCGCTTGTGCCGGGCTATCTAAAAAGATGCAATTCTCCGCAACACCTTTCGTATTGAAATCATTCGATTTACTTCCGATAGCAATGACCAAATAATCGTAAGGAATACGACGGGAAACCACTATCATATCGCCGTCTTCACCATATACCGGCGCAAGTTCTACATATTTATGTTGACGATTTAACCCCACCATAGACCCTTGCTCAAAATGGAAATGATGATTATGCGCATGCGCACGATAACTCAACGCCTCTACCCCATCATCCAAGGCACCTGTCGCCAATTCGTGTAATAACGGCTTCCATAAATGCGTTTGGTTACGATCAATCAACGTCACATTTGCACGCTTTTTACGCCCCAATTTATTTCCTAAATAAGTCGCCAGCTCTAAACCACCGGCTCCCCCACCGACAATAACGATGTTTTTCATAAGTTTTTCCTAAAAAAATAATTAAACTAAACACAAAAAAGTTACACAATAGCTCAATAGGCCCCTTTACGTCTCAATACAATATTTACCGTTTTAGCGAGAATGACAATATCATTCCACAAAGACCAATTTTTTACATACCAGGCATCTAAATAAACCCGAGTAGAATAATCTACATCATTACGTCCACTAACTTGCCATAAACCAGAAATGCCCGGTCGGACCATTTTATAATAAATAAGATCATCTCCGTAGTACTTCAACTCTAACCTTGTGACAGGACGGGGGCCAACCAGGCTCATTTCACCTTTAAACACATTCCATAATTGAGGTAATTCATCAAGACTGGTTTTACGCAAAATATTACCTATTGGTGTAATGCGAGGATCATTCTTAAGTTTAAATTCTTTATTCCACTGCTGACGAGCTTCAGGATCTCTTGCCAAGATGTCTCTCAAAGCTTGTTGTGAATCCACAACCATTGTACGGAATTTATAGCATTTGAATGTCTTACAGTTACGACCCACTCTCACTTGGCTATAAACAACATTTCCGCCATCTTTTCGAATAATTAAAAATAAACAGAAGAATAACGGTGCAAGCAAAAATAATAGCGCCCCAGAAACAATAATATCAAAAGAACGTTTTACAAAGCGAGTAGAACGTTTGGCAAGATTATTTGGAATACGTAATACAATTGTTTCTGAGCTAAAGAAATGTGAAATTTCTGCACCATAAAGAGGAATACCTTGTAATGCAGGAATAATGGATACATTACGAAAATTCAAAGCAGACAGTTTTTTTACCCAGTAAGCCAATAAGTCCGACTCATTACTCTCTAAAGCAATAAATACTTTTTCATAATGATTTAATTGTGTCAAAAACACTTGCTCAGAAATAAAATCGACATGCTTAGCAAAAACCCCTATTTTCTGGTCAGATACAAACGCGTTTACTTTATAACCTAAATTGGTTTCTTGCTGAATAGCTTTGTAAGCACGAAATGCATTACCCCCTGTGCCGATAATGACACTGGGCATTTCCCATAATTTCATTATTTTCAGGATTTTCTTACAAAAAAAACGAAAAATTGGAAAGCAAAGGAACAATACGATATAGACAGATATCCAAGTTTCGGTGGGATCATGAATCTTAGCAAAAACTAATAATGCTAAATTAATAAAAGAAATAACAAAAATAGAGAAATAAATATCTTTCAATTCATCCCAAAATGGCTTTCTATATGTATAATGGCGATAAAATATCCAAAGAATTACAATACAAGCCAACATAGCGAGTATAAAAGACCCGACACGATAAATAGATCCTTTAAATTCTAAGACATCGCGAGAAAAATCATCTAACGGAGAAAGCCAGTAACCAACAACAATCGAAAAAACAAACGAACAACAATCTGTCAGAATTAAACTTGCCTTATTGATGAGAGGCGTTGAATATTGCACCTTTGTCATTTTTTCCAATATCCCTTGTGCATACTTAGCCACCTACACCATGCATAAGGTAGCTTTTTATAATGATAACCTAATTTAAAACCAACCCATTTGGCAAATGTTGATAATAGCGCTTTAGGTAATAAGTGCGGTGCATTTTTAGATAGAAATTTTAATTCCGAAAGCACGAACTTTTTCCCCTCCGAGGCTGCTTTACCGAAGGTTTGTTGGATCCATGCCTGATCACGCTGAAATACACCAGTATCAAAATAACGTTGAAACTCTTGTTTTAATGTATAGTTATGACTGTGAAATACTGTTGCCTCCGCGCAATAGGCAACTTTATACCCCGATAAAATCATTTTTGCCGTTAAATACATATCTTCCGCTAAAATAGTATTATCCGGAAATCCACCTAATTCCTCAAAAACGGATAGGCGATAAGCCGCAAAAGAATTTGACATAAATGCTGTCTTTATTCCAAGTATAGAAATATCCGCCTGAGATTTCACTTTTGATTCAGACGGATAGTTAAAATAACGGGCATGAGCGGCTAACGGTGTTGCATTATGATGTGGTAACTGTCGCCCACAAACAGCAGCCACTTTAGGATCGGAAAAAGGCGCAAGTAAATTAACCAATGAATCAGAAGATGCCAAAATTGCATCTTGGGTCATAAACACCACAATATCTGCAAAATCTTCCGAAAATTTGACCGCTTGATTGCGCGTTCCCCCGTGATTAAACGCCGATAGTGAAATCGAATGTACACAAAACCCTGCCTCTTCTGATAATTTGACTGTCTCATCAAAAGAAGAGGAATCAATTACAATCACTTGACTGGCTTTCAAGGATTGAGATTGATAGGCATGAACCCAATCCTGCCATTGATTGCCCGCATTGTAGGTTGGTACGCATAATGCAAACGAAAGAGCAGTCATTCTTCTTCCTTATTTTACCAAAAGAGATAATAGCCACTGCTTTAATTTTGGCACACTTTGGTACTCTCTTTTTGAAGAGGGAGGTAAACAATGTGGTTTGCCATATTGTGTAGCAAATTGCTCAAACATTTTAACTTGCCGGATTGCCTGACGAATATTTTTCCAGTAAGACTTAAATCGAATAAAATAATAAAATAGACGCAATTTATGGTTAAACACTCCCACTTGATTTTGGCAATGTTGACGATAATCTAGCAAAGGCTTATCTATAAATTGTGTTTCACCATAATAGCGCGCTAACAGTGCCAACCACCAATCGTGCATATAAAGTTCAGAAAGTTGAGTATAGGATAAAGAATCTAGTGCTAAATTACGTAAAGCACGATTGATCATACAGGCGGCACCTTGCACACAGTTTTTGTACAAAATCGAGTCGTCACTTAAGCATTTGGCACTTAAAGCCTGATAAGCAAAAAAACTAGGCGCAATTTCGTGATTTTGTTCATCAATCAAACGTGCGTCGCTAAAGATGAGTGTTGGTATAGCATTATTTTGCTTTTCCGCAATCTTGGCAAACGCAACGATTTTATTAGTATGCCAAATATCATCTTGATCCGATAAAAAGGTAAAGTCTGCCTCACAATGTTTTAATGCAAACAAAAAATTAGCAATCACGCCTTTTTTCGGACCTTGCATAATGTCATAAGCAGTAAAATTAGCATTAGCAAAGGTATTTCTGACAATAGAAAGCGTCTCATCACAAGATCCATCATCAGACACAATAATTTTTTGAGGCAAAATGGTTTGCGATAAAATACTTTCTAATTGTGAAGATATAAAAGATGCACCGTTGAAGGTGCATACAATTACATCATATTGAAATGCTTTATCCATATGATTCTTTTTTTCGATAAAAGAGTAAATTATTTAGTTTTTCTGTTATGTAATTAACTAATGGATAGACTAAGTAACCATAAAAAAAACTTAATGTTATTACAGTTATTAATATAGAAAATTTCACAAAATTATTTGAATGAGCGACATCAAATGCACTATAAAAAAGTAATAAAATTTGATGATGAACTAAAAATGCTAGAAAGCTGTAACGAGATAACTGGCTAAATAGTTCTCTCATATATTTAGGAATAAAATTTACATCAAATACGCTAGATATAATAATAAAGAAAGAAATTCCAACCATAATAAGCACAAAATGATATGGTATTTTATCTAGTAAAATTGATGTATTTACTAGGATAGCTAGAGCAACAACTGTCAAGATTCCTCTTAGTAACTTGTCTTTCCTAATATTTTGAGCAAAACAAATACCAAAAAAGAACTCTGGTAATCGCATCAGAGGGTTTATTGGTTCCCACATTTCAAATATAGCCCCATATTTTATATGCAAAGAAACAACTAATCCTATTAAAAGGAGAAATGATAACAAAGGCTTTTTTAAACCATATAGAAATAAGATTGGAAAAAACATATATGTTATTAACATATATCCAGTATACCATTCACCAACCAAGTAGTAAGTAGGAAATTTATAAAGGAATAGTCCATCTAAACCGATTATTGTTAACAAGAACTTAATAGCTGGAACACCTTCACCTATTGGCTTACTCAATAATATAAATAATAACGCAACAACAGCATAACTAAGCCAATACGAAGGATAAATAGCTAGAAACCGCTTTCTTATATAAGAGGTTAGAGAAAAATTTTCTTTAGCTGACAGCCCCAAACCAAAACCAGAAGATATAATAAAGAGAGATACTGCGATATCACCAACATTCATTCCTAAAAATTTTAGTCCAAAAAATAACGGAGCATTATTATCTGCATAAAAAGAATGCATATCCAAATGAAATAACATTACAGCAATGCAAGAAATAACTTTAATAAAATCAATATAGAAAAATTTTTCCTTCATAAATTTCTACCTATTTTTTCCCCCACACAGCCATGGAATCATAAGGGCGAGCAGGGAAAACGTTATATTTAGGCTTAATTTTCAGGTTATGTACTGTAATAAACTCTTCTACTGCTGTTCGTAAGCTCTTTGGTTTACCTGAGCAACAGTTAAATATACCAGACTGTTTGCTTGAAATTCTTTCTTCGATTTGTTCTGACAGTTCTCCAATATCAACAAAATCATAAAGCATTTCACCACTGTTCAATGGAAAAAACTCTTGCTCTTCATCTTCTGCTTTTAATATTTTTGAAAAGATAGAATTATTAAATCGATCATCCCCTGTAATGTAATAGAAACGTAACCACTGTAAATTGAGTTCTGGAGTTACACTTGCAAAATCAAACATCGCTTGGCGCAAGAAGTTTTTTGCAATTCCATAAGGACTTCTAGGATTACAAGGTGTATTTTCATCAATAGGTCCAACAAAGTATCCGACCTCATGCATTGTTCCTGCTACAGAGATATTTTTTATACCTAATTCTGCTACAGATGTTAAAAATTCATAATGTTTCATTACATTAGCTAAATGCGAAGGATCACGGTGATTAAATCCTGCTTGCCAAGCTAAGTGTAACAAACATTCTGAATCTTGAACTAATTTAGATTTTTCATTTTGTGATAGTGAAAAAATATTACCATAAAATAATTTTGCACCATTTAAAAAAATATGAGGCATCTCCCCATCAAAAAGTATTGCAGTGACTTTATGACCTTTATTCAGTAAATTTTTAACTACATTTCTACCTATATAACCATTTGCACCAGTTACCATAATTCTCATTTTTTAAATTTTCCTTTTAAGTGGTGATAATAAAATCGAATTCTTCTATATGGACTTCTCGTTATATTGGCCAACCTTGGATAATTAGCTAAAACGTGCATTTTGGTTAATCTAACAATATTAATTAAGAAACTTTTTGTTATAAAACTTTGCCCTTCACCATTAGAATTAGAATTAGAAAAACCAAACAATCTAGCCGACTCAAGCAATCTAATTTGATGTGGGACATCACCATTGGATAAACTTCCTACTAATCTCTGCGTTTTATACTCTAATTTTGTGTAATTTAATTCTGCCATTTCTGATGACATTATATTATAAGCAACATATCCAGCATCATGAGCTACATAAGCTAATATTCTCTCTAACCCATGAGATAAGGTATTATCTATAGGCATTGGTTCAGCGTGAAAATCTTCAAATTTCCAGTTGTATTCAAATAATTTTTTTAGTGCTTGAGGTCTAAACCAATACATCGAACCATATGCCGTATATGGAGAAAAATCATCAAACGGTACATTAATTTTTAATCTCTTAGCTAATTCAAGAGAATATATCTTATTACCAAACCAACTATGACCTAAAGTAGGATATCCAATATGTAACATTGGAGGCATTGCAAAGCCAATATTTTTATTACTATCTAAAAAATGAATTACTTTTGATGTATAGCATCTATCTTTTAGCAAATTTAGATACATCATCTCTTTAAAATGTTCAGAGGCTGCAAACCCTGCCTGCGGTGATTTCTTAGAATGTAGACGGCAGATCCAATCGTAATCCTCAGATAACACCTTATCTTTGCAGGTAATTAGCAAGGAAGACATATCTCTTCCTCTATTTTCCTTAACAACCCTTATATCTAAGTTATTAATGTTTTTATTCTTAATTTTTTCACTATTAAGCAAAGATCTTTTATTATCTTCTGAGCTTGTAGTTATGAGTAAGTCATATGAACATGGAATATTATCTAAATACGATGACAAATCATCTATTAGATCCGCATAATACATATGCAAAATAACCAGTATTTTTATATCCTTACGCAGTTCAACTTCATTGCTTGAGTCAAAAATCTTTAATAAAGATAAGTTTGTAGCTAAATCTTTAGGTTTGCTAATTCTTAATATATTCTGAAAAATTAATGATGTATCATAATCCGATTCTGATTCAATAAGTTCTAACGAGCGTCTCAAAAATAAACATTCTGAATCATGGTAAAGAGGATCATGAAAGAACGGCCGTTTTTTAAGAATCGGGCATCGAGCTTTTAGAGTATTATTAATTTCATTAAATGTTGGATATTTAGTAGAGTAATCATCTGAATCAATATAAATACTGTAACTAAAGCCTTTCTCATGAAAATAATGAGTAAATCTAGATTCATGATAGTTAATAGAGTCTGAATACGAATTAATAGAAGGCATATTTTTCCAATATTCAATAAACTCATAGGACTTTAATAGTTTTCTTCTAATTGCAATAAAATGAGATTGAATATGCTTATGCATAACTCCATGACCAGTAAATGGATTAGGTCTCACTTCTGCATGATCCGTAATTCCCCAGAAATCGACATCTTGATTTTCTGCCCATTCAAATAACTCAGAAAAAGGAAAGATAGGAGCAAAAAAAGTATAGTTTAAGAAAATAACTTCATCATATGAAGCAAGTTTATCAAAGCCAATTTTTTCAATAGCTTCTTTATACCCTCCCACATCAAACCCAACGTTCTCACGACACATAATATAATCTGTACAATGTTGGATTTTTTTACGTGATTCAACAGTTAATCCAGAGTTTGATACAAACCAGATATCCTGAACAAATTCTTTTAATTTTTCAAGTTTATATGGGATATAATCATCAATGATACCATCATGATCATAAAACAAATAAATCGCTAATCTTTTCATTTTTTCCTTAAGTTTAGTTATTAGTTATATAAGACATATATTCTTGAGAAACAGAATGAGTTTCTCCAATAGCTCGAACTTCACCATTATCAATCCAAATAGCTTTAGAGCATAACTCTTTAACTTGCTCAATTGAATGAGAAACAAATAGCAATGTTGTGCCATTACTCAACAAGTTCTCCATTCTCTCTTTACATTTTTGTTGAAAGGCAAAATCACCTACAGCTAATACTTCATCAACAATCAAAATGTCAGGTTTCTGGACTGTTGCAACAGCAAATCCTAATCTAGCAGACATACCTGAAGAAAAATTCTTAATAGGAACATCAATAAAATCATTTAATTCTGCAAAGTCAACAATCTCTTGGAAATGAGATTCAATAAATCTTTTACTATAGCCTAATAATGCCCCATTAAGAAAAATATTTTCTCTTGCAGTCAATTCCAGATCAAAGCCAGCGCCTAATTCAATTAATGGTGAAATAGAGCCATTGACTGTTACACTTCCTTGGTAAGGTCTGATAATTCCTGAAATTAATTTAAGTAAGGTAGATTTTCCTGAACCATTCTTCCCAATCAAGCCCCAAGATTCCCCTCGTTTTACAGTAAAATTAATATTCTTAAGTGCTAAGAACTCTTGAAACATTAGATCTCTTTTTAACATCTTAATAATATATTCTTTTAAACCACTAATACTTTCAGCTGATTTATTAAATCTTACTGTAGCATTTTTCACTTCAATCACTATATCATTCATAATTATTTAGATATAAAGTATAAACTCATTTTCTTTACGATTAAAAAACCAAATGCCGAATAATAATAGAATTATCGATATAATAAAACCTTGAGATAAAGACTCTATTGACAAACTCTGACTATTTAGAATTACATCTCTAAATTGCTCAACATAATTCACCATAGGATTAAGGTTATCATACCACCAACGATATTCTTGAGAAATAATAGACACAGGATAGATTATAGGGGTTAAATACATCCAAATAGAAGTAAAAACACCCCATAAATATTGAATATCTCTAAAAAATACAGTTGAAGCCGATAAAATTAATCCTAATCCTAAACTAAAAATATAAAGTTCTAAGAAAATTATAGGAACCCATAAAACATTCAATGTAATTTCTACTTGAGTAAAAATCATTACAAGAATTAGGGCTATCATTGCAAACAGCATATTAACTAATGAACTTGTTATTTTAGATAAAACAAAAATATACTTTGGTACATATGTCTTTTTAATTAAAGAAGCATTATGAACAATAGCTGTTACAGAACTAGAAGTCGCTTCTGAAACAAAACCAAAAATTAATTGCCCTGTAAGCAGATAGGCTGAAAAATTAGGAATATCAAATTTAAATAAGTTTGAAAAAACTACTGTTAATACAATCATCATCAGCAAAGGATTTAAAATACTCCAAATATAGCCTAAATAACTTCTTCTATATTTTAGTTTAATATCCTTAAGAACAAGCTGCCTCAATAATTCAATATATTTAACTTGATTTATAAAAGATTTCATAAGCAACATCTTATTTAAATATCATAGCATCCTTTAAAATTTTTCCAGCTAAATCTTTTGCTGACAAACTCGGTTCGCCCTCTAAAGGCCATTCAATCCCAACAGTTTCATCATTCCAAATTAAAGAATGCTCAGCTTTTGGATTGTAATAATCAGTGCATTTATAGGTAAATTCTGCCTCATCAGTTAGCACATAAAAACCGTGTGCAAAACCTTCTGGTACCCATAATTGACGTTTATTTTCTGCAGATAACACTTCCCCCACCCATTTACCGAATGTAGGGGAGTTTTCACGCATATCCACAGCCACATCAAACACCGCACCAGACACCACGCGCACTAATTTGCCTTGTGTGTTTTCGGTTTGATAATGTAAACCTCGTAATACCCCTTTTACAGATTTAGAGTGATTTTCTTGCACAAAAGTACGGTTTGCTACATTTTCTTTAAACCATTCATCGCGAAAGGTTTCCATAAAGAAACCACGCTCATCGCCAAATACTTGTGGCTCTAATAATTTGACATCGGGAATTTTTGTATCAATAACTCTCATATTTACTCCACATATGCTTTAATATTTTTCAATGCCTTTTGCCAATTACTTGGCTGAATATCAAAAACTTGCTGAATTTTAGTTAAATCTAGGCGTGAGTTAGCCGGACGTTTTGCTGGAGTTGGATAGTCAGCAGTAGTAATTGGATTTACAATTGGGGCCTTTTTGAGTACTTTTTGTGAAACTGCTTCAGAAAAAATTGCTTTCGCAAAATCATACCAGCTAACATAAGGTTCACCTGTAAAGTTATAGATACCATATTCAATATTTTTGCCTTTAATAATTTGTTCTGCAATATGAATTAGTACTCTTGCAACATCAGCTGCATAAGTCGGTCCGCCAATTTGATCAGCAACAACACTCAATGTATCTCGAGTTTTTGATAAGCGAAGCATAGTTTTCACGAAGTTATTACCATGCTCACCAAATACCCAAGCAGTACGAAGCACAATAAATTTATCGTTAGTTTCTGCAACGGCTTGCTCCCCCTCAAGTTTGGTTCTGCCATAAACGCTTTGCGGAGCAGTTGTATCAGTTTCTTTATATTTACATTCAATCTGCCCATCAAAAACATAGTCAGTCGAAATATGTAGAATCGCTGCATCAATAGACTTAGCCGCTTTCGCTAAGTATTTTGGGCCTTTTACATTAATGGCTTCAGAAAGCTCTACTTCAGTTTCTGCACGATCCACAGCCGTATATGCGGCAGCATTAATAATCACATTAGGGTGAAAATTTTTAATCGTTTTTTTAACTGCAGTTTCATCTGTAATATCCAGTTCATCACGATCTACAGCAAGAATTTCATGTTTACCTTGTAGTTGTTGCACCAAACAATAGCCTACTTGCCCATGCGCTCCTGTAATGAGGAATTTTGCCATTATTTGTTCTCCTTAATTAAACGCAACAAATATTGACCATACTCATTTTTTGCCATTGGCTTGGCAAGTTTTTCCACTTCTTCGGAAGTAAGCCAACCATTACGCCACGCGATTTCTTCTAAACATGCCACTTGCAAACCTTGCACCTTTTCAATAGTGCGAACAAATGAAGCCGCTTCATGCAAGCTTTCATGAGTACCGGTATCTAACCATGCAAAGCCACGACCGAGCAGTTTTACATTAAGCGAACCATCGTTTAAATACATTTCGTTAAGGGTAGTAATTTCCAATTCACCACGAGCGGATGGTTTCACTTGTTTCGCAAATTCCACTACCCTATTATCATAGAAATATAAACCAGTTACCGCATAATTAGATTTTGGTTGTGCGGGTTTTTCTTCAATCGAAATCGCTTTAAAATTTTCATCAAATTCTACTACACCAAAACGCTCTGGATCTTTTACTAGATAGCCAAAAACCGTTGCGCCATAAGGTTGAGCTACCGCTTCTTGCAACATTTGACTGAAGTGTTGACCGTAAAAAATGTTATCGCCCAGTACTAAGCAACAACTATCACCATTAATAAACTCTTCACCGATAAGAAATGCTTGAGCTAACCCATCAGGGCTTGGTTGAATTGCGTATTGTAAATTTACACCAAAGTCTGAGCCATTTCCTAATAAACGCTTGAAACTGTCGTTATCTTCGGGTGTTGTGATAATTAAAATATCACGAATTCCCGCTAACATTAGCACAGAAAGCGGATAATAAATCATTGGTTTATCGTAAACCGGTAAAAGCTGTTTAGACACTCCTCGAGTAATCGGATAGAGGCGTGTTCCAGAACCGCCAGCGAGAATAATACCTTTCATTAGTGTACCTTTAAAAGTGCGGTCAGATTTTATTCTTCATAAATTTCCTTAAAAACTCACCGCTTGTAAATTATTAATTACCTAAACGCTCACGGTTATATGAGCCATCTAATACGCGAGTCCACCATTTTTTGTTATTTAAATACCATTCTACCGTTTTGCGAATACCTGATTCAAAAGTTTCTTGTGGTTTCCAACCTAATTCTCGACCAATTTTGGCTGCATCAATTGCATAGCGTACATCATGGCCAGGACGATCTTTTACATAAGTAATTAAGTCTTCGTATTTCACCACGCCTTTAGGTTTATTTGGAACAAGCTCTTCTAATAGCTGGCAAAT
The DNA here is from genome assembly GCF_980468985.1 of Aggregatibacter valvarum. Lineage (NCBI taxonomy): Bacteria > Pseudomonadati > Pseudomonadota > Gammaproteobacteria > Pasteurellales > Pasteurellaceae > Aggregatibacter > Aggregatibacter valvarum. The sequence goes on along the minus strand of NZ_OZ413141.1, from coordinate 916,621 downwards.
AGTGCGAACCACGTCAATATTCGCTTTTTCATTATGCCCACCGATATTATAGGTTTCGCCTACTTTGCCTTCTGTAACAACTTTATATAATGCGCGGGCATGGTCTTCTACAAATAACCAATCACGAATCTGTTGACCATTGCCATAGACAGGCAGTGGTTTACCATCTAATGCATTTAAAATCATTAATGGAATAAGTTTTTCAGGGAAATGGAAAGGCCCATAGTTGTTTGAGCAATTAGTCACAATTGTTGGTAAGCCATAGGTACGTAGCCATGCACGAACTAAATGATCACTTGACGCTTTAGAGGCTGAATAAGGACTGCTAGGTGCATAAGGTGTCGTTTCAGTGAACAAATCATCTGTTCCCTCTAAATCACCGTACACCTCATCTGTTGAAATATGATGAAAACGGAACGCTGTTTTTCCCTCATTGCTTAATGTATTCCAATAAGCACGCGCGGCTTCTAATAACGTGTAAGTACCAACAATATTTGTTTCAATAAAAGCAGCAGGCCCATCAATAGAACGATCAACATGACTTTCTGCCGCTAAATGCATGACCGCATCAGGCTTATGTTGTTCAAATACGCGCGCTAATGCTTTGGCATCGCAAATATCCACTTGTTCAAAAGTATAGCGTAAATTATTCTCCACAGATTCTAGAGATTCTAAATTTCCGGCATAAGTAAGCTTATCGACATTCACCACGCTGTCTTGTGTATTTTCAATAATATGGCGAACAACCGCAGAACCAATAAACCCCGCACCACCGGTAACTAAAATTTTCTTCATAATTTTTCTCATCTTTTTTGTTATAAGTTCTACTAATTATACAGGAACATTGAAAAAAAAGAATGCCTCTTTTTTTACGTAAATTTATAAACATCCCTCACCACCATTAATTCACCTTTCCTTGGCTTATCGTATCGCTTTCCCAGCCTACATATTCACCGGAAAATTTTTCCGCCAATCGTTCAAACTGCTCCACATAACGGAAAATATCATCGTTATCTAACGTCATTTCCTGTTCGATTTTAACGATATATAACCCTTCGTTGTCATCTTCATCCTCAAAAATCATCGGAGCGCTACTGTAACTTATCGTATTGTAGGAAAGATCGCTCAAATTGACCTCTTCCATAAACTGGAACATTTGTGGCTCTTCTGCGAAGTGGAAGGTATGCTCAACAAGGTAAGTGTCCGCAAGATCTCTGCCGTTTTGTAGCAACATAGACAAAATTTCTTCTGTCATATTGAGTTTCATTTCTAACGGTGATGGCAATAAAAAATCAAAGTAGGTATCCCAATTGGGATCCTCTTGCACTGTAATCTCCTCAATGTCGTCTTTAAATTGGTCAAGTACATCGAAAAGTGCGGTGGTTTCATCACAATAAAAATAAAGCTTTAAATAGCCTTCCGTGAAAATATGCCCAGCATAAAGCAATTCTGGTAACGCCGAAATTTGCACCAAAATTTTGAATAATTCTTTAACCACTCGATGATGTTCATCTAACGTCGGCATCGTATTTTCATCCGCCTCGTAAGGCAATGAAACCTGTACAATTTTATTGTATTTATCTGGGGTAAATTGTTCAAAAATATCTAAATTCACGGTGCAAGAGGCCATATTGCCGTTGATAACCGTACGGTAATTTTGCCAATGTTGTTCAGGATTTTTTAATGGCATTACTTAAACTCCGCCCAAATAGGTGCATGATCTGATGGTTTGTCCATCGCCCGAATATCAAGCGCAATCCCGGCATCCACGCAATGCGCTGTCAACGCTTTATTTGCCAAAATATGGTCAATGCGTAAACCGCGATTATCATCAAATCCTTTGGAGCGGTAATCAAACCACGAGAATTTGTCATTTACTGTCGGATTTAAATAACGGAAGGTGTCTTCCAAGCCATACGCATATAAACGCTGATACCATTCGCGCTCTTCCGGCAAGAAGGAACATTTACCGGTGCGCAACCAACGTTTACGATTTTCTTCGCCGATACCAATGTCCAAATCAGATGGGCTGATGTTCATATCGCCCATAATGATCACCGGGTTTTGTGCATTGTGATCTTGTTCCAAATAGCGTTGTAAATCCGCATAGAATTTTTGTTTTGCCGGGAATTTGGTTGGATGTTCGCGGCTTTCACCTTGTGGGAAATAGCCGTTAATCACTGTTAATTGACCAAATGGCGTGTCTAAGTCAATCATGATAATGCGTTTTTGCGCTTCTTCATCATCGGTCGGGAAACCTTTTCTCACCAATAACGGCGCCTGTTTACTCAACAAAGCCACACCATAATGCCCTTTTTGACCAAAATGGTTGACGTGATAGCCAAGATGATCCACCAACTCATAAGGGAAGACTTCATCCGCCACTTTAATTTCTTGTAACCCCAAGACATCCGGTTGATATTTATCGATGATTTCTTCTAATTGATGTGGTCTTGCTCTTAATCCATTGATGTTAAATGACATCACTTTCATATCCATTCCTTATTTAATTATGTTACTCGCCTACACGTTGTTGAATTCTATCGGCAAACATACCGATACTGATTGCGAAATAATTCGACTTGTTCCAATGCAATAGCGTGCGATAGTTATTTGACACTAAAAACGCTCGCCCTAATTCCCGATCCGGTCTCACCAACCACAGATCCGTTTGAGAAAGTGCGGTCAATTTTTGCTGCGTTTCCGGCGTTTGGAATTTCAGGCTGACACCTCGATTTTGCCAATCGGTTAAGCGACGCTGTTTCCCCTCTTCCGTGCCGGAGAGTGCCATATCAATCGGTTGATTTACGGTCACTTCAATGCCCCAAGGCAAATTTGGGTTCCAGCCCTCGGTGTGTAAATAATTGGCAATAGAGGCAAACACGTCATAGTGTTCTGTCCAAATATTTTTCATGCCATCGCCGTTTCCATCAGCAGCATAATTCAAATAAGAACTTGGCATGAATTGCGTTTGCCCCATGGCACCTGCCCAAGAACCCAACATTTGGTGGCGTTGGATATGATCCCGTTGCAGCATTTTCATGGCAGCAATAAATTCTTTACTGAATAAGGCTTCGCGGCGGCCATCAAAAGCTAAGGTAGCCAACACAGATAACACGTCATACTTGCCTTGATAATGACCGAAGCTGCTTTCCATACCCCACAACGCCATCAAATAATTTTTCGGTACGCCAAATCGTCGGCTTGCCTTTTCCAGTTGCGGCAGTTGCGCCCAATATTTTGAGACCGCAATATCCACTTTGTTTTGTGTTAACACACGATTTAAGTAATTGGTCGTGCCATTGGGATTGACCACCGGCGGTGCATTAGGATCACGTTTACGAATTCGTCCCGCTTGTTGATCGTCTAAATCCACAGATTTTTGAATATAGTTAATGTTATTTTGCGCCTTCAATACCGCCTCCGATACGCCTTCTGCGGCGGCTTTACCTTTCAAGAAATTTACATAATCCTGAAAGTTTTCTAAGGTGCGCGGTTTATTGTAGCTCGCATGAAGATCCACACGATGAATTCCGTTGCCCGATGCAGCGGAAGTCACATCACTTGAACAGCCGGCTAAAGAAAGTGCGGTCAAAATGGAAGAGAGTTTTAAAAAGGTTGTCAATTTCATCATATTATTTTCTCAAAAATGTTTGGTAAATCCGTTGTAATAAGACGGTTGGAACTAAACGGGAACCAAAGCGCAAGGCAAACGTAAACAAGCCGGAAAATAAGCCTTGAATACCTAAACGATATTTCAATTTAAATAAACGCCATTCTGCTTTCGCTTGATTTAAACCACGACGGCGTCCTACCATGCCGTTACCGACACGAGCATAAACTAAAATATCCGGCAAGTTTGCCACTTTTTGACCTTGTGCCACAAGCTTAATCCACAGGTAATAATCTTCCTGTAAATCTTCATATCCACCACAATTAATGACCGCACTTTTTTGATACGCCACCGTCATGTGATTGAACGGACAACGTTTTTGGGTAAATTTTACAATCTCTTGCGCTTCAGTCGGCACATGACGATATGCCACAATGTCGTTCACATTGTCACCAAATTCAGCGATTTGTCCGCCGAAAATGATCGTTTCCGGATGTTGTTCAATAAATGCCACTTGCTTTTCAAAGCGCTCCGGCACACAAATGTCATCGGTGTCCATACGAAAGACCCAATCGTGTGAACAATGTTTTAATCCTTCATTTAAGGCTTTACCCAATCCCAGGTTTTTCGGCAACTTCACTAAATGAAGCGGCAATCTTGTTTCAAATTCAGAAACCACGGCTTCCAGTTCTGGTGTCACCGCCCCATCAAACACCAACACGATCTCATCTGCTGGATGGGTTTGAGCCACTAAACTTTCAAAACATTCTCTTAAATATTGTGGATTTTCCTTAACGTATAAGGACATTAAAACTGAAAATTTCATCTCTTTTCTCTTTGTCTTCGTAGGGACAGACTTTATGTCTGTCCTTACACATTCAATTTTGACATAGGATAGGCATGAAGCCTGCCCCACAAACATCACATAAACCGTTTCAAATTAATTGCCAATTTAGGTGAAATTAAAACTACCAAGGCAATGACTAGCTGCTTAATACTTTTCGTTAATTTAAAAATCTCAAAATAGTAAAAAGCCGCTTTACGGGATAAATTCATTATATGTGGGTAAGCCAACATATATTGTGCGTTGATGGCAAAATGCTTTTCTTGTTCTGCCATTTTCACATAATGTTCACGGATATAATCAATCGCTTTTTGCGTATTGGTGGTATCCGTAGAAACACTTGAACGCTTGGTATGGAAGGTACAATAAGTTAATGGTTCTGCCACTTTGTACGCTTTAAACGTTGGATCTTGTACAAGTTTCAGCAAGAAATCATAATCTTCCAAAGAACGAAGTGCGGTGGATAATCCGCCGATTTTTAAAAACAGATCTTTTTTCACCCCAATCATTGGCATACCACCGATTTTATTCGCCAATAGAATTCGCTCTACGCTAATCTCTTGCGGCTCAATTGGGGTTGTCACATAGCTAAAACCTTCATTGACCATTTCACATTTAGCCGGATGATAAATAAAATTCACATCGGGATGATCAGCAATCACATCGGCTAATTTCTGACATTTATCATTTGCAAAACGATCATCGTCATCAAGAAATAGCAGCCATTCATTATCGGCATTTCTTGCCCCGATATTACGGCTTTCTGCCGCGCCTTGATTGGTTTCGTTACGAATCACTTTAACTGCAAATGGATACGATTGTGTCACTGCAACAGGTTCTTTTGAGCAATCATCCACAATCACGACGTCAAAATTATAGGAACTCTGCTTGGTTAAACTTTCCAATAAGGCAGGAATTTCGTCTTTCCGATTATAAGAAGGCACGATGATACTAAACATCTTTCGGCTCCTTTTGTTTAAATAAAATCAGTTGTTTACCGTGAGTGCCAAAAAGCGATAAGAACATCAACATAACGAACATAATGCCAGGGAAAGCAAAGGTATCCGCTTTGATATTACAGAACGCTAAAATCACGAAAGCAGAAAGGATAAATTTCCAACTGCCATCAAACCAATTTAAGGCGACTTTGCGGACAAAATAGAAAGTCACAGCAAAACACACCAAAGCATAAGACAGGCCACCATAAAGAATTTGGCGTAAGAAACCGGAATCTGTATGACCATAATAACGGCCGACTTCCAACTGCCCTGTCATATACATCCCGTCACCTTGAATAAATTGTTTTAATGTCGGCATAAACAAATGGTTTTTCATGAGCGTATCCGTTGAAGAACTCACAAAGCCTTCTCCGTGTAATAAATTGATCACAGGTTCTAAAGCATGTGCCACATAAGGATTTTCTGGTAAGAAATACGCCAATAACAATACCAAAATAGCAAATGCAATAAGCGATGGCACATAACGCCATTTGAAATACACAAAAATGCTCACGACCGATAATAATAGAAATGTACGCCCTGAAATCAATCCAATACATAGCATAAAAAACACTAAAACACTTGGAAGCGTATTATGTTTAGCATTGTAAGCCAGCAAAAAATGCAACAGCATTAAATAGAATAAACTCAGCTGAAAAAAGGCGGTTGCAGTGATGTTATATAAGCGATACTCCTGCTCTGAACCATAAAAACGTGCAGGCAACACCGCATTGGTTGAAAGTAAGAAATCAATCATAAATGACGCGCCCAGTAAGCCAATCACGCCTACGATAAACTGCACCACCACGCCAATTTGCAAATCTCGCACGACTCGTTGTTGTCCGTTTGCATTGGCATAAAACGCATTATAAAGTCCCACGCCTAATAAGAATAAAATCAATTCCTTCACATACATGGTGATAACAGAAAGATCTTTTGTGCCATTAAGCAATAGCGGAATCACACTGAAAACAATCAATCCGCCTAAAACAGCAAGACTGTCTAAAGACAGAATGATGCCTTGTGGTTTCTGCTTTTTAATGTACTGATAAGCCAAAACAACCAGTGCTGCCAAGCCCGCGACGAATGACATTCGTACGACATGGAACAGCCAAGGATCGTAAAGATAAAAAAGGTTAAAAAGTGCGGTCATTTTTTACGTTATTTTCCTAAATTCTTTTTCACCGCTAAGATTTTTTTGAGCGGATATTTCATTAATTTCTTCACCAAATTATTGGATTTTGAACCACGAATGGCTTCCAAATTACTCACTAATTGTGGGTTTTCAATAGCCACAAGCGGGCGAACTACATTGTTATTAATCTGGAATTTCGTTTCAAATAATAAGAAATCATCCGCAAGCCAAAACGGTTTTTCCTGTTCAAGTTGTTTTAAAAATGTACGTGCCGCAGATTTTTTAATTAAATATGCCACCGTGCCGGCAAAATAACTTTTATACGGATACGCGACGGTAACATCCCCAACGGTTTGACGTAAAAAAGAAAAGGTGGTTGGATAATTAATCTCTAATTCCACATCGTCAAATTCCGCAATTTTGGATTGTCCAATTAATACAATATCCGCATCACACTTTTCAGTTAAAAGTGCGGTCGTTTTTGGCGATAAATTTGCATTGAACAAGGCATCATCTTCACAGATCAATGCATAGTCATTCTCTGCCACATTTTGATCTTCTACGATCTGACGATAAACCGCTAAATGGCTTAATGTACAACCAATTTCGCCTTTTGTGACATTGCGTCCATAATGCTGTTCAAACTTCGCTGGGTTAAACACCTCTGCCAACGCATCCCATTCTTTTTGCATGGTATTAATCGCTGAAAAAACTGCGAAATCGGCGGTATCGGGTTGAGTAAAAAACAGCTCACGGCGCTGAACATCTTTATCAAGTGAAATCAAATATTTATTCATAATTATCTCAGTTAAAATCCATTTCCCATTTGATGCTATTAAGGGGAAATAGTTGCATAAAAGATTGCTGATTATACTAAAGAAATCTATAATCCCCCACCTATTTTACGGCAAAAACACAAGTTCGATTTTCCCGATGTCCAACAAAACCATTGCTAAAAATACCCTCTTTCTTTATGTCCGTATGTTGTTCAATATGGGCGCGATGCTGTATATCTCACGCGTGGTGTTGCGCGTATTAGGCGTGGAAGATTTCGGGATCTACAACATTGTCATGGGCGTGGTGATTTTATTCTCCTTCTTTAACGGCACCATGACTGCCACCACACAACGTTTCATTAACGTCGAAAAAGCCTCCAACGACAGCAAGCGCATTAATAAAGTGTTTAACATCAGTATTCTCAATCACTTATTGATCATGTTGGTTGTGGTGGTATTGGCAGAAACCGTTGGGCTGTGGTTCCTTAACCATAAATTAATTATTCCTGCCGCACGTATGCAAGCGGCCAATATTGTTTATCAGGTCGCCTTGGTCATTGCCTTGATTGAAATTATCAAAGTGCCCTTTAACGCCATGATTGTTGCCCATGAAAGAATGGCTTTTTATGCCTGGCTGGGATTAGCTGAAACCGCCTTTAAACTGACGGCGATCTTTATCTTGATGCATATCGAACACTACGACAAACTGATTTCTTATAGCCTCTTGTTGTTGTGTGTCAGCCTATTGGTGTTTACCCTTTATTTTCGTTTCACACGCAAGGCTTTCTACACGGAAACCCGTTTCCATTTTGAGAAAGATTTACATACCACCAAAGAAATGATGAGCTTTTCCGGCTGGATGCTGGTGGGACAACTCGCTTATGTAGGATCAACGCAAGGGCTGAATATGGTGACCAACCTGTTCTTCGGCGTTGCCGCAAATGCGGCGGTCGGCATTGCGACGCAAGTGGATACCGCCGTGTATAGTTTTGTGAACAACTTCCAAGTGGCGTTTAACCCGCAGCTGGTGCAATCCTATGCGGCAAAAGACTATGAGCGAAATAAAAAGCTAATCTTGGGCACCTCAAAATATTCTTTCTACTTAATCGCCATTTTATCTGCACCGGTGTTGTATTTCAGCCACACATTGCTGACATTATGGCTGGGCGATCATGTGCCAATATATACCGATAAACTCGTACAAGCCACGCTTGTTTGTTCCCTCATCAGTGCCATGGCGGGGTCATTCTGGATGACCGCGTTGGCTATCGGTTCAAAAACCATTAAACAATACAACGTTATCTTGGCGATTATCGATCTTTGCACCGTGCCGCTTGCCTATTATCTGTTTACTTTAGGCTACAATCCGGTCTATGCCTTTATTGGAAAATTCTGCACCGCACTTTTGATGCAGCTTTATCGTCTCTACTTTATTAACAAAAGAATTAAATTTAATCGCAAAGAATTTGTCTCATACTTAACAAATATCAGCTTAGTTTTCGCCTTATTATTAGGCTTAATTTATTTCTCGGACACACAGCGAACCTACTCATTCTTAGAATTTGTAGGAGAAGCTATCCTGCTTGAAGTTGTGTTAATTTCAGTGATTCTCGTAATGGGACTCAACAAAACTGAAAAAGACTTTTTATTTAGCTATTTAAGAAAAAGAGTGAAAAGATGAATCAACAACTCATTGATTTAAAAAACAAGTTAGCCCCGATTGCAGATTTAATTAAAGATAAAAACGATGTTTTTTATCTTGATTACCCGTTGCATTTAAACGTGGGCGATTTATTGATTTATCACGGAACAGAACAGTTTTTTACGGATCACCATATTCATGTGGCCTTAAAACGCAGTGAATTCGATATGGACATCGAAGAACTGAAACAGAAAATTACACCAAATACCACCATTTTATTACACGGCGGTGGTAATTTCGGCGATCTTTATCCACAGCACCAAAATTTACGGGAAACCATTATACGGACATTCCCGAATAATCGGGTGATTGTGTTACCACAAACCCTTTTCTATAAAAGCCAAGAAACGTTGGAAAAATCCGCCGCACTTTTCATGCAGCATCAAGATTGTCATTTGCTGGCACGTGATGAAAGAACGGCAAATGCCTTTAAACAGTTTTCACCAAACGTATATTTATCACCAGACATGGCACATGAACTGTACGGCACGTTACCGACAAAAAATACCCAAACCGGGCAATCGCTATATTTCTTACGCAAAGACATTGAAGCCAGCGATATTGAAAAAAATATTACGGCACAATTGCCTGCCGGCAGCCATATCAAAGATTGGGATGACATTTTATCCGGTCAGGATGACTTCGTCTTGGCAGTAAGCTGGCGTTTAGCAAAATTTGCCAAGCGACACAATATCAGTTGGCTAAAAGATCTTGTTCATCAATATTGGAAAAACTATACCTTACGCATTGTGCAACGGGTAGCCAAAAACTTCCTAAGTTATGACAACATCACCACCACCCGCCTGCACGGCCATATTTTTTCTTGTCTATTGGAAATTCCAAACGTGGTTTGTGATAACTCTTACGGCAAAAACACCGGCTACGCCAATTTATGGACAAAAACATTGGATTTTGTTGCGTTTTATCGATAAGAAAATGGCGTGGAATACGCCTTTTTTCTCATTATAGGAGGAATTTCCCCCTCATCGCGTGCAACTTGTTGCACGAATGATTAAACCTCGATGTGTAATTCACGATTTCGTGCGTAGCGTGCAACTTGTTGCACGAATGACTAAACCTCGATGCGTAATTCACGATTTCATACGTAGCGTGCAACTTGTTGCACGAATGATTAAACCTCGATACGTCATTCACAATTTCGTGCGTAGCGTGCAACTTGTTGCACGAATGATTAACCTCAATGCGTAATTCATGATTTCGTGCGTAGCGTGCATCTTAATGCACGACCAAATCACGCACGGAACGTTATTTGCCCCCTTTAAGGGAAGTATAAAACCGCACGTTTTACCTGTGGATTGTTATTGAAGCAGGTTCTTTGTTGTGCAATAATTTGTACAACTTTTGTATAAGGAACAACCAATGAACGTCATCAGTTATTCAGCATTCCGCGCGGAATTAGCCACAACACTCGACCAAGTCGTTGCGAATCACAGCCCGGTCATGATCACCAGACAAAATGGCAAACATGCCGTTGTCATGAGCTTAGAAGATTTTGCTGCTTATGAAGAAACGGCTTATTTATTGCGTAGCCCTAAAAACCGTAACCGATTATTAGAATCCCTTCAGCAATTAAATTCAGGTAACGTCATTGAACGAGAATTGCAAGAATGATTTTAGCTTGGACAGAAAACGCTTGGGATGATTATCTCTATTGGCAACAAACTGATAAAAAAGTGTTATCTCGCATTCATAAATTAATTCAAAACATTCTCAGAACCCCTTTTGAGGGGTTAGGCGATCCTGAACCGCTAAAACATCAATTAAGTGGTCTTTGGTCAAGAAGAATAGATAGAGAACATCGAATTGTTTATCATATTTCTGATACGCACTTAACGATCATTCAATGTCGCTATCATTATTAATACGTTTATTAACACTATGTTTGAACTAAAAAAACTCATCACCGCCATGATGCTACCGCCATTTAATATTTTGATTTTATGGCTATTCTCGCTTTTATTTTCAGTCTTTAAATACAAAACACTAAGCCGCCTTTGTGCTTTTTCCGGCATTGTGTTGCTCTATCTGGTCAGCATTCCCTATACGGCACAAACGTTAAAAGACAGCTTAGTCACCGAAGATCATTTAACCTTAAACGATTATAAACAAGCACAAGCCATTGTGTTATTGGGCGGTGGTGTGCGTGATAGCAAAGAACTCTATGCGCCACTGGCATCTTCTGCCACACAGCTGGAACGTTTGCGCTACGCCGCTTATTTGCAAAAAGAAACGCAACTGCCCTTGTTGATTAGCGGTGTCAGCCCGACCGGTGCCTCAGAAGGCAAGGTTTCTGCCCAAGAATTACAGACGTTCTTTAATGTGCCGACGAAATGGCTAGAAGAAAAATCTTTAACCACCAAAGAAAATGCCTTATATACCCGTCAATTACTAGAGAAAGAAGGCATCCATAAAATCATTCTAGTGACGAATGAATGGCATATGCAACGGGCAAAACTCTTGTTTCAACAGCAAGGCTTTGATGTCTTGCCGGCAAGCGTAGGCGAAGGCATTACTCCGGACTCTTACGGATTAAACATGATGCACTTTGTGCCTCAAGCCGGTGCGATGGCAAAAAATATGCAATTACTGAAAGAGTGGATCGGTTATTGGAAAGAAAAATAATCTCATTTTCGACCGCACTTTGATTTGCCGAATACGCCCAAACAGGGCGTATTTTTTATCACCTTTCTTTTGATTTTCGATCCATATCGCAAAATATGACACACCGCATCGCACTACGCTTATTGCTTCGATAACGTTCTTTTTATTTAATGGAACCTGCTATGCGCCAAATTATCCTCTTTCTCACCCTCTTCTTTTTTCACCTCATTTGTTACGCAGACAAACCTGACTTAATGCTTTTAGAGACATACAAAAACCAAAATGTGACAGGATGGGTAATGAGTGAAAAATTGGATGGTGTCCGTGGTTATTGGGACGGCAAACAGCTTTTTACTCGAGGTGGAATAACACTATCGCCACCAAAGGATTTTTTAGCGGAATTTCCGCCGTTTGCCATTGATGGCGAATTATTTAGCCAACGTGATCAATTTACGGAAATTTCCTCGATTGTTCGTTCTCAACAGGATAAAGGTTGGCATAAGCTAAAGCTTCATGTGTTTGATGTGCCTGATGCCAAAGGCAATTTATTTGAACGCTTAGCGCAATTAAAATCCTATTTAGCACAACACCCAATGGCGCCCATCGAAATTATCGAACAAATCCCCATTGAAAATTCACAACACATTCAACAATTCTTACAACAAGTGGAACAACAAAAAGGCGAAGGCATCGTGATTCGTAACCCTAATGCGCCTTACGAAAGAAAACGCAGCGCACAAATTCTCAAATTAAAGACCGCACTTGATGAAGAATGCACGGTGATTTCTCATCATGCCGGCAAAGGGCAATTTGAAAATGTCATGGGATCAATTACCTGCGAGAATCACCGTGGTCAATTCAAAATTGGTTCCGGATTCAAATTGGAGGATAGAACGAATCCGCCGCCTATTGGTTCACAAATCAGCTATAAATACCGTGGCTTAACAAACAAAGGCAAACCAAGATTTGCGACCTTTTGGCGACGTGTAAGTCTTTCCGATGAAAAACACCGCGCAGAGTAAGGCATCATAACAATCCGCGTCTTTTGACTTCCAACAGTTAAAATGGCATCATGCCAGCCTTATTTTAACGACAAGATCAGTAAGCTGCCTATGCACTATCAAGACAAAAGCCTCAATGCCCTTAAACTCGGTCAACAAACAAAATATTCAGAAAAATACGACCGCACTTTATTACAACCGGTTCCACGCCGATTAAATCGCGATCAACTCAACATCACCGCCACGCAACCTTTTACGATTGGTGCGGATATTTGGACGGCATACGAAATTTCATGGCTCAACCCGAAAGGCGTGCCGCAAGTGGCGATTGCGGATGTCAGCATCGATTTTCGCAGTGAAAATTTGATCGAATCCAAAAGTTTTAAACTCTATTTAAACAGCTTTAACCAAACAACATTCACCGATTTCGCCGACGTCCAACAAACGTTACAGCGTGATCTGCAAGATTGCGCCCAAGGCGAAGTCAACGTGCGGTTAAATTCGCTGGCGGATTACACCGCGCAACCGATTGTCGCCTTGTCGGGTGATTGTATTGATGCACAGGACATCGAGGTTCGGGATTATGCCTTTAATGCCGCCTTACTGAATCATTGCACCGGTGAGCATCTGGTCGAAGAAACGTTAGTCAGCCACTTACTCAAATCTAACTGCCTCATCACGCAACAACCGGACTGGGGCAGCCTGCAAATTCATTATGTCGGCAAGCAAATTAACCGCGAACAACTATTGCGCTACATCATTTCTTTCCGCCAACATAACGAATTCCACGAGCAATGTGTCGAGCGTATTTTCTGCAACCTCATGCAGTACGCCAAACCGGAAAAACTCACCGTTTACGCCCGTTATACCCGCCGTGGCGGTTTGGACATTAACCCTTATCGCTCCAACTTTGAGCCACTGCCACAAAATGTAAGATTGGCAAGACAATAGTCAATCCATTTTGAAAACGCACCGCACTTTTGAATATCTTGCTCAAAGTGCGGTCTTATTTTTAACTGTTTTTCGTCATTAATCCTCTATTTTTCCCCGAATATACCTTACATCTCAGTTTTTCATTCTAATCCGGCGACAATCTTCTCTTTTTACGCCAACAATTCCTCTTTATGAGCGAGGATTAATGACAACTGCCGAACAGCGTTTTTAAGATTGCTACTCTCTAAAGCACATAATCTCTAAACCACATAAATGAGTTGAATCAGCTATATTGGGTGGAGATAAGTTACTACCTTAATTCGATAGCCTATTATAACTATTGATTAATTGCACACACAATTAACATCAACTTATAATCTTAAGAACTTTAATTCTACATTTATATCGAGGTTTTACATGAACTTTAAAAACACAACCATTGCTGCAGCAATTTTATTCTCACTCACCGCTTGCGGAAGCGGTGGTAATAATACCGATACAACACCAAACAAACCGAATATTCAAAACGAACAGTCGCAGAAAAAAGTAGCTGATGCGCAAAAAGCCGAAGAAGCACGCAAAGCGAAAGAAGCCGCAGCACAGAAAGCGGAAGAAGCGCGCAAAGCAAAAGAAGAGGCAGAACAAAAAGCGGAAGAGGCCCGCAAAGCTAAAGAAGCGGCTGAACAGAAAGCCGAAGACACTCGTAAAGCAAATGAAGCTGCACAAAAAGCTGAAGAAGCCCGTAAAGCTAAAGAAGCGGCTGAACAGAAAGCTGAAGAAGCCCGCAAAGCTAAAGAAGCGGCTGAACAGAAAGCTGAAGAAGCTCGTAAAGCTAAAGAAGCTGCTGAAAAACTAGAACAAGAAATTAATCAGCTAAAAGGCATTTCTGCCGACGCATATCCAGAAGGCAAAATTATGCGCCATGATACGAATCATATTACCACCCCAACAGATGAACAGACGCAGAAACACTTTCATCGTCACATGGTTTACAACCAAAAATACTCTGTCATTCTAGCTGAGTATGAAATTGAACAAACTTATAATAACAATACAGGATCTCTTGCATATCCTGAGTTTTCCAACTCAAAAATTGAGACAAGAGGGCTAAAAACTGAACCGGCAAATCTTCCCCAAGAAGGCACTGCAACCTACTCAGGGAAAGCTTTTGATGGAACATTTTATCACCCGGCTCAAGAACCGACTACCCCACCTACACAAGTTGATGAACATCTAGGTAACCTTTCCTACACTGTCAACTTTACGAATAAAACAGGTTCAGGAACGATTACTGGTTTGGGAGATAACATAGTATTAAAAGAAGGTAAGATTTCAGGCACTGGAATTTCAGCTGGTGCACAACGCGGTAGAGAGCCAGGTGAGTATTCTTTAGATTTCTTCGGTAAGAATGCGGAGGAAATTGGTGGTAAAGTCACTTTAGGGGGTGCTGATTACTTTGGCTTCGGCGGTACACGTAGTGAAATCCAAAAATAAACTTTTCCTTTAATATAAAAATGCCGTTTGAACTTCGGTTTAAACGGCATTACTTTCTAATCGACTATGAAAAAACTTCCCTATTTTATCATTCTACTTCCCTTAGCTACTCAAGCTGAAACACTTCGCGTGCTACAACCCATTTTCTTTGAAAATAACAACGTTCTAAAGAATGAAGAACCGCAATTAAAAACGCAACCAAAAGACACCGCACTTTCAGTACCGATGGCATTTGAACAAAATGACAACACGCAAACTAAGCTGGAAAAACTGATCAATTATAGTGTGGTAAAACAACAATGGGGAATATTGAAACAAACGTTGCCGCTTTATCAATCGCAACCTCAACACGATGTCACACTATATCGTTATGCCCTAGGGGCAATGTTGCGGGCAGAGCGTGACTACAACGGTGCAATTGCGCTTTATCAAAAAATCCTTCACGACAAACCGGAACTGGCTTATCCCCGTTTCGATTTAGGCGTAATGTTGTTTGAAAATAAACAATATCTCCAAGCTAAAGCAGAACTTGAGCGTGCTAAGCCAGCATTATCTCCAGCCATGCAACAATTTACTCAGCGTTACTTAGAGACAATGAAGGAACGTCAGGGCTGGAAAGCGGATGTAGAATGGCAATATACCCAAACCGACAACGTGAATAACGCGTCATCCCAACAAGATATTTTGCTAGGTAAATTGCGCTTTAAAAAAGACAAAGACTCTTTGCCACAAAAAGCGCATGGTTTTCGGTACGGACTTGGGTTAAGCCGTGAAATCAATGTCTCCGGTAATCATTTTATGACGGTAAACAGCCGTTTTGGTGGTGTGCATTACTGGGATAATCAAGATTATAGCGAAAAATCACTTTACGCCGCATTAGGCTATCGTCATCGTTCCGCCTTACAATCTTTAGGATTGACGCCGTTTTTTGAGCAAAATTGGTTAGGCGCACCACGCTATAGCCAAAATTATGGCATTACCGCAGATTTACGCCGTGAATTGACCGAACTTTGGTCGTTCTCCGGCACGCTTTCCCACACGCAAAAACGCTATGCGGATGCCAATGTTGCACGCCGTCACAACGGTTATATTAACGGTGCAACGCTCTCATTAAGTTATCAGGCAAAACCGAATTGGTTACTTTTCGTCGGTGTGGAAGGTAGCCTAGATCGCAGCAAAGACAAAGCAGAGTCCTCACTTCGTCGAGGTGTTAATCTCGGTACCGTCTGGCAAATCAAGGATTTCGCGACACGCTTAAGCATTCGGTATGTCAAACGTGACTTTCGAGCAAAAAACTTCTATTTTCCAACGAAAAAACGACAAGACAAGGAATATGATTTTAACGCCAGTCTATGGCATAACAAAATGCAATGGAAAGGTTTTATTCCTAAGTTAAATTATCGTTACCGGAAAATTGACAGTAATATCCCGGAATTTTATTCACGCACCAGCGGAGAATGGTTTGTGTCTGTTGAGCGTAATTTCTAAAGGAAGTTACCCAAAATAAAATAGAAAACATGACCGCACTTTGATTTTCGCCTTCAAAGTGCGGTCTCTTTTCAAGGTATTTTCTCTTCACTTCGCTTTGTCCATCTATCAAATCAATTTTTTCTACCTTTCCTCATCACCGCTAAAATGTGATCTATCTCACAGTTTTAAGTCTTGTCTTGTGCTCAAATTGAACCACTGTCCTCTTTTTGGGACAAAATAGTAAAGACCTGAGGATGTAAAAAGAGCAGGTATCACTTTGATTCATCACGTAGAAAAAAGGAGAAAACAGATGACAAAAGATCTTAATGTCTTTGACAAACACTATGGTTTATTGATCAACGGCGAATGGACGAATGGTTCAGAAGGTAACACCTTAACAGCACATAACCCTGCAAATGGCGATGCATTAGCGACCTTTATTGACGCCACCGATGCGGATGTGGATGCCGCTGTGAATGCGGCAAAAGAAGCCTTTAAAACCTGGAAAAATACCAGTGCAGCCGAACGTGCCACGATTTTAAATAAAATCGCAGACATTATTGACGAAAATACCGAGTTATTTGCCTTGCAAGAAACACTGGATAACGGTAAACCAATTCGCGAAACGCGTGCTGCAGATATTCCGTTGGCATCCGATCATTTCCGCTATTTTGCCAGTGTGATTCGTTCTGAAGAAGGCGTTGCCAACCAACTGGATAACGAAGACTTGTCGTTGATTTTACGCGAGCCGATTGGCGTTGTTGGTCAAATTATTCCGTGGAACTTCCCGTTCTTAATGGCCGCATGGAAAATTGCGCCGGCGTTGGCGGCAGGTTGTACCGTTGTAATTCACCCTTCATCTTCCACTTCATTGAGTCTGCTTTCCTTAGCACAAAAAATTAATCACTTATTGCCGAAAGGGGTCTTCAATGTCATTACCGGCAAGGGTTCCAAATCCGGCGAATATATGCTGCGTCATCCTGGATTCAGCAAACTGGCGTTCACCGGTTCCACCGAAATCGGTCGAAAAATTGGTATGGCTGCCGCTGAAATGTTGATTCCATCCACCTTGGAATTAGGTGGCAAATCCGCCAATATTTTCTTTGACGATATGCCATTTGATAAAGCATTGGAAGGCGCACAAAAAGGGATTCTCTTCAACCAAGGGCAAGTGTGTTGTGCCGGTTCACGGATCTTCGTACAAGAAAGCATTTACGATAAATTCATCGCGGCATTAAAAGAAGAATTTAAGAAAGTCAAAGTTGGCTTGCCTTGGGAAGATGACACGCAAATGGGCGCACAAGTAAACGGAAATCAAATTAAGGTGATTAGTAAATACGTGGATATTGCCAAAGAAGAAGGTTGCCAAATCATCCTTGGTGGGGGCAAATCAACCGATCCGGTATTGGCTCGCGGCGAATTTTTCCAACCAACTTTAATTTTGGCGCCGGACAACAAAAAACGTGTCGCGCAAGAAGAAATTTTTGGGCCGGTTGCTGTGGTGATCAAGTTTAAAGATGAAGCAGATGTGATCCAAATGGCAAATGACAGTGATTATGGCCTAGGCGGTGCGGTGTGGACATATAACATTAACCGTGCCCTACGGGTTGCACGCGCACTCGAAACCGGTCGTGTTTGGGTGAACTGCTATAACCGTTTACCGGCCGGCGCACCATTCGGCGGTTATAAAACCTCCGGTATCGGTCGTGAAACCCATAAAATGATGCTTGCCGCTTATACACAGGTGAAAAATATCTTTATCAGCACCCGTGAAGAACGCGAAGGCATGTATTAATCTTTTCACTTTCAGCCTAAAAACAAACCGCACTTTGATTTTTGCCTTCAAAGTGCGGTTTATTTTTCATATGTTTTTACTTTTCGCAGGACTCTTCGCACAACAGCTCAATTTCCTGTTTTAATGCATACGGCATATGCCGAGGTCCGCGTACGGCACTGACACCGAATTGCGCCATTTTCGCGCGGGGAATAAGACGCTTATCGTATTCTTTCAAACAACGAATTTTCATCACCCGCTTCACCTGTAAATCATCCGTTCGTTTTTGGTGATAGGGAATGTTTACCTCCAACACTACACATTTATAGCAAATAGCCCCTGTAGGTTCAGTGACGTACATATATACAATATCATCTACCGCAATATTGTTACTCTGCTTCCAGTAAATTTCTCCACCTTCGCGCAAATCTTTCTCCACATCGTAATATTTCGGATTAGCCGGCACGATCCACTCCGTATAACGGGTGATCCCAAGCTGTTTTTTCACCTGTCGGGTAGCGGTGAGATCAAAACTAGTATTTAATAAAAACAATACAGTGTTTTTATCTACAGAGCCATCTAACAACACCGTCAGCCAATGATTTTTATTCATGTGATACGCCGGTAGGAAACCTGGTTGCGGCAAAAATACGCTCAGCATTTCAGGGGAACATTTCACGTTCATCACCGCCAATTTCCCCGTGCCGCTTAGCCCTAATGACGATTTTTCGACATTCATCACAATGGCATACCATTTTCGATTATCGGCATGACGCAACACCGCATAATCTGGATGGGTCTTCCACAAATATTCCGGTTTAGTGCCATATTGGGTGAAGACATACTCGAAAACTTGTTGGGTTAGCTCAGCCATTCCATATTCCTCTTATTACTTTGATAACATCATTTTACGCCAACTTAGTCCTCAAAATAAAAGACATTAATTTCCACATCATTATTGTGCTTTTTAGTTCAACAGGCATATTATATTCCTTGAGAAAGGACTCAATTTAATCATATGAATAATGGATTATTCACCGCAGAGAGCAATCTCACTCTAATTAATAAACTCGGAGGAGTTATATGGAAGGGAAAACAATTGCGCCAATTGAAGTAAAAATGGGCTTCAAATGGCAAGGGTTACTGCTTTCAGTGATTGTCGGGATGGCAATTTGGCTGATTCCAATACCGGAAGGCCTTTCTGCCAAAGCATGGGGTATGCTTGCCCTCTTTGTTGCAACCATTGTGGCAATTATTGCCAAAGCCATGCCTATGGGGGCGGCAACCTTAGTTGCACTCGTCATTAGCGGTTTAACCGGCCTAACACCATTATCTCCCGCCAAAGGGGAAGTGGGCATGTTATCCGGTTTTTCCAACGGAACCATTTGGTTAATCGCCATTGCGATGTTTTTATCTCGGGCGGTCATCAAAACCGGCTTGGGGAAACGCATTGCCCTCTATTTCGTCGCACGTTTCGGTAAAAAAATGATGGGCGTTGCTTATGGTATCGCATTAGCCGATGTGGTCATTGGCCCGGGGATTCCGTCTGCCTCTGCGCGTGGTGGCGGTATCATGTATCCCATCATGCAGTCCATCGCTGATGCCTACGATTCCAAACCCGGCCCAACCGCCAGACGTGCCGGTGCATTTCTTGCCATCGCCGTATCACAAATCGACACTATCGTGTGTACCATGTTCCTCACTGCCATGGCGGGCAACCCGTTAATCGCGGAACTTGCCAAAGGTCAAGGCGTTGAAATTACGTGGATGACTTGGTTCTTAGGAGCCATCGTACCGGGCGTTATCAGTTTGATCGTATTGCCTTATTTCGTCTATTTGATTTACCCGCCTGAACTCAAAGACACACCGAAAATGGCAGAAATGGCGCGTGAAGAATTGCATAATATGGGACCAATGAGCAAAGCAGAATGGATTTTGGCGCTTGATTTCATCTTATTGTTGTTCTTATGGACCGTAGGTGATTTGGTCTTCCATATTCCGGCAACAGTTTCCGCCTTTATCGGTTTGGTGATTTTATTACTGACAAACATCATGAGTTGGAAAAATATCGTTGCTGAAACCACCGCATGGGACACCATGTTCTGGTTTGCGGTTTTGGTGATGATGGCAAATGCATTGAATAAATACGGTGCCATTGCTTGGATTTCAAGCCATATTTCCTCCTCTGTGGGGGCATTCAGTTGGCCGGTTGCCTTTACGATTTTAGTCTTAGTGTATTTCTACACTCGCTACTTTTTCGCTTCTGCCATGGCACACATTTCCGCCATGTACTTGGCATTCGTTGCGGCAGCCATTGCCGTTGGCACCCCTCCGATTATTGCCGCTCTCGGCTTAGGTTATACCTCAACCCTCTCAATGAGCTTAACCCAATACGCCGGAGGCCCTGGCCCAGCCCTCTATGGTTCCGGTTATAACTCAACCGGTCAATGGTGGGGCGTCAGCTTTGCCACCTCCATCGTATCCTTCATTATCTGGTTTGGTGTCGGGGGGTTATGGATGAAGCTATTAGGTTGGTGGTAAAGCCGCATTGCGCTTTAGAACTCACCTAAAATTCTTATAAAAAAATGACCGCACTTTATTTTTCAACCTAAAGTGCGGTCACTTTTTTCAGTATTTTTTAAATTAATCTGCGAGAAATAATGGCCCCATCGGCATTTTCGGCAACGCAAATCGGTCGGGATAAAGCACATTGACCAAATATAATCCTTCCGGTTTAGCCGTCGGTGCCGCGAGAGTACGATCTTGCTGAGCCAACAACCAAGCTAACCATTCCACCGGTTGATTGCCGCAACCCACCTCAATCAAGCTCCCCACAATGTTACGCACCATGTGATGAACAAACGCGTTTGCTTGAATATCCACGATGATATATTGCCCTAGGCGACTAACGTTTAAATGGTGCACATTACGCCACGGCGTATTGGATTGGCATTGCGCGGCGCGGAAAGAACTGAAATCATTTTCACCGAGCAACGCCTGTCCCGCCTGGTACATTAATTGATGATCGAGTTCCAAATGACAATGCGTCACGCCTTGCGGCAAAATGGCTGAACGCAGTTTATTACAATATAAAATATAACGATAACGACGGGCGGTAGCACTAAAACGGGCATGAAAATCATCATCAACCACTTTCGCCCATCGCACAGCAATATCATCGGGCAAATTCGCATTGACACCAAAACTCCAGGCTTTCTCAGGACGATGAGCAGTCGTTTCAAAATGGATCACCTGCCCAGTGGCATGTACGCCGGAATCCGTACGACCTGCACAGAAAATACTGATGTCTTCATCGGCAACGGTGGAAATCGCCCGTTCCAGTTCAGCCTGTACGCTTGCCACTTTTTCTTGTTTCTGCCAACCGAAATACTGTTTTCCGTCGTATTCCACACCTAATGCAATTTTCATGTTCTGCCCTGATTTTACTTAAAACGGCGTGCATTATAACAAGGCTTGGCGGATCTCAAAACATTCTAAAAACCCACCGCACTTTTGCTGAATTTCACACATAAAAAAAGCAGAGATTGCTCTCTGCTTTTGGGAAAACGTATAAAAATTAACGTTTGGAGTATTGTGGACGACGACGTGCTTTGTGTAAACCCACTTTTTTACGTTCAACGCGACGTGCGTCACGAGTAACGAAGCCTGCTGCACGAAGTGCTGGGCGTAAGGTTTCATCGTATTCCATCAATGCACGGGTAATACCATGACGAATTGCACCCGCTTGACCGGAAATACCACCACCTTTAACGGTGATGTATAGGTCTAATTTATCAGTTAATTCAACCAATTCTAACGGTTGACGAACTACCATGCGAGCAGTTTCACGACCGAAATATACGTCTAATTCACGTTGGTTGATGGTGATCTTACCATTGCCCGGTTTGATAAATACACGAGCTGAAGAGCTTTTGCGGCGACCTGTGCCGTAGTTTTGATTCTCTGCCATATCCTAAAACCTCGTGATTAAATATCTAAGACTTGTGGTTGTTGTGCAGCGTGTTGGTGTTCAGCACCTGCGTACACTTTTAATTTACGGAACATTGCACGGCCTAATGGACCTTTTGGCAACATACCTTTAACCGCAATTTCAATCACTGCTTCAGGACGGCGTGCGATCATTTCTTTGAAAGTCGCTTGTTTGATACCGCCTACATAGCCTGTGTGCCAGTAGTAAATTTTATCGCTGTCTTTGTTACCGGTTACAGCAACTTTGTCCGCGTTAATCACGATGATGTAATCACCTGTGTCAACGTGCGGAGTATATTCAGCTTTATGTTTACCACGAAGACGACGCGCTAATTCAGTCGCCAAACGACCTAAAGTTTTACCTGTCGCATCTACTACATACCAGTCGCGTTTAACCGTTTCTGGTTTTGCTACAAAAGTTTTCATTAATTAATTACCAATATAATAATATTAATACCCAGTGCTTAAAAAAGCACAACCAGTTATCTTAATCTTCACCCCTTCGAGTGCGATCTCGACAAAATAATGCGCGGTGGGAATCCGCAGCATTCACAGGGTCGGACAATTATATAGAAAATTTCACCGAAAAGCTAACGGTTTTACAGGAAAAATACGATAAATTTTGACCGCACTTTGTCTTTTTATTCGTCACTGTCAAATAAAAAATCTAGGGTTTGCGCCCTAACAGACAAATCACAGAACTGGCGCCGACATGACGGCTGCCTTCATTCATTTCTCGCACATCATGCTCTGCCAATAGCCATTCCAGCCCCAATAATGCTTGTTGCATCTCCTCCAAGGTGCCGAGCATTTCAACATGGCTAGGCCCGCCGGTACCATAACGAAGTTGATCAGGATGATAAAAGACGCCGGCAAACAAGCCGCCCGGTTGCAAGGCATTCACAATGCGTTGCATGACTTGAGTCCTTTCAGGTTCCATAAAATGGCAAAAGACGGACGTAATCACCGAATAATGCGCCGTGGGCATCGTCATTTCGGCAATATTGGCTAATCTCGTTGTGAACGGTACCTGATACCGATGCGCCAATGATTGCGCTTTTCGCAATCCCACTTGAGAGAGATCCACGCCTTCCGTTTCTAATCCGTGACGGGCTAAAAAGATGCCATTGCGTCCTTCTCCCGTAGCAAGATCTAAGGCTCTTCCAGAGGTTGGCAAGTAAGGCTTAATTCTAGCGATAAATTCATTAGGTTCCGTGCCAAAAATATATTCTTCCGTTTGATAACGCTCATCCCATTTTGTCATGTATTTTCCTTTATTCTTCTAATAACTG
Source organism: Aggregatibacter valvarum (assembly GCF_980468985.1). Lineage (NCBI taxonomy): Bacteria > Pseudomonadati > Pseudomonadota > Gammaproteobacteria > Pasteurellales > Pasteurellaceae > Aggregatibacter > Aggregatibacter valvarum. Next base: position 892,977 of record NZ_OZ413141.1, on the reverse strand, counting down.
CCCTAATCCGCTTTGTCGTTGTACCGGATTTTTCACCGCACTTTCCCACACACTTTGTAACGCAAACACCGTGAGGAAATCCTTGGTGCGGGTGATTCCCGTGTAAACCAGCTCTTTGGATAAGACCGGGCTATTTTCTAACGGTAAAATCAGGAACGTATGTGGAAATTCGGAACCTTGAGATTTATGTACGGTCATCACAAATGCCGTTTCATGATTCGGTACGCGACTAGCCAACACCTTTTTGTAGCTATTTTGCCCCTGTTCGAACCACACGCGTCCATGGCCTAAATAAATACCGATGTCGCCGTTATACAAGCCGACTCCGCTGTCATTTTGCGTCACCATAATCGGCTTGCCGATATACCATTCCCGTTCCTGATGAAATTGTAACAACCGTTTTTGACGCAATTTTTCTGCAATAGCCAAATTTAGCTGTTCGACCCCAAACTCGCCTACGCGTAATGCGGTTAAAAAACGGATGTGATTAAACGCAGCAAAAATTGACCGCACTTTATCTTCCTGAAGCACGCCATCAGACGGAATTTGTTGCAAATAGCGCGCGTATTCTTCCGCGGCACGATCGACAATCAATTTCACACAAGCTTTACGCTGTTGCATGTCGTCTTTATGACTCAAATAACGCGCAAAATCCGTTAAGTACACACCACAATGCTTATCTTGATGTTGCTGATATTGTTGCAATAAATGCCAACTCTTGGTCGCATTACCTAAATTCACCGCCGTTGCCAACTCGCCTACTTCCGGATTAGCCCCAAACCGGCGACTGACTTGTAAATAACAAATGCTGTCGCTAATGGCGTTTATCTTATCTTCTGATGGCAATGTCATCCCTGTTGTTGCCTGCAAATAGTGCGCCATCGACGAACTGTATGTCGGTTTTGCCGCATTCACAAAACGCCCTAATTCCCCCAAAATAGCACCGGCTTCTACGGAAGCAAGTTGATCTTTATCGCCCAACAAAATCAGTTTGGTTTCCGGTTTGAGCGCATTAAGTAATTTAGCCATTAAAGTGAGATCGATCATGGACGCCTCATCCACTACCAACACATCCAACGGCAATGGATTCTGGGCGTGATACCGGGTTTCTTCACTAAAAAAACGCACACCAAGCAAACGATGGATCGTTTCTGCGCTCATCGGAATTTGCAGATTTTCGATGATTTCCCGCTTACTTGGTTCCTGTGCAAATGTCTGTTTTAAACGTTCCACGGCATCCACAATAGATTCCGTTAAACGCGCTGCCGCTTTACCTGTTGGCGCAACCAATTTAATACGTAAGCCGTTTTGATGCAGTTCTTGCAAGGTTAAAAGCAACTTCGTTACGGTCGTTGTTTTCCCCGTTCCCGGCCCGCCGGTAATTAAACAAAAACGCTGACGTAACGCCATAGCAACGGCGATTTTCTGCCAATCAATGCCCTGTTCTTCCTGAAAATAGCGATGAAGAATCGATGCAATTTGTGTGAGTTGTCCTTCTGAAAAAACAGGCTCAAAACAGACCGCACTTTTGAAATAATCGGCAATTCGAAATTCGTCTTGCCACACGCGATAAAAATACAAGCAATTAAACTGCAACACCAAAGGTGCAATTTGCTGTAATGGCAAATCCGTAAAGGCGATGTGTTGTACCTTTTGCAAGGTAGATTGCCATTGTGAAATCGGCACATAATCAATTTTTTGCTGAATTTCCGTTAAATAAATACGCTCGTTGAAATAATCCTGTAAACCGAATAAATCCTGTTCGGTGGACTGATTCAACAGAAGGCAGGTATTGCCTTGGCGATAATTGAAATTACACAATGCCGCCATCAACACCGCCAAGTTTTGCACAGATGGGGCATAATTAAACGGTTGCTGTTTACGGTGAATAAACTCGGCGAAATAATAATCGGCGGCGTTAATAATGCCTTTTTCTTTGAGTTGAGATAATAAAGTTAACATCAGAACAAATTCTCCAAGGCTTGAATTAACGCATAATCCGGTTTATCAAAAAACACACCGTCCTGATTTTCCCCGTTCATGCCACGTAAGAAACAATAAAACACACCGCCAAAATGGGTTTCGTAGTCATAATTTGCGTCACGTTGTTGCAAATAACGGTGCAATGCCAGCGTGTAAAATAAATATTGCCAGTCGTAATGGTTTGCCAGCATGGCTTGCTCAAGGCTTTTACCAACATAGTTTTGCGGATCGACACCGAGAAAATTCGATTTATAATCCACCAAATAATATTTACCGTTATGGCAGAAAACCAAATCCATAAAACCGCGTAACATGCCTTTAATGGCATCAAATTGCAGCGCTTCCGATGGCAAATGGTGATGTTTTTGCAACGCGCGATTAAATGCCGTCACATCAAATACCCGATTGAGTTTCAAATAAAACTGCATTTCTTTCACACATTGCTGGCGAGATAAATTATTCAGCTTCAACGTTGGATCATCCGCACTTAACGGCGTATCTAAGATCGCCTTCATCCATTGTTGTAAGGATGGCAACCAAGTTTCCTCTAACTGTAACCATTGGCAGAGTTTTTGCACTTTGTCTTCATTTAACGGCTGACTAAAATCATATTTTTCCAAGAAACGGTGCAACGCTGTACCAATTTTAATCCCGTGCGGAAAATCAAAAGGTGAATAACCGAAAGGATAGGCAGATTCATGGTTCACACTTTCCTCCATGGTTTCTGTCGCTTGCTCGTTAAAATCGTAATCTTTGCCGCCATCAAAAACAGGCTCAAAAGCGACCGCACTTTCTGCTGCTAGCTGTTCTTTGTAATATTTTTTATTTTGATGAATCGCCTCAATGGCGCTGAAACTGGTCACCGTCCAGTTTTGTTCAATATGACCGGTGAATGTTGCCGCGTTTAATGGCGCTTGAGTCTCCGACTGCATTGGTGCATCTAGCGCTTTTAATGCCGAGGTTTCAGAAATCTGAATACTTCCCTGTGGGGCACGTTGAACCAACTTTTCTAATAGTGGCAAGCTGTCGTAGGCTGTCAGTTTCTCATTTGTTTGAATTTCCCCTTGAGTGAGCACATATAACAAGGCACTCCACTTTTCCTCAAAGGTTTTCGGCACACCGATATTCAACTGATATTTCGCTCGGGTCAGCGCCACATAGAGTAAACGAAGTTGTTCGGCAAAATCCTCTTGTTTTACATCCTTTTCATGAGAACCATCAATATCCCACAGCACGTCGTACCGATCTTGGTCGTAATAAGTAGAAATGTGTTCAAGCCTAAATTTGGAGGCATAACCAATAAACGGCAACCAAACTAAATCGTATTCCAACCCTTTAGATTTATGAATCGTGACAATTTTGACCAACTGCAACTCGCTTTCCAACCGCACTTGTTGTTCATTTTGTCGATCTTCCCCTTGAATTTGCTTTTCAAACCAACGTAATAATGCCGCTTCACTTTCGTTCAACGTTGCCGCTTCTTGCAATAATTCTGCCAAATGTAGCAAATCAGTCACCAGACGCTTACCATCCACGGTGGGATACAATTTTTCAGTGATTTTTTCTTGTAGGAACAACTGGTGCAACATCACTAATACACCTTGTTTTTGCCACGTTCTTTGATAATGAATAAATTTTTCGACCCAATATTCCCAACGGTTTTCGTCTAAACGAATACGCTGAATATCTGCCGCCGTTTGCGCAAAAATCGCCGTTGCAACAGCATTTAAAATATTGCGTTCGGAAAACGGATTAAGACAGGCCCGTAAAATCAACAACAGATCCTTTGCTGCTTTACTATCAAACACATTGCTATTTTCAGACAAAAACACGGAGGCAATGCCAAGACGACGTAACGCATTTTTTACCAAATCAGCTTCTTTGCGACTACGCACCAATACTGCAATACTTTCCGGTTTTAAGGTTTTTTCGACGCCTTTTTCATCGGAACGAAAATCAGCGGTATTTTCCACCGCACTTTGCAACCAATGTTGAATAGAAACGGCACAGGCTTTCGCCATATTCTCTTTTACGGAAACTTCATCCACATAAAACCGCACGGCAGGTTCCACTTCACCGTTTAACCAAAATTTCGGATGATCGTCTTTAGATTCGACTGGTAAGAATGGAATCTTTTCATATAAAAACGGAGGCTGTTCGGTAAAATCAAACAAATGATTGACACATTGCACGACATCTTGGTGAGAGCGGTAATTTTTTCCTAGATTGAAACGCTGCTGTGCTTCATCAGCCGCTTTAAAGTAAGTAAAAATGTCTGCGCCACGGAATTTATAAATCGCCTGCTTTGGGTCGCCGATCATAATAAAGCCGTTATCAGTCACCGGTTCTAATCGCTGTGGCTCTACATACACCTTAGAAAAGATCTGATATTGCACCGCATCCGTATCTTGAAATTCATCAATCATGGCAAACGGGTATTGATAACGAATCAACTGCGCAAATTCAGTATTATTCGAATGGCATAAAGCTTCTTTTAACAAGCGCAATAAATCATAAAAACTTTTTTCGCTATGGTTGAGTTTGTATTCGGCTAGCTGCCCATTCAGCGTTTCTAAATAATGAAACCATAGCGCTTGAGATAGTAAAGCCTGTTGTTCGGAAAATGCTAACAACTCATCAATTTTGATGAAAAGCGGGTGACTCAACGCTTCCTGTGCTTCTTCACCTTTCTGTTCATCCATTGCCGTTTGCCCGAAGCGGTAAAAACAATCCGGGAAATCTGCTTTTTCGTTTTCCGCCCAACGTTTCATGGCGGCAAGCCATTTCGGGCGAGTTGCCGATGTAAAACTGCGACGGTTTAATTTTTGTTCTTTCGCATTCTTATATTTGGTGTTGATTTCTGTTTCAATCAACTCCGTAATTTCCACCTCTTTTTCTAGCCATTTTTGCTTTAATTCCTGAGTTTGAGCGATTAATGCTTGCGAGTAATCAGTAAGTTTTGAAAGAAATTCCTCGAAAGTCCCCTCAAAAAAGTGCGGTCGTTTTTCCGGGAGTTTTAATTCTGTCCCGGCAAATTTTTTAATGTTTTTAACAATATTGCTTGGCGAAACCAAATTCTTTTGAATAAACTCGGCAACCGCATAAGGCTGTGAATAAAAATACTCACGCCAAATTTTTTGTGCTAAGTGCAACAACAACTCATCTTCTTCACCGCTTAATTCTAGATTGAAATGAACGCCTGAATTGAAGGCGTATTGCATCAGCATTCGGCGACAGAAACCATGAATGGTATAGATCGCCGCCAAATCCATGTTCTGTTCCGCCAAGGTCAGGCGTTGAATGGCAAGCGGTAAGTCGGTGATGCTCGCAACCAATTCGCGTAAAAAATCATCCTGTCCAAACACCGCAGAATCTTGCGTCTGCTGATAAGCCGTCAATTTTTGTTTGGCATCGTAAATACGTTCACGAATTTTGCGCTTAAGCTCCTCTGTTGCCATTTCAGTGAAGGTCACCACCAAAATTTGCTCGACATTCAATGCATAGGGAAAGGTATTTTCTCCCGCTTGCAGTAACAAACGTAAATAAAGGGAACCCATGGTGTAGGTTTTGCCTGTACCGGCAGAAGCTTCAATTAAACTGACAGCATTTAATGGAATGGAGATCGGATTGAGTTGTTGCATGGTTAAGATTAAGCGAATGAAAAATTTTGAATAAAATAAGGGCGGAACTCAATCCGCCCAATAGCCTCGTTAGAAATTAACGACTTTATCTGCCCATAACGTCCATTTGGAAACATCATCTAAAGTGCCACGAGTAATGCCGTCAATTAATTTGGCTTCAAATAAACCGCGCGCTTTGGTACAGCTTGTGCAAAGTTTAACTTCTGCGCCTTGTGCCACCAAGATTTCCATCACTTGTTGTACGTTAGACCCTTCATTTGGATGCTGACCGGCAATGCCACTTAACACAGAATCACCAAAACAGAACACTTTAATTTCTACTTCCTTGCCATGTTCTTCCTGCAAATTCACGGCTAAACGCAATGCGTTGAAGCTTTTTTCTGTGCCGTATGGCGATTCATTTAAAATAAAAAGAAGTTTTTGCATCATTAACCTACCCAGATAAATTTAATTAAGAATAATAAAGAAACCACCCAAACCGGTGCATTCACTTCGCGCCAACGCCCCGTTCCGAGTTTCATCACACAATAGCTGATGAAACCAAAAGCAATTCCTTCGGTGATGGAGTATGTAAATGGCATCATCGCAGCAGTAATAAAGGCAGGAGTCGCTTCTGTTAAGTCGTCCCATTGCACTTTAATTAAGCTGGATGCCATCAAAATACCCACATAAACCAATGCGCCCGCTGTAGCATAAGCAGGTACCATACCGGCCAATGGTGAGAAGAAGATCGTCAGTAAAAACAATACCCCGACAACAACCGCTGTCATACCGGTACGTCCACCGACAGACACGCCTGCACCACTTTCAATGTAAGTACTGATCGCAGAAGTACCGATATAAGAACCAACAACGGCGCTTGCGCTATCAACATATAAAGCTTGTTTCATTTTCGGGAAATGCCCTTTTTCATCGCTAAAACCTGCTTTGTCTGTCACGCCGAGCAAGGTACCGGAAGAGTCAAATAAGTTCACTAATAAGAAAGAGAAGATGATACCAATAAGTGCTGTATCCAAAGCACCGGCAATATCCACTTGGCCAACCACTTGAGTTAATGCCGGCGGCATGGAAACGATGCCATGGAACATCACGCTTTCGTCAAAATACAATGCAAGTGCGGTCACCGTTGCGATAGAAATTAACACGCCGGAATAAATATTGCGTGCTGCCAACACCACGATAATAAAGAAGCCAAGAATGCCCAATAACACTTGCGGACTGTGTAGATCGCCTAAAGCAACCAAGGTTGCAGGATTTGCAACAACCAAGCCCATATTTTTGAAACCAATTAAGGCGATAAAGAAACCAATCCCCGCACCAATGCCGACCCGTAAACTGAGCGGAATAGATGCCATCAACCAATAACGGATTTGGAAGAGAGTCAATAGCAATAAGCCGACAGAACCCCAGAAAATGGTGCCCATGCCCACTTGCCAGGAATAGCCAAGTTTACCGACCACCACATAAGCAAAGAAGGCATTCAAGCCCATTGCCGGCGCTAACGCGATAGGCAAGTTACTGAATAACCCCATGGCAATCGTACCGAAGCCTGCGATTAAACAAGTAGTCACAAAGACAACTTGCTTATCCATGCCCGCATCCCCCAACACAGACGGGTTCACGAAAACGATATACACCATGGTGAAAAAAGTGGTGATTCCGGCAATAATTTCCGTTTTGGAGGAGGTTCCTTTTTCTTTTAATTTAAAGAATTGTTGTAGAAAAGATTGATTTTCCATTGTAATTTCCAATCAGAGATAAAATAAAAACGATGAAAAACAAGGTTATAAGAAAGGTGTTTTTCCCGCTGATTCTAGCAAAAGATCAGAAAGACTGCGACGGGTTTATTGTCAAATGCCCGGCAAGAGTTACATGTCATCTTCATCCACAACAAACTCAAACCAATCAATCACATCACATTCATGAATGCCGTTTTGGATTAACACGCCTGCACGTTTAACGCTTTCAGGATCGCCGCTAATTAACGGGTGCCATGACGGCAACGATTTTCCTTCATAAAGCAAACGATAGGCACAAGTCGTTGGCAGCCAACCAAATTCAGGTAAATTGTCTTTGGTCAGTTTGGTGCAATCCTCTTCTAACTCAAAACGTTTCGAATAATTACCACACTTCCCTGTTTCCAAATCCAATAAATTGCATGCGATACGGGTGTAATACAAACACTCATATTTGCCTTCGCCATCAATGTATTTACGATAACAACACTTGCCGCAACCATCACATAATGCCTCCCATTCGTCATCGTTCATCTCAAGTAGTTTTTTGCGCTGCCAAAAATTAGGTTCTAATTGCATAGGAATATTGACATGATTTGATTTTAAACGCAGGAATTATAGTCAGGAATATCACTTGTGACAAATGCCGCCCTAGTCGTAAAAACACAAAAGTGCGGTCAAAATCCAACGTGTTTTTTCAATTAAAAAACATCCTCAATATTGACCGCACTTTCTCTCACACTACCCTTTCAGCTGAGACAAACGCCCTTCTTCATCAAAATCCTCGATGGCGCGCGTCTCCTGACGCATGCCCAAAACATCAATTTCATTTAATTCAGATTTTTACTATTTTCATGAATAACTTCATTCAGTTTATTTATTTTTAGCTAGATGTAAGCACGCGTCAGGAGACGCGCGCTATCTGGGTATAATAGATTGTAATGGCACAAGCGTGGACGCTTGCGCCATCAAGGGGGATTAAACGTAGACGGTCATATTGCAGCAATGATGCCGTACCTAGAACGTGCCCTCTATGCAGTGAGCAACTAATGGTACTCGGAAGGTTTGTGAGAAAGTGTAGCGGAGATGCAAATTTTTAAAAATGCTAAAGTAAATTTCAAATAATGTGAGATTGCTCACAGAAATTTTAATAAAAAATAGATAATATTTCACCTACTATCTGTTTTTATTGGAGAATATATAATGAATTTTAATGCGGAACCTAAAATTATACAGGATATCTTAAGTTTAGAGAGAGAGTATGTTGTACCAAGATATCAAAGAGAATATTCTTGGGAAGAAGAAGAACAGATCCAGGAATTTTGGGAGGATATTAATGAACAGATTGATTATGAATGTACCCCATTCAAAGCTAAGGAATATTTTATAGGATCATTAGTTTTAATAAAAGATACAGATTCAAAATATTATATTATTGATGGGCAACAAAGAATTACAACGATAACTATCTTTTTATCTGCTTTGGTTAATATTGGAGATGAATTGGCTAAAACAGCACAAAATGGAAAGGAATACGAAAAATTTAGTAATACCTGTTATAGATACATCGAAGGAAAAGATACAAATGATGATCCATTTTTTAAATTAAAAAGTGAAAACAATAGTGAATTCCTTCCTAATGAAATACAATTTAGAAAAAAGAATAAAGCATCTAAAAATAGCATTGATCTTTCGCCTCTTGAAAATAAGAGGTTAAATAAGGCCTATAATTTCTTTTATAATAAAATTAAAGATGAAATAGTAAATGGCAATGGAAAAAATGACCCTTTGGGTTTTTTGCAGGTTTTACGAGAGCAGTTAAAATTATGTGAAACAATTTATATCACGGTAGATAATAAGAAAGATTCGCAAAAGATATTTCAAACTTTGAATGCTAAAGGAAAAAATTTAGAGTATATTGATCTTATAAAAAATGAATTATTTTCTGTTTTAGATTCTACTCATCCCAGTGATTTTGCAAAGGAAAGTTGGATTAGTATAAAAGAAAATATTCAGAGTATTAAAAATGAAACATTAACCTACTTTTTCTATCAGTATTGGAATGCAAAGTACAAGAGAGCTTCTGAGTCTGATATTTATGGAAGTTTTCTAGATGAGGTGGAATGCAGTGAAGAAAAATATAATGAGTTTTTACTCGACTTATTAAATTCATCACAACAGTATCTAAAGATAGCATTACCTAATAAAGAAGACTGGAAGAATTTGGAGCATAAGGAGATTTATGAATCGCTAAAAAAACTAGAGGTTTTTAATATTAAAATAGCAAGACCGTTAATTCTTGTATTGCTTCAGTTATGGAAGAATAAAAGAATCAGTTTAAAAAATTTAAAAGATATTCTTAATAAAATATCAATATTTCATTTTATTCATTCTGGAATAACATCCTCTCCTAAATCAGGTCTAGAAAGAAGCTATGCTACATATGCCAGAAGAATTTATAAATGCACAGGAGATAATAAAGAAATAGTAACAATTATAAGAGAGTTAGAGGCGAAACTTAAAGAAAAACTAAAACTAATACCAGAATCTCTTGTTTTAGATAAGTTTACGAAACTCTCTTTCTTGAAAGATAAAGAAACGATTAACCTTATATTTATGCATCTTGAGATGTTTGTGTATCGAAATACTGGGGAATTATCTATAAACAATATGAGTTTAGAACATATTACTCCGCAATCTCAAATAAAAGGAAGTGCTAAGAAAGCTTGGGAGCATAGAATAGGTAACCTTATACCCTTAGGACCAGAAATCAACTCAAAATGTGATTCGAAAAGTTTTAAAGCTAAATTAAAATTATTTGAGGAGTCAGAATTAGAGATAGTTAGAGATTTTGTTTCTAAGTATAGAAATAGTGCAGGTTGGGATCAGAAATCTTCTGAAAAACGAGCAAAAGAGTTGGCTAGTCAGTTTTATAATTCTATTATTACTGCTTTTGGCATGAAGTAGTCTACAATGTGACTTGTAAAAGCACTGTTTCTTTACATATGATTAGCTACGAATTCATGCAGAGAAGCATGCATTATTAATTTGATAAAGGAACAGAGAAGTTGATCTGCCCCCTCGATGGCGCGCGTCTCCTGACGCGTGCCCAAAACATCAATTTCATTTAATTCAGATTTTTACTATTTTCATGAATAACTTCATTCAGTTTATTTATTTTTAGCTAGATGTAAGCACGCGTCAGGAGACGCGCGCTATCTAGGTATAATAGATTGTAATGGCTCAAGCGTGGACGCTTGCGCCATCAGGGGTATCGTATAAGCCGGAAAAACTTTTATAGCCGCTAAATTGAATCATGCCGAATATTTTTTTAAATAACACAAGGTTTCTCCTGATTGGTTTAATAAAGTGCGGTGCGTTTTTAAATTGTTTTTTAAAACTGATAAAAAACCGCTAAAAGATGATTAACTTACATAAATTCCGCAGAAAATTCGATAGCGAAGGAACAATAAATTCTTTAAAATGCAACGATCTTGATATTCAGGTCACTTTTTATTCATAAATATATAAGGATTCTATGATGAAAAAATTCTATCCGGTTTTATTATCAGCAAGTATTTTAGCATTAGCAGGCTGTGCAACTGAAGGCTCCCGTACCGTAGAAGTACAAAAAGTCACCAGCTACAACACGGCTTATCATGGCGTAAAAGCGCCGATTTCTGTCGGCAAATTTGACAACCGTTCAAGCTATCAAAATGGCGTATTCTCTGATGGCGATCAATTAGGAAATCAAGCAAAAACGATTTTAGTTTCTCATTTACAACAATCAGGCCGTTTTAGTGTGTTAGATCGCACCAATATGTCTGAAACTGCCGCAGAAGCGAAAATCAAAGGTAAAAAACAAACCTTAAAAGGCGCAAATTATGTGGTTACCGGTGATGTAACGGAATTTGGCCGTAAAACCGTTGGCGACCAACAATTATTTGGTATTTTAGGTCGGGGAAAACAACAAGTGGCTTACGCAAAAGTCACCTTAAATATTGTCAACACCCAAACATCCGAAGTGGTTTATTCCGTTCAAGGTGCCGGCGAATACAATCTTTCCAACCGTGAAGTATTAGGCTTTGGCGGTACATCAGGATACGACTCTACACTCAATGGTAAAGTATTAGATTTAGCTATTCGTGAAGCGGTAAACAACCTTGTTTCAGGAGTTGAAGCAGGTCAATGGAAACCGGCTAATTAAGGGTTAGATGATGAAGAAATTAACACTTCTTGCATGTTTGTCTGCCGTTGCTGTATTGACGGCATGTTCATCAGGGAACAAACAACACTCGCTCTACACTTGGAATGGTGATGTTTATCCTTCTTCTGTTTATCAACACCTAACACAAGAAGGTGATCCGCAAGAACAACTGCAAAAATTAGAAGAACTGGCTCAACTGGATGGCGGTAACAAAGTGCCACCCGGTTTATACGCACAAATTGGACTTCTTTATGGGCAATTAGGGAATCCGGGAAAAATGGCTGAATCATATCAAAAAGAAATGAGCCTATTTCCTGAATCGACGCAATACATCAATTTCCTGTTAAATAAAGGAAAAAAAGTAGAGACAGCCCAAGAAAATCGCGCAAATAAAAAAACGAAAAAAGGAGAGAAAAAATGAGAAAAATTTCACTCTATTTAGCCATGACTTGCGCATTTTTGCTTTCTGCGTGTTCTACAATGAAGCCAACGCCGTATGACTACACCAACTATTTAGAGAGCAAACCGCACTCTATTCTTGTATTGCTTCCAACCGATACAACCAATGATGTAAAAGGCTCCCCGGCTGTGTTGGCACAAGCCATTTCGCCATTGGCTGAAAATGGTTACTATGTTTTTCCACCGGCTCTTGTTTATCAAACCTTTAAAAATAACGGGTTAACACAAGCGCAAGAAATTCATAACGTCAACCCACAAAAATTACGCGAGATTTTTGGTGCCGATGCCGTGCTCTACATTAATGTGGACGACTACGGTGTGAATTACCAAGTGTTCGACAGCGTGACCAGAGTGAAAGTGAGTGGCAAACTCGTTGACTTACGCAATAGTAAAACCTTGTGGGAAGGCAAAGGCTATGCGGACGATGCTGAAAGCAATAACAACGGTAACGCGCTTGCTATGCTGGTAACCGCAGTCGTTAAACAGATTGCCAATAACGTGTCTGATAAAGGATATAAAGTGGCAGGATGGGCAACCGGAAATATGTTAGGTCGTTCTTGTAATGGCTGCTTGCTTTACGGCCCAAGACATCCATTATACGGACAAGATCCTCAATTAAAGATGCCTAAATAATCCCCTTTACATAAACCAAAGGCTGATTTCGACACACCGTCAAAATCAGCCTTTTTGATGAATAAGTGCGGTCAGTTATACTTTGTTTATCTATTTTAATGGGATACAAGCACGCGTTAGGAAACGCGCGCTATCTTGGAACATATTATATTATTTAAAACTACTCAACACAGAATGAACCTTATTAATTATTAGATTTAACTCATCACTCTTAACACAAGAAACCTTTACATCCCAAAATTGTTCATCAAAGAAATCGACACTCTTACTTGATCTTATGTTAGAAAGCGATAATCTATCCTCAATATAATCTAAATTATAATTTCTATTCTTATTAAAAATAACAATTACTTTAGAAAAACCGCTAGAGCTATTTATTATAAACGGATAAAACCCTTTGTTTACATACTCCATATAGTCTATCTCCCATAAATATGGGTTTACCTCTCCACTCTGTTTAACTAGATTCAATTTTTCAAAAAAAACATCTTCATTATCTACAAATTCTTGATAATCAATTTTATTGTCTTTTATTAACTGCTCAATAGCATATATATACCCAAATCCATTTGCCATTAGATTAATCATTAAATCCCTATCATCTAAATGAAATAACTCATCATTTATATTGGAAAAAATTTCTAATTCAGGATGAAAGTAATCAATAAGATAGCTTGCTTTATTAGAAGCCAATTGAGGTGGATAAATGTTCATATCAATACACAGGTTAACTGAAAAGTAATCTGTATCTAAAATATTAGATATTTGAATAGCAAAGCTATTAAAGTCCCCTTTTCTATCATATACCCCTGGGTTTCCGATAATCATCTTTGTCTTACCTATTTATAAGTTTATGCCATAATTTTTCGCACATTAAACTGTCAAGCTAAAATAATTTTCAAATGATACTATTATAGTATCATATTAAAGACATCTATTAGTAAATTAACATTATGACCTATAACTCAGAAGTTATGAAAAAGCTTATAGAAGCTCCATCATAATTAGTGATCCCAAATTTCTTTAAGTCATTATCATTTAATGAATAAACTCCCAATGCATCAGGATCATCTGAATCAATAGATATAAATTCCTTTATCTGATTTGCGCCTATTTTTATTTCTATTCTTAAAAGGATTTCATCAGTAACATTACTATATATTTCAATATATCTTCTAACTTTTTGCATCATATCATATCATCTCTATACTATGGTTCTATCTCCCCCACGATGGCGCAAGCGTCCTCGCTTGTGCCTATCAACTAAAAGTGCGGTCACAAAATCCAAAGGATTTTGAACATTAGTTCTCTCAACGTTTATGGGTAAAATTCGCAATTTTTTTATTAAACAGCACAAGCGTGGACGCTTGCGCTATCATTGGGGACGCGCCCTATCTGGGGTAAATATGCATAACCTTTTAAGCTATTCATGATACTTATTCAGATCTAACCTTTTAAAATACCTATTCTCTAAAACATTTCCTAAATGCTAACTGACATTTCAACAACTAAATCTATTACATCCCCAGTTTTAAGCTCTTCAAGAATATAAAATATTGATACTTTTTTCCCTATTTTAAATAGTTTAAAGTCAGATTCATCATTTACATAAATACCAGATGTCCATTTACTACCATCACCTAACATTAATTCAAATGCATTAAATCTTCCATTATTACCTTGACCAGATTTATATAATCTAATTATCTCTCCTCTAATAACCCTATTTGGTAGAACTCCTTCTTTAATATTCTCCCACCACTCACTAGAATCATATAAACCATATTTACCTTTCAAGCCGAAAGGCTTATTATCCAACATTAATAACTGAACATTCTTAACATACTCTTTATTTTTTAAATTATTCTGTTTCAAATCAAAAACAAGAATCATTGAATTATTTAATGATAAAAACATTACTTATCCCCTACGCTATCTGATTTGAATAAATCAAAGGCCGATTTCGACACACCGTCAATATCAGCCTTTTTGATGAATAAGTGCGGTCAGTTTTCAATATGTTTTTCTGCATTGAAAAACGCCTCAAAAATTCACCGCACTTTTTATTTCTGCCAACCGCTAAAAGGGATTACATTGTGCCGGATTGCCGCTAGTTAGCCCCACTTTAAACCATTGCAAACGCTGGGCTGAGGTGCCATGGGTGAAACTATCAGGAACCACATAACCTTGGCTGCGTTTTTGCAAACGATCATCGCCTACCGATTCCGCGGCATTAAACGCTTTTTCAATATCGCCACGTTCAAATAAACCGCTTTTTACCGCTTGTGATGCCCACACGCCGGCATAGCAATCCGCCTGAAGTTCCAATTTCACGGAAAGTTGATTTGCTTCTGCTCGGGATGAACGACTTTGCAGACGATGCACTTGTGTCAACGTGCCGAATAAATTCTGTACATGATGCCCCACTTCATGGGCAATCACATAAGCAAACGCAGATTCGCCGGCTGCACCCAGTTTATTTTTCATGTCGTTATAAAACGATAAATCCAAATAGACCCGTTGATCATTCGGACAATAAAATGGCCCCATGGCAGATTGCCCCGTGCCGCACGCCGTCGGGGTTACGCCGTTGTAGATAACCATTCGAGGTTCTACATATTGTCTGTTATTTTTGGAAAAGTATGTGGACCACACTTCCTCTGTGTCGCCCAGCACCACTTTAGAGAGTTTAAATAATTGGTCTTCTTGCTGTGATTGCAAAGGTGAACTTTGCGTAGTGCCCACCTCCATCTCACCGACCAAACCTGATAAATCCACGCCATAATAAGCGCCGACCAAAATAATGATCAGCCCCAAAATACCGGTCGGTTTTCCGCCACCGAAACCACCGCCCGAGGAGCGTCTATCTTCCACATTTGAACTTTCTCTACGACCTTGCCAACGCATAAGCTTTCCTATTTTCAAATTAAATTCGCGCTATTTTAATCTAGAACCCTTTTTCCCACCTAACATTTTATTCCTAGACTTATACGGCTGAATTGGGTATGTTGAGATCCCCTCAATGAATCAATAAGGAGATAAAAATGGGATTATTTGATTTTGTCGGCGATATTGGCAAAAAAATTTTTAGCAAAGAAGAAGAGGCTTCCGCCGCAGTAACCAACCACATTAACGAAGACAACCCGGGCGTTGCGGATGTGGCGGTGAAAGTCGAAAACGGCGTGGCGAAAATTTCGGGCGTGGCGAGCTCTGCCGATGCGTTAGAAAAAGCGGTATTAATGGCGGGTAACATCATCGGCATCAGTAACGTCAATATTGATGACGTGACGGTAAAAAACGGTGAAAACCTTGCCGGCGATGATGAATTTTATGTCATCCAAAAAGGCGATACCCTTTGGAAAATCGCTGAAAAACATTACGGTGACGGCAATAAATACACGGCGATCGTAACGGCAAATAAAGAAGTAATTAAAGACGCAGATAAAATCTTCCCGGGGCAAAAAATTCGTTTACGGAAAGCTTATAGTGTTATTAAAAACTTTTGAATAAACGACCGCACTTGATGACATAAGTGCGGTCTTTTTTTATTGTGTTTTAAGTGAATCGTAGCGTGCAACTTGTTGCACGAAATTGTAAATACCCGAAAGGGTTAAATAACGTTCTGTGCGTGGTTTGGTCGTGCAACAAGTTGCATGCTACGTACGAAATTGTGAAACCTAAAAGGGTTAAATAACGTTCCTTGCGTGGTTTGGTCGTGCAACAAGTTGCACGCTACGCACGAAATCGTGAATGCCCGAAAGGGGTAAATAACGTTCTGTGCGTGGTTTGTCGTGCATCAAGATGCACGCTACGCACGAAATTGTAAATACCCGAAAGGGGTAAATAACGTTCTGTATGTGGTTTCATCGTGCATCAAGATGCACGCTACGTACGAAATCGTGAATGCCCGAAAGGGGTAAATAACGTTCTGTATGTGGTTTCTTCGTGCATCAAGATGCACGCTACGTACTTATAGTATGATTTAAAAACGTTTAAATAGACGACCGCACTTGATGGTATAAGTGCGGTCTTTTTTTATTGTGTTTTAACTATTCTTCAATAGAACGCAATAACTCGTTAATACCGACTTTGCCTAAGGTTTTGGCATCCACTTTTTTCACGATAACGGCACAATAAAGACTGTATTTACCGCATTTTGACGGTAGGCTACCGGACACTACAACGGAACCTGCCGGCACGCGACCATAGTGAATTTCGCCGGTTTCACGATCATAAATTTTGGTGGACTGCCCGATAAAGACACCCATGGAAATGACACAACCGTCTTCAACAATCACCCCTTCTACTACTTCAGAACGTGCGCCGATAAAGCAGTTATCGCCGATAATGGTTGGGTTGGCTTGTAATGGCTCTAACACGCCACCGATCCCTACGCCACCGGAGAGGTGGACGTTTTTACCAATCTGTGCGCAAGATCCGACTGTTGCCCAAGTATCCACCATTGTACCTTCGCCCACATACGCCCCAATATTCACGTAAGATGGCATTAATACTGTGTTTTTAGCAATGTATGCGCCTTTGCGAACGGTGGCAGAAGGCACGACACGGAAACCTTCTTGTTGAAAACGTTCTTCTGTGTAATCGGCAAATTTTAAAGCGACTTTGTCGTAGTATTTGGTTTCTGCGCCATCAATAATGTGATTGTCATTGATACGGAAAGAGAGCAACACCGCCTTCTTCAACCATTGGTGAGTGCCCCATTCACCATCAATTTTTTCGGCGACACGGTATTTGCCACAATCTAAGCCTTCGATCACTTCTTCAATGGCAGCACGGGTTTGTTCATCAACGGTTTTCGGTGTAATTTCTGCGCGTTTCTCAAACGCATTTTCAATGATTTGTTGTAAATTTGACATGTTTTTTCCTATATCAATGTGAGTTAAATAAACGTTATAAAACATCTAATGTGACGTTATCAAAAAGTTTTTTCACCGCATTATTATCGTGCAGACGTTCTGCTTTTTCTACGTTTTCACGGGTTAAGTGCGGTGAAAAATAAGTAATAAAATCATACATATAATTACGTAAGAACGCACTGTTCTTAAAAGCGATTTGGGTCATGCTTGGGCGGAAGAGATGATCCGCTTTAATGGCAACGAGATCCGTATCTGCTGCAGTATGCGCCATGGATGCCATGATACCTACGCCCAATCCCATGCGTACATAGGTTTTAATAATATCGGCATCCGTTGCCGTAAAGACGATATTTGGCAAAATCCCAGCGCCATTAAACGCATAATCTAAATCCGATACGCCGGTGAAACCAAACGTATAGGTTACCAGTGGGTATTTGCCTAATTCTTCAATGGTCAGCTGTTCGCATTTCGCTAAGGGGTGATCAGGCCTTACGATCACAGAACGATTCCATAAATAACAAGGCAATAAGACTACCCCATCAAATAAATACTGCGCTTCGGTGGTGATCGCCAAATCCACTTCATCTGATAATAGCGCATCGTAAATTTGTGAAGGCGAACCTTGATGAATATGCAGACTCACATTCGGGTAACGCTTAGAAAAACGCTCCACCACCGATGGCAACATATAACGTGCTTGCGTATTCGTTGTGGCAATGCGTAACATCCCATGATCCGGCTTCGTATATTCATCGGCAATTGAACGAATGCCTTGCATTTTCATCATTAATTCTCGAGAAATGGCGACAATGCGCTTTCCCGGAGGCGTTAGCCCTTTAATATGTTTGCCGTTACGCTCAAAAATTTCCAATCCAAGCTCGCTTTCTAATAAGCGAACTTGCTTACTGATTCCTGGTTGTGAGGTAAACAGGGCATTTGCCGCTTCCGTCACATTAAAATTTTGATTCACAATCTCAACCACATAGCGAAGTTGCTGAAATTTCATGGTTTCCTCTCGTTAATCATGAGCACTATTTTTTATAACG
Organism: Aggregatibacter valvarum; assembly: GCF_980468985.1. Classification (NCBI taxonomy): domain Bacteria; kingdom Pseudomonadati; phylum Pseudomonadota; class Gammaproteobacteria; order Pasteurellales; family Pasteurellaceae; genus Aggregatibacter; species Aggregatibacter valvarum. The sequence continues at coordinate 874,395 of NZ_OZ413141.1, read as the reverse complement.
TTTACTGAGTTCCGAATAGCGTTTGACGGCTTTACGAATCTGTCCGGCTTTCGGTTTACGGCGTTGTTTATGGGCATCAACTTTTGTTTCTGTTTCCGGTGGTAGCCCCACTAAATCACGCAAATAATTCACTTCATCTAACGCCATTTCCTGCCAACCGCCACGCGGCAAGGTTTTCATTAATTTAATATTGCCATAACGAATGCGAATCAAGCGGCTGACTTGAATGCCTTGAGATTCCCACAAACGACGAACTTCACGGTTGCGCCCTTCCATCAACGTCACATCAAACCACTGGTTCATCCCCACGCCACCCACAAATTTAATGTCTTTAAAATTTGCCGGGCCATCTTCTAATTGCACGCCTTTTTTTAAGCGAGCTAACATCGCTTCATCCACTTGCCCGAAGACACGCACGGAATATTCTCGCTCCACTTCACGGCTTGGGTGCATTAAGCGGTTTGCCAGTTCGCCATCCGTTGTGAATAACAATAAACCCGAGGTGTTAATATCCAAACGCCCCACCGCAATCCAACGTGCGCCGTTTAAACGAGGCAAGCGATCAAACACCGTTGCGCGCCCTTCCGGATCATGGCGGGTGCAAAGCTCCCCTTCCGGTTTGTAATACATTAACACCCGACACACTTCTTTTTGTGCTTGGGTAAGATTGATCAAGTTGCCGTCAATCCGCACTTTTACGCCGGAATGCACGTTAATGCGATCGCCTAAGGTCGCGATTTTGCCGTCCACGCTCACGCGATTTTCTGCAATGATGGCTTCGATTTCACGGCGGGAACCTTGCCCAGCACGGGCTAAGACTTTTTGTAATTTTTCGCCCTCTGCTGCCATGGATTTATTGACAGGTTTGAGCGCAGATTGACGGGGTTTGGCTCCCATCGTTTTTTCTTTATTATTGGCTGAAAAGTGCGGTCGATTTGACGTGCGTTTTTGTGTTGTGGCTTTCATAAATCCTCGTTGTCGCTTTCCCAAGCGTCTGTTATCGATTAAATAAATGGTGTAATGGCGCCGCTGCCTTCGCGTAAAATCACCGGTGTACTTTCGGTTAAATCCACCACTGTGGTGGGTTCTTGCCCTAAATAACCACCGTGAATAATTAAATCTACCTGACGTTCCAAACGATCACGGATTTCTTCCGGATCCGATTGGGTGATATGTTCTTCATTCGGCAACATCAAAGAACAAGACAAAATCGGCTCGCCTAAGGCTTTCAATAAATCTAGGGCGATTTGATTATCCGGTACACGAATGCCGATGGTTTTACGTTTCGATGTCATTAAACGACGTGGCAATTCTTTCGTAGCCGTTAAAATAAACGTATAACGACCGGGCGTGTTATTTTTAATTAAACGATAGGCAGAATTGGTCACCAACGAATAATTGGATAATTCTGACAAATCACTACACACCAACGTAAAATTGTGCCCTTCCGGTAGCTGGCGAATTTGCACGATACGATCCATGGCGTGCTTATCGCCGATCATACATCCCAAGGCGTAACCGGAATCGGTCGGATACACGATGACACCGCCGTTACGCAAAATTTCAACTGCCTGATTAATCAATCGGGCTTGCGGATTTTCGGGATGGATATAAAAAAATTGACTCATATTCTTCACTCTCCGAGTAAATAGCGAGGCATTATACCAGTTTCAAATAAGGCGGGATAACGGTTTGTTTTACAGAAACCCTATATCACGCCGATTTAAAATGATTGAAAAATTGACCGCACTTTACTTCACTGAACCACAGGTCAAACAATACAAATATTGCCCTTTTGGGTCGTTAAAGCGAGTTAATGTGCCAAGCGGTTTGGTTAACTGCGTGAACGCTTTCGGTAATCCAACGCTTTCAAGCACGAAACCTTGCGCCCAAGTTTTCGCATCGCCTTTGAAGTCACGTAACATTTTTTTCAATAATGAGCTGTCTTCATCCACAATCCATTCCACTGAGAATGAGGCTTCATCGAGTTTATCTTTTTCTGCCCGTTTTTCATTCACTAATTCAATCGTCTTACCGATGGCCGTATCTAATGTCCCAAGCTCATCTACCAATTTATGTTCAAGCGCTTCAGAGCCTAGCCAAACCTGACCTTGCGCAATATTATCCACTTGCGCCTTGGTTAAATGGCGCCCCTCACTGACTTTCGTTAAAAATTGATCGTAGCCATGTTCAATTTCCAACTGAATAACATCATTTAAGGTTGGCGATAAAGGTGAGAATAATGAACTGAACCTTAAATCAGAGGTTTTTACGCCATCTGCGGTAATCCCCATTTTCTTAATGGTGTTCTCAAAGGTCGGCAACATGGCAAAAATGCCGATTGAGCCGGTAATCGTATTTTTATCGGCGACAATATAATCGGCTGTAGAGGAAATCCAATAGCCACCTGAAGCTGCCATACCGCCCATGGAAACCACCACAGGTTTGCCGGCATTTTGTAAATGTGCCACTTCTTGACGAATGATCTCCGAGGCAAACGCACTGCCACCGGGGCTATTGACACGCAACACCACGCCTTTCACTTTGTCATCGTCATAAGCTTGGCGTAACAATTTGGCAACTGTATCGCCACCCACATTTTCTTCGTCGCTGTCACCATCAATAATAGCACCTTCTACATTCACTACTGCAATCTGGTTGTCGGTTTCCCCATGCATACGATCCGGCAAAGAGGCTAAATATCTCTCGTAATCCACCATTTTCGGATGATGATCCTTATCTTCACCAAAAAGTGCGGTCAGTTTTTTATCTAAATTTAAACGATCTATTGCGCCGGTTACGAGCTTGCGTTGCTTCACATAGGCCGCGGTATCACCTTTTAACGCTTTCAATTCGGTTAAAAACGTATGCGCGTCCGGTGCAACGGCACTTTGTTGAATATCACGATTCTCTGCCACACGTTGCTTATAATGATTCCACATGGTATTTAACCAACGTTGTAAATTCGCCTTGGCTTCATCGGACATCTCATTGCGTAAATACGGTTCAACTGCCGATTTGTAGGTGCCTACGCGAAAGACGTGCGGGTTCACTTCGAGTTTATCGAGCATATCTTTAAAATACAGCGTTTCCTGTGCCAAACCATCAATAGACACGGAACCTGTCGGGTTCATATAAATTTCATCGGCATAACTGGCAAGGAAATATTGCGCTTGATTATAGTTATCCGCATAAGCAATCACCTGTTTGCCGCTTTCTTTGAAATTTTCAATCGCCTCGCCCACATATTCCAGCGCCGGCAAATCACCGCCTTGGAAAAAATTCAAATCCAGCACTAAACCGCGAATATTGTCGTCTTGTGCGGCAGAATCAATCGCATATACCATATCAAAAGTAGAATATTGTTGCGGAATATTTTGCCCATCCAGCTCTTTTAAAAGGGTTTTGAAATCGTTTTTCTCATCGCGATTATCGGCTAAATAGCCATCTAAATTGAGCAATAACGCCCCTTGATCACCTCTTAGCACAGTTTTTTCCGACTTATCTGCGCCAATCATCAAGGTTGCAACAGATAAAAGCACTAAAACGAAAACAAGAAACACCAAATTCATGACCAAATCACGAATAAAATTTAATATTCGCCAAGCGAACTTAATACAAGATAAAATGACGTTCATACCACCTCAAAAAGCGATCCAAAAGGATGCTTAAAATACCACAAACCGCCTGCGCAATAAACACGCGGAAAAAATAAACTGTGCTATAATCCACCGCACTTTTCGTCTCACCCACAAATGAAGGACAATCATGGATGCATTAAAATTGCTTACCGAGCGTTATTCGGAGAAAAAACTGAGCGCTCCAGCCCCCGATAAACACCAATTAACCCAAATGTTTCAAGCGGCATTGCGCAGCCCTGATCATGGCAGGCTGCAACCTTATCGTTTTATTGTCATTGAGCAAGATAAAATGACGGAATTAAGCCGTTTATTAAAAAGCGCCGTACATGAGCTGAACCTGGGTGAAGAACGCTTGAAAAAAGCCGAAAACCTAGCGACCCGCGCCCCGATGATCATCGGTGTTGTTGCCAAAATCGATCCGAATATTAAAAAAGTTCCGGAATGGGAACAGTTGCTTTGTGCAGGTTGCGCGACCTATGCCATTCAATTAGCGGCGAATGCCTTAGGCTTTAAAAACGTTTGGGTTAGCGGCCCTTGGCTGGACGGGAGCGACTTACGCCAAGCATTCCAATGCGATACCGCAGATAAAATCATCGGCTTTTTGATGATCGGATCTGCTGAAGATAAATTGGAAAGAGAGAAAAAAACGTTAAATTTAGATGGCCTTGTGTCTTCTCTTTAATGTTGTAAAAATACCCCAAAAACAGACCGCACTTGACGAAGCAATCAAAGTGCGGTCTGTTTTTTATTATAGCCAGCCAAGGTCTGGCTATAAAAACCATACGCATAGCCTATGGAGCTAAATAGCTTAAGCGATGAACAGAAAAATCCCTGCTACATAATGAACAAGGCTGACAACCGAAACTCAACATATAGGACGATTATTTACCCCCTCGTAGCGTGCAACTTGTTGCACGAATAATTAACCTCGATGCGTAATTCACGATTTCATGCGTAGCGTGCATCTTGATGCACGACCAAATTACGCACGGAATGTTATTTAACGCTTTCGGGCATTCATGATTTCGTGCAACAAGTTGCACGCTACGATTCTAAGCAATCAAAGTGCGGTCTGTTTTTTTGTTATTTTAATATGACAAATGAAGCTTTCTCATGCTGCTCCTCATTTGTTGTTATAAAAAATAAGCTCAATGCGTAAAAAAATTTTGACAATCATTCACATCATATAATATAATCTTTATATGTTAAATTTTTGTTAATTATTAATGTAAACTAAGGAGACAAATATGAACAAAAACGTTGGTGGTATAGATAAAGTCATCCGTATCCTATTAGGGGTCGTTCTTATCGCACTCACGTTAACGAACGTCATCGGTTGGTGGGGATGGATTGGTGTTGTGCCGTTATTGACCGGACTCTTCTCACGCTGTGGTCTTTATTCATTACTTGGCATTAACACCTGCCCATTAAAAAAATAATGCATTAAGGCATCATTTCCTCTTGGTAATGATGCCGCTTGTTTATTGATTCTGAGAAAAACACATACGATGACGATTTCCATCATTTCCGCCATGGAAGCAAAAGACAAATTAGCTGCCGGCGCCATATTAATCGATATTCGTCAACCGGAAGAATATCACCGCGAACATATCGACGGTTCAATTCTACAACCGCTGGCCGAATTACAACATCAAGGATTGAGCAAAACCTTAAAACAAGGAAGTTGCCTTATTTTTCACTGTGAATCCGGGGCAAGAACCGCCGGCCAAGCTGACTTTTTGAAAAAGTTGGCACAAGAAAATCATTGTGAAGCTTATCTGCTTCAAGATGGGATAACCGGTTGGAAAAACGCCGGGCTTGCTACGCGATTTAATCCGTCACAACCCATTGAGATTATGCGCCAAGTCCAAATCGTGGCAGGAAGCTTAATTTTACTGGGCTCGTTGTTGGGGTGGTGGATTTCGCCTTATTTTTATTGGCTACCCGCATTTGTCGGTGCCGGCCTCACCTTTGCCGGAATAAGCGGTTTTTGTGGTATGGCAAAACTTCTCTCTCTTATGCCATGGAACCGACGCTAACCAATTAGCGCGTGGAATTGCTAAAAAAACGGATCAGTTATTGGTTTCAGCGGACAGGACGTGTAAAATGCGCGCTCTTATTCCCACAATGTGTAAATACTGAAATAGGATCTGATGAAAGATATTTTCGAAAAAAGTCACGAAGCCAGTACCTTTTTAAAATTGTTGGCCAATCCGAATCGCTTGGCGATTTTGTGTTGTTTACACGAACAACGCTATAACGTCACCGAATTAACCGTCAAATTGAATATGCCGCAGGCAGCCATGTCGAACCAATTAGCCCTTTTACGTAAAGCCGGATTAGTGGCGAGCGAGGTCAAACATCGGGAGCGCGTGTATTACATTAAAGATCCGAAAGTTGCTGAGATGATCAACGTATTACATCGCTTTTTCTGTGAAGTTCCCTCCGAAAAAGTATGATTCTCATCACCCAATACAAAAAAACGCAGATTTAACGCTGCGTTTTTTGTATCGTTTAACTTGGACAAGTTTATCTAAACCATTTCCTCTTTATCTCTCATTGTGCATCTCAAGATTAGAAGAATCCTTTTCGCGTTTTTTCTTTGCCGCATCATTACGTTGTTCAGCAATATTATCCAAATAGGCTTCTGTAATATCGCCGGTAACATAACAGCCGGTAAACACCGAGCAATCAAATGCTTGAATAGCCGGATTTTCTTGTTGTACGGAACCGGTTAAATCCGCTAAGTCTTGGAACACTAATTTATCAACACCAATCAGTTTTGCAATTTCATCGGTGTTACGTTTATAGGCGATTAATTCGCTGCGTGTTGGCATATCGATGCCATACACATTCGGATAGCGAATTTCCGGTGCGGCGGAAGCAAAATACACTTTTTTCGCGCCGGCTGAGCGAGCCATCTCCACAATTTGTTCAGAGGTGGTTCCCCGCACGATAGAATCATCCACCAACAAGACATTTTTGCCTTTAAACTCTGCGGCAATGGTATTTAATTTACGGCGAACCGAACTCACGCGTTGCGCTTGCCCCGGCATAATGAATGTACGACCAACATAACGGTTTTTTACAAAGCCTTGGCGATAAGGTTTGTTCAACACATTAGCAATACGCAATGCAATATCATTTGAGGTTTCCGGCACAGGGATCACGACATCAATGTCGATATCTTGCCATTCACGAGCGATTTTCTCCCCTAAACGTTGTCCCATATGCACGCGGGCGGCATACACGGAAACACCATCAATGCAAGAATCCGGACGGGCAAAATAGACATATTCAAAAATACACGGCGTTAACACAGGATTGTCAGCACATTGTTGTGCATACAACTCACCATTGAACGTAATAAAAATGGCTTCTCCCGGCGCCACATCACGCACAAACTCAAATCCCACAACATCTAACGCCACGCTTTCCGAAGCGAACATATACTCGGTTTTGCCATGCTCTTCACGTTTACCTAACACCAAAGGACGAATACCATGGGGATCACGAAACGCCACCATGCCATGATCAATGATCATCGCAATACAGGCATACGCGCCACGAATATCTTCATGGGTTCGTTTCACTGCATTAAAAATATCTTGCGGCGTTAACGCGTATTTTTGCGGTTGATCCAAATGGTATGCCAAAATATTCAGTAAAAGTTCCGAATCAGAATTCGTGTTAACGTGACGGCGTGCAAGATTAAATAATTTCTCTTTTAATTCCAATGAATTGGTCAAATTTCCGTTATGTACCAAGGTTAAGCCATAAGGCGAGTTTACATAAAACGGCTGCGCTTCAGAGACGCTGGAACTTCCTGCTGTCGGATAGCGTACATGACCGATACCGGTATTGCCCGCCAAGCGCAACATATGCACTTGTTGAAACACATCACTCACCAAGCCGTTCGCCTTACGCAAACGAAAGCGATTTTCGTCATCAATGGTGACAATGCCCGCCGCATCCTGCCCACGATGTTGTAATACCGTTAAGGCATCATAAATGGCTTGATTTACCGGGGTTTGGCTGACAATACCGACAATACCGCACATACACGTTGTTCCTCTACTGATTCTGCGTTGAAGTTGGGGTTGGATTTGAAGCCGGTGTGGTCACTTGCTCCAAATTCAAGGTTGAATTTAAAAAACTGGAATTGGCTTGTATTTGTTGGAAGAACCAATCCACCACAAAACGAAAGTGCGGTATTAATTTTGACTCTTTCCACCAATCACTTTGATTTGATGCGGTGAATATATCCAAGAAAAATAACATTGCCGCCACAATAAGCACGCCACGTAATAGCCCGAAGCAAGCGCCAAGGACTCGGTCTGTACCACTTAAACCGGTGCGATCCACTAACTGACCTAACACATAATTTACGATGCCGCCGACAATCAATGAGGCAATAAATAAGATCGCAATGGCGACACCGTTACGGATATACAAGGATTCAATGGAGGTTAATAAACCCGCCAGATACACATAAAAATTACTTGCAATAAAAAATGCCACAACCCAACTGGCTAATGACATCACTTCGCGGACAAAACCGCGCAATAAGCTGACAAGAACGGAAAAAACAATAATGCCGATAATAATATAATCAATCATCAAACCATCTCTAAAGTATTGAAAACGACACTTCTATTTGCAACGGGCGGTATTCTAGCAAAAAACGGAAACGTTTGCGCAAAAATTTATGCGCTAAAAAACGCCCTTTTGCATAAAAGAAGCAAAGGGGCATCACTATACCATTGTTATGTTTGGGAATATAGAAAAAACCGGGGAATTAAAGATCTTGCCAAAAATCCCGTGGTAATTTTTTCTGAGCCATTTTCAGTAAGTTGGCTAAATCCAAATAAGTAGGCTTATCGGAAAAATTCGGTATGACTTCTTGCTTTTCTTTTAATTTTTCCAAAACGTGGTGAAAACCGACCGCACTTTGAGGGGACAATGGCGTTTGTGCGCGTTTGCCCAGCCAATAAAATCCCTGTAGCGGTAAACATAACGCAAATAATGCACTCAATACGGCAACAGCAAGCGCCATATTATCCCCTCGTGCATATATTTGCTGCCACACCACAAATAAAACCGCAAGAAACGGCATCATTTTCTGGGCAAATAAAGTGGCTTTAATAACGCGATTTTCGGGGAAGATAGCGCCTAATTTAGGCTCTAAAGGCCAAATGTTTAAATAGTGTTGTCCCGCTTTTAATGTGCGATAAAAACCCATGTCCTGCTTATCCTTTGTGTCAATTCAATGTCAGATTGCTCAACATAACATAAACCGACGGATTTTTTAATTTTCCATATTCATACCTCTTCTTTGGTAATCTTTTTTCAGGAAAAATGAATCACTTACGAAATGTAAAAAAATTGCTAAATTTTTTTGATTCAGGTCGCATTTTTTGATGTTAAGAATTTATTTTAAAAGGTGAAGGGTGTATTCTATGGCGGTTTAATTTTCTATTATTCGTTCACTATTTGGACGGATTTTGTTTAACTCAAACCCGTATAGGTCGCTTATGTCTGAAAAATTAGTCCTAATCCTCAATTGTGGTAGCTCTTCATTAAAATTTTCTATTTTGAATCCTGCCACCGGCGAAGAAAAATTGTCCGGCTTAGCCGAAGCGTTTTACTTACCTGAAGCCCGTATCAAATGGAAATTACACGGCGAAAAAGGACAGGCTGATTTAGGTGCCGGTGCCGCTCACGCCGAAGCGTTAAATTTTGTTGTTAATAACATTTTCTCGCTTGATCCTGAATTACAAAAAGGCGTTGTTGCTATCGGTCACCGTATCGTACACGGCGGTGAAAAATTCACATCCTCTGTTATCGTTACTGATGAAGTGGTTAAAGGCATCGAAGATGCAATTCAATTTGCCCCATTACACAATCCGGCACACTTAATCGGTATCAAAGAAGCATTCAAACTCTTCCCGCATTTGAAAGAGAAAAACGTGGTGGTATTTGATACTGCATTCCATCAAACCATGCCGGAAGAAGCGTACTTATACGCATTACCTTACTCTTTATATCGCGAACACGGTGTTCGTCGTTACGGTGCACACGGTACAAGCCACTATTATGTCAGCCGTGAAGCAGCAAAACGTTTAGGCGTCGCAGAAGACAAAGTAAACGTGATCACTTGCCACTTAGGTAACGGCGGTTCCGTATCCGCAATTCGTCATGGCGAATGTATCGATACCTCTATGGGTTTAACCCCGTTAGAAGGTTTAGTCATGGGTACCCGTTGTGGTGACATTGACCCGGCTATCGTTTTCTACATGCACGACACCCTCGGCATGTCCGTTGAAGAAATCAACACCACCTTAACGAAAAAATCCGGTTTGCTTGGTTTAACCGAAGTCACTAGCGACTGCCGTTATGCCGAAGACAACTACGACAAAGAAATCCCGGCAAAACGTGCATTAGATGTTTATTGCTACCGTTTAGCGAAATACATCGGTTCTTACATGGCCGTTATCGGTGAGCGTTTGGATGCCATCGTCTTTACCGGTGGTATTGGTGAAAACTCTGCGCACGTACGCGAACTCACCTTAGCGCACTTAAAATTGTTCGGTTATAAATTGGATAATGAGAAAAACATGGCTGCCCGTTTTGGTAACGAAGGCGTGATTACCGCTGACAACACCCCAATCGCCATGGTGATTCCAACCAATGAAGAATTAGTGATCGCACAAGACACCGCACGTCTTTGTATCTAAAACGTAATCAATAAACTGCCGATGTATTCGGCAGTTTCTTTTTCACTCTCTATTTCAATCGAAGGTAAATTATGTCTCGTACAATTATTTTAATTCCGATTAGTACCGGCGTGGGTTTAACCAGCGTAAGCCTTGGTGTAATCAATGCACTTGAACAAAAAGGTGCCAAAGTCGGTTTCATGAAACCCATTTCCCAACCAAATACCGGTGAAGATATTATCGACCGCACAACGGCTATCGTACGCACTAATACAGGCCTAGAAACCACTGAGCCGTTTATGCTAAGCGTGGCAGAATCACTGATCGGTCAGAATCAATCTGATGTTTTATTAGAAAAAATCGTTGAAAATCATCAACGTCTGGCTAAAAACAATGAAATTGTCATTGTGGAAGGCTTGATTCCAACCCGTAAACATCCTTTTGCCAACAGCATTAACTATGAAATCGCCCAAGCACTTGATGCAGAAATCGTATTAGTTGCAGCACCGGCCACAGAAACCCCGGCACAATTAAAAGAACGTGTTGAAGCCGCAGCTTCTCTATTTGGCGGTCAAAACAATAAAAATCTTCTTGGCGTGATCGTGAACAAATTCAATGCGCCAGTGGATGAATCCGGCAGAACCCGCCCAGATTTAAGCGAAATTTTCGATTCTTTCCAACACAGCCACAACAGCGAATCCGAGTTGGTAAAATTATTCGCTCAAAGCCAACTCAACTTATTGGCATGTATCCCATGGTCTGCTGATCTTATTGCAACCCGTGCGATTGATTTAATTAAACATTTAGGCGCATCTATTCTTAATGAAGGCGATGTAAACCGTCGTATTCGCGGTATCACTTTCTGTGCAAGAAGTTTGCCAAACATGGTGGAACATTTCCGTGCCGGAAGCTTACTCGTGGTTTCTGCTGACCGCCCGGATGTGATCGTGGCAGCGGCACTTGCGGTGTCCAACGGTATTGAAATCGGCGGTTTATTATTAACCGGCGGTTACAAATTAGATCCTCAAATCAACAAACTTTGTCAGCATGTTTTTGAAAACAAAAAATTGCCGGTTTTCCGTATTGAAGGCAACACCTGGCAAACCGCTTTAAGCCTACAAAACTTTAATCTTGAAGTACCGGTTGACGATAAAGAGCGCATTGAAAACATCAAACGCTACACCAGCGAAAAATTAGATGCCGCCTTCGTTAACGGATTAGTTGAAGCTTCAAGCCGTTTACGTCGTTTATCACCACCGGCATTCCGTTTCCAATTAACGGAATTAGCCCGTGCGGCGAATAAACGCATTGTATTACCGGAAGGGGATGAACCACGTACCATCAAAGCGGCCATCTTATGTGCCGAACGCGGTATCGCAGAATGTATCTTGTTAGCAAATCCAGAAGAAGTGCAACGCGTTGCCGAATCGCAAGGCGTAAAATTAGTCAAAGGCATCACTGTTGTTGACCCGACAAGCGTGCGTGAAAACTATGTCGCACGTTTAGTGGAATTACGTAAAGCCAAAGGCATGACAGAAACCATGGCACGTGAACAATTGGAAGACAACGTTGTACTTGGCACCATGATGTTGGAAGCCAACGAAGTGGATGGCTTGGTCTCCGGTGCAGTTCACACCACAGCCAACACCATTCGTCCACCGATGCAAATTATCAAAACCGCACCGGGTAGCTCCATTATCTCTTCCATCTTCTTCATGTTATTACCGGATCAAGTGTTGGTTTACGGTGACTGCGCGGTAAACCCGGATCCGACCGCAGAGCAATTAGCCGAAATTGCCATTCAATCTGCCGAATCGGCGAAATCCTTCGGTATCGATCCGAAAGTGGCGATGATCTCTTACTCTACCGGCTCTTCCGGTAGCGGTGCAGACGTTGAAAAAGTAAAAGAAGCGACGCGTATTGCGAAAGAAAAACGTCCTGACTTACTCATCGATGGCCCATTACAATACGATGCGGCAGTAATGGAAGATGTGGCACGCTCTAAAGCACCAAATTCTCCGGTTGCCGGTCAAGCCACGGTATTCATCTTCCCGGATTTAAATACCGGTAACACCACCTATAAAGCGGTTCAACGTTCCGCCGACCTTGTTTCTATCGGCCCGATGCTCCAAGGTATGCGCAAACCGGTGAACGACTTGTCCCGTGGTGCGTTGGTTGATGACATCGTGTACACCATTGCATTAACGGCAATTCAAGCAACACAATAAAACGCTTGAAAAACACACCGCACTTTCGTGCAAAAGAAAAGGCTTTCATGATGAAAGCCTTTTTTATTTACCTAAATAATTGAATTAATTCATCCATTTTTTTATCCAAATAAACTACTTATTCACAGTAAAAAGTGCGGTCAGTACGTAGCGTGCATCTTGATGCACGCATAAACCACGCACAGAACGTTATGTAACTAGGGCATACACAATTTCGTACGTAGCGTGCAACTTGTTGCACAAATAAACCACACACGGAACGTTATTTGAGACCTTTGCAAAAAAGCCTTTCCTCCAACAGCCGAAACCTAAACACAGATTTTCGGCTGTTTTTGTTTCAAATATCCACTGATTCTATTCAAATACCCCCTTAATCCTCCCCGGATACCTGATAATCAGGAATCCGGCCGCCTTTTAGGCGCAAACAGGCACACTTAGCCTGTTAGCGGCTTTCAACAGGTTCAAACACATCGCCTTCAGATGGCTTTGCGCACTCACTTTGAGCAGACCAAAATAGGCTGCCCGGGCGTAGCGGAATTTGCGGTGCAGCGTCCCGAAGCTTTGTTCGACCACATAACGGGTCTTCGACAAATATCGGTTGCGTTTGGTTTGCGCTTCCGTCAGCGGGCGGTTGCGGTGGGCTTTGCGCATAATGCCATCCTGCAGTCGACGCTCTTCCAGATGTTGTCAGTTTTCCGCACTGTCATAGCCTTTATCGGCATAGACGGTCGTATCTTCGGCTATACCTTCCAGCAAAGGTGACAGGTGGTTGCACTCATGGGTATTGGCTGGGGTGATGTGCAGTTTCTCGATATAGCCTTCCTCATCGGTGCGGGTATGTTGTTTGTAACCGAGTCTGTATAAACCGTTTTTCTTTGTCCAACGGGCATCTTTATCTTTGCTCGGTGTGGTTTGGCCGCTGACTTGTCCTTCGTCATCGACTTCTATGGCTTGACGCTGTTTGCTGCCGGCGGTCTGAATAATGGTGGCGTCAACAACGGCCGCAGATGCTTTCTCTACTTTTAGGCCTTTTTCGGTCAGTTGGCGGTTAATCAGTTCCAGCAATTCGGACAGGGTGTCGTCTTGCGCCAGCCGGTTGCGGTAGCGGCATAAGGTGCTGTAATCGGGGATGCTCAGTTCGTCGAAACGGCAAAACAGGTTGAAATCGATGCGGGTGATGAGGCTGTGTTCGAGTTCGGGATCGGAGAGGCTGTGCCATTGTCCGTAGAAGTGCAAGAGCGACGCGAACGAATGAAAAAACAGTTCGCCGACTAAAATATAGATGTAGAAACCTTAAAAGGCCGTCTGAAATACTATTTGCACTCATTCCCGATTTGCCGCAACCGATGTTATCGGGCGGATTGGCAAAAGCGGAATTGCCCGCCGTCCGCACAGGCTTGGGATTCATCGATCGCAAGCTCGGCGGCTTTCTCGAACTGGGCTGGTATGCTTATCAAATGAAGCTCATCGGCACAGGCAACACCCCGCAGCCGAAACGCTCCGCGTGGGCGGAACTGTTCCGCCTGCTGAAAAACATCCGCCAACACCGCCTGCGTTCCGAACGGGCGTAAAAAGTGCGGTGGAATTTTTGCAATTTTTCGCTTAAATTCCATCGCTTGCAGCTACAAAAGTGCGGTCTATTTTACGAATTTTTCTTTATATTCCCCAACAGTAATCTGCGCCCTTCAAATTCCTTTCCGGCAATTTCCAAAGCGAAGCGTTCTTTGTCGGCGTCGCGTACTTTGTCGTGTACGGCACGTAATTCCTGCACGCTAGCACCCAATGCCTTGACGATTTCATCGCCCATTTTCATGGAAGAATAGAAGGTTTCGCGCACTACGAAATCCGCTTCCGCTTTCACTAGGGCCAGCGCATTGCGTCTATCCCAGGCGCGCACGAACACCTTGGCGTTCGGGTTGATATGATGAATATTTTCCACAATTCTGACCGCACTTTCTCCGTTGTCCACGCATACCGCTACGATGTCGGTGTGTTCCACGCCGCTGGCATGCAGCACGTCGGCGCGGGTAGCTTCGCCGTAATAGACTTTGAAACCGTATTCGCGTGCGACGTTGATGATGTCGGGATCGTTGTCCAGAATGGAAATGGTGGCACCGTAGGCTAGCGGCATTTGGCTGACCACCTGCCCCATGCGCCCGAATCCGATAATCAGCACGTTGCCGTTGAGTTCGCCCGCATGTTCTTCCACATCGTCCACTGCCACAGCTGCGCTGGGTTCTTTGAAATAGCGGTCGAACAGCATAACGCTGAAGGGTGTCGTAATCATGGAGAGCACCACGATTGCCGTCATATTCGCTAGCACTTCCGCATTAATCGCCCGTTGTCAGCGGAGGCGAGTAATACGAAGGCGAATTCACCGCCCTGCGACATCAGTACGGCGCGGTGTATCGCGGTGAGATGGCTTGCTTTGGCAAAACGCGCCACTCCATAAATGGCAAAGCATTTCAAGATAATCATCAGTACAGTGGCGGAAAGAATTACCTTCCAGTTATTGAGCACCGTTGCCACATCCAGCGACATCCCGACAGCTAAGAAAAACAGCCCGAGCAAAAGGCCTCGGAACGGTTCGATATCCGCTTCAAGCTGATGACGGAAGTCGGATTCCGACAGCAGCACTCCCGCCAGAAACGCACCCATCGCCATAGACAGACCGCCCAGCTCCATTAAATAAGCCGCACCGAGTACCACCAGCAGCGCGGCGGCAGTCATCACCTCGCGTGCTTTGGATTTTGCCAGAATTTTAAACAGCGGATTGAGCAGCCAAATACCTGTCGCAATCAACGCTGCCAAAGAAAGCGCGGCAACACCGATTTTCTGCCATAGCGGTACGGCATCGGCAACGGCATTGGGATTATCGGGCGCTAGAAATGCTACAATCGCCAGCATGGGCACAATCAGCAAATCTTCAAACAGCAAAATGGAGACAATGCGCTGACCTTGCGGTGTGCTGATTTCATGACGTTCGTCCATAATCTGCATGACCATTGCGGTGGAGGTGAGTGTAAAACCTACCGCCGAAATAAACGACATCACTAAAGAAAAACCGTAAGCTAGCCCGATTAGGGTAAGGAACAGACTGGAAAGCGTCACCTGCAGGGTACCCAAGCCGAAAATCTGATTACGCAATTTCCATAAATGCGACGGCTTCATTTCCAGCCCGATCAAAAACAGAAACATCACCACGCCGAATTCCGCAATATGCAAAATAGCGTGGGAATCGGTAATGAGCTTTAATCCGAAGGGTCCGATAATCAGCCCCGCAGCCAAATAACCCAGAATCGAGCCTAGACCTAAACGTTTAAATAACGGCACGGCAACTACCGCCGCCCCCAATAACTCCACCACGTGCAATAAATCGCCGTCAGCCGCTTCTACCGCCATAATTCCTGCCTTTGTTAATTCATAAAAATTTTTCGTATTATAAAGAAAAATCGCCGTAACACAAGAAAGCCGTCATTTGACGGCTTCCTCTTAGAAAAGTGCGGTCGGTTTTTGTTAAATTATTGCACTTTGCCGTCGATTTCGATCGGGGTATATTCCACCGGCAGCCAAGTGTAGCGCCGTTGCTTTCGGCACGGATGTGTCCGATGCTAGGGAAGGGCATATGTGCGCCAGCTATCCAGATTTTACGTGTGGCGGCATCTTTGAGCGCGTCTTGGCGGCTGGCGCGTGCCTGTTTGGGGTCGCTGTCAAACTCAATGGCGATTTCGGGATCAAGCATTTGCAGTGTGTGGTTGTGCATCAAATCGCCCCACACCAGCATGGTTTGTCCTTTTGAAGTGAACTCGATGCCATTGTGCCCAGGCGTATGACCGGGGCTGGGGCGCGAGCGCATTCCGGGTACGACTTCTTCGCCACTCTGATAAAAACGCACTTTACCTGCTTTGGCATAAGGCGCTACGGCTTCACGCGCTAGCGTTGCCAAGCCGCGTAGGGTTTCAGACGGCATTTCAGGCAGCCTGAAAACCTAAAAAGTTCCCTCCTCCATTTATAAAGGAGGACTAGGGGGCGTTCAGACGGCGTTTCAGGTTGCCTGAAACCCCCAAATCTCACACCGCAAAATGCGGCATCACGTTTTCGGCGAAATCCTGAATGGTTTCCAGCGCGCCGCGCCGTGTAGGTTTTAAGTTCACGGTGATGTGCGCCACGCCGTCGGCTTGCTGTTTTTGCCAGAATTCGACGATGCCTTTGGCGCCGCCGCGCAGGTAGATGTTGTTGTAGAACTCGGCGGGCGCGTTCGGGTCTTCCAAGAGTTCGACGAAATTCGCTACGCCAAAGGGTTTCCAGGTTTCGCCGTCGCCCAATTCTTTGAGCGTGTTGACGATGTCGCCCAGTTTTTCGGGAGCGATGCCGTACCAAATCCATGCGTCGCTTTCTCGGGCAATCCATTCCAGCTCTTGGCGGGCGCGGCCAATAGCGAGCATCGGCAAACCGTGTGCGGGTTTGGGCACCAAGTCCAAATTGCCGCTGAATCTGCCGTAGTGTTCGCTATTGAACGCGGGGAATTTTTCCTGCGTCAGGCGGCGGATGATTTGCCACGCTTCGCGGTAGCGTTCGGCGCGGTTGTTGAAATCGGAGGCAAAGGCGGGGTATTCGGTGGGGCGGTCGCCGCTGGCCAAGCCGAGCAGGAAGCGGCCGCCGCTGATTTGTTCCACCGACGCGGCTTCTTTGGCGGTGAGCACCGGTTCGCGCAGCGGCGACACATAGCCCGCCGAGCCGAGCGCAACGTTTTGGGTGAGCGCGGCGAGATAACCCAGCGTTACCGACGGGTCGTAAATCTGCGCGACATCGCCAAAACTCGGGTCGTAAAACGGCACATCGCGCACCCACAGCGTGGCAATGCCGCTTTGGTCGGCGGCTTTTATCACGGTGGCGAAGTCGTCCATTTCGGGCACGGGGCTGTCGGGATAGCCTTTGAAGGGCGCAATCAGGCCCAATGTGAGTTTGCCCGGTTGGAAAGTGCGGGCGAAACCGCGATGGTTTTGCAGGCGTTCGGGTAATTTCAGCGCAGTCATTGTTTTGCTCCTTGTGATGAGTTTTTGCACGTGATGAAGTATATTTGTTTTATTCGGGAATGTGCTTCCCTAATCTCGGGCAAGAAAATACCAAATGCCCGATCTGCGCAAGAAAAATTTATGGAACTCAACAATCTCAACGATATGACCGCCTTTGTCGCCAGCGTAAAAAGAGGCTCGTTTACCGCCGCCGCCAAACAACTCGGGCTCACGCGTTCCACCATCGGTAAACGCATCGCCCGCCTTGAAGCGCGGTTGAACGTGTGCCTTTTGCAGCGCAATACGCGCAACCTTGCGCCCACCGACGAAGGGCGGCTGTTTTACGAACGCTGCACCGCCGTGCTGGAAGAATTGGACAACGCCGAGCAATGCCTCGCCCAACGCAGCATCAAGCCGCAAGGCCGTCTGAAAATCAGCGCGCCGCTGGTGTTGGGCAAAACCATCTTGCCGCCGCTGTTGGCGGATTTTCTCCACCGCTATCCGCAAACCAGCGTCGAACTCTCGCTCACCGACGACTACGCCGACCTGATTTCAGACGGCTACGACCTCGCCCTGCGTAACGGCAATCCGCCCCAATGCGACAGCCTGATCGCCCGCACCGTGGCGCAACAAAAAATGCTCACCTGCGCCGCCCCCGGCTACCTCGTTCAACACGGCACGCCGCAAAGCCCCGACGATTTGGCGCACCACCAATGCCTGCATTTTCTCCACGGCGGCCGCGTCAGCCGCTGGCATTTCCAACAAAAAGGCAAAGAAACCACCTTTCAAGGCAGCGGACGTTTCAGCACCGACAACGGCGAAGCCCTGCTGGAACTCGCGCTGTCCGCATTCGGCATCGTCCAGCTGCCGCATTATCTGGTGCAAACAAGCCTTGATTCAGGCAGCCTGAAAAGCGTTTTATCCGATTTCCAACCCAAACCCGTGCCCGTGATGGCGGTGTACCCCAGCCGCAAACAGCTCTCGCCCAAAGTGCGGGCGTTGGTGGATATGATGGGGGAAGCGTGGGGGAAGGCCGTCTGAGATGCCGCCGGCCATTCCAAAAAAGCTGCCTGAAAAACAAAAAAGGCCGTCTGAAAACCTAATTCCGGGTTTCAGACGGCCTGAGACCTTTGCAAAAATAAATCGATAAGGTCTATAATTGGCGCGCAATCCATCATTTCACGGAGACAAATTATGCATACACAAAATCTTATTATCGGCTTTGGCAAAGCGGGCAAAACGCTGGCGGCGGATTTGGCGAAACACGGGCAGCAGGTCGTGCTGGTGGAACAGTCGGCGCAGATGTACGGCGGCACTTGCATCAACATCGGCTGTATTCCCAGCAAAAAACTGATTGTCGAGAGCGAGCAGCGCGGGCATAACACCGACAAAGCGGCGGTGTTTGCGGCGGCGATGAACGCGAAAAACACCCTGATTCCGAAATTGCGCGCTGCCAATTTCGCCAAACTGGACAATCTGGACGGCGTAACCGTGCTCAACGCGCGCGCCGAGTTTCTCGACGATCGCACGGTCAAACTGACTGACCCAGACGGCGGCGAGCAAACCCTTACCGCCGAACGCATTTTCATCAACACCGGTGCCACCCCGCGCCGCCTGGGCGTGGCGGGCGAAGACAGCCCGCGCGTACTCGACAGCACCGGCGTGCTTTCGCTTACCCAACGCCCCGACCGCCTCGTCATCATCGGCGGCGGCTACATCGGCTTGGAATTTGCCTTTATGTTCCGCGCCTTCGGCAGCGAAATCACGATTCTCGACGGCGGCGACCGCTTCCTGCCGCGTGAAGATCGCGACATCGCCGAAGAAATGCTGCGCGTATTAAACAGCAAAGGCATCAAGGTGTTGCAAGGCGTGAAAATTGAAGCGTTCCGCGACAATACGGCGGACACCAGCGTCATCACCTCGCAAGGCGAATTTACCGCCGACGCGGTGCTGGTGGGCGTAGGCCGCGTGCCGAACACGCAAGGATTGGGCTTGGCAAACGCGGGCATCGAAACCGACCCGCGCGGCTTCATCCTCGTTGACGACCATCTGCGCGTGCAAGGCAAAAACCACATCTGGGCGATGGGCGACGTGGCGGGCAGCCCGATGTTCACCTACATCTCGCTCGACGACTACCGCATCGTGCGCGAACAGCTTTTCGGCGACGGTAAACGCAACCGCGCCGACCGCACCCCGTTCCCGACCGCCACCTTTACCGAGCCGCCGCTCGCCCATATCGGCTTAACCGAAACCGCCGCGCAGCAATCGGGGCGCGAGGTGAAAGTGTTGAAACTGAAAGCCGACGCGATTCCGAAAGCCAAAATCCTCAACCAAACCGACGGCCTGCTCAAAGCCGTGGTGGACGCGCACAGCGGCGAAATCCTCGGCGTAACCCTGTTCTGCGCCGAAGCGCACGAAATCATCAACCTGTTTAAAATGGCAATCGATTTCCGCGTCCCTGCCCGCTATGTCAAAAACCAAATCTTCACCCACCCGACCATCGCCGAAGGGCTGAACGATTTGTTCGCGGGCTGCTAAAAAACTGGTTGTAAAACGACCGCACTTGATACGGAAATGCCATCTGAAAGCGATTTCAGAATCGATGCGGGTATGTTGTTTGTAACCGAGTCTGTATAAACCGTTTTTCTTTGTCCAACGGGCATCTTTGTCTTTACTCGGTGTGGTTTGACCGCTGACTTGTCCTTCGTCATCGACTTCTATGGCCTGACGCTGTTTGCCGCCAGCGGTTTGAATAATGGTGGCGTCAATGACGGCGGCGGATACTTTCTCTACTTTTAGGCCTTTTTCGGTCAGTTGGCGGTTAATCAGTTGCAGCAATTCGGACAGGGCATCGTCTTGCGCCGCCAGTTGCGGTAGCGGCATAAGGTGCTGTAATCGGGGAGGCTCAACTCGTCGAAACGGCAAAACAGGTTGAAGTCGATGCGGGTAATGAGGCTGTGTTCGAGTTCGGGATCGGAGAGGCTGTGCCATTGTCCGAGCAGGACGGCTTTGAACATGGACAGCAGGGGATGGCTGGACGGCCGCGGTGGTCTCTAAGGTAACGGGTTCTTTGACGATTCAGGTACTGTTTGATCGGCTGCCAATCAATCACTTGATCCAACTTCAATAGTGGGAAGCGATCGATGTGTTTGGCGATCATGGCTTGTGCGGTTTGTTGGAAGAAGGTGCTCATGAAAAATCCCCTAAATGTCTTGGTGGGAATTTAGGGGATTTTGGGGAATTTTGCAAAGGTCTCTATTTAACCTTTCGGGCATTCACGATTTCGTACGTAGCGTGCATCTTGATGCACGAGAAAAACACGCATGGAACGTTATTTAACCTTTTGAGAATTCACGATTTCGTGCGTAGCGTGCAACTTGTTGCACGAACAAACCACGCACGGAACGTTATTTAACTTTTTGAGCATTCACGATTTCGTGCAACAAGTTGCACGCTACGATTGACATGGTTCAAGATAATTTATCAACGAAAGAACATATTAACTGCACGTTTTATATGCGGATTGTTATTCCTTTAATTTATCGCAATTCCGAAAATGTTTACGCATAAAAAAGCGCCCCGAAAGGCGCTTTCATTTTGAACTCATTGACGATTATTTACCGTAGTGTTCACCTAATTTCGCTTTGTGTTTACCTTCTTCCACCATTACGATGAAGAGTAATAACACCGCTAAAACACCACCACCGATCATGACGTAGAAACCACCGTCCCAACCGTAGTGTTGTGCTGCCCAACCGATAACCGCTGACGCTGACACAGTACCACCTAAGTAACCGAATAAACCGGTGAAACCTGCTGCTGTACCTGCTGCCTTTTTCGGTGCAAGCTCAAGAGCGTGTAAGCCGATTAACATTACAGGACCGTAGATTAAGAAACCGATTAAGGTCATTAATACGAAGTCAGTTAATTGATATGGGTTTTCATACCAAGCAGAGTAGTTTGCAAGCTCTGCTTCAGGTGTCGCTGGGTTCATCCAGTATGCCACTACAGCAGCTGTAGTTAAGATCATGAAGATGAAACCGGTTAAACCACGTTTACCTTTGAAGACTTTATCGGATACCCAACCACATAATAATGTACCTGGAACCGCTGCTAATTCATAGATTGTGTAAGCCCATGCGGTACCTTTGATGTTGAAGTGTTTGACTTCACTTAAGTAAACCGGAGACCATTTCAATACGCCGTAGCGGATTAAGTATACGAATACGTTAGCAATCGCGATGTACCATAACAATTTGTTTTTCAATACATAAGTGACGAAGATTTCTTTTGTGCTTAAATCGTTTTCGTACGTTTTTTCGTTATAGTCATCTGGGTAGTCATTACGCCATTTTTCGATTGACGGTAAACCACAAGATTGTGGCGTATCACGCATCACGAAATACACCGGAATCGCACAAAGCATTGCTGCAATACCCGGATAATAGAGGGATTGTTGCCAAATATCTTTGGCTTGTGCTTCAACACCGTGAGTACTGAAGAAAATCGCACTGGCTAATAGCACCATGGCGCCCGGCATCATACCACCGATATTGTGCGCGGTATTCCAGATAGATACGATAGTACCGCGTTCTGATTTAGACCACCAGTGCACCATAGTACGACCACATGGAGGCCACCCCATCCCTTGGAACCAACCATTTAAGAAGATCATGACCCACATGATGGCAATGCCTGAAGTAGCCCATGGGAATACCCCCATCATGGTCATACAAAGACCAGAAAGCAATAAACCAAATGGTAAGAACACACGCGGGTTCGAACGGTCAGACATCCCCGCCATGACGAATTTAGACAAACCATAGGCAAGACCGGCTGCAGAGCCGATAACACCTAATTCCGCTTTTGAGTACAAGCCGGCTTGAATTAAGCCCGGTTGTGCCAAGTCGAAGTTTGCACGCACAAAATAGTATGCGGCATAACCAAAGAAAATCCCTGCAAACACTTGCCAACGTAAGCGTTTATACGTGGAATCAATTTTCTCCGCTGGAAGTTCCGCAATATGCGGAGCGGGTTTAAATGGTCCAAACATAATTTCTCTCCAAAATCATTTTAATTATGAGTCCACCCCCATACTGGGGATAGCGTGCATGATAAAATAAAAACAGAAATTAAACAGGGAAATAATTCAAAAATGTGATGCATTTCACAAAATATTTTTTAACAAATGAGCGAATTCGAAAATTATGTGATCCCTCTCACAAAATAGCTTTCTTTTTCGCTCAAAATGTTGTGAATTTAACCGCACTTCCCTACAATAGCCACTCAGTTTATAACCGTTTTTACGTTTCTTTTTATTCATATTTTGGCTTGGGGGTAACAATGGGATTATCGCCTAATCTGTATCGTGATGCGGGAGATTTTTCCCCGATTTCGACGGATGTGATTATCATTGGTGGTGGTGCAACAGGTGCGGGGATTGCTCGTGACTGCGCATTGCGTGGCATTGACTGTATTTTATTAGAGCGTCGTGATATTGCGACAGGCGCAACAGGCCGTAATCATGGTTTGTTACATAGTGGTGCGCGTTATGCCGTCAACGATCAGGAATCCGCAGAAGAATGTATTAAAGAAAACCGAATTCTGCGCAATATCGCTCGTCATTGTGTGGATGAAACAGAAGGTTTATTTATCACCTTACCCGAAGATTCCCTTGATTATCAAAAAACCTTCATCGAAAGTTGTACCAAATCCGGTATTGAGGCCGTTGCCATTGATCCTCAACTTGCCAAAATTATGGAACCATCAGTAAACCCAGATTTAGTCGGTGCAGTAGTTGTGCCAGATGGTTCAATCGATCCTTTCCGCTTAACGGCATCTAATGTGATGGATGCCACTGAAAACGGCGCAAAAATGTTCACTTATTGCGAAGTAAAAAGCTTAATTCGGGAAGGTGGCAAAGTAATTGGCGTGGATGTTTACGATCACAAAAATCGCGTAAATCGCAAATTCTTTGCGCCATTAGTCGTTAATGCAGGCGGTATTTGGGGACAAGGCATCGCAGAATATGCGAATCTTAAAATCAAAATGTTCCCGGCCAAAGGCGCATTACTTGTCATGGGACATCGCATCAACAAAATGGTCATTAACCGTTGTCGTAAACCTGCGGATGCGGACATTCTTGTACCGGGTGATACCATTTGCGTTATTGGTACAACCTCTAGCCGTATTCCTTACGATCAAATCGACAATATGGAAGTGACCCCAGAAGAAGTGGATATTCTTTTCCGTGAAGGGGAAAAACTCGCACCAAGCTTGCGTCATACTCGCGTATTACGTGCTTATGCGGGGGTACGTCCGTTAGTGGCGACAGATGATGACCCATCTGGTCGTAACGTAAGCCGTGGTATCGTGTTACTTGACCACGCAGAACGTGACGGCTTAGACGGCTTTATCACCATCACTGGCGGTAAATTAATGACTTATCGCTTAATGGCTGAATGGGCAACGGATCTGGTTTGTAAAAAACTCAATAAAACAGCACGTTGTACAACTGCAGAGCGTCCACTACCGGGTTCAAGTGAAAGCCGTGCAGAAACCAATCAGAAAGTCATTTCTCTTCCAAGTACGATTCGTTATTCAGCCGTATATCGTCATGGTTCTCGTGCTACTCGCTTATTAGATAAAGAACGTCTCGATCGTTCAATGGTATGTGAATGTGAAGCCGTGACCGCGGGCGAAGTTCGTTATGCTGTGGATGAATTAAATGTCAATAACTTAGTAGATTTACGTCGCCGTACTCGTGTGGGTATGGGGACTTGCCAAGCTGAGCTTTGTGCGTGCCGTGCGGCAGGTTTAATGAACCGCTTCAATGTGGCAACCCCTCGCCAATCCACCACACAATTAACGTCCTTTATGGAAGAGCGTTGGCGCGGTATCGAACCTATTGCATGGGGTGAAGCGATTCGTGAAGCCGAATTTACTTCATGGATGTATGGCAGTGTGTTGGGCTTAAATGATGTTCAACCGCTTGAAACTGACAAACAGCAAGGGACGGATAACAATGAATTTTGATGTAGTGATTATTGGTGGTGGCCTTGCAGGTTTAACTTGCGGCATCGCCCTACAAGAACAAGGCAAACGTTGTGTCATTATCAATAACGGCCAAGCGGCGATTGATTTTGCATCTGGCTCATTGGATTTATTAAGCCGTTTACCAAATGGTGCGTTTGTTAAAAATATTTCTGAAAATTTGACCGCACTTTGCGCTCAATTACCACAACACCCTTATAGCATTATGGGGGCTGAACGCGTATTAGCGAAAGCGCAAGATTTTGAAAAATTAGCGGAATCGTTAAATTTAGATTTAATTGGCTCAAGTGCAGAAAATCATCTTCGAGTAACGGGTTTAGGGAGTTTACGTGGTGCATGGCTTTCACCAAATAGTGTGCCAACCGTACAAGGCGAAACCCCATTCCCGTATAAAAAAATTGCGGTTTTAGGCATTGAAGGCTATCACGATTTCCAACCAGAATTATTGGCAGATAACCTCACGCTGAATCCACAGTTTGCCCATTGTGAAGTGAAAACAGGCTTTTTAAATATTCCTGAATTGGATCAATTGCGCGCAAATTCGCGTGAATTCCGCAGTGTAAACATTGCACAAGTTTTAGAATATAAATTGAAATTTGATGATCTTGTGGCTGAAATGAAAGATGCGGCGAAAGGCACTGAAGCCATTTTCTTGCCGGCTTGTTTCGGTTTAGAAAATCAAGAGTTTATGGAATCACTTCGCAAAGCAACTGGCTTACCATTATTTGAATTACCAACCTTACCGCCTTCTTTATTAGGTATGCGCCAACGTATCCAATTACGTCATCGTTTTGAGAAATTAGGTGGACTCATGATGAATGGTGATAGCGCATTAAAAGCACATTTTCATGGCAACAAAGTTCGCGCTATTCAAACGCGTTTGCACGAAGAGGAAGAAATCACGGCAGAGCATTTCGTCTTAGCGTCAGGCAGTTTCTTCAGTAAAGGTTTAGTTTCTGAATTCGATAAAATCTACGAGCCCGTATTCCATTCTGACATTATCGGTGTAGCAGGCTTTAACGATACCGATCGCTTTACTTGGACTGATCATCGTTTCTCAAATCCACAACCGTACCAATCTGCGGGCGTGGCGATTAATGCGCAATGCCAAGTCCAAAAGAGCGGTCAATTTTTAACGAATTTATATGCGGTGGGTAATGTGATTGGTGGTTTCAATGCGTTAGAGCTTGGTTGTGGTTCTGGCGTGGCAGTGGTAACAGCACTTGCTGTTGCTGATGAAATTCTTCACAACACACATTAAGGAGGCGTTATGAACATTCAACAATTAATTGATAATGCAAAACAATCCCTTAATGCACCACAACATCATCATGCGTTTGATGAGAGTTTTGAAAGTTGTATTAAATGTACGGCGTGTACCGCAGTATGTCCGGTTTCGCGTCAGAATCCAAACTATCCAGGTCCAAAACAATCGGGGCCGGATGGTGAGCGTTTACGCTTAAAATCAGCCGAGCTTTATGATGAAGCCTTGAAATATTGTACTAACTGTAAACGTTGTGAAATTGCGTGTCCGTCTGATGTCAAAATTGGTGATATTATCGTTCGCGCAAGAAACAAATATCTTGCTCAACAACACAAACCGGCTGTGCAAAAATTACGTGATGCGATTTTAAGTAACACCGATATTATGGGTACACTTAACACACCGCTTGCGCCGATTGTGAACACTCTCACAGGCTTAAAAGCGACAAAATTTGTGTTGGAAAAAGCATTGAAAATCAGCCGTCATCGTACATTACCAAAATATTCCTTTGGCACGTTCCGTAGTTGGTATATGAAGAAAATGTTGGCAAGCCAACAAAAATTCGAACGCAAAGTGGCGTATTATCACGGTTGTTATGTGAACTACAATAATCCACAATTGGGTAAAGAATTTATTCAAGTGTTCAATGCCATGGATATTGGTGTGGTGTTATTGGAAAAAGAAAAATGCTGTGGCTTGCCATTAAGCGTGAACCAATTCCCAGAACGTGCGAAAAAAATTGCGCAATTTAACACCGATTACATTGGCAAAATGGTGGATGAAAATGGCTTGGATGTAATCAGCGAAGCATCAAGTTGTGCCTTAAATTTACGTGATGAATATCATCATATTTTAGGTATCGACAATGCAAAAGTTCGTCCGCATATTCACATGGTGACACCATTCTTATATCAACTCTTTAAAGAAGGTAAAACCTTACCGCTTAAACCATTGAAATTACGCGTGGCTTATCACACTGCGTGTCACGTGGATAAAGCCGGTTGGGCACCGTACACCTTGGAAGTGTTAAAACAAATTCCGGGATTAGAAGTGGTGATGTTGCCATCACAATGTTGTGGTATCGCCGGGACATACGGTTTCAAGGCGGAAAACTATGAAGTGTCTCAAGCTATCGGGAAAACACTATTTGATCATATCAATGCAGGTGGATTTGATTATGTGATTTCAGAATGCCAAACTTGTAAATGGCAGATCGATATGTCATCTAATGTAACCTGTATCCATCCATTGACGTTGTTGTGTATGTCAATGAATCAATAATCCTCAATCCACCCCATACAAAGTGCGGTGGATTTTTTATTTCTTTTTTACTTACGCTTTTAAGCGCAGACATGGTTTAATCCGCTTAACCTAGGTAAACGATTGCGTACCCTGTTATTACAGGAAATCACAACCATTTAATCTTTGCTTTTTCCCTGTTGTCTGTGTAGAATGCGCGCTCGGTTTATTCACTAATCCGAACACAAGGAGCGTTTCATCATGGAAACATCGACGAAAAAGATGACTTTTCCTTCCGCATTTAGCATTCTTTTTATCATTCTTCTAATGGCCATTGGTTTAACTTGGCTTATTCCCTCGGGCGCTTATTCCAAACTGTCCTACGACAACACTGAGAAACAGTTCATTGTCAAAACCTACGGAAACCCTGATCAACGCTATCCTGCAACCGAACAAACCCTCAATCAATTTAATATTAAAATTCAGCTTTCCCATTTCACCAACGGCATTATCAAAAAACCCATTGCCATTCCCGATACTTATCAACGCGTTACACAACACGAAAAAAATGCCATCGATATGCTCCATGCCATGGTGGATGGCACCATTGAAGTGGCAGATATTATGGTCTTTATTTTTATCTTAGGCGGTATGATTGGCGTGATCAATAAAACCGGTGCATTTAATGCCGGCTTAATGTCGCTGGCAAAAAAGACAAAAGGCAACGAATTTTCTGTGGTGTTTGCGGTGTGCGTGTTAATGCTACTGGGAGGAACGGCTTGCGGCATCGAGGAAGAAGCCGTCGCGTTTTACCCGATTCTTGTACCGGTGTTTTTAGCACTAGGGTACGATGCCATTGTATGCGTCGGCGCTATCTTCCTTGCGGCGTCAATGGGTACCGCATTTTCCACCATTAATCCATTCTCCGTTGTCATCGCCTCAAATGCCGCCGGCATTCCTTTCACTGAAGGCATCGGATTCCGTGCCATCGGACTGATATTGGGCGGAATTTGCGTCATTGTTTATATGAGATGGTATTGCAAAAAACTGACTGCCAATCCCGCATTCTCTTACACCTACGAAGATCGTCAAGCCTTCTATGATCACTACATGAAAGATATCGATCCCAACGCCACCGTTGACTTCACCTTTAAAAGAAAACTCATTCTGATTTTATTCTGCTGCGCATTCCCACTTATGGTATGGGGCGTCATGTTCGGTGGCTGGTGGTTTCCTCAAATGGCCGCCTCCTTCTTGGCAATCACTATTCTCATTATGTTTATCAGCGGATTACCTGAAAAAGAACTCATCCACGGCTTCACACACGGAGCTTCCGAACTCGTGGGCGTAACACTGATTATTGGCCTGGCTCGTGCTGTCAACATTATTTTGGAACAAGGCATGATCTCTGACACAATTCTTGATTATCTGTCGCACTTGGTAAGCGGTATGCACGGCAGCATTTTTATTATCGGGCAACTTCTGATTTTTATCTTCTTGGGTCTCATCGTGCCCTCCTCTTCCGGCCTTGCCGTACTGTCCATGCCAATTATGGCGCCATTAGCCGATACCGTCGGTATTCCAAGAGACATCGTGGTTTCAGCTTACAACTGGGGGCAATACATCATGCTCTTCCTTGCGCCCACAGGTTTGGTGCTGGTAACCTTACAAATGCTGAATATTCCGTTCAATAAATGGATTAAATTCGTCATGCCGATTGTCGGCTGCCAATTTGTGATTTCATCCATTTTGTTAATCATTCAAGTGATCATGTACGGCCATTAAACCCGCATCAAGATGCAAAAATAGAGATTTCGTGCATCAAGATACACGCTACAACTGTGGTAACGTTAATACCTATTTTGATAGTCTCCGTAGCGTGCAACTTGTTGCACGAATAGACGCACTTAATCTCATCATTTATTTAAAAAGTGCGGTAACTTTAAGACCTGTTTTGATCGTTATCAGATTTAAAACAATACGGATTTCGTGTAGCAAGATGCACGCTACAACTGCGGTGGCTTTAAGGCGTATTTTAATCGTCATCGGATTTAAAACAATACGGATTTCGTGCATCAAGATGCACGCTACAACTGTGGTAACATTAAGGCGTGTTTTGATCGTTATCGGATTTAAAACAATACGGATTTCGTGAATCAAGATGCACGCTACAACTGCGGTGGCTTTAAGGCGTGTTTTGCTTCGTAGCGTACAACTTGTTGCACGAATAATGGGAATAAATTAAATCGTTTTTCTAAAAAAAATGCGATCACATTTGATCGCATTTTTTTGGAAATTAAATCGAGCGTTTAACCTCAACCACTTCGAAGACTTCAATCTGGTCGCCGACTTTTACGTCATTGTAATTCTTCACGCCGATACCACATTCCATACCATTACGCACTTCAGATACGTCATCTTTGAAACGGCGAAGCGATTCTAGTTCACCTTCAAAGATCACCACGTTATCGCGCAAGACACGAATTGGGTTGTTACGTTTCACAATACCTTCAGTTACCATACAACCGGCGATCGCACCAAACTTCGGATGACGGAATACATCACGCACTTCAGCCATACCAATAATTTCTTGTTTGAATTCAGGTTGTAGCATACCGCTCATAGCCGCTTTGATTTCGTTAAGCAATTCATAAATGATGGAATAATAACGTAAATCAATATTTTCATTTTCGATAATACGGCGAGCTGAGCCGTCTGCACGCACGTTAAAGCCGACAATGATCGCATTGGACGCGGCCGCTAAAGTCGCATCTGTTTCAGTAATACCGCCCACGCCGGAACCGACCACTTTCACTTTCACTTCATCCGTTGAAAGCTCCATTAAGGATTGAACGATAGCTTCCACAGAACCTTGTACGTCAGCTTTCACAATGACATTGAGTTCTGCCACATCGCCTTCTGCCATATTGCTGAACATATTTTCCAATTTGGCTTTTTGCTGACGAGCAAGTTTTACTTCGCGGAATTTGCCTTGACGGTATAAGGCAACTTCGCGTGCTTTTTTCTCATCACGCACTACGGTCGCTTCATCACCGGCAGCAGGCACACCGGAAAGGCCAAGCACTTCCACTGGAATCGCCGGACCGGCTTCGTTAATTTCTTTGCCGTTTTCATCACGCATTGCACGTACGCGTCCGTATTCAAAGCCACAAAGTAAAATGTCGCCTTTGGTTAGCGTACCGGATTGCACCAAGATAGTGGCTACCGGGCCACGACCTTTATCTAAGTAAGACTCAATGACCACACCGGTTGCCATCGCATTTTTCACGGCGGTTAATTCAAGGACTTCAGATTGCAATAAGATCGCCTCAAGTAATTCATCAACGCCGGTCCCTTTTTTCGCAGACACATAGACAAATTGCACATCGCCACCAAATTTTTCTGCAATCACGTCATATTGCAATAACTCTTGCTCAACACGTTCCGGATTAGCTTCCGGTTTATCGATTTTGTTCACCGCAACCACAATCGGCACACCGGCCGCTTTGGCGTGTTGGATCGCTTCAATGGTTTGTGGCATCACGCCGTCATCTGCGGCAACCACGAGCACCACGATGTCTGTCGCTTTCGCACCGCGTGCACGCATAGAGGTAAACGCTGCGTGCCCCGGTGTATCTAAGAAAGTAATCATTTTGCCATTATCGGTTTCGACGTGATAAGCACCGATATGTTGGGTAATCCCACCAGCTTCGCCCGCAGCAACTTTGGCTTTACGAATATAGTCAAGCAAAGATGTTTTACCGTGGTCAACGTGTCCCATAATAGTGACCACTGGCGCACGCGTCACTAATTCGGCATCCACATCACGATCGCTCATGACCGCTTCTTCCAATTCATTCTCTTTACGAACGATGACCTTGTGACCCATTTCTTCTGCAACAAGTTGCGCGGTTTCTTGGTCGATCACTTGGTTAATGGTTGCCATTGCCCCCATTTTCATCATGGTTTTAATCACTTCAGTGGCTTTTACTGCCATTTTGTTGGCAAGTTCGGCAACAGTGATCGTTTCTCCAATCACCACATCACGGTTCACCGCTTGAGCCGGTTTCGTGAAAGCTTGCTGTAAGGCACTGCCCTTCTTCGCCTGCTTACCTTTGCCACCTTTTAGATTTTTTGCATCTTTTTGATTGCGGCGATTAGATTCACGCTCATTTTTATTACTTTCATCATCACGGCCGCCTTTTTTCGCTTTGGCAACTTTATTTTTACCGCGACCACGATTTTCGTTACGGCGTTCTTCTTCATCTTCCGCCTCAAGCGCATAGCTTGATGTTAAATTGTAGTCGGAATAATCATCCGCATGGCTATGAGATTCGTCATCGGAACGTTCCGCATAACGTTTTGCTTCTTCTGCCGCTTTGCGAGCTTGCTCTTCCACTTTTTGACGAGCAACCTCTTCCGCTTTACGACGTAATTCCGCTTCTTCAGCTTTACGTTTTTCTTTTTCCGGATCAGCTGATTTAACCGGATTATTAACCGCACTTTGTGCTTGTTTCACTTGCGTTTGTTTCGCTTTCTCTGCTGCTTCTTTTTCCTTCACTGCTTTTTCTTTAGCCGCTTTCTCTTTTGCAGCTTTATCTTCCGCCGCCTTTTGCTCAGCCGCTTTTTGTTCAGCTTCCTGCTGTGCTTTTAATTTTGCTGCCTCTTCTGCTTTCAATGCAGCTTCGGTTGGAACTGTACGTTTCTTACGCACTTCAACCTGAACTTCCTTGCTTTTACCGGAGGCACTGGTTGTGCTCACCGTGGTTTTTGTACGTGGCTTTAAACTTAATTTCTTGGGTGCATTCGTTTTTAATTCTTCAGTCATCTTTTCACTCCCTCATTACTCAGTGAACCAACAAATATTTCGGGCTGCCATAATTAAATCTGCCGCTTGTTCGGCACTGAGTTCTTCAATATCGGTTAAATCATCAACGCCCTGCTCGGCTAATTCTTCCAATGTCGTAATGTGTTTTTCTGCCAATTTAAATGCGATATGACGATTCATGCCGTCAAGGTTTAATAAACGATCTTCAATTTTCGCTTGTTTTAAGGCTTCTTCTTCTGCCAACGCTTTTGCAGTGATCGCATTTTTCGCACGAGTTTGTAACTCTTCGACTAAATCCTCGTCTTCCAAACCGTCAATTGCCGTTAACTCACGAACCGGTACATAAGCCAATTCTTCCAATGTTGAGAAACCTTCATCAATGAGTAATTGCGCAAATTCTTCATCAATTTCTAATGCGTCAATAAATAAATTTAAGACTTTATTATCTTCTGCCTGATGTTTTTCGCTTAATTCTTCAGTAGTCATCACATTTAATGTCCAACCGGTTAATTGCGTTGCCAAGCGTACGTTTTGACCGTTACGTCCAATCGCTTGCGCCAAGTTAGCATCTTCTACCGCAATATCCATTGCGTGCTTGTCTTCATCAACCACGATAGAACTTACATCTGCCGGCGCCATTGCATTAATCACAAATTGTGCCGGATTGTCATCCCAAAGGACGATATCCACACGCTCACCGCCTAATTCATTGGTAATCGCCTGCACGCGCGAACCACGCATACCGACACAAGCACCAACCGGATCAATCCGTTTGTCGTTGCTTTTTACTGCAATTTTGGCACGAGAACCCGGATCACGGGCGGCACTTCTAATTTCAATTAATTCTTCGCCAATTTCAGGCACTTCCAAACGGAATAATTCCACTAACATTTCCGGCTTCGCGCGTGTTACGAATAATTGTGCGCCTTTGCTTTCCGGACTCACTTTATATAGCACACCACGCACACGGTCACCCGGACGGAAGTTTTCACGTGGCAACATATCTTCGCGCAACATCACAGCTTCGGCTTTATTACCCTCTTCACCATTTACATCTAAAATAACGCTGTCTCGGTTACTTTTCTTCACTGTTGCCGTGACAATTTGCCCCTCTTTTGCACGGAATTGATCGACAATTTTGCTGCGTTCCGCTTCACGAATTTTGGTGCTGATAACCTGACGCGCAGTTTGCATGGCAATACGATCAAAGGCGATGGATTCAATTTGATCTTCCACATAGTCGCCTAATTGAATATCCGGATTTTCCAAACGCGCCGCTTCTAATGTAATTTCCTTAGTCGGGTTCATCACATTTTCCACAACAACCCAACGGCGGAAGGTATCAAATTCTCCGGTTTTCGGATTAATCGCAACTCGCACATCAACTTCGTATTCATATTTTTTCTTAGTAGAAAGCGCAATCGCACTTTCTAAGGCTTCAAAGATTTTTTCACGTGGCAATAATTTTTCATTGGACACCGCTTCGGCTGCTAATAAAATTTCTTTACTCATGCTTTTTTATCCTTCTTTAAATTTAAAATTTCGCAACAACGTTGGCTTTTTGAATGTTACCAAACGCTAAAACTTGCTCTTGTTTATCCACAATCAGCGTAATCATGTCATTTTCAATTTTTGCTAATTCGCCTTGCCATTTACGACGATCCGCTACCGGAATGCGCAAATGCACGACAATGTCCTGGCCGATATAATGAGCATATTGCGCCAAGGTAAATAATGGGCGATCTAAACCCGGTGAAGACACTTCTAGGTTATATTTATCGGCAATTGGATCTTCCACATCCAACACAGCGCTCACTTGACGGCTGACATCAGCACAATCTTCTACGGTTACGCCACCTTCTTTATCAATAAATAAACGCACGGTTAAATAGCGACCGACACGTTGATATTCAATGCCCCAAAGCTCGCAACCAAGATCTTCAACCGAACCTTGTAATAATTCTTGTAATTTTTGTTCTAAAGTTGCCAAAACAGCCTCCTCAAACGACAGACATAAAAAAAGGGCTTACAGCCCAGTTTTTCAATAATTATCAACCAATTACATATCATGCGTTGATACTTAAACAACAAATTTATCGTACAAAAAAACCCCAAAATTGGGGTTCTTTTTACTGAACTTGTGATTGGTTGCGGGGGCTGGATTTGAACCAACGACCTTCGGGTTATGAGCCCGACGAGCTACCAAGCTGCTCCACCCCGCGTCCGAAATATGGGGCGCATTATAGCCGCTTACTCACAAAATAGCAAGATTTAATTCACACAAAAGTCTATGGGGAAAAACATCTGAAAAATCCACCGCACTTTTTAATCGGTGATGGGGTTAAAAACCTTCTTTTAAGCTCACCGTTAAGTTAAACACCAAATGTTCCGGGTGGCTGTCTTTGCTGTCTGCACAGAAATAGCCTTCACGTTCAAATTGGTAGCCTTTTTCTGCTTCCACATTGCCAAGGCTTTGTTCGACAAAACCGTGTTTCACCACTAAGGACGTTGGATTTAGCACGCTTTCGATGTTTTCTTCTGCGCCCGGGTTTGGCACGGTGAAAAGGCGTTCATATAAACGGAATTCTGCCGGGTGGTTGTGCGTGGCGGAAACCCAGTGGATTACGCCTTTCACTTTGCGACCATCTGCCGGGTTTTTACCTAAGGTTTCCGGATCGTAGGTACAGAAAATCGTGGTGATTTCACCGTTAGCATCTTTTTCCACACGTTCTGCTTTAATCACATAAGCATTACGCAAACGCACTTCTTTGCCTAACACTAAGCGTTTATATTGTTTGTTGGCTTCTTCACGGAAATCTGCACGATCGATGTAAATTTCTTTGGTGAATGGCAATTGGCGTTCGCCTAATTCCGGACGATTCGGGTGATTCGGCGCAGTTAACATTTCTTCGCCTTCAAAATTTTCAATCACTACACGGACAGGATCGATAACGGCCATGGCACGCGGCGCATTTTGGTTTAAATCATCACGAATACAGGCTTCCAATGCGCTGTATTCCACCACGTTATCTTGTTTGGTTACACCAATACGACGGCAGAATTCACGCAATGACGCCGGCGTATAACCGCGACGACGTAAACCTGAAATGGTTGGCATACGCGGATCATTCCAACCGTCCACAATTTCATCGTTTACCAGTTTTAATAATTTACGTTTAGAGGTTAACGTGCCTTCTAAATTTAAACGGGAGAATTCATATTGGTGCGGCAATGGGCGCTCAATACTGATATTTTCCAACACCCAGTCATATAAACGGCGGTTGTCTTGGAATTCAAGAGTACATAATGAGTGTGTAATGCGTTCGATGGCATCGGAAATACAGTGGGTAAAATCGTACATTGGATAAATGCACCATTTGTCGCCGGTTTGGTGGTGGCTGGCAAATTTAATACGATAAATCACCGGGTCGCGCATTACCATAAACGGCGACGCCATGTCGATTTTCGCACGCAAACTCAGCGTGCCTTCTGCAAATTCACCGTTTTTCATTCGCTCGAATAACGCGAGGTTTTCTTCTACGCTACGATCACGATACGGGCTGTTTTTCCCTGGCTCGGTTAACGTGCCGCGATATTCGCGCATTTCATCCGGTGAAAGTTCGTCCACATACGCCAATCCTTTTTTGATCAATTCAATGGCATAACCATAAAGTGCATCAAAATAATCGGAAGCATAACGCGGCTCACCTTCCCATTTGAAACCCAACCATTCCACATCGGCTTTGATGGAATCTACATATTCCACATCTTCTTTCACCGGATTAGTATCGTCAAAACGGAGGTTACATAAACCGTTATATTCTTTTGCTAAACCGAAGTTTAAGCAGATAGATTTGGCATGGCCGATGTGCAAATAGCCGTTTGGCTCAGGCGGAAAACGGGTGTGAACGCGTTGGTGTTTACCGGACGCTAAATCTTCATCAATAATTTGGGTAATAAAATTGTGCGGACGGGCATTTTCCGTCGTTTCTAAGATAGTTTCTGTACTCATAATTTTCTCAATTAAAACGCATAAAAAAATAACCGCACTATTCTACACATTTTTCCTTGAAAGCTGAAATTTATCTAAGGAATCGCAGTGTTATTTGTTTCAGCACAAGGCAAAATCTTGCGTGGACTTTTGAAATTTCTCGTGCAAAAAATTTAATTTCCCATTAAAATGCGCCACTAAATGAACGTTCATTCATTAATAATTAAGATTTCCTTAATCGTTCTCCTGTATTCTATTTTCACTGTTTCCTTAACCCTTGAGAAAATATGACGAAAAAACATTGGATAATGGCCGCACTGGCTGCCGCGGTGATCGCCGGCGGTTATTTTTTTATGGGCGATTCCACGCCTAAAACCACCTATTTAACGGAAACCGTGCAACGTGGCGACATTGAAAAAAATGTGGTAGCGACCGGCTCAATTGAAAGTATCAACACCGTTGATGTGGGCGCGCAGGTTTCCGGTAAAGTTACTAAACTCTATGTGGCTTTAGGTCAGCAAGTGAAAAAAGGCGATTTGATTGCGGAGATTGATTCCACCACCCAAATCAACACGCTAAACACCCGAAAAGCGGCGCTTGCAAGCTACCAAGCCCAGTTTGTCGCACGTAAAACCGCTTATGATGTAGCGCTTTCTAATTACCATCGTTTATCCAAGTTATATGCACAAAAAGGTACGTCCTTGGACAGCTTAAACAGCGCAAAAGCGACCTTAGATAACGCCAAAGCGGAAATGAATGTGGTGCAGGAAAACATCAAACAAGCAGAAATTGAAGTGAATACTGCGGAAACCAATGTAGGCTACACCAAAATCACCTCACCGATTGACGGCACAGTGATTGCTACGCCGGTTTCTGAAGGCCAAACGGTAAACTCCAATCAAACTACGCCGACCATCGTCAAAGTGGCGGATTTAAGCAAAATGCGCATTAAACCAGAAATTTCCGAAGGCGATATTACGAAAGTGAAAGCCGGACAAGAGGTCACTTTCAGTATTTTGTCCGACAGCAAAACCCTTTATCACGCCAAAATTGAATCCGTTGATCCGGCGACAACGACGATTAGCAATAGCTCTACGTCCAGCACCACAAGTTCAACGTCAAACACCAGTAACAGCGCAGTTTATTACTACGCCAACATTATCGTAGAAAATCCCAACCAGATTTTGCGCATCGGCATGACCACAGAAAACAACATCAAAATTGCCAACGCGCAAAATGTGCTATCCGTGCCGAATATGGCAATTCAAACGCAAAACGGTAAAACCTTTGTGAAGGTATTAAACAGCAACAACCAACCGGAACAACGTGAAGTAGAAATCGGCGTACAAAACGATTATCAAACGGAAATTAAATCCGGCGTTGCTGAAGGCGAAAAAGTCATTGTGTCACAAGTGGCTGCCGGCGAAGCCGTCGGCAATATGCGTGGGCCACGAATTTTCTAAAGTGCGGTGGAAATTTCCCATGAATATCATTGAAATGAAAAACATCAACCGCTACTTTGGTGCCGGCGAAAATCGTGTTCATATTCTGAAAGACATTTCATTAAATATCGAAAAAGGCGATTTCGTTGCCATTATCGGGCAATCGGGTTCGGGCAAATCCACGTTGATGAACATTATTGGTTGCCTCGATACGGCGACCAGCGGTTCGTACAAAATCGACGATAAAGAAACTATTGAATTAACCGCTGATCAGCTTTCCGATTTACGCAGCCAAAAATTCGGGTTTATTTTCCAGCGTTACAATTTATTGAGCAGCCTTACCGCAGCAGAAAACGTGGCATTACCGGCAATTTATGCAGGTATGCCCCACAACCAACGTTTGGAACGCGCCAAACAATTATTGGAAAAACTGGGATTAAGCGATAAATGGCAGAATAAGCCGAATCAACTCTCCGGCGGACAACAACAACGTGTAAGTATCGCCCGCGCCCTAATGAACGGGGGGGAAATCATTTTAGCGGATGAACCCACCGGTGCGTTGGATTCGCAAAGCGGTGAAAACGTGTTGGAAATTTTGCGTCAACTGCACCAAGAAGGCCATACCATTATTATGGTCACCCACGACAAGCATATCGCTGCCAGCGCCAATCGGATGATTGAAATCAAAGACGGCGAAATTATCAGTGACACACAAGCCCAGCCGGTGAAAAGTGCGGTCAAAAATTCAGGTGTTTTTAAAGGACGTTTTGGCTTCAGCAAAGATCAGCTGATGGAAGCCTTTCGCATGTCTGTTAGCGCCATTGTGGCACATAAAATGCGTTCTTTGCTCACCATGCTTGGTATTATTATTGGGATTACTTCTGTGGTGTCTGTGGTCGCGTTGGGCAATGGATCACAACAAAAAATTCTGGAAAATATTCGCGGCATCGGCACAAACACCATCACCATTTTTAACGGCACCGGCTTTGGCGATCGCCGTGCGGAACAAATGCAAAATCTTACCGTTAGCGATGCCAACACATTAAGCCAACAAACCTATGTGCAAAGCGTTACGCCGAATAGCGCGTCAAGCGGCACCTTGATTTATGCGAATAAAGCGTTTTCGACGACGTCCTTAAAAGGTGTGAGCGAAGAATCTTTTGATGTTGAAGGTTTAAAATTAAAACAAGGTCGCCTACTCTCCGCGCAAGATGTCGCAGAAAACGCGCAAGTAGCGTTAATTGACGAAAGTGCCAAAAAAGCCATTTTCCCCAATGAAGATCCGCTTGGCAAAGTGGTGATGTTTAATAAACGTCCGTTGCGTATTATCGGTGTCGTGACCGACCGTCAACTGGGTGGCGCCAGCAGTTCCTTGAATCTTTATGCACCCTACACCACCGTCATGAACCGTATTTCAGGCAGTAAAAAAATTGGTTCGATTACGGTAAAAGTGGCGGAAGAGATCAACTCAACAGCCGCAGAAAAAGGCATTACGGAATTGCTGACGCTACGCCACGGCAAAAAAGACTTCTTCATCATGAACAGCGACACCATTAAACAAACCATCGAAAGCACTACCGGCACGATGAAATTGCTTATCTCCTCTATCGCCTTTATTTCCTTGATCGTCGGCGGGATTGGCGTGATGAATATTATGTTGGTGTCAGTGACAGAACGTACCAAAGAAATCGGCGTGCGCATGGCAATCGGCGCAAGACAATCCAACATCCTGCAACAATTTTTAATTGAAGCCGTGTTGATTTGCCTCATCGGCGGTGTCACCGGTATTTTGCTTTCCGGTGCGATTGGAGTGCTGTTTAACACCTTTATGACCGATTTCACCATGGCATTTTCTGGCGGTTCGATTATTGCCGCAGTCGCTTTTTCCAGCTTAATCGGCGTAGTGTTCGGCTACACCCCGGCAAAACGTGCAGCACAATTGGATCCGATCACGGCATTAGCCCGTGAATAGATTTTGTAAAACCTAAAAATGCGGTTAAAATCGACCGCACTTTTGAGGCATACGATAGCCCCCTTGAACCTTAAAGAAGGATAAAAAATGTTAGAAATGAAAAAATTAGCCCTTGCAGTAGTGATGGCAACAACGCTCGCCGGCTGTGCCAATATCGGCGATTCTTATCAAGCCAGCCTCGATAATTACAAACAATATGAAGATATTACCAAGCAATACAACATTAAAGACAACTGGTGGGCGCTTTATAACGATGCACAACTCAACCGTGTGGTCGAACAAGCCCTTGCAAATAACAAAGACTTAGCCAAAGCAGCGGTTTCCGTCAACCGTGCGCTGTATAGCGCCAACCTTGCCGGTGCAAACTTGATTCCGGCCTTTAGCGGTTCGGCAAAATCCTCTGCCCAAAAAGACATTAATCATGGCGGCAATTCAGCAATCACGCATACCGGCGCGTTAAATGTGTCTTATACGTTGGACTTATGGCGTCGTTTAGCAGATACCGCCGATGCGGCGGAATGGTCACATAAAGCCACCATTGAAGACATGGAATCTACCCGTCTTTCTTTAATCAACTCGGTGGTGACAACTTACTACCAAATTGCCTATTTGAACGATGCCATTAGCACCACTCAAGAAAGCATCAAGTATTACACCGACATCAGCAACATCATGA
Source organism: Aggregatibacter valvarum (assembly GCF_980468985.1). NCBI lineage: Bacteria > Pseudomonadati > Pseudomonadota > Gammaproteobacteria > Pasteurellales > Pasteurellaceae > Aggregatibacter > Aggregatibacter valvarum. Next base: position 834,330 of record NZ_OZ413141.1, on the reverse strand, counting down.
AAAATCGCTTGGCGCAAGGTGTCGCAGACAGTGCTAGCGTAGATCAGGCGCAACAAGCGGTATTAACGGCGCGTAATAATTTGATCACCTTGCAAACCAACCGTAAAAACGCAGAAAAAACCTTACGCAATTTACTTAACTTAAAACCGGATGACGCATTAAACATCAACTTCCCGCATATTTTGAGCGTAAAAACCGTGGGTGTGAATTTAAACGTGCCGGTTTCCGTGATCGCCAACCGCCCTGATGTGAAAGGTTATCAAGCCCGTTTAAGCAGTGCATTCAAAAATGCCAAAGCCACTGAAAAAAGCTGGTTCCCGGAAATTACCTTGGGCGGGAGTTTAAGCCGTAATGCCACCAATCAAACCGGGGCAACCACGTTCTCCTCCATTGGCGCCGGCAACGTTGGCATTACATTGCCGTTCTTAAACTGGAACACGGTTAAATGGAACGTGAAAATCTCTGAAGCGGATTACGAAACAGCCCGTTTAAACTATGAAAAAAGTATCACTACCGCGTTAAATGACGTAGATACCAACTACTACGCATTCACTCAAGCACAAAGCCACTTTAGCAACGTGCAACAAACGTACAATTACAACCAACGCATCACGCAATATTATCGCAACCGCTATAACGCAGGCGTGTCTGAATTGCGCGAATGGTTGACGGCGGCCAATACAGAAAAAGCCTCCCAGCTTTCCATTTTGCAAGCCAAATTCAACGTGATTCAGGCAGAAAATGCCGTTTACAGCTCCATGGCAGGTTACTACGCTCGTTAAACAAAAAAGTGCGGTCAATATATTTCAGATGTTTTAAACCATCCTGAAAAATGACCGCACTTTGATTTGCTTTCTAAAACTCAGCTACCTCCCTTCCGCCAAATTTTTCTTCTCTTCCAATGCTTCCCAACGCATAAATGCCATTTCCAGTTCGGCCTCGGCGTCAGCCAAGGCTTTCAGTTTGGCATCCGTCACATCGTGAGATTGTTGGAAGAAATTCGGGTCACCGATTTCGGTTTGAAGTGCGGTGATTTTTTCTTCTAAATCTTCCAACAGTTGCGGGAGTTGTTCCAATTCGCGCTGTTCTTTGTAAGAAAGTTTAACGGATTTGGGTTTATTGGAAAAAGCTTTATTTTCCACCGCACTTTCTTCTTTTTTCGGCTCCACTTTTTTCTGTACCGCAGTATTCTGTTCTGCTTTTTGAGCAAAATAATTGGCTTGTTGCTGTTTGGCATCGAAGAAGCCACCAACGTATTTGTTCAACACACCGTTGCCTTCAAAGATGTAGCATTCTGTCGCGGTGTTATCGATGAATTGACGGTCGTGGCTGACGATGAGCAATGTGCCTTGGTAATCGGTGAGGATTTCCTCCAAAAGCTCTAACGTTTCTACGTCCAAGTCGTTAGTCGGTTCGTCGAGAATCAATAAATTATTCGGTTTTAATAATAATTTTGCCAATAACAAGCGGTTACGTTCACCACCAGAAAGGGCTTTTACCGGCGTCATGGCGCGTTTCGGTGGGAACAAGAAATCTTGCAAATAGCCCAACACATGGCGTTTGATGCCGTTGACTTCCACATCCTGCTTGCCATCGGCAACGTTATCCATGACGGATTTTTCTGGATCAAGATCGGCACGATATTGATCAAAATAGGCAATATCTAATTTGGTTCCGCAGCGAATGGAACCGCTTGTGGGTTGAATTTCACCGAGCAGCAATTTGATAAAGGTGGTTTTACCACAACCGTTCGGGCCGACTAAAGCGATTTTGTCGCCGCGTAAAATGGTGGTGCTAAAATCTTTAAGTAATTGTTTGCCGTCAATATCGTAACTGACGTTTTCCATTTCAAATACGATTTTGCCGGAGCGACTAGACGTGTCTAATTGCAATTTTGCGGTCCCCATCACGTCACGACGTTGACGACGTTCTTCGCGCATGGCTTTTAACGCGCGCACGCGCCCTTCGTTACGGGTACGACGGGCTTTGATGCCTTGGCGAATCCAGACTTCTTCTTGCGCTAAGCGTTTATCAAATAACTCATTTTGTAACGCTTCTACCCGCAAGTTTTCTTCTTTTGCGGTAAGGTATAAATCGTAGTTGCCGGGGTAAGACACCAATTTGCCGCGATCTAAATCCACGATGCGGGTTGCCATTTTGCGAATGAAAGAACGGTCGTGAGAAATAAACACAATGCTCCCGCCAAATTCCATCAGGAAATTTTCCAGCCATTCGATGGCATCTACATCCAAGTGGTTAGTCGGCTCATCTAACAACAACACATCCGGATTACACACTAAGGCGCGCGCCAAAGCGGCTTTACGCAACCAACCACCGGATAAATCAGCAAGTTTCGTATTCGGATTTAATTCAAGTTTTTGTAACACTTCATTGATTTTATTTTCAAATTGCCAGCCGTTAGCGTGTTCCAATTTTGCTTGAATTTGGGCAAGCTGGTTTAATGTCTGCTCGCTATAATCCTGCTCTAACTGCATGGAAATATGATGGTATTCCTTCAGCAAATCCGCCAAATGCTCAATGCCTTCCGCCACATAATCAAACACGTTGCCCTCGGCATGGCGCGGCGGATCCTGCTCTAAACGGGACACCACCAAGTCTTTTTCATACTGTACTTTGCCGTCATCCATGATGACATCGCCGGCAATGATTTTAAGCAACGTAGATTTGCCGGCGCCATTGCGACCGACTAAACACACGCGCTCATTAGGCTCAATATGTAGTTCGGCATGATCCAATAAAGGGGCATCGCTGAAAGAAAGATATCCGTTGGTTAAGCTGATAAGTGCCACAAAAAATCCTATAAAAAATGAAAAAATATTGAAAAAAATGACCGCACTTTTAACGCAATGATATTGCCAATATCAGATCTCGATCATCTTTAGCCACACATTTTGTGCGCTAAGGTAAAAAAACAAAACGCAAAATACCCTCAAGATATTTTGCGTTTTATATCAACGTCAATTAATTCGCGACATTGATTTGTTGTCCATCCACAAAGGTTACACTACGAGGAACAGAATACACGGAGACATCCTGTGAATTAGTAAACAACGTGCGGTATTCATCTTGAATTTTATTAAACGGAATGCGTAAGTTAACCGTCGCTTTAGATTTCGCCGCTAGCGGTTTTGCAAAATCGAGAGGAATATCCTGAGAATAAAGCATGTGTTGGTCATGCCAATATGATGCAATCCAGTAAAGCGATTTGATCGGCTTATTCCCCAGATTCTCAATAGAATATTTTGCCAGAACATAGGCTTGGTTATCTTCGTTAACAATAAATTTCCGCTCTTCAAAATGAATATTAACGTGTTTTTGGAAAAGCGAGAGAGGCGTGTCATTCGTATTCTTCTGTGTGGTTTGCGTTGCCTGTGGTGCTGAAGAGGCGGATTCCGATCCTTTGGGTTTTATCCCTTGTTTCGCCGCCAGCGCTGTACCGACCACTACAATAGAAGCAAACGAGACTAAAGCGATGACTTTCATTAATTTCATTATCGTAACTACCTTATTAAGCTGTTTATTTTTCTGAAATTCTACCCGATCCCCTTAGCAAAATAAATGAGATTTTATATATCCATAAAAGACAAAGGGTAGAACATCTCTACCCTTTCTCTGCAATTATGCTGTTGTTTTCTTATTTTCATCTGCAATACAGGCTGCCGCTGTAAACAGAACGTCTGTAGAAGAGTTCAATGCGGTTTCTGTTGAATCTTGCAGGATACCAATAATAAAGCCGACCCCAATCATTTGCGCGGCGACATCATCGGAAATACCGAATAAGCTACAGGCTAAAGGAATCAATAGCAAGGATCCACCGGCCACACCGGAAGCACCACATGCGCATAAACTTGCAACAATACTGAGCAAAATTGCACTACTGAAAGAAACCTCAATGCCTAATGTATTCGCTGCTGCAAGTGTAAGAATCGTAATGGTAATTGCCGCACCGGCCATATTAATGGTCGCGCCTAACGGAATAGACACAGAATAAGTTTCTTCATCTAAATTCAAACGTTTTGCCAAATTAATATTCACCGGAATATTTGCTGCTGAACTACGGGTAAAAAATGCGGTTAATCCACTTTCACGCAAACAAGTCCAAACAAGTGGATAAGGGTTACGACGAATTTTCCAGAAGACTAAAATTGGATTCACGACAAAGGCGACAAATAGCATTGCACCAATTAAAACACTTAATAACTGAGCATAACCGCCTAACGCTACTAATCCTTTATCTGCAAGTGTTTGAGCAACCAAGCCAAATACACCAATAGGAGCAAATGTGATGATGACATAAACAATCTTAGACACGGCTTCAGAAAAATCTGATACCACATTTTTTGTTGTGTCTGAGGCATGACGAAGTGCTAAGCCTAAACCGATTGACCACGCCAATACACCAATAAAATTCGCTTTAAAAATGGCATTTAGCGGGTTGTCCACGACATTAAATACAAGATCTAATAACACTGTGCCAACCCCTTTAGGCGCCGACGCTATATCTTCTTTGACAGAAAGTGCCACTTCTACCGGAAATAAGAAAGAGGCAATCACGGCGACTAATGCGGCCAAGAAAGTACCGAGCAAATAAAGCACAATGATAGATTTCATGCTGGTTTGTGTTCCCACCTTTTTATTGGCAATTGCCGCCATGACTAAAACAAAAATTAATAATGGCGCAACTGCGCGGAGTGAGCGCACAAAGATCTGGCCAAGTACGCCGACTTCGCTTGCCAAGTTAAAACCGAGTGATGGTTCCAAAATAGGCGTAACGAGAGCAACAACGATACCTAAAACCAAGCCAATGGCAATCCGTTTGACCAAATTGCCCTGAAAAAATAAAGAAATTAAACGTGATGTTTTCATATTAAATTAATGATGTTGTGCAAATAAAGTTGCGATGAGTCTTTGAATCACATGTGATTCCCCTGAGGAAATTAAAGATAGCCTAAATTTCAATTAAAGAAAACAGAACAGATCAAATTTTTATTGGTATAAGCAAGATGAGAAAGCACAGCAATACGTTGACATACTGTATATAAACACAGTAAAATTGAAATATAGAAAATTTAGGCTTACGCTAAGGAATTACCATGAATAACAATAATACGCTTGTTTCAATGAACTACAGCGGTTCATCCTATCAACCGCTTCCTTTTTTTGAAGAACAAAAATCAGAAAAATTCCACTATCGCAAAAAACTCGACCTCAACTTGTATTGTGTAAAACACCCAAAACAGACATGTTTTATTCATATCACCAACCCCAATCTATTAGCATGGGGAATTGAAGCGGGTGATATGTTAGTCGTTGAAAAGAGTGATAAGGTGTTTATCGGAGAATTCGTGGTGATGGAGATTGAAAATAATTTTTGTCTTTATGAATTGATCGCTTACACAGACGGCGAATTCGTCTTTTTGTCGTTAGATAAAGGCAAAGAAAATATTAAAACGTCTAACTGGAATAATCTTCCTATCGTTGGGGTGGTCACAAACATTATTCACCAACTCCCTCGAAAAAGAACGCATTTTATTGCGTAAATCTTCCTTTCTTATGGCTTATTAAATCACTGCCTTCACAAGAAATACATAAACCTTGTGAAGGCAGCTAAACTAAGCGAAATACTCGCTATTTAGACTCTTCCCAGCCTGCCGGCGGTGTGACCGGTTGGCGATTCATCAACTGTTTGATTTGCTCTTCTTCAATGGTTTCATATTTTACTAACGCATCTTTCATGGCGTGTAAAATATCCATATTGTCGATTAAAATTTGTCTCGCACGAGCATAATTACGTGTCACAATCGCACGGACTTCCTCATCGATCACATGCGCAGTTTCATCAGACATGTGTTTTGCTTTCGCCATGGAACGGCCCAAGAACACTTCCCCGTCATCCTCAGTATAAAGAATTGGACCAAGTTTATCGGAGAAACCCCATTGAGTAACCATGTTACGAGCAATATTGGTGGCCACTTTAATATCGTTAGAAGCACCTGTCGAAATATTTTCTTCGCCGTAAATTAAGTCTTCTGCTAAACGTCCTGCATACAATGTAGAAAGTTTACTTTCTAATTGTTTTTGACTGATACTGATTTGGTCGCCTTCCGGTAAGAAGAAGGTTACACCTAAAGCACGTCCGCGCGGAATGATTGTCACTTTATGCACAGGATCATGTTCCGGCACTAAATAACCAACAATGGCATGACCCGCTTCATGATATGCGGTGGACTCTTTTTGCTTGTCAGTCATGATCATGGTCCGACGTTCAGGTCCCATGTTGATTTTATCTTTAGCTTTTTCAAACTCAACCATCGTAACGATACGTTTATTGGTGCGTGCAGCAAATAACGCTGCCTCATTCACCAAGTTTGCCAAATCCGCACCGGAATAACCTGGCGTACCACGCGCAAGCGTCATTGCATCAACATCCGGCCCAACAGGGACTTTTCGCATATGCACTTTTAAGATTTGCTCACGGCCTTTAACATCAGGCAAACCAACCACAACTTGACGGTCAAAACGTCCGGGACGGGTTAATGCTGGGTCAAGTACATCAGGGCGGTTAGTCGCTGCGATGACGATGACCCCTTCATTGCCTTCAAAGCCATCCATTTCAACCAACATTTGGTTTAAGGTTTGTTCACGCTCATCGTGACCGCCTCCAAGACCAGCACCACGTTGGCGACCAACGGCATCGATTTCGTCGATAAAAATCAAACAAGGTGCATTTTTCTTCGCTTGTTCAAACATATCGCGCACACGAGAAGCCCCGACCCCCACAAACATTTCAACGAAATCAGAACCGGAAATCGTGAAGAAAGGGACTTTTGCTTCCCCGGCAATGGCTTTCGCCAATAAGGTTTTACCCGTACCCGGAGGGCCAACCATTAAAATCCCTTTTGGAATTTTACCGCCAAGATTTTGGAATTTTTTCGGTTCACGTAAAAAGTCAACGATTTCAGCCACTTCTTCTTTTGCTTCATCACAACCGGCTACATCGGCAAAAGTGGTTTTAATTTGCTCTTGTGTCATCATACGCGCGCGGCTTTTACCAAAGCTCATGGCTTTACCGCCACCGCCTTGCATTTGACGCATGAAGAAAACCCAAACACCAATTAATAACAGCATCGGGAACCAAGCAATCAAGATTTGAGATAATAATCCTCTTCTCTCCTGAGGGGTGCCTTCTACTTTAACTTTTTTATTTAATAAATCATTCAATAAGTTTTTATCTTCTAAAGGAATGACAGTGGTATATTTAGCTCCATCTGCTTTGGTAACTAAAATTTCATTGTCTTCAAACTTAGCCTGACGCACCTGACCATTTTCAATATCAGTAATAAAAGTGGTATAGTCCGTTAAATTGCCGTTAGAAGCCGAATTAAAACTTTGATATGCCGTCATCATTACGACAGCAACAACAACCCAAAGAATTAAACTTTTTGCCATATCGTTCAAGGCATTACTCCATACTTATAAAGTTAATAAAATGTCGCAAGGTTACTATATTTGTTTCGAAAGTGAAAGTTATCAAATTGATTGTCTTTCTTTGTGACTTCACCATTAAAACTTATAGCCGCTTGCAACGATATAAACTTCCCGAGAGCGATCTCGAGAGGCCTCAGGTTTCCGAACTTTTACCACACTAAAGAGAGAACGAATCTCTTTTAAGTATTCATCAAAACCTTCACCCTGAAAAACTTTTACAACAAAACTGCCTTTGTTCGCCAACACCTGTTTGCACATATCCAATGCAAGCTCGACCAAATACATTGCGCGTGGAATATCCACTGATGGCATTCCACTGAAATTAGGCGCCATATCCGACATCACCACATCGACTTTTTCTTCGCCAACGCGTTCTAGCAAAGCACTCAGGACATTTTCATCACGGAAATCCCCTTGTAGGAAATCAACCCCGACAATGGGATCCATCTCCAAAATATCGCATGCGATAACGCGTCCATTCCGACCAATTTGGCTGACGACATACTGCGACCAACCACCCGGAGCGGCACCAAGATCGACCACTGTCATACCCGGTTTAAATAAACGGTCTGTTTGCTGGATTTCATCAAGTTTAAAATATGCACGGGAACGCAACTTTTGTTTATGCGCTTTTTGTACAAAAGGATCTTTAAAATGTTCATTTAACCAGCGAGTAGAACTCGCCGAGCGTTTTTTCTTGCCCATAACCTGTCTTATGTTTTTTTAATGTTCTTGTATATAAAGGCTTAAGATTGAGTTTTCAAGCCTCAAATCATGATTAATAAAAAAAATCCACCTTTCCTCGATTTTTGACAGAAAGGTGGCGTAAATCAGAAAGGTACTTATTGTAACAATTAAAGTGCGGTCTATAAAATGATCGTTTTATTCTTATAGACGAAAATGCGATCGTGCAATGCCAAATCTAAGGCTCGGCTCAATACTGTTTTTTCTACATCACGTCCAGCCTTCATCATGGCTTCCGCGCTATAAGTATGGTCAATATTGATCACATTCTGCATAATAATCGGTCCTTGATCCAACTCATTATTAATAAAATGCGCTGTTGCACCAATAATTTTCACGCCGCGTTCATAAGCTTGTTGATAAGGTTTCGCACCAATGAATGCCGGTAAGAATGAGTGGTGAATATTGATAACGCGATTAGGATAACGTGCCACAAATTTAGGGTTTAGTACGCGCATATACTTCGCCAGTACAATGTAATCCGGAGCAAATTCGTCAATTTTTTCGGCGAGCAATGCATCGTGTTCTTCACGAGTCAAATTCTGATGACTAATACAAAAATAGGGTACATCAAAACGTTCTGCCAACGTACGCAATGAATCATGATTTCCAATCACTGCAGCAATCTCCACATCAAGACCGCCATAGTAATTTTTCATCAAAATATCGCCTAAACAATGCGCTTCTTTCGTGACTAAAATCACAATTCGTTTACGTTTTGTACTAATGAGACGGCAATTGGTCCCTTCAGGTAAACTCAATGCCAAATCGGCCAACAAGGTTTCTTCATTAAAAATGCCTTGGAGTTCCGTACGCATGAAAAAATGCTTAGTTTCAAAATCAACAAATTCATTATTATGCACAATATTTAATTGGTGCTTATAACAAATATTGGTAATTTTGGAGATTAACCCAATCGCATCCGAACAGTCGGTTAATAGTATTTTATTCTCAATCATAAATTCTGTGTCATCTTGATAAAAAAAGAAACCCATAAAAATGGGTCTCTTTTAGTCATTATTATCAATTAAATTTCAAAAGAGGACAAAGGCTTTCCTTGATCTAATTGCGCCTGAATTGCCTTCGGTGTTCTGCCTTGACCGGTCCACGTTTTTGTTATGCCATTTTCATCAACATATTGATATTTTGCGGGTCTTGCTGAACGTTTTTTAGAAACACCGCTGACTTTTTCAGAGACATCCAAACCTAAAATTTCAGCTAATTCTTGTCTAGAAATTCCTTCTTTTTCAAGTAATTCTTTATATTTTGCTATCCGTTCTTGGCGTGCATTTTCTTCTTCTTGAGCTTTCGCTAACTCTACTTTTTTCTCAGAAACAAGCGTCTCAATCTTTTCAAGAAGATTTTCTAATTGCTCTACAGAAAAATCACGCGTAGCAAGACGCAAGCTACGGATATTAGACAATACTTTCAATACTTCACTCATTAATTTTCTCCTCTGGTATTAATATAAGTAAACTGGAACCCGAATTATGATAAACAAATTATATACCAAGGTAAATATCTATTTCTTAAATTATTTTATATCAATGACATCTCTTTTATATTGGCATTTCTCTGTTTTTATTGTAGTCTTATAGCGTCCTATACATACGTAGAGGTGCAAACGTTATAAGTATATTTTCAGAGTGGATAACGATGAAGAAAATGGAAAGGAACGTTTGCCGAAATCAGTTAAGAGTCGTTTTAGCTGGTTGGTGGCGTCTTCGAAAGAACCGTCACTGTCATAGTCAATCAAACTATGGAGCGCTACTGGTTAGGTTAGGTCTTTATTTGCCTGCCTTTTTAAATTATTTCTAGTTATTCTAAGTATTTAAAGTCAGTGGTTCTCCCTTAATTTTAGGTAGAACACCATATGGAACTCATCGATTACTCATCGTCAATTTGGTCAATTATTCCCCCATTGTTTGCATTAGCATTAGCGATTATTACGCGTAAAGTGCTCCTTTCTTTGAGCGTGGGTATCTTAGTCGGCGCCGCCATGCTGGCAAATTTTGAACCGTTAAATACCTTAGTGTATTTAAAAAATAATATTGCTTCCCTCTTCATTAAAGAAGGTGGATTAAATAGCAACAACATTAACATTCTGCTTTTCTTATTATTGCTTGGCGTTTTGACCGCACTTTTAAGCATGTCCGGCAGTAACCGAGCCTTTGCTGAATGGGCGCAAAAGCACATCAAAGGTCGCCGTGGTGCTAAATTAGTGGCAGCCTCTTTAGTTTTTATCACCTTTATTGATGATTATTTCCACAGCTTAGCGGTGGGTGCGATTGCGCGTCCAATTACCGATAAATTCAAAGTTTCTCGCGCGAAGTTAGCTTATATTTTAGATTCGACTGCTGCGCCAATGTGCGTATTAATGCCGGTATCCAGCTGGGGCGCTTACATTATTACGCTTATTGCAGGTTTATTAGCCACCTACTCCATTACCGGCTACTCACCCATTGGGGCGTTTATGGCAATGAGCGCCATGAACTATTACGCGATTTTCTCAATCATCATGGTCTTTTTTGTTGCCTATTTTTCTTTTGATATCGGTGCGATGGCAAAACATGAAAAATTAGCATTAAGTGCAGAAGAAATTACCGAAACACAATCTTCTGAGGTAAAAGGCCATGTGCGTAATCTTGTATTACCGATTTTAACCTTAATTATCGTGACCGTTTCTGCCATGATGTATACTGGTAATGAAGCCTTAGCGGCTGACGGCAAACCTTTCTCTATCTTAGGGGCATTTGAAAATACCACTGTTGGCGTGTCATTAGTTACTGGGGGTTTAAGTGCGGTTTTGGTTGCATCACTGTGTATTTTTGCCGATCGTTTGGTGAATGCTTCCGAATATGTTAAAGCTTGGGGCGTGGGAATTAAATCCATGTCCGGTGCAATTCTCATTCTATTCTTCGCATGGACAATTAATAATGTGGTAAGTGATGTGAAAACCGGTGCTTATTTAGCGTCTTTAGTTTCTGATACATTGCCACTTGCCTTATTGCCGGCATTGTTATTTATTTTAGCTTCTGTCATGGCGTTCTCTACCGGCACCAGCTGGGGAACATTCGGTATTATGTTGCCAATCGCTGCGGCCATTGCCTCTCACGCCATGCCGGGATCTGTAGAATTTATGTTGCCTTGCTTATCCGCAGTGATGGCAGGAGCTGTTTGCGGTGACCACTGCTCACCGGTATCCGATACCACCATTTTGTCTTCCACTGGGGCAAAATGCGACCACATGGATCACGTCACCTCCCAATTGCCTTATGCCCTTACCGTGGCAATAGCAACTATTGCAGGTTATGTTGTAGTGGGGTTCACCTACTCGGGCTTACTTGGTTTTATTACTACAGGTGCCGTGCTCACCTTACTCGTGTTTATCTTTAAAAAGCGCTAAATTGTGATCTCGCGCACAAAAATTAAATTTAAAATTAAATTCTGTAATTTTTATAAAATGCGACATAAAGTCGCATTTTTTCTATCTAAACTAAAAATTAATTTATAAAATTTTAAAAATACAAATTCATACGGAATTTTATCTCGTAAAATAGGCTAAAAAACTAAATCCTCGCTTAACTTTTCAATAGACAAGCAAACCTCTTTTCGTTAAGAATAATCCCCATTAAACCGCAATGCACCAAACTTATACTATCGGTATAAAAGTGCGGTCAAAAAAAGCGATACTTTTTAAAGCAAATAGGAAGAGGTAAAAATGAAGAAATTATCGGGAGCAGAAATGGTCGTTCAATCCTTGCGTGATCAAGGTGTTGAATTTTTATTTGGTTATCCGGGTGGGGCGGTTTTAGATATTTACGATGCCATCCATACTTTAGGGGGCATCGAACACATTTTAGTACGCCACGAACAAGCGGCAGTACACATGGCTGACGGCTATGCACGAGCTACCGGCAAAGTGGGGTGTGTTTTAGTCACCTCCGGCCCTGGCGCCACCAATGCCATTACCGGTATTGCCACGGCGTATGCGGATTCCATTCCGTTAGTGGTACTTTCCGGACAAGTACCATCGGGGTTAATTGGTAGTGATGCCTTCCAAGAATGCGACATGATAGGCATCTCCCGTCCGGTCGTGAAACACAGCTTTTTAGTTAAAAACTCGGAAGACATTCCGACTATCATAAAAAAAGCCTTTTATATTGCCTCCACCGGCCGCCCCGGCCCTGTGGTCATTGATTTACCAAAAGATGTTGTTAATCCATTAAACAAATTTGCCTACACTTATCCGGAAGAAGTCACTTTGCGTTCTTACAGCCCAACGGTGCAAGGTCACAAAGGGCAAATCAAAAAAGCCTTAAAAGCCTTATTGGTGGCAAAAAAACCGGTGCTTTTCGTGGGCGGTGGTGTGATCTCAGCCAACTGCCACGATGCCTTAACACGCTTTGCTAAACAGTTAAATTTGCCGGTCACCTCTTCTCTTATGGGTCTAGGTGCTTTCCCCGGCACGGATAGACAATTCCTCGGGATGCTTGGTATGCACGGCACTTATGAAGCCAATACGGCAATGCATAACAGCGACTTGATTTTAGGTATCGGCGTTCGCTTTGACGATCGCACCACCAATAATCTCGCAAAATATTGCCCACATGCCAAAGTGATTCATGTGGATGTGGATCCCACCTCCATTTCCAAAACCGTACCGGTGGCGATTCCGATTGTCGGCAGCGCAGAAAGCGTATTAGAGGAATTTTTATCATTATTAGAAGATGAAAACCTTGCGAAGTCTCAATCGGATTTAACGGATTGGTGGAAACAAATCGAACAATGGAAAGCCGTGAAATGCTTAGATTTCGATCGTCACAGCGGCGTAATCAAACCTCAGCAAGTGATTGAAACCATCTATCGTTTAACTCAAGGTAATGCTTATATGGCATCGGATGTAGGGCAACATCAAATGTTTGCTGCATTACACTACCCGTTCGACAAACCACGTCGTTGGATCAACTCCGGTGGGCTTGGCACGATGGGCTTCGGTTTGCCTGCAGCGCTTGGTGTCAAACTGGCTGATCCAAAAGCAACGGTAGTTTGTATTACCGGTGATGGGAGTATTCAAATGAATATTCAAGAGCTTTCTACTGCGAAGCAATATGACATTCCTATCGTTATTATTTGTTTGAACAACCATTTCCTCGGCATGGTGAAACAATGGCAGGATTTGATTTATTCCGGTCGCCATTCGCAAACTTACATGAATTCATTGCCGGATTTCGTAAAATTAGCAGAAGCCTATGATCATGTGGGTATTCAAATCGCCAAACCGGAAGAATTGGAAGAAAAGCTTAAACAAGCGTTCAGCATTAAAAATAAACTGGTCTTTGTTGACATCAACGTTGATGCCAACGAACACGTTTACCCAATGCAAGTGCGTGGAGGCGCCATGAATGAAATGATTTTAACTAAACCGGAGAATGCATAATGCGTAGAATTTTATCCGTATTACTCGAAAATGAATCAGGCGCGTTATCCCGCGTCGTCGCCTTATTCTCACAACGCGCTTTCAACATCGAAAGCCTGACTGTGGCCCCCACAGATGATCCAACATTATCCCGTATGACTATTGAAACCTACGGCGATGAACAAGTGTTGGAGCAAATTGAAAAGCAATTGCACAAATTGGTGGATGTGTTCAAAGTGATTAATTTAAGCGACAGTGAACACGTTGAGCGTGAAGTGATGTTAATTAAAGTTCGTGCGCAAGGCGTAGCGCGGGAAGAACTGAAACGTTTGACGGATATTTTCCGTGCACAAATTGTAGACGTTACCACGAAGTCTTACATTATCCAACTCACCGGCACTAAAGATAAACTTGATGCCTTTGTAAACACTCTGAAAGAAGAAGCCGTTGTCATCGAAATCGTCCGCTCCGGTTTAGTGAGCTTACCACGAGGTGAAAAAGGCTATTTATAGCCGTCATATCCACCTTAAGTGCGGTTGAAATTTAAAATGTTTTTTGTCCCAAGCGTTGAATTTAACTTGAACAAAGAAGGCTAAACATCGCATAATACCTAAGCCCCAATCGTGGGGCTTAATCAATTCGTTCATTCCCTTTCTAAATACAGATAAAACTGACAAAACTTTAACAAATCTTTACACTACTCTCCATAATAATCATTGAGTCAATAAGTCATTACGTATAAAATACGGAAAATTTTACATTTTATTTACTTATGTCTAAAAATTTTCTTAATTATCTACGTTCTCGCCTATTTTGGTTATGGCTATTGTGGTTTTCTTTTCTCACCCAAACTATTTCTCCTGAAGATAGCATTTTTTATGGATTATTTGTTATATACATCCTCTATTACTTAATTTTTTCATTTAATCAGAAAATATTTTGGTATTTTGTCACGTTTATTACAATAACATTATCTCTTTATTATCCTGTCTATTTATCTTATGGCAAGCCAAATTCCGGTATTATTGCCGCGTTTTTTGAAACTAACCCGGCAGAATCTTTTGAATTTTTAGGAAAACTTAAATTATCTAATTTAGGATTACCTATATTATTTATATTCTCTTTTTATGTTTTATATAAACTAAAAAAATATGCGATTAACCAAGTAGAAATCTCAGCAAAAGAACAAAAACATAAAAAAATCTTAAACGGCTTTCTTGCTATTGTGACAATCTTCAGTGTGATCTGGGTGCCAACCCAGTTCTATATTCAAAATGTATCCAATGATAAAGTGGATGCACACTGGACATTGGCTAATAGCCCAGTTAATCTCATTTCATTTTATGCTAACATCATTGAAAGTATTGCTGATTATTATCATGATAAAAGCGATCTTGAAAACGTGCAAAATATTACTCCACCTTGGCATATTATTTCGGCAAAACCTCAATATAAAAACTATGTTTTAATTATTGGTGAAAGTGCGAGAAGAGACTATATGTCAACTTATGGTTTTCATTTACCCACCACACCATTTTTAGATAAAACAAAGGGATATATTAATGCAGGTTACATTTCTAGTGCACCTGCCACTTACCATTCACTGTTAAATACATTACATTTCAACCCCAAAGATAAGGGCAAAAAAGATTACTCTTATAATATTATTACGTTAGCTAAAATGGCCGGCATAAAAACATTTTGGTTATCCAATCAAGGCAGCATTGGTAAATATGATACGCTTGCCAGTCGGTTAGGTGTGACTGCCGATTTTCATTACTTCACTAAAAAAGGCGGTTTTACGACCAATAATGCCGATGATATGGCATTATTAGATGAACTAAAAACCAGATTCAAGGAAAAAACTTACTCAAATAATGTAAGACTTTTCGTCATTCATTTAATGGGTTCGCACCGTAATTTTTGTCAGCGACTTAAAGAAGAAGAGAAAAAGCTGGAATTTATTAATGAGAGTCTCTCTTGTTATGTAAACACAATTTTAAAAACAGATAAATTGATTGAGGAAACAGTGACTTTATTAAAAGAACAAAATGAGCCTTATTCGTTAATTTATTTTTCAGATCATGGTTTATCTCATACGCATAAAGAAAATAAAAAAGAAGTTGATTTAGATTTTGGTGACAAATACAAACAAAACTTTGACGTTCCTTTTGTTAAAATATCTAGTGATGATAAGGTTCGGGAGGTAGTTAATCTTAAACGAAGTGCATTTAACTTTATTTATGGTTTCTCTCAATGGATAGGCGTAGAGACAAAAGAGTTAAATCCCCATTATAATTTCTTTTCAAATAAAGATGATGAAGAAATTAAAGTTTTTAACTTTGAAGAAAATATTCCTTATGACACATTAAAGGATGATAACATTCCAACATTTTAATCTATTACTTATATTAGGATTAAGGTAACATGATGAATCAATATAGTGCTAAAACAGTAAAAGCTGTCTTTTTTATGTCAGGCTTTGCCGCATTAATCTATCAAATCGCTTGGCAGAGAATGTTATTCACCGCCTTTGGTGTGGATCTAGAATCTATTACTATTATTATCGCCGTTTTTATGGCGGGTCTTGGTATCGGTGCTTACTTTGGTGGGCGTATAGCGGATAAATTTCCTAAACATATCATTCTTTATTTTGCCCTGACCGAGATTGGTATTGGCATCTTTGGTTTCGCAAGCCCGACCTTAATTGAGTTCGTCAAAGCGTTATTCTTGCACTCAAGTGTGACAACTGTTGCTTTGTCTAACTTTATATTGCTGCTTTTCCCAACATTTCTCATGGGAAGTACATTACCGCTATTAACACAATATTTGAACCAACATTTTGATAATATCGGGAATAATATTGGCTGGCTATATTTTACCAACACATTAGGTGCAGCATTTGCTTGTATAAGTGTTGTTTTTTTCCTATTTAATCACTTAACCATTACTCAAGTGATTTATTTAGCAGCAATCGTTAACTGTCTTGTTGCAACAATTATTTTTATTAAATACGGAAGAAAGGGGTAAATCATGACAATCACGAAAAAAGCTATTATCCTGTCCTTCTTAAGTGGTTTTCTCAGCTTAGGGCTTGAGGTGATTTGGATTAGATTATTTAGTTTCTATGGTGCCTCTCTTCCGCAAATTTTTTCATTAACACTTGCGCTATTTTTATTAGGTATTGCCTGCGGTTCTCTGATTGGTAAAAATCTATGTCAATCCGGTAAAGGAAATATCAACTATATTGGTTATTCCTTTATTTTTTCAGCACTACTTGATTGTTTGGCAATTGCGATATTAATTTATTTCCCAATTCAAGGTATATTCGGTATTTTTATTATTTCCATTTTCTTTTGTGCATTAGCACGGGGAATTGTTTTCCCAATTGTGCATCACCTTGGTGCAGAACAAAAGAAAACCGGCGCGGCAATTTCTAATGTTTATTTTGCCAATGTTGTCGGCTGTACCATCTCACCAATACTGATTGGTTTTTACCTTTTAGATATTTTTACCACGCAACAAACCTATTTTCTCATTATATTCATCACGTTGTTGACTGCCATGCTTTGTGTAAAAGAAAAATGGTTAAAAATAGCGACTGCCATTGCAAGTATCATGGTGATTACAACAACCCTCACTTTACCTGAAGAAATCATTCATTCACTGGCAAAAAGGATGGATGATGATGGAAAACCATTAAAATTAGAGAAATTAATTGAAAATAAACATGGCTTTATTCAAGTTTATTTAAACGATAAAAACGATGAACTGGTTTTTGGTGGTAATGTTTATGATGGCATGTTAAATACCAGCTTGACAAATAACCATAATGGTATCGAACGTGCCTACTTATTACCGGTTATTGCGCCTCACGCCAAAAATATTTTAGTGATTGGCTTAAGTACAGCATCATGGACAAGGGTACTTACCTCCATGCCGGAATTAGAATCCATGACGGTTATTGAACTTAACCCTGCCTATCCGCAACTTGCCGGTATGTATCCTGAAATGCAAAAATTCCTACAAGATAAACGCGTTAATCTGATTACGGATGATGGCCGTCGTTGGTTAAATAAAAATCCGGAGAAAAAATTTGATTTTATTCTGATGAATACAACATTCCACTGGCGAAATTATTCAAGCAATTTGCTAAGTCAAGAATTTTTAAAGCTAGCAAAAGCGCATTTAAATCCGAATGGTTTTATTTATTTTAATACGACCAGTTCCCTTGACGCTCACTATACCTCAAAAGCGGTTTTCCCATACAGCTATAGCTATATGAATATGTCATTAGCTTCATTGAATCCAATTCCTGAACTCACTAAAGAGCAAGTGGAATACAATCTATCCCAATTAAAATGGGAAAATGTGCAACCGGTATTCAGTTCTCAAGCAGAGCTAGAAAATGCGGCATCTCAAATTTATGGCAAACCATTAATCCCATACGAAAAGATCGATTTTTCCTCGTTAAATCGCAAACCGGAAGTGATCACCGATACCAATATGATTACAGAATATAAATATGGTGCCTTTAATCAATAGTGTGAATACCAAGGAGGTCTAGGTCTCCTTGATTCATTTTGTTGCCATGATGCTTTGCGGTATCGCCACTCAAAAATAGCGAAAAAAATTACCGCACTTCTCATGCCTCTTTTTTAGATCGTGCCTCTTTTTCAAATCTTTGCAGAAAACCCTATATTTTTTTGTACTAGTGTAGTAGTATGTTGTTCATCGTAAAAAGTGCGGTCATTTTTTAAATCAATGTTGCCGTACACCAATTCCACAATAAGGAGAAATCAACATGACAAAAATTGCATTAGTCACAGGCGCTACTGCCGGTTTTGGGAACGCCATTTGTCGCATATTGTTAAAAGCCGGTTATTTAGTCATCGGTACAGGAAGAAGACAAGAACGTTTAACGCAATTAGAACAAGAATACGGCAATAAATTCTTTCCTCTCGCCTTTGATATTTCTGATCGTCACGCAGCTGAAAAGGCATTAAAGACACTGCCGGCAGAATTACAAGCCATTGATTTATTGGTGAATAACGCAGGCCTTGCTCTTGGCTTAGAAACAGCGGATAAGTCCGATTTAGATGACTGGGAAAAAATGATCGATACCAACGTGAAAGGTTTGGTCACCGTAACCCGTTTGGTTTTGCCGCAAATGGTCGCGCGTAATCAAGGGCATATCATCAATTTAGGCTCGATTGCCGGCAATTACGCCTATCCGGGCGGCAACGTTTACGGCGGCACAAAAGCTTTCGTGAAACAATTCAGTTTAAACCTCCGTGCAGATTTGGCCGGCACCAATGTACGTGTTTCCAATGTAGAACCCGGTTTATGTGGCGGCACGGAATTTTCCAACGTGCGATTTAAAGGCGACGATGCCCGCGCAGCACAAGTGTATGAAAACGTGCAATATGTCACGCCACAAGATATTGCCAATATCGTCCTATGGCTTAATCAACAACCGGAGCACGTGAATATTAACCGCATTGAAGTCATGCCGACGGCACAAACCTTTAACCCGTTAAAAGTGAGCAAAAATGACTAAACAACCCAGCAAACTTTCCCGCTTTTTAACTGAAATTACTGAGCCTTATTTAGCCTTTTTACGTGGGCTAACGCCTGCCTTGCTGTTTTTTGTGCTGTATATGGTGATGACGGAATACATTAAAGATCCGGAGTTTAGAAAAGGATTATTTTTCTACATTAATGAGCCTGATTTAATCGACATCGTCTATTATGTCATCCGCTGCTTTGTCGCCATTCCATTGTTAATTATGCTCTCTGCTTACTTACTTAGTTTACGGAGTTTTTACTTAAAGCAACAAAATATCCTTGCCGAGATTGGTTTTAGCCCAATGGCAACCTTTTTACTTTGGGCAATTTTTTGGTTAATTCAACTGATTTCAAGTGTATTTGTTGTTTTATTCGCTGTCATAAATTTCTACAAAATCTACGACAGCCTGTTTTTAATGTCATAAGGAAAACCTATGTCAGACACGATTTTAAACCCTTATTTCGGCGAATTTGGTGGAATGTATGTGCCGGAGATTCTCATACCGGTGCTACAACAATTAGAAAAAGCGTTTGTTGAAGCCAAAGACGATCCCGAATTTCAACGTGAATTTCAGGATCTCCTAAAAAATTATGCCGGCAGACCGACCGCACTTACCCTTTGCCGTAATTTAACCAAAGGCACGAAAGCCAAAATTTATTTAAAACGTGAAGATTTGCTCCACGGCGGTGCTCATAAAACTAACCAAGTGCTAGGCCAGATTTTATTGGCAAAACGCATGGGGAAAACTCGCATTATTGCGGAAACCGGCGCAGGGCAACATGGCGTCGCGACGGCCCTTGCTTGTGCCATGTTGGATATGCCTTGCCGCATTTATATGGGGGCAAAAGACGTAGAACGCCAATCACCGAATGTGTTCCGGATGCGTTTAATGGGGGCTGAAGTGGTGCCGGTGCAAAAAGGTTCTTGCTCCTTAAAAGATGCCTGCTGTGAAGCCATGCGTGACTGGTCAGCCAATTATGAAAACACTCATTATTTGTTGGGTACGGCGGCAGGCCCTCACCCCTTCCCAACCATTGTGCGCGAATTCCAAAAAATGATTGGCGAAGAAACCAAACGTCAAATCTTAGAAAAAGAAGGTCGCCTGCCGGATGCGGTAATTGCAGCCGTAGGTGGCGGTTCAAACGCCATCGGTATGTTTACGGATTTTATTGATGAACCGAATGTACGTTTAATTGGCGTAGAACCTGCCGGTCACGGCATTGAAACAGGTGAACATGGTGCGCCATTGGGGCATGCCAAAGTCGGCATTTATTTCGGGATGAAATCGCCATTAATGCAAACGGAAGACGGACAAGTGGAAGAATCCTACTCGATTTCAGCGGGGCTAGACTTCCCTTCTGTCGGCCCGCAACACGCCTATTTGCAAAGTATTGGTCGCGCAGAATACCCAAGCATTACCGATGACGAAGCCTTAAATGCGTTCCAAGCACTGGCAAAACATGAGGGCATTATTCCGGCATTAGAAAGCTCTCACGCCCTTGCGCATGCCTTAAAAATGATCCGTCAAGAACCGAATAAAGCACAAATTTTAGTGGTGAATTTATCCGGTCGTGGCGATAAAGATATCTTCACTGTTGATAAAGTATTAAAAGAAAAAGGAATGCAATCATGAGCCGTTTTGAAACCACATTTGCCCAGTTACGCGCGAAAAATGAAGGCGCATTTGTTCCTTTCGTTACCTTATGCGATCCAACCTTTGATCGTTCTTTTGAGATTATTTGTACCCTCGTGGATAACGGCGCAGATGCCTTAGAGTTGGGTTTTCCCTTTTCCGATCCCTTATTGGATGGTCCGGTAATTCAAGCCGCGAATAATCGTGCGCTCAACGCCGAGCATAGCACGGAAGACAGCTTTAAATTACTTGCCAAAGTGCGGTCGAAATATCCGGAGATTCCCATTAGCCTGTTGCTTTGTGCGAATTTAATTTTTGCCAAAGGCTTGGATAATTTTTATCAACGTTGTGCGGAAGTCGGTGTGGATGCCGTTTTAGTGGCGGATATTCCATTATTGGCAAAAGAAGACTATGTCCAAGCAGCCAAAAAGCACAGTATTCAACCTGTCTTTATTTGCCCACCGAATGCGGATGAAAAAACCGTTCAAGGTGTAGCGCAAAGCAGCAAAGGCTATACTTATCTGGTTTCTCGTGCCGGCGTCACCAGTGCGGAAAACCAAGCGCATGCGGCTAACTTAGATACCCTTGTTGAACAACTCAAGGCTCACCATGCCCCACCGATTCTGCAAGGTTTCGGCATTGCTCAACCATCGCAAGTAAAAGAGGCATTACAACTTGGTGCAGCCGGTGCGATTTCCGGTTCAGCAACCGTAAAAATCATTGAGCGAAATTTGGGTAATCACGCTCAGTGTCTAAATGAGCTTGGTGAGTTTGTTCGCAACATGAAAGCCGCCACGAAGTAACGGAAAATAATTCCCTTAAATATGGCACCTTAACGAATTAATCTTTGCTAAGGTGCTTTTTCATCACCTTTTACTTTTTCCGTAACGAAACTTCGCCTGCATTAAAATATTGCACGCCCTTTTCTGTCATGAGACATAAATGACCTTGTGCATTAATCCCCTGTTCAATACCTGAAATAGTGCTTTTTTCGCTTATCACATTCACTTCTGTGCCTAAATAGGCATCATATTCCAGCCATTGTTGTTGCATTTCCGCATCAATACCGTGCTGTTCAAAACGTGCTAAATAACGATAAATGGTATTGACCATTTGTATGATCAGTTTTTCACGATCAATACGTGGGAAAAATTCTGTCAACTCCGCCCAAGGTTGATCGATTTGTTTTTCTTGTCCAAGAGAAACATTCATGCCAATGCCAACAACCAAATTGAGTTTACCGTTAGGGCGATTAACAATTTCCACCAAAATACCGGCAAGTTTTCGCTCATTGACCAAAATATCATTCGGCCATTTAACTTGAAATCCGTACATGTCCAATTCAACCAACGCCTGCACAATCGCCAAGCCAATCACCGTACTTAACCCATCCAAAGGTTTACGAGGATCCAATTGCCAGTAAAAACTCATGATAATTTGCCCGGCAAAAGGCGAAATCCATTGCCGCCCACGACGACCACGCCCGGCGGTTTGATATTCAGCCAAGCAAAGATCCCCTTTTTGAAGGTGAGCAACATTCTCTAATAAATATTGATTGGTTGAAGAAATGACCGGTTTAACCACCACATGATAAGGTTTTAACGCCTCCGCCAGACGTTTTTCATTTAATAAAGGTAATTCCGGGATCACATAAAGATGCTCGTTTTCTAGTGTAAAATGAAGTCCTTGTTGCTCCATTTGGCGCACTTCTGCGAATAATTCCTCTTTGCTGCAAGCTAAAAGTGCGGTCAAATTTTCCAATGAATTTTCTACATCGCTTGTCAATAATTCTAGTAATTTCGCCATAAACCCATCCTGTTTCTCAGCGTCTAAACGGTGGTTATCATACGCTAAAAACGCAAATTTTTTATCATTTTTTCTTTTCAAAGACAGGATGGATCTGTATAATCCGCTCGCAATATTTTTTCATCATTTTAACTTAAAGAGAGATATTGCAATGGCATTACGCATCTTAAAAGAAGCCCTCACATTTGACGATGTTCTTCTTGTTCCAGCTCACTCCACTGTGTTACCTAACACAGCCAACCTTTCTACTCACTTAACCTCAACGATTCGCCTAAACATTCCTATGTTGTCAGCGGCAATGGACACGGTAACCGAAACGAAATTGGCTATTTCCCTTGCACAAGAAGGCGGTATTGGCTTTATTCATAAAAATATGTCCATTGAACGCCAAGTGGATCGTGTGCGTAAAGTGAAAAAATTTGAAAGCGGTGTGGTTTCCGATCCCATTACGGTAACACCCACATTAACCATCAGCGAATTAAAAGCCATTGCACAGAAAAATGGCTTTGCCGGCTATCCGGTTGTCGATGCTGAAGGTAATTTGGTCGGTATTATCACCGGTCGCGATACCCGCTTTGTTTCTGATTTAAACAAAACCGTTGCCGATTTCATGACACCAAAATCTCGCCTTGTCACCGCCAAAGAAGGGGCTAAACGTGAAGAAATTTTCCAATTAATGCACGAACATCGCGTAGAGAAAGTCTTAATTGTTGATGATAACTTCAAATTAAAAGGCATGATCACCTTAAAGGACTATCAAAAAGCGGAACAAAAACCAAATGCCTGTAAAGACGAATTCGGTCGTTTACGCGTAGGCGCAGCGGTTGGCGCAGGCCCAGGCAACGAAGAACGGATTGATGCCTTAGTCAAAGCAGGCGTCGATGTCTTATTAATCGACTCTTCTCACGGTCACTCCGAAGGCGTATTACAACGTGTACGTGAAACTCGCGCAAAATACCCGAATCTACCGATTGTTGCCGGTAACGTCGCCACTGCAGAAGGTGCACTCGCCTTGGCGGATGCCGGCGCTAGCGCAGTCAAAGTGGGGATTGGCCCAGGCTCTATTTGTACCACCCGTATTGTCACCGGCGTGGGCGTGCCACAAATTACCGCCATTTCTGATGCGGCTGAAGCCTTAAAAGATCGCGGCATTCCGGTCATTGCCGACGGCGGTATCCGTTACTCCGGCGACATCGCGAAAGCGCTTGCGGCAGGCGCCAGTTGTGTCATGGTCGGTTCTATGTTTGCCGGTACAGAAGAAGCACCGGGCGAAATTGAATTGTATCAAGGCCGTGCGTTCAAATCTTATCGTGGCATGGGCTCTCTTGGCGCCATGGCGAAAGGCTCAAGCGACCGTTATTTCCAATCCGATAATGCTGCCGACAAATTAGTGCCGGAAGGTATTGAAGGCCGTATTCCTTATAAAGGCTTGCTCAAAGAAATCATTCACCAACAAATGGGCGGATTGCGTTCTTGCATGGGCTTAACCGGCTGCGCCACCATCGATGAATTACGCACAAAAGCCCAGTTCGTGCGCATCAGTGGTGCAGGCATTAAAGAAAGCCACGTGCATGATGTCACCATCACCAAAGAAGCCCCGAACTATCGTATGAGCTAATTGGGCTTTCGAATAACAAATAAAAAAGTGCGGTGGATTTTTAAAATAGTTTTAAATCCACCGCACTTTATCTTTTCGGTATTTTTAATGTCTCACTACTCGACTTTCACAATCCAGCCTTCCGGCGCTTCGACATCGCCAAATTGAATGCCGGTGAGTTCATCGTAAAGACGTTTAGTCATTGGACCGACTTCGGTTTCTGAATAGAACACATGGAAGTCATCGCCATATTGAATGCCGCCGATAGGTGAAATAACCGCGGCGGTTCCGCAAGCGCCTGCTTCAGCGAATTTATCGAGTTCATTGATATAGACATCGCCTTCAATGGTTTCCATGCCTAAACGTTCTTTGGCTAAGTGAAGCAAGGAATATTTGGTAATACTTGGCAAAATGGAGTCTGAACGTGGTGTGATAAATTTATTATCGCGCGTAATGCCGAAGAAGTTTGCCGCGCCCACTTCTTCAATTTTGGTATGGGTTTTCGGATCAAGATAAATGGCATCGGCAAATTGGCGTTTTGCAGCAAGTTCATGTGGTAATAGGCTTGCTGCGTAGTTTCCGCCGACTTTGACGCCACCGGTGCCATGCGGTGCGGCACGGTCATAATCGGTTACCAAGAAATTAGACGGTTTCATGCCACCTTTGAAATAAGCACCAACCGGACAACAGAAGACACAGAAAAGGTATTCCAGTGCAGGGCGTACGCCGATGTTTTCACCGACACCGATAACGAATGGACGAAGATAAAGTGTAGCACCTGTGCCATAGGGAGCAACCCATTTTTCGTTGGCTTTGACCACTTCTTTACAGGCGCGAATAAATAATTCCGTTGGCACTTGTGGCATTAACAGGCGATCACAGGTGTTTTGCATACGTTTCGCGTTTTGATCCGGACGGAAAAGGTTGATGGAGCCGTCTTTGCAACGATACGCTTTTAAACCTTCGAAACATTGTTGTCCGTAATGCAGTGCTGTAGAACCTTCGTGAATATGTAATGTGCTATCTGTCGTTAATTCACCGTTGTCCCATTTGCCGTCTTTCCAACTGGCGATAAAACGATAATCTGTTTTGATATAACTGAATCCGAGATTTTTCCAATCAAGTAAGTCTGACATGCTATTTCCTTAATATATTTCGATTAAATCGTTTTTAATCTACACCATTCCATCTGGATTGAAAATATTTTCATCGTAAAAATCGCTGAATTTTTGAAATAATAACGGCGTTGTTTTTGGCGTTTTGTGAACTAGCGCAAGAAATAAACGGCTAACTATGGTAGAATTTTGCATAAAAAACACCGCTCTTTTGCGGAGCGGTGTCTGGCGAAAATGGCCGAATATACAGGAAATGAAAAGAAAGTGTAACTTTCGTTACTCACGTTTGGAAAAACCAAACAATATGCAAACACAACATCATACTTAATTGAAAATCTTAACAAAGAAGAAATCACGACTTAAGTATGGTTTCATTCTAAGTAGAATGCGCATAATGGGCAAAAGAGATTTTTTTATCAAACTGATTAAAAAAAATAATCTGATTGTTTTCTAAAAAATGAATCACTGAGAAATACTATGTATAAACGTTTGCCACCTTTAAATTCACTCAAAGCATTTGAATCTGCCGCCCGATTTTTAAGTTTCACAAAAGCGGCAGATGAATTGTTTGTGACGCAAGCGGCAATTAGCCATCAAATCAAACTGCTGGAAGATTTCTTAGGCGTTACATTATTTAAACGCAAAAATCGTGCGCTGGAATTAACGGATTTTGGCAAAGCCTATTATGCCGACATCACGAAAATCCTACACCGTTTGGTTGAGGCAACGGATAAATTGCTGGCCTTAAAAAATGATAAACATTTAACCATCAGCGTGCCGCAAACCTTCGGTATTCAATGGCTGGTACCACGTTTGAGCGAATTTAATAAATTGTATCCCGACATTGAAGTGCGCTTAAAAGGGGTCGATCAAGATGAAGGCTTGCTTAGCCAAGATATTGATGTTGCGATTTATTACGGTAAAGGCAACTGGGATAACTTACAAGTGGATCCCTTGGTGGAAGAAGATTTGCTTATTCTCGCCTCACCGAAGTTATTGGCACAAAAGCCGATTCATCAACCACAGGATTTAAAACAGCATACCTTGTTGCACATTCATACCCGCGATAATTGGCAACATATGGCGAATGCTTTGGCGTTGGAGGAATTAAATATTCAGCAAGGCCCAATCTTTAGTCATACGTTCATGGCGTTGCAAGCGGCAATTCATGAACAAGGCATCGTGCTTGCCAATCGACTTTTAGCGCAACAAGAGTTGGACAACGGCAATTTACAACCGGTATTTGATCCCCATTTGCGGGATCCGAAATCCTTTTATGTAGTTAATCATTTAGATAACAGTAATGATGAGCGCATTGTAGCGTTTCGTTCCTGGATCATTCAAACCATTAACCAAGAAGAAAATAAACAAGAAAATGAATAAGTTGGCATTATATTGTCGGATGGGATTTGAGCGCGAGTTGGCGGCAGAAATCACCGATAAAGCAGCAGAAAAAGGCGTCTTTGGCTTCGCCCGTGTCACCGAAAACAGCGGTTATGTGATTTTTGAATGTTATCAGCCCGGTGAGGCAGATTTATTGGCGCGAGAATTGCCCTTTCAACAACTGATTTTTGCGCGTCAAATGATCGTGGTTTCCGATTTGCTGACGGATTTACCGCAACAGGATCGTATTACCCCGATTCTTCAACAATATCAGCAAATTGCGGAAAGCATTCCATTAACAAACAGCAATGAATTATGGGTAGAAACTGCTGATACGAATGAAGCGAAAGAATTACTGGGATTTTGCCGTAAATTCACTGTGCCACTGCGCCAAGCGTTGAAAAAGCAAGGCTGGCTGAGTGCTAAAAATCATCTAAAGTGCGGTCTGACATTACATGTTTTTTTCTTACAAAATAATGCGTGTTATGTGGGCTACTCTTACAATCACAATCATTCTGCGCACTTAATGGGGATTCAACGTTTAAAATTCCCCGCCGATGCGCCAAGCCGTTCGACATTAAAATTGGAAGAAGCCATTTTGAATTTTATTCCGCGCCAAAAAGAAGCCGAATTACTTAACGAAACCATGTATGCCGTGGATCTTGGCGCTTGCCCGGGCGGTTGGACATATCAGTTAGTGAAACGTGGATTGTTTGTATATGCTGTCGATCACGGCAAAATGGCAGCCAGTTTGCATGATACGGGGCGTATTGAGCATTGCGCGGAAGACGGTTTTAAGTTTCAGCCGCCGAAACGACGTAAAATTGATTGGCTGGTGTGCGACATGGTGGAGCAGCCAAGCCGAATTGCCGAGTTAATGGTGAAATGGCTGTTGAACGGTTGGTGTCATAGCATGATCTTTAATTTGAAGCTGCCAATGAAAAAACGCTATGCGGAAGTACAACAATGTCTGCAATTGATTGCGGATAAATTGTCCCAACAGGGGCTAAAATTCCAGTTACAGGCAAAACACCTGTATCACGATCGGGAAGAAATCACGGTTTACTTGCGTTTACTCTAGGCATCGTGAAATCAACCTAAAAAGGTTGTTTTTATTCCGCACGTTGTGCCAATGATGTGTAAAATACTGGGACAGTTTACGCCAAAGTGCGGTTGTTTTTTTCGCTATTTATGATGGGAGACAAGTATGCGTTGTCCTTTTTGTTCGACAGAAGAAACCAAAGTGATCGACAGTCGTTTGGTTTCTGACGGTTTTCAGGTGCGTCGCCGCAGAGAGTGCGGTCAGTGTCACGAACGTTTTACGACCTTTGAAACGGCAGAATTGATTGTGCCAAAAGTGATTAAAAATAACGGCAATCGAGAGCCGTTTAATGAAGATAAATTACGTCGTGGTATTCAACATGCCTTGGAAAAACGCCCTGTGAGTGCGGACGATGTGGAAAAAGCCATTAGCCGCATTATTCATAAATTGCGTGCGACCGGTGAGCGCGAAGTGCCAAGTCAACTGGTGGGCACGTTAGTGATGGAAGAATTAAAGCATTTAGATAAAGTGGCGTATATCCGTTTTGCCTCCGTCTATTTGAGTTTTGATAATATCAACGAATTTAGCCAAGAAATCGAAAACTTAAAGGATCATTGATGAAGACACAATTCAGCCCGCAAGATGTTGCTTTTATGCAACTGGCGCTTGATTTAGCCAAACAGGGCGAATTCACCACAACGCCAAATCCCTCCGTGGGCTGCGTGTTAGTGAAAGACGGCGAGGTTGTCGGCAAAGGATTTCATGCTAAAGCCGGTGAGCCGCATGCGGAAGTGATGGCATTACGTGAAGCCGGGGAAAAGGCCCGTGGCGCAACAGCTTATGTCACCTTAGAGCCTTGTTCTCATTTTGGGCGTACGCCGCCTTGTGCGAAAGGCTTGGTTGAAGCCGGCGTGAGTAAAGTGATTGCGGCGATGTGCGATCCGAACCCACAAGTGGCGGGCAAAGGGTTACAGATTTTAAGCGATGCAGGCATTGAAAGTGCGGTGGGATTATTGGAAGAAAATGCCGAACAGCTAAACAAAGGTTTTTTAAAACGCATGCGCACCGGCAAACCTTTCGTGCAGTTAAAACTGGCCATGAGTATTGATGGCAAAACTGCCATGGCAAGTGGCGAAAGCAAATGGATTACCGGCGCACAGGCAAGGGCGGATGTACAGCAATATCGCGCCAAGGCTTCTGCGATCTTATCCACTTCACAAACGGTGCTGGCGGATGATCCCAGCTTAAATGTACGTTGGGAAGAATTACCTCCTGACGTAAAAGCCGTCTATCCACAAGAAAAATTACACCAACCGGTGCGTGTGATTTTGGATTCTGGCCACAAAGTGCGGTCGGATTTTAAGGTGTTTTTAACGGAATCACCGGTTTGGTTGGTGGGTGAAGATGATTATCCGCTTACTGGCTTTCCAGTCTTTAGTGATTACTTGCAATTAGACCGAAATCAAGGCGAAACGCGCTTGCAGGCATTGATGGCAGAGTTAGGCAAACGTCAAATTAACACCCTTTGGGTGGAAGCCGGCGCGACTTTAGCCGGTGCATTAATTGCTGAAAATCTGGTGGATGAACTGATTATTTATATGGCGCCCAAATTGTTAGGCGATCAAGCTAGAGATTTATGCCATTTGCCTAATTTAACGCAACTTGCCGATGCGCCTTTATGGCAACTACAATCTTGCGAGCCTGTTGGCGATGATCTCAAGTTAATTTATATAAGAAAATGAGGAACTGATGCTAAAGAAACTTTTTCATTCGGCGATTATCGGCTTGGCTTCTGCTGCCGTGATTTTGTATGTCATGCCTAAAATCACTGACTCTCAACATGATGTTGCTTCTTATCGGGATGCTGTGCGTATTGCCTCGCCTGCCGTGGTGAATGTTTATAATCAAGCCTTTACTTCCTCTTCCTCTCAATTCCAAGTGAATAACTTGGGGTCCGGCGTGATCATGTCAAAAGACGGTTACATTCTGACTAATAAGCACGTGATTCAAAATGCCGATCAAATTGTGGTGGCATTGCAAAACGGCAATATTTTTGATGCGGCATTGATTGGTTCGGATGCGTTAACGGATTTAGCCGTGTTAAAAATCAAAGCGGATAACTTATCCACGATTCCACAAAATCCCAATCGCCCTGTGCATGTGGGCGATGTGGCGCTGGCCATTGGTAATCCATACAATTTGGGGCAAAGTGTGTCGCAAGGGATTGTTAGTGCGGTAGGGCGTAGTGCGGTTGGTGAAGCACTGGGTCGCCAAAACTTTATCCAAACTGATGCGTCCATTAACCGAGGTAATTCCGGTGGGGCGTTAATTAATTCTGCCGGTGAGCTATTGGGTATCAGCACCTTAAGTATTGGTAAAACCGCCAATGAAATTGCGGAAGGCTTAAATTTTGCAATCCCGATTGATTTAGCCAATGATGTCATGAAAAAAATTATTCGTGATGGACGTGTCATTCGGGGGTATTTTGGCGTACAAACGGATATTTTATTTAGCAATGGGCAAGGGGCATCTTCGCAAGGTGTGCTCATCACCAGCATTATTCCGAATAGCCCGGCAGCAAAAGCCGGGTTACAGGCAGGCGATATTATTCTGAAAATCAATGAGGTCGAGGCACGTTCGCCGGCAGACATGATGAAACTTATCGCCGATATGCGCCCGAATACACAGGTTCAGGTTGAGATTTCCCGCTTGGGACAAGTGTATAAGATTCCTGTGGTTATCGAAGAATATACTTTTAATTAGTGGGTTGTGACATGGAACAAATTAAAACCAGTCATTTTTTCGCCTGTTTGGATCGCCTAAGATTGATTCAGCGCTGGTCGCTCATGCGCAATATTGAACGAGAGAATTTAGCGGAACACAGCTTGCAGGTGGCTTTTGTTGCTCATGCGTTGGCGTTAATTAAAAATCGTTTTTACGGTGCGCAACTCAACGCGGATCGCATTGCTGTCATGGCGATGTATCACGACACCTCGGAAATTTTCACCGGCGATTTGCCTACACCAATCAAATATTTCAATGAAGAGATCACGCACGCCTATAAACAAATTGAAACCGCTGCCGAGTTGCATTTAATGAGTTTACTGCCGGAAGCATTACAAGCCGATTTTTTGCCTTACTTGGATAATCAATGTTTTGCTGAGGAAGAAAAGCACATTGTGAAGCAGGCGGATTTAATTTGTGCTTATATTAAGGTAAAATTTGAGCTGGAAAACGGCAATCAGGAATTTAAATCGGCAAAAGTGCGGTTAGAAACATTGATGGATCAATGGCAAAGCCCGGAAATGGCTTATTTTTTGCAGGTGTTTGTACCGAGTTTTGGCAAATCCATTGATGAAATTGCGTTGTAAATTTGACGTATAAAAAATCTCTGCCCAAGTAAAAAGGGCGGAGATTTTTTATTACCTTGCTCGCAAAAGTGCGGTGAAAAATCACCGCACTTTTTGTCTTTAGAGATTAATAAAGCGTCGCAATAATCACTTGTTCCGGATCAACAGAAGCCCAAACGGACTGATTGATTTCCACATGTTGATCTTTGGTGAGCGTTGCACAGAACTCGATGTTCGAGTCTTCTAACACTAAAATCGCTTCACCGGCTTTACCTTTGTCAATAATGGAGGTGACCTTGGCTTTAAATTGATTTGGCAAATTCTCTTGCGGATTGGCGGTAATTTTGACCCATGGTGCTTTAAACATCACCATTACTTCTTTGTCAGATTCAAGTTTTAAACGCACCGCACTTTTTTCGGTGATAGAGACTGTCAGCGGTTTGTCAAAATCTTCTAAAAGAATGTCAACAAAACAGTGAATATCTTCAAATCTTAATGCTTGTACTTTGCCAAAAAATTGGTTTCTGGCACTGGTTTGTAAAGAAAAACGCGCCATAGCAGAGAGCAAACTGTTTAACGGCACTTTTTCATCATGCAGAATATCAAAGGCTTTTTCTTGGGTTTGTTCTAATAAGTCATAGAGTTTCAATAAGCGTTGCGCATAAACGGTTAATGCTGTTCCGCCACCATTTCGCCCACCAATATTGCGTTCTAGCAATGGTTTGGGGCTAATTTGGTTCATGGCTTCAAGGTGATCCCAAGCGCTTTTATAACTGACATTGGCATTTTTAGCCGCTTGATTGATGGAACCGCATTTTTCAATTTCTTGTAATAAACGGATGCGTTTAGGATCGGCGAAAAGGGTTTCTTTCAGTTTGATGGTGAGTAAAATTTCTGTTCCGTTCATTGTGTTCCTCAAAATTGCGCTGACGACTATATGCGGCACATCATACTATATTTCTAAAAGAATAAGAATGTTTAACCCTACCTCTGAAAGGTTAGGCCATATTTTGTTTTTTAAATAATGGGTTATACGCCTTTTATTTCTCTATTTTCGTTGTATAATTTATGCTATATATAACTTGTTAACCAACCAAAATGGAGTTTTTACTATGTTTAAATATTCAAAAATCGCAGCCGGTTTAGCCGCGGCTTGTTTAGTCTTCTCTCTTTCTGCACAAGCAAAAGTGACTGTGTTTGCTGCAGCGTCAATGACTGATTCACTAAAACAAGTGGCTGAAGATTACAAAAAAGTAAATCCAAAAGACGAAGTGGTATTTTCTTTTGCGTCCTCTTCAACTTTAGCAAAACAAATTGAAGAAGGTGCGCCTGCGGATTTATTTATTTCAGCCAGCACAAAATGGATGAAATACCTTTCTGATAAAGGCTTAACCGTTAAAGAAACTGAAAAATTATTAGTGGGTAATGAGCTGGTTTTAATCTCACAAAAAGACAGCAAATTACAAAACGTGGATGTCGCGAAAGGCGAATGGATCAAGCAATTAAAAGATGCTTATTTGTCTGTGGGTGACCCGGCACACGTACCTGCCGGTCAATATGCGGAAGAAGCGTTAACTAAATTAAACTTATGGGATCAAGTTAAAGACAAATTAGCTCGTGCGAAAGACGTACGCGCAGCATTAGCCTTAGTGGAACGTGGTGAAGCACCTTTAGGTATTGTGTACGCAACTGATGCGAAAGTGAGCAAAGAAGTGAAAGCGATTGGCGTGTTCCCACAAGATTCTTACAAACCGGCAGATTATCCGGTTGCGATTTTAAAAGATCACAACAATGCAGAAACGCAAGCATTCTTGAAATACTTAGAATCGCCCGAAGCGAAAAAAGTATTTGCTGATTACGGTTTCTCTGTAAAATAAACAGACTCGCTTTGACTCATTAAGCGTAGCCATTGTGCTACGCTTTGTTTATATAGAGAATTGAATTTTGCTTACAGAGTTTCTGGTGTTATTGGGCTTGAGCCCATTAGAAATCGATGCCATTCGCTTGAGTTTGGAAGTCTCCGTCAGTGCGATGGTATGGAGTTTACCTGTTGCTGTTTTGGTGGCATGGCTTTTGGCACGAAAAGATTTTTATGGCAAATCCATTGTGGGCGGGATTATTCACTTGCCTTTGGTGTTGCCGCCGGTCGTCATTGGTTATCTCTTACTGGTTGCCATGGGACGCAATGGCTTTATCGGTAAATATTTATATCAATGGTTTGGATTGACCTTTGGATTTAGCTGGAAAGGGGCTGTATTAGCTTCTGCGGTGGTGGCATTCCCTTTGGTCGTGCGTGCTATTCGACTTTCCCTTGAAAGTATTGATTTAAAATTGGAACAGGCCGCCAGAACTCTAGGGGCTTCTGCGTGGCGGGTGTTTTTAACCATTACATTACCGTTATCTTTACCGGGCATTCTCGCCGGAATCGTGCTCGGTTTTGCCCGCTCTTTAGGGGAATTTGGCGCGACTATCACCTTTGTTTCCAATATTGCCGGCGAAACCCAAACTATTCCCTTGGCGATGTATTCCTTTATTCAAACACCAGGGGCAGAAGAACAAGCAGCCAGATTATGTGTTTTTGCTGTGATGTTATCGCTGATTTCTTTATTGTTATCAGAATGGTTGGCAAAACGTATGCAAAAAAGATTAGGACAAAGCGATGCTGCACATTGATGTAAAAAAACAGTTAGGCACTTTATCCCTCGAAGCGCATTTAGATATTCCCTCGCAAGGCGTCACCGCACTTTTTGGTTTGTCCGGTTCGGGGAAGTCTTCTCTCATTAATCTTGTCAGCGGATTGATTAATCCGGATGAAGGCGTGATTGCGTTGAATGATCGTGAATTGTTTAATTCGGCAGAAAATGTTTGTGTGCCGATCAATCAGCGCAATATTGGCTATGTTTTTCAGGATGCCCGCTTATTTCCTCATTATACGGTGAATGGTAATTTGCGTTATGGCATGAAAAATACCAGCAAAGATGAATTTAACTATATTGTTGAGTTGCTAGGTATCGGCCATTTGTTAAAACGCTATCCGATAACCTTATCCGGTGGTGAAAAACAACGAGTTGCTATTGGGCGGGCATTATTGACGGATCCGGAAATTTTATTAATGGATGAACCGCTTTCTGCGTTAGATTTACCGCGCAAACTTGAGTTGATGAATTATCTGGAACGGCTATCGAAAGAAATTAGCATTCCGATTTTATATGTCACTCACAGTCTTGATGAATTACTGCGTTTAGCCGAGCGGGTTGTATTGCTGACTAATGGCAAAGTTGAAGCTTATGATGTGTTAGAAAATATTTGGGAAAGTCCGCTGTTTCTTCCTTGGAAGCAAGAAAACGAGCAAAGTGCGGTGCTTTCTTTGCCTGTTTTTATGCATAATCCCTCTTATAAAATGACCGCACTTTCGATTGGCGATCAGCACATTTGGATTCATCAAGTTGAGGCGCAGATCAATGACAATGTGCGAATTTGCATTCATAGTTCTGATGTGTCGATTAGTTTGAATAAAGTAGAACAATCGAGTATTCGTAACACATTGTATGGACGGATTGTTAAGATTTTAGAGCTGGAAAATCGCGTAGATTTAAAACTGGATATTGGCGGAAAACATCTTTGGGCAAGTATCAGTAAATGGTCGTTCCATGATTTAGCGTTACAACTGGGGCAATTGGTTTATGCGCAAATTAAAGCGATTTCCGTGATGTCGGCCTAAATCCACAGATAAAAAAGACCGCAAATCGTAGCGTGCAACTTGTTGCACGAAATCGTGAATACCCGAAAGGGTAAATAACGTTCCGTGCGTGGTTTGTTTGGTCGTGCATCAAGATGCACGCTACATGAATTGCGCATCGAGATTAATCATTCGTGCAACAAGTTGCACGCTACGTACGAAATCATGAATTACGCATCGGGGTTAATCATTCGTGCAACAAGTTGCACGCTACGTATGAAATCGTGAATGCCCGAAAAGGGTAAATAACGTTTCGTGCGTGGTTTGGTCGTGCAACAAGTTGCACGCTACGTACTAAATCCATAAATAAAAAAAGACCGCACTTTAGCATTCACGCATAAAGTGCGGTCTCTTTAAGAGGCGTTTTTGTTATGCCTTTTCATACAAATGCGTAATTAACTTACCGTTTAGGTATTCACCGATATAGACTTTATTCAGATCCAGTTTCTGTTCTTCCAGCTGCGCTTTCACCCAGTCTTCATCTTTGTTGATGATGTCTAAAACATCGGAGTCTAATTGCCCATCCACAATAAGCGGATAACGCAAACTTTCATCGCCATATTGAATAATGGAAAGCTGACCATTTTGCTCCAATACAGCACGTTTTACCGAGGCAATTTCATACACACCGGACGCTCTTAACTTAAACATCAGATCATTGGCGGAAATGCTATTGCGCATACATTCTGCGGTTTGCACTTTGCCGTTTAAAATCACCGAAACCGGTTTACCGTCGATGATCGACTTCACAAATTGGTTATGATTCTTAATAAACCGCAAGGTGAAAATAAGCAACGTCCAAAGTACCAAGACTAACGAAAATTGCAATACGCCGATGCTATCACTATAAATCACACCGCCGATAATACCGCCTAACACATAATTTTGCACTTGATCCATGGCGGACGTCGGCGCCAAATTGCCTTTTCCCATCAAGTTGATTTGCAGCACTAAACCAATAATGCCCATGACTAACTTAATGCCTAACAAGGTATAACCTTCCATTAATTCCCCTCCTTGTCGATAACGTTAATATTTGGGTTCACCAAATGGATCGGTAATAAATTGTAGGCGGTAAAATCATTATTGAAATGCACCTCATAATATTTATCTTGAATATTCAAAATCATCCCATTACTTAAGCTCCGGCTATTGACCCGAATCTCTTCTGCCTCCACCTGTTGTGATTCTTTCACGGAAGTTAAAAATGTTACCATGCGTGACGTATCGTTCGCATATACTTGATTTTGCTCGTATTGACTATATTGCACGCCAAACAAGAAAATGATCAAAAGTAAAAAAATGATGCTTAAATCGCGGTATTTTGTTTCTAACTGATGACGTAAATATAAGACGGTGACAAATAATAATGCGCAAAGCGCAATGAAGATGACAACATATTTCAGGTATCCCTGAAAATGCATCTGACTTTCGAAATAAAAATAAGAAAAAAAGGACATACATGATTCCAATAAAAAAATAAATGGTGAACTAAGTCACCATTTTCTTGAACTTCTTGAACTAAGTCTTAACGGCTATGCTTTTTTAGCCGATTCACACGCAGATTTAGCTTGCATTTTCATTTTACTGCTAATTTCACGACGTTGTTTAGACAATTCTGCATTACGGATAACGTAGTCATCCACCCGATTCTCGTAGTCGTCACGCATATTTTCGATAATGGCGCGAACATCTTCAATTCGCATATCATCACGGATATATTGATTTAAATTATCTAATAGCAATACACGTTTTTGGTTATCGCGAATCTTACGATTGTTATCGTCCATATCGCGCAACAGTTTATTTTTTAAGCGATACATACGCACATACTCCAAAACATCCTGAAAAGACTTGTTGACGTTTTCCATTGATTTGCTCCCTTATAGTAAAAATGAATTGGCGATAATGTAGCCTTTTTTGTGGATTTCGTCAAAAAATTCCCCGTTTTAAAAGGGGATTATTTCCCCTCCCGATAAATTCAAAAAATTTCCGTAAAAATCATTGATTAGAAAACGGTGAGGTGATAAAACTGAAATCAATTTTTCACTAAATCAGAGGAAATCCCATGGCAAATGTATTTAATTTCAGTGCCGGTCCGGCAATGATGCCCAAAGCAGTTTTAGAACAAGCACAACAAGAATTATTAAACTGGCAGGGGCAAGGCACCTCGGTCATGGAAGTGAGCCACCGCGGCAAATTGTTCATGGAATTAATCGCCCAATCCCAAGCAGATTTTCGTAAACTCTATAACATTCCTGAAAACTACCAAGTACTATTTTTACAAGGCGGCGCACGCGGTCAATTCGCCGCCATTCCAATGAATTTATTGCGTGAAAACGGCAAAGCGTTGTATTTAAACAGCGGCCACTGGTCTGCTACTGCAGCAAAAGAAGCCCGTGCTTTCGGCGAAATTGACGAAATCAACATCTTAGAACCGGGCGATGAACTCAAAGTCAAATCCCTTGATTTCAGCGACATTGCCGAACAATACGATTATGTTCACTACTGTCCGAACGAAACCATCAGTGGCGTAGAAATTTTTGATGTGCCAAACGTCGGCAACGCTGTATTGGTAGGTGACTTCTCCTCTACCATTCTTTCCCGCAAAGTAGATATCAGCAAATTCGGCTTAATTTATGCCGGGGCGCAAAAAAACCTTGGCCCGGCAGGGATCACCCTCGTTATCGTGCGTGATGATTTAATTGGCAAAGCGCGCAAAGCCACGCCATCCATTTGGAATTATGAAACGCAGAAAAACAGCGATTCTATGATCAATACGCCACCAACATTCGCTTGGTATTTATGCGCGTTAGTGTTCAAACATTTGTTGTCTATCGGCGGCTTACCGGAAATCGAACAACGCAATCAGGCAAAAGCCAACTTGCTTTACGATTATTTAGACGGTAGCGATTTCTACCAAAATAACGTGGCAAAAGCCAACCGCTCTTTAATGAACGTAACGTTCACCACGGGCAATGACGAATTGAATGCAAAATTTGTTGCCGAAGCCACGGCAGCGGGATTGCAAGCGTTAAAAGGGCACAAAGTGTTAGGCGGTATGCGCGCCTCCATTTATAACGCCATGCCGATTGAAGGCGTACAAGCATTGATTCAATTCATGCAAAAATTTGCCAAAGAAAACGCTTAGCCCTCTTAAAAGTGCGGTCGAAATTCATCGTAAAAATCCACCGCACTTTCTTTATTCTTTATGACTACTCGGAGCATCTTATGCAATATCTTGATCGTGCCAATGCGGGCGTAAAAGCGCTTTCACCTTACCAAGCCGGTAAGCCCATTGAAGAATTAGAACGCGAATTAGGCATTAAAAATATCATCAAACTCGCCTCAAACGAAAATCCGTTCGGCTTACCGCCCAGCGCCCAAAAAGCTATTCAGGCGCAATTAGACAACCTTCATCTTTACCCCGATTCCAACGGGTTTTATTTCAAACAAGCTGTCGTGGAAAAATTCGGTTTACAACCGGAACAAATCACCCTTGGCAACGGCTCCAACGATTTAATTGAACTCATCGCCCACACCTTTGCCTCCGAGCAAGACGAAGTCATTTATTCCCAATATGGCTTCATTGTTTATCCGTTGATTAGCCAAGCCTTGAATGCTAAACGGGTAGAAATTCCGGCGAAAAATTACGGCAATGATTTGACTGCTTTTCTGAAAGCGATCACGCCAAAAACAAAATTAATTTACCTCGCTAACCCAAATAACCCGACAGGTACTTTCTCAAGTGCGGTAGAAATTGCGGACTTTTTGGCCCAAGTGCCGCCACAAGTGATCGTGGCGTTGGACGAAGCTTATGTGGAATTTACTGAACCGAGCGAGCGCGTGGATTCTTTCGGTTTGTTAGCAAAATACCCGAACCTGATTGTGTGCCGAACCCTCTCCAAAGCCTATGGTTTAGCCGGTTTGCGCATTGGTTATGCGGTTTCCTCGACAGAAATTGCGGGCTTACTCAATCGTGTACGCCAACCCTTTAACTGCAACAGTCTTGCCCTGGCCGCCGCCACCGCTGCCATTCAAGACGATGAATTTGTCGCCAAAGTGGCGGAAAATAATCGAATTGGCTTGCAATTATTGCAAAACTTCTTTGATGAAAAAGGCTTGCGTTATGTGCCGTCCAAAGGCAATTTTGTGATGTTGGACTTGCAACAACCTGCCGCACCGATTTATCAAGCGCTGTTATGCAAAGGCGTAATCGTGCGTCCACTTGCCGGTTATGGTTTGCCAAACCATTTGCGCATCAGCATCGGCTTGCCGGAAGAAAATCAGCGTTTTTTAACCGCACTTAGCGACATTTTAGGCTTATAACGGACAACTTATGCAACACGCCACTTCCATTACCCTTAACCCGATCCACCATGTGGAAGGTACGATCAATCTGCCCGGCTCGAAAAGTCTGTCCAACCGTGCCTTATTATTGGCTGCGTTGGCTCAAGGCACGACTAACGTCACTAATTTATTAGACAGCGATGATATCCGCCATATGCTCAATGCCTTAAAACACCTCGGCGTGCAATATTCACTATCTGACGATAAATCCGTCTGCGAGGTACAGGGCTTAGGTGGCGCCTTTCAATGGCATGACGGCTTAGCGTTATTTTTAGGCAATGCAGGCACCGCCATGCGTCCGTTAGCAGCGGCACTTTGTTTGGCGCGCGAAGGCGCTTCTGTACAAAATGAAGTGATATTAACCGGTGAACCGCGCATGAAAGAGCGCCCGATTCAGCACTTAGTGGATGCATTGTTGCAGGCAGGCGCAGACATTCGTTATTTAGAAAACGAGGGCTATCCACCGATTGCCATTCGTAACACAGGCTTGCGTGGTAGTACGATTAAAATCGATGGCTCTATTTCATCACAATTTTTGACCGCACTTTTAATGGCCGCCCCCCTTGCGGAAGGCGACAGTGAAATTGAAATTGTTGGCGATTTGGTTTCCAAACCGTACATCGACATCACCCTTAACATGATGAAAATCTTCGGTGTGGAAGTTGAAAATCAAAACTATCAACGCTTTCTCGTGAAAGGTAAACAATCTTACCAATCCCCCGGCACCTTTTTGGTGGAAGGCGATGCCTCCTCGGCGTCCTATTTCTTGGCGGCAGGTGCAATTAAAGGCAAAGTGAAAGTCACAGGTATCGGCAAAAACAGTATTCAAGGCGACCGTTTATTTGCCGACGTATTAGAAAAAATGGGGGCAAAAATCACCTGGGGCGAGGATTTCATTGAAGCGGAACAAGCCCCCTTACACGGCGTGGATATGGACATGAACCATATTCCTGATGCGGCCATGACCATTGCCACGACTGCGTTGTTTGCCGAAGGGGAAACCGTGATTCGTAACATTTATAACTGGCGGGTGAAAGAAACGGATCGCTTAACCGCCATGGCAACCGAACTGAGAAAAGTGGGCGCTGATGTGGAAGAAGGCGAGGATTTTATTCGTATTCAACCCTTAAAATTAACAGATTTTAAGGCAGCAGAAATCGAAACCTATAACGATCACCGCATGGCAATGTGTTTCGCCTTAGTGGCATTATCCGACACGCCGATCACCATTTTGGATCCGGACTGTACGGCAAAAACGTTCCCAACATTTTTTGAGGAATTTTTAGCCATCGTTCAACACGTCCCTCAATAATATTATGCCAAGCGCCACTCAAATACACTGAGGGGCGCTTTTCTGTCTTCATTACAAGATTTAATTTAGAAGAAAGCCCTTTCCGTGCTATAATCACGCCAATTTTTTCACATTAAATTTAATGATTAGGAAGTTCTAAATGTCTGATTTCGTCCAAGATATTACGCCGGTCAGTATTGAAGAAGAGCTGAAATCTTCATACCTCGATTACGCCATGTCCGTTATTGTAGGACGTGCCTTGCCTGATGTACGTGACGGCTTAAAACCGGTACACCGCCGCGTGTTATTTGCTATGCACGAAGGGGGCAATGCCTACAATAAACCTTACCGTAAATCTGCCCGTATTGTGGGTGACGTCATCGGTAAATACCACCCACACGGTGATAGCGCGGTATATGATACCTTGGTGCGTATGGCACAACCCTTCTCCTTGCGTTATATGTTAGTGGACGGTCAAGGTAACTTCGGTTCTGTAGATGGTGATGCGCCAGCGGCAATGCGTTATACGGAAGCCCGTATGACCAAAATCGCCCACGAATTATTGGCAGATCTCGATAAAGAAACCGTCAATTTCGTGCCAAACTATGATGGTTCGGAACAAATTCCTGAAGTGTTACCAACCAAAGTCCCTGCCTTATTGGTCAACGGCTCCTCCGGGATTGCTGTCGGGATGGCGACCAATATTCCACCACACAACCTAGGCGAAGTATTAGACGGTTGCTTGGCTTATATCGAAAATAACGACATCACCATTGATGAATTGATGAGTCACATTCCCGGCCCGGATTTCCCAACAGCCGCATTGATTAATGGTCGTAAAGGTATTGAAGAAGCCTATAAGACTGGTCGTGGTAAAATTTATGTCCGCGCCCGTGCGGAAATTGAAACTGATGAAAAAGGCCGTGAAAGCATCATCGTTAACGAAATTCCGTATCAAGTTAACAAAGCCAAATTAATCGAAAAAATTGCGGAATTCGTCAAAGAGAAGAAAATTGAAGGCATTAGCGGTTTACGCGATGAATCAGATAAAGACGG
Source organism: Aggregatibacter valvarum (assembly GCF_980468985.1). NCBI lineage: Bacteria > Pseudomonadati > Pseudomonadota > Gammaproteobacteria > Pasteurellales > Pasteurellaceae > Aggregatibacter > Aggregatibacter valvarum. The sequence goes on along the minus strand of NZ_OZ413141.1, from coordinate 792,727 downwards.
TATGCGTATCGTCATTGAAATCAAGCGCGATGCTGTGGGTGAAGTGGTATTAAACAACTTGTATGCCCTCACGCAAATGCAGGTCACTTTCGGGATTAATATCGTGGCGTTAGACCATGGTCAGCCGAAACTCTTAAATTTAAAACAACTCATTGAAGCATTCGTGTTACACCGCCGCGAAGTGGTAACCCGCCGTACTATCTTTGAATTACGCAAAGCCCGTGAACGCAGCCATATTTTGGAAGGTCTTGCCATTGCGTTAGCCAATGTGGATCCAATTATTGAGCTAATTCGTCAAGCGCCAAATCCTGAAAACGCTAAACGTGAATTGCTTGCCCGTCCATGGCAACTTGGTCATGTGGCAGAGATGTTGGCAGCAACCGGTGTCGATGCTGCTCGCCCGGAAGATTTAGACGAACAATATGGTATCCGTGACGGTTTATATTATTTGACCGAAGTCCAAGCCCAAGCTATTTTAGATTTACGTTTACAAAAATTGACCAACTTAGGTCATGACGAAATCCTAGACGAATACAAAAAATTATTGGAAGCCATCGGTGAATTACTCTATATCCTACGCAGTCCTGAACGCTTAATGGAAGTAATTCGTGAAGAATTGGAACAAATCCGCGAACAATTTAACGATCCGCGCAGAACAGAAATTACGGCCGCTTCCGGCGACATTAATTTAGAAGATTTAATCGCCCAAGAAGATGTGGTGGTAACACTTTCTCACGAAGGTTACGTGAAATATCAACCGATTAGCGATTACGAAGCACAACGTCGAGGTGGCAAAGGTAAATCCGCGACAAAAATGAAAGAAGAGGATTTCATTGAGAAACTCTTGGTTGCCAATACCCATGACACCATTCTTTGTTTCTCCAGTCGTGGACGCTTATATTGGTTAAAAGTATACCAACTTCCGCAAGCCAGCCGTGGCTCGCGCGGACGACCAATCGTCAATATTTTACCGCTCAATGAAAATGAACGTATTACCGCCATTTTACCGGTGACCGCTTATGAAGAAGATAAATTCGTCGTCATGGCAACTGCCGGCGGTATTGTGAAGAAAATCGCGTTAACCGAATTCAGCCGTCCACGTTCTAGTGGTATCATCGCACTGAACTTACGCGACGAAGATGAATTGATCGGTGTAGATATTACCGACGGCAACAATGAAATCATGTTGTTCTCTTCCCAAGGTCGCGTAGTACGTTTCAGCGAATCCGCTGTGCGTGCAATGGGGCGTTTGGCGACAGGGGTACGCGGTATCAAACTCGCCTTAACCAATGATCTGAATGACGATGAAAGTGCGGTGGAAATTGAAGATGTTTCTGACGATAACACAGAAGAAACCTTAGATCTGAATATCGATAAAGTCGTTTCTTTAGTCATTCCGAAAAACGATGGCGAAATTCTGACTGCGACACAAAACGGCTACGGCAAACGGACGAAGTTAGAAGAATATCCGACCAAATCCCGTAATACCAAAGGGGTGATTTCCATTAAGGTAAGTGAACGTAATGGCAAAGTCGTTGCGGCAACCCAAGTGGTTGATACGGACCAAATCATGTTAATCACCGATGCCGGTACTCTTGTTCGTACCCGAGTCAGTGAGGTCAGTATCGTCGGACGTAACACGCAAGGTGTTCGCTTAATCCGCACAGGCGAAAATGAGCATGTTGTGAGCTTGGAACGTATCTGTGATGTCGATGACGAGGAAGGTGAACAAGAAAGTGCGGTAGAAAATACCGAAGAATAACAACACAAGATCATTTTAAGGCAGCAGTGCTTTATTGCTGCCTTAAATATTGGGGGATAAATGGATATTTATTTGGTTTATTTGCACATTATTTGTGCTTTTTTAAGCTTGGGATTATTGATTGTGCGAGGCGGAATGCAACTCACGCAGAAAAATTGGCGTGCCGTTAAACTCTTGAAAATTCTACCGCACTTAACAGATACGCTCTTAATTCTCAGCGGTATTGTCATGTTATTTCAATTCAACTTCGGCTTAGAAAGTTGGATTATGGCTAAAATTGTATTGCTTTGCGGCTACATTATTTTTTCAGCAAAATTCTTCAGCAAAAAACAATCTCAAAACCGACCGCACTTTTTCTTCTTAGCCTTTGCCGCCTTGATAGCCACCATTTTAATTGGTTATTTTCATTAAAAAATAACAATCCGCACATTTTACGTGCGGATTATTCTATCAGCATCATAGAAACAATTTTTATCCTCTAATCGACACTTTAAACCTTACATAAGTTCCTCATTTTTAAAATTGTTATTTACATAATACTTAAGTAAAATTTCAGAATTTTATTTATCATCACTCATCTAAGGTTTTACTATGGCAATCAGCAATCAGCAATCAGCAATCAGCAATCAGCAATCAGCAATCAGCAATCAGCAATCAGCAATCAGCAATCAGCAATCAGCAATCAGCAATCAGCAATCAGCAATCAGCAATCAGCAATCAGCAATCAGCAATCAGCAATCAGCAAGGATTATCTAAACTTCTAGCTGACTTTCAACAACATTCCCTTTCCGAGCGTGAAAAAGGCACCTATTTTGAGGATTTAATTCAGCTGTATTTACAAAATGAACCTTTTTACAGCGTTTACTATAAAGAAGTTCTTACTTTTAAAGATTGGATTGAAAAATACTACCCCAACCTCCCTTCTAATGATACTGGTATTGACCTTGTTGCTGTTACTCACGATGGTGAAAATCACGCCATTCAATGTAAAAACTACGCTCAAGATCATCGCATTAGCAAAGCAGATATTGATAGTTTCTTTACTGCTTCAGGCAAAAGCTATTTCCAACATCGGATTATTGTTGCCACCACCGACCATTGGACAGAAAACGCTTATGCTTCACTCTCTAACCAAAATCCACCTGTTACGGTCATAAATCGCTCTGACTTAGAACACAGTGCAATTGACTGGGAGAATTTTGCCTTCCAAAAAGAAATCCCACTAAAACCGAAAAAATCGCTACGTGAACATCAAAAGAGTGCCTTATCTGCCGTGCGCAATGGTTTAAAAAATGCAGATAGAGGTAAACTCATTATGGCATGCGGCACGGGAAAAACCTTTACCTCCTTAAAAATTGCCGAAAATATCGCAGGTAATGGCAAAAAAGTGCTTTTCTTAGTGCCAAGCCTTGCTTTACTTTCTCAAAGTTTAACTGAATGGACACAAGAATCTGAATATCCATTACATTGCTTTGCCGTTTGTTCCGATAGCGATGTAGGGAAACAAGGAAAAGTAAAAAATGAAGATGATCGTGTACAACAGCTTAATCATGAATTGCAATACCCTGCCACAACGAACGCAAAATCACTAATAAAAGCAGTGAATGCACAAAGCCGTGACTTAGCCATGACGGTCGTATTTTCTACTTATCATTCCATTGATGTGATTCACCAGGCTCAGCAACAAGGCTTAGGCGAATTTGATCTCATCATCTGTGATGAAGCTCACCGAACAACAGGGGCGAGTTTTGACGATAAAGAAGAATCTGCATTCGTTCGCGTACATAACAACGATTACATTAAAGCCCAAAAACGCCTTTATATGACGGCAACACCGCGTATTTATACTGAAGACGCCAAGAAAACCGAAGGTGTCACCGTTTACTCAATGGACGATGAAACTAAATTCGGGCAAGACCTTTACACCATCAGCTTTTCAAGTGCAGTTAAACAAAATCTATTAGTTGATTACAAAGTGCTCGTTTTAGCCGTAGAAGAAAGCCATATTCACCAACGCTTAGAAAAACTCTTTGAAGGCACAGAAATTCAAGTCGATGATGCGGCAAAAATTGTCGGCTGTTGGAAAGCTTTGTCTAAATACGGCATTATGGACGAATTAGGCGATGAAGAACCAATGAAAAGAGCGGTTGCTTTTTGCCAAGTAATTGAAAAAGAATATAAAGGAAAAACTCACAAAGTTAGCTCCAAAAATATTGCTGAGATTTTTAGTAATGTGGTTGATGCTTACCAGAAACAAGAAATTGCAGCATTAGAAGAACAAAATCCTGATTTCAGACCTGATAATTCATTGTTGCTTAAGTGTGAAGCGGAACATGTAGATGGCGGAATGAATGCCAGTGAAAAATCATCCAAAATCGAATGGTTAAAAGCAGAACAGAAAGACAACACTTGCCGTATTCTTTCGAATGTTCGTTGTTTATCTGAAGGTGTGGATGTACCCGCCTTGGATGCCGTTTTATTCCTAACACCGAGAAGCTCACAAGTTGATGTAGTGCAATCTGTCGGACGTGTAATGCGTAATGCTCCCGGTAAAAAACGTGGTTATGTCATTTTACCTGTCGTCATTCCTGCTGGTATAGAACCTGATAAGGCTCTTGAGAAAAATGAAAACTACAAAGTGGTTTGGCAAGTGCTCAACGCTCTACGCGCACACGACGACCGTTTTGATGCAATGATTAACAAAATGGAATTTGATGGAGCAGCAAAAGATAAAATTGAAGTCATTTCTGTTGTTAGCCAAGTTTTAGCGAAGCAAAAACAAAAACCAACGAAAGTGAAGAAAGCATCAGGTAAAGGTGAAAAAAACATTGGTAACCGTGACAACAGTTCCTTTAATGGTGAAACTCAGCTTGAAATGGAATTTGAAATTGGTGAAATCGAACGAGCTTTAATTGCCAAAATTGTAAAAAAATGTGGAAGACGAGATTACTGGGCTGAATGGGGAGAAAGTGTTGCTAAAATTGCCAACACCCATATAGCACGTATTAGCAGCATTTTAAACAATCCTGAAAACACCCAAGAGCGTGAGATTTTTAATAAGTTTACCAATGAATTGCGAGATGACTTAAACGGTGCTCTTACCGATAATGAAGTGATCGAAATGTTAGCACAACATTTAATTACGAAACCTGTTTTTGATGCTCTTTTTGCCAATGAAAACTTTACTCTGCACAATCCAATGTCAATAGCGATGCAAGATGTCGTCCGCTTGTTAGAAGAAAAAAATCTTGAGGTTGAAAATAAACCACTACGAGATTTTTATGAAGAAACCAAAATTCGAATTGGTGGAATCAGTTCTATTGAAAATAAACAGGAAATTATCCGCACTCTTTATGATAACTTCTTCACCAAAGCCTTCCCGAAAATGGCAGAGCGTTTAGGCATTGTTTACACACCAGTGGAAGTAGTTGATTTTATTATCCGCTCAGTAGAAGATGTGTTGAATAACGAATTTAATGCCAGCCTTGCCGATAAAGGGGTACAAATCATCGATCCGTTTACAGGTACAGGAACATTCATCACCAGATTACTTCAAAGCGGTATTATTCCACCGGAAAAATTACCGTTGAAGTATCACGAAATTCACGCCAATGAAATCGTGCTACTCGCCTATTACATCGCAGCAATTAACATAGAATCGGTCTATCACGCCTTGCTTGCTGAACATTCTGTAAACACGCAAGAAAATTCTACTGATTACCAGCCATTTGAAGGTATTTGCTTAACAGACACCTTCCAAATGTATGAAAAAGAAGATTTGGTAGACGAAATTCTGCAAGTCAATAGTGACCGTCGAAAACGTCAAAAAGCGTTGGATATTCAAGTAATCATTGGAAATCCGCCGTATTCAGCTGGGCAAGAATCCGCTAATGATAATAATGCTAATATTGCTTATCAGCATTTAGATCAACGTATTGAAGAAAGTTATGATAAATATTCAACAGCCAATTTAACCATTTCATTATATGATAGTTATATTCGTGCAATTCGCTGGGCTTCAGATCGTATAGAAAACAATGGTGTGATTGGTTTTGTTACCAATGGCGGTTATTTAGAAAGTAACTCCGCCGATGGTTTACGCAAATGTTTAGCCGAAGAATTTAGCTCACTCTATATTTTCCATTTACGTGGTAATCAACGTACTTCTGGCGAACGTTCACGTAAGGAAGGTGGAAAAATTTTTGGTTCTGGGAGCCGTGCACCTATTGCTATTTCTATTTTAGTGAAAAATCCAAATGAGGAGAAACACGGGAAAATTTATTTCCACGATATTGGTGATTATCTTAACCGTGAGCAAAAACTCGAAATAATCGAAAATTTTCAAAGTGTTAACGGTATTTCTGCACAAAATGGTTGGGTGCAAATTATTCCTGACCAATTCAATGATTGGCTTAATCAACGTGATCCTAATTTTGATACTTATCTTTCTATTGGTGATAAAAAAGATAAAAACTCATCTGTAATTTTTGAAAATTATTCTTCTGGAGTAAAAACAAATCGAGATGCGTGGTGCTACAATTTATCTAAACAAAGCTTAGAAAAAAATATTTCATCAATGGTTGAGTTTTATAACCAACAAGTTCGTCATTTTCTAGCTAGGAAAGAAGATGAAGATAATTTAAAAGCAAATGATTTTATAGATTTAGATGCTAAAAAGATTAGTTGGTCTGGTGATTTAATTGCTCAATTAGAAAGAGGTAATAAGGCATTATTTGACGATAAAAACATAAGATTTAGCTTATACAGACCTTATCATAAACAATATCTCTATTTTGATAGAATGTTAAATAATAGCATTTACCAAATTCCGCAATTGTTTCCTGAAAATAACTCAAAAAACAAAGTAATCTGTCTAACCGTTACTGGAGGAAAAGGATTTTCAACAATAATGACAGATATTACACCAGATCTGCATTTAATTGGTGATAGTCAATGCTTCCCTCTCTATCTCTATGAAAAAGAGGAAAACAGCGAAAACTACCAACGCCGCGATGCAATTACAGATGAAGCACTTACACATTTTAAAGCGGCTTATCCGAATGAGGATTTTGATAAGGAAGATATGTTCTACTATATCTACGGCTTACTGCATAGCGAGGAATATCGTGAAAAATATGCGGACAACCTAAGTAAACAGTTGCCACGCATTCCTTGCGTAAAAAGTACGGTAGATTTTTGGGCGTTTTCACAAGCGGGACGTGAGTTGGCGGAATTACACTTAAATTACGAAAGCGTGCCGATGTATCAAGACGTGCTATTTAAAGGTGGATTAAAATTACTGGGCGACCAAATCAGCGGCGGCGTAGGCGAAGATTTCTATGTAGAAAAAATGAAATTCGGCAAGAAAACCGATGAAGAAACAGGCAAAAAAGTCGATGACAAAACCACTATTATTTACAACAGCCAATTTACGCTTACCAATATTCCTGAAGAAGCCTACGATTATGTAATCAATGGCAAACCAGCGTTGGAGTGGGTCATGGAGCGCCAATCAGTGAAAACTGATAAAGCTAGTGGAATCGTTAATGATGCCAACGACTGGGCAATTGAAACAATGAACAATCCTCGCTATTCAATGGAATTGTTCTTACGAGTAGTGACGGTAAGTTTAGAAACGATGCGAATTGTGAGAGCATTGCCGAAATTGGAGATTTAATTACACAGAACAAAGTGCGGTGAAATTTCACCGCACTTTTTTTGTCATTCCACATCCAGAATCGTAGCGTGCAACTTGTTGCACGACCAAACTACGCACGGAACGTTATTTACCCCTTTCGGGCATTCACGATTTCGTGCAACAAGTTGCACGCTACGCATGGAATCTGAATTACACATCGAAGTTAATCATTCGTGCAACACGTTGCATGTTACGCATTAAACCGTGAATTACGCATTAAGGTTTATCTTCCTATAACAACAAAGTGCGGTGATATTTCACCGCACTTTGTTGTCATTCCAAATCTAGCATCGTAGCGTGCAACTTGTTGCACGACCAAACCACGCACGGAACGTTATTTACCCCTTTCGGGCATTCACGATTTCGTGCAACAAGTTGCACGCTACGCATGAAATCATGAATTAAGCATCGAGGTTAATCATTCGTGCAACAGGTTGCACGTTACACACGAAACCGTGAATTACACATCGAAGTTAATCATTCGTACAACAAGTTGCACGCTATGCATGACATCGTGAATTACGCATTAAGGTTTATCTTCCTATAACAAAAAAAGGTGCGGTGAAATTTCACCGCACTTTTTTTGTCATTCCACATCTAGTGCCTCCCATTATTCCCAATGAAAGGCACTCAATGGAGAGCTTAACGCCAAGCTTTGAATTGATTAATCAAGCCGTTGGTTGAACTGTCGTGGCTTTCCACTTTCTCGTTGTTCACCAATTCCGGCAGAATTCGGTTGGCAAGTTGTTTACCTAGTTCCACGCCCCATTGGTCAAAGCTGTAAATGTTGAACAACACGCCTTGTACGAAAATTTTGTGTTCGTACATGGCAATCAACGCGCCTAAACTAAACGGTGTGATTTTTTGTAACAAAATGGAGTTGGTCGGTTTGTTACCGGTGAAAACTTTAAACGGTACGATGTCTTTCACGTCTGCCAAGGTTTTGCCTGCATTCAAGAATTCGGCTTCCACTTGTTCTTTGGTTTTACCAAATGCCAACGCTTCGGTTTGGGCAAAGAAGTTGGAAAGCAATTTGTTGTGATGATCAGACAACGGATTGTGGCTTTGCGCCGGTGCAATGAAATCACAAGGAATTAATGTGGTGCCTTGGTGAATCAATTGATAAAACGCGTGCTGACCGTTCGTGCCCGGTTCACCCCAAATAATTGGACCGGTTTGATAATCATGAATCACCTTGCCATTGCGATCAACGTACTTTCCGTTGGATTCCATATTGCCTTGTTGGAAGTAGGCGGCAAAACGGTGTAAATATTGGTCGTACGGTAAAATCGCTTCCGTTTGTGCGCCCAAGAAGTTGGTGTTCCACAAGCCCACTAAAGCCAGCGTTGTCGGAATATTTTGTGCTAACGGCGCATGGCGGAAATGTTTATCCATTTCATGGGCACCGCTTAATAACGCTTCAAAGTTTTCAAAGCCGATAGAAAGTGCAATAGACAAACCAATAGCAGACCATAAAGAATAACGACCGCCAACCCAATCCCAGAATTCAAACATATTGTTGGTATCAATGCCGAATTCTGCGACCGCTTTTGCATTGGTTGAAAGCGCTGCAAAGTGTTTTGCCACATGGGCAGGATCTTTTGCTACGGCGAGGAACCAATCACGAGCAGATAGCGCATTCGTCATGGTTTCTTGGGTGGTGAACGTTTTGGACGCCACTAAAATTAAAGTGGTTTCCGGATTCACTTTTTTCAGTGTTTCCGCGATGTGTGTACCGTCCACGTTAGACACAAAATGCATGGTTAAATGATTTTTATACGGGCGCAAAGCTTCGGTAACCATGTAAGGGCCAAGATCGGAACCGCCGATACCGATATTGATCACATCAGTAATGGCTTTGCCGGTATAACCTTTCCATTCACCGGAAATCACACGTTCACAGAACGATTTCATTTTGGCGAGCACGGCATTGACTTCCGGCATCACATCTTTGCCATCCACGAAAACCGGCGTATTGGAACGGTTACGAAGTGCAGTATGTAATACGGCACGATTTTCCGTACGATTGATTTTCTCGCCGTTGAACATGGCTTCTTTGGCTTGCGTTAAACCACACTCTTCAGTGAGTTGACGCAATAAACCAAGGGTTTCTTGAGTCAGGTTATTTTTGGAAAAATCGACCAAAATCTCGTTGTTAAAAGTTAATGAATAGTTGGCGAAACGATCTTTTTCTTGCGCAAATAAATCTTGAATCGTTGTATTCTTACGTTGCGCATGATGTTGGGTTAACGCTTTCCATGCGTTCGTTTGGGTTGGATTGATATTTTGCATAAGCACTCCTTTCAATTTAATCAATGTATTCGGTTAATACACGCGGGGTTAATTTGGTGATTAATTCATAACTGATAACGCCCGTAATTTCTGCTATTTCTTCAATCGGTAATTCTTTCCCCCACAAGATCACTTCATCACCGACCTTGTCTTGACTGTCTGCGCCCAGATCCACAGTGAGCATATCCATGGACACTTTGCCCACAATCGGCACGCGGCGACCATTCAAGTAAACCGGTGTTCCTTGTGGTACATCGCGCGGATAACCATCACCATAACCAATCGCCACTACACCGATTTTCGTGTCTTTTTCACTTGTCCAAACCCCGCCGTATCCCACCGGTTCACCTTTTTTATGTTCGCGCACGGCGATTAAAGAGGAGGTTAAATTCATCACCGGCGTTAAACCGTATTCTTTACCCGCTGTATTATTCGGTGAAATGCCGTACATAATAATGCCCGGACGAATCCAGTCTAAATGCGCATCCTGCCAGAATAAAATACCGCCGGAAGCAGATATACTTCGTTCACCGGATTTACCTTCCGTTGCCTGTAAAAAGCGGCTTAATTGTTTTTCTGTGTAACCGCACTCTAGCTCATCAGCACGGCTGAAATGGCTGACAAAGCCAATATTCGGATCAACACACGGAAGCGATTTGAGTTTTTGATAAAAGTTGTCCACCTCATCCAAATGCACGCCCAATCGGTGCATTCCCGTATCAATTTTCAACCACACTTTCACCGGATTAGGCGTTTGGGCTTCTTCAAGAGCCTCTAACTGTTCTTGGCTATGCACGACAGTTTGAATGTTATTAACGGCTAAAATCGGTAGGTCTTTGGAAGAGAAAAAACCTTCTAACAGCAAAATTGGTTTGGTAATGCCATTGGAGCGTAATTTTAGTGCTTCTTCTAAACGCGCCACGCCAAAGCAATCCACCAGACTTTCGACCGCTGAAGACACAAACACGACACCGTGTCCGTAAGCATTGGCTTTTACCACCGCAATAATTTTACTGTTTGGGGCTTTTTGTTTAATGGTTTGAATATTGTGTTTTAACGCAACAGAACTGATTTTGGCTGTTGCAGGTTTCATGTGCATTTTTTATCTCTTTTACTCTGTTATCTAATATTCGTCATCATAATGATGATGTTCTGCTAAGTTATCAAAACGGGAAAAATTGCCCTGGAATGCCAACTTCACCCGTCCAATCGGCCCGTTACGCTGTTTACCGATAATAATTTCCGCAATGCCTTTTTCTTCTGACTCGCGGTTATACACTTCGTCACGATAAATAAACATAATCAAGTCCGCATCCTGCTCAATAGAGCCTGATTCCCGCAAGTCTGAGTTGACCGGGCGTTTATCCTGACGGTTTTCCAAGGTACGGTTTAATTGTGACAGGGCGATCACCGGCACTTCTAATTCTTTTGCTAATGCTTTTAAAGAACGAGAAATTTCTGCAATTTCTAAGGTACGATTTTCAGAAAAAGCCGGGGCACGCATTAATTGAAGGTAGTCCACCATGATTAAACTTAAGCCGTTATTTTCACGATAAACCCGTCTGGCACGGGAACGTAACTCCGTCGGCGTTAAACCGGAAGAATCGTCAATAAACAAATTCGGTTTTTTCGCAAGCATCCCCATGGTGCTGGAAATTTTTGCCCAATCGTTATCATCCAAGCCCTGACCGGTACGAATTTTCGTTTGATCCACGCGTGAAAGTGACGCCAAGCTACGCATCATAATTTGCTCCGCCGGCATCTCTAAACTGAACACCAATACGGGTTTATCGCTGCCTAACGCCGCATTTTCACACAGGTTCATGGCAAAGGTGGTTTTCCCCATGGAAGGACGCGCCGCCACAATAATCAGGTCGGATTTTTGCAAACCTGCCGTTTTCTTATCTAAATCTTTGAAACCGGTGGAAACGCCGGTAACACCGGAATGATCTTTAATTTGACTAAGTTGTTCGATTTTATTGATGGTGTTTTCCAGAATGGAAATGATATTTTGAGGGCCTTCAGTACCGGATGCGCGCTTCTCAGCAATGGCAAAGACTTCTCGCTCCGCCTCATCCAGCAAATGTTTCACATCCTGCCCTTTCGGAGAATAGCTGTTTTGCGCAATTTTGTTCCCAACGGAAATCAACTCGCGCATGATCGCCTTTTCTCGCACCACATTAGCATAAGCTACCACGTTGGCAGCACTCGGCGTGTTATTAGAAAGCTCCGCCAAATAAGCAAAACCGCCCACCTGTTCGATGACTTCGCGACTTTTTAGTGCCTGTTCTAAGGTAATTAAATCCACCGGCGATTGCTGGACAATCAGCTTTTCCATTTCCTCAAAAATCAGACGATGTTCAAAGCGGTAAAAATCCTCTTTCACCACATTTTCAGCCACATCATCCCAATACATGTTGTTCAGCAAAATACTGCCCAACACAGCTTGTTCAGCTTCGATAGAATGAGGAGGAATATTCAAATTGGTGGTGTTTTGGTCTTTCGCAGGAGGAGAATTCTTAGACGCCATTATTGCCTCAGTGGATAAAAACAAGTCCCTATATGATATACCAAATCCGGGGTTGGTTTAACTTAAAAGTCAAAAAAAGTGCGGTGGAAATTCGCTCTGAAAATCCACCGCACTTTTGTTTGAAATGAACGGATGAAAAGAAAGATCAGCCGTTTAATTTGCGTTTTGCCGCCACCGCATCGGATAACTCTTGTAAGACTTTTTCACTGTCTTCCCAACCGATACAGCTGTCGGTAATGCTTTGGCCGTAAGTTAAGGGTTTGCCTTCCACCAAATCTTGACGCCCTTCCACCAAATGGCTTTCAATCATCACACCAAAAATTTTATTAGATCCTGCGGCAATTTGACGTGCCACTTCACGGCTCACATCCAATTGTTTTTTGAATTGTTTGCAGCTGTTGGCATGGCTGAAATCCACCATGACATGGGCTCTATAACCTGCTTTGGCAAGTTCATCGCACACCTCGACAACATCTTGTTCGCTGTAATTTGGGCCATTGTCGCCACCGCGTAAAATAATATGGCAGTCTTCGTTACCTTTCGTGGAAACGATAGCAGAATGACCAAACTTCGTGACAGACAAAAAATGATGTGGTGCTTCTGCGGCACCAATCGCATCTAAGGCAATTTTTACGCCACCGTTGGTCGCATTTTTAAAGCCAACGGCACAAGATAAACCGGAAGCCAATTCACGATGCACTTGGGATTCGGTGGTTCTCGCCCCAATCGCGCCCCAGCTCATGAAATCCGCTAAATATTGCGGCGTGATCATGTCCAAAAACTCCCCTGCCGTCGGCACCGCTAAATCGTTAATATCAGACAATAATTTACGCGCCATACGCAAACCGTCGTTCAACGCATAGGTATTATTTAAGTATGGGTCATTAATGAGGCCTTTCCAGCCCACCGTAGTACGTGGTTTTTCAAAATACACGCGCATAATAATTTGTAAGGTATCTTGGTATTTTTCGCGCATTAATTTAATGCGTTTCGCATATTCTAATGCGGCTTTGGGATCGTGAATGGAACAAGGCCCGATCACCACAAGTAAACGATCATCTTCACCATGAATAATTTTATGCGCTTCGTGACGGGCATTTTCCACGGTTTTCACCGCAACGCTGCTTGCCGGATATTTTTCTAGCAAGGCAATCGGAGGTAATACCTGTTCAATTTTGCCAATTCGCGTATCGTCATTTTCAATGGAAATATCGTTTTTTGTGTTCATTTTTCACTCACTTATCTTCATAAAAATCCAAAATATCCGAGAAAGTGGTATTACTCTACCACTGCAATTTGTACTAGTAAACTAGTTTATTTAATTTCTTTTTTAATAACCGCTTAATACCTGTGCCGGTTCCAATTTTGCCGCACGATTTGCCGGATAAAGGCTGGCAAATAAACTGAGAATTAACGCAGAAAGCAACACCAGCAACACATCTTGCCAATGGAGTTCGGTTGGCAGGAAGTCCACGAAATAAATGCCGTCGGATAATAATTTTCTACCGATAATACCTTCTAGCCCCTGTATAAGTGCGGTCAAATTTAAGGCCAAAATCACGCCCAACACAATGCCAATCAGACAGCCTTTCATGCCCGCCTGCAAGCCATACCAAATAAAAATACGCTTAATAAACCCATTATTCGCCCCAAGGGTACGCATGATGGCAATGTCGCCCGCTTTATCTTTCACCGCCATGATGAGCGTGGACACGATATTAAAACACGCCACCCCAATCACCAGCACCATGGCAATATACATCACCGTGCGAATCAGCTGAATATCGCGATACATATAGCCGAATTTACTGATCCAGTTTTGCAGATAGAGCATCTGCGGGTAATCTTGCAACATGGAATAATCAAGGGTTTGAATGTTAAACGGATCGGCGGTTTTCAATTCTACTCCGCTCACCTGTTCCGCTTGATAATTCATCAACTGCTGCGCCTGCGCCAAGGGCATCAAGGCATAGCTATGATCCAGCTGTCCATCTAAACGCAAAATGCCGGTTACTTGAATCCGTTCACGCAACGGCTGCTTCAAATTTTCCGAGCCTGTCTGTTGTGAAATTAACAAGGAAACCCAATCCCCTTCTTGCACATCCAAATCCCTTGCAATACCGGAACCCAGCACCAAACCGCCATGTTGCGCAAAATTTTGCCATCCTTGATTTAACACAAAACGCCCAAGGGAACTCACTTGATCCTGCAATGCCGTTTCCACGCCTTTAATTTGCACTACTTTTAATTTCGCGCCGTTTTCCACAAGAGCGGTAAAACTGACAAAAGGCGAAACGCCAATGATTTGCGGATTTTGTTTCAACTTAGCGGCAAGATGTTGCCAATGATCGATCGGTGCATTGCTTTGCCCGTTGGCAGAGGAAATTTCCGCATGTGGCACGACCGCCAAAATCCGTTGATTGAGCTCGCGTTCAAAGCCGTTCATGGCGCTTAAGCCGATAATTAACACCGCCACGCCCAAGGCAATGCCCATGCTGGAAAAAAATGAAATTAGCGACACTAAACGGTTTTTATGCTTACTGCGTTGATAGCGCCAACTAATAAAAAATGGCGTATTCATCAGGCAGTTTCCTCGCATAACACACCGTCTTGCATAATTAAACGGCGATTCAATTTTTCCGCCAAATTCAAGTCATGGGTCACCAATAAGAACGCAATCTGTTTTTCTTGGTTAAGCTGTTGAATCAACTCAAAAATGCTTTCCGTGGTTTTGTGGTCCAAATTCCCGGTAGGTTCGTCCGCCAATACCAATGCCGGATTATTCACCAACGCACGGGCAATCGCCACACGTTGGCGTTCTCCGCCGGATAGCGCAGACGGGCGATGTGAAATTCTGTGCTGTAAACCGACCGCACTTAAGATCTGTTCGGCGCGATCCTGCGCTTCTGTTTTATTTTGTTGCCCAATAAGCATCGGCATCATCACGTTCTCAAGTGCGGTAAAATCTGCCATTAAATGATGAAACTGATACACAAACCCTAAATATTGATTGCGCAACTTCGCCAAGGCGTTCGGGCTCATTTGTTGCAACGATTGCCCTTTAATAAACACTTCACCGCTGCTAGGTTGATCCAAGCCGCCCAAGGTGTGCAGCAACGTACTTTTGCCCGAACCTGAACTGCCCACAATCGCGACCAACTCACTCGGTTGCATAGAAAAAGACACCTGTTTTAGCACTTCCGTTTGTTGGGTGCCTTCTTGGTAAAATTTACTCACATTTTGGCAAGATAATAATGCTGTATTCATTTTTTCATCTCTTTTTATTCGTAGCGCAAGGCTTCTGCCGGTTCCACTTTCGCGGCGCGATAGGCAGGATAAAGGGTGGATAACAATGACAATAATAAGGAAAACACGATAATCGTCAGGATTTGCCACGGCTCAAGTGCGGTCGGTAAATAGAGTGTTTTTGCGCCTAAGAGATTCACAATGGCATCCAAATTTAACGTCACTAACACGCCCAATATAGCGCCCGCCAAGGTACCCATTAACCCCACCAATAAACCTTGATAAATGAAGATGGAACGCACCTGTCCTTTCGTTAAACCGAGGGTTTGCAAAATGGCGATCTCGCCCTGTTTGTCCACCACCATCAGGCTTAAAGACGTAATAATATTGGATACTGCCACCACGATAATTAAGCTCACCAACAAGCCCATCATATTTTTTTCCATACGCACCGCTTGGAAAAACTCGCCTTTTTGCGTGCGCCAATCGGTGATTTGCACGGCTGAGGGAAATGCTGCCGGCAGCTCGGTAATTTGGAACGGATCCGTTAAAAATAAGCGGAAACCTTGGGCTTCACCCGGCTGAATGCGCATTAAACGCCCAATGTCCGTTAAATTGGCGAAGGCTTCATACCCTGACGCATGCCCTGCATCAAAATAGATTTCGCTGACGGTAAATAAACGCTGCAACGGCACGCGCCCGAAAGGCGTGTATTGGCTGTTTTCGGTAATCATCAAACGCACTTTGTCGCCGACATGCAGGTTTAATTTTTGCGCCAGTTGATCGCCAATAATGATTTTAAACTCACCTGTCGGAAGCAAATCCTTAAAATGCGGTTCGGATAAAGCAGACAAAATCGGGTCATCTGAAAATTGTCGAATTCCAATCACTTGTCCTGCGCTAACACCACTTGCGGTTTGAAAAATCACATTGGTCATGTTTATCGGCACGGCTTTTTGCACGAAATTTGGCATCGGCGGTTCGGCATCGTCGATCTTCACCTTGCCGTTTGGGCTAACAATGGCGTGTGGAATGGAAGAAAGCACCTGTTGTTTTTGATAGCCTTCCAAACCATTCATCACAGACAGCACAATAATCAATGCCATCACGCCAAGCACAATGCCGAAACTGGCTAAATTTGTTACCAACCGTCCAAAACGATCAGCACTTTTTGCCCGCCAATAGCGCAATGCAATAAAAAGAGGGGTAGATAAACTCATAACGAATAAGAAATCATTCAAAAATACGGAAAAAATTGCGCGCTAGTTTAGCATAGACCAAGATAAAAAGCAGAAAATCAGCAAAGAATTCGCTTAAGCCTGTAGTAAAAACACGCAAAAAAATCACCGCACTTTTAGAGAGATAACATTTGACAGCGCAAGCACATCTTCCTACTATTCCTCCCATTTATTTGAACTCTAACAAACGGAAAGCTTATTTTGAAAAACACCACTGAAATACTAAAAAATGCCCTTGCCCAACGTATCTTAATTTTAGACGGCGCCATGGGCACGATGATCCAAAAATATAAACTCACCGAATCGGATTTCCGTGGTGAACGCTTTAAAGAAAGTGCGGTCGATTTACGCGGCAATAATGATTTGCTGACCCTCACCCAACCGTTACTCATTTCCGCCATTCATGAAAAATATTTAGAAGCCGGTGCGGACATTATCGAAACCAATACCTTCAGCTCCACCACCATCGCACAAGCGGATTACGACTTGCAATCCATTGCTTACGAACTCAACTTTGCCGGCGCAAAACTGGCACGTTTGGCGGCGGATAAATACAGCACGCCGGAAAAACCAAGATTCGTGGCGGGGATTCTCGGCCCGACTAACCGTACCGCATCCATTTCCCCGAACGTAAACGATCCGGGCTTCCGTAACGTCACTTTTATGGAACTAGTAGATGCCTATTCAGAAGCGACACGTGGCTTAATCGAGGGCGGTGCTGATTTAATTATGATCGAAACCATTTTCGACACGCTAAATGCCAAAGCCGCGGTATTTGCCATCGAAACCGTATTTGAAGAATTAGGCGTGGAATTGCCGATCATGATTTCCGGCACCATTACTGATGCTTCCGGCCGTACCCTTTCCGGACAAACTACCGAAGCGTTCTACAACTCCCTGCGCCACGCCAAACCGCTGACATTCGGTTTGAACTGTGCGTTAGGCCCGAAAGAATTACGCCAGTATGTCGAACAACTTTCCAAAATCAGCGAAACCTATGTTTCCGTACACCCGAACGCGGGCTTGCCGAATGCCTTCGGCGGCTACGATCTCGGTGCGGAAGACATGGCGGCACACCTTAAAGAATGGGCGGAAAGCGGCTTTGTAAACATTATCGGTGGCTGTTGCGGCACCACACCGGAACACATCAAAGCCTTTGCCAATGCGGTAGAAAACATCCCACCACGCAAATTGCCACAAATTAAAACCGCCATGCGTTTATCCGGTTTAGAACCGCTTAACATTGATGATGAAAGCCTGTTCGTGAACGTGGGAGAACGTAATAACGTGACGGGTTCGGCGAAATTCAAACGCTTAATTAAAGAAGACAAATTTGCCGAAGCCATTGAAATTGCCATCGACCAAGTAGAAAACGGGGCACAAGTGATCGACGTCAATATGGACGAAGCCTTGCTCGACGGCAAAAAATGCATGACCCGTTTCCTCAACATTATGGCGACCGAACCCGATGCGGCTAAAGTGCCGGTGATGATCGATTCCTCCAAATGGGAAGTGATTGAGGCAGGTTTGCAATCGGTGCAAGGTAAACCGATTGTGAACTCCATCTCGTTGAAAGAAGGCGAAGAAATCTTTATCGAACACGCCAAACTGGTGCGTAAATATGGCGCGGCGGTGGTCGTGATGGCGTTCGACGAAGTGGGGCAAGCAGACACTGAAGATCGCAAAGTAGAAATCTGTACCCGTGCCTATAACATCTTAGTCAACCAAGTCGGTTTCCCGCCGGAAGACATCATTTTTGACCCGAACATTTTCGCCATCGGCACCGGGATTGAAGAACACAACAATTACGGCGTAGATTTCATTAACGCCACAGGTCGCATTAAACGCAGCTTGCCACACGCCAAGATTTCCGGCGGTGTATCAAACGTGTCCTTCTCCTTCCGCGGCAACAACGTGATGCGCGAAGCGATTCACGCGGTCTTCCTCTATCATGCCATCAAACAAGGCATGGACATGGGGATCGTAAACGCAGGACAGCTTGCAATTTACGATGATCTTGATCCGGAATTACGCAATGTGATTGAAGACGCCGTCTTAAACCGCACGTCGGATGGCACAGAACGTTTACTGGATATTGCAGAAAAATATCGCAACCAAGGCAACGATGAAAGTGCGGTGGATTCTGTGTCCGAATGGCGTACTTGGCCGGTGGAAGAACGCTTAAAACACGCGCTGGTGAAAGGCATTACTACGCACATCATCGAAGATACCGAAGAAGCGCGTCAAAAATTGCCAACGCCGTTAGAGGTAATCGAAGGCCCGCTCATGGCGGGCATGGACGTGGTAGGCGATTTGTTCGGCGACGGCAAAATGTTCCTGCCGCAAGTGGTGAAATCCGCGCGCGTGATGAAACAATCCGTGGCGTATTTAGAGCCGTTTATCAACGCCACAAAACAAAAAGGCTCCAGCAACGGCAAAGTGGTGATCGCCACCGTGAAAGGCGATGTGCACGATATCGGTAAAAACATCGTGAGCGTGGTGTTGCAATGTAATAACTTTGAAGTAATTGACTTGGGCGTGATGGTGCCGGCAGACAAAATCATTCAAACCGCCATTGAGGAAAAAGCGGATCTTATCGGCTTGAGCGGTTTGATTACGCCATCTTTAGACGAAATGGAATACTTCCTCGGCGAAATGACGCGTTTAGGGTTGAACTTGCCTGTTTTAATCGGTGGCGCAACCACCTCCAAAGAACATACCGCCATTAAACTGTATCCAAAATATAAACAACACGGCGTGTTCTATACCTCGAACGCCTCCCGTGCGGTCACAGTCTGTGCCACGCTGATGAACCCGGAAGGGCGTGCAGCATTGTGGGAGCAATTCAAGAAAGATTACGAGAAAATTCAACAATCTTTCTCTAATCGTAAACCACTGCGCAAACAGCTCAGCATTGAAGAAGCGCGCGCCAACCGTTTTGATGGCTTTAGCGGCGAATGGGCAGATTATGTACCGCCAACGCCAAAACAAACGGGCATTGTGGAATTTAAAAACGTGCCGATTGCCGAACTACGCAAATTTATCGACTGGTCGCCGTTCTTCCGCGTGTGGGGCTTAATGGGTGGCTATCCAGATGCCTTTGATCATCCGGAAAGTGGCGAAGAAGCCCGCCGCGTGTGGAATGATGCGCAAGCGATGTTAGATGCTTTCGAACAAAACCACAAACTTAACCCAAGCGGCGTGTTGGGTATTTTCCCTGCGGAACGTGTGGGCGATGATGTGGTGTTATTCTCCGATGAAGACCGCACTCAACCTATCGGCACGGCTTACGGCTTACGCCAACAAACGGAACGTGGCAAAAACAGCAAAAGCCAATTTAACTTTGCCTTAAGCGACTTTATCGCCGATCGCGAAAGTGGCAAAAAAGACTGGATGGGGATGTTCGCTGTCTGTGCCGGCGTTGAAGAAATGGATTTAGTGGAAGGCTACAAAGCGGCAGGCGACGACTACAACGCCATCTTGCTACAAGCTGTAGGCGACCGTCTCGCTGAAGCCATGGCGGAATACCTGCACTTCGAACTCCGTACCCGCATTTGGGGCTACACCCAAGAGGAATTCGACAACCAAGGCTTAATCAACGAAAACTATGTGGGCATCCGCCCTGCACCGGGTTACCCAAGCTGCCCGGAACACACGGAAAAAGCCTTGATTTGGGATTTATTAGAAGTGGAACAACGCATCGGCATGAAACTCACCGAAAGCTACGCCATGTGGCCGGCAGCTTCTGTCTGCGGTTGGTATTTCACCCACCCTGCAAGTAACTATTTCACTTTAGGTCGCATCGATGAAGACCAAGCTCAAGATTACGCCAAACGTAAAGGTTGGGATGAGAGAGAGATGATGAAGTGGTTGGGTGTGGCGATGAAGTAGGACTATAATCCTCCTATATGTTGAATTTCGGTTATCAGCCTTGTTCATTATATAGCGAGGATTTTTTCTGTTCACCGCTTAAGCTATTTGGCTCCATACGCATAGCGTATAGTTTTTATAGCCAGACTTTGGCTGGTTATAATAAAAAATACCACCTCTAACTAGGTGGTATTTTTATCATCAGAAAGTTTATTCAGGGATACCTTTTTTGTTTGGGGCATTAATCCATTTAGATGCTTCCCCTATAAAATCCCATACATCTCCATTAGCAGGTCTAACATATTCATCTAAATCAGGATTATCTCCCATTTTCTCAAATATATTCCTTAGCCAAGATGACTTTCCACGATCAATATCAAGACTTTCTAACCATTTTTCAATTTCACCAACAGGAACAACCAAACACCCATACTCAGATAAATTTTTAAAAAAATCTAAACAAAAGTCTTTTTCAGAACCATTTAGTAAATTTACTCCACCATCACGTTTCATGTCTTTTCCTAAAATTTTATCAAAAGCTTGTTTTAATTTACTTCTATTAGTTCTATAAGAATCATAGCTGAGTTCTGGCAAATATATTCCATTTAGCACTTTATTCCAAACATCTCCACCTTCTTTAATTACGTCAATATCAACAATCCCAACAGTAGGAATACCTAACTCTCTTAATGGCTTAACAATATCCCAAACAGTTTGTTTATTTTGAGCATTTAGAAACAAACATCCTTCAATACCTCTTGGATCCTTATCTTTTAGTAGACGTTCATTTATTTCTTGATAAAAAGCTCTATCAGCATCAGCTTCAGTAACTACAACAGCATTATAAAAAAGAGCATTAAAAACACCAATCGAACGTAATAAGGGGTTTTGCATTAATGGCTTTAATTTATCTTGTGTTAATACTCTAGCCGTTGAACCTTGTACATCATAAGTTAACCTAACTATGTTTAATCCAATATTATTTTGTACGCATCCCATTAAAAAATTAGCACTATGTGTAGAAATAAATAATCTTTGTTTATCATTTACAAAAGAAGTTATTTCTTTCCCTAATTTATAGGATAGTGTTGGATGTAAAAACGCTTCTGGTTCATCAATTAAAATCAGTTTAGATTCATCAGCAATCAATGATATTATTATTCCAATGAAAGCCTTTACCCCATCACTTGCATCTTCAATAATTGTGGCATTCTTATGGAATTCTCTTGCTTCACTTGTTAAGCTCTTTTCAATATTATTTGCAGGTTCTACAGAAGATAATCTTAATCTCAAATACCCTGAATGAGTTGGATCAAGTACTAAATATTTCTTAAATGAGTCAAAGACTACGCTTCTTACTTTATTCATTAATTCCTCATCAATAAATAATTTTGAAAAATTATTTATTGGTTTTTCGAGCAAATCACCACACTGCTGAGGATTAATTAAAGATAATCGATTATAACCATCCAACCTTAATGTGTAACAAGAAAGCATATAAAACAGATCTGAATATCCATCTGTAATCTCATTAGGGTTAGAGGCATGCTTAATTAGGCTAGGAATATATATTTGCCTATTATTTTGATATTTCCCTATATATTCATATTCTTCACTATGCCTTCTATTCTCAATAGAGTCTGGTAACTTAATTCTATTTAATAGTTCACAAATCACCTCCTGTTCACTAAAACATTTAAATTCTATAAATTCTACAATTTTAGAAAATTCTTTTATTCCTTCAGTAACCCATCTTTCTATCTCGATTAAAGCCTGTGATTTTCCACTGTTATTTGGTCCAATAAAAACGGTAACTGGGCTTAAGTTCAATTCTAATCCAACAGTTGATGACGGATTGATTCCTGATTTAAACTTTATCTTATTTAACATTGTTATTTTTCCCTCACGATAGCGCACCCTTCCCAGCGTGTGCCTAATTCCAACAAAACACTTCAAAAATCAACCGCACTTTATTTAATGTCCAAAGCACGCGTTAGAAAACGCTCGACAGCATAAGCGTTAAACACAAAAAAGTTCGATGAAAATTTTCAGCTTTTTTTGGATTTATTGCAACAACTAATCCACCACATAAATCACCCCCAAGATGGCGCAAGCGTCCTCGCTTGTGCCTCTCAGCTAAAAGTGCGGCCAAAAAATCCAAAGAATTTTGGATATTCGTTCTGCCAATGGTTGTAAGTAAAATTCGCAATGATTTTATTAAACAGCACCAGCGTGGACGCTGGCGCCATCATTTTGCTGTTAATTCTAAAATTGGAACTTAGTTTCCAATTCAAAGAAAAACAAATAAAATTGGAAATATACATCCAATTTACCAATTAAAAGCTTCCCCACGATGGCGCAAGCGTCCTCGCTGGTGCCTATCAGCTAAAAGTGCAGTCAAAAGATCCAAAGAATTTTGAATATTGGCTCTGCCGATGGTTATGAGTAAAATTCAAAATGTTTTTATTAAGCAGCACCAGCGTGGATACTGGCGCTATCATTGATGTATCTTTATCTTTAAAGAAAATACCAAACATTATTAATCCTTAATTCTTTTTAAATTCTTGTTATAAATAGTTCTAATCTTATTCATATTTTTCATGGCGCTTATATACACATATATAATTATCAAAAGATAAATATTTAGGGTAATCAATTCTAACTAAATTCTCATCAATAGTATAATATTCACCGAAATTAGAAATAATATCTGTACCTATTTCATAGATCTCTTCATTCCAATAGTTAGAGATATCTCCATCAATAACAACATAAATACTTATACAATTTTCATTGATTCTTGCATAAACCCCCCTAACCTCTCTGGTAATTTTGCCTATCAAGGCATTTTGGGTAACAATTCTTAATCTTATAATTTCATTATTCATAGACTATTATTCCTTTGGTTTAGCTGGAACTATATGATATCCATTTTTACTATAGTGAATAATTCCCATAGTTGTTGGAGTTTGATTTCCTGTAACAGGATCAATATAAATACCGATATTTTTATTGAAGTTCACCCTTTCTTTAGAGCCTGGAAGCCCAATTTCAATTTTTCCCACTTGCTGTCCAGTTCCTACATAACCTTTTAAAGAATCTAAACTTACAGTGATAAGGCTTTTCTGTTGTCCATTAGCAAGAGAAACTTTATACTCATTCGTATTTTCTAAGTGCCTATTTTGCTTAGATATCTCAATTTCTAAGTTATTTAAATTAACTTTTATGGTGTTATACCCCACGATGGCGCAAGCGTCCTCGCTTGTGCCTATCAACTAAAAGTGCGGTCACAAAATCCAAAGGATTTTGAACATTGGTTCTCCCAACATTTATGGGTAAAATTCGCAATGTTTTTATTAAACAGCACAAGCGTGGACGCTTGCGCCACCTATGGGATCAACCAATAATCATTTTATTTTATTTCTTAACTTTATTAACTCTGGTATAGGAATAATAAAACCAGCAATAAAAAACACAAAGGCCACTTTGAATAGTAAGATATAATCAAATTCATTAAATTTAATATAATTTAAAAGTAGAAAAAAACCTATAAAAATAGAACCACAAAAAGACACAAAGATACCAGACCAAATTAAGAAAGATAAAGTTCTCATTTTTTATTCTCCTTATTATTCAACTCTTTTCCCACAGTCTCTGATTTACTTCTTCATACCAAAAATCAAATGAATAACCATAGCTATAACAGAAACGATGATAGATGCTATTACGGCCTGTATAAGATCCCCTGTAAACTGCCCATAAATAAAATAATCAAACATACCTAGAATCAATTCAAAAACAATAAAACATAATAAGCAAGAGAATAAATAAACAATAAAATATCTCATCATTTAACCTCTTCTTTTTGTTCATATACCTTATCTTTTAGTATTTTTTGATCTGACAAATATTTATTAACCCTTTCTGACATATAAGAATCAGAAATATTACCTATTCGGCTTGGTATGGAACTAGGTTCTTTCTGATAAGAAATACCTAAATATCCAGAATCAACCCAAGAATATTTATTCTTAGCAGGATTAAAAATAGGCTCTAATTTATTTTCAACTAAGTTCCCCAAACGATACCCAACTTTAGATGCAGCCCCTACGATGGCGCAAGCGTCCTCGCTTGTGCCTATCAACTAAAAGTGCGGTCACAAAATCCAAAGGATTTTGAACATTGGTTCTCCCAACGTTTATGGGTAAAATTCACAATGTTTTTATTAAACAGCACCAGCGTGGACGCTGGCGCCATCATGGGATGGACGCTTGCGCCATCTATGGGGGATATTCTTAAAGCACCTTTCATCTTCTTTTTAAATTATCTGAAATAAATATAGATAAAAAGAGTAAAGGAAATCCCTTACTAAACACATTAAAGAAAAATAAAACAATGTCTTTTATTTCACTTAAAGATATTTCTCCCCAATTTAATATATAGGATATAAGAATTAAAAATAACGAAAACCCAATAAAGCAAACTACGGATGCAAAAAATGTAAAAATCAAGTACTGGAATAACCTACTTAGCATCATTCTCACCTTTTAACCAGCTATTTATTTTGTGCTCATTCTTCTCTAACTTATTATTTATATATTCACTAGACAATGAATCTCCAATAGTTCCTATTTTAGTAGGAATATATTTATATTCTTCATTTAAAAGATTATAAAATTTTTGATTTCTATATAATGGTTCATAATAATCTTTATTTCTACTAACATTACCAACCAGTACTCTAAATCCTGATTTTTCGATTCCTTTCCCTATACCTCCACCGACTAATGTTGCTATACCGGATGAAGCTGCTTTATAACCAGCATGTTTAACTGGCTCATCATTTTCTTCAAAATATCCCTGAACACCTCCGCTAACAGAGTTAATAGCTAATGTTGTTCCAAATTTTGTTCCTCCCGCAACAAAACCAGTTCCTGCACTCCATGCCAGATCGCTCATCGAAGTCTCTTTCCCACTTAATGAATTTCCAAGATAAGTAAATCCCATACTTGTACCTGAGTTAGCAAATTTCTCTGTCAGAAGAGGATGATTCTTAGCAAAATCCCCCACCTTACCAGTCGCAGAAACTACTTTGTTTGGTAAGTTCAATGCATTAACAGTTGCCGGCAATTTGCTTAATGCATTTGAAAGTACACTACCACTATAAATCATTGCTCCAAGTTCCAGTCCATCCTTAACAGAATAAGCTAATTTTCCATTAAACGACTCTTTATAATTTTCAATCGCTTCATATTTACCGTTGATTGCATAATACATTTCTTCATCACGAGAATGTTTTTCTGAACGCCAACCTAACCAGTTTTTACTCTCTTCAGGCAATGAATCCACCGCCTGTGATTTTTGGGTATTTGTTCCTGCAAAAGGGAAATGACCGTAATCTCGTTTGGGTACAGGATCATTAATTAAATATTCTGATTCAAAACGATTTTTAGCATTAACAGGTGATGTTGATGACGCCAATTTATAACCCGATGCGGTTTTTCCCGTAATGGTTTCTATGTAATAACGATCTACATAGCTTAAAAATTCCTTTCTTTCATTGCTATTTAAGGAATTTGGATCTTTTCTAAATTTATCCAAGAGACCATCACTACGCTGATCTGATTGAATTAAACCAATAAATTCTTTTTCTTCTTTCGTTGTCAGATTTTCTCCTCGGTGGTATTTTGCTTTTAAAGCATTCAGTCTTGCTCTTGAAGCATCACTCAAGAAATTATTCTCCACCGCCCTTTTAGCCGTCTCAGCCCCTGAAGTCGCCGCAAGGAGGTTACCCCCTTGTTCCGCTGTGGTGCCATTCGCTTTCGCCGTCAATGCCGCAGCCAATCCACCCGCCAATTGACTTAACGTGCTAATGTTTTCCTTCTCATTGGCCGTTAATTCACTGACCGGTTTGCCATAAGCTCTTGCGATGATTTCAGCCGTTGCTTCACCTGTCACTCCTGCCACTGCCCCCGTCAATGGGTCTTTGCCTGTCACTTGGAACTCTACGGCAGAAAGCAGGGCATGTGCCATCAGGTTAGTCGCTTTGTCTTTTGCGGTGTCGCCTGCCGTCATCTCATGGATTTTTTGATTGAGATAAGGCGAAGCCAGTGCGACAAGACTACCTGCGGTATCATTTTGTGCCGCCGCTTGTAATGCTGCCGTCACCGCTCGAATCGCCATCCCTTTTTCACTACCTATGCCGTAAGTGCGGTCGATTTCACCTTGAGTTTTCGTGATTTCAGCTTGAATGTTTGTCAGTTGTTGCTTAATGGCGGCAAGCTGTTGTTCATTACCAGCCTGCCCCTTCAAGGCTTTTTCTTGCTCTTCCAGCTTAAACTTCTCAAGCCCTAGCTTGTTGATTTTCTCTCGCTCTTCATACGTGGCAATATTAATCGCGTTGTTCGTGATGTCGCCTATCACTTTCGCCATTTCTTGGCGTTCTTGCACTTTTTGTAAATCCTGCTTTTCAACACGTTGATTCGCATTCTTCGTATCCCGTGAAAGTGCGGTCAGATTTTCCGGTGTTTCCGTCTCTATCCGAATGTTGCCGCTGATGGCTGATTGGGTGGTGCTGCGCGCGCTTTCATTGGTGTTGCCCAATAAACTTAAGGTGGAGCTTATCGCCTGCATCGGGTTGATGCCTCCCGTGCCTGCACCCACGCTCGCACTTTCGGTTTTTATCTCACTGCGGTTTTCAATATCTGTTGTCGAAATCGATTTGGCTTTAAAGCGGTTTTTACTTTCCTCCGCGCGACTTTCGATGATGGCGGCGTTCAGTTGAGCATGGTTGTGGATGTTGGCATCCATACCATCCTCGCCGACACGAATCCCGGCTTGTTCATTGACTTGTGCATAATCCACTTTCGCTTTACTGTATGCCCCATTCGCTGATACCCCAACGCCCGAACCATACGCCACCGAGCCGCTTGTGCCTGCGCTCGTTTGTTTCGATTCGTATTTTTCCGTATCTTGGCGGCTCGTTATCGTCAGATTTTGAATATCCGCTTCCCAACGTTTTGCTTTAAGATTCGCCGCATCAAGGGTTAAGTCCCCTTCCTCACTGTTCGTGATGATTTTATCTGCAGTAAAGTGACTATTTTGCCAGCGTTCGCTATCCGAGTTGGACTTGCCCTTCGCCACATTCGCCGAACCTTCTATCCCCAATCCGTAACTATTACCATTGGTCCCCACAAAAACTCCGACACTTCCGCCGGACGATTTATTCTCCGTACGCTGATGCTCTTCGTCTTTCACCCCTTTGATGTCAATCCCTTGTTTGCCGGAAAGCGCCATTAACTTGGCATTCGCATCCACGCCTTCAAAAACCACTTTTTCACCGTGCGCTCTGACATTTAATACGCCGGTGCTTAATGTGGATTTTTGATGACGAATGCTTTGGCTTTCACTGCTTTGCGTTTGTTTTTGGCTACCGTAACCAAGACTCACCTTGACACTCGGGCTTGACGTGGTTCCGTTTTGTTGCATATTCCCTGCCCGCAAGGCATCTAAGGTCTCCGCCACCTTACCGACATTTTGTGCCGCCATTGCCGCTTCTTCCGCCGCTTTCATCGCATAAAGCGCTTTCAGTTTCGGATTCGTCACCTGTTGACTACGTTGTGCGCTGCTGTACGCCGCTTGCGCCATGTCCGTGACCGGTGTACTTACCGCCAAACTTACGCCAGATTGTTTATACTCATGACGCTCATTCGTATGAATAATATCTTTCCCCGCCTCAACTTTCACGCTCGCGGCTTCAACATCGATACGATTCGTGTTCGGTGTTATCATATCCGTGCCCATCACGTGAGCGTGATTGCCTGCTTGGACGCTGATGTTTCCATGCAAAGACCCTAATGTGCTTCGTCCATCCGATTGCGTCCGACCTTCCGATTCAACATGATGTTTTTCCGATTTCGAACCCAAGGTGATGCCTCCGCCACTCGCAAGCACACCCGACGTTTTCTTCGTTTGTTGATGCACTTCTTTAAAGTGATTGGTCGTCGCACCAATATCAACATCATGTCCAGCCTGAACATGGAGATTATCATCCGCAATAGCCTGAATGCCTTTCGCCTTCACATCATGACCTGCTGAAAGAAGTACGTCTTTGCCGCTCACTTGGGTGCCGAGGTGATGGCGGGATTGCACTTTATCTAAGCGCGTCTTCGTGGTCTTCGCCACGATGGCGCAAGCGTCCTCGCTTGTGCCTATCAACTAAAAGTGCGGTCACAAAATCCAAAGAATTTTGAACATTAGTTCTCCCAACGTTTATGGGTAAAATTCGCAATGTTTTTATTAAACAGCACAAGCGTGGACGCTTGCGCCATCTATAGGGCATCCGATTGCGTCCAACCTTCCGATCTTGCCTCGGGATTTTGCCAACTCCGGAACTATAATAGATTGTAATGGCACAAGCGTGGACGCTTGCGCCATCAGGGGGGATCTGATGACAACGTATCAAATTTACCTAAATCAGATTTTTCAGTATTTCCACTAATAAACTTAGTTTGTTTATTTTTGGTTAGATGGAGCACGAGTCGGGAGACGCACGCTATCTGGGGGCACAAGCATACTTCTTTAAAGCTCTCTCAATTTCTACTTTATTAATTCTTCATTAAAAATAGAACTGAAATATTGATCTTTATTACAAAAATTTAAAAACATTTCAGATAAAGAAGTATCTTCTGTAAGGGAAATACATCCATAACCAATATCATCATGTGGATAAAGCGCAATACCTAATTTAGGATTAATTAAAAAACAAATTCCACCACTAATTTTTCCAAAATAGAAAGCTAAAACTAATTCACAATATAAGAAAATTTTATTTAAATCAAAATGCATATTAAATATACTTATTGGTGGCTGCTTCTCATCTTTTAAATCAATTGATTCAAAATATTCTTTATAAACCCCGTCATAGTCATTCAAAAAATTACTCTTTTTAGCTTCCTCATACAAAAATAAGTATTCTTCTAAATACTCAGATTCTCTTATACCATCATCAATATCTGAATCATCATCATATACTAAAGCACTAAGTAAAAAAAAGTTGTCCAAATCTTTACAAAAGAAGGTTTTAAGCAATTCAGAAGCTCTTTTTATATTGCCAACATCACTTAAATCCTTTGCTTTAAAATACCCAACCCATTTATTACTAGTTGAAAACCCATTGAAATTAATATTTCTAAAACATAACTCATTATTTATTATCAATTTTGATAAATTTTCCATCGCTTCGTCCTATTGTAATTTTTTTGTTTCTATTTGGTAAATCCCCATTTAAACCTACCTTCCACTCTCCGGTTTTATCAGAATGTCTTGTATCACTAACCTCCCAAATTTCATCTGTATATTTATTTTTAAATCTTTTAGCTCCTCTAACTTTTGTAAAGTCGTCAGGATGAGAATCTGGAGTCCTAACAATATCTCCAGGCTGTGTCGAATTTACTTTTTGTTTTGGTTTAGATGTGAAGTCAATATTATCTCTAGTAACAACACCATCCCTCCAATCCCCAACCTGACTTTCACCGCCTACCAAAATATGGCTGTCTTTATCATTCGTTACCGTTTGATTTCCACCAGTGTGAGTCGGCAAATTATAATCTGCCGGATACTCAACACCCCACGATGGCGCAAGCGTCCTCGCTTGTGCCTATCAACTAAAAGTGCGGTCAAAAAATTCAAAGAATTTTGAATATTGGCTCTGCCGATGGTTATGAGTAAAATTCACAATGTTTTTATTAAGCAGCACCAGCGTGGACGCTGGCGCTATCATTGGTGATTGTTATAGCACAAGCGTGGACGCTTGCGCCATCAGAGGGGGGGGATATCTGGGTAAATATCATTATACTACTTGCTATTCTTCAATCTCCCTATTATTTAAAATCAAATTTAAATCATAAAGAAAATCCTCTTTTTCATCTTCTTCTAAAACCGAAACTAGCTCATCAAGGTTATTATTCAATAAAATCTCTTGTATTTCATTAAAAACTATCTGATGACTCAATATATGCCTTGCTCCATTAGTTATAATAAAAATTACATTTAGCATTAACTTCTCAATTAGCAAATCAAAATGCCCATCAAAACTATCTAAAGCACCTCCCCATTCATTAAATTCCCCATGCCAATTCTTTATTTTCCCTTCAGTAAATTTACGTTGACACCAAATATAAGCATCGTCAAAAAACCATTGTTTTAAAGTTTCATAATTAACTCGTTTTGCCATTATTTTTCCCCAAACGATGGCGTGCGTCAGGAGACTAGCGCCATCTGGTGATTTCATTTCATCTCTGATGGTTCCCAATTATTTAAAATATCATAAATAAACTCTGCATATTCTTTTTCAGGATGTAATTCCAAAAAATGTTCACATGCTTTTTTAAAATACATAAAGCAGATTTCTTCAGATACATGAACCTGATATCTAGGATCACATAAGCCTCCAATCTCAAACCTTACCCCTTCAAAGTGATCTTCTGGAAACGGACTATTCATATCAGGGTAATAGCAATCTGCTCCCTCCTCACAGAATCCATCCTTTTCTACCAGAACAGAATAAATAGCTTTTAAAAAATCTCCCTCATAATAAACAATATTAAAGTAGGCTTTTATACTAAACTCAGGTTCATCTAAGTCACCTGTTCCACCATAAAAAAAATTTAAAGGGCTACGAGAATCATCTCCTTTGGCTGTATATAAGGGAATACTATTCTGGGTGTACATTTGTTACTCCTTTAGTTTCCATATTTATATAGTAGTGAAATTGTATACCGTTAATTTTTTGTGAATCTTGATAAGCTTTTGGATCTAATCTATTTCTCTCAAGTAAATTACTATACCTTTAGCTACAGCCTTTTGCTCCCACTATAGCGCGCGTTTCCTAATGCGTGCCGAAAACATCAATTTTTTTGTTAGATAGATACAAGCACGCGTTAGGAAACGCGCTCTATCTAGGAGAGAATGAAGAACTTAAACAGGTAATCACTTTATCGCCAAATACCACTATATTTTCCGGTAAACTTTATTCGTGAGCTTGCCTCGGGATTTTGCTAACTCCAGAACTATAATAGATTGTAATGGCACAAGCGTGGACGCTTGCGCCATCAGGGGGGGGAACTATAAAAGTTTAAACTCCTAATTCTTCATTAAAAACTCTACTTTCCAAATTAATTTCTAAACTCCTGTTCACTTAATACTCGATCATTTATCTCTTTTTTAGCAAAATCTAGCATATAGGTTATTAATTCTCTATATTTTTTATCAGGATGTATTTCTAGAAATCTTTCACAAGCTTTTTCTGTATATTTTAGATTTTCTTGTTCTGTTACAATGGCTATCCAATCAGGATCATTAAATCCATCTTGAAAATAAACTCCTTCAAAATGGTCTCTTGGATCGGGACTATTCATATCTGGATAATACCAATAACAACCATCTTGTGCATAACCATCCTTATCTACTAGCACTAAATAAACCGCATATAAGAAAACACCATAATCATATAAAACAGAGAAACATTGCTTTACTGTTCTTTCAGGATTATCTTCATCAAAATTTACTTTATAAAAAAAATTATATGATTTAGATCTGATTGGTATATAAGAAAAATCATCTTGGGTGAACATTTTGAACCTCTCCTGTTTTTTTATTTAAATATATTTTATATTCAATTCCATTATAGGTTGCATTATATTCTCTAACATCAAAAGCTCCCATAGCCTCTTTATATCCTTTTGATGCCGCTCTTTGCCCCCACTTTAATATATTATTATCAGAGTATTTTTGAGGATCATAAACCGTTTTAGGGCTAGATATTGCTTTATAAGTCCCATCAGGTTTACCGTCTCTTCCTAATCTTGGAATTTCATAATGAATACGAGTAATACCATCAACATTTGTTGATTCCTCCTTAACGATTCGACCGCCTCCCTGGGAAAGAGTATTTAGGAAGTTTTCTCTATTATGTCCTCCAGCAACACCTCTTCGTTGATTAATTCCTTCCCCTTGGATTAAATGATTTTTCAAATTCATACTGAAATGAATGCCTTCAGGATAATCCTCATCCCCAACATTAGTACGCTTATACCCATCCATCCCCGATGTCGGATAAGCTTTATCTTTTCCATTAATTAAGCTCTTAACTTTGCTTAATCCAACTTTTGCATAACCTGCTGCCGCACCCAAACCTATTGCTGTACCAGCCTCCATGGCATTCAAACCAAATTTTGTGGTATCTGAAAGCTTGCTAAAACTTTCTGCATTTTCACGTTCAACTAAATTAGATAGTGCAATACGATTTGCTGTATTTAAATCATTTGGATAATACACCGTCATACGACTAAAGAACCCTAAATTTCTCTCAAGCTCTTCAGCCCCTGTGTTCATTTCATGTAAATGTGCCGTTTCACAAGCCACATTACCATTACACGCTATGAGTTGCTGGCGGTTTTCCTCACTAATCCCTTTATATTTCTCTAAAATCGGTTTAGTATCACGACCTTCTTTTTGTGCTTTACTCAGTTCTCGAATGAAGTCCTGAACATCTGCAATACTTAGGTAATTATTCTCCACCGCCCTTTTAGCCGTCTCTGCTCCAGAAGTCGCTGCAAGGAAATTACCCCCTTGCTCTGCTGTGGTGCCATTCGCTTTCGCTGTCAATGCCGCAGCCAATCCGCCTGCCAGTTGACTTAACGTGCTAATGTTTTCCTTCTCATTTGCCGTTAATTCACTGACCGGTTTGCCATAAGCTCTCGCGATGATTTCAGCGGTTGCTTCCCCTGTCACTCCAGCCACTGCACCCGTTAATGGGTCTTTGCCTGTCACTTGGAACTCCACGGCAGAAAGCAGGGCATGCGCCATCAGATTAGTCGCTTTGTCTTTTGCGGTGTCGCCTGCCGTCATCTCGTGGATTTTTTGATTGAGATAAGGCGAAGCCAGTGCGACAAGACTGCCTGAGGTATCGTTTTGTGCTGCCGCTTGTAATGCCGCTGTCACCGCGCGAATCGCCATGCCTTTTTCACTGCCTATACCGTAAGTGCGGTCGATGTCATTTTGAATCGCGGTAATTTGTTTACCGATTTCTTGCGCTTGAGGATTGTCTTTTCCGTATTTCTCTTCCAGCTTAAACTTCTCAAGCCCTAGCTTGTTGATTTTCTCACGCTCTTCATAGGTGGCAATATTAATCGCGTTGTTCGTGATGTCGCCTATCACTTTCGCCATTTCTTGGCGTTCTTGCACTTTTTGTAAATCTTGCTTTTCAACACGTTGATTCGCATTCTTCGTATCCCGTGAAAGTGCGGTCAGATTTTCCGGTGTTTCCGTCTCTATCTGAATGTTACCGCTGATGGCCGATTTGGTGGTGCTTCGCGCGCTTTCATTGGTGTTACCTAATAAACTTAAGGTGGAGCTGATAGCTTGCATCGGGTTAATGCCTCCCGTGCCCGCACCGATGCTCGCACTTTCGGTTTTTATCTCACTGCGGTTTTCAATATCTGTTGTAGAAATCGATTTGGCTTTAAAGCGGTTTTTACTTTCCTCCGCGCTACTTTCGATGATGGCAGCATTCAGTTGGGCATGGTTGTGGATGTTGGCATCTATACCATCCTCGCCGACACTAATTCCGGCTTGTTCATTGACTTGTGCATAATCCACTTTTGCCTTGTTGTAAGACGTATTCACCGATGCACTACCGCCCGAACCATACGCCACCGAGCCGCTTGTGCCTGCGCTCGTTTGTTTCGATTCGTATTTTTCCGTATCCTGACGGCTCGTGATTGTCAGATTTTGAATATCCGCTTCCCAACGTTTTGCTTTAAGATTCGCCGCATCAAGGGTTAAGTCGCCTTCCTCACTATTCGTGATGATTTTATCTGCAGTAAAGTGACTATTTTGCCAGCGTTCGCTATGCGAGTTCGACTTGCCCTTCGCTACATTCGCCGAACCCCACGATGGCGCAAGCGTCCTCGCTTGTGCCTATCAACTAAAAGTGCGGTCAAAAAATTCAAAGAATTTTGAATATTGGCTCTGCCGATGGTTATGGGTAAAATTCACAATGTTTTTATTAAACAGCACCAGCGTGGACGCTGGCGCTATCATTGGAGATTTTAAAATCCCTGGAAAATTGACCGCACTTTGTACTTCTGTATTTTAATTTGTAGTCTGTTTAAATATAAAACAGACTACAAATTTCTAATAACTTAACATCAGAAATTAAACACTTTCTATACTAGCCACCTCTGAGTTTTTTAGATATAAGAATTGATAATACTATTAATGGTGATAATCTGGAAAAACCATATAAGTTAAATGACAATACGTCAAGAATATCTTTCATAGAGATATTTCCAAAACTCACAATAAATTTAAATAATATAATAAGAGAAGACATACCAACAAAACAAAATATAAAAACGAACAAAGAATAACCAGTAAAATAAACTAAAAAACTCATTAATCTACTTAGCATATAAACTCTCTCTGGAAAAGTTTCTAATATCTTGCTCATTGCCTTCTAAAAATTTATTTAATGACTCACCTGTAAACGAGTCAGCTGCAACCCCCAATCTAACTGGATATTTCTTATAATCCTCATAACCAGTATAATAAAAGTTCCTATTTCTATATTCAGGATTATAATAACTCCGATTTTTACTAAGACCTTTTAGAATAGCCATATCAGCGGTTTTTTCCATACTTTTACCTACAGCTCCACCCAATGAAGTTGCGATAGCAGATGAAGCCGCTTTATAACCAGCATGTTTAATTGAATCCTCATTAGACTCAAAATATCCTTGCAAGCCTGAACTCACGGTATTCACTATCAATGTCGTTTTAAAATTTGTTCCACCAGTAATAAATCCTGTTGTACCACTCCAAGCTAAATCACTGGCTGATGTATCTTTACCTTGATAAGAGTTCCCCAAATGAGTGGCTGTCATACTTAAGCCTGAATTTGTCAGTTTTTCAGCCAAAATAGGATGTGCTTTAGCAAAATCCCCAACTTTCGCTGTTGCAGAAACCACTTTGTTTGGTAAGTTCAATGTATTAACACTTGCCGGCAATTTGCTTAATGCATTTGAAAGTACACCACCGCTATAAATCATTGCTCCAAGTTCCAGTCCATCCTTAACAGAATAAGCTAATTTTCCATTAAACGACTCTTTATAATTTTCAATCGCTTCATATTTACCATTGATTGCATAATACATATCTTCATCTGTTATTTTTGTTTCAAAATTTAAGATTGTGACTAAATAATTATTTGAGTACATTATCTTGCTACTTTAAACTCCTACCATAGAAAAAAAGAATAAAGTAAAGACTTGATACAAACAATGTCATTTTGATTAAAAATGAAAGTTTTTTTATACCAAAATCAATCAATTCTAGCTCAAAAATAGATATTGAATTATCAATATTGTAAAGCAATCTACCAACTATCAACGATAATAATGAAAAAGAAACTCCAATAAAAATAGAAAGTAGAATATCTAACATGATTCTTTTCATCATTTACTTCCTTTTTGAGACTCATTATAAATATATTGGATACCTCTATTTAAACTTCCCCCACGATGGCGCTATCATTGGTGATATTCTTAAAGCACCTTTCATCTTCTTTTTAAATTATCTGAAATAAGTATAGATAAAAAGAGCAAAGGAAATCCCTTACTAAACACATTAAAGAAAAATAAAATAATGTCTTTTATTTCACTTAAAGATATTTCTCCCCAATTTAATATATAGGATATAAGAATTAAAAATAACGAAAACCCAATAAAGCAAACTACGGATGCAAAAAATGTAAAAATCAAGTACTGGAATAACCTACTTAGCATCATTCTCACCTTTTAACCAGTTATTTATTTTGGGCTCATTCTTCTCCAACTTATTATTTATATATTCACTAGACAATGAATCTCCAATAGTTCCTATTTTAGTAGGAATATATTTATATTCTTCATTTAAAAGATTATAAAATTTTTGATTTCTATATAATGGTTCATAATAATCTTTATTTCTACTCCCCCCCCACGATGGCGTGCGTTTCCTAACGTGTGCCTAAAACATCAATTTTTTGATTCAAATCTTCACTATTTTCATGAATAACTTCAGTTTGTTTATTTTTTAAATCGATACAAGCACGCGTCAGGAGACGCGCGCTATCTTGGGTGATAATGCCTTTTTATTAGAATCAATTAGTCAAACTAAATGGATAATGCTATCATAAAAATCAATTACATCTTTTGTTTTCACTATCCATTCAGATATCTTAAAACCATCTTCATTTAAGACCTCTCGTTTATTTACATATTCATTGATTTTAGACGAATCAAACTCTGGGAAATCATCTACAAATATAATCTTATTTTGAACATAAGAAATTTCCCCATCATAATAAACAATCCATGTAGAAATAAAATTTAAAGATTCTGGCTCATGCATAGATGTAATAAGTACTGAATGTTTCTTTTTTTCTATCCCATCAGCTATAGATGTAGCCCAGCTATTTCTATATTCTTCAATACTCCAATAGTCTATTGGAATATGTAATTCTTCTACATATTCGCCTAAAGATATCGAAGCCAAAATATGCATTCCATATCCATTATCAAAAGGTGTACCTTTATCTTTAAAAAAAATACCAAACATTATTAATCACCACGATGGCGCAAGTGTCCTCGCTTGTGCCTACCAACTAAAGTGCGGTCACAAAATCCAAAGGATTTTGAACATTGGTTCTCCCAACGTTTATGGATAAAATTCGCAATTTTTTTATTAAACAGCACAAGCGTGGACGCTTGCGCCATCTATGGGGCTGCGCGCGCTTTC
This sequence comes from Aggregatibacter valvarum, assembly GCF_980468985.1. Lineage (NCBI taxonomy): Bacteria > Pseudomonadati > Pseudomonadota > Gammaproteobacteria > Pasteurellales > Pasteurellaceae > Aggregatibacter > Aggregatibacter valvarum. Next base: position 755,252 of record NZ_OZ413141.1, on the reverse strand, counting down.
ATTGGTGTTACCTAATAAACTGAGGGTGGAGCTGATAGCTTGCATCGGGTTAATGCCTCCCGTGCCCGCACCAACGCGCGCACTTTCGGTTTTTATCTCACTGCGGTTTTCAATATCTGTTGTAGAAATCGATTTGGCTTTAAAGCGGTTTTTGCTTTCCTCCGCGCTACTTTCGATGATGGCAGCATTCAGTTGGGCATGGTTGTGGATATTGGCATCTATACCATCCTCGCCGACACTAATTCCGGCTTGTTCATTGACTTGCGCATAATCCACTTTTGCCTTGTTGTAAGACGCATTCACCGATGCACTACCGCCCGAACCATACGCCACCGAGCCGCTTGTGCCTGCGCTCGTTTGTTTCGATTCGTATTTTTCCGTATCTTGGCGGCTCGTTATCGTCAGATTTTGAATATCCGCTTCCCAACGTTTTGCTTTAAGATTCGCCGCATCAAGGGTTAAGTCGCCTTCCTCACTGTTCGTGATGATTTTATCTGCAGTGAAATAACTGTTTTGCCAACGTTCGCTATCCGAGTTGGATATAGAGTTTAAGTTATTGATAAAGTTAGAATGATATATCAAAATTTGCTTAAAATAAGCATCATTGAAAATAAAAAGTGCGGTCAATTTTTGAGAAGTTTTAAAACTCTTTGAAAATTGACCGCTCTTTATTAAAGTATATGCTATTCAAATATCAAATAACTAAATATTTTTGCAGTACGATAGGAAACTAGCACAATATGAGAGCTACACTATCAACGTTATAAATTATATATCCATTAACTCATAAGAAACATTTCCTGTTTCTAGCAACTCAACAAATACTCTTTTAATAAAATCAAAATCTGTTATAACTTCACTTGCTGGAAAAGGTTCTCCCATAAAATCAACCAATCTTGGAACTCCAGTAAAATCGGACTTAGACCTAATTAAAAACTTCCCGTTATCCCCATATTCAAGTAGAGTAAATAAATATCTCTCACCATCTGATTCCATCCTTAATTCAGACAAGCCTACTTCTGGTTCAGGTATAACTTCTAATCTAACGTCAGATCTATGATTCTTTGTGCTGTTAAGCATAGATAATATTTTATCTTTACCAATCTTAGATACCATATCCCTATCTGCCAAAGTTATCCATTCACCCTCTTCTGATTTATATGCACATGAAAAAAATAATAAGCTATTTTCCATTCTTATTTTCCTTTATTGATGTTTGCCCTTGAATCCAAGTATAAGTTCTCAGTTTGTTCTTATCATCAACAGCATGAACAATGACCGATTTTAATCCTGCTTTTTCTGCTGCTGATGCAATGTCTTGACGACAATGCGTACATACATCACGCCCTTGGACATGGATCACCATATTTTTTCCTTTAGTCACACCTTTTTCATAAGCTTGTTGAATTGCACCTATTTCAGCATGTGCATCTCGCATATTAGCATTTGGATAAGGTGAACCGTTCTTTTAAGGTTTTTTATTTGCCACATTCTGTGCAATTAAAGTCAATTTATTAGGGTCTGAAAATCTATTCCCTCTTGCTCGTTGGTTGGTATCAACATAAACCTTACCATCAATTTCTACTCTGGCTGATACTTCTAAATTTTCTAATTTAGTTCCTCTACTTTTTAATACTTCATTAGATAGTTGCTCCTTCAATGGGATAGCTTTAGCATTATTCTCCGCACCAGAAGAAATTCTAACCTCATGCTTTTCATATCCTTTTGTTTTCCCAACAATAGGCAATACCTCATTCGCATTAGCTCCTTTAGGTAACTTAGTTTTTAAGGCTAGTCCCCCTAACCCCGCAGCTTCAGCAGCACCTAAAGCAAAAGTTGCATAGTGTACGCTCTTTGGTAATTGGTTTCTTGTTTTACCGTTTTCCGATTCCACAAAATCACTCAATTTAACCTGAGTTTCTCTGCTTAGATTATTAAAATAAGTACCTAACCTTAAATAACTAAAGTTTTCATATGCCGCTTCATCACCTGATTGCATCATCTGAATATGTGGTATATAACAAGCTGGATTATTACCACAAGTCTTCAATATTTCTTGTCGATTCTTCTCACTTAATTTTGCGTATTTTTCAAAAATAGGTTTTGTATCTTTCCCTTCCTTTTCAGCTTTTGCCAATTCCTTAACGAGACTATTTACCTCGCCGTTGTATAAATAATTATTCTCCACCGCCCTTTTAGCCGTCTCGGCCCCAGAACTTGCAGCAAGGAAATTCCCCCCTTGCTCTGCTGTGGTGCCATTCGCCTTCGCCGTCAATGCCGCAGCCAATCCGCCCGCCAGTTGGCTTAACATGCTAATGTTTTCCTTCTCATTTGCCGTTAATTCACTGACCGGTTTGCCGTAAGCTCTCGCAATGATTTCAGCGGTTGCTTCCCCTGTCACTCCAGCCACTGCACCCGTTAATGGGTCTTTGCCTGTCACTTGGAACTCCACGGCAGAAAGCAGGGCATGCGCCATCAGATTAGTCGCTTTGTCTTTTGCGGTGTCGCCTGCCGTCATCTCGTGGATTTTTTGATTGAGATAAGGCGAAGCCAGTGCGACAAGACTGCCTGAGGTATCGTTTTGTGCTGCCGCTTGTAATGCCGCTGTCACCGCGCGAATCGCCATGCCTTTTTCACTGCCTATACCGTAAGTGCGGTCGATGTCATTTTGAATCGCGGTAATTTGTTTACCGATTTCTTGCGCTTGAGGATTGTCTTTTCCGTATTTCTCTTCCAGCTTAAACTTCTCAAGCCCTAGCTTGTTGATTTTCTCACGCTCTTCATAGGTGGCAATATTAATCGCGTTGTTCGTGATGTCGCCTATCACTTTCGCCATTTCTTGGCGTTCTTGCACTTTTTGTAAATCTTGCTTTTCAACACGTTGATTCGCATTCTTCGTATCCCGTGAAAGTGCGGTCAGATTTTCCGGTGTTTCCGTCTCTATCTGAATGTTACCGCTGATGGCCGATTTGGTGGTGCTTCGCGCGCTTTCATTGGTGTTACCTAATAAACTTAAGGTGGAGCTGATAGCTTGCATCGGGTTAATGCCTCCCGTGCCCGCACCGATGCTCGCACTTTCGGTTTTTATCTCACTGCGGTTTTCAATATCTGTTGTAGAAATCGATTTGGCTTTAAAGCGGTTTTTACTTTCCTCCGCGCTACTTTCGATGATGGCTGCGTTCAGTTGAGCATGGTTGTGGATGTTGGCATCTATACCATCCTCGCCGACACGAATCCCGGCTTGTTCATTGACTTGCGCATAATCCACTTTCGCTTTACTGTATGCCCCATTCACTGAGACCCCAACGCCTGAACCATACGCCACCGAACCGCTTGTACCTGCGCTCGTTTGTTTCGATTCGTATTTTTCCGTATCTTGGCGGCTCGTTATCGTCAGATTTTGAATATCCGCTTCCCAACGTTTTGCTTTAAGATTCGCCGCATCAAGGGTTAAGTCCCCTTCCTCACTGTTCGTGATGATTTTATCTGCCGTCAGATGGCTGTTTTGCCAGCGTTCGCTATGCGAGTTCGACTTGCCCTTCGCCGCATTCGCCGACCCCTCTATCCCCAATCCGTAACTATTACCGTTGGTCCCCATAAAGACTCCGACACTTCCGCCGGACGATTTATTCTCCGTACGCTGATGCTCTTCGTCTTTCACCCCTTTGATGTCAATCCCTTGTTTGCCGGAAAACGCCATTAACTTGGCATTCGCATCCACGCCTTCAAAAACCACTTTTTCACCATGCGCTCTGACATTTAATACGCCGGTGCTTAATGTGGATTTTTGATGGCGAATGCTTTGGCTTTCACTGCTTTGCGTTTGTTTTTGGCTACCGTAACCAAGACTCACCTTGACACTCGGGCTCGACGTGGTTCCGTTTTGTTGCATATTCCCTGCCCGCAAGGCATCTAACGTCTCTGCCACCTTACCGACATTTTGTGCCGCCATTGCCGCTTCTTCCGCCGCTTTCATCGCATAAAGCGCTTTCAGTTTCGGATTCGTCACCTGTTGACTACGTTGTGCGCTGCTGTACGCCGCTTGCGCCATGTCCGTGACCGGTGTACTTACCGCCAAACTTACGCCGGATTGTTTATATTCATGACGCTCATTCGTATGAATAATATCTTTCCCCGCCTCAACCTTCACGCTCGCGGCTTCAACATCGATACGATTCGTGTTCGGTGTTATCATGTCCGTGCCCATCACGTGAGCGTGATTGCCTGCTTGGACACTGATGTTCCCATGCAAAGACCCTAATGTGCTTCGCCCATCCGATTGCGTCCGACCTTCCGATTCAACATGATGTTTTTCCGATTTCGAGCCAAAGGTGATGCCTCCGCCACTCGCAAGCACACCCGACGTTTTCTTCGTTTGTTGATGCACTTCTTTAAAGTGATTGGTCGTCGCGCCAATATCAACATCATGTCCAGCCTGAACATGGAGATTATCATCCGCAATAGCCTGAATGCCTTTCGCCTTCACATCATGACCTGCTGAAAGAATCACGTCTTTGCCGCTCACTTGGGTGCCGAGGTGATGGCGGGATTGCACTTTATCTAAACGCGTCTTCGTGGTCTTCGCCAAACTGCCGCTTTTCGTTTGATGGAACTCCTCAAAATCACTGTCAACTGTCGCCGTGCCCAGAACCAAGTCGTTTTCTGCCAACGCCATAAACTTATTCTTAGCCTCTAATTCCGCACCGGCAGACCAAATATCTTTACCCGATAAGACGACATCTCCCTTGCCTTTCACACGTGATATGAGACTTTCCGTCACGCGCTCGGCGCGGATGTGATTGCCACCGCCCATCTTTTCGCTAAAACCAACCTCTAAAGTCCCCAAACTCATCTTGTTCTTCGCCGAAACATAGGTTCGCCCTTTTCCTTCATTGAGAATATCTGCGCCCGTCACATCAATATTATTCGCCGACACTTGTAATTCGCCGTCTTCCCCTTTGACGTGCAATAACCCTTTTCGTCCTAGTCTCGTGTCTGTGCGTTGATAGCCGTTTTCATTGACTTCGCTTGTGTGGAGTGTACTGCTATGCTTAAAGTTTCCCGCGATATTCAATAAAATCGCTCTGTCCGCTTCTACCGTTCCACCGAGATTCTCGACATCACCGCTCACCTGCCCGACTATCGCTCTGCCACTAAGTGTGCCTGTGTTGCGAATGCTTGCGCTGTCAAATTGAACTAACTCTCGCCCCACTACAGTGCCGCTGTTCGTGAAATCCCCGCCTTTGTGAGTCACTTTTTTGCCTGACAGTAAAGCGCCGTTTCCTGTTACATCCCCTTTCTTCACTAACGCATAAATCTTCGGCACCAGCACCTGCTCTATGCGTCCGTTCCCAAGCGAAACCGGTTGGCTTTCAAACCATACGATGTCTGTCGTTAACTGCGCCACTTGACTTGGCGTCAACGCAATCCCCGGGCGAAGATTAAACTTCTGCGCAAACGTGATGCCCGCATCCATTAAACCTCGATATTGACTGTCAAAGTCGCTGTAGTTGCCCACGAAATTTCTGCCCGTTAAGCGGTTTATTTGTTCGCGGATTAAACGTTGCTCATAAAATCCGTCACCCAAACGCTTTTGCATCGTTTCCGGCGCATAGCGGAGTGTGTTGAACATATAATCACTGCTTAACCAGCGTTTTTGGTTCGTAAAATCCGGGTCCGTTTCAATCAGCACGTTGCTCGTCGGCGCTGCATTAACTCGATATAACACATTTTGCGGAAGCGTGACATTCGGCTGGATGCTACGCACTTCAAGCTCGTTCGATAACTCAACTCGCGCCAACTGACGCACCGCACTTTGACTTTGTCCCGGCATGCGCCCAAAATCATTTAATCGCTCCGCTAACGTCGGCACGCCAAGCCCTAATTTATTCCCCGACCATAGTTGCGCCCCATGAAGAATTTGCGATGTGTTTAACGTGGCAAATGAAGCTATTTCACCACCTTCTAATTTAGTCGGTGTATAGGCACTTATCGTCGCAATTGCACTGCTGTTATTCGCACCCACTTCGGTTAAGGATAATGTGTGATGTGTCGATGCGCTAACCTCATCCGATGTCCGTTTGTTAGCACTGTAATTCACCTTTTCTTCAACCCGATAGACCGGCATATCAAATGGAGTTTCAATAATTCGGGTATATGGCCCTTGATTTTCCCATTTACGTTGAAAATAACGTTTAAAGCCCCCTCGCCATTTATCAAATGTAAACACTTTATCGCCGCTATCCGTAATTCGATGTAATCCTTGCTCACCAATATTTTTAATTTGATTTGTTAAGGACATCGTCTCACCGGCAATAACGACACTACGTTCATTAATAAAAGATTGACCATCAAAATTTAAGTAACCACCAGCCAGTATTTGACCTGCCACCGTTCTCGTGACTTTGCTTTCATCCACTCGATGATTATTGATATGCAAGCGCCAAAACTCACGATAATATTTTCCCGCTAACGCACCTAACCGGTTTTTATTATGCGCCTCGATTCCGGCATCTACCGCATCTATACTCTTGCGGTATTTGGCCTCCCACAACTCTAACGGTCTAATGTGTTCGACATAATAATCCCATTTTACTATTTGCTCTTGATAAGCTGCGCTATTCATCCGAAAACGAGATGGTCTGGTAGGGCGCTTAAAATTACCCTCATCATCAAACCAATCACTCTCTTTATACCAAGGTTGTTCCGCTAAATCATCAAATGGAAACGGGGGCTGTTGTTCTACCGGTGCCGGAACACCAAAGTATGCCCAAATAGGACTATCCGAACCATATTGCCCTGCCGGTGTATACTGACAAGCATTTTTTCCGTTAATATAGTCACACGTCATTTCATTACGAATGGCAAGCGGTGTATCTTTGGTTATGACGTCTCCTGCTTTTAAGACCGTCGGTTCCGCGCCATCATTTTTATAAACTAGCTGTCCCGCACGGCTCCAACCGGCCCAACGAAGTAATGTCATTGGAATATGAGGATCGTTAGTATTTATCCCCGATTTATCTCCATTTAAATTATTCGTAAAATCGGTTTGCAAATTATGGCGAGCATTACGCCCCATCGGCACAATGTCAGTCTTATTCACAGATCTATTTTCTAATTTCGTGACCTCCGTTGGCGCTTTACCTGTTTTTACGTGTTCAACAAGAAAATGCACGTTATTGTTATGAATTTGCGCGACGTTTAAGTGAATGTCTTGTTGCGCTTCAATCACACTGCTGTTATTGCGTAATGTGTCAGCCTTGCCCTCCGCATGATTATCTGCGTTTAGTGTTCGCCCAAAGGTCATCTCTCCTGCACTAAATAAGATTGCACCCACCTGATTATCGGCTAAATAATGTACCGTATTATTCTCCACCTCATGTGCAGCGATGTCTAAGCGTTCGCGCGAGGCAATGACAGCCGATTTAATTTCCCCATTTCCGTAATCTTTATCGCTGTTTTCAATTTTCTCTGCTTGAAGTGCAACTTCATCACCATAAATACGACCTTTCCCTGTATTGAGTAAATGCTTCCCTGCCTTCACAACCGTTTTTGCATTTCCATCCGAGCTAATCCCGTTAATCAACCCTTCATTGGTGATATTACCTTTGGCGTAAACTCGGGTATCCGCACTACTAATTCGCCCATCTACATCATTGGTAATATGGTACGCATTAAGCATGACACCGGCATTCGCATATAAATTATGTCGATTCGTTAAATTCCCCGCCGTTGTAATGGAAAGTGTGTCTTCGGCATTAATGTGATTGTTCGTCACAAAATCTTTTTGTTGGGTAATTTGGACATTTTTACCCTCAATATGTCCATCGGTCGTAACATCATCAGCAACAATTGACAGAGACGCCCCTTGCAAGCGTCCTGATTGGTTATCAACATGTAAATTTGTGCCTTTAATCGAAACCGCTTGATTTCCTGTTATCTCACCTTGCTGATTATTGAGAGAGTGCTCTACGGCTAAATGGCTCTCGGTACGGCTATGAATTTTACCTTGCTGATTATCGATAGACTGCGCCGAAATTTTTAATACAGAGGCTAAGATACCTTCCCTTACTTGCTCTGAAATTGATTTTGTATCGCGATTATCGAGTTTTGCAGTATTCATTATTAAAAGATTTCCACTTTCAATAAATGATCCCGATGCCCCGACTTTTTGATTGCTGATTTCTGTCGTTACATTTAATGTGAGATTATCTTTTGTACGAATTTCACCACCACGGTTATCAACGCTATCGGCCAAAATAGTCATTTCACCTAATCCGTGAATTTTACCGTTTTGTTGGTTATCAACTAATCCTGTAACTTGGAGCTTACCTTGTGTTTCAGCATAAATAGCCCCGTTATGATTTGAGAGAGAACCACCTTCAAAAATGAGGTTCTCTTTACTAATCACTTTACCCTGTTGATTATCTAAGGCCTGTTGCCATAAATTAAGATGAAGCAATCCTTTTTCGTTATAAATCGTTCCTTGGTGATTATCTATGCCATTTGCAATGATGCTTGCATTTTGCTTTGTAATGATATTGCCTAACCTGTTATTCAGCCTTTCCTTAGAAGAAAGCAATAAATTGCCTGCAATCGTATTAATATTTCCCTCTTGGTTATTTACACTTTTTGCATGAATTTCAACCTTATCATTTGCTTTGACTTGTCCCTTCTGATTATTAAAAACCTCTGTCGCCCGAAGATTAAGTAGATCACTCCCTTGCAATAAACCCGTTTGGTTATTAATCGATTGCGCGGTTATCGTGACAGCATTCGCGCTGACTCTACCTTGCACATTGCTAAGATATTGATTTACCGTTATTTTTTGAGATGCAAATGAGGAAAGGATACCTGAATCATTTTTAATAGATTCTGTCGTTATAGTCTGGTCGCCTTGACTTAACACATACCCTGTTTTATTTAAAAATTGCTGTGTACTGATCACCAATCGACCCAATGAAATAATACCTTTTTCTTTTGGTGGCACTTCTCCTTGTTGGTTATTCAAATCACCTTGATGAGTATTAATCATCATATCTTGACGGCTTTGAATTAAACCTGCCTGATTATCTAATAAGCCACTATTGATTTTAGAATTCGCGCCCGAACTCAATTTACCTTGCTGATTGATTAAATCTTGCTCATGAGTATCAATATCAAGATTCCCCTGCTCTGCAATTAACATAGCATTGGTATTATTTAGTCTACCACTACGAATAATGGCGTTCTGTTTTGCGACTATAGTGCCATCGGTATTGCTCACTGTGCCGGAATTTAAGTTCAAATCCGTACCGATAGAAATCTCACCGTTTTCATTGGATAAAGTTGAGGAACCAAGCTGAATATCAGCTTGCTGTGCCGATTGAATATAGCCTTGGTTATTATTCAATTGCTCCGCTGTAATAGCCAAAGCTTGTCGGCTGACTATGGCTGCCGACATATTATTCACAGATTGACCGTGAGTATTTAAGGTAACGCCTGCATCACCTTGCACGAGACCTTGTTGATTATCTAATTGGCCGCTATCTAGATGCACCGCCTGCCCCGCAACGATTTTACCATGTTGGTTATTCACTTGATGTTGTTGGGTATTGATTACTAAGCGTCCCTGTTCAGCTAATAACAGACCTTGTCTATTATTCAATTCTTGGCTAATGACATTTAAATTATGAATTGCAGAAAGCTCACTATGCGTGTTGATTAAGTTATGTTTAATCGTCAGATCAGCATTATCAGCCGCAATAACGCTTTTTTGTGTAGAATCAAGTGTGCCGGCGTTTAGAGTTAATGCTCCCGCACTGATTTTACCTGCTTGTTGCCGTAAACTATTTGCCACCGTAAGAGTAGTCTTTGCAGCACCTGAAATCAGTCCTTCGCTATTCTCAAGCTGTTGAGTGTTTAGAGATAAATCACTACCGCTCTGTACAATACCTAAATGATTCTCTAATTGCGCGACATCTAGTTGTGCTAAATTAGCTAAAATTGCCCCTTGATCGTTATCTAATTTACCTGCATCAATTTTTAATTTACCGTTAGCTAAGATTCCATGTAATTTATCTTTCGTTTGTTGATTATTAATAAGTTGTCCATGGGCATTAATCGCAACATCACCTTCGCTGTGAATAGCGCCGTTAATGTTATTTAATTCTCCACTATTAACCATTAACATTGATTTCGAACGGATCTTGCCTGTCTTATTTACAAGCTTTTGCTGGCGTGTATTAATCGTTACCGCACTTTGAAGACCATGAATCTCACCACCGGTATTATCTAGTGCTTGACTTGAAATGGTTAAATCTTTCGAATCGGCTTGAATAAAACTGTTTAAGTTTTCTAATTGATGAGCCATTGTTAAGGTAACACCCTTCGCAATAATCCGACTCTTATCCAAACTTCTCATATTTTGAGCCGACACGACTATCTCATCTGCATTAATTTCACCATTCTGCTGACTTAAATCCCCTGAAAGCGCAATATTGCCTTGCTTAGCAGCCCCGATCTTACCGCCATCATTAGTCAGACCTACACCATTTAAGGTGAAATTTTGCCCGGAATAAATTAACCCATGTTGATTATTAGTATGGGCTATTTGGAGATTTTGCGCGCCACCACTAACAATACGTCCTTGTTGGTTAAAAATATTTTCTGATTGGATATTTAGATCACCTAATGCCACAATACCTTTATTCTGTGTACTTGTATTACTTAATGTCTGTTTATTAGAGAGAGACTGCCCTTGTGTATTGATTGCAATATGTTTAGTGGATTGAATTAAACCGGCATCGTTAATAAGCTCACCTGAAGTAATGGAAAGCATTTGCTCCGATAACATTGCGCCGTGACTTGAATCTAATTTGCCTTTCCCTACATTGACAGTTAATTTACCACTTGCCAATAAACGACCTTGTTGATTATCCATACCGTTTGCTTTAACGGTCAAATCACCTTTAGTTTTAAAAGTACCGCCTTTATTTTGTAGCTCATCCACAACTTCAAGTTTTAACTCTCCCAAACCGGTCTGTTCCCATACCGTATTTTGCGTATGAAGAGAACGTTGCTTAGTTGTAATATTTTCCGCTTTTAAATAGCTATTTTTAGTTTCAAGTAAAGTCGGCGTTGATAAAGCTAGCTCTTCATCCGCAATAATCGCGGCATTATTCGCCTGAATGTTATCTTCGGATGCGGTGACATTAATTGAATATGCGGATGTATGGCTATTATCCAAATTTGCTGCCGAACCTGTGATTTGAATTTTGCCTGATGCAAGGTTTTTCCCTTGTAAGGTGGCTTTTTCAGTTGTGATTGCTGTGATGTTTTTACCTTGTGCCGAGGCTTTTTCAAGAGAACGTTCCTCGCCTTGCGCAACATCCTTAACATCAACGCCTGCAGCAATAAGCGAGTGCGTTGAAGCTGTTACTTTTGGAGCTTGATAATTCACATTTCCTTTTGCAATAGTCTCACCATGTTGAGTGATGCCTTGATTTGCACTTTTATAAATATTGCCATTGCGTGCTACAACCGTACCGTCTTGTTTAATCTCAGTCCGCGTAGTGAGTACAATATCGCTTTGTCGATTTTCAATTTTACCTGTATTTTCAATACCTGTTTCACTAACTAATCGCAGTTCTTTCTGCGCATTTACAGTACCCGTATTTACGATACGCCCATGGCTATCAATTTGTAATGTTTCCGCACTAGCGCCAATGTGCCCGGCATTCCGAACACCTACCCCCTCTTCCGTTCCAATCAAGTGGATTTTACCTGAGTACATACCTCCTAATTCGCCAACATCAAGAGCAAATTGAGGTTTATTTTCTGTTGATAAGGTTTGCTTCGTATGCGTAATTTGGAGATCTTCGGGGTCATCTGACCGCTTAACAGTATTTTTCCCTGTGATAACTTTAGTTTCTTTCTTAGACCAAATACCTGCATTCGCTTGCATTTCACGCGCAATCACTTCGGTGTAATCAACACGACTATTATCTAAACCTTTACCCGAAACGCTTACCAGACCGTTTTCAACGACAAAATTTTCCAAATTACCATTTACGATTTGTGGTTTACCCGTTGTGAAAGTCGTCCGGTCAGAATTAATGACTCCACACCCCTCACAATGCAAACCTGAGGCATTGGCAATAATTACATCCGCTTTTTTACCGGCCACTTCCACATACCCTTTTAACACAGAGGGATCAGACGAATTGACTTCATTTAAAATAACTTTAGCCTCTCCGCGAGCAAGATAAGGGTTACCTGTAATCATTCCTGCTTGTTGAGTTTGAACATTAGTACGACTGTTATTTAAAATAGCCCCTTTGGTATCCACATCAAATTTTGAATATTTATTGTGTGAAAGTCCTTTATCATTAGGCGTTTGTATATTTACCTGAGGGAGTCCATTAGCGGTTTGTAAAATAATCGGTTGTTCATTTTTAGGTGCTGATTTATCTGCTTGAATAATAAAAGTATCGGCCATCGCTGAATCTGGAAATGCAACAAACCCTAAGGCACAAAATAAACTGAAGGTAAGCGGTCGAATTCGAGCTAAAATTTGCGGAACCGTAAAAGATGATGTCTCGGCTGATTTACCTTCCGACTTTGCAAGCTCTGACACCACAACTAAACATTGTAAAGTTTTGCTAAAGATGATACGAAAACATTGTTTATTCATGATTTAATCCTGTCTTATATATTTCTAATGAATAGATTCTGATAGCTATATTTTAGATATTTTACATTATTAACTCATATTATTTAACTTATATTTAAATTTTCCTGATTATGTATCAAATATAGAAATGGTTGAAGTCCTTGTCGAAACATTAGCTTTATATTGAAATAGGCTAAAGTGATTCATCCTCCTACAACCTCAGGAGACTGAGGTTTCAGCTTTGTACAACAGCCACATAATATCGCGCAATCCACTTCTCAGGGCATGCTAAAAAAAATCCATGAAAAATCTTTGTATTCCCCGTCAAATTTCTGTTATTTTTAACTTCTTTTTTACTACTCGGTATGTTTATTTAAGGAAAATTTATGCCATATCTGCTCAAGTTAACCCAATTTGTGAGTAAAACCTTTGCACTTTGGGTGTTACTCTTTGCGTTCCTCGCGTTTGTTTCACCGGAAGCCTTCCTCGAAATCCGTGGATATATCCCTTACTTACTGGGCATTGTCATGTTTGGTATGGGCATTACCCTCACCTTTAACGATTTCAGCGAAGTCGTTAAGCACCCGAAATCCGTTATTGTCGGTGTGGTTGGACAGTTTGTGATCATGCCGGCTATTGCGTTTGCATTAGCAAAACTCTTTGCGCTCCCAACAGATTTAGCCATCGGCGTGATTCTGGTAGGCGCTTGTCCGGGCGGCACCTCCTCCAACGTGATGACCTATTTAGCGAAAGGCAACACCGCACTTTCTGTCGCGTGCACCACCATTTCCACCTTACTAGCACCGTTATTAACGCCGGTCATTTTCTATGTATTAGCCAGCCAATGGATTGATATTGATGCCTCTGCCATGTTTGCTTCGGTATTAAAAATGGTGCTCTTCCCAATTTTCTTAGGTTTAGTCATTCGCGCCTTATTAAAAAAACAAATGGCGCAAATCAGTCAAACCATGCCGTTGGTTTCGGTGATTGCCATTGTATTAATCCTTGCCGCCGTCGTCGCCGGTAGCAAAGACAAAATCATTGATTCCGGTTTATTAATTTTCGGCGTTGTCGTCTTACACAACTGCCTTGGCTATCTCGTTGGGTTTATCGCTGCCAAAGCCTTACGCCTCAATAATTACGACAGCAAAGCGATCGCCATTGAAGTGGGTATGCAAAACTCCGGTCTCGGTGCTGCCTTAGCCACGGCGCACTTTAATCCGATTGCCGCGGTGCCAAGTGCCGTTTTCAGTTTCTGGCACAATGTTTCCGGCCCGATATTAGCCAACTATTTCTCCACCCTGAAAAATCAGCATGACGAAGATCCGTCGTCATAATCCAAAGTTCTGCTAATACGACCGCACTTACCTCTCCCTCCTTTCGACAAAACCGGTAAGTGCGGTTAAAAACCCCGTTGTTTTTTGCTATAATCCTGCGCAATTTTGCTTCCAAGATTTTATTAATGAATGACTATGACAACGAATTATTCCGCCAACGAAATCACCGTTTTAAAAGACCTTGAACCCGTACAACTCCGCCCGGGTATGTACACCGACACCACCCGCCCAAATCACCTCGCACAAGAAGTTATCGACAACAGCGTGGACGAAGCCCTTGCCGGTTTTGCCACGAAAATCGAAGTGATTTTGCATAAAGATCAATCCATTGAAGTAATCGACAACGGGCGCGGTATGCCGGTAGATATTCACCCGGTGGAAAACGTCTCCGGCGTAGAAGTCATCATGAGCAAACTGCACGCCGGCGGTAAATTCTCCAATAAAAATTACACCTTCTCCGGTGGTTTGCACGGGGTGGGGATTTCTGTGGTGAACGCCTTATCCGAGCGAGTTGATGTCACCGTTAAACGTAACGGTGAAGTGTATAAAATCGCCTTTGAAAATGGCAAAAAAGTAGAAGATCTCACCGTTATCGGCACCTGCGGTCGTCGCACAACCGGCACTACCGTGCACTTCAAACCCAATCCAAAATATTTCGACAGCCCAAAATTCTCTGCCAGCCGTTTGCGTCATTTACTCCGCGCCAAAGCCGTGTTGTGCTCAGGACTCGAAATTAAATTTATCGATAAAGTGAATGACACAGAAGACACTTGGCTTTATCAAGACGGTTTGAACGACTATTTAATGGAAGCGGTAAACGGTTTAGTCACCTTACCGGAACAACCGTTTATCGGTGAATTTAAAGGCGAAAAAGAAGCGGTATCTTGGGCGTTATTATGGTTGCCGGAAGGTGGCGAACTCATTGGTGAAAGCTATGTAAACCTGATTCCGACCGCACTTGGCGGCACACACGTCAACGGTTTGCGTCAAGGGTTATTGGACGCCATGCGTGAATTCTGCGAATTCCGCAATTTATTGCCACGCGGTGTAAAACTTACCGCTGACGATTTATGGGATCGTTGTGCTTATGTGCTGTCCCTTAAAATGCAAGATCCGCAATTCGCCGGACAAACCAAAGAACGACTTTCCTCCCGTCAAAGTGCGGTGTTTATTGGCGGCGTGGTGAAAGATGCTTTCAGTTTGTGGTTGAACCAAAATATTCAACAAGCTGAATTATTGGCAGATATGGCAATCAGTTCCGCCCAACGCCGTTTGCGTGCAACGAAAAAAGTGGTGCGTAAAAAACTGGTGAGCGGTCCAGCCTTACCGGGCAAACTTGCCGACTGTTCGCAACAGGACTTGGATAAAACCGAGTTGTTTTTAGTAGAGGGCGATTCTGCCGGGGGCTCTGCCAAACAGGCGCGAGATCGCGAATATCAGGCGATTTTGCCGTTGCGCGGTAAGATTCTGAACACCTGGGAAGTGTCACCGGAGCAAGTGTTAGCCTCACAAGAAGTGCATGATATTGCCGTGGCATTGGGTATTGACCCCGACAACGATGATTTATCTCAACTTCGCTACGGCAAGGTCTGTATTCTCGCCGATGCGGATTCGGATGGTTTACACATTGCCACCTTACTTTGCGCCCTCTTCCTACGCCATTTCCCAAAACTGGTAGAACAAGGCCATGTGTATGTGGCGATGCCACCGCTCTATCGAATCGACTTAGGCAAAGAAGTCTTCTATGCCCTCGATGAAAGCGAAAAAGACGCTATTTTGGATCGTCTCAAAGGGAAAAAAGGCAAGCCGAACGTACAGCGTTTTAAAGGGTTGGGTGAAATGAACCCAATGCAATTACGCGAAACCACGATGGATCCAAACACCCGTCGTTTAGTGCAACTCACCTTTGAAGCGCAAGGCGAAGAAAGCCAAGAAACAATGGAAACTATGGATATGCTACTGGCCAAAAAACGCGCTGAAGACCGTAAAAACTGGTTGCAAGCGAAAGGGGATCAAGTGGATTTGGCTGTGTAAGAAGAAAAGTGCGGTGAAATTTTCAAACACTTCAAAACATTTCAAAAATCAACCGCACTTTAAATCTCCCCTAGCCCCTCTTTACAAAAGAGGGGAAACTTGGCGAAAGCCAATAAATTAAACGAATATTATCGACATAAATAAAACGCAAAAATAAATCATGACTGACTCCATCAACTACGAAGGCATTGAACAAATGCCACTACGCCACTTCACTGAAAGGGCGTACCTCAACTACTCCATGTACGTCATCATGGATCGCGCCTTGCCGTTTATCGGTGATGGTTTGAAGCCGGTACAGCGACGCATTATTTATGCCATGTCCGAGCTTGGGCTGAATGCAGCGGCAAAATATAAAAAATCTGCCCGTACTGTGGGGGATGTATTGGGTAAATTCCACCCGCACGGTGATAGCGCTTGCTATGAAGCCATGGTGTTGATGGCACAGCCCTTCTCTTACCGTTACCCATTGGTTGACGGACAAGGCAACTGGGGCGCGGTAGACGATCCGAAATCTTTCGCGGCGATGCGTTATACGGAATCCCGTTTATCTAAAATTTCAGAAGTTCTATTGGCAGAGCTCGGTCAAGGTACTGTAGATTACCAGCCAAACTTTGACGGTACCTTAGAAGAACCGCAATATTTGCCGGCACGTTTGCCGCATATTTTACTCAACGGCACGACAGGGATTGCGGTGGGGATGGCAACGGATATTCCTCCGCACAATATTAATGAAATTGCTGACGCTGCAGTGATGTTGCTGGATAATCCAAAAACGACCTTGGATGACTTGTTGACCGTGGTGCAAGGCCCGGATTTCCCAACTGAGGCAGAAATCATTTCGCCGAAAGAAGAAATTCGCAAAATATATCAGCAAGGTCGCGGCTCTATCAAAATGCGCGCCGCATGGAAGAAAGAAGACGGGGAAATCATTATCAGTGCCCTGCCGCACCAAGCCTCGCCATCCAAAGTGATTGCGCAAATTGCCGAGCAAATGACGGCGAAAAAATTACCGATGGTAGAAGATATTCGTGATGAAGCAGATCATGAAAATCCGGTGCGCATTGTGATCGTGCCGCGTTCGAATCGCGTAGATACTGATGCCATGATGGCGCATTTATTTGCCACCACCGATTTAGAAAAAAGCTATCGTGTCAACATGAACATGATTGGTTTGGATTACAAACCGGCAGTGAAAAATTTGTTAGAAATCCTCACTGAATGGCTGACTTTCCGTCGCACCACCGTGACCCGCCGCTTGCAATATCGGTTAGATAAAGTGCTTGCCCGCCTGCATATCTTGCAAGGTTTGATGATTGCCTTTTTGAATATTGATGACGTGATCGAAATCATCCGTCACGAAGATGAGCCGAAAGCCGAATTAATGGCTCGTTTCAACTTAAGTGATGAACAAGCGGAAGCCATTCTGAACTTGCGTTTGCGTCATTTGGCGAAACTGGAAGAACATCAGTTGCAAGCGGAACAAGCTGAACTGGAAAAAGAGCGGTCATCTTTGGAAGAGATTTTAGGCTCCGAACGTCGTTTAAATACGCTGTTGAAAAAAGAAATTCAACAGGATGCCAAAACGTACGCCAGCCCACGCCGTTCGCCGTTAGTTGAACGTGCGGAAGCCAAAGCCATTGCAGAAAACGAAATGCTGCCGACAGAACCGGTGACGGTGATTTTATCGGAAATGGGTTGGGTGCGTTGTGCTAAAGGACATGACATTGATCCGCAAGGCTTAAGCTACAAAGCCGGCGACAAATATTTGGCGCATGCCTACGGCAAAAGTAATCAACCGGCGGTGTTTATCGACAGCACAGGGCGCAGTTACACACTGGATCCGCTAAGTCTGCCGTCCGCCCGGTCCCAAGGCGAGCCGCTCACCGGCAAACTTACCTTGCCGGCAGGTGCAACCGTTGATCAGCTGCTTATTGAAAATGAAGATCAACCGTTGCTTATGGCATCCGATGCCGGCTATGGCTTTATTTGTAAATTCGCCGATTTAGTCGCTCGTAACAAAGCCGGTAAAGCACTCATTTCCTTACCGGAAAACGCCAAAGTGTTACCGCCGTTAACACTGAAAAATCCGACCGCACTTTTGGTGGCGCTTACCTCCGCCGGCAGAATGCTAATTTTCCCTGCACAAGATTTACCGGAACTGTCCAAAGGCAAAGGCAACAAAATTGTCACTATTCCATCCGCCAACGCCAAAGCGCGTTCCGAATTACTGGTGCGGTTATTGTTGATTGAAGAAAATTCCAGCCTAGTCTTCCATTCCGGTAAACGTAAAGTGACCTTAAAGCCGGAAGATTTACAGAAATTCCGCGCCGAACGGGGTCGCAAAGGGACACAGCTACCACGAGGGCTGCATAGTAACGTGGAAATTGAAGTGGTAACTCCAGAGGAATAAGACGAAATTCAGACTCAAAAGGACGCGTGATTGGCGTCCTTTTTTATATGAAAAGTGCGGTGGGTTTTCCGGTTGCACGAAATCGTGAATGTCCGAAAAGCTTAAAATAACGTTCCGTGCATGGTTTGGTCGTGCATCAAGATGCACGCTACATGAATTGTGCATCGAGGTTAATCATTCGTGCAACAAGTTGCACGAAATCGTGAATATACGAAAGGGTTAAATAACATTCCGTGCGTGGTTTGGTCGTGCATCAAGATGCACGCTACGTGAATTGTGCATCGATGTTAATCATTCGTGCAACAAGTTGCACGCTACACACGAAATTGTGAATTACGCATTGAGGTTGGTCATTCGTGCTGCAATCTCGCTAACCCCTGACTAATCAGCAAACATCCTTTCCAGCCCCAATAGATTCTATGTTGTTGAATGAGCCCGTTTTCGATTTCCATCAATTCTAGAATATCAATTTGCTCACCCTCATCGGTTTGTCTTGGATATTCCCAAACTAATAAACGCCCATTTGTGAGATAGTCACCACGCCGAAACCATTTAACCAATTCGTTAGGACGACGCTTTGTCCCTTCCTGTAAGAAAAATTTAATGTCATCCTTGCCATTCAGTACGCCATTTGTTCTATCTAAGATAGCCGGAACCAAAGGACTTTCAAATACCGCATGATCCGCATATAACGCAATTAACGCTTCAACATCCCGCGCTTTCGCATACTCATGCCATTTTTCGTATATGTATCGAATCTCATCCATTTATTGTATCCACTTAACCTTCTAATAACGCCAGACGCTCTTTTGCCTCTTCAGAAAAACGGCTTTTTTGTGCGATTAAATCTTTATAAATAGAAATCGCCATCGGTCGGTTACGCTTCGTCCCTTCGCCATGTTCATACATTAACGCTAAACGGAAAATGGCTTCCTCATTGCCACGTTTCGCGCCTTTTTCTAACCAACGAAAAGCTTTGCTTAGGCTTTTAATCTTGTCCTCGTTGTAATACAACATGCCTAAAACCAACATGGCATGGGAATCATTGGCCGAGGCGGCTTTTTCCAATAAAGAGATGGCATGCGGAAGATTTTTTTTAATGCCATAACCGCCGGCATATAAAATCCCCAAATTTGTTAACGCCATGGCGCTACCTTTTTCGGCCGCTTCACTAAACCACCAATAGGCTTTACCGTAATCTTGTGCCACGCCATCGCCACGGAAATAAAACCGCCCGAGATCAAGCTGCGCACGACGATCATCTTTCAGCGCCAAAATATGCATGGTATTAAATGCGGTACGTAAATCGCCGGCTTGTAAAAAGCGTTGCGCCAATTCCCTCAACTGGTCGTTCGTTAATTGATTACGTAACAGCTTATCCATCTCTTGGACGGTATTTCCCACGGAAATTGGAAGTCCAAGATTGGCTTGGGTGAAACCGCTCAATACCCCGAATACGAGGGCAATATATTTCAATTGTTTTTTCATCATCTGTCTATCTTTTCATCATCTCTCTATTTTTTCACCCTTTATCTACAACGTGGCATAAAGTAAATTCGCAAAAAACAATAGGGAAATCCCCATTTCGGTGAAACCCACTTGTTTTACCGACATTTTTTTCTGCGGTAGCCAAATTGCTCGAATGAATGGCGGCACAAACGCCAATGCCATGAGATATTGTTCTACCAAAATAAATCCAAGAATACAGAGGGCGTGAAAGCCGATGGATAATTTTAAATACAACGGATTTTTACGCTCGCGCATAACGGATTTTACATATAAGGTCGTTCCGATAAAAAATAAGCTCGGATACAGCGCGACCAGCCAAATTTTGTCATCAAAAGTGCGGTCAGAAAAATAATAGGATCCCATACCGGCAATGGCAAAAATCACAATACCTGCCAAATCATTTAAAAAAGCGCGCTCATCTTTCTGCTTAACGTAATAAATACTGATCAACACGAACGGCAACATGGCTGCCACAAATAACACCGTATGCCAGTTATAAATCAATACCGGAATAGCAAAAATGACACAGGCAAAGAAATAAATCCACGACCATTTGATATACAGTTCCAAATTTCTGCCTTTAAATAAATTCAGAAACGGATAAGTCATTAAATACAAGGAAAACCACGCCAACAAAAAGAAAATATGTTGCCAAATCGGATGACTGAGCAACATTCCGTATAAAAACGGCATAAGCGCCATCACAATGGCACCGTGTTGATTCGAAATTAATAGCTTCATAAATCAGATAAATTATTGAATGAAAGGTTCAAGAATTTTAGAGGTTTTTTATGAGGATTGGTATAATCTCTGAGAATTATTTTTATTCAGAGGAAGATGACATGACACAAATTCAACGCATTGACACCAACGCTCGTCTTGCAGAAGCCGTAATTTATCAGGGTGTTGCTTATTTTGCAGGGCAAGTGCCGGAAACCAGCGTAGAACAGAATGCCTACGAGCAAACGAAAGAAGTCTTGACGCTTATCGACAAGTTGCTGGAAAAAATACATTCCCATAAACGCCGTATTCTAAACGCACAAATTTTTTTGGCGAACATGCAGGACTATACGTTAATGAATCAAGCTTGGGATGAATGGGTTGATGTGCAAAATCCCCCAGCGCGTGCTACCGTGGAAGCTAAACTTGCGGATCCTCGCTGGAAAGTAGAAATTGTGATCACGGCTGCGGTTTAATCTGCTAATTCCACCTCTAACAGCAACGGTGCATGATCAGAGCTTTCCGTGGGTTCTGTTGTGGCGTTCAACACATTCAGTCCACGCACAAAAACATGATCGAGCGGATTGCCTAAAAAGCGTAAGCGGTGATCTTGTTCAAAAGACACTTCCTCTAAACCAAATTCGTTGATCACTTTTCGGATGATTTGCGCGCGATAACCATTCCAAGAATTAAAATCACCGGATAACACAAGCGGACCTTGATGTTGAGAAACTAACTGCGTCAGTGTGCGAAGTTGTTCTTCATAAGTCGTGGGATTTATTTCAAAATTGATCAAATGCACGTTGACCAATAACAGCGCTTGCCCGTTGGACAGAGGCAAGCTCATCGCTGCGCCCACTTTGGGAATACGAATCCAAGGTTCGGATTTTGCGCCGGCACAGTAAAAGTGCGGTGCAAATTGAGAGAGAATTTCCACGCCTGATTGTTGTTGTAAATAGGCAAAGGCGCTGGCATAAAGTGCGGTAGGAAATCGCGATGAATATTGCGCAGCCAATTCTTGTGTGTTTAACACTTCCTGTAATAACAACAGATCACGCCCCTGCGCCAAACGATTCAGCGCTTCTTGCCAACCGGCATCTTGCCCTTTATGCAAATTCCAAACCAACAAGCTAAATGTCTTTTGTGTGATTTCGGGTGGTGCCTGGTCTGCTTGATAACAAATTAACTCATCCTGTTTTTTTATCGGATGATAGGTGAGATTTGGCGTCGTGCTAAAGTGAATATTGACGGGAGAGAAAATCGTTAAGCTATAAACAAGATAACCGGTAATCGCCGCTATAAGAAAAATGAGAAACGCGATGAATTTAAAGGCATGTTTTCTAAACATCATTACACCGGACGAATACTTTTCACATCAACGCTACAATCAAATTCGCGTTCTAATAATTGCAATTTTTGATCCTGCAATAAATCCTGTTTCGCCTGCTCCCGTAATTGAGCATAAATTTTGCGGCGATAATCAGTCGGCGTAAGATAGTGCTCGTCATCATTGATTTCAACGGTTAATGCAATGGTTTTTCCTAACACCTGTGAAATCGACTGCTGCAGCAATTTGCAATGCTTATCTTGATTCAAATGTGCATGGCTGGAACGTACGCCCAATTTAAGCGAATCTTCGCTTTCCGTCCAAATAAAGGTATTTAACGCAAATTCTTTGGTGAGATTTTCCACGCCACTTTGTTCAATCAACTGTGCCCAGCGATCTTGTTCTTCCGTTAAATGGACAATTTTTTGCTGTAATTCAGGGGTGATGTCTTGCAGAATGGCGGCCTTGATGTCTGAAGGTTTCGGGCCCTGCTCAACCTGTGCTAGCTCCGGGTTGCTCCACTCCCAACGGTAATCTTCGCCTAGCCCATCTGAATCGTTTTCTTCACTCTCCGATTCATTCGGATTTTCCACCGCACTTTTAGCATCCAAGGTGTCAGAAGCATGAGAAAGTGCGGTCAGTTTTTCAGAGGAATGTTGTGCTAGGTGCTCAGACTTTTTTTTTTCTTGAGAAGGGCTACTCGGCATCGCATCCAGTTGGTCTAATCCGTTTAATGCGCCAAGTACAGGCGAACTCACCAAGGGTTCTGTCGATTGCGTGGATTGAGGTTGCGCGCTTTTTACCACGGTTTCATTCGTAGTGGATTTTTTACGATCTTGATAATGGGCTTTTATCGCCTGAGAAACCACCGGCATTTCAATTGCCGCTGAAGCAGTTTGATCAGAAGATTTAACACGATTTTCCACCGCACTTGATGGATTTTTGGATGAACTTCCTTTCGTGCTGTTTTCAAGGTTTAGCGGTTGACCAATGAATTTCGGATGAAACGCCAACGCACGCAATAACACCATTTCCGCGCCCATACGCGCCGTCGGTGCCAAACTTAATTCTTTCCGACCACTCACCACCACTTGATAGAAAAACTGTACGTCCTGTGGTGCGATATGTTTCGCTAAAAAGCTAATGTGATCCGCTTCCGTTAACGAGGCTTGTGGTAATAATTGCTGCATTGCGATCTTATGCAAATTTTCTGCAACTTCACGCAACAGTTCATCCCAATCCCCCGCTTTATTCGCCACCTCATTCACAACTTGCATGAGCTTTTCGCCATTGCCTTGTTGCAAGGCATAAATCATCTCAATGGCTTGGATTTCATCCAATAAACCCAACATTTCATTGACAATATTGAGCGTGACATTGCCGTTACTCATTGCAATGGCTTGATCTGTCAAACTGAGACTGTCGCGAATACTGCCTTGTGCCGCGCTGGCGAGTTTATCTAATGCTAAAGACTCAAAGGGAATCTGTTCCTGATTTAGGATGTATCCCAAATGCTCGGCAATTTGTGATTGCTCCAAAGCTTTCAAATGGAACTGCATACAACGAGATAAAATCGTCACCGGCAGTTTATGAGGATCAGTAGTCGCCAACAGGAATTTCACGTATTCCGGCGGCTCTTCCAAGGTTTTTAAGAGCGCATTGAAAGAATGACGTGAAAGCATGTGCACTTCATCAATAAGATACACTTTATAACGCCCCAACACCGGCTTGTATTGCACGTTATCCAACAGCTCACGTGTATCTTCCACTTTGGTGCGGGATGCCGCATCGATTTCAATTAAATCGATAAAATTGCCTTCTTCAATGGCTTTACAATGTTCACATACCCCACAAGGCTCGGCAGTCACACCGTTAACACAATTTAGCCCTTTGGCAAATAAACGGGCAATGGAAGTTTTCCCCACGCCGCGCGTGCCGGAAAATAAATAAGCATGATGCAGACGATTTTCACGCAAGCCATTAGCAAGTGCGGTCAAAACATGTTGCTGACCGACAACATCAGCAAAGGTTTTTGGTCGCCATTTTCTTGCTAATACTTGATAACTCATGCTTTATCCCTGCCCGTTTAGAAGATTAATGACCGGCAAAATTAACTAAAGTATAAGGTTCTACGCCTAAATCGCGTAAGCGTTGTTCGCCGCCGAGATCCGGTAAATTAATTACGAATGCCGCATACTTCACTTCGCCGCCTAAACGTTGTACTAATTTAACCGTGGCTTCAACGGTTCCGCCTGTTGCCAATAAGTCGTCAATAATCAATACGTTATCACCTTTCTGGATGGAATCCACATGAATTTCTAAGGTGTCTTGTCCATATTCCAATTCATAAGATTGCGCAATGGTTTCACGTGGCAATTTACCCGGTTTACGTACCAACACGAAAGGCACATTTAATGCCAATGCCACTGGCGCACCAAAAATAAAGCCGCGGGATTCCGTCCCAATGACTTTATTAATGCCTTTCTCTTTGCAATGTTGCACCATCAAATCGATTGCCGCGCGAAACGCCGCCGGATTCTCAACTAAGCTGGTAATATCCCGAAAAATAATTCCCGGTTTTGGATGATCAGGAATGGATTTAATTGAAGAAGCAATAAGTGCAAGTTGTTTTTCCATTTTTTTACCTAAAAGTGCGGTTGTTTTTTCACGTGAATTAAAATGATAAGCCGGCGCGCATATTATCATAAATCGCTGGATTGCCGAACATTAATCATAAAGATCTTCGCCATTTTTTCGGGTGCGCAGAAGCTGCAAAATCCATACATATTGTTCCGGTGTTTCGGTGACAAAACTTTCGATTTCTGCATTCATGGCACGAGCAGATTGCTGCGGATCATCACTCAGTGTCATTGCCGGATGAATTTCCATTTGGTATTTACCAAGTTGTGCGTTATAGCGTGGAAACATCGGGATCACAACGGCTTTTGCCAACTTCGCCATTTTATTAATCCCCGGTAAAGTCGCTTTGTAGGTCGCGAAGAAATCCACATACACGCTTTGTTCTTCCCCAAAATCTTCGTCCGGCAAATAATAGCCCATTTGTCCTTGTCGAATGTGGCTCAAAAAGGGTTTGATGCCATTTTGGCGCGCATGCATTTTGCCACCAAAACGTTGGCGCGCCAGCGTCCAAATCCAATCCACCAGCGGATTGCGATGTGGGTTATACATGGATGTCATCGGAATGCCATGAGTGTGCAAAATAATCCCTGACGCATCAATCGCCCAACCGTGTGGCACCAGCAAAATCACATTTTTACCCTGCTCTTTTGCCTGTTTAATATGTTCAATGCCAATAAATTCACTGCGCTGTTGCAAATGTTTTTTTGAACGCACCGCAATTTCGCCGATCCCTAACATCACTTGCGCCAATACAACAAACATATCATCAATCACCTGTTCGCGGTGTTGTTCCGACCATTGCGGAAAGCAATATTGCAAATTAATTTGAGCGCGTTTACGTTGTTTTTTCGCTTTATGTCCAACCAACAGACCAATCTTGGCAGCAAATTTATCGCGCAAACGAAAAGGAATAAACGCCAGTAACAGCAAAACCAAAATACCGAGCCAAATGCCCCAGTATTTAGGCTTTAAATAGGACCACGAGAAATGCGGCTCATAGCCGACACGTGCCGTTAAACGAATATTTTGTTGAGAATCTGTCATAAAAAACGTTGCGGAAATTGACCGCACTTTATCCCGTTAGAAATTAAACCAGCCTTGATCAAAGGCCATTTTTATCGTCATGATGAAAGACATGACCACCACCATTGGGCGAATCAACGTTTTGCCTTTTGTCATCACCATTTTAGCGCCTAAATTGGCGCCAATAAATTGTCCCGCCATCATGGCCAAACCGACCGTCCATAAAATTTGCCCCCCAATAAGGAAAAAAATTAAGGAAGCCAAGTTAGAGGTAAAATTCATGACTTTGGCATGGGCGGTGGCCTTCGCTAAGTTAAAACCAAGTAATGTCACACATGCCAAGCTCATAATAGAACCGGTGCCCGGTCCAAAGAATCCGTCATAAAAGCCCATCAATGTGCCGATACAAAAAGCGAAAACTGGATAAGACAGACGTTGTTTACGATCTTCATCGCCCAGTTTAGGGGTCACTAAAAAATAAACGCCGATGGCTAAAATTAAAAATGGCAGCATTTTTTTAATGACGGAGGCATCAATCAGCTGAATTAAAATCGTTCCGGCGACAGAACCAAAGAAAATCATCAGCAAGATTAACCAAACTTCCGAAAAATTGACCGCTCTTTTGCGTAAAAAATAAAGACTGGCAGAAAAAGAACCACCACAGGCTTGTAGCTTGTTAGTCCCCAACGCAACCGCAGGCGGAATGCCTGTCATCAGCAATGCCGGAATCGTGATTAATCCGCCACCGCCGGCAATGGCATCAATAAAACCGGCAACCAAAGCGACCACAAATAAAATGGCTAAAATATCAAGACCGAATTCCATCCCTTACTCCAACCATTCACTCCGATTTGGTGAGTTTAAGATTTGTTGACACAAAAAAGGCTCCGGTGGTGTGACTTTGGGCTTGCTTGGTGTTGCCCCCGGTTTTGCCGGTTCAAACCAAGAATAAAGTTCACTATCACAACCATCTCCGGCTGGCACCGGTGCCTGATTTTCACAATGCTGTGCACCTTGCGGGCAGGTGAGCCGCACATGAAAATGGGAGTCATGCCCAAACCACGGCCGGATTTTATGTAACCAAGCACGATCCGAACCTGCCGTTTCACAGAGTTTCAATTTAATCGCCGGATTCACAAAAATACGCGTTACTTTCGGATCTTCTGCGGCTAACTTAATCAGTTTTGCGTGATTGGCTGTCCAAACGCTCTCATCTACCCGTTGTGCTTTGCGGTTCACCACCAACAAACCTTTTCCATCTGAATTCAAGGCATCAGTGTCAGACATACTGCCCATGCGCAACCAAATGTCGGCATCTAACCCCATTTGATGACTGGCGTGTCCCGTCAAAAAACGTCCGCCCCCCGGCATGGCAATATCACCCACCAGCATGGTCGGTAAGCCTGCCGCTTTGACACGTTGCCCTAGACGTTGCAAATAACGAATCATGTCCGGATGACCATAATAACGGTTTTTATTCATCCGAATAACTTGATAGCCTTCGCCTTTATAAGGCAAGGGTTCTGCGCCGATAATACAGCCGTTGGAATAGCTACCAATCGGCTCGGCTTTGCCGTTTTCTGCCGGGATCGGACGTTTGATCTGTTGCCAATCTTGTGGTGCAGCAAAAGTGGAGGTTGCAAAAAAAACGCTGCTAAAAATGACCGCACTTTTGATGAGTTGATGAAAAATCTTATTCATTATGGTGTCCCTGTTGCAAATTATCGACACTGCGCTTGAAATCGTAATAAATGATCTAACAACACAATTGCCATCATCGCTTCGGCAATCGGCACGGCGCGAATCCCCACACAAGGATCATGGCGACCTTTGATCACCACCTCTACGGGTTCGTTATTAAGATTGACGGAATGCCCCGGAAGGGTGATGCTGGAGGTAGGTTTTAACGCAATGGTCGCAATAATCGGTTGCCCTGAGCTAATACCGCCCAAAATGCCGCCCGCATGATTAGAAAGAAATCCTTCCGGTGTCATTTCATCACGATGTTCACTGCCGCGTTGTTCTACGGCGGCGAAACCATCGCCAATTTCTACGCCTTTTACCGCGTTAATGCTCATTAAAGCATGTGCTAAATCCGCATCCAAACGGTCAAATACCGGTTCGCCTAAGCCTACCGGCACATTCTCAGCGATAACGGTTAATTTAGCACCAATGGAATCGCCCTGCTTTTTCAATTCACGAATTAATTCATCGAATTTTTCCACCGCACTTTTATCCGGACAGAAAAACGGATTGTCATTCACTTCCGCCCAATCGATGTTTGCAAGAGATTGGGGCGCGATTTTTACCTTGCCGATTTGGCTTAAAAAGCCGCGAACTTCAATGCCGTATTGTTCACGTAAATATTTTTTTGCAATAGCGCCTGCCGCCACACGCATGGCGGTTTCACGGGCAGAAGACCGGCCGCCACCGCGATAATCACGAATACCGTATTTTTGCTGATAAGTGAAATCGGCATGCCCCGGACGAAAACGATCTTTGATTTCGCCATAATCTTGCGAACGTTGATCGCCGTTTTTGATGATCATGCCAATGCTGGTGCCCGTGGTTTTCCCCTCAAAGACGCCCGATAAAATTTGCACTGCGTCGTCCTCACGACGTGGCGTGGTGTAACGAGAGGTACCCGGTTTACGGCGATCTAAATCCGGCTGAATATCGGCTTCCGAGAGCGCCATATTCGGTGGTACACCATCGACAATACAACCTAATGCAATGCCATGAGATTCACCAAAGGTGGTTACGCGAAATAATTGCCCAATCGTATTTCCTGCCATAATCTTCTCTCTTCAATTCGATTTATGATTTCACTTCCACCAACGGCATAATCGCCCCGGTATCTTGATTTTTGATAAAGACATCAAGCTGATTGAAGGCGATCTCAATGTTATGTTCCGCAAATAATTCATTAATACGGCGGTTTAACGCATCAATGGTATTATTACGTTCGGAGAGTTGAGACACATAAACCCGCAATTCATGATCCAAGGTGCTGGCGCCAAAACTGATGAATAAAGCACTTGGCTCAGGTTCTTTCATTACATTAGCTTGCTCAGCCGCCGCTTGTAATAATAAACGCTTAACTAAGTCTAAATCGGATCCGTATGCTACCCCGACCGAAATCACTAAACGGGTAATGGTATTGGATAACGCCCAGTTAGTGACCTGTCCGGTCACAAAAGATTTATTCGGCACAATCACTTCTTTACGATCAGGATCGATAATCGTAATTGCGCGAATACGAATTTTCGCTACCGTACCGGTCACATCGTTAATGGTGACGGTATCGCCCACTCGAATCGGACGTTCAAATAAGAGAATGATACCCGACACGAAGTTCGCAAAAATTTCCTGCATACCGAAACCGAGACCCACAGAAAGTGCGGCGAATAACCACTGCAATTTAGACCATGACATCCCCAAGGTGGCAAATGCCCATGCGCCTCCAATAGCCACTAAGAGATAGGTTAATAAGGTATTAATCGTATAAGGCGTGCCTTGCGACAACTTCACACGGGAGAAGATCAACACTTCTAAAATCCCCGGCAAGTTGCGCACTAAAATGTAAGTAATACCGATAATCACTAACGCCATAAGTAAGTTAAATAGCGAAATACTTTCGGTTACGACACCGGCTTCTGTTGTCGTTGTTTGTTGCCATAAGGTAATGTCGCGTAGATAACTTGCTACGGTGACTAGATCTGACCACACATAATAGAAAATCGCAAACAATGCCGTCCAAATGAATAAATCGGCAAAGCGCAGTAACTGGCTACGGACTTGATTAACGGCCATACCCTCTTCTTGTTCGCTCACCACCACGATATCCTCTGCAGAGGATCCATCATTGGCTTTCATAGCTTTTTGCTGACGTTTTTCTTGCACGCGACGGTATGCTAAACGACGGGAGGAAACCGTAATCGCACGATATAGCGTGTAACGAACCAGAGACCAAATCACCCAAGCGATGTAGGTGTTAATCATGTGGTTAATCAAGTTAAGTGCGGTGTAGTAATAACCGAGCGCGACCAATACAATCAATCCGACCGGCACTAATTGCAATAAAATGCGGACAATTTTTAAAACCAGTTCATCTCGATGATCACGATTTGTCTGGCCTAATGTTTTTGAAGCTCTACGAAAACGTGGCGCAATAATAGCAATACAAAAAATCAAGGCGACCATGGTATTCAATTCGCCAAGCACATCATTGGCTAAACCGCTGTCCATGACATTACTGAAAACCGAGGTATTCAATAATAATACTACCGCGACAATGATTCGTTTCGTCACCGCTCTCAGTTTTTCCGCTTCATCCTGAGAAAAACCAAAATGACGAACGGAGATACCATTCGGTCGTAAAAGTGCAAGCACAAAGCTAAAGAACCACCAATATGCCGCCATACTCAACGACCATTGCCAAAATTCCGCCGGATTTCGAACAAAGAAAAAGCCTAACAGTTGGCATACGGCTAAAAACCATAATGTGGATGGCAAAGCGATAATCGCTGTCAATAAAAGTGCCATTGGCGTATGCCACTGACTGTCGGAACGAAGTGTATTAATTTCACTGTTAATGGTAGCTAAACGTTGCTTAATCAGTGTTTTAAATCTGAAAATAATACCGCCAATCAGTACCAAAATTGCCACAAACATGAGTAAATAAGGCAAATTATCAAAATTACTCGGGAAACCTAATTTTTTACTGATTCCCTCAAATTGCTCGCCAAGTGACATCGGTAACTGCTTAAACCACGCTAAATTGATCGGGTTATTGCTTTTGACCCAAAAGCTTTGCTGATCCAACTTCGCCTGAATTTGATCGCTAAGCTGTGTAATTTGCTGTTGTGTCAATTCTAAAGAAATCGCTAAATTCAGCTGATTATTTAAGGACTTAATCACATCTGAAGCAATTTTACGGCGCTCCGTCAACAAATTAGTAAGCTGTGCTTTTTCTTCTGCCGTAAAGGTTTGGTTCTGGTCGACTTGAACTTTCGCTAAATACGCTTCCAAATCATAAAGCTCATTGCGGCGTTGGGTCATGTCAAAAATCTGTACACGCAAATCGGCAATTTGTTTTGATAATCCTTGGATATTCAAGTTTGTCGGCAATTTTTGTTTTTGCTGTTGAATAATCCGTGACAACACCAATGTGCCTTGCAACGCACTAATTTGTTCATCAATGGTGCGCTGCGTTTGCGTTAAGCTTTCTAGAACACTACGCATACGCAATTCATCTTGCGTTAACGTGTTGGTTTTTTCCGTTTGTTCCAATAAAAATTGGCTCAGCTGGGCATTACGCTCTAATTCTTTTTGAATGTAATTATTTTTGACCGCACTTTGACTTTGTTGCTGTACTTGCTCAACCTGATTTTGTGTTTGTGCCAAATGCTGTTGATTAATCGCCTCTTGAATGGCCGCAATCTGTTGTTGTAGCACTTGCGCACGAGCGTTTAATAAGTCATAACGGCTTTGATACAACACCGTCAGTTGATCGCTGTTTTTCAACAAAATTTGATTGTAATTATTTTTCAGATCAATCAATTGTAACTCTAACTGAGCCTGCTGTTTCAATGCTGCTGAAGTCGTACTATCGCCAAGCTTTTGATTAAGCTCTTGCGCACGCTTCAAATTGGCGGTTAATGTGGCTTGCGCCCGCTCGGATACTGAGCTTTGCCCCGCCAATTGGCTATTCACTGCCCCTAACGCCGATTGCGTTTCCTGTTGTTGTTCGATTAATTTTTCAAGCTGAGCCTGTAAATCTGCTAAGCGACGAGATTGATAATCTGCCGCTTTTGCCGTATCCAATTGCTTTTTCAGCGTTTGTAATTCGGCATTATTCTTCTGAATCTCAGCATCTGCCCCATTCAATGTGGCTTGTAGCGTCTCATTGGCCTTTTGCTGCGCTTGAATTTGTTGCAATAAATCCAAAGAGGTTTGAATGTCTGTGACCAACGTTTGTTTTTCATCACCATCCGGCATTTTTTGTGCTGCGGCAAGATCTGCCTTGAGACTTTTTTCTGTTGGCAAAGACAGGGTATTTTGATCGGCAAAGGCACTTTGTGAGAGCGCCATGTTCAAAAATAAGGCAGCACAAAGTGCGGTTAAAAACGCGTTTATTTTCATATTTATCCTAATTGTTTCGCTAGCCAGCCTGCTAACGTTTTCCGAGAAACTTTGATTGCACCGTCGCTTAAATTTAACGGCAATTCATAATAGGCAACAGGTTGTTTAAAACGTTCCAATCGCCCTTGTAAAAATCCGTTCAGATTTTCCACCGCACTTTTTGTCGATTCTCGCCATTCTACAATGGCCACCGGTCGTTGACCAAACTCCGGATCGGTGACAGGCAACACAAAAACCTGTTTGACTAAATCAGACTGCAAAATCAGTTTTTCAATTTCTTCCGGCTGAATGTTTTCCCCACCGGAAATAAACATATTATCAATTCGCCCTGAAATCACAAGTTCACCGTCGTGCCACACACCCTTATCTTTGGTAGCAAACCAACCTTGTTCGTTAAGAAGAGAAACGATGCGGCCCTGTTGCCAATAACCTAACGCCAAGCCTGCACCGCGCAACCAAATTTCTTCATTGTGCAAACAGTATTCACGTCCAGCTAAGGGCTGTCCTACCCCGTTTTTTTCATCACTTTGTTTAGCAAACACCGTGGAGGCCATTTCTGTCATGCCATAACCGGAATAACTTTTCACACCAAGACGATGTAACGATTGTGTCAGTGCTAACGGAATATGTGCCCCGCCAAGCAATACGGCGCGTGTTTGTATTGCTGTTGGTTTTTCCTGCAAATACTGTAACCAGCGTTGCACTTGCGTTGGCACTAAGGAGACATGAGTCACCTGATTGACGGCCGCATAAAAATCCTCACCGGGTAACACCAAGGTTGCCCCAGTCGTCAACCAACGCCACACAATGCCTTGCCCGGAGACGTGATACAACGGCAATGAAAGCAACCATGAATCTGCCGCACCAAATTGCATTAAATCACATACGCCTTGTGCGTTTGCATAATGTGCTTGCGCATTATGCACAACGGCTTTGGGTAAGCCCGTGGAACCTGATGTGAGCGTCATGGTCGCCGGTTGCGTCAAATTAACGGGAAAATCACCGAAAGCTTCGATTTTCTCTGCCTGCTTTATGGCATCCGAAAAGATAAAAAAACACTTAAAAATCTGACCGCACTTTTGTTGTTCTGTAGCACATTCTGCCTGATCTGAGGTAAAGAAAAAATCCGCATTATAGGCTTGGCAAAGCGCAATACGTTTTTCCAGTGGAAACATGGGATTGAGCATTAAAACGCGGGCACCGATTTGAATCGCCGCTAAATAAAACAGCACCAGTTCTAGACTATTTTTCCCACACAATGCGATGCCCTTTTGTGGCTTCACACCAAGATGTTGCAAATACGTGGAGATTTGCTGTGTTTTTTTGAGGAGTTGCGGCCATGTAAAAGCGTCGCCTTGCAAAACTTGCAAGGCGATTCGCTTGGAAAATAGAGGAGATTGTGCAAATTGCTGACCTAGTGCCATAAGCGTTAATTTGCCGTAAAAAATGACCGCACTTGATCAATTAAATATTCCGGCAAATGCATGGACTGCATAGCCCCTTCCAACATAAGCATTTTACGACCACTGTTGGTATTCGTGATTACCCAATACGGGGTGTCAGGAATTTGTTTCGGTTTCGTGTGATTCCCTGCCATCAGCAAGGTGCCTTCATCACGGGCAAAATAAACACGAGTTCGTCCTTGTAATGATTCGGTTGCGAGGGCAAAACCTTCCGGATTGGTTCGGTATAAAATCGTCAGAATATTTAAGAAACGAATGACCGCTTTATTTTCTTGTTTAAATGCTTCTGAGTTAAGTAACGCTTCTAATTTCTCAATGGTTTTTTGCGTCACGGCATCAGGCTGCTTTTTCACAGCAGGCTTTATTGCATCGCTTGATTCCGGCGCTGCATTGACTTTTTTGGCGTCCTGTTTCGTGTTAGCGGAAGAAGAATGTTCAACAGGGGAAGATAAACTCTCGGCAAAAGGAACATAACTGTTCTTCGTGGAAAGATTGAGCAAACGACGCAAAATATCCGAAGCGCTTTCACCAATCGATTGCGTATTACCGGCAATGTATTGATAAAGCTCTTCATCCACTTCGATAATTTTCATTTTCTCTCTCCACTTGCTTGATCTCTTTAACCTTTTGACACATTATAACGAGCTATAAGCAAATTCTCCAGCCCCAAATTTAACCGATGAAAAAATTACTCAACTTCCAATTTAATGAATTAAAACAAGCAATTAATAAACCGGTTTTGGTGTTCATTCACGGTTTATTCGGCGATATGAATAACTTGGGCGTCATCGCTCGTGCATTCAGTGATGATTATTCCATTCTACGGGTGGATTTACGTAATCACGGCTTGAGTTTTCATTGCGAAGAGATGAATTACGATGCCATGGCAGAAGATGTCTTTGACGTAATTCATTCTTTAAGCATTCGTGAAGTGATTTTAGTCGGGCATTCCATGGGCGGAAAAACCGCTATGGTTTGTGCGGCAAATTACCCTGAATTCGTCAAAGGATTAGTGGTGATTGATATTGCGCCTGTCGCTTATGGCGAACATGGGCACGATGACGTATTCAATGGTTTGTTTGCTGTAAAAAATGCTCAACCTCATACCCGTCAAGAGGCTAAGCCCATTTTAGCGCAATATATTCAGGATGAACGCGTACAACAGTTTATGTTGAAATCCTTTGATGCCTCAAGTGCCGATTATTTTCGCTTTAATTTGAGCGCACTTAAACACAATTACCCTCACTTAATGGACTGGGAATCACGCTACATCACACAACCTTGCTTGTTTATTAAAGGCGGCAATTCCTCCTATATTTTACCCGAATACACCGATCGGATTTTATCCCAATGCCCACACGCGGCCTCCTTCACCATTAACGGTAGCGGACATTGGGTTCATGCGGAAAAACCGCAATTTGTTATCCGTGCAATCACACATTTTTTAAATAGAATTGATAGTCACGGGGAATCTAAATAGAATTTCATTTGCCTGTTAATTATGATATAGTTTTCTCCCAAATTTGGTTGTGGCTTATCATTATCACTTCTGAAATAATTCTCTTTACTAAGAATGGCAGAAGTCAACTTACAGGCCAGTGGTTAACAAAATGGCAAAACAAGATTCTGACTGTATTACTTTAGATTTATTTAGCGAAATTCGTAGAGTTGGACGTCCGAAAACCAATCCACTGAGTCGGGAACAACAAATCCGTATTAATAAGCGCAATCAATTAAAACGTGATAAATCCTGTGGATTAAAGCGTGTCGAATTAAAATTGCATGCGGACTTGGTTCAACAATTAGAAGATTTAGCATCCCTACGAAATGTGAATCGTGCCGAGCTTATTGGCACAATTTTACAAGATTATTTTAACATTAATAAATAGGTAACAAGATGGCTGTTGTCGGCTTATTTTATGGTAGTGATACTGGCAATACAGAAAACATTGCCAAAATGATTCAAAAACAATTAGGCAGCGAATTAGTTGATATTCGCGATATTGCCAAAAGTAGCAAAGAAGATATCGAGGCTTACGATTTTCTCTTATTCGGTATTCCGACGTGGTACTACGGTGAAGCGCAATGTGACTGGGATGACTTTTTCCCAACATTAGAGCAAATTGATTTTACGGATAAACTGGTCGCCATCTTTGGCTGCGGCGATCAGGAAGATTATGCAGATTATTTCTGTGACGCCATGGGAACCGTGCGTAATATTATCGAGCCGCACGGTGCGATTATTGTCGGACATTGGCCGACAGAAGGTTACAACTTTGAATCTTCACAAGCATTAGTTGACGATGATACGTTTGTCGGATTATGTATTGATGAAGATCGTCAACCGGAATTAACGTCTGAACGTGTCAACAAATGGGTTAAACAAGTTTATGACGAAATGTGTTTGGCTGAGTTAGCTTAATAGCAAAAAAGGAGCTGTTATGTCTGAAGAAAACATCAAATTATTAAAAAAAGCAGGATTGAAAATTACGGAACCCCGTTTGACGATTCTTGCTTTAATGCAAAAACACAGTGAACAGCATTTTTCCGCAGAAGATGTTTACAAAATGCTATTGGAGAATGGTTCAGACATTGGTTTAGCGACGGTATATCGTGTTTTAAACCAATTCGATGAAGCTAAAATCTTAATTCGCCATAACTTCGAAGGAAATAAATCGGTTTTTGAGTTGGCGCCAACCCAACATCACGACCATATTATCTGCACCGATTGTGGTAAAGTGTTTGAATTTAATGACGAATTAATTGAAAATCGCCAAAAAGAAATCAGTAAACAGCACGGTATTGAACTCTCCAGCCACAGTCTATATCTCTATGGCAAATGCAGTGACATTAATCAATGCCCAGAAAACAACAAAAAATAATGCCATAAAAAGAACCGAATGTACGATGCATTCGGTTCTTTTCATTTTAATCATCTTCTTTTGCTAAACTTGCCTTATTTCAACGTCACCAGCCAACAATTATGAATTTGCTTATTACGTTCAAAATCCAACGGCAAGGTTTTGTGAGAAATTTCCACCGCACTTAAACCTAATTCTTCCAACTTAGCAAAATCCATTTTGAAACCGCGTTTGTTGTTAGAGAACACAATGGTGCCGTTCGGGCGCAGAATGCGTTTTAAATTCGTCATTAACTTAATATGATCCCGTTGCACGTCCCAACTGTCTTCCATGCGTTTAGAATTGGAGAATGTCGGCGGATCAACAAAAATCAAATCAAACTGATGATCGCATTTTTCTAACCATTGCAGGCAATCCGCTTGAATCAGTTTGTGCTGTTTGCCTTCAATGTCGTTCAACAACAAATTCTGTTCCGCCCAGTTGAGATAGGTATTTGACATATCCACGGTTGTGGTAGATTTTGCCTTACCCAACGCTGCATGCACTGTTGCCGAACCGGTGTAAGCAAACAAATTGAGGAAATCTTTGCCTTGCGCCATTTCGCCCAACATTTTACGGGTCAGGCGGTGATCCAAAAACAAGCCGGTATCCAAATAATCCGTTAAATTCACCCACAACTTCGCGCCATATTCGTTTACATAAAAATACTCGCCTTTGTTCGCCAATTTTTCATATTGATTAGTGCCTTTTTGTTTTTGGCGCACTTTTAAGATCAACTTATTGGTTTCAATGCCGGTAACATTCAACGTAGCATTGACCGCATCCAACAAGCGTTGGCGCGCTTTATTTTCATCAATATTTTTCGGCGCGGCATATTCCTGCACCACAATGTGATCAGCATAACGATCCACCGCCAAATTGTATTCCGGCAAATCCGTGTCATATAAGCGATAAGCATCTAGTCCTTGCTGCTTCGCCCATTTCTCAATTTTCTTGATATTTTTTTGCAGGCGATTCGCAAAATCCACCGCGACGTCAGAAGACACCGAAGAAGTGCGGTCAAATTCTACGGTGTTTTCTACCGCACTTTGCTCTGCGCGCTCGGCTATTTGATAATTTTTCTGTACGCAATCTAACGGGCCGTTTTTCGCTTTAAATTGACGGTGAGAACGTAAACGCAAGCAATCCAATAGACTTGGTTCACCGCTAAAAATAGACGCATTCCAGCCGGCAAATTGTTGTTTCAAGCGTTGCCCAAACACAGAATATAAGGCAATCAGCGCCGGCGTTGTGCCTAAACGTTCTCCGTACGGCGGGTTACAAATCACCGTACCTGCCAAATTCGGACTTGGATTTTTTATCGCCGCCACATCGCCCTGTTGCCATTGCATCAGATGCGCCACGCCCGCATTTTTGGCGTTTTGTTTGGCTTTTTGCAACACGCGATGATCCAAATCGAAACCATAAAAGTGCGGTGAGTTTTCACGTTGTTTTTCGGATTCCGCCAAAGCTAAAGCCGCTTCCTTCACCTTTTCCCACGCTGCCTGATTATGCCCTTGCCAAAAATCAAAGCCCCAATGCAAACGATATAATTGCGGTGCGATTTGTGCTTCCATTTGTGCCGCTTCAATCAATAGCGTACCGGAGCCACACATCGGATCCACCAACGGCGTGCCTCTTTGCCAACCGGAACGCAGCACAATCGCAGCTGCCAAGGTTTCACGCAACGGCGCTTTGCCGGTGTCTTCGCGATAACCACGCATATGCAGCGCATCACCACTTAAATCGAGAGAAAGGACCACGTCATCACGATTTAAATACGCATGAATACGAATATCCGGTTGTTCTTTATCCACGTTTGGACGAGCGCGACCATGGCGTTCAAAATAATCCACAATCCCGTCTTTTACACGCATCGCGCCAAATTGAGTATGACGAATTTCTTGGTTTGTACCGTTAAAATCCACGAAGAAATGGACTTTTTCATCAAAATAATCCAACCAATTCACGCCCACCACCGCAGAATATAAATCCAAATCGCTAAAGACTTTCGCTTGCACGATAGGCAATAAAATGCGTGAACTCAAACGGCTCCAAAGCAAAGTGCGATACAGCGTTTCATCATCCGCCCAATAATGCACGCCGCCTTGCGCGACTTTAGCATCCTGCGCGCCTAACTCGGTCAATTCGGATTTCAAAAGCTCTTCAAACCCACGGGCTGTAGTGGCAAAAAGTTGTTTCATAAGGTCTCAATGGTTGGAAAAAATTGGCGGGGATTATAGCAGTTTTAAACTCTAAGTGCGTTGAAGTGCGGTGGATTTTACGGATATTTTAGATTCACTCTGAAAACCGACCGCACTTTTTTGCTGTTTTCTGTCTATTTTATAAAACCTACTAATTTGCTTTGTTATTATTTTTTGGTATTATTTTTTGGTATTATCCTGCCCGTCGTAAATGACGATAAATGACTACCACTCTCTTTACTATATTGTAAATAAGGAGCACTAATGAATAAATTCAATTTATCTATTCTCGCTGTTGTTACTGCATTAAGTTTATCCGCGTGCTCATCCAGCGGTAGTGATTCAAATCATACGGATAACACCAACAACACCATCACTCAACCGGTAACTCCGAGCCAACCAAACAACCAAACAAATCAGCCGGCAACACCAAGTCAACCAAGTAATCAAGTTACCCAACCAACAGCACCAAACCAGCCGAATAATCAGGTAACACAACCGACGACGCCAAATCAGCCTAATAATCAAGTGGCGCAACCAACTGAGCCAAACCAACCAAGTAATCAAATTAAACAACCGACAACACCGACCCAACCATCAGATCCAAGCACACCGGTATCAATTGTGGGCATTCCAACCAGTGGAAAATATAATGGTGTCGCTTATGAATATAAAAGCGGTGATGTAAATGACAAAATTGTGAATCCCAAAGTACATCGTTTAAGTTCAAACAATATCGATGTATTAAACGTTGACGGGAAACGAATTGATATTGCACCCGAAGGTGTGAATCCAGGATACACTTATTTGGATAAGGACGGAGAAACCCGTTTAAGTACCGGTGCCTTTGTTAATGGATTAATCTTCATGTCCAGCACAAGAAACGGCATCTATCAAAACCAAAAAGACGGCAAAACCTATGTTTATGTACAAGGTGAATTAACCCCGGTAAATGAAATTCCACGTACAGGTGAAGTACGTTATCTTGGATTAAGTAGCTACCATGTCAACAACGAAACCCTAAATGAGGGAGCTTCCGACGTCAACCCGCCAAGATGGGGAATTGTCGGTATTGATATGACCGCTAACTTTGATGAGAAAAAAGTTGATGGCCAATTACTGGCAACCGGTTATCCGGATAACGTTGTTTCTAAACTGGAAGGTAAAATCTCCGGTAACCAATTCAGCGGAACAAAAGACGGCACAACCATGCAAGGAGCCTTCTTTGGGAAGGATGCTAATGAAATGGGCGGTATTTATACTAACCAAGAAAAAGGCTTTAGCGGTGCATTTTCAGCCAAAGCTAACTGGTCAAAATAAATCTTTCTATATCACCACATACCCACGCTCAACCGTGGGTATTTTTATTATATTTATAAAATCCTTTTTATTTTTTCTGCAGATTTAAAGATTTGATTTCTTGATATAATATAAAGAGAAAATATAAACATAAAAACACAAAATGCAAAAATCTCTAGTTTTTGGACATCTGATAATCCACCAATATCGACTATAGGAATAATTAAGAAATAAAGTCCCGCAAGGAATACAGTTGTTGAATAAAATATATTAAAATACTTTTCAACGACATCAACTTTATTAATAACAACATTCAAATGACCATCAATAATACGTAAAAACTTTTGCGCTTTTTTGAAATCAGATAAAGGAATATTTTTATCTTTAGAAACAAACAAAATACTTCTTCGAATACTCTTATCGACAGAAATGCCAGATGTCATCACAAAGACTCTAGACTTTACTTCTTCTTGAACTAAGTCATCTAACTCAGAATCAGTAATCATGTCATTTAACTCTAACAATTCTTTAATTCTAGAATTTTTCTTAGATATTAAATAACGATGAACATACTCTATAGAATTAGATCCCAAAATCTTTAATAAAACTTGAACACATAACCAAATCAATAAAATATAAAAAAAAGGAAAATCATTAACTTTCATTAATTCAATAAACATATTTTCCATACCATCTCCTTATAAAAAAATGAATCAGCAATATTCTCACTAACAAACTGCCAAGTATTCCTCAAAAGAATATTCACATATCATATTAAATTAAACTAGGTTTTGCATACCTGTCAGAAAAAAGAGTGCTATTTTTTCTAAATGTTTTTTGTTTCGAGTTCCTGTAAATATGCTTTCAATCCGCGTTCGCGCAAAACGCAGCTAGGGCATTCGCCGTAGCCGCCTTCGACGCCGTTGTAGCAGGTGTGGGTGTGTCGGCGGATGTAATCAAAGGCGCCGAGTTGATCCGCCAGAGCCCGTGGCGTTCAAAATAATCCACAATGCCGTCTTTCACACGCATCGCGCCGAATTGGGTGTGGCGAATTTCTTGGTTCGTACCGTTAAAATCCACGAAAAAATGAACTTTTTCATCAAAATAATCCAACCAATTCACACCCACCACAGCAGAATATAAATCCAAATCGCTAAAGACTTTCGCTCGCACGATAGGCAATAAAATGCGTGAACTCAAACGACTCCAAAGCAAAGTGCGATACAAGGTTTCATCATCCGCCCAATAATGCACGCCGCCTTACGCGACTTTAGCATCCTGCGCGCCTAACTCGGTCAATTCAGATTTCAAAAGCTCTTCAAACCCACTGGCTGTGGTGGCAAAAAGTTGTTTCATAAGGTCTTAATGGTTGGAAAAAATTGGCGGGGATATAGCAGTTTTAAGCGACTCAGTGCGTTGAAGTGCGGTGGATTTTTTAAGAGATTTTGAATCGATGATAAAATCTCACCACACCTAAGCGGACACCATAAAGGTACGTTCACTGTATTTTATTCAATGCCATTAGGTCAAAATGTACTCTAACTTAACCTTCGTTAAACTTCCCAGCAAATCCTCTGCCATCCTTTTATAACTGAGCGTCTGTGATTTTTCTACCATCACCGCACGGGTAATGTTTTCTACGGCTTCGCCACTTAATATCAGATAATTCAATGCCACCTGCATTGCCGGTAGGCTTGGGTTAAACGCCGCATTTTCCGCATAACTGCCGTGATAAATGTGTTGATCTTGCGTTTGCAATGCAATGCCATGGAAGGAATTTGAATAAGGCGCATGTGCTTGGTTAGCCATCGCAAGGGCTTGTGAAATCACTGGGTCGTTGCTGTTTAAGGATAATTGATTGTCATGTTGATCCAGCAAATGTAGCTGAATATTTAAGTTTTTTGGTCCGAATGCATCAGGTAAATATTGGTGCAATGGATTATTCTGGCGATGCGGTAAATGAATTTGTAATCTTTCTGCGCTATTTAACTCATTCATAAACTGGCGACAATGGCCACATGGCGTGTAGTTGACGCTAATATCGGTGATTTGTTTTTCTCCGCACATCCAAGCATGACTAATCGCACTTTGTTCGGCATGGATGGTTTGTTGAATATCTGTTTGGCAAAATTCTTGATTCGCGCCAAAATAAAAATTGCCGCTCACTCCTGTGACGATCGCGCCAACATTAAAATGTGAGATAGGCGTGGTGGCATAACAAGCGGCAATAGGAAGCAGCTGAAGGGAGAGTTGTTGAGGAGTGATTTGATGTTTGTTGCACAAATGCTGTACGGAAAAGTGCGGTAGGAATCCCACAAATTTTTGCTCTTGTAAAATAAGCCAAATATCCTGAGCCAACAGCACATTATCAATTTGGGACAACGCGTGGTGAATTTTGTCTGAAATTGGTGTTGCCATAATCATCTCCTTTTTCGTTTTTAATGTCCTTATCTTAGCACTGGATAAAAAAAGTGCGGTTGAAAATTAATATAAATTTCGACCGCACTTTTGTGATGGCTATGAGAACAAATTATTTCGCTGCTTTCAGTTCTTGATAATATTGTTCGTAGTATTGAATCGCATCACCCACATCATCTTGCCAATGGCTATTTTTTAACACTTCAGCCGTTGGATAGATTGCCGGATCTTCCGTGATTTCTTTTGGTAACACTTTTTTCGCTTCAAGGTTCGCCGTTGGGTAACCAATTGCCAAGGTTAATTTTTCAGCGGCTTTCGCACCTAACATATAGTTGATAAGTTTGTGTGCACCGTCCGGATTTTTAGAGGTAACCGGAATGGCTAAAGTATCCACCCAGAGTACCGGCCCTTCTTTTGGGAACACCATGTCTAAAGGTGCTTGTTCTTTTTTCGCAATACGCACAGAACCGTTCCATAATTGACCCACTTCTACTTCACCGGAAATAAAAGAGTTCGCCGGGTTATCAGAGTTGAAGGAAAGCACATTCGGACGTAATTTCAACAATTCCTCATAAGCCTGTTTGATAATTGCCGGATCTTGCGTATTAGGATCTTGACCAATTTTCAATAAGGCAATGTTGAATACTTCACGGGCATCATCTAATAATTGTACTTTATTCGCAAATTCCGGTTTCCATAAATCACCCCAAGAGGTGAAATCGGTGCCTTTATAGCTATTGGTGTTGAATGCAATACCCGGTGCACCTAATAATTGTGGAAGGGAATATTTGTTGCCTTTGTCGTAAGGCTTGTCGAGCCAATCAGGGTCTAATTCTTTAATGACAGGTAATTTGCTGTGGTCAAGTTCTTTTAACATACCTTCGCGTGCCATTTTGGATACGAAGTAGTTAGACGGCGCAATCACATCATAACCGCCGGCAGCCCCCTGCGTTTTTAATTTCGCATACATTGTCTCGTTTGATTCAAGACTTGACACAATCACTTTAATACCGGTTTCTTTGGTGAAATCGTCTAAAAGACCATCCGGTACATATTCAGTCCATGTATAAAGATACACGGTATCATTTGCAGGCGCTTCAGCTTTAGGGGCTTCCGGCGCGGTTTGCGCTTGTTTATTGTCTTTTTCGTTACAACCGGTAAGGGCAACGGCGATCATACTTGCGGTGAATAAACCAGCAAATTTTTTCATTTTTGTTTGTTCTCCGTAAAAGAGGTGAAAAAAAACCACCTGCATAAAATGCAGGTATAAAAAAACGCCTTGATTGTGCGTCAAGGCGTATTGTATGTGATATTAAATTATTTGTGAAACATTATTACCGCTAGATGTCTTTGTGTTTTCTGCCGATAAATTGGCTGACGACCACGAGTAATAATGAAAGCACAATCATGATGGTTGCAAGTGCATTGACTTCCGGTGTCACCCCGGTTTTCACCAAGGAGAAAATACGCAATGGTAAGATTTCATAGCTTACACCGCTCACAAAAGACGACACCACAACATCATCTAGCGAGATGGTAAAGCTTAACAACCAACCGGATACCACCGCAGGTAACGCAAGCGGCAGGATGATTTTGCGTAAAATCGTCACTTCACTGGCACCCAAATCTTTCGCGGCTTCTAACATTCTTGCATCAAAACCGTTTAAGCGAGAGAAAAT
This sequence comes from Aggregatibacter valvarum, assembly GCF_980468985.1. Classification (NCBI taxonomy): domain Bacteria; kingdom Pseudomonadati; phylum Pseudomonadota; class Gammaproteobacteria; order Pasteurellales; family Pasteurellaceae; genus Aggregatibacter; species Aggregatibacter valvarum. Next base: position 711,490 of record NZ_OZ413141.1, on the reverse strand, counting down.
GGTCACGGTGACATACGGCAAACAGAAGGTGACGTGGGCGAGCAATAGCGACCAGAAACCTAAAGAAATGCCAACTACCATGAATAAGGCGAGCAAAGATACCGCCATCACGATATCCGGAGACATCATTACGATAAACAACATGCCACTCACCGCTTGTTTACCACGGAAACGATAACGATAAAGCGCAATCGCAGTTAAACCGCCTACAATGGTAGCGAGGGTTGCTGCAAAGAAAGCAATCGTCACAGAGTGTACTGCCGCTTGAATAAGCGTGTCATTATTGAAAAGACGCTCGTACCAGTTCCAGCTAAAGCCTTTCCAACTTAAACCATAACGGTCTTCGTTAAAGGAGTTAGTCACCAAAATAATAATTGGGATATACAAATAAGCGTATACCACAAACATAAAGATATTACGTAGTAAACGGCCCATTATTCTAACTCCACTTTCTTATTCAATAGTTTATTGGCACGGTAGTACACAAAAATTAACAATGCCATGAGAATTGTTAATCCGATACTGATGGCAGAGCCGAACGGCCAGTTGCGGGAAATTAAGAATTCACTCTTAATCACGTTACCCACCAGCAACACTTTCGCGCCGCCAAGTAAATCGGCGACATAGAACATGCCCATTGCCGGCAATAATACCAACAGGCAACCTGCCACAATGCCCGGCATGGTGAGTGGTAAAATCACACGGAAGAAACGTTGGAACGCATTGGCACCTAAGTCTTTTGCCGCTTCTAATAAACGTCCGTCTAATTTTTCAATCGCGGAGTAGAGTGGCAAAATCATAAACGGTAGAAGCAAATAGACTAAACCGATGATCACCGCCACCTCTGTGTTTAGAATGCGAATCGGTTCACTCAAAATGCCCATGTCCATCAACATGGTATTCAATATACCTTTCACACCGAGGAACACTTTCATACCGTAAATACGAATCAGCGAGTTTGTCCAGAAGGGTAACACCACAAGGAACAATAAGAGCGGTCGATATTTCGGGTGAATTTTGCTGACCATAAAGGCGAACGGATAACCAATGAGTAAGCAAATAATGGTGGCAATGCCCGACATATACAATGAGTTCCACACCACCTGCGCATAAAGCGGATTAAACAGATTGATGTAGTTATCTAAGTTAAATGGCAATGCATAAAAGTTACTACCATCTCGGGTTAAGAAACTTACGACTAATACCAATAAGTTTGGAATTAGCACAAAGAAAATGAGCCAACCGAAGATAATCGCAACAGTAATTTTCTGAAATTTATTATTGATTATCTTCATCGTTGAGTACAACCTCCCAACCTTCGTGCCAAGTAATCCCTACACGTTGACCAATACTGTGATCCATATGAGGATCGTCTTCATTGAAAAACTCGCTCACTAACACACGTTTGCCGTTGTGCTCGAATTCTACGGTAGATTCAAGAGTCATACCTTTGTAAGTGCGGTCGATAATGTGACCGATAATCGCATTAGAATGTTCGTGTTCATCCAGCTCTTCAATCACAATATCTTCAGGACGAAGCAACACTTGAAGTTGCTGATCTTTTTCGACCGGAATATCGGTATAGATATCGCAAATGCGACCTTCCACATTAGTAAGCACCACGTTGTCTGATTTGCGTTCAATCACGGTTGCATCAAAAACATTAATTTCGCCGATGAAACGTGCCACAAACAAGTTTGCCGGATCTTCATAAATCTCACGTGGAGAACCGTCTTGTGCAATTTTACCTTTACGCAATAAGACAATACGATCAGACATCGTAATGGCTTCTTCTTGGTCGTGTGTAACGAAAATAAAGGTAATGCCTAATTGGCGTTGTAATTGTTTTAACTCGTATTGCATTTTTTTACGCAATTTGTAGTCCAACGCAGAAAGAGACTCGTCCAGCAATAAGACTTTAGGTTTATTGACGACCGCACGGGCAATCGCGATACGCTGTTGTTGTCCGCCTGAAAGCTGGGTTGGTTTACGTTCCGCCATTTCTTCTAACTGCACCATACGCAATGCCTCTAACACACGAGGTTTGATCTCGCTTTCCGGCACTTTTTGCATGCGCAAACCGAAAGCCACGTTTTCAAAAATCGTCATGTGCGGGAACAAGGCATAGCTTTGGAATACGGTGTTGATGTGACGTTTTTCTGCCGGCACATTGGTAATGTCTTCACCGTCCAAAATAATGTTGCCAGAATCTAATTCCTCCAATCCGGCCAATAAACGCAACACGGTAGTTTTACCACAACCGGATGGGCCAAGAATGGTGACAAATTCACCGTTATTAATGGTTAAATTAAAATCGTTAATAATGGTATTGGAACCGTAGGATTTTTTGATTGAACGAAGCTCAATAATTGGCTTGTTTTGAACCGAGTTTTCCACTTTCTTTGGTTTTCTCCCTAATGTACCGACATTTTTCGGTAAAAATTAGAAACAAATACTTATCATAAAAGATAAGCGGCGATGATAAAGATGAGTTGCTAATGATATAGTGATTATCCCCCAATGAAAAGACATTAATCACAAATTTAACTGCCTCTTTTTACACAGACAAATTAACCGCTTTTACATTTAAACTTGCTACGTAGCATACAAAAAAATGTTCAGGTTAAATCTCTGTCAATGCAAGGCATAATAGACCCCATTAAGGGGCATGAATAATCACAAAAGAGGCGTCATCGCCTTTGGTAACCCAAAGCACACACGTCTTACCGGCATTTTCTTTCGGCAATTCAATGGTGGTTTCCCCTTTCTCATTGGTTGCTTGTGCTTCTCTTTCTTCTGCCGTTGCCGTCACGAGACGAATGGTTGCGCCCTCAATCGGTTCGCCGGTGGCTAAGGATTTTACCTTAACGACATACTTACCACTATCCTCCATCTCCGTTGTCACGTCAAAATCGGTTAAAACAAGCAAGCGATAGTCCGTCAATTTGTCTGTCACCTGATCGATGTCATTTTTGACCGCACTTTCCACTTCCGTTTTCTCTGCCGGTACAGGAACTTCAGCTTTTAACCAAAAAATGCCCTTAGAAGGTAGCCCTTTTTCAGCTAAATCCACGGAAAGAAAATCAAAGTAACGTGGATTTTCACCTTCGGTATGTAACGTCTCTGTTTTGAAAAGCGTTGCTTTTTCCGGCTTAAAGACAGCCAAATCTGATGGTTGAAGAGATGGCGCGCTCCAATTAATCATTGAAAGTACTTGTGTTTTCGATAATGGTGCAACATCTAATGTTACACTTTGCGCATTACGTATTTTTAAATTAATTTTGCTATTCCAGTATTGCGGAAGAAGATCATCTTGACCGACAAACTCCACATGATGCGGATAATGAGGTAAGCAAGCTAAACTACCTAATGGATCTTTAAAACGATAGCCCCCTTTTGCGGTGAACTCATTATTTAAAATAAAATACACGCAACGTTCTTCCGGTACGCTCAGACGAAAAGCCGTTTTTGTCGTATAAGATTGCCCCTCACCAAGAAGCTCCGGCTTAATCACCTCGCCCTGCAACAGGGCAGATTCATTTAATTTTTCATAAGACCACGTTTCACCTTTCGGCAAAGCCGGCAGTAACACCGCAACCAAACTATCCGCAATATCCTCTTCATTCACTTCGTTGTTAAAATGCAGTGTTAGCACCTGATCAAGGACATCTTCCTCATCATTTACAAAAGAGAATGTGCTTTGTGTATTTTTCAAACTAAATTCATTCGGAATAGCAATTAGGGGAATGCCAACATCTTTATCCAATGTATTTCCGCCTAATTTCGATTGTAGTGACTTCAAGAGGCTAATTTGCACAAACTCATCCTCTTGTGTTGCGAGCGCTAACGGCTCAGAACGAATCCACGCTTCAAGCTGATTATCAGAATAGGTGACGTTAAAAGGCAACGTTTTTATTAGCGTAGCCTCTTTTCCCTTCGGTTGTTGAACTAACTTAAATTCAATGGCGTGTTCCAGCACTTTCGGATCGACCGGATGAGAAAAAACAATATGACCCACTGCATAATGCTGTCCTGAAATAGCATCTTGAGAAAATTCCCCTTCCGCACGGACGACACTAAAGGGTGCTGTTTTGACCGTTTGAGGTTGGGTAACTTCCGGTGCATAGGATAAGCTTGCGTTAAGTAGTTGTCTATCTAGTGTCACCTGATATTCTTGCCCCGCCGCCCAATCTTGCGCCGGCAAAAAAGCCAGTGCGTGTTCATTTTCCCATGTCCACTGCCCTTTCACTGATGGAAGAAGCTTAATGCCCTGCGCAATAGGTGCTTTTACTTGATTCGGTGCAACAATATTTGCGCTAAAATCAATCACTAACGGTGCAATTATTTCTCCCCCTTCAGCCTGATACTGTGTTGGTTGAATCGGGTTTAACGTGATTTTAACCCCATTAGGATCGTTGAATTTTTGCTCTTGATGCCAGTAATATCCACCACCGACAACCCCGCATACAAGAAGTCCCAAAAACAAATATGTCGATTTTTTCATTTATTGATGATCTCCGCTATTTAACAATGCGATATTGCGTACGTATTAATTTGTCCCACCTACGGTAATTTGATCGATTTTCAACGCCGGTTGTCCCACACCCACCGGCACACTTTGTCCTTCTTTACCACAAGTGCCTACACCATGATCCAATTCTACTTCATCCGCAATCATGGACACATTTTGCATCACTTCAATACCACTACCGATTAAGGTTGCGCCCTTCACCGGCTTGGTAATTTTGCCTTTTTCAATCAAATAAGCTTCAGACGTAGAAAACACGAATTTGCCGGAGGTAATATCCACCTGGCCACCACCAAAGTGCGGTGCAAAAATGCCTTGTTCTACGGACGCCACTAAATCCTCAAATTTATCTTTGCCTGCCAACATATAGGTATTGGTCATACGAGGCATTGGCAAATGCGCATAGGATTCACGACGTCCATTGCCTGTCGGTTGCACGCCCATCAAGCGAGCATTCATTTTATCTTGCATGTATTTCTGCAAAATACCGTCTTTAATTAGCACGTTATGTTGGCTCGGCACACCTTCATCGTCAACGGTGACTGATCCTCGGCGATCCATTAAAGTGCCATCATCCACGATTGTGCATAACGGTGATGTGACTAATTCGCCGATTTTGCCGGTAAATAAGGAACTTTCTTTACGATTAAAATCGCCTTCCAAGCCGTGCCCCACTGCTTCATGTAATAACACACCCGGCCAACCTGCGCCCAACACCACCGGCATTAATCCTGCCGGTGCCGCCACCGCACCTAAATTCACCAATGCTTGACGCACCGATTCTTTCGCAAAATAGACCGCTCTTTGCTCACCTTGATAGCTCTCAAAGAACCATTCCAAGCCGAAACGACCGCCTGCGCCCGCACTACCACGTTCGCGCTTACCGTCTTGTTCTACCAATACGGAAACCGATAAACGAATGAGTGGGCGAATATCAGCTGCCAAGGTGCCGTCCGTGGCTGCCACCAACATTTCCTCATATACCATACTCAAACCGGCATTCACCTGCACCACTCGCGGGTCTTCCGCACGAGCGGTTCTATCCACTAAACGCAATAATTCAATTTTTTGCTCTTGGCTTAAACTGTATAGCGGATTAATGGATTGATAACGCAACGGTGCGTCCACCGGGTTAAATCTCACCGGCAGAATAAAATTACATTGAGAAGGTTGTGCAATACCGCGCACCGCTTGAGCGCATTGTTGCAAATTGGCTAAATTAATTTGATCCGAATAGGCAAAACCGGTTTTCTCACCGCTTACCGCACGCACGCCCACGCCGCGATCAATATGAAATCCGCCCTCTTTAATAATTCCGTCTTCCAATACCCAGTTTTCATCCTGGCTTAGCTGAAAATATAAATCGCCATAATCTACGTTGCGTTGCGCTAAGGTATCGAACAGATTAGACAAATCTGATAATGCTAAATTATTGCGAACTAATAGGGAATCGGTCACTTGCTTTAACATGAAATCACACTCAAAAATAAATCAAAAACATAAAAAAATTGCTTAGAATTATAGCGAATTTCTACCTAAAGCAAAAAGAAAAGTTAGCAAAATAAAGAGGATAAATTCATTCTCATGAAAAACGGGCTTAAACTTTTTGAGGTATTCTCTTTGCGTGAGATCAAGTTTTTTATGATTACCCACAGGATTACCATGTTTGTAGTATGGCTCATTTCATTTCACGTTTTATACTCCTCCCCACCTTTATTACAGCAACGTATAAAAAATCATGGAAAATCCATTTACTGCCAACTGGACATCAAAAGGTCATACGCTTTGTTTAGGTCATTGGGAAATCAGTTATAACGGACTGCCTCTTACACTTCCTGCTGAACGACGGGATAAAGATATGGGAACACAAAATATTTATAATTTCATGGATCCCGAAGATGAACTTTATTTAGAAGGCTTAGATGAAAATGATTGGATACTCGCTAACATGGATTGGTTATCTGATTTATTTATTCAATATAATATTCCATTAGAAGAAGAGTATATGCGGGCATTTTACCAAGCCGTAAATCCAGAGGATTGGCGTTGTGGTAGCTGTGGTGGGTGTATTTAGATAATCAATAAATAAAAAATCAATTAGCGCACCAAACGTCCAATATCCTAATCCGGCTTTTGGCGGCTAATTGATGTTTATTATTTTAGTTAATTCTCATCCTGTTCTTTTTCTTCCACTTTCGCCACCGCACCGTTAATCGTTAGGCAAATCTCAGTAGAAATTAAATGCGTTAAGATCGTGGCTAATTCCTGTAGTTTTTCCGTATTGGCTGTGCCACTTTCATTGAAATAGCCCTGTTCTTTTAAGCTATTCGTAAAAGCAGAGAAAACCGCTTTATCAAAAAATTCTGGTGCATTAATGCCATGTAGAACAGACAAGCGTTGCGCTACAGACTGACTTTCTTTTTCCAAATTCGCACGAGAAATCAATGGATTATTTTGCAACAAATTCACGGTGATGTAGTAACGTTGCAAAATTTCACGCACACCGGCAGACCACAATTGTAGCATCCGAATATTCGGCTTATTGATAGTCAACACATTTTCACTATGTTTAATAATATTTTGCCGTTGAAATTCTTGAATAATCTGCTCTACTCGTTCGGCAATTTGCGCTTCTTCATTAAAATGCAGGAATAATTCACTTCGCAAGAACGGATAAATTTTCAATACACTATCCAGCACTAAGGTTTTTTGAATCGCCTCATAATGCAACACAATGCTGGCAACCAATGATGGCAAGACAAAAAGGTGCTGGATATTATTGCGGTAGTAGGTCATTAATACAGCAGAAGAACGTTCCAAGCGAACAATTTCACCAAAATTGTCTTTTTCCACCAAAATACCAATGCGATCCAAACTTAACACATGATCAAGCATAATTTCCGGTTTTTCCGTTGGAATCACCACATCATCGGAATATGGCACGTTTTGTAAGAATTGTTGATAACTGGCAAGCTGCTCTAACAATTGCTCGCGAGATAGCGCACGTTGTCGGGAGGATAACAACGCTGTACCGGTTAAGTTCATGGCATTCACTGCTGCCGCTTTGTTGATATTCACCATTACTTGATGAGAGACTGCGTCAACCGCTTTGTTAAACCATTGTGGGCGATCTTCCAATGGAGCTTTCCATTCCGGGAAATGCTGGTTCAAATAATTGCTTAAAGTAATCGGCTCACCAAAATTCACATAACCTTTGCCCAAATTGCGTAACTTTTTGATCACACGTAACACTAAACCGGCATTTTCTTTTTCTTTTGCCGCTCCACGCAGCTCTTTTGCGTATGTGTCCACTTCTAAAACGTGTTCATACCCCACATACACCGGCACGACAGAAATCGGCCGGGTTTGTTGCTGCTGTAAGGCTTGCAAAGTCATCGACATCATGCCGGTTTTTGGCGCTAACAAGCGACCAGTACGGGAACGCCCGCCTTCAATAAAGTATTCCACAGAATAACCACGATGGAACAATTCCGCCAAATATTCACGGAAAATGGTGGAATACAAGCGATTGCCTTTAAAGGTACGACGAATAAAGAATGCCCCACCACGGCGGAACATGCCCCCAACTGGCCAGAAATTTAAGTTAATTCCAGCAGCGATATGTGGCGGTACCAAACCTTGGTGATATAACACATAGGAAAGCAAGAGATAGTCAATATGACTACGATGGCAAGGCACATACACAATTTCATGCCCCTCTAATGCTAATTTCCGCACGCGATCAGCATTTTCTACATCGATACCTTGATAAAGTTTATTCCATAGCCAACGCAAGAAACGATCTGCCATGCGTAATCCTTCATAACTCACATTAGCAGCAATTTCATCTAAAATTTTTTCGGCTTCTTTGTAGGCTTTTTCTTTACTGATATTTTTGCTTTTCGCTTCATCCTCAATGGCCGCCAATATCACCGGTTGTTGCAATAGTTTATTAAACATCGCTTGGCGATTAGGCAAACGCGGGCCAGTCGCAGAAATCCGCTGCTTGGCAAAGTGTATTTTTGCCACGCGGGCGAGTTTTTGTGCGATTTTCTGATCAAAGCCATGCTCACGCGTCATATAACGCAAAGATACCGCTTGAGAAAAACGTACAAAAGTATCCCGTCCAAACCAGAGTGCTGCGATGGTTTTTTGTAGTCCGTTTAACAAACGTAAATTCGGTAAACCGGTTTTGTCTTCGCGTCCCGGAGCTCTTCCCCACAAAACCGAAACCGGAATGAGTTGAACATCTAATTCTGGCAAAGTGCGGTGCAATTCCAAATAGTTATTGAAGATCGTGATAGTTTCTTTCTTCGCACCTTTGGATTTAAAAAAGCGCCGTCCTTCATCTAAAAAGACAAAACGTGGCAAAACACGCCCATTAATTTCATTTTGCTCCAAGGGATCCGGTAAACCGACGCTCAAACAGTTTTTGCGGAAAATCACAAAGTCGGTTTCAGAGGTGTAAGGCAACACATAAACGACAGGTTGCGCAACATTCAGTGCTAATTCTTCAATAGGGTGATGTGGAATCGGATTATTTTTTACTAAAATCGACAATGGCAACTCGAGCAATTTTCGATAAGCATTAAGAAAACTCGCCATAATAAATGTCCTTGTTATAACGTCATATCACTAAAAGGTTGTCAAACTTGCGCTAGTTTAGCATAAAATTTTTACTGAATTAGTGACCTACGACACAATTCTCAGATAACGTCATCATTCGCGTTATCTTTTACCAAAGAAAAGATTGCACTGCTTATTTTTCTGTATATAATACCAGTTATTTATGTATATATGAACAGGATCGATATTATGAAACCACTCACAGCCCGCCAGCAAGAAGTCTATGATTTTCTTAAACATCATCTGGAAACCACAGGTATGCCACCAACGCGAGCGGAGATTTCAAAAGAGTTAGGGTTTCGCTCTCCTAATGCAGCAGAAGAACATTTGAAGGCATTGGCAAAAAAAGGTGTCATTGAAATTGTTTCCGGTGCATCACGTGGCATTCGTCTTTTATTGGAAGATAATCATGCAGAAGAAGAACCCGGCCTCCCCCTCATTGGTCGCGTTGCCGCCGGTGAACCGATTTTAGCCGAACAGCATATCGAAGGTACATATCATGTTGATCCTGCAATGTTTAAACCACAAGCGGATTTTCTGCTCAAAGTGTATGGGCAATCCATGAAAGACATTGGTATTTTAGACGGCGACTTACTAGCAGTGCATAGCACAAAAGATGTGCGCAATGGTCAAGTTGTGGTCGCACGTATTGAAGATGAAGTGACAGTAAAACGCTTGGAGCGTAAAGGTTCGATGATTTACTTGCACGCTGAAAACGAAGAATTTGCCCCAATTGTCGTAGATTTAACCCAACGTCCGCATTTTGAAATCGAAGGTATCGCAGTCGGCATTATTCGTAATAATGCTTGGATGTAAAAACGCCCAAGGGGAAAAACACTGAAAAAAATGACCGCACTTTTATTGCAAAAACTCGGATTCCGTGTATAATTTGCGCCCTCAGTCACGTCCGAATAAGTTCCTTGCTTCCACAAGATTGGTGACTGGTCTTAACGTTGGAGGCTGATTAACCCGTAAGGAGCAGTAATGCGTCACTACGAAATCGTGTTTATGGTCCACCCGGATCAAAGCGAGCAAGTACCAGGGATGATTGAACGTTATACCGGTTCTGTAAAAGAAGCCGGCGGTCAAATTCATCGCCTAGAAGATTGGGGTCGCCGTCAATTAGCATACCCAATTAACAAATTACATAAAGCACACTATGTGCTTATGAATGTAGAAGCGCCTCAACAAGTCATCGACGAGCTAGAAACGACTTTCCGTTATAACGATGCTGTATTGCGCAGCCTTGTTATTCACACTAAGCACGCCGTAACCGAAGCGTCCCCAATGGTTAAAGCAAAAGACGATCGTAAAGCTTTAACTGAAGTTGAATCCAACGATTTTGAGGATGCTGAAGAGTAATTTGAACATTGATAATCGTTTATCCATTATTGGTGTTGTCGCCAATAATCCTAAACGACGCAAAAGCCCGAACGGAATCGAACATTGCCAATTTTTATTGGAACATCGTTCGAGCCAGCAAGAAGCAAATTTAATGCGACAAGCCTGGTGTAAAATGCCCGTTCAAATCAGTGGCAATCAATTAGTAGAAAAAACTCAAGGCATTACGGTCGGCAGTAAAGTATTAATTCTAGGTTTCTTAACCACCCATCAATTAAATAATGGGTCAACACAATTAGTCCTACATGCCGAGCAAATCGAATTTATAGATTAGGAGACTAGCCAAATGGCACGTTATTTCCGTCGTCGTAAGTTCTGCCGTTTCACAGCGGAAAATGTTGTTGAAATCGATTACAAAGATATCGCTACATTAAAGAACTACATTTCTGAAAGCGGCAAAATTGTACCAAGCCGCATTACCGGTACTCGTGCGAAGTACCAACGCCAATTAGCTCGCGCAATCAAACGCGCACGTTATTTAGCGTTATTACCTTACTCTGATACACATCATCACTAAGAAGGGGAAGGTCAAATGCAAGTAATTCTTTTAGATAAAATTGCACACTTAGGTAAAGTGGGCGATCAAGTCAATGTGAAATCTGGTTTCGCACGTAACTACTTAATCCCACAAGGTAAAGCAGTTATGGCAACCAAAGCAAACATTGAACATTTCGAAGCACGCCGTGCAGAATTAGAAGAAAAAGCAGCTCAAGCATTAGCTGCAGCTGTTGACCGCGCAGCACGCTTAGAAGCATTAGGTTCTGTAACCATCGCATCTAAAGCGGGCGACGAAGGTCGTTTATTCGGTTCTATCGGTACTCGTGACATCGCTGATGCAATCACTGCAAAAGGCGTTGAAGTGGCGAAAAGTGAAGTACGTTTACCAAATGGTTTAATCCGTACGCTTGGTGAACATGAAGTAACTTTCCAATTCCACGGTGAAGTTTTCTCTCACTTAAACGTTGTTATCGTTGCTGAATAATTCAGTTTTACGAAAAAAAGCCCGGTTTAATGCCGGGCTTTTTATATCGGCGTTATCACAAGTTTAATTCCGGCTATATTAAAAAACAACGAGTCATCCAAAATGAAATCTAAGCAAAGCGGATTGTCCGGATAAAAACTTCCTTGTTTCCAATAAAAACGGTATAATTCGCACCGAATTTTCATATAAGATTCCGCCAACAGATGCCGGCGGGAAAACCGATTAATTATTTTAGAGGATAAAATGGCAAAAGAAGATTGCATTGAAATGCAAGGTACAATTCTGGAAACCTTACCAAACACCATGTTTCGCGTTGAGTTAGAAAACGGCCATGTGGTAACTGCACATATTTCGGGCAAGATGCGTAAGAACTATATTCGTATTTTAACTGGTGATAAAGTCACCGTAGAAATGACACCCTACGATTTAAGCAAAGGCCGCATCATTTTCCGTAGCCGTTAATGTTCGCCTCACCGAATCAACAAAAACACCGGATATTCTCCGGTGTTTTTGTTTTTTAAGTTGTTGGATATTGCATCTTTTTCAAAATACGACGCTGAACAAATCCACCCAAGAAATGTAGCAAGAAAAAGACCGCACTTAGAATAAATAAAGGAGTATCACCTAATACGGCATAAGGCGTTTTGCCTTCTGTCGGCGCGATCTTATGCGTAAGTACGGTTTCCACAAATTGTGGTGCTTGCGCCACGATTTCCCCTTGTGCATTAATAAATGCGGTAACACCTGTGTTCGTGGCACGAATGACAGGCTTACCAAACTCTAATGCTCGCATTTGTGCCATTTGCAAATGTTGCCATGGGCCAATGGAATTGCCGAACCACGCATCATTAGAAATGGTTAAAATGAAATTGGAATCCGCTACCTTATTTTTCTGTAACTGCGCACCCAAAATAATTTCATAACAAATCGCCGCTGTGAAATTAACATTTTTGGCTGAGAGTGGTTTTTGAACAAAATCACCACTTTGAAAAGCTGACATCGGCAAATTAAACACTGTTCCAAGCGGACGTAAAAGGTTTTCTAACGGTACATACTCGCCAAACGGCACTAAATGATGTTTATTATAGCGGTTAGGCGTTTTTAGCTCATAAGGCATCGCTTTATTACCAACTACCGCAATAGAATTGAATAACTTACCCACAGACTCATCACGATAAATCGTTCCAATCATCACTTCTGTATTCGTTTTTTCCGCCATGGATTGGAGCATTTGGAAAAATGGTTGGATATTATTTTCATAAGTAGGAAATGCCGCTTCCGGCAAAATAATTAAATCTGTTTTCCCCAAATTATCGCCAATCAATCGCCCATAATTTTCCATGGTTTGAGACAAATAATTCGGATCCCATTTTAAATTTTGCTCAATATTGCCTTGAACTAAGGTGATATTCACGGCTTTTTCAGGGATGTCTTGCACATATTTTGCTTTGGACGTATAACCGGCAAGCAAAGCAACAATGGCTAGAATCAAGACATTCGCCACCGCCATCGTGATCTTGCGTGGTGCGCTTAGCCATGCAAAAACGCCGTTAAAAATGACCGCACTCACAAACATCGTAAAAAATGTTAATCCGGTAACACCAAAAATCGGTGCAATACCTGAAAAAGGACTCTCAATCTGCGTATAGCCAAACTGCAACCAAGGAAAACCGGTGAAGACCCAACCGCGCAGGAATTCCGTAAACGTCCACAATACTGGATACATCACTGCTCGTTGCACTTGCAGACGACGTACCAAATAGGCAAATAGGAGCGGATATAAAGATAAATAGGCTGCCAACACAACCACTAAGAAATAGCTCACCACCAGAGGTGCATCGCCGAATTGATGAATACTGACGTGCAACCAATTGACGCCAAATGTGAAAAAACCTAAGCCCCATAAAAAGGCAGAAAAAAGTGCGGTGGATTTTTGTGGCGTTTTTATTGCCCAAATTAATCCTAACAAGGAAACATAAGATAGTGGCCAGTAATTGAAAGGTGCGAAGGCAAATACGCCAATAACACCGGAAAATAGTGCGATAAGGTAAGTTAAGTATTTATTCATCACGCAAACGGCGTACGCCTCCCAGCACACACCCCTAATATGTTATTATTGAATGAAATAAACGGCACGCGTTAGAAAAGCGCGTGCCATCGTTAAAGATATAATGAAAAATCAAGTTAAAACGAAAACTATTCGATAATCTCTTCTGTTTTTTCCTTCTCCGGCAGGTGTTCATCCGGCACGGTAACACGCAACTGGATAATACGTCGGCTGTCGGCAGACGTCACTTTAAAGTGGAGATTTTCCAGCGTAATTTCTTCGCCACGTTTAGGTAAATAACCAAAGGCCTGCATAATCAATCCACCGATAGTATCCACTTCTTCGTCAACAAATTGCGTATTAAATTGCTGATTAAAATCATCAATATCCGTCAACGCACGCACGGCATAAGTGTGTCGGGAAAGCTGACGAATATCTGCCACATCTTCTTCATCAAATTCGTCTTCAATGTCTCCGACAATTTGCTCTAATACGTCTTCAATGGTGACCAACCCTGAGACGCCACCAAATTCATTCACTACAATCGCCATGTGAAAACGTTCGGAGCGGAAATCTTTTAGCATTCTGTCCACACGTTTACTTTCCGGCACAATCATTGTCGGGCGAATAACATCAAGCAGATTAAATTCTTCTGCACTGGCACGTAAATATTTCAACAAATCTTTGGCATGTAAAATGCCAACAATATTGTCGCGATCATCTGCGTCTTTAATCACCGGAAAACGGGAATGCGCTGATGCAATAATGACATCCAAACAGGAATCTAGATCCTGCTCCGCTTCAATAAAGACAATTTGAGAACGCGGGATCATGATATCACGCACGCGCAATTCGGCGATTTCCATCACGCCCTCAATCATTTCGCGGGTATCTTGATCGATTAAATCGTTTTGTTCGGAATCACGAATGACTTCCACTAAGTCTTCACGATTTTTCAGTTCGCCTTGGAAAAAGCGCCCGAAAAGAGATTGGAAAAAGGATTGTTTACTGGCTTCAGGTTGATTGGTCGAGTGTTCTTCGTTCATAAAAAATTTAATCATTACCGTCGGATTGACGAATAAAAAGTACCATATTTACATTCAAAGCGCAAAAATAAGCATAAAGTGCGGTGATTTTTTATAAGAAATTTGTCCTAGGTCACAAATTCATTTAAACATTCCGCATGCTCCCTCTACGCTTACCTTGCTTGTTTAATTTGCCATTTAATCCACACACGAATTTAGCGTAACGCGCGTTCAATTTCTGCCGCTTTAATTAAAAACGCCTTACGTTCTGCTGTGGTCATACTGCTGCTCGTGCCGGGAAGTTTTACCGTAATCGGATTGACCGGACGCCCGTTAATATGAAATTCATAGTGCAAGTGCGGTCCCGTTGACCCGCCGGTATTCCCCGATAGCGCAATTCTTTCCCCTTTTTTGACCGTTTGTCCTGCTTTCACTAAAGGACGGCTCAAATGCATATAAACGGTTTGGTATTCACGCGAATGTCGAATCACCACATAACGGCCGGCACCATGGGCTTGATAAGCAATTTTTTCTACTGTGCCATCCGCCGGCGCAATCACCGGTGTACCTGTCGGCATGGCAAAATCCACCCCTTTATGCGGAGCAATTCGGCCGGTAATCGGGTGGCGGCGAACAGGGTTAAACGGTGAGGAAATCCGCGCTTGACGTTGCAATGGGTAACGTGCAAAACCTCTGCCTAAGGTTTCACCTTGGCGATTATAATAACGCCCGTTATCAGCTTGGATCGCATAATAGCTCTTACCGTTACTGATAATATGAATTGCCTCCACATTTCCCTGACCGGTGAGCTTGCCATCTAAATATTCACGAGAGACCAAAATGGAAATTTTTGTGCCTTTACTTAGCTGTTTTAGGCTCACTTGCCACTGCAAGGCGGAAAATAACTGATAAATTTGGCGACTTTCCAGTCCCATGCTCTTCAAACTATTCACAAAAGACGTTTCCATGCTACCGCGTAAAACATCCCGCTTCCATGTGCTTTTCTTTTCGATAATTTGTCGTTTAAATTGTCCGCTTGCTTGCAATTCGTAAGTATGCTCTTTCTTTTGAGAAACAAGCCAGTTCAAATATTCTAATTTTCCATCATTATCCAAAATCCAGTAAAACTGTTGCCCTGCCTGTAAATGCTTTAATTCGGGATAGGCTTCGGTCAACTGCTTGCCGGTCTCATCATCTAATCCGGAAAGCTCCAAGACATCCTTTAATGTCTCCCCTTTCACAACGGTGTGGCTGAATTGTTCTTTAATCCGAATAGCTTGATCGGCTACATCTAAAATATTCGCCACCACATCTTTAGCATCATTCGGCAACCCCTCTAATCCATCAAATTCATCATGGGTTGTGACTTCTTCCGCTTCGTCATCTTGCCCAAGGTCGTCCTCATAAGAGGTTGCATTATTATCTTCGGTATTCAACCCACGAGTATCCGCAAGAATTTGTGAGGATTGCAAGGTTTCATTCGCAAACGAGGTCGTGTAGGCAGATGCGGGATAGAGTGCATCAGCGAGAATGTCTTGAAATTGATTCGTGCTTGAAGTGAGCTCATTCGTCATGGAAGAATCAAGATGAAGAGGATAAGCCATGGTTTCCGCTTTATCGGAAGCACTGTCGTTTAAGCGTAAAAAAACACCAAGCGCAATTGAGCAAATCGCAATAAAAAAAATAACGGCTTTTATACGAGATTTTCTTTTACGGCGATCTCTAGCCAACATAATATACTGCACAGCACCAACTTCCTTTACAACAAACCCTTCATCAGAATAGTAGTTACGACCACATGAATAAAAAAAAATTCATCAAAACATAAATTAAAATGAATCTCGTCATTATACACAGAAATTTGCGTTCAACTTGTTAAACTTCAAAAAATAAGTTATTTTTAGCGCAATTTTTCCTCAAAACAAAATGCCAAAATTCATATGCAAATCAATGCAATTAAATTGCCTTTAGTTGAATTAAAAAATATTAATGTGAAATACGGGCAACACGTGGCGTTAAGCAACATTAACTTGACGGTTTATCCCAACTCCATTATTACCATTGTCGGTCCAAACGGTGGAGGTAAATCGACCTTGTTGAAAGTCTTGCTAAAATTGCAACAGCCCACGTCAGGTCAAGTCATTTATAACAAACATATTCGTATTGGCTATGTGCCGCAAAAAATCCATTTGGATCATAATCTTCCCATCACTGTGGAGAAATTTTTATCCCTAAAAAAAGGCATTGGACAGCAAGACATTCAAGAAGCAATGACGCGCTTGTCGATTACCCATTTAATGCACAACAGTATGCAAAAGCTCTCCGGTGGCGAAATGCAACGGGTGCTATTGGCGCGAGCGATGTTAAATAAACCGAATTTATTGGTCTTGGATGAACCGACTCAAGGGGTGGATATGACCGGTCAGGCAGAACTCTACCAGCTGATCAATCAAACCCAAAAGCAACTTAATTGCGCCATTTTAATGGTATCCCATGACTTACATATTGTGATGGCAGACACCAATGAAGTGCTTTGTGTCAATCAGCATATTTGCTGTGCCGGCACGCCGGAAACCGTGTCTAATGACCCGACGTTTATTCACTTTTTCGGTGATCAATTTTCTAAAAACATTGCAGTTTATACCCACCATCACAATCATCGTCATGATATGCATGGAGATATCTGCAATATGGAACCGAAACACTCCAACGCAAGGTAATATGATGTTTGATATTCTTTTTCCCGCTTGGCTTACAGGCATGATACTTTCGCTCATCACCGCGCCCCTCGGTGCTTTTGTCGTTTGGCGAAAAATGGCTTACTTTGGCGATACCCTGTCCCACTCTGCCCTCCTTGGCGTGGCATTGGGTATTTTCCTGCAAATCAATCCGTATATCGCCATTCTCATCCTCACGTTACTGCTTTCCGTTGTGATGGTTTGGCTGGAAAATAACACGCAATTTTCTGTCGATACGTTACTTGGCATTATCGCTCACAGTTGTCTTTCAATCGGCGTGGTAACCGTCGGCTTACTGCAAAATGTGCGGGTAGATTTAATGTCCTATTTATTCGGTGATCTGCTTTCCATTAACTACGAAGACTTAATTTATATCGGCATAGGTGCTGTCATCGTGCTTGCCACATTATGCTATTTTTGGAAACCGCTCATTTCCACCACCATCAGTCCTGAACTGGCACAAGTGGAAGGCATTAACGTGAAAAGAATGCGCTTTATTTTAATGATACTCACCGCATTAACCATTGCGTTAAGTATGAAATTTGTCGGCGCTTTGATTATTACCTCGTTGCTTATTATTCCTGCCGCCACCGCCAAACGCTTTGCCCGCACACCGGAAAGCATGGTTGTCATCGCCAGTATCATCAGCATGATTGCTGTCTCCATGGGCTTAACCTTATCCGCCTATTACGACACCGCCGCCGGCCCCTCAGTGGTAATCTGTTCTACTTTCTTATTTTTATGTGCGTTACTGAAAAAAGAGCAAAACTAAAAATCGCCCCAAAAATGACCGCACTTTGATCGGCAACCTATTCTTATTTTCTCTGCGCATGATGCTTCTCATGCGCGAAAGATACGGTTTTGCGATTGGGATCGCAAAATCACATCGCAAGCTTTCCTTTTGATGATTTCACTGGCTAAAGTGCGGTCAAAAAAAAGGAACGTTTATGCAAAAGGGATTCACCTTATTGGAAAGCTTGATTGCACTGCTTGTGATAAGTGTTCTATTAACATTGGCACTTCCCACATGGCAACACTATCGCCAACAGTCGATTTTGCAGAAAGAGCAACAAAAGCTATATATCTTTTTACGCCAAATTCAAGCGCGGGTAGAAAATTCATCGGACATTTGGTTGTTAATTGCCAATCGTCATCAAACGACGGGACGTTGGTGTCTCACGGCGCAAGTGAAGCATGACAAATTATGTGATTGCTTAAACCCACAACATTGCCCCTCGGAAGTTTCCGCCTATTTTTATTTTCCAGCCTTTGAAGGCACCCTGTTAATCAGTAAACGCTACTACCCTTTTGAAATTACACGGTTAAGCGGCATTCGTAACACCGCGTCCACCGCCTGTTTTGTGTTACAAGCCAATCATCAACGAACCCTCTTTTCATTTTTTAATGTGGGCAGCCTTAAATTAAAAGATAACCAATCCTTAAGCGCTTGTGTGAATGACGAAGAATAGCATAACGTTAAAACCAAAATACATGTCGGGGCAAAGCTTGGTGAGTTTAATGCTTTCAATATCCCTTTCTTCGTTTTTATTCTTGGTGATTTTGCAGTTTTATAGCCAACACCAACAACAAAATCGGGAAATGCTTTTGCGTTTGCAGTTACAAACGGAGCTGCAGCGTGTGATTCAGCTCATCGGTAAAGATTTGGCGCGTGCCGGTTTTCGCGCGGTGAGCGAGAAATTAACCCGAAACAATTTATCCTTATTTGAACAACCGAATCCGCCCTCGGCAATGACTATTGCGCAAATGAATGGTGAAAAAAGTAACAGTTGCGTTCTCTTTTTCTATGATCTGAATGTGAACGGCTGTATAGGCGGACAATACAAAGGCAATACCTGTCTTGCAAACGAGAAAAATGCCACCAAAGAAATTGAACGTGAATTATTCGGTTATCGACTCAATAAGAAAATGGTAGAAACCCGTTTAACCTATAAAAGTGCGGTCAAACAAAATTGCAGTTTTGAAGATTGCCAACGTTATACCCAACAATCTGCCTGTAATCACGGTGGTTGGGTAGATTTGTTAGATGAAAAAGAATATGAAATTTCTGATTTAACTTTTACTTGGTTAGCGGAACAAAAAGGCGTTGAAGTGCGTTTAATTGGCAATTTAAAGCAGCATAAGAAAATAAGTTACGAAACCACCGTCATTGTGCCCTTATTAAACCGAGAAGAACCATGACAACACCCCAACGCGGCATTATGACCCTCACCTTACTGATATTACTTAGCGGATTTTTGCTGGTGGCTATGCTATTTAACGATGATCTCCTGCGTTTATATTCCGCCATTGCTGCTCAGCGGCATCGGTATGTGGAACAACAGCTCACCTTGCAACAACTTAGCGTGCATGAGAAAAAAACGCGCTGCGAACAGCTTTCTACACAAGAAAACGGTGATACCTTTCTAGTGACCTTTCGTTTGGAGAATAATCGATTAGCGGATGGTTTGAGCCATTATGTGTGGTGCCGGCGCGATAAATTATTTCAAAAACAGCCGGTGCGAAACCAACATGAAAAGTTGTTTGACCAGTTCATTTCCGAAGAAGGGCTTGTGCTTTTTCGTCAACAATTACAGTCTCCACCGCTAATTTTAAGCAAGTCGTCGCCTGCGGCATTGTATTGGTTCACGGCGAATGAAACCGAATGGGAGATTGATAAAAACGTGAATGCGGTGATTGTCGCCGAAGGCGATTTACATATTCGAGGGCAGGGTAAAATTAGCGGTTCGATCATTACCAAAGGACGATTGACGTTAGATGAAAATATTAAAGTGACTTATTCCAAAAGTACGGTTACTCAGATCGTGCAACAATACAGCCGTTGGCGCTTAGCAGAGAAGAGTTGGTATGATTTTGTCGTTCCAAAGAATTAATCACAAAGGCATGAGCTTGCCGTCTTTGTTGGTGACCTTATCTGTATTCAGCGGGCTTTTCCTCACGTTTAACCAATGGGGAAATTTACAACGCAAAAGTGCGGTGGAAATTTATCAACGTTTTCAAGCTATTCAAATTGTTGAGAATCAACATCAACGGCGTTTTCTTGGGTTGCCTTGTGAATCGAACGTGCTACAGAATCAAATTCGTTTTCGCGTTACGTGCACGCAAAATCAGGTCACGGTGAAATATCCTCGCGGTGAAATTAGTTTATAATAGCCCAACTTATATTTGGGCTTATTTCCGGAGGCGGCGTGTTTACTGTTTATCATTCGAATCAACTTGAGGTGCAAAAGGACATTCTCGTTGAATTAATTCAACGTCAACCGCTGAGCAATCCATTACAGCCGGAAACCGTGCTGGTACAAAGTCCGGGCATGGCACAATGGTTACAGTTACAAATCGCAGAGCAAAAAGGCATTGCAGCAAATTTTGCTTTCCCGATGCCCGCCAGTTTTATTTGGCAACTTTATGCGGAAAACTTGCCTGATGTGGCGCAAAGCAATCAGTTTAATAAAAATGCAATGATGTGGCGTTTGATGCGCTTAATTCCTCAATATTTAGAGCAAGAGGCTTTTCATCCTTTACGCCATTATCTGGCGCATTCTGTTCAATCGGAGCAATTTAAACTCTACCAACTTGCCGGAAAGATCGCGGATTTATTCGACCAATATTTGGTTTACCGCCCGGACTGGATTGCCGCTTGGGAAGCGCACCAAGAGGCAGATATTCATCATCAAATTGAAGCCCAATCAAGTTTCAATAATGATCGTTTATCGGCACAGATTGAACAAAATATCGCCTGGCAGGCGAGCCTGTGGCGGGCTTTGGTACAGGCAGTAAAAACCGAAACCGGATTGGAGTTAGTACAACACCGAGCGCATTTACACCAGTTGCTGTTAGAAAAACTCCGTGAAAATCGACCGCTCTTTTTACCGGAACGTCTTTTCATTTTCGGTATTCCTGCCTTGCCAAAAGCCTATTTGGAAATATTTCAGGCGATTAGCCAATATTGTGATGTGCATTTGTTCTTCAATAATCCTTGCGAGGAATATTGGGGGGACATTGTGGATCCAACATTTGTTGAAAAATTAGCACTACGCACTCGTACCGATTATTTCAATCAAGCGAATAAACCGTTGTTATCCGCAGAACAAATTGCGCAGGCTGAGCAGCAATGGGAAGTGACTTACGCACAGGAAAAATTGCAAGTCGGTAATCCCTTGTTGGCTTCATGGGGAAAATTGGGACGCGATTTTTCTTATTTATTAACGCAGTTAGAACCGAATGAGATTTCTGCCTATGCGGAGATTGAACCGAAGAATTTATTGAGTCAAATTCAACATCAGATTTTGCACCTTATACCGAGTGGCAGTGAGCCGTTAAACTATCAAGAAAATGACCGCACTTTAACCTTCCATGCTTGCCACAGCACGATGCGGGAAGTGGAAGTCTTGCAGGATTATCTGCTGCATTTATTACAAGAAAATCCCCATTTGACTCCAAAAGACATCATCGTGATGGTGGCGGATATTGATAAATACACGCCTTATATTCGCGCGGTTTTCGGGCAACATGCTACGCCGCAAACTGCCATTCCATTTTCGATTTCGGATAACAAATTATCGGAAAATGATGTGATTATTGCCGGGTTCCTCTCTTTATTGCAGCTCAAAGAAAGCATTTTCAGTGCAGAAGAGGTGTTAGCGCTGTTAGATGTGCCGGCAATACGCCAACGCTTTAATATTGAATTGCAGGATTTGGCGCAAATTCGAGATTGGGTGAAAAATGCCGGCGTGCGTTTTGGTTTAGAGAAACAAAGTGCAGAACCTCATGGTGAGACGCAAAACAACTACAATTCTTGGCAAGCCGGTTTGGAACGTATGTTGTTGGGGTATGCCTTACGGGAAGAAAATGGTATTTGGCAAGACAGCCTTGGATTGGATAACAGTTTTGGTTTAAAAGGGCAGCTAGCGGGGCAACTGGCTGAGTTTATCGTCGCATTATCAGATTGGTACCAAACGCTGCAACAACGCTATTCCGTGGCGCAATGGCAACAACATTTGTTGACCTTAACGGATCGTTTCTTTGCCGCGACAACGGAAACCGAAGAAACCTTATTTTATATTAAAGACGTGATTCAGCAATTTGCAGAACAGTTACAGGACGTGCATTTTGACGAGCGCTTGGCGGTTGATGTTGTGGCAGATGTCATGAGTGGTGCGTTAGAAGAAAACCCGAATCACTACCGTTTTTTAGCCGGCAAAGTGAATTTCTGCACGTTGCTGCCGATGCGTTCTATTCCATTTAAAGTGGTCTGCCTGCTCGGTATGAATGACGGTGAATACCCACGTCAACAGCCGCCAAATAGTTTTGACTTAATGCAGTATCACCGCATTAAAGGGGATCGTGCACGCCGTGATGATGATCGTTACTTGTTCCTTGAGGCTTTGTTATCTGCGCAGGAATATTTGTATATCAGCTACATCGGACGTTCTATTTCAGATAATCAAGAACGTGAGCCGTCGGTGTTGGTGAGCCAGTTGTTGGATTACATCGTGGAAAATCTGCCGAATGAAGGTAAGGATTGGCGGGCATTACTGGTGCAACAACACGGCATGACGGCATTTAGTCGAAAAAACTTTGAAAAAAACGACCGCACTTTTAGCCAATCTTTTGCGCAACAATGGTTGCCTTTGGTGAATTCGCAATCCAATCAAGCATTGTCGGATTTTATTCAACCAGCGATAGCGCAGGAGGATTTCGAGCAAGAAACGGAGATTGAATTTTCTCGTTTGGTGGCGTTTGTGAAAAATCCGGTGAAATTTTTCTTTGAGCGCCGCCTCGGTGTGAATTTTTCCGAGCAGGAAGAAAGTATCGCCGACAGTGAAAATTTCGTTTTGAATAATGGCTTAGAGAAATACCTGATTCATGCGGACTTGGTCGATGTCGATGAACACCAAATCGACGCATTTTTTGATCATTTGAAGGTGAAAGGCGTCTTGCCAAGAGGCGAATTTGCGACACTCTACGCCAATAAATTATTGGATGAAGTGACGGAATTTAAACACTATATTGCCGATTATGTGGAACAAACGCCACAAAACCGTTTTGTACAAATGACCTTGCCGACGGCATTCGGTAACATCACCTTATCAGGCAATATCTCTCATTTATATGGCGACCCGTTACAGCGTGTGACCTGGCGCATGGCAACGGTGAAAGACAAAGATCGTATTGAAGCTTGGTTATATCATTTATTGTTGTGTGCCACGCAGCCGCAGCCGACGGAATCTCTTTTCCAAGGCAAGGATAAACGCGAGATTTTTCAGGTGGTGTCTCAACAGGATGCCCTTGCGCAACTGCAAATTTATGTCGAAAGCTATTTAGCCGGGCAGTCGCAATTACAGTTGATTCCAACACAAGGTATTAAGGCATACCTAGAACAGATCGCTAACGAAGATGAAGTTGATGGTGATAAGTGCTTTGCTCAGTTAACAAAAATTGCCGAAGGTGGTGATTATTCTCCCGGCGATTTATATTGGCAACGTGTGTTGGTACAAACGCAGAAATTAGATTTGAATTGGATAAATCAGCAGGTGAAAGCGTGGTTTGTGCCGATGTTGGAAGCGATTAAGAAGGAAAAATAACCTTACAAATAGGCCGCCATGACAACGGCATTTTCCCGTTTGCCATCAGGCGTCGGGTAATAGTTTTTACGGATATCCACTTGATTAAAGCCCAGCGAATCATAAAGCGCTTGGGCTTTTTGATTGGATTCGCGCACTTCTAGCCACAAGGTCAGAATGCCTTTTTGTCTGAGTTGGGTGATGAGCTCGTTTAAGAGTTGTCGTCCGAGTCCCAAGCCTTGTTTTTGCGGATCGATAGCAATATTAAACAGGGTGGCTTCATCTAATACTGTCTGACAAATAGCAAATCCATAAATCTGATGTCCTTCGACGATCTTTAAATTGAGATAACGCTCGCCTTGGTTATTTTTCAGCGTGCCTAAACTCCAAGGCACGGCGTGAGCCGCCTGCTCAATGGCATAAAGTGCGTCAAAATCTTGTGCTTCAATGGGCGAAATGGTTATCACGACAGATCCTTGTTATGCGGCATTGATGGAAGGGGATTGTTGAATGGTTTGCCAAAATTGACGTTTTGCCTGCGGATGTTGTTTAAATTCCTCAAGATCACCTGACTGCCACACATTTAACGGTTGTGGGAGCGCTAAAGTGCGGTCATTTTCCAAGGCGTTTTGAGAAAGCAACCAATAACTGACTTTATGGTTAACTTGCAAATAAGCAAGCTGTTCAAAGGTGATGTTTAATACTTGCTCGCTATCCAGTGTGAGGCTGCGTAACACATCCTGCACAACAGGTTGTTGCAATAGATTTTGCTGACTGATGATAATCAAACGAATATGCTCGGCGACAGTGATATTCATTGCGCCTTTCAACACTTCCGGGCGCACTAACTGCCACTGGCTGATGCCCATTTGTTGCAGTAATACATCTCGACGGGAGTAAGGTTGGCGCGTTTCTTGCATATCTAAAATCAATTCAATCCAGTATAATGGGCGCCCATTTTAACCAATAAGGCAGAGGATTAATAGCGTGATTTGTGCAGAAAGCGAAGTGTTGGAACGGCATTTAGATTTTTTAACGGGGAAATCATTATTGCTTACCGGCGCGGTGAACGATGAGTTTCTTTCCGATTTACGACGCCAGGGGTTTAACGCCCGCGCTTGGAGTTGGTATTTTGATTACGCCAACCGAGAAAATCAAAAGCAACAAAGTGCGGTGGATTTTTCCCTCGAATTTCAATGCCAAGCCGATTTGATCCTGTTTTATTGGACAAAGAACAAGCAGGAATGCCATGTCCAATTAATGCAAATTCTCGCCAAAAGCCCGATGGGGCAAGAAATACTCATTGTCGGCGAAAATCGTAGCGGCGTACGTTCTGCCGAAAATAGGCTTGCGGACTTCGGCGATATTCACAAAATCGACTCTGCCCGCCGTTGTAGTCTTTATCATTTTCAGCTAAAAAATCCACCGCACTTTGATCTGAATTCCTTCTGGAAATCCTACCAACATCCACAACTTGCTGATGTCACCGTGTATGCGTTGCCGGGCGTATTCAGCGCAGCCGAACTGGATGGCGGCACCGCATTGTTGTTGTCCACGTTAAAAAATGTGTCGGGCGATGTACTGGATATCGGTTGTGGCGCAGGCGTGATTGGCAGTTACATTCAAAAATATCATCCGAAAACCAAGCTGGTGATGACGGATATTCACGCCATGGCGCTTGAATCGGCACAGCGAACGTTGCGAGAAAATCAGTTGCAAGGCACGGTACAGGCAAGCGATGTGTTTTCTCATGTGGAAGGTAAATTTGACCTGATCATTTCCAACCCGCCGTTTCATGACGGCATTGATACCGCCTATACCGCCGTTAATGAGTTGATTAAACAAGCCAAATGGCATCTTAAAGCCGGTGGTGAATTGCGCATTGTGGCAAATGCCTTTTTGCCTTATGCCGACTGGCTGGATCAACATTTCGGCGGTCATGAGGTATTAGCGAAAAATAACAAATTTAAGGTGTATTCAGTGCGCGGATGAGTGAATGACGCAATAAATTCTGCTGGCTTAGCAAAAACCTTTTAGCTAGAATTCTACCTATTATTTACTACTTCGGGAGAAGACTATGAACTTTCCTAACATCGCCCAACAAGTGATTGAAAAACTTGGCGGCAAAGAAAATATTGTCACAGCGGCTCACTGTGCCACCCGTTTGCGTATTGTACTAAATGATGAAAGCAAAGTGGACAAGGAAGGCATTGACAACATTGAAGGCGTAAAAGGGCAATTTGCTGTAGCAGGCCAATATCAAATTATTTTTGGTTCCGGCACGGTGAATAAAGTTCACGCTGAATTAACCAAATTGCTAGGCATCGGCGATGTGAGTAAAGCGGAAGTAGCAGAAGCGGCAGGCGGTAATCAAAGTTTGTTGCAACGTTTGGTGAAAGGTTTAGCGGATATCTTCGTGCCGATCATTCCGGCCATTGTGGCAGGCGGTTTGTTGATGGGTATTTACAGCATGCTCACCGCCAAAGGGTTCTTTGTGGATGAACTCAGCGTCATTGACATGCATCCTGAACTCAAAGATTTAGTGGATTTCATTAATACCATTGCGAACGCACCGTTTGTATTCTTGCCGGTATTGCTTGGTTTCTCCGCCACCCGTAAGTTTGGCGGTAACCCATTCCTTGGAGCCGCATTAGGAATGTTATTGGTTCACCCGGCACTGGCTGACGGCTGGAACTATGCTTTAACGCTGGCAGAAGGAAAAATCCAATATTGGAATGTACTTGGTTTGCAAATTGAACGCGTAGGCTATCAAGGCACTGTGATCCCAACCTTAATTTCTGCTTGGGTGTTAGCAACGTTAGAAAAAACGTTCCGTAAATTTGTGCCGTCTTATTTAGATAATTTGGTCACACCGCTATTTTCTTTGTTTATCGCCGGCTTCTTGGCGTTTACCCTCATCGGCCCAATCGGACGTGAAGCAGGTTCATTAATTGCCGCAGGGTTGACTTGGTTATATGACACCTTAGGTTTCATCGGCGGTGCGATTTTCGGTACCTTCTACGCGCCCATCGTGATTACCGGTATGCATCAAACCTTTATTGCGGTGGAAACCCAATTATTAGCGGAAATGGCTCGTACCGGCGGTACCTTTATTTTCCCAATTGCGGCAATGTCTAACATTGCGCAGGGCGCCGCCTGTTTGGGTGTGGCATTTGCCTTAAAAGATCCGAAAATTCGCGGCTTGGCCATTCCTTCCGGCATTTCTGCGTTGCTGGGTATTACCGAGCCGGCCATGTTCGGGGTGAACTTGCGTTACCGTCAAGCCTTTATCGCAGCCATGATTGGCTCCGGTCTTGCCAGTGCGTTTATTGCGTTCTTTAATGTCAAAGCCATCGCCCTTGGTGCGGCAGGTTTTTTAGGGATTCCGTCGATTAAACCGGACAGCCTTGCCATGTACAGCATTGGCATGGCCATTTCCTTTATTGTGGCGTTCAGCCTTTCCACGATTTTAGTGAAACGAGCTCAAGCCAAAGCTTAACAACAAAAAATAGGCAACATCTCAAAGATGTTGCCTATTTTTTTAGATCCAATTCTCCATAAAAACCACCGCACTTTTCATGATATTACCTATGAGAATCTGCCCTTGAGGATATTTCAGGCTGGCTTTTTAACGAACAGACTCAAGTGCGGTGGTTTTATGTCTATTTTTTACAGCAAGTGTGTAGGCTATTTGCCGATCACCTCTAATCCGCCCATGTAAGGACGTAAAACCTCCGGTACGGTAATCGAACCGTCAGCATTTTGATAGTTTTCCAAAACGGCCACTAAGGTACGCCCCACGGCTAAACCGGAACCATTAAGGGTGTGTACCAAACGGGTTTTCTTGTCGCCTTTTGAACGACAGCGTGCTTGCATACGACGCGCTTGGAAATCCCACATGTTAGAGCAAGAAGAAATTTCACGGTACGTATTTTGCGCCGGTACCCAAACTTCTAAGTCGTAAGTTTTGCAAGAACCAAAGCCCATATCACCGGTACAAAGCAACACTTTACGATATGGCAAGCCAAGTAATTGCAAGACTTTTTCCGCGTGACCTGTCAGTTCTTCCAGTGCATCCATGGATTTTTCCGGTTCCACAATTTGAACCAATTCCACTTTATCAAATTGGTGCATTCGAATTAAACCGCGTGTATCACGTCCGTAAGAGCCGGCTTCTGAACGGAAACATGGCGTATGTGCGGTCATTTTTAACGGTAAATTTTCCGCTTCTAAAATGTCACCACGTACCAAGTTAGTAACCGGCACTTCCGCTGTCGGGATCAACGCATAAGTGCGTTGCACTTCATTTGGATCTTGCCCTTCTAGCGGTTTCGTGTGGAATAAATCTTCACTGAATTTAGGTAATTGACCTGTGCCATAAAGCGTATCGTGGTTCACTAAATAAGGCACATAAGCTTCCGTGTAGCCATGTTGTTCCGTGTGTAAATCCAACATAAATTGCGCGATGGCACGATGTAATTTGGCAATTTGACCTTTCATCACCACAAAACGGGAACCGGTTAATTTCACCGCAGAAGCAAAATCCAAGCCTTGTAAATTTTCGCCTAATGCAACGTGGTCTTTTACCTCAAAATCAAACTTGCGTGGTTCACCCCAACGGGATACTTCAAGATTTTCAGTGTCATCTTTCCCCAAAGGCACTTCATCAGCAGGAATATTCGGGATGTTCAAGGCAATGTCATTTAACGCATTTTGTACTTTTTCTAACTCCACTTTGCCCTGTTCTAATTCTGCGCCCATGTGATCCACTTCCGCCAACAACGGCGCAATATCTTCTCCACGGGCTTTTGCCGCACCGATGGCTTTAGAACGCGCATTACGTTCTGCTTGTAACGTTTCGGTTTTTACCTGTAAGGCTTTGCGTTGTTCTTCTAATTGCGTGATATTTGCCACATCAAGCGTAAAACCACGTTTAATTTTTAATTTTTCTGCGACTTCTGCCAAATTATTACGGAGTAAATTCGGATCGATCATACTGTTACCTTTCTTCTTCTGTTTATTAATACTGCGTTAAAAATTGTGTTTATTCTATATCGTATTTATCTAATAAACTAGTAAAAACATGGACTAAAGTGCGGTTGAAAATCACCGTGTTTTTTCTCATTGCACGCTTTTTTACAGGTTAGGCGAGAAGTGAATCGTCGCTATGCGTTGAACAACACACTGATAAAATTTTGATGTAACGCAAAAATTTTCCTAATTCTACTACTTAATAAGTAGCCTTAATGCTAGACTGGCGTTGATTTTCTCACCACCAAATGAAATTATTTTCTGGAGTCTCTATGGAATTTCTCATGAACTTAAGTGAAGGCACGCAATTTGCAATTCAGCTTGCGATCGTCTTAATCTGTTTATTCTACGGCGCCAAAAAAGGCGGTATTGCGCTCGGTTTGTTAGGCGGTATTGGTCTTATTGTCTTGGTGTTCGGTTTCGGCATTGAACCGGGTAAACCGGCAATCGATGTCATGTTAACCATTCTTGCGGTGGTGGTAACATCGGCAACGTTACAAGCTAGTGGCGGTTTAGATGTGATGTTGCAAATCGCAGAAAAATTACTGCGTAAAAACCCGAAATACGTCAGTATTCTCGCTCCATTTGTTACCTGTACCCTGACGATTCTTTGTGGTACCGGCCATGTGGTTTATACCATGTTACCGATTATTTACGATATCGCGATTAAAAACGACATTCGTCCGGAACGCCCAATGGCAGCAAGTTCCATCGCCTCACAAATGGGTATCATCGCTTCCCCGGTTTCCGTTGCGGTCGTCACCTTAACGGCTTTCTTAGTGAATGCACAAAACCATTTAGCCGGCTTTGACGGTTACTTAGATTTATTAAAAATCACTGTGCCATCCACCCTTTGTGGTGTGTTAGCCATCGGTATCTTCAGCTGGTTCCGTGGTAAAGATTTAGATAAAGACCAAGAATTCCAAGAAAAATTAAAAGATCCTGAATTCAAAAAATATGTGTATGGCGACAGCGCTTCCCTACTCGATAAAAAATTACCACAATCCAGCTGGAATGCGATGTGGATTTTCTTCGGTGCCATTTTAGTGGTTGCCTTATTGGGTTATTTCAAAGAATTGCGTCCATCTTTCGAGAAAAGTACACCCGCGCAGGTAGTTGAAGTACTTTCAGGCGATAAAGCAGTCAAAAGCTTTAACGTGAAAGACGGTAAAATTCTTGCCGTAGCCAAAGACGGTAAAGTTGCGCTTGATGTTAAAGACAACAAAGCTAAAGCAAAAACCGCTTATGACAGCGTTGAGATTTACGACAACAAAGGTACATTAACCCAAACTGTTGCTTTACAAGATAACAATGTTGTCATTACTGCCGGCGATAAAACAGAAACCATTGAAAACGCGACAATCGTCTTAAAAGACTCAGTGAAGAAAAAAGTCAATTTAGGCATGGTTCATGTTATTCAAATCTTCATGTTATTGGCTGGTGCATTAATAATCATCTTTACAAAAACCGACGCCGGTAAAATCAGTAAAAATGAAATCTTCCGTTCCGGTATGATTGCATTAGTGGCAGTATTCGGGATTTCTTGGATGGCAGAAACCATGTTTACCGTCCATACACCAATGATGAAAGCGGCATTAGGGGACGTTGTAAAAGCTCACCCTTGGACTTATGCTGTAATGCTACTATTAATCTCTAAATTCGTTAACTCCCAAGCGGCGGCATTAGTGGCATTCGTACCACTGGCATTAGGTATCGGTGTTGACCCGGCGATTATTCTTGCCTTCGCCGCAGCGTGTTACGGTTACTACATTTTACCAACCTACCCAAGCGACTTGGCAGCGATTCAATTTGACCGCTCCGGCACCACCCACATCGGTAAATTTGTCATCAACCACAGCTTTATTTTACCGGGCTTAATCGGTGTAATTACCTCCTGTATCTTCGGTTATATCTTCACAACCCTGTTTGGATACTTGTAATTTAGATTAGATTTAATCCCAAATAACAATCCGCACGTAAAACGTGCGGTTTTTAGGCTCCCCTATTCCCATATAAGGGCCTATACTTCACAAGCCCTAAAAGGGGCTTGTGAAAACCGGTCACCGTGTTTATTTTCATATCACTATTTTAAATGAATCGTAGCGTGCAACTTGTTGCACGAAATCATGAATGCCCGAAAGAGTTAAATAACGTTCCGTGCGTTATTTGGTCGTGCATCAAGATGAACGCTACGCATAAAATCGTGAATTACGCATCGAGGTTAATCATTCGTGCAACAAGTTGCACGCTACGCATAAAATCGTGAATTACACATCCGAGTGTTAATCATTCGCGCACAAGATGCACGCTACGCATGAAATCGTGAATTACGCATCGAGGTTAATTATTCGTGCATCAAGATGCACGCTACGAGGGGTAAATAATCCTCCTATAATGTTGAATTTCGGTTGTCAGCCTTATTCATTATATCGCGAGGATTTTTCTGTTCATCGCTTAAGCTATTTGGCTCCATATATGTTGCGTATGGTTTTTATAGCCAGACTTTGGCTGGCTATAATAAAAAGGCTACTTTTCATGAAGTAGCCTTGTTTATGTCGATTAACTAATAAAACGTGATACAAAAAAAGCTAT
This sequence comes from Aggregatibacter valvarum, assembly GCF_980468985.1. Classification (NCBI taxonomy): domain Bacteria; kingdom Pseudomonadati; phylum Pseudomonadota; class Gammaproteobacteria; order Pasteurellales; family Pasteurellaceae; genus Aggregatibacter; species Aggregatibacter valvarum. The sequence continues at coordinate 679,939 of NZ_OZ413141.1, read as the reverse complement.
ATTTCTAATGAAATATAGTTTTTTATAACCGACTATTTTAGATATTAAATTAAGATTTGAGCCGGTGCAGCATAACCTTGTGGAACTTGTTGTTTGTCTTCAAAGGTAACAAACTCCCACGCTTCTTGATTATCCAATACCGCTCTTAATAATTTATTATTCAAACCATGACCTGATTTGTAGGCTTTGAAATCACCGATGATGTTATAACCACACATATACAAATCACCGATCGCATCTAACATTTTGTGACGTACCAATTCATCTTTAAAACGTAAACCGTCTTCATTCAAAATGCGGTAATCATCAAGCACAATGGCATTATCCAAGCTACCGCCTAAAGCTAAGCCTTGGGATTGAAGGTATTCAATATCCTTCATAAAACCAAAGGTTCTGGCACGACTAATTTGTTGTACAAAAGCCTGTGCAGAAAAATCCAACACATAATTACGTACATTTTTGCTAATTGCCGGGTGATTAAAATCAATCGTAAAATCTAAACGGAAACCGTTATAAGGAGAAAATTCAGCCCATTTATCACCATCTTCTACGCGTACTTTTTGTTTAATACGAATAAACTTCTTCGGTGCATTTTGTTCTTCAATGCCTGCATCAAGTAATAAATAAATAAATGGACTTGCACTACCATCCATAATTGGAATTTCCGGTGCATCTACTTCAACAATCACATTATCAATACCTAATCCAGCCAATGCGGCATTAAGATGTTCAACCGTTGAAATACGCACACCTTGTTCATTCACTAAGCAAGTACAAAGCATTGTATCACGCACTGAATTTGCGTTAGCCGGGAATGTCACCGGCGGATTCAAATCAGTACGGCAATAGACCACCCCAGTATTCGGCATTGCCGGGCGCAAAATCAGAGTAACTTTGTTACCGCTATGCAAGCCAACACCGGTGACTTTAATGCTTTGTTTTAAGGTTCTTTGCTTAATCATAATACTCTCTATTTGTCATTATTACGCATAAAATCGCGTACATTAAACAGTGAATCGACATTAGCAGGAATAGGTTTATCTTCCGGCTTTTGTTGACCACGTTCAGATACGTTATCTTGTGTTATCTGACCATAATTTGGCGCCCGAGTTCCCAAACTACCAAAGGCTGTACTAATCGGTTGAAGACCCGGTTGAGTATTTCCCTGTACAGTCTGAGGACGAGCAGGAATTTGAATTTCCGGCGTTTCAGGCTCGCCGATACCGGTCGCAACAATAGTTACACGAATTTCATCAACCATATCCGGCACTAATGTCGTACCGATGACCACTGTTGCCTCTTCCGAAGCAAATCCTCTCACGGTCTCACCTACAGCGTTGAATTCAGATAATCCCAAATCCATACCACAAGTAATATTAACTAAAACACCTTTCGCACCGGATAAATCCACACGTTCTAATAGATCGCTTTTCACTGCAATTTTTGCAGCCTCTTCAGCACGCCCCTCTCCTTGTGGACCTTGTGCTGCACCAAAGCCAATCATTGCTTGTCCCATTTCTGACATCACGGTACGCACGTCAGCGAAGTCCACGTTAATCAACCCTGGAGAGGTGATCATATCGGAAATACCGGTCACAGAATTATTCAACACATCATTTGCGGCGGAAAATGCTTGTATCAATGTGGCATTTTTTGGCATAGCCTTCGTTAATTGCTCATTAGGGATGATAATAAGAGAATCCACATATTTCGATAACTCTTTAATTCCCATTTCAGCAAACATCATCCGTTTCTTACCTTCGAATACAAACGGCTTTGTCACCACAGCGACGGTAAGAACACCTAATTCTTTTGCAATTTGAGCCACGATCGGTGCTGCACCGGTACCTGTACCACCGCCCATACCGGCAGCGATAAATACCATATCCGCACCTTCTAACATTTTACGAATGGCATCTTGATCATCTTCCGCTGCTTTACGACCGACATTTGGGTTTGCACCGGCACCTAATCCTTTCGTTGTATTCGCGCCGATTTGAACGGTTTGTTGGGCTTGACTCTTACGAAGCGCTTGAGCATCTGTATTCACAGAATAGAATTCAATCTTACCATGCTCATCGGTGTTAAATAGAGCATCGTCAGTAATCATATTACCGGCATTTTTTTGCTGCATATTTGCAACCATATGATTAATCGCGTTACCGCCGCCACCACCAACACCGACGACTTTAATCAACGCACCACTCATTTCACCAAGATCGTAATCTACCGGCTCAAACATAATTACCTATTCTCCGTTAGTGCCGACAAATTATCGGCGTATTAAACCCAAATTGTTCATATTGTAGATGAAAAATCAAAATTCTCAAAATTCCGACCGCACTTTATTAAAAATTTTTTTCATGATATTGCCACAAGCACTTAAAAATCCGCTATCGGTATGCTCCTCATTGATTGGACCTTCATCTTCATTACTATGTCCATATTGCAATAATCCAATGACTGTTGCATATTGTGGTTTATTAACGTAATCCGTAAGACCGGTAATATTTAACGGGCTACCAATACGCACTTGAGCGTGAGTACCGAATACCTCGGCGGCACATTCTTTTAAGTCTTCAATTTGTGCGCCACCACCGGTGATGACAATGCCGGCAATAAGCTCACATTTCATATTTTTAGAATCTAAGTCCGCTTTTAAATAAAGAAGTTCATTTTTAACTAAACCTAATAATTCTTTATAGCGGGCAGATGTCACCATCGAAAGTTGTTCGCGAGTCAATGTGCGCGGACCACGCCCACCAATGCTAGAGACCTCAATTTTTTTATCCGCATGATGTTTCGGTGGACAGAATGCACTACCATGATTCACTTTAATGCTTTCAGCCTCCATTCTTGAGGTCGCACAAGCATAAGCAATATCATCGGTCACACGATTACCGGCGTAAGGAATCACCTTACTAAAGCGCAATGCCCCGTTAATATACACCATAATATCCATGGTGCCGGCACCGAAATCAATTAAGCAGACGCCCAAATCTTTTTCATCTTCAGTCAATACAGAATAACTTGAAGCCAAACCGGAAAAGACAATTTTCTCCACTTTTAATTTGCAACGTTCTACCGCTTTTTTCAGATTGTTTAGCCAATCCTGATGACAAGCAATTAAATGGGTCTGTGCTTTTAAGCGCACACCTTGCAAACCCAATGGATTTTTAATATTCATTTGCTTATCAACGGCAAATTCTTGTGGAATAATGTGCAACAAAGACAACCCTTCCGGCATTTTCACCGAACTGGCTGTGTGAATCGCAGAATCAATTTCATCTTGTGTGACTTCGCCTTCGGCAATCGGCACAAAGCCATTTTCATTTAGACTTTGAATATGTTCACCGGTAATAGCTAGCGTTACGCTCATAATACGGCAGTCAGCCACCGATTCAGCCGCTTCAATGGCGCGTTGAATTGAAGTCACTACTGCATTGAGATCCGTAATGCTTCCTTTATCAATTCCTTTAGAAGGGCAACTGCCGACACCAAGCACGTTTACCACGCCATCAGGCAATACCTCACCCACCACGGCAACCACTTTTGATGTACCGACTTCCAATCCTACAATAGTCTTTGATTCCACAATTTTAGACATTTTTTAACTTCACTATTAATATTTAATTAGCATCCACCATGCCTACCGAAGCACCGGAGGCGTAACGTAAATCAACGTAAGATAATCGCTTATTTTCAGGAATTTCAATCTGTGGATAAATCGTAACGAAACGCTCGAGTTTGCTTTTCCAGTCGCCTCGCCCAAGTTTCAGTACCACATCATTATCTAATACGACTTTCCATGCACCACGCGCATCAATGGCAACCGCTTTTAAAGTTAAGCCTTTTTGTTTCAAATCAGCATAAATTCTATTCCAGGCATCAAGCACTTTTTCACTTTGGAAATCCGGACCGGCTAGACGCGGGAGATGCGTATCTTTGAGTTTATTCATGGGCAGCTGGAAAACGACGCCATCATCAGAGAGAAAATCGCTTTCGTTCCAAATCGCAACAGGCTTATACTCTGTCACCCAAATGCTTAACTTATTCGGCCACATTTTTCGCACAACCGCCCCTTTTACCCAAGGCATTGTTTCAATTTGCTCACGAATAATGTCGGCATCCTGACCGAAAAAGCCTTTTAACCCACCCATTTTCAATAAAACATCACGCACATCCGCATCCGTCGTAAAGGTTGGTGTACCGACTAATGCAAATGCACTGATAGGCTTACTATCTAATTTTTCTAGAAAACTTTGCCAATTTGAATAAGAATAGAACGCGATGCCAACGCATAATAGCACAAGTAATAATTTAATTTGCACAAAAACTTTTGATTTTGGCTCACCATATCTTATATTTTGTGTGGTTTTGCGTTTTAGTAAATTCATTCCGCACTCAACTCTAAAATTTTCTCAACCAACTGTTCAAAAGAATACCCAACCGTTGCAGCTGATTTTGGGAACAAACTGTGACTCGTCATACCAGGATTCGTGTTCACCTCTACCAGACGGAACTTTCCTTCCGCATCTGCCATCACATCAATACGGCTCCAACCACGACATCCCACCACATCATAGGCCTGTTTTACTAAATGGCGAAGCTCCTGCTCACGTTCATCGCTTAACCCTGCCGGACAAAAATATTGCGTATTATCAGAAATGTATTTCGCATCATAATCATAGAACTCACCTTCCGGCACGATTTTAATGGAAGGTAACACTTCGTTATTCAGTACCGGCACAGTAAATTCATCACCGGCAAGCCATTCTTCAATCAGTACGGTGCGATCAAATTTAAGCGCAAAATCCACCGCACTTTCCAATTCTTCCATCGTTTTCACTTTGGTTAACCCCACACTAGACCCTTCTAAAGAGGGTTTCACCATCAACGGCAAGCCTAATTTTTTGACCACTACCTCAGGGTTTAAGGTTGCTCGATTTTCCACTGTCACGATTTCCATCTCAGCGACAGGCAGACCAAAGGCTTTCCATAACATTTTCGTGCGCATTTTATCCATGGTCAGCGCAGACGCCATCACGCCGCAACCGGTGTAAGGAATACCGATTTGCTCCAACAACCCTTGCATCGTGCCGTCCTCACCACCGCGACCATGTAAAATATTAAACACACGATCAAAGCCTTGTTCTTTTAGTGTTGCCACCGGAAAAGTTTTCGGATCAATCGGGTAAGCATCATACCCCTGTTTACGCAATGCGTTTAATACGGCAGTTCCTGAATTTAAAGACACCTCACGTTCGGCTGAGGTTCCGCCCAATAATACGGCAATTTTTTCTTGTTTTAAGGTTTTACTCATCTCGCTATCCACTTACTCTTTTGTCCAACATTCGACTAACTGGCGTGAAAGCTTGCTCACGCTGCCGGCGCCTTGCGCCAAAATTAAATCGCCATCTTGAATAATTTGATCAAGCACGTCTCCTAATTGTGTCGTATCAGACACCAAAATCGGATCCACTTTGCCAAGATTGCGAATAGAACGACATAATGCTTTACTATCTGCCCCCACAATCGGTGCTTCACCGGCGGGATACACATCCAACATAATCAAGGCATCGACCTGAGATAAGACTTGCACAAAGTCATCAAATAAATCGCGGGTGCGGGAATAACGGTGCGGTTGAAAAATCATCACAATCCGTTTATTCTCCCAGCCTTGGCGTGCGGCTTGAATGGTGACGCCCACTTCTGTCGGGTGATGACCATAATCGTCCACCAGCATCACTTTACCGTTCGGACGAATAAATTGCCCTAACTGATCGAAACGGCGACCAGCCCCTTGGAAATCAGCTAATGCGGCTAAAATCGCTTCGTTTTTGATGCCTTCTTCTTTGGCTACCGCCAACGCGGCCGTCGCATTTAAGGCATTATGGCGTCCTGGCACATTCAGCAAGACATCAATACGTTCACCGTTCGGGCAAATCACCGTGTAATGGCCTTGGAAACCGGTTTGTTGATAATCTTCGATGCGATAATCGGCATTCTCACTGAAACCATAAGTAATCACCTGACGCCCAACTTGCGGCACCAAGCTCATTAAATCGGCATCATCAGCACATAACACGGCTAATCCATAAAACGGCAAATTATGTAAGAAATTCACATAGGTTTGCTTCATTTCATCAAAATCACCGTGATAGGTATCCATATGATCCGGCTCAATATTGGTCACGATAGAAATCATCGGCTGCAAATGCAAGAAAGAGGCATCACTTTCATCGGCCTCGGCAATCAAATAACGGCTACGCCCTAAATGCGCATTCGTCCCGGCAGATTTCACCAAACCGCCATTCACAAAAGTCGGATCCAAACCGGCTTCTGCATAAATCATAGAAACCATCGCGGTGGTCGTCGTTTTACCGTGCGTACCTGCCACGGCAATACCATGACGAAAACGCATTAATTCCGCCAACATTTGCGCACGTTGAATCACCGGAATGCGTGCTTCTTTTGCCGCCACCACTTCAGGGTTACCATCACGAATCGCAGAAGAAATCACCACCACGCTGGCACCGGCAATGTTTTCTGCTTTATGCCCAATAAATACTTTAGCACCTGCACGAGTTAAACGCTGAGTCACCGCACTTTCCGCAATATCCGACCCCGAAATATGATACCCCTCATTCAATAAAATTTCGGCAATACCACACATCCCCGCGCCACCGATACCAATAAAATGAATTTGCTTCACTCGGCGCATTTCCGGAATGATGTCTCTAATCTGTTGATGATAGTTATCCATGAATCTGTCCTTCTTACTCGGTCGCGCAAAATAATTGAAAAAACGACCGCACTTTTAATTTAATTTGCCACGTCTTCAATCACGTCAGCGACCCGCTTAGCCGCTAACGGTGTTGCCTTGCTTTTTGCCTTTAACGCCATGGCTAATAATGTTTCACGATCTGCCAACAATGGGGTTAACGCATTCAACAGACGCGCTTCGGTAAATTCCGGTTGCTCAATGATCAGCGCAGCCCCTGCATCCGCTAAATATTTGGCATTCAAAAATTGCTGACGGTCTTTATGTTGGAAAGGCACGAAAATAGCCGGTACACCGACTGCCGCCAATTCGCACACCGTCAATGCGCCAGAACGACAAATCACAATGTCCGCCCAGGCATAAGCTTCTGCCATATCATCGATAAATTCAGTCGCCACGCCATTTTGGTTTGCCTGATAAATTTCCTCAATGCCTGCTAAATTGCCCTTGCCTACTTGGTGACGCACATAAATCTCCAAACCTTGAGCACTGAGTTTCTCTGCGACTTTTGGCACAGTTTGATTTAACACGCGCGCCCCTTGGCTGCCACCGACAACTAAAATACGCAAGATTTTATCACGGGCAGCAAAACGTGTTTCCGGCGATTCGGTTTGGAATAAATCACGACGTACCGGATTACCCACCACTTCGGCATGAGGAAAGGCATTGGGAAATGCCTGTAATACACGAGCTGCAATTTTCGACAACCAGTGATTGGTTAACCCCGCAATGGCATTTTGTTCATGCAATACCACTGGCACGCCGCAAAGTTTTGCTGCAATACCGCCCGGGCCCGAAACATAGCCCCCCATGCCTAATACCGCATTGGGTTGATATTGTTGAATAATCTTACGCGCCTGACACACCGCGCGCAAAATCGCAAAAGGCGCCAATAATAAACTCTTGATGCCCTTGCCGCGTAAACCTGAAATTTGGATAAATTCAATGGGAATGCCATGTTTTGGTACGAGTTGGGCTTCCATACGATCTTTGGTGCCCAGCCAGCGAATTTCCCAACCTTGCTGTTGTAATTCTTGTGCAACGGCAATGGCAGGGAAAACATGTCCGCCTGTTCCACCTGCCATCACTAATAATTTCTTACCCATCTCTTTTCTCTAAAAATATTTAAAAAACCGACCGCACTTAGGTTCTTAGTCATCCCGCAATCTTGCTTGACCACCACGCATGAGGCGATTTTCGTGATCAATGCGCAGGAGCATACCAATAGTCACCGACATAATGATAATACTGGAGCCCCCGTAACTGACGAGTGGAAAGGTAAGCCCTTTGGTCGGTAACATCCCCAGCGCCATCCCTAAATTCACAAAGCCTTGGAAGAAAATCCAAAAACTGATCCCGAAAGCCAAAAAGCCTTTAAAACGCTGTTCCAGAATTAAGGACTCACGCCCAATTTTCATGGCGCGAAAAACCAATAAGCCAAGTAGCGCAATAATAATAAAAATCCCAAAAAAGCCGAACTCTTCGCCCACAATCGCCATGACGAAGTCAGTGTGTGCTTCCGGCAAATATTCCAATTTCAATACGGAATTGCCTAACCCTTCGCCGAAAAAGCCACCACGACCGAATGCCATTAACGAGTTAGATAATTGAAAACCGGTACCGTAAGGGTCTTTGAAAGGATCCATAAAGCCGGTAATCCGTTTTAGACGGTATGCGGATGTCAGCACCAACCACACAAACAGCAACAAGCCCACGCCAATTAACCCGATAAACTGCCAAAAGTTGGCACCTACGATAAATAATAGGCCAAAGGTGATAATAAATAAGACAACGGCACTGCCCAAGTCTGGTTGTACTAAAAGGAAACAGCCCATCACGCCCATCACGATAAAAGGCTTGAACGCACTTAATTTGCGACTCCGCACTTCATCATAACGTCGGGTAAAATAACTGGCGAGGAAACAGGTTAAGGCTAACTTAGCAAATTCCGCCGGTTGGAAATTAAATAAAACCATCGGGATCCAACGGCGTGCGCCATTCACTTCCCGTCCGATCCCAGGAATCATCACGAGAAAAAGCAACACCAAAGCCACGCCAAAGAGTTTAACATGCCATTTTTCCCACTTTTCCATGGGAATTTGTAGCGCAAAATAACAGGTCACACAGGAAAGGATAATGTAAAGCACATCGCGCTTGGCAAAATAGAACGCATCACTATACAAACGGGTCCCCACCGGAATAGAGGCTGAGGATACTGCCAATAGCCCAATTAATAGCAAGATTAAATACAACCAAAGCAACGTGCGGTCGTACAACGAACTGCTTGGCGTTACGGTGGTTGCTTGCACGCTACGCGCTTTAAACTGATCCCAAAATCCCATGTATTTTCCTCATCTGTCCTAACTTAGTGATGAGCTTAACTGTGCCAATCGCGTGAACTCTTCACCGCGTGCTTCAAAACACGGAAATTGATCCAAACTGGCACACGCCGGGGATAACAACACCATGTCGCCTGCTTGTAATTGCGGACGGATTGCCGCGATGGCTTGTTCCATGGTGTCGAATAAGCGGCTTTGTGAGGTAAGATCCGCTAACGCTTTGCCATCACGGCCAAAGCAATAACAATAAATATGCGGCTGATTAATTAAGGTTGCCAGAGCTGAAAAATCTGCGCCTTTGCCATCTCCACCTAACAATAAATAGAGTTTCCCGGCGACCTGTAAACCGGTTAATGCAGCAACCGTACTACCGACATTGGTTGCTTTTGAATCATTGATCCAACGCACGCCGTTCGCCATATGCGCCACTTGGAAACGGTGTTCCAAGCCACCGAACTCGCGAAGTGCGGTCTGAATTCCCAACAAATTAATGCCGGCAGCTTGCGCCAAGGCAATCGCAGCCAAGGCATTCATGTAATTATGGCGACCGGTTAATTTCATTTCATCACAAGCTAAAATCACCTCATCACGCGCCATTAAATAGGTTTTCCGGTTTTCGTTTTTCAGCCAATAATCCGCATGATGTTCCGCAAAACTCACTTGTTTTTCCGGGTGTTGCGTAGTTGGCAGGGTGAGCGGGTCTTCTCCGTTAACCACCGCCGTTTGGCAATTATCGTAGATTTTTAATTTCGCCTGGCGATAATCCTGTAAATCCACGTAACGATTCATATGATCTTCGGTGACGTTCAACACCGTTGCCGCCACAGTTTTTAGCGAATAGGTGGTTTCTAACTGGAAGCTGGAAAGCTCCAAAACGTAAATATCATGCGATTGATTTAAGAGAGAAAGCGCAGGAATACCAATATTTCCGCCCATGCCAACGCTTAATCCGGCGGCTTTTGCCATTTCTGCTACTAAGGTAGTCACGGTGCTTTTGCCGTTGGAGCCGGTAATCGCCACAATCGGTTTATCCGCTTCTCGACAGAACAGCTCAATATCGCCGACAACTTCGACACCGGCTTGAAGTGCGGTCTGAATTTCTGGCGTTTTTACCGCAAGACCCGGGCTAATCACGATCAAATCGCTTTCTAAGAGCCATTGCTGGTTTAAACTGCCGGTATGCAGAGGAATGGTTTTATCAAGTTGATCTGCCCCTGCCGGTGCGTTGCGCGTATCCATGACACGAACTTCCGCGTGCTTAGCGCGCAGAAAATCAACACAGGATAACCCTGTTTTGCCCAGTCCGATAACAGTGACTTTTTTATCTTGATATTGCATGAAATTCTCTCTCAAAAATGACCGCGCTTTTAGGTATGATTAACGTAGTTTTAAGGTCACTAAACCAATTAATACCAGCATTAAGGAAATGATCCAGAAACGCACAATAACACGTGGCTCCGGCCAGCCTTTTTTCTCGAAATGATGATGAATCGGTGCCATCAGGAAAATGCGTTGTTTGTTACGCAATTTGTAGGAACCCACTTGTAAAATCACGGACAGCGTTTCCATGACGAACACACCGCCCATGATCAGCAATAGAAATTCTTGGCGAACTAAGACGGCAATCACGCCTAACGCGCCGCCCAATGCTAATGAGCCGACATCGCCCATAAACACTTGCGCAGGGTAAGTGTTAAACCATAAGAAACCGAGACCGGCACCCACAATGGCAGTACAGAATACCACTAACTCAGCACTAAATTTAATGTACGGAATGTGTAAATATTCAGCGAAGTTAATGTTCCCGGTTGCCCATGCCACCAATGCAAATGCACCGGCGACCATGATGGTCGGCACAATCGCCAAACCATCTAACCCATCCGTTAAGTTCACGGCATTACTGGAACCGACAATCACAAAATAAGCTAATACAATATAGAAAATGCCTAGCTGAGGCATCACCGTTTTAAAGAACGGCACGACAAGGCGTGTCGCATCGGTATCTTGCCCCATGGCATACATACCAAACACAGCCACCAATGCCACCACAGACAGCCAAAAATATTTCCAACGCGCCACTAATCCGTCTGTGCTTTTACGGGTAATTTTACGGTAATCGTCCACAAAGCCAACAGCGCCGTAGCCGAATAAAACAAACAAGCTAAACCAAACATAGGGGTTTCTTAAATCCGCCCATAATAATGTGCTCACACCGATGGCAAAGAGAATCATGACACCGCCCATGGTCGGTGTCCCTTTTTTGGCAAAGTGACTTTCAGGGCCGTCATCGCGTACGACTTGGCCAAACTTCAGCAGTTGTAAACGACGAATAACCTTCGGACCGATCCATAAGGACAATAAAAGTGCCGTGAGCAACGCTAAAATAGCACGCACGGTAATGTAGGAAATGACATGGAAATCAGAATTGTATTTGGTGAGAAACTCAGCAATCCAAACTAACATAAAAAATTACCCTTTAATAAATCGATCACGTCTTCCATTTTCATACTGCGTGATCCCTTCACCAAAACAACGACTTTTTGTTGTGTTAATTGTTGTTTAATAATTGGTGTTAAATAAGCGACAAGTTCTGTTTTATCGGTAAAATGACGACCTAAATTGACCGCACTTATGGCGGCACTGTCACGTCCAAATGAAATCACCAAATCCAATTTGGCAGCACGGGCGAACTCGCCCACGTCTTGATGACAAAGCGGTGTATTATCGCCTAATTCTGCCATATCACCAACAACAAAGACGCGAAATGCCGAATATTTTTGCAACACAGAAATTGCTGATTTCATGGAACCTACATTCGCATTATAGCTATCATCGAGGAGCAAAAGATTTTCACAAGGGACGATCGGGAACAAACGCCCTTTCACCAAAGATGGCGTTTCCAACCCTTTTTTGACCTGCGCTAACGTCGCACCCACATTCATTGTCAGCGCTGTCGCGGCTAAAACATTTGATACGTTGTGCTCACCTAAATACGGTGAATCAATCTGCACATTGCCTTGTGGCGTGTGTAAGATGAAAGCCGCTCCTTGTCCGGAAAATACGATGTTTTCGGCATAATAATCGGCTTTCGGATCATCGTAAGCAAAATATTGCACCGAATGATCACCAATCTCTGCCTGCCATTTTTGTGAATAGTTATGTGCCTTATTAATAATAGCGACGCCATGCTGGGTTAATCCGCGGAAAATTTCGCCTTTCGCTGTTGCAACGCCGTCAAGAGAACCAAAACCTTCCAAATGGGCTGCCATGACATTATTGACTAACGCCACATCAGGCTGCGCCAAGGCGGTGGTATAGGCAATTTCACCAATATGATTGGCACCAAGTTCAATCACTGCAAATTTATGTTTTTCGGTTAAACGTAATAACGTCAGCGGAACACCGATGTCGTTATTAAAATTGCCTTGGGTAAATAAAACGTCGTCAAAATCCACCGCACTTTGTTGCAAGATAGAGGCCGTCATTTCTTTTACCGTGGTTTTGCCCGAAGACCCTGTCATCGCCACCACTTTCGGATTGATTTTCTCACGCAACCATTTGGCAAGCTGCCCTAAGGCAAGACGGCTGTCTTTCACAATTAATTGGGCAATATTGCCCTCTGTTGGATGTTCAACCACGGCGGCAACACAACCTTGTTCAGCCGCTTTCATAACGTAGTCATGTGCATCAAAATTTTCGCCTTTCAACGCAAAAAACAACCCATTATTGACGGTTTTACGGCTGTCTGTACTCACGTTTTCGACAGTCACGTTGCCATCACCGATAAGCTGTGCCTCTAAAATGGAGGCGATTTGAGAGAGAGATAATGTAATCATAATTTTTATTACTGAGATAAATAATGACGGGCAACTTCCTGATCGGAAAAATGATGCTTCGTTTTGCCAATAATTTGATAGTCTTCATGCCCTTTGCCGGCAATTAAAATAACGTCATTTTCCACCGCACTTTGAATCGCAGTGGCAATGGCCTCTTCACGTTGATGTATCACTTGCACGGCTTGCGGATGAATAAACCCTTTTAAAATATCCGCCATAATTTGCGTATGATCTTCTGTACGCGGGTTGTCATCTGTCGCAATCACCTTATCCGCCAACTGCTCGGCAATTTTCGCCATCAACGGACGTTTACCACTATCGCGATCACCACCGCAGCCGAAAATACACCAAAGCTTACCATGGCAATGTAACCGTGCTGCCTGTAACGCTTTTTCCAACGCGTCCGGCGTGTGCGCGTAATCCACGATCACGGTCGGTTTATGCGGAGTATGCAGCACTTCCATCCGACCACAGACACCGGTTAATTTATGTGCGCTACGAATAAGTTCGGCTAAGTCATAACCAAGCGCCAACAAGGTTGCCATGACCAACAATAAATTACTGACGTTGAATGCGCCGATAAGTGCACTTTGTAATTCACCGTTGCCCCAAGAGGATTCAAATTGAATACTGGCGCCTTTGTGGTTAAAGGAGACATTTACCGCTTTCAACCATTTGGCTTGTTGTGGAACAAAATCTGCCTTGCTACTGACCGCAACCGCCTCCGGCATCTCACTTAACCATGTTGCACCAACGGGATCATCCGCATCAATGATGTGATGGCGGCTATCTAATTCGGTGAATAAACGTTTTTTTGCTGCGGCATAATTTTCCATCGTGTGATGGTAATCCAGATGATCGCGACTTAAATTCGTGAACACCGCGGCACTGAAATGTACCGCCTCTACACGATGTTGTACCAAACCGTGAGAGGACACTTCAATCGCCGCAAAATCTGCGCCTTGTGCCACAAACTCCGCCAGTGATGCTTGAATTTCTATGGCGGATCCTGTGGTATTGGTTGCTTCTTTAACTCGACCATATAGTCCATTACCAATAGTGCCCATTACGGCGCTGGTATGGCCTAAAATCTGTGTCCACTGTGCCAAGAGTTGCGCGGTTGTCGTTTTGCCGTTGGTACCGGTTACCCCAATCAACGTTAAACGCTTGGAAGGCTGTCCATAAAACACATCCGCAAGATGGGATAAATGTTCGCTTAAACGGTAAAACGCAATGAGTGGAATCTGTTGCTCGTAGCGCACCTGAAGATGTTGCGCCTCAGAATCAGCCTCAAAAATGACCGCACTTGCGCCATTTTGCAACGCTTGCGGAATATATTGACGACCATCGGTTTGATGTCCTTTAATTGCAACAAAAAGACAGCCGGCCTTTGCAGTTCGACTGTCTAATGTCATTTCGGTGAGATTCACATTTTCTGCTATGTGAATCCCGAGAAGATGAGTTAATCGATACATAATGTTTTCTCAATGAATGAGTGAAAAACGTTTTATTTACGCACCGCACTTTATATTGAATTTAGTCAAATTTAGTTGACTTCACTTGATTTTTTACTATTCAAACGAACAGTGCGTTTCGTTGTTTTATCTGTTTCAATGCCATCCGGCGGTACGTTGTTGCTACGCAACGCATAACTCATGATGCTGGAAAATACCGGTGCGGAAATTGCCCCCCCATAGTACTGCCCTGCTTTCGGATCATTAATCAGCACCACCAAAGCATAACGTGGGTCGGTAATTGGTGCGATACCTGCGGTATAAGCCACGTATTTATCTACATAGCGGCCATTTTCCAATTTCTTCGCCGTACCGGTTTTGATGCCGACACGATAGCCTTCAACCATCGCACGGCCATTTTTAATTGCGACTTTTTCCATCATGTTGACGACTTCACGTGTAATTTTTTCAGAGAACACACGATGACCAATTACCGGCGGATCGACTTTTGTAATAGATAGTGGGCGATAAATACCAAAGCTACCTAAAGTGACATAAGCACGAGCAATTTGTAATGGCGTTGCATTCAAACCATAGCCATAGGCTACGTTAGCACGCTCAATATCAGACCAACGAGCACGGTTAGCATTCAACAAACCGGATTGTTCGCCAATCAAACCTAAATCTGTCGGCTTACCTAAACCGGCATTTTGATAGGTTTCCATTAAAGCACTCGGTGGCATACGTAACGCTAAACGGCTCACACCGCGGTTACTGGAGTTTTCTAAAATGCCATCTAAACTTAACTGATCACGCGGTGCCACATCTTTGACTTCATGGCCGTTCAAGATTAACGGGCCGGTATTAATAATTTCATCACGACGCACTACGCCACGTTGAAGTGCGGTTAAAACCACGAACGGTTTTACCGTAGAACCCGGCTCAAAGGTATCGGTAATCGCGCGGTTACGCATTAACTCGGATTTTACTCCCACACGATTATTTGGGTTATAAGAAGGGGCATTCGCCATTGCTAAAACTTCACCGGTGCGCACATCCACCAACACCGCCGTACCGGATTCGGCTTTATTCTCGGCGACCGCTTTCTTAATTTCGCGATAAACCATGGATTGTAATTTTTCATCAATGCTCAAGGTCACGTCTTGCGCATCATATTTCTTCACATCGGAAATATTTTCAACAATGTTACCGAATCTATCTTTACGATATGTCATGGAACCGGATTTACCCACCAACATGGAATCGAAGCTTTTTTCAATGCCCTCAATACCTGTGCCATCAATATTGGTATAACCAATCAAATGGGCGGTTTCTTCCACGCGAGGATAAAAGCGACGCGCTTCCGATTTCAAAACGATACCGGTAATTTTTAACTCTTTTACATATTGTGCAAGGGTCGGTGAAATTTGACGAGATAAATACACAAAGCGAGATTTCGGATCTTTTTCTATCCGTTTAACCAAATTGCTATAAGAAATCCCCAAGGCTTCTGCCAATTTTTGCCAGCGTTCTTTATCTTTCAATGCGTTTTCATCAAAGATAAATTTCGGATCCGCCACGACAGAATACATCGGCACGCTAACAGACAACAGTTGACCGTTACGATCTAAAATAGAACCACGCACAAACTGAATTTCTTGTTTGCGCAAAGAACGTTTATCCGCTTCATCGATTAATGAATCGGCATTGACGATTTGAACATAGGCAGCTTGGCTAACCAGTGCGATTAATCCCAAAAGAATTAAACTTAACACCGAAATATAACGGGCTTGTAAAAAGCTTTTTTCATAAACAACCTTCGGTTTATTCGGCTTAACCGCAGAACTGCTATGAGATGCCCCTTTTGTGGCTTTTTTGGGCTTAGGTAACTTAGAGGATTTATTAAACTTCACCATATCTCTCACATTCCATACTATTCAAGAATAACGACTTCTTGCTCTGATGTGGCACGTTGCATACCTAATTGTTTGGCAATGGCTTCTATTCTCGTGTTATCGCTGAGTGTCGCTTCTTCTAATTTTAAATTTAAAAACTCATTTTCAAGCGCTTGATGCTGCAAAACCAATTCCCCTTTTTCCGCCACCAAACCACGGGTTTGATGTGTAATCCAAACCGTTCCAAGGGCGCTGGCGGTAATGGCGAATAACAAGATCAGCACGAGTTTATTAGACGTAAATAAGTCTTCAATGATGATCTCTTGCAACGGGTATCTGTCATTATTCTGCAACATCAACTTAATCTCTCTGCAATACGTAACACCGCACTTCTCGCGCGTGGATTTTGGGCAATTTCGTCCTCACTTGGCATCATCGCCTTACCGATCACTTTTAAGCGTTGATTACGTTGAATTTGATCTTCACGCAAAGGCAAACCTTTTGGAATCGCCTCGCCTTGGCTTTGTTTCCGCATAAAATGTTTCACCATGCGATCTTCCAACGAATGGAAACTGATAATCGATAAACGCCCTCTCGGCGCTAACACAGTTAATGCTGACTGCAAGACCTTTTCCAGCTCATCTAACTCTGAATTAATAAAAATACGGATCGCCTGAAAACTTCGAGTAGCAGGATGTTTATGTTTATCTTTAAATGGCACAGCCTGTGCAATTAATTCAGCGAGTTGTAACGTACGCGTTAAATATTTACCGCCATTTTGCACCGCACTTTTATTGTAATTCACGATGGCTGAGGCAATTTTCTTTGCAAATCGCTCTTCACCAAAGGTTTTTAAAACCCACGCCAAATCCTGTTCTGAAACCTGCTGTAACCATTCAGCCGCAGACACTCCTTGACTGTTATCCATACGCATATCTAACGGCCCGTCTTTCATAAAACTGAAGCCACGCGCGGCATCGTCTAATTGCGGAGAAGACACGCCCAGATCAAGCAAAATCCCGTCAATTTTGCCAACTAACCCTAATTTTTCACAAATCGGTAAAATTTCAGAAAAGGTATTGTGTTCAATGTGAAAACGTGGGTCTTGAATTTTTTTAGCTTCTGCGACAGCTTTAGGATCGCGATCGATGGCAATTAATTTGCCATTGTCGGCTAACTTGGAGAGAATCAAGCGGGAATGTCCGCCTCGACCGAATGTCCCATCAATGTAAATGCCATTTTCTTTCAA
Source organism: Aggregatibacter valvarum (assembly GCF_980468985.1). Taxonomy (NCBI): domain Bacteria; kingdom Pseudomonadati; phylum Pseudomonadota; class Gammaproteobacteria; order Pasteurellales; family Pasteurellaceae; genus Aggregatibacter; species Aggregatibacter valvarum. The sequence goes on along the minus strand of NZ_OZ413141.1, from coordinate 662,382 downwards.
TGCCAACCCTTCAACGGTTTCATGTAACAAAACGGTTGAATGTTCAGCTGACGAAAATGTATTTGAAAGGGCCATACATGACTACCAAGGGTACATAAAATTATAATCTAAAAAGAAGATAGAGCGGCATAATCGCCGCTTATCTTTGCTAGTGCCGCTGTTCCGTGAGTTTAACTCTTATAATGACAGCGTTTTTAATTTTTCCGATAGCGCAAAAGTCTCTGTTGCGCCCAGTGCCATATCTTTTTCCACTTGGGCTTGCCATTCGGCTTCGCTCCAAATTTCAAATTTATTCAACTGCCCAACCAACATAATGGACTTTTCCAATTTCGCGTGTTGGCGTAACGGACCGCTGATCAAAATTCGACCGGCACTGTCTAATTCACATTCGGTGGCGTATCCCAACATAACCCGTTGTAGGCTGCGTTGTACGGGATCGAAGTTGGAAAGTTCAAGCAGTTTTTGTTCAATCATCTCCCATTCTTGGAGAGGGTAAAGTAATAAACAAGGCTGGCGAATGTCCACGGTGCAAACCATTTGCCCTTGATTTTGTTCCAAAAGCTCGGCGCGATAGCGCGTTGGGATAGCCAATCTCCCCTTCGCATCTAAATTGACTGCCGACGCACCACGAAACATGAAAAACACCTTCTTCTTGTTTATAGCGCTAAATTTGGGATTGCGATCCAAAATTCACCACAAAAAACCACTTTTCACCACTTTGAGCTAAGTTTATTATTTGTTTATTCAAGTTGCAAGCGGTTTAACCGTGTCGGCAGACTATCTTTCGTTTTTTCATACAGCCAAACTCCGTTTTCATTTTCTTCCCAAGACATTTCACCTTGCGCTATTGGTTGGATATACATGACAACCGCCACATAAAGGTATATTGTTTAGCGGAAAAATCTCCATTGACTGATATCTATTCGCCTTTATCAGAGAACAGGTTATGCACACAGAACATCATTTTCGCATGCTAAAAATGCAAATTCTTCGCCGCCTGCACCACGGTATGCAGCTGGCGGAAGACTACTTCAAACACCCTTTTCATTTTCCGCAAATTCATTATGAGCTAAGAGGCGTGAAAGCCGGTGTTGCCCATTTACAAAAAAACGCCATCCGTTTTAACCGCACTTTAATGTTGGAAAATCCGGAGGAGTTCATTCAGCAGGTCTCCTTACATGAACTCGCTCATCTCATTGTTTATCAACATTTCGGTCATGTTCAGCCGCACGGCAAAGAATGGCGATTTGTCATGAACGAGATTTTTCATCTACCTGCCGATACCTGCCATCAGTTTGATCTGTCTTCCGTGCAAGGCAAAACCTTTACTTACCGCTGCGCCTGCCAAACGTACCAATTAACCCTTCGCCGACACAATAAGATCCAACGTGAAAGTGCGGTCTATTTTTGCCGTAAATGTAAAACACAGCTGAATTTTGTCGATGATTAACCTAAAAACCCGAGCGCACATTGTTCATTTTAGGTTGTGATACGCACCGTTGTGATCCCTCGTGTTGCGCTATGGATTATTTTCAAAATAAGCGTAGAATGCGTCTCCTTTGTTCTGTTTCAACCAAACACGCCCGACGATTTCGCCTCGTCAGCAAGGGTAATAAGTAAAAAATGATTAGCGTTTTTGATATGTTTAAAATCGGTATCGGCCCTTCCAGTTCGCACACCGTGGGCCCGATGAAAGCCGGTAAACAATTTATTGATGATTTGATTGAGCACCACTTGCTGGAAAAGGTCACACACATTCAAGTGGATGTGTACGGTTCGTTATCCATGACCGGTTTTGGCCACAGCACCGATATTGCGATTATCATGGGATTAGCCGGCTACTTACCTCATAACGTGGATATTGAAGGCATTCCCGGTTTTATTGCCAAGGTAAATAAAACCGCTAAATTGCCTTTAGCTGAGGGCAAGCAAGTGGCGAAATTCGATCCGGCAACAGACATGATTTTTCATAAAACCTTTTTGCCCTTACACGAAAACGGCATGACCATTACGGCATTGGCTGACACCGAAGTATTATACAAACAAACGTATTACTCCATTGGTGGCGGTTTTATTGTAGATGAAGCACATTTTAATCAGCAAGAAGAACATCCAATCGAAGTGCCTTATCCCTATGCAAACGCCGCCGATCTGTTACGTCATTGCCAAGAAAGCGGGCTTTCCTTATCCAGTTTAGTGATGAAAAATGAACTGGCGTTACACAGCAAAGCAGAACTGGAAAATCATTTACACCAAGTGTGGCAAACCATGAAAGCCTGTATTCATCGTGGTTTGCATACGGAAGGGGTCTTGCCTGGGCCATTAAAAGTTGCTCGACGCGCGGCGACGTTATATCGAATGCTAAAAGCGAACAACGAATTATCTAACGATCCGATGCGGGTGATTGACTGGATCAATATGTTTGCGTTAGCCGTCAATGAAGAAAATGCCGCAGGCGGACGCGTTGTTACTGCACCAACAAATGGCGCTTGCGGCATCGTGCCGGCAGTATTGGCTTATTACGAAAAATTTGTCGGCGCATTGACCGATGAAATCGTTGAACGTTATTTATTAACCTGTAGCGTGATCGGATCGTTATATAAAATGAACGCCTCCATTTCCGGCGCGGAAGTGGGCTGTCAAGGCGAAGTGGGTGTTGCTTGCTCCATGGCAGCCGCCGGTTTATCGGAAATCCTTGGCGGCAGCCCGGAACAAGTGTGCATCGCCGCAGAAATCGCCATGGAACACAATCTGGGGCTCACCTGCGATCCGGTCGGCGGACAAGTTCAAGTACCTTGCATTGAGCGCAACGCTATCGCTTCGGTGAAAGCCATTAACGCCAGTCGCATGGCTTTACGCCGTACCACCAGCCCACGCGTGAGTTTGGATAAAGTCATTGAAACCATGTATGAAACCGGGAAAGACATGAACGCCAAATACCGCGAAACCGCCACAGGAGGCTTGGCCATTAAAGTCATCTGTTCATAACAAAAAAACGATCGCATAAAAGTGCGGTCGTTTTTTCTGGTGTTTTCCCTTTCGCAATTAAGGAGATTTAAATCGTCTCTTTTAACCCCGTTTTTCATTATTTCCGCTGTAAAATTAAAAAACGGCAATCATAGGGATTCTGCTCATCGGCAGGTCGCCATTGTTCGAACTCAATCTCCCATTCATCATATGAAATCTGTGGGAAAAACGTGTCACCCGCCAATTCCGTTTGAATTTCCGTTAAATATAAACGGTCTGCCAAAGGTAGCGCTTGTTTAAAAAGCTGCCCGCCGCCAATGATCATCAGTTCTTGAGAATCACCTGCAAAATCGACCGCACTTTCCATACTGTCTTTCCACAGCACGCCTTCATGAATAAAGGGTTGGCGAGACAATACGATATTGGTTCGCTTGGGTAATGGGCGACCAATGCTTTCAAAGGTTTTTCGTCCCATAATCACAGGTTTTCCTAAGGTATTTTGACGAAACCACGCCAAATCCGCCGGCAAATGCCACGGCATTTTGTTCTCTTGCCCGATCACATGATTTTTTGTCATGGCCACAATGAGACTTAATGTCATAGTGATTTATTCCTCAATTTAATAAGGCGGATACTATAGCATAATTTTATCATTGCCTTTGCGGTTATTGTCGGCAAAAAAAGAGAATCATCACCGAATAAAATTATGCATAAACCCATTGCATAATTATGCACAAAATAATAATATATTTTCATTCCAACAATGATTTGATACAAGAGCAGAAGTCACAATGACAATTAGTGTTAAAAACCTGAATTTTTTCTATGGCGCCAATCAAGCCTTATTCGATATTAATTTAACCGCCGATGACGGCGATGTGGTGGTGCTATTAGGCCCAAGCGGTGCCGGCAAAAGCACCTTAATTCGCACGCTAAATTTGCTGGAAGTGCCACAATCGGGCGAATTGAGCATTGCCAATAATCAATTTGATTTGTCCGCCAATAATGATCCGAAACAAATTCGCCAACTACGTCGTGATGTCGGCATGGTATTTCAACAGTATCACTTATGGCCGCACATGACCGTGTTGCAAAACCTCATTGAAGCGCCGATGAAAATTCTTGGCACAAGCGAAACGGAAGCCAAACAACAGGCGATGGAACTGTTGCAACGTTTACGTTTGGAAGAACACGCGGCGCGTTTTCCGCTCCATTTATCCGGTGGTCAACAACAGCGTGTCGCCATTGCGCGCGCATTAATGATGAAACCGCAGGTGCTGTTATTTGATGAACCGACGGCTGCCCTGGATCCGGAAATTACCGCGCAAATCGTCTCCATCATTGAAGAATTGCAACAAACCGGTATTACCCAAGTGATTGTCACCCATGAAGTGAATGTCGCGAAAAAAGTGGCGACCAAAGTCGTGTATATGGAACGAGGTCATATTATCGAAATGGGCGATAACAGCTGCTTTGAACAACCTAAAACCGAACAATTTAAACACTATTTATCACATAACATTTAATCTAGAAGGAGAAACATCATGAAAAAATTACTTTTAACCGCCCTACTCGCCAGCACCGCACTTGCAACCAACGCACAAGAAATCACTTTTGCAATGGAACCAAGCTATCCGCCATTTGAAACCACCAACGAAAAAGGCGAAATCATTGGTTTTGACGTGGATATCGCGAATGCCGTTTGTCAACAAATTCAAGCGACCTGCCACTTTAAAAGCCAAGCATTCGATGCGTTGATTCCAAGTTTAAAAGCAAAACGTTTTGATGCGTCCATTTCCGCCATTGATATTACGGATGCACGTGCAAAACAAGTTGCCTTTTCTCAACCCTACTATGACAGCTCGGCAAGCTACGTTGCATTAACAGGCAAAGGCGATTTAAGCAAGGCGAAAAATGTAGGGGTACAAAACGGTACCACCTTCCAACAATACACAGCGGCAGAAACAAAACAATATGACATCAAAGCCTATGCCAGCTTACAAGATGCGGTTTTGGATTTAAAAAATGGACGTATTGACGTGATTTTTGGCGATACAGCCGTGCTTGCCGATATGATCACAAAAGAACCGGAAATCCAATTTGTCGGTGAGAAAGTGACCAACAAAAAATATTTTGGTAATGGCTTAGGTATTGCCGTTAATAAATCTTCTAAAGAATTATTAGATAACTTAAACAAAGGGTTAGATGCCATCAAAGCCAGTGGCGAATACCAAAAAATCTATGATAAATGGATGACAAAATAATTTATGTTTTATGATTATCTCGCGTTAATTTTTCATGCAGCCCTAACGACCTTAGGGCTTGCTGTTTGTTCGCTCATCGTCGGTTTAATTTTAGGTATTTTTTTCACCGCACTTGAGTCCAATAAATATCCGATCATTGCCAGAACTACCTCTGTTTTAGTGATGTTATTGCGTGGTTTACCTGAAATTCTGATCGTTTTATTGATTTATTTCGGCTCAACGGAAATCGTAGAATTATTAACCGGTGAATATATTGAATTTGGTGCCTTCGGTTGTGGTGTATTTGCTTTATCCCTGATTTTTGCCGCTTACGCTTCCCAAACCTTACGGGGCGCTATTCAAGCGATTCCTAAAGGGCAATGGGAATCGGGTATGGCGCTGGGGTTAAGCCGCCCTTATACCTTTATTCACCTCATCATGCCGCAGGTATGGCGTCATGCTTTGCCGGGGCTAAGCAATCAATGGCTTGTGTTGTTAAAAGACACCGCACTTGTTTCACTAATTGGCGTAGATGATTTAATGCGCCAAGCCGGATTGATTAACACTAATACACACCAACCTTTTACATGGTACGGCATTGCAGCATTAATTTATTTGGCAGTAACACTTATCAGCCAAGTTGCGATTCGTAAATTAGAAAGACGATTTACTCGATTTGAGCGAGGGAATGCATAATGTTTGAAGACTATTTATCAGTGATTGCGCAGGGCATTCCGACCAGTTTATTGCTCACTTTCGCCTCTTTATTAATCGCCTTTTTATTAGCGTTATTCTTTACGTTTATCCTTGCCATGGGGAATCGCTGGCTAAAAAGTGCGGTGAATTTTTATCTTGTTTTATTTACCGGCACGCCCCTACTTATTCAGATTTTTTTAATTTATAGTGGTCCGGGACAATTTGAATTTATTACGCAAAGTCCACTTTGGTCCTTGCTTTCCAATGCATGGTTTTGCGCTATGCTAGCCTTAGCATTAAATAGTGCAGCTTACTCTACTCAGCTTTTTTATGGCGCGGTCAAAGCCATTCCCCAAGGTCAATGGGAAAGTTGTGCTGCATTAGGATTATCACGCGTACAAACGCTTAAAATTTTGATTCCATACGCCCTTAAACGCGCACTGCCCTCTTATACCAATGAAATTATTTTGGTATTTAAAGGCACATCGTTGGCGTCAACCATCACGATTATGGACATCATGGGATATGCCCGCCAGCTCTATGGCACAGAATATGATGCGCTGACCATCTATGGTATCGCCGGCGGTATCTACTTACTGATTACCGGTATCGCCACATTAATGCTACGCAAAGTCGAAAATAAAGTACTGGCATTCGAGCGTTTTGAATCTAAATAGCATTAACGGTTGCGAGGAAATCTATTAGCGTAATTCCTAAACTCAACATTGCTTAATACGAAAAAAGCCCCTCAACTGAACCGGTCGAGGGGCTTCTTTTTAGCGCCTTTTCTTAATGCTCAATTACGGCATTTCATCAATATCATCTTTATTCACTTTGGGTTGAACCATGTGTTCACGATTTAAGCCTAAATCATAGGCGATAGCAATCGCAATAAAGATGGAAGAATAAGTACCAAAACCGATCCCAATGAGCAACGCAAGCGAGAAGCTATGAATTGTTGGACCGCCGAAAACATAAAGAGCAACGACCACAATCAATGTCGTGAGCGAGGTCATAATAGTACGGGACAGGGTTTGAGTTAAGGAAATATCGATGATGTCGATGGCGGAAATCCGTCTGATTTTACGGAAGTTTTCACGCACACGGTCGAACACCACGATACTGTCGTTTAACGAGTAACCTACTACAGAAAGGATCGCTGCAATAAAGGTTAAATCCATTTCGATTTGTAAGTAAGAGAATGCCCCTAGGGTAACAATTACGTCGTGCGCCAAAGAAAGCACACCGCCGGTGGCTAAACGCCATTCAAAACGCATGCCCACATAAAGCAATAGCATAATGAGGGTGGCTAATGTGGCGTAAATGGCCCCTTGGGTTAATTCTTCCCCGACGTTCGGCCCAACAAACTCAATGGAACGAATTTGAATATCGCTATCCAAGGTATTCAGCATTTTTTTGACGTGATCGCCGATTTGCGCATCATCGGTTGCCGGGAGGCGAATCATCACATCACGCACACCACCAGTGGTTTGCACCAGTGGACTCTCAATGCCATTTTGCACCAACGTAGAACGGATTTTTTCCAAATCCGCCGGTTGGGAGAAGTGGGTATCTACCACCACACCACCAGTGAAATCTAACCCCCAGTTGAAACCTTTGGTAAACACAAAGAATAAGGAAACCGCGATAATCACAACGGAAGCAAGGTAGCCCCACAGACGGAATTTCATGAATTCCACTAAACGGAAAGGGAGTTTAATGCCTTGAATTTCTTTAATTGGCTGACTTCTATTTTCTAAATTCACAATATATTTCCTCACCGTTAAATTGATAATTTATCAATTCGTTTGCCGCCGTATAAGAAATTCACGATTGCGCGTGTTCCGGTGATTGCGGTAAACATTGAGATAGCAATCCCTAAAGATAAGGTGATTGCGAAGCCTTTAATTGGACCTGTCCCCACGGCGTAGAGTGCCACCGCAGTCAAAATGGTGGTCAAGTTCGCATCAAAGATAGAACTGAATGCACCGTTATAACCTTCGTTAATGGCTTGTTGGATCGGACGACCATTGCGAATTTCTTCTTTAATCCGCTCAAAGATTAATACGTTCGCATCCACAGACATCCCAACCGCTAGCACGATACCGGCAATCCCCGGCATGGTTAGCGTAGCGCCCGGCAATAAGGACATTAACCCAACCAATAAAACAATGTTAGCAATTAAAGCGATGTCCGCAATGATACCGAATTTACGATAGTAAATGATCATAAAGACCACAACCACCATCAATCCCCAGAAACTGGCTTGCAAACCTTGTTCGACGTTTTGTGCACCAAGAGACGGACCGATGGTACGCTCTTCCACAATTTGAATCGGCGCAATTAACGCACCGGAACGAAGCAACACAGCAAGATTTTGTGCTTCTGCCGGAGAGTCAATGCCGGTAATTTGGAATTGACTACCGAAACGACCTTGAATGGTGGCAACGTTAATCACTTCTTCGTGTTTTTGTAAAATGGTTTTGCCATTTTCGTCTTTTTTGCCGCTATCTTTATATTCCACATACAACGTCGCCATTGGTTTTTGGATGTTGGCGCGTGTAGTTTGTGACATGATTTCGCCGCCTTCGCTATCCAAAGTGACGCTCACTTGCGGTCTAGAGGTATTTTGATCCACACCGGAACTGGCGTTCGTAATGTGTTCTCCCCCTAATACAGCACGTTTGTATAACACGATAGGGCGATTATTTCTGTCATATTTCACTTCAGAATCAGAAGTTACCATGCCGCGAGCGGCTGCCTCTAAGTTTGCATTACCATTGACTAAGCGGAATTCAAGGGTCGCCGTTGCTCCAAGAATTTCTTTCGCACGAGCCGTATCTTGTACCCCCGGCAATTCAACCACGATACGTTCTGCACCTTGGCGCTGAATCACCGCTTCTGCCACACCAAGTTCGGTGACACGTTTACGCAAAATACTTAGGTTTTGTTCAATCGCACTTTCGCGGGCTTCGTTTAATGCCGCATCAGATAACGCCAAAGACAGGGTATTATCAGAAATCGCGCGAATGTCTAAGGTCGGATGCTGTTTGCGCAAATAACGCTGTACATCAGATAGCTGATCCGGATTCGCTAATGTGACTATCGTGGAAAAATTCTCCGCTGACTTAATAGCGCTGTATTGATATTTTTCTTTGCGCAATTCGGTACGTAAGGAATCTTGTAATTGCTCTTGACGTTTGGTGAGTGCAGAGTTCATATCCACTTCCATCAGGAAGCGTACACCACCACGCAAATCCAAGCCCCATTTCATCGGATTACCACCAATACTGCTTAGCCATTTTGGCGTTGCCGGTGCAAGATTTAACGCAACAGAATAATTTGTCCCTAATTTTTCGGTGATTTTATCTTTGGCGAGTAATTGCGCATCGGTATTGTCGAAACGCACTAAAATCGAGCCGTTTTCCAATACGACAGATTTGGTTATCAGATTATTGTCTTTTAGGACGGTTTGAACTTCGCTTAAGACACCGGAATCGGCTTCCTGACCACGAGTTCCTGAGATTTGTACGGCAGGATCTTCACCGTAAAGATTTGGAAGAGCGTATAAAACACCAATGGCGACCAAAAAGATCACCATTAGATTCTTCCATAAAGGGTAACGATTTAACATAGCTTTCTTGTTCCCTTGAGGAATAGATTAAAGAGTTTCGATGGTGCCTTTTGGTAACACGGCGGCAATGTAATTGCGGTTGATGGTAATTTCGGTTTTATCGTTTAATGCAATCACAATAACATCCCCTTTTTCAGGCACTTTAGTGATTTTACCGATGATACCGCCGGCGGTTAACACTTCGGTGCCTTTGGTTAATTCGGACATTAATTTTTTATGTTCTTTATTTCTTTTCGCTTGCGGACGATAAATCATGAAATAGAAAATCAATCCGAAGATGATGAAAATAAATAACATTGACATTGGGCTGCCTTGTTGAGCTTCCATTCAAATTTCCTTTTAGTTAATGAAAAGAGAAGACGCAATGGAGCGTCCATAAACTGATTAAAATCGGCGGTTAAAATATCATAAATCCGCTGAAATGTGAAAAAATAAAACAAAAAAGAACCGCACTTAGAACAGCTCAATACGGCTCAAAAGTGCGGTTTGTTTTACGGATGATTTGAATTAGTGATTTATCTCACCTTCAATCGGTTTGACGTTTTCATCAAATTCCGGAAGCGGTTTATGTTCACTTGCCACGTAAGAATAAATCACCGGCAACACGAACAGGGTAAACAACGTACCAACCGCCAAGCCTGAAACAATCACGATCCCCATACTGAAACGGGAAACTGCCCCAGCACCAGTGGCATAAAGCAATGGAACCAAGCCGGCAATCATCGCTGCAGTGGTCATCAGAATCGGACGCAAACGCACTTTGGCGGCTTCAGTAATGGCTTCAATACGATTTTTACCATGATTTAGCTGCTCTTCTTTTGCGACTTCACACATTAAAATACCGTGTTTGGTGATTAATCCGACCAACGTAATTAACCCCACTTGGGAGTAAATATTCAATGTCGCGCCGGCTTTGCCAACAAAACCGAAGGCATTTAATGCCAATAATGCCCCACTGATCGCCAACGGCACGGAAATCATGATCACCATCGGGTCACGGATAGACTCAAACTGAATTGCTAACACCAAGAAAATGATCACTACCGCCAACACGAACGTCACGGCTAATGCATTACCCTCTTGTACCAACTGACGGGCTTCACCTTTGAAGTCGTAGTTATAACCTTGCGGTAATAATTCTTTTGAGCTGTCTTTCAGCCATTGAATCGCATCCCCAATGGAAGAACCCGGCATCGGTACCGCACTGATCACCGCCGAGTTCAGCTGGCTAAAACGTGGCAAAGAGCTTGGTTGTGGTTCTAACGTCATGCTCACCAAACTGCTTAGCGGAACAGAGGTGCCATTCGCTGCCGAAACATAATAATTATCCCAACTTTGTGGAGATAAGCGATCTTCGCGTTTTACCTGTGAAATAATTTTATACGCACGGCCGTCAATATCCACACGTTCAACTGTCGCCGCAGATAAGAAGCTGCCTAATGTTGCACTGATTTGTTTCATCGTAATGCCGTAAGTACCGGCTTTTTCACGGTCAATTTTGATGTGCATTTGCGCCGTGTCGAATTTCAAATCTAAGCTCGAGTAAACGAACTTGCCGGATTTCTGCATTGCTTCCAAGAATTTACCGGCAACATTCGCTAAATCTTCATAGCCTTTTGACGTACTAATTACAAAACCAATCGGTGGCCCTTGTTCCCCGGTTTCAATTTCGGGGAAAGCAAAACCACTGACAGACACTTCCGGAATCGCCTTGGCTTTGTTGTTTAACTCTTCCAACACTTTTGCCTGACTTCTGGAACGATCTTTCCAGTCTTTCAAGGTGACAACATTCAAAGATTGGTTGGTGCTTGGCACACCGGAAATACTCATGGCAAATTGCACTTCGTCTGTATCCGTTAACATTTTTTGATACGGTGCCATCGCCGCTTGCACATAATCGACGTTTACATTGGACGGCGCCGAACCTATCGCCAAAAATGCGCCTTTGTCTTCTGTCGGGGTCAATTCACTGGAAAGGGAATTAAACAATACCGGTAATGTGGCAAAAATCGCTGCCGCAAATACCAACATACATTTCCGATTCGCCATCACTAAACCTAAAACATAAGTATAGGCATTGTTGATTTTAGTTAATGTGCGGTTAACACGCTCTTCCAATTTGCTTGGTTTATCGTGTCCTTTCAACAATTTACTGGTCATCATCGGAGAAAGCGTTAATGCTACGATACCGGAAATAAACACCGCACCGGCAAGGGTTAAGGCAAACTCTTTAAACAATGTTCCGGTAATGCCGCCCATTAACGCCATTGGTGAATATACCGCAATCAACGCAATCGTCATGGAAATGACCGGCACAGCAATTTCGCGTGTACCGATAATCGCCGCACGGAATGGCGTTTCACCGAGCTTAATATGGCGGTCAACGTTTTCCAACACCACAATGGCATCATCCACCACCAAACCGATCGCTAAAATTAAAGCCAGCAATGTCATCAGATTGATGGAGAAATCCAACGTTTGCAGCATCATGATTACCCCGATGAGGGAAATCGGAATGGTAATGACCGGAATCAAAATCGCACGGAAGGAACCGATAAACATGGTAATCACCACCAATACGATAATCGTCGCTTCAATAATGGTTTTCACCACTTCATCAATAGAATTATTAATTGCAACGGTACGATCATACAAAATATCTGTTTGAATCGCGTCCGGTAAGTTATTTTTGATGCTTTCATACAACGGCAGAATTTTTTCTGCCACCGTTAACGGGTTGGCGGAAGAGGTCGGGTTCACCGCTAAAACAACAGAATCAGCACCGTTGGCTACTGCACGCGCCGCATCGCTGGATTTATTTAATTCAATATCCGCAATATCCCGTAAACGCACCAGTTTATCGCCATTGGAATACACAATCAGTTTGCTTAATTCATCAACGGATTTTGTGGTGGTATCCACTTTGTTTTTGTACACCACGTAAAAACCGTTGTCATTCCCTGCTGCCGTTTGCACGTTGTTTGCCGATAAGGCAGACATCACTTGCGTCGCAGAAAGATTCTGTGCCGCCATTTTTTGCGGATCCAACCAAATACGTAGGGCATATTCGGATGCACCGAAAATATCCACGCTTGCCACCCCTTCAACCGTAAAGAACTGCGGTTTCACGACACGTTGAATATAGTCCGTCACTTGGCTTGCATCCAATTTATTAGAACGGAAACTAATATACATAATGCCCGAACCACCGGTAGAAGACGTCACCGTCGGATCTTCAATCCCGCTTGGCAATTCTGAACGCACGGAATTCACCTTCGCCAACACATCGGCAAGCGCCGCATTCGGGTCGGTATTTAATTTCATTTTTACCGTAATCACCGAGCTGCTTGGGCTACTGCTAGAAGACATATAATCTACGTTATCCGCTTGAGCCACTGCCTCCTCAATTTTGGAGGTCACAAACGCCTGAATCAAATTGGCATCCGCACCGGGATAGACGGTTGAAACCTGAATGACGGTCGTGGTCATTTTAGGATATTCACGCACTGCCAGTTTTGAAATTGCCTGCAATCCTAAAATAATGATCAACAGGCTAATCGAAACTGCGAGAACAGGACGTCGAATAAATATATCGGTAAATTTCATTCGTATTTCCTAATTAAAGATTGGTTTTTGTTGCCGGTTGTGTGGTGCCGACACCTTCTTTATCTGCGACAAGCACTAATGCGCCATTACTTAAATTTTGCTGACCACCGGTCACGATTTTATCGCCGATTTTCACTTCATCACCTTTTAACTGAGCATAGATACCTTGGCGATCTTTGGTAAACACCGTAATTTGCTTCGCACGATACATTTTGTTCACATCACCCTGTTTCGCAAATTTCTCTTTTTCCTCATCAGAAAGTGCGGTCAAAATATAAAGTGATTCGCCATACATGTTGTAACTCACGGCGACTTGTGGCACGACAACTTGGTCATACTCCGTTGCCAATGCCACGTTTAAACGGGTGAACATACCGGATAACAGTTTTTCGCCATCTTCCGGATCAAACGTGGCTTGCACGTCAATTAACCCGGTGGAAGAATTAATCGCCGGTTCAATCGCAGAGATCGTTGCCGAGAAGGTTTCGCCTAAACGGGCATCTGCTGTCGCGGTGACTTTTTGGCCGATATGCAATTTTTCCAATAAATTCTGTGCAATCGCAAAATCTACTTTCATAGAACTGCGATCTTCCACACGCACAATTTCTGTGCCGTTCGATACATACTGTCCCACATTAACTTTCACGATACCCGCTTTGCCATCAAAAGGTGCAACAATCTGACGGCGCGCAATTGTGGCTTTTAAGGATTCCACGTTCGCCACTTGCGCATCATACGCCGCTTTGGCATTATCTAATTCTTGCTGAGAAATGCCACCACTTTTCGCCAAATTCGCATAGCGTTGATACGTTTGATATAATGAAATCACTTGTGCTTCAGCCGCTTGTAAGCTTGCGCGCTCCACGGAGCTGTCTAATTCCACCAACAACTCGCCTTTTTTCACGCTTTGTCCGTTGGTCACTAAAACTTTTGAAATTGTCCCCGCACTTTGCGCACTCAACATCGCCCCTTGATTCGGACGCACCAAACCGGTGGTTTGAATCACCGGTGTCCATTGTTGAGCAGAAACCGTCATTGCCGTCACCGGAACAGCTCTTTCCCCTTGGTTAGCCAAGAAATCAGCAATGCCTTTTGCTTTCATCTGATTCATCACAATCATTGCGATAAAAATTAAGATAAATATTCCCAGCGCCAGTTTTAACAAGAAAACATGAGAACGCTTTGGTTTATTCGTTTGAGTTTGACTCATAAAAAACTCCGTAAAGGTTATCTAATAGCTCAAGTGATTATTTTTGAATGGCGCGCCAAGTGCGGTCGATCACCGACTCCAGCATCGCCATTGAACTCTTATGGGCAAAGTGTTTGCATTTAAACGCGATATTATTTGCGCTTTCCAAGGAAAGCGCAAATAATAAATGCGGAGGCAGATCACATACTTCGCCGGCTTCTGCGGCTTTTTTTACAAAAACGATGCCAAATACCGCGCGTTTCCCATTCTTTGCAAATAGTATAAAACCCGGGCAGAAATTCATATTGCCCCATATTGGCAACTCGCGTTGGATCTTGTTCCAAAGAATGCCAAATATTCCACCACATTTTCCGATAGCGTTGGAAAAACGCGGTATTATGTAGCAGTTGCACAAAGACCGAAAATTGACTAAAACCGCATTCCAAATTAAGTGCCTTTCCGAGATGATCTTGCGAAAGGCATTTATTTTTCCTGAAATTCTACGCTATTTTTCACGCAAATTCTTCATTTTCCGCTGATTTAGGCATGAGAAATCCGCTCGACCGTGATTTCGGTAAGCTAATTATCCCTTTCTAGCTATTGCAATCTACGCAGCTAACAGCATTTCATCGTACTTCATTTGTTCTTCTAGTCGCTTGAAGTAGTTTTGTGAAATTTCTTCGGGGGAAAAGGCTTTCATTCCGATTAACTCACCTTGACGGTGATTCCCTTGCCAGTAACCGACCCATTCTTTGAGTGGCAATACCCATAGACAGCGTTGAAGCACGTCGGAGAATAATTCACCATTCGATTTTCTACGATTGTCTGACATAAATGCCGCTTGATTGGCGTAATGTAAGGCATATTTATTATCGGTTTTATGGTGTGTGCCACGCATTAAATCTCGCATTCTGGCGTTGAAAGACTCTGCTAGATTGTTGTTTACACCTTTTGCACTATAAGCCTCTTGATGATTCACCGACCAACGGTTGTAATGAAAATTAAGATTGTTGTAGGCAGGGTTTTCATCACACATAATATCGCTGCCTACGGTGATGAAACGTTGATTTAAGGCGAATACAGTGTCAGCGTTTTCGGTATAATCCATTGCCACGATGGTGCGGTTAGAACCCCACATTTGTTCATCATTGGCGGAACGTTGGTTAAGACTGATAATGCAACGTTTAGTCGGTCTAAATTTGGGAAATTTCCGTCCTTTTTCGTCCGCTTGTTGGCGTTGTTTATGGTTGTTTTTACGGTAGTTTGGCTTGCGTAGCGTGAAGTTAATCCAAGCTCCATCTTCGTGAATTTCGCCTTGCATTGGGCGTAAATCACGCGTTTTGAACAGGGCTTCACGCAACTTGTGGCAAAGTACGAAAGCCGTTTTGTAATTCAAATGGAGAAGGCGACTAACATCAATCGCACTGATACCTTTTGAGCAACTTACCATCATCACAATGACCGCAAGAATATCGACTAATTTAACCTTATGAAAAGCGAAAACGGTATTTGTAGTGATATAGAAATGGCGTTTGCAATGTTTACAACACCAACGTTTACGAGAATCAAGGAAGTAGGCTTCGTGACGAATGCCGCAATGTGGACAACACACATCACGAATATTACCAGTATTTCCCCAACGGTGAGTTTTTAAAAGGTGAAAAGCATCTTCTTCTGTAAGGCGTAAAATATCTTTTAAATTGATGTTTTTTGATTTGCTTGAAAGTAAATAATGTTGAGCCATTGCGAATTTCCTTGTGTAGTACAAGGCATTCGAGATTTGCTAAACGCCAGACACGAAAAATCGCCCACCTGAAAATCTCAAGTCGGCTCAAAGCGTTTGTGCCTCGAATACCGTTAATACTCCACAAGGAATTTGTGGGAAAACTCATTGAAAAATGAGATAAATCGTGAGTGTCAAAACAGAAAACTCATAAAGATGAAATTTTTTCTGTCGCCTAAACATTCACGCATGCCAATTAGTAATGGCAATAGGCAAATAATGCATTCTTTGGCTAATTAATATATTTACTTAGGAAGACTTCCCTAAGGTAGGGTATTTTAGAACAACGTTTGACCGATTTGCAAGTATAAAAATAGCGAGCTGAAGCTCGCTATTGATTGTTAATCAACAATAATTTGATTTTCACTAATATTTATAGTTAAGTTATGAGTCTGTATTTCACTTCTTCCCGACATCATATTATGAACTGTATTCGCAATAACTCTACATCGCTTTATCCCATAATCATTGGAAATCTCCTTTGCTTCAAAAGAAGCAAAGGAAATAAAGTTTTGTGGTCTAGTTGTATTTTCGACAATACGACCTGCACCTTCAAAACCTCTAGCAAACGTATCCCATAATGGATTTGAACGGTCTAATCCATTGGTTGCGTGTCCAACAAAAAATTGAGCAAGTTTATTTGCTTGAACATTCTGCTGCTTTACTCCTTCATTAATAAAGCGACGTACAGTTTCTTCAACTACATAATCATCGCATTCAATTTCTTTTTGAAATACAGGAATAGCTTGCAAAGGAGAAATGCTTGGTATAAGTACATCAGCAGTAAAAATTGTCGCTACAACAGGAAAAATATATTTTCCAAACTTATTGAAAGCCATTTGATACTCCTATTGCTGTTCAGAGTTATCAGGTTCTTTTTTCTTGAAACTAGGTACTTTGTTAATTAATTCTTTAGGATAAGTACACATTATTTTTAAATATGTTTTCAAAAATTCAGGTGTATTTGCATCAAGAGTAGCTGTTCTGCGATGTGCAACATAGCAACCAACAAGAAGATAAAAATAAATAAGTTCTTTCATTGTGTTTCCTTTTAAATTTTAGAGAATATTAAGGGTTTTACATGGTTGATTTTTCGTTATCACTACTGGTCTATGTAAACAACTACCACACACTGTTCCATATGCAATAATGTATAGTTTTTTACCATTGAATATAAATTCATGGGTCGATGCTGAGTAGCCTTTATCATTTGATAAAGGAGATGAACATTTTTCACCTGCTTTACTTTCTTTAACAAAGATTTTATGACGTTTTAATTCATTACTTAATAATTCGACTTGGTCGTAGTCATAATTTACTTCATTTTCTTGAATTAAAGTATTATGGTTTAATGCCTTAAAGAACATAAGATCGGATGTTTCCATCTTTATAGATGAACCTGTTGCCTTACCTTGAGATAGCTTAACCAGACTGTCGTAAAAAGACGAATCAGTGGTCTGCTCCGTTCTGAATGGATTATTGACCCTTTTCTTCACAAATGTACCTTGTGAAACATCTCGAAGCCCATCCGCAATTTCGGCACAAGATGTTAATGATAGGCTTAATGCTACGGCGATAACTGCTTTTCTCATGATATTTCCTTATTGATATTTCTTGATGCAAGAAGCCAAGTTTTTCTTGTAACTACGTCCTTGTTCAGTAATCACATCCGATACTAAGCACTGATTGGTTTTGCAGTCCATTTGATAGCTTAAACTAATTGATCCTCTCTTATTTCTGAGCATAACATTCACCTGCTCACTATCCAGTTTTACACTAGGAGTTGCCTCGACTTGATTTCTTACCATTCCATAAATCCAGAACTCCGAAAGGCACGTTCCACCGTATTCATACTCATTTTCATTATGAATATTTGTTGCCTTCATTTGTAAATCTGCAAAATCTTTTGTTGAGTAGCGTTCTAAATCATTGGTTTGATAGACCTTTGTAACGGTATCTACTTTAGCTTGCTCTAAAGGTGATAAAGCGAAAACATTTGCAGATAAAAACATCACAGCGAAAGATGGATATAGCTTATTCATAATAAAAAACCTATAATGATTAGTGTAAGAAATTTAGGGAAATTTTTAGTAAAAACCCGCATTAAATATAGCTATAATACATAACGTGGTTATTTTGCTGTAGCAACTGGCAATCTCTATCAACTACCCTAGTAGTGGGTATTCAAGAAATTTTACAGGTACAAAATGAGTGTCAATGAGAAGATTCGAAAGATCCGAGAAGCAAAGGATTGGTCGCAAGAACAGATGGCTGAAAAACTGAATATGTCATTAAATGGCTATGCTAAAATTGAGCGTGGTGAAAGTAAAATCTACTTAGATAAACTTGAGCAAATTGCACAAGTTTTCGACATTGATGTAGTCGAATTAATGCAATCAGATGGTAAGAATATCTGTTTTCAAATTGAGTCCCCACTAGGTTCTATATATCAAGGCGGAGGGGAAACTCAGTTATTGATTGAGGTTGAACGGTTGAAGCTAGCTTTGTCTCATGCGAATGAGAAGGAAGAATTGTTGAGGAAGTTGCTTGAGCAGAAGGATGGTGAGATTCAATCATTAAGGAATTTAATTCAAAAGATTAGCGATAAACAATAAATTTCTATAGAACCTTATATTGGTCAGATGATTATTTAACTTAAACATTATAAAAAAATGCTCTTATTTTATGGTAGGCAACATGAATAATAATTTAGAAAAACAAGTAAAAGAAGCAAGATTGGCGGTATCGACGGATGGATATTCAATGTCTATTGGTGAATTAGTAAATTTATATGATGACAATGAATTAAATATTCATCCTGAATTCCAAAGAGTATATAGATGGGATAATTATCAAAAAAGTAAATTTGTTGAATCTATTTTACTTGGAATCCCTCTTCCCTCAATATTTGTTGCTCAAAATTCCGATGGTGTTTGGGAAGTTGTAGATGGATTGCAAAGATTATCTACAATTTTTCAATTCATGGGTAAACTTAAAGATGAGGATGGGAAAACATTACCTAATCTAAAATTATCTTCAACAAAATATCTTACTGAATTAGAAAATGTAACTTGGGGAAGTAGTGAAGATTCAAGAGAACTAACGTCTGCTTTAAAGTTAGATTTCAAAAGAGCGAGAATGGACGTTAAAATTGTGAGTAGAGATTCTGATTCAGATACTAAATTTGAGCTATTTCAAAGATTAAATACTGGAGGAAGTGAACTAAAACCACAAGAAGTTCGAAATTGCATATTACTAATGATTAATAAAGATATTTTTAATTTAATTAAAGAATGTTCTGAGAATAGTAATTTTAGGGAGACTCTACCTATTACGGAAAGAAAAGAAAATGAAAGTCATTATTCTGAATTAGCTTTGCGTTTCTTTATACAAAGATATTTTAAATTAGACAATCCCTCAGCTTATAGTTATGTTAATGAATATCTAGATAACGAATTAATTAGATTATTCTCTAAAAATACTAATTTTAATATAGATTCAGAAAAGACCGTATTTAATGAAACATTTAAAATATTAAATGATGCATTAGGTGAAGATTGTTTTAAGAAATATCAATTATCTGAAAGTAAATATAAAGGCGGTGTTTCATTACCTATTTTTGAAGTAATATCAACTGCAACCTCTAGACTTATAGAAAAACATGTTGATAGTAATGAACTTATTAAGTTAATAAAAATTAAATCTAAATCTCTTTCAGAAAATACTGATTTTTTAAACTCTTTACGAGCTAATAATACAAGACCGATAGAAAGAACAATTAATATGTTAAAGTTAAGCGAGAGCATCTTTGATGAGAATTAGAAGCGCATTAGAATGTATAGATTATATTAATAGTGATATAGCATGGAGGAAAAAAGAAATAACGTCACTGATATTTTTAATCGAAAAAGCCAGAAAACATGAAAAAACTATTCTTATGAAGTCAGCATTAGTTTTATTTTATTCCCATTGGGAAGGTCATATTAAAAATTGTTCTATTGCCTATATAAACTTCTTAAATCATCAAGGTATACAACATAGCCTGTTAAAAGAAAATTTTCATCATCTTTCATTAGGAGAAAACTTCCGTAATGGATTTTCTATCTCAAAAGTGCAACATCAAATAAAATTGTATGAATATTTATCTATAATACCTAATGAAAAATTCAAAGTTAAAGAGGGAAATGTTATAGATACAAATTCAAATCTAAAATATGATATTCTTGATACAATTTTACTTCAATTAGGATTGAATTCAACTTTATTTATCCAAAAAGAACATTTTATCAACGAAATTCTCCTAAGTAATCGAAATGCGATAGCACACGGTGAATTAAGAGATAATAAGAGCATTGAAGATGCATATAATGAAGTAAAAGAGCATTTACTACCACTAATAGAAGAATTCAATACTCTTGTTTCTAATGCTGTAGCATCATCTTCTTATCTTATTAAACCAATGGAATAGATTTCACAACTTCAACAGTTAAATGCCTTGTCCGTATTCTTTCATTAAGAAAGTCATTTACTTTTTGTTTAGCAAGTACTCTCAATAATTTTTTACAGCTTTTTAATGTTCCATCTTTAGGAGTTACAACAATTAAATGGTTTTCTACGGCAATTGACTGAGGTAAGTCTATTAACGCTGCAGCTGCTCTAAATTTATCTGAAGGACTGGAAGTACGTTTAATCAATATGCAGGGGGGCTGGATAACCTTTCCATCAAAAGCTCTCATTTCTGATACTGCAGTAATTACCTCCCAAGTTTTACAATTCTTAGGGTGAAAATAGGGATAAATTTGTCCTTGCTGTTTATCTCTATAAGCAACAAGTGGTCCGATACGAACATTATACTCAGATGCTAATGTAGCAACTCCACTAAATTGAGAATTTTTATCCCATTCGATTGAAGGGTTATTATCCGTTTTTATACCTGAAAGAATAAAAACATCAACGTCAGCACTTGAAGAAAAACGACCCCAAATCTGGAACTTACCATGCATAGAATCAGAAACAAATCTACGAAAATAAGTGAAACGAGAACCTGATCTTAATACATCAGGCAAAATAGCGACAACATTACTATTTTTAGGGAGTAATCTTAGATAATAATCGAAAAATACTGCAGCAGAATTTGTTTTACCATTCCCCCAATAATCACGCTTCGGTGCTTGAACCGCAATAAAAGGTGGATTCATAAATAAGTGTGTTACATTCCTCACATCCTCTTTTGAAAGAGTTAGGGCATCTCGTAATTCAATATTATTTAAATAAGAAATAGCTTCTTCAATACTGCAGTCTTTTTTTACTCCTCTACACAATGCTTCAAGTATAATTCGTAGCTTGGTAATCTCGACAAAATCAGCTTGAATATCAACCCCTCTTAATACATGATTCCATTGTTTTAATGTATCAGATAATTTCTTACATACGCCTAACTGACGAGAACACTCAATAAGCAGACTGCCTATGCCACAATTCGGATCAAGAACGATTGATTCTGCAGTAATTGCAGACTGAAACTGTTTCATAGCCTCAGCAGCCAGAGATTGCTCTGTAAAAAATGCACCAAGAGTTTTCAAATACTCTGCAGATAAAATTGCTCTAATGTTTTCTATTATTTCCTCAGTATTATTTTTTTCAGCTAGTTTTCTTATGTTATCAATATTTCCTTTAATTGATTCTTTCAGTACTTCAATATAGATTTTCATACACCTTATTTCTGCAGAAAAGTTTTTATCACTATACAGGATTTTTATTTTTAAGTCTGCAGCATTTTTAGCCTTTTATTCTCTTTAATGCCGCCACCCCTAGTTGAAAAGCTCGTTAATTCATTACTTATCTTGAGCAATAGCAGAAATAGCGATATTAATTTTACGTTGAGTGGAGACATCACAAGATTGATAACCGGAAAGCAGTGCTTTTTCTAACTCCGTTAAATTTACTTCCTTAACGTTATCAACAAACATTTCACCATTACCACTTACTAGCCAATTTAGATTGATACCTAATCGGGTATGCAATTTCATCAAGGCTTCTGCACTTGGTTCACGCCCACTTAAAATGTAATTTTGTAGGGTTCTATAAGGTATATCAGCCTGTTCAGCAAAGGTTTTTAGATTGAATCCTTTTGCTTCCATGATATGTTTAAGCCTTTCACTTGTATTCATTTGTGTATCTCAATATTGACTTTTGTTTTTAAATATGTATATTATACGTCAAAATAAAGATGATTATACATCTTTAGGTATATTTAAACAAACGGTAATCGACAGATTTTAGGCATTAAATGGCTCAACATTTCTTACTCTCCAGTAAAGCTCGCACGCTTTCACCTATCAAGCTGGCACAGCTATCTGATACCGAAGCGCGAACATTGCTATGCAAAATTCGTTGGGGGAGTGAGGAAAATGTGGTGTGTCCGAAGTGTGGCGTTCAACATATTGCTTATCGCATTGCCAGTCGCAATCAATGGCGGTGTAAACATTGTCATCATACCTTTAGTGTCACATCAGGCACGATTTTTGCCGACCGTAAACTGTCTATTCAGACCTACCTTTACGCGATAGCTTTATTTGTTAATGCCGCTAAAGGTTTGTCTGCTTGCCAACTTTCGCGCGACTTGAACGTGCAATATAAGACGGCTTTTACGCTTGCTCACAAAATTCGTGAAAGTTTACAAATTCAGAAACAGTTATTTCCGCTTTCGGGTGAAATCCATATTGACGGCACTTACGTGCATTCCGCTCCACGCCCTAAAAATAAGAAAAGTGAACGCGTTGATAGACGACTGAAGGAAAATGCTAATCCTCACAAGCGGTCAATTTTGGTAATGCGAAGTCGTTACACTGAGGAAGAAACCGTAGAAAATCCGTATTTAGTGGGCGCAAAGAAAACCTTAACCTTTCCGATTTTATCGGAAAATAGCCAAGTCGTGAATAAACTGGCAACAAGCTATATTAAGGCAGGTAGCCGTATTCACGCAGACGAAAACTCGGCTTATGACGAATTGATGATTCACTACGATTTGCGGCGTGTGAACCATCAAAAAGAATACCGCAGCGATGACGGTATCACTAACAATCTTGCGGAAAGCTATTTCAGCCGTTTTAAACGTATGATTATCGGTACGCACCACAAAATCAGCAATAAGTATCTTGATAACTACGCCAACGAATGTGCTTATCGAGAAGATAATCGCCGTGTTGATAATTTAAGCCTATTTAACAGCACGCTAGGGCAATGTCTTGCTACCGACAATACAACAGACTGGCAAGGCTATTGGCAAGGTAATCATAGACAAGCAGAAAGGCTGATAATGTAATGGGAAATAAAATCTACTTTAGCCAAATTCAGGCTAAAATCGACCGATTGCAGCGTGAACGAACACAGGTGCTAGAACATCTCGAATTAGTTGAACGAAAAATTAAAAAACTCAACGATGCTCTCGAAGTAATGGAAGATGAAGCCTTAACCGATGAATACGATACTGAGGTTTATTCATATCGAACCTACAAACATAGATTCCGTGGAAAATTAAGACCAATGGTCTTAGCGGTACTCAAAGCTCAACCCGACCATTATTTTACGGTCAATGAAATCACTGAGATTGTCTTAATAAAAGACAGACAAGACCCTATCGTTCGTCCGAAACATACGGTTTCCGTGCGTGGCGCGTTAAAACATTGGCTGACAAAAGGCGTCGTAGAACGGTTAGAAAGAGGCGTGACTGATGTCAAATGGCGGCTAAAACAAAAATAGCGGTATTTCTACCGCTACTTATCCATTTTTACTCAAGAGGTTTTAATCGCCATTCAGAACGTCTGAAAAATCCTCGCTTTATTGTCCGTTTATGTAATTCAACTTCTCTCCGTTCAATAATTCCTTTCTTGTACAGTCCTTTCAATACGCGAGCAACGGCTAATTCATGCTCTCTTTTAGGTGAAAAATAATCTTTGCCACTATCTAATGCCAACGCCTCATTTGCAATCGAGTATAATGTTTTCCAACGTTCACTTTGCTTTAATACCCTTGCGACCAACAATTGAAGATTTTGTTTAAACAAACGAGGTTTTATTAGCCTTGACGCATTAAATTGTGTTTTGATTTGCCTTAAATCGAAATTGGGTTCGAGGTACATTAAAGTATTCTCAAAACAGAGTATTTTATCTTCTAAATCTAATTTCTGTTGTTCCAACTGAGTAAGCTGATGTTCAAGAATTGCTTTTTCTTTATAGCTGCTTTCAATTAATTTGCTAAATTGAGAAATAAGGTGGGATTCCGCCATAATAAAAATCTCCATTGAGTTAAACTTTCAATGGAGATTTTAGTATTTTCAATCGGTTAGGTCTTTGTGCAACTGCTACATAATACCGGAAAAACGACTGGTTTTCATCATAGTCTTTTTCCAAGGTTTCTTCGAAAGATTTAAAGATATATCTTGCAAATTGTTCCAGCAATTCATCTTTATTCTTAAAATAAAGGTAAATCGTCCCCGGGGAAATTTTGGCCTCTTTGGCAATTTTATATATGGATAAATTTGGCAAACCCACTGTCGCCATCAAATCATTCGTGGCCGTAAAAATTCGCTCGATCATATCCGTTTCAGATTGATGCATATAAAGTCACTAATAAACTTGGGTTAATTGTGAGAAGTGCGGTTAAAATTTCTCTTTATTCGCACATTTGATAGGTTACAGACAGCAAATAATACACCACTGAATGAACGTTCGTTCATTTTATTGATTTTTTACTTTTTCGCAAGTTAAAAATTGAGCGCCATCCAAAACAGCCACTATTTTTCATCTAAGACGAAAAACCGCACAATGATCGATAGCAATCCATAGAAGAAGATCAAAGTGCGGTCTATTTTTTCATGTTTTTGAACGAATTAATGTTCTCGGGTTTTGAAGAATGTCACATCCGGATAACGCTCTTGCGCAAGATTGAGATTGACCATAGTCGGGGCGATGTAAGTAAGGTTATCGCCACCGTCTAACGCCAAGTTTTGCTCGTTTTTACGTTTAAACTCTTCAAATTTTTTCGCATCACCACATTCCACCCAACGTGCGGTTGCCACATTGACGGTTTCATAAATGGCTTCGACGTTGTATTCAGATTTCAAACGCGAAACGACCACATCAAACTGCAACACGCCCACTGCCCCAACAATTAAATCGTTATTTAGCAGCGGACGGAAAACCTGCACAGCGCCTTCTTCTGAAAGCTGTACCAAGCCTTTTAATAATTGTTTTTGCTTGAGTGGATCTTTCAAACGAATACGGCGGAATAATTCCGGTGCAAAGTTTGGAATGCCCGTGAATTTTAACTCTTCTCCTTGGGTAAAGGTATCGCCGATTTGAATCGTGCCGTGATTATGTAACCCGATAATGTCGCCTGCATAGGCTTCTTCCGCGTGTGCACGATCACCCGCCATAAAGGTTAAGGCATCAGAAATCACTACCTCTTTGCCGATACGCACATGTTTGAGTTTCATGCCTCTTTCGTATTTTCCGGACACGACGCGTAAGAAGGCAACACGGTCGCGGTGTTTTGGATCCATATTGGCTTGAATTTTAAACACGAAACCACTGAATTTTTCTTCGTCAGCAGACACTTTACGCGTATCTGCCTGACGGGCTTGCGGTGCAGGCGCCCATTCGGTTAAACCATCAAGGAAATGATCCACGCCGAAATTCCCTAACGCCGTACCGAAAAAGACCGGCGTCAGTTCGCCGTTTAGGAATAAATCTAAGTCAAATTCATTGCTGGCGCCTTTGACTAATTCCAATTCATCACGTAATTGTTGTGCCAAATCGTCACCTACGGCGTTATCCAATTCCGGATTATTTAAGCCTTTTACGATTCGCACTTCTTGAATGGTGTGACCTTGTCCGGTTTGGTAAAGATAGGTTTCGTCTTTGTATAAGTGATACACACCTTTAAACAATTTGCCGCAGCCGATAGGCCACGTAATCGGCGCGCAGTGAATTTTCAATACGCTTTCAACTTCATCCAACAATTCCATCGGATCACGAATATCACGGTCAAGTTTGTTCATAAACGTGATGATCGGCGTATCGCGCAAACGGGTGACTTCCATCAATTTAATGGTACGTTCCTCAACCCCTTTGGCGGAGTCGATCACCATCAAGCAGCTGTCCACTGCCGTTAAAGTGCGGTAAGTATCTTCAGAGAAATCCTCATGCCCCGGAGTATCCAGCAGGTTGACCAAACAATCGTTGTATGGGAATTGCATCACGGACGTGGTAATGGAAATCCCACGTTGTTTTTCCATTTCCATCCAGTCGGATTTCGCGTGTTGCGCGGAACCTTTGCCTTTCACCGAACCGGCTTTTTGAATGGCGTTACCATAAAGCAAGACCTTTTCGGTGATGGTGGTTTTCCCCGCATCGGGGTGAGAAATAATCGCAAAAGTGCGGCGTTTATTAACTTGTTCTTGTGGGTATGTCATCTGTGCTGTCTGTATTATTTGATAAAGAAATAAAGAAACCGCCTTAAACGACGGTCCTAAAATGAGTGGCGCAACTATATGCTTTTTAGCCCATTTTTTCAAGTTTAAGCATCATGAATGGGAGCACGTTGCAACAAAGTGCGGTATATTCTGGGCGTATTTTGATACGTCATAAAACATCCTTTTTTCTGACCGCACTCTTTTCTCTTACGGCAATATGAAGTCAACATCAATAAAAATCCCAAAAAATGCAAACGTTTGCGTAAAAAGTGCGGTACAATACGCGTCATTATTTTTACGCAGATAAAAAGGGAATGAAATGACACAACTCAGTCTTAAAAAAATCTATTCCGGCAAAGTACGGGATTTGTATGAAATTGATGACAAACGAATGTTGATGGTCGCCAGTGACAGATTGTCGGCGTTCGATGTGATTTTAGATGATCCGATTCCGCGTAAAGGCGAAATCCTGACACAAATTTCTAACTTTTGGTTTAACAAACTGGCGCACATTATGCCGAATCATTTTACCGGTGACAGCGTTTACGATGTGTTACCCAAAGCGGAAGCCGATTTAGTGAAAGAGCGTGCGGTGGTGTGCAAACGCTTAACCCCAATTAAAATTGAATCTATCGTGCGCGGTTATTTAACCGGTAGCGGTCTGAAAGATTACAAACAAACGGGGACCATTTGCGGTTTAGTGTTACCAAAAGGTTTGGTAGAAGCCAGCAAATTGCCTGAACCGATTTTCACGCCATCCAGCAAAGAAGAAATCGGCAATCACGACATTAATATTAGCTATGCTGAGTGTGAAAACTTAATCGGCAAAGATTTGGCGGCGCAAGTGAAAGAAAAAGCCATCGCCCTTTATACCGAAGCGGCGAAATATGCCTTAACCAAAGGTATCATCATTTGTGACACCAAATTTGAATTCGGCTTGGATGAAAACGGTACGTTAACGTTGATGGATGAGGTATTAACGCCGGATTCCAGCCGTTTCTGGTCAGTAGAGACTTATCAAGAAGGCACAAACCCACCGTCTTTTGATAAACAATTTATTCGTGACTGGTTGGAAAACAGCGGTTGGAATAAACAGCCACCGGCGCCGAAAGTGCCGTCGGATGTCATTCAGAAGACCGTAGATAAATACCAAGAAGCCTTGGATTTATTAACCAAATAACACTTAAAGGAATTCCCGCTATGCATTAGAATAGTGGGAATTTTTTGTAACCGGATAGGAGTAATATGAGGTCGGTCGCCATTGTCGGGTTAGGTTGGCTAGGTTTGCCACTGGCGCGACATTTAAAAAATCTAGGCTGGGAAGTGAAAGGCACGAAACGCACTCACGATGGTGTAGAACAAATGCGTTTAATGCGTTTGGAAGCCTATCATTTGGAACTTACCCCTGAAATTAATGCGGATCCTGATGATGTCAGTGCATTGCTGGATGTGGATTCGTTGATCATCAATATTCCACCAAGCCAATATTTTTTCGATCTCAATCAATATGTCGAAGGCGTACAAAATCTGGTGAACGAAGCCTTATTACAAGGCGTAAGCCACATTATTTTTATTAGCTCCACTTCCGTTTTCCCTGAGATTTCCGCCAATTTTGATGAGTCCGTCATCCCACAGCCAAGTAGCGACATTGGTCGCGCCTTAGTTGAAATTGAAAACGCCTTGGCAAAAATGCAAGACATCGATTGCGATATTATTCGTTTTGCCGGTTTAGTCGGCAACGATCGCCACCCTGTTTATTCTCTTGCCGGAAAACAAGCACTCAAGTGCGGTCATTCTCCCGTGAATTTAGTCCATCTAGATGATTGCGCACGCGCCATTCAGTTATTGTTAGAAACCCCGGGCGGCTACCGTTTATATCATTTGGCAGCGCCAACGCACCCTACACGAGAAGCCTATTATCAGTATGCTGCGGAAAAATACGGGCTAGAACCACCGCACTTTATTAACTCAGAACAAGATCCGCAGCGCATTATCATGACGGAAAAAATTTGTCATGAATTAGAATTTGTTTACCAATATCCGGATCCGAATTTAATGCTGACAACAGAAGAATAAAAGTGCGGTTGTTTTTCGAAATATTTTTACAACGCCGTTTTATTAACCCCATTAACCCAAACAAACACAGATAAGGAAAGAAAATATGTCAAATACCATTTTGCAACACTTACCCAAAGGTGAAAAAGTCGGTATCGCCTTTTCCGGCGGCTTAGACACCAGCGCGGCACTGCTTTGGATGCGTCAACACGGCGCCATTCCTTGTGCTTACACCGCGAACCTTGGCCAACCGGATGAAGAGGATTACGAGGCTATTCCACGCAAAGCCAAAGAATATGGCGCAGAAATGGCGCGCTTAATCGACTGCCGCACGCAATTAGCCCAAGAAGGCATTGCAGCGATCCAATGCGGTGCGTTTCACGTGACGACAGGTGGTTTGACTTATTTCAACACTACTCCATTAGGCCGTGCGGTGACCGGCACCATGTTGGTCTCTGCCATGAAAGAAGATGATGTCAATATTTGGGGTGATGGCAGTACTTACAAAGGCAACGACATCGAACGTTTCTATCGTTACGGCTTAATGACCAACCCAAATTTAAAAATTTATAAACCGTGGTTGGATCAAAAATTTATCGATGAATTGGGCGGCCGTTTTGAAATGTCTAACTTTTTAATCGAGAACGGCTTTGATTACAAAATGTCTGTCGAAAAAGCCTATTCCACCGACTCCAACATGCTTGGCGCGACTCACGAGGCAAAAGACTTGGAATTCTTAAATTCAGGTATTCGTATCGTCAACCCAATCATGGGCGTACCGTTCTGGCGTGAAGATGTGAAAATCAAAGCGGAAGAAGTGACTGTGCGCTTTGAAGAAGGCATTCCGGTCGCATTAAACGGCAAAACCTTCGACAATATCGTAGAATTGTTCCTTGAAGCCAACCGCATTGGTGGTCGTCACGGCTTAGGGATGTCCGACCAAATCGAAAACCGTATCATCGAAGCAAAATCACGCGGCATCTACGAAGCCCCGGGAATGGCTCTCTTACACATCGCTTACGAACGTTTAGTGACCGGTATCCACAACGAAGACACCATTGAACAATACCGCATCAACGGTATTCGTTTAGGTCGCTTGTTATACCAAGGTCGCTGGTTCGATCCGCAAGCCTTAATGTTGCGCGAAACCGCTCAACGTTGGGTGGCTCGCGCGGTCACCGGTGAAGTGACGTTAGAGTTACGTCGTGGTAACGACTATTCCTTACTCAACACGGAATCGCCGAACTTAACCTACCATCCGGAACGTTTGAGTATGGAAAAAGTGGAAAATGCACCGTTTGATCCGGTCGATCGTATTGGTCAATTAACCATGCGCAACCTTGATATCACCGACACCCGCGACAAACTCGGTATCTATTCCCGCACCGGTTTACTGGCGACAAACAAAGATTCTGCGTTACCGCAATTATACAAAAAAGCGTAAAACGCTCTCTTTTCCGACCGCACTTTGAGACATCTCTGTGCGGTCTTCTTGTGTGATTTAACCTCAACAAAAAGGATGAACGGATTTGTTCAATCTATGCCTTAATTTTCTTTTCTGGAACATTAAAGCACAGCCTATTTTGGTGTATGATACGGTTTCATTATTTTCCTCATGAATATGAATCTTTCTCATGAAACCAATCTTTCTTGAACTTCGACACCTTAAAACTTTACTTGCCTTAAAAGAAACGGGCAGTGTTTCTTTGGCAGCAAAACGGGTTTATCTCACTCAATCCGCTCTTTCCCATCAAATTAAACTGTTGGAAGATCAATACGGCTTGCCGTTATTTGAGCGTAAAACTCAGCCGTTGCACTTTACACCGGCAGGTGAACGTTTGATTCAGCTTGCCAATGATATTTTGCCTAAAGTGATTGAGGCGGAGCGCGATTTAGCGCGGGTGAAACAAGGGGAAGCCGGCGAGTTGCGCATTGCGGTGGAATGCCACACTTGCTTCGATTGGCTTATGCCTGCCATGGATTTATTCCGTCAACATTGGCCGTTGGTGGAGTTGGATATTGTGTCCGGTTTCCATACCGATGCCGTTGGGTTGCTGTTAAGCCATCGTGCCGATTGGGCGGTTGTGCAAGAAGTGGAAGAGACTCCGGGCATTGTGTATAAGCCGTTGTTTTCCTATGAAATGGTGGGATTATGTGCAAAAGATCATCCGCTAGCAGCGAAAGAGGTTTGGCAGGCGGAAGATTTTATTGATCAAACGTTAATTACTTATCCCGTACCGGATGATATGTTGGATTTGTTGCGTAAGGTATTACACCCGAAAGGCATCAATCCGACCCGACGAACCAGTGAACTTACCATCGCCATCATTCAGTTGGTGGCAAGTAAACGTGGAGTGGCGGCATTGCCGTTTTGGGCGGCGAAGCCTTATTTGGATCGTGGTTACATCGTGGCACGAAAAATTACCGAACAGGGGTTACACAGTAATCTTTATGCCGCAACGCGAGAGTTGGATTCACAAATGGCGTTCGTGGATGATTTCTATGAAACCGTGAAAGCCCAAAGTTTTTCTACCTTGCCCGAATTGTCTATATTAGAAGAGATCTCGTTGTATGTCTGACGTAAAGACAAATTCTCATCCCATTTGGGCGGCGGCGAAAGCCGCCTTGCCCTATAGTGCGCCGATGCTCGCCGGCTTTTTGTTCCTTGGCGTGGCTTACGGCATTTACATGAAAGCACTTGGTTTTGGTGTTTGGTATCCCGTGTTGATGGCGTTATTCATCTACGCCGGTTCCGTGGAATTCATCATTGCCGGCGCATTAAGTTTGGCATTTGCGCCGTTAAATGCGTTATTGATTACCTTGATGGTGAGTGGCAGACAGCTTTTTTATAGCATTGCGATGTTGGGAAAATACGGAAAATCCTTGGGCAAAAAACGTCCATACCTTATTGCCACGTTGGTAGATGAATCTTTTTCCTTGAATTACATGGCAAACGTTCCACCGCATATTGATCGCGGTTGGTATCTCTTTTTTGTTTCGTTTTATTTGCATATGTATTGGGCAATCGGTGCTGGCATTGGCAACGTATTCGGGAACATTATTCCCTTTGATTTGAAGGGCATTGAATTTGCTATGACAGCATTGTTTTTAGTGATTTTTGCCGAAAACTGGGCGCAGGAAAAATCTCATGAAAGCTCTTTGTTAGGTTTGGCGATTGCCGCGATTTCCCTCATCGTTTTCGGACATGACTATTTCTTATTGCCAACCTTAATCGGCATCTGGACGGTATTGACTTTCCGTCGACCAAAATTGTCCTCAACCTTAAAGAGGATTGAAGAATGACATTAACCGAACAAATCATCACCATCGGTATTGCTGTACTAGGCGTGCAATTTACCCGATGGTTGCCGTTTTGGATTTTCCCGGCGAACCGCCCGATTCCCGAATATATCCGTTATTTAGGTAAAGTCTTACCTGCAGCAATGTTTGGTATGCTCGTGGTGTATTGTTACAAAAACGTGGATGTGTTTAGCGGCTTTCATGGCGTCCCCGAATTTCTTTCTGGTGCGATCGTCGTTGCGTTACATTTGTGGAAGCGCAATATGTTCTTATCCATCGCTGCCGGCACCATGTTATATATGTTCTTGGTACAACAGGTATTTGTATAAAAAGAGGCTAAAAAATGACCGCACTTTTCCTTCAGGAATTTTCTATACCGGCAAAGAAAAGACATGGCTTGTGCTATAATTTTCTGCGAATTTTTACCGCACTTTAGGATCAATATGTCGCTTCAATTCAATATGATTGCGTTACTTTTAGTGGTGTTAATTTTGCTTGGCATTCTTAGCCACAATAGCGCCATCACGATCTCCGCCGCCGTGTTACTGATCATGCAGCAAACATTTCTCGCTCAATACATTCCCTATTTGGAAAAATACGGCTTGAGCATTGGTATCGTGATTTTAACCATTGGCGTTTTGAGCCCGTTGGTTTCCGGCAAAATTCAGCTTCCCGGCTTGTCGGCGTTTGTCAGTTGGAAAATGTTCGTTGCCATTGCGGTGGGTGTATTGGTCGCGTGGCTTGCGGGCAGAGGCGTTCCGCTGATGGGGGAACAACCGGTTTTGCTGACAGGCTTAGTCATCGGCACCATTATCGGTGTCTCTTTTCTCGGCGGCATCCCAGTGGGGCCGCTTATCGCTGCAGGTATTTTGGCATTACTCATAGGAAAATTCTAAATGAAAAACAAATGGTTATTTATCGCCGCCTTGAGCGGTTTTTTATGTGTGACGATTGGCGCTTTTGCTGCTCACGGATTAAGCAAGGTTTTAGAGCCTAAAGAATTAGCGTGGATTGAAACCGGTGTGAAATATCAAATGTTCCACACCATTGCTATTTTAGCGATTGGCATTTTGCAATTGTGCCGTGAATCATTGGTTGCCTGCAAAATGGTCAATTTCGCCGCGGGTGCATGGGCATTCGGCATTCTTCTCTTTAGCGGCAGCCTTTATGCACTCGCACTTGGTGCAGGACAATTCCTGGTTTGGGTGACACCGATTGGGGGTACCTTATTTTTAATTGGCTGGCTTTGCTTGGCTTACGGCAGTTTGAAAAAGTAAATCAGTATGAAGAATAAAACCGTAAAACACGAATTGACCCCGTTACAACAATCCCTTTTTTCTCAATTAAATCACATCATGCTGGTAGATAAACGCCGTTTATCCGCCCGCATTCATGGCATCGGCAAAATTAAAAGCCAAGAAGCGCAGCAAGCCGTTGCGGCTGAAATCCAACAGCAAATTGAACAAGCAAGATTACGTGTAGAAAATCGTAAAAGTGCGGTGCAAAATCCCATCGTTTTTCCGGAAAGCCTGCCTGTTAGCCAACGCAAAGCAGAAATTCAAACACTGCTTTCCGAGCATCAAGTGATCGTGGTGGCAGGGGAAACCGGTTCGGGGAAAACCACCCAGCTGCCGAAAATGTGTTTGGAGCTAGGATTCGGCAATCTTGGCACAATCGGACATACCCAACCGCGCCGTATTGCGGCACGTTCGGTAGCTGCTCGAATTGCGGAAGAATTGCAAACAGAGCTTGGCGATTTAGTGGGGTATAAAGTCCGTTTTAACGATCAGATTAGCGATAACACCCAAATCAAGTTGATGACAGACGGGATTTTGCTGGCTGAAATTCAAACGGATCGTTTACTCAATCAATATTCTTGCCTGATTATTGATGAAGCCCATGAACGCAGCTTAAATAACGATTTTATTCTCGGTTATCTGAAACAGCTTCTGCCACGCCGTCCGGACTTAAAAGTCATTATCACCTCGGCCACCATTGATGTGGAACGTTTTTCCAAGCATTTCAATAATGCGCCGATTATCGAAGTCTCGGGCAGAACGTATCCCGTGGAAGTGCGTTATCGCCCCGTAGTGGAAGAAGACGATCAAGATCAGCTACAAGGCATTCTCAATGCGGTGGATGAACTTCAAGCGGAAGGACGCGGCGATATTTTGATCTTTATGAACGGCGAGCGGGAAATTCGCGATACTGCCGAAGCCTTGCAAAAACAAAATCTAAAACACACGGAAATCCTACCGCTCTTTGCCCGCTTGTCAGCGCAAGAACAAAATAAAATTTTCCACCCGAGCGGATTAAATCGCATTGTGTTGGCGACCAACGTAGCGGAAACCTCATTGACCGTGCCGGGTATAAAATATGTGATTGACCCAGGTACAGCGCGCATTTCTCGTTATAGTTACCGCACCAAAGTGCAACGCTTACCCATTGAGCCGATTTCCCAAGCCTCCGCCAATCAGCGGAAAGGGCGTTGCGGGCGGGTGAGTGAAGGCATTTGTATTCGTCTTTATTCGGAAGAGGATTTTAACAATCGTCCGGAATTTACCGATCCGGAAATTCTGCGCACCAATTTGGCTTCCGTCATTTTGCAAATGACGGCGTTGGGTTTAGACGATATTGAAGCGTTCCCTTTTGTGGATGCGCCAGATAAACGGCACATTCAAGATGGCGTGAAGTTGTTAGAAGAGTTGGGTGCGATTCAACCGAAAAAATATAAATCTCGTGATGGCGCGCGTCTCCCGACGCGTGCCCAAAAGTTGACAGATGAAAGCACGCGTCAGGAGACGCGCGCTAGCGAATCGACAGAGAAAAAACAAGGTTGGGAACTTACCCCGATCGGTCGCCAACTTGCCCAACTCCCGGTCGATCCACGCCTTGCCAAAATGCTTCTAAGTGCGGTCGATTTTGGTAGCGTTTATGAGGTAATGATTATTGTCTCGGCGTTATCCATTCAAGATCCGCGTGAACGCCCAACCGAAAAACAACAGGCTTCCGACGAAAAACATCGCCGCTTTGCCGATAAAA
This sequence comes from Aggregatibacter valvarum, assembly GCF_980468985.1. Lineage (NCBI taxonomy): Bacteria > Pseudomonadati > Pseudomonadota > Gammaproteobacteria > Pasteurellales > Pasteurellaceae > Aggregatibacter > Aggregatibacter valvarum. The sequence continues at coordinate 627,393 of NZ_OZ413141.1, read as the reverse complement.
AATCGGATTTCTTGGCATTCTTGAATCTTTGGCATTATGTGCAAGAACAGCAAAAGGCATTGACGAAAAACCAATTCCGCCGTCAGTGCCAAAAGGATTTTTTAAATTATTTGCGCATTCGAGAATGGCAGGATATTTATCAACAAATTCGCCTTGCCGTGCGTGAAATGGGCTTGCCGATTAATTCGGAAAAAGCCGAATATCAGCAAATTCACACCGCACTTTTAAGCGGTTTGCTTTCTCATATCGGCTTAAAAGAAGCGGAAAAACAACAATATCTTGGCGCGCGCAATGCGCATTTTGCGATTTTCCCAAATTCCGTGCTTTTCAAAAAACAACCGAAATGGGTGATGGCGGCGGAGCTGGTGGAAACCTCCAAGCTTTGGGGACGCATGGTGGCGGAAATTGAGCCGGAATGGATTGAGCCGCTTGCCGAACACTTAGCGAAAAAATCTTATTCTGAACCGCGCTGGTCGAAATCCCGCGGGGCGGTGATTGCTGATGAAAAGGTGAGCCTGTATGGCGTGCCGATTGTGGCAGCCCGACCGGTGAATTACGGCGCCATTGACCCAAGGGTAAGCCGTGAAATCTTTATTCAATCCGCCTTGGTGGAAGGGGATTGGAATACCAAGCACAAATTCTTCAAGCAAAATCAGCAGCTGATTCGAGAAGTGGAGGAATTGGAACACAAAAGCCGTCGTCGCGATATTTTGGTGGACGAGCGCACTTTATTTGAGTTTTACGATCAGCGTATCGGCACTGACGTGGTGTCGCAAAAGCATTTTGATACTTGGTGGAAAAAGGCAGAAAAACAAGATCCCGAGCTGCTTAATTTTGAACGCTCATTTTTGATTAACGATGATGCGGAACAAGTGAGCAAGCTGGATTTCCCGAATTTCTGGCATCAAGGCAATCTGAAACTCAAACTGACTTATCAATTTGAACCGGGCACAGATGCGGACGGCGTGACCGTGCATATTCCGTTGCCGTTGCTCAACCAAGTGGAAATGACGGGGTTTGATTGGCAAATTCCGGGCTTGCGGGAAGAACTGGTGATTGCGCTGATTAAATCTCTGCCGAAATCTTATCGCCGTAATTTCGTGCCGGCACCGAATTATGCCCAAGCCTTTTTAGGACGCGCCGTGCCATTGGAAAAACCGTTGTTGGATACGTTGATTTATGAATTGCGTCGCATGACGGGCGTCACCGTAGAAGCGGAACATTGGAATTGGGAACAAATTCCAAGCCATTTGAAAATGACCTTCCGCGTGGTGGATGAAAACGGCAAGAAAATCGCCGAATCCATGAATTTAGACGAGCTGAAATTTAGTTTAAAAGATCGTGTACAGGAAAGCATTTCCGCGGTGGCGGACGATGGCATTGAACAAAGTGGACTGCATATTTGGAGTTTCGCCGAGCTGCCACAATGTTACGAACAAAAACAGCGCGGTTTCAGTGTGAAAGCGTTCCCTGCCATTGTGGACGAAAAAGACGCGGTGGGCATCAAACTGTTTGAAACGGAATTTGAACAAGCGGTGGCAATGCAGCAAGGTCTGCGTCGCTTGTTGTTGCTCAACGTGCCATCACCGATTAAATATCTGCATGAAAAATTGCCGAATAAAGCCAAATTAGGGCTGTATTTCACGCCGTTTGGCCGTGTGTTGGATTTGATTGACGATTGTATTGCCTGTGCCGTGGATAAACTCATTGCGGATTTTGGCGGCTTTGTGTGGAACGAAGAAGGTTTTGACAAACTACGGGATTTTGTGCGTGAAAACGTTAATGAAGTTACCGTGGATATTGCGCAAAAAGTCGAGCAGATCCTTACACTTACACATCAGATCAATCAACGTTTAAAAGGCAAAATGGATTTCACCATGGCATTTGCGCTTTCCGATATAAAAAGCCAAATTGCCGGTTTGATTTATCAAGGCTTCGTGCAAAAAAGCGGCTACACCCGCCTGCCGGATTTACTCCGCTATCTGCAAGCCATCGACAAACGCATGGATAAACTGGCTCAAGATGTCAATCGTGATCGCGCCGCTATGTTACGCGTGGAACAAGTGCAACAAGCCTACCAACAACTTCTTGCCAAACTGCCAAAATCTAAACCGATTTCGGATGAGGTGGCGGAAATTCGTTATATGATTGAGGAATTGCGAGTGAGTTTGTTTGCACAGCAGTTAGGGACCAAGTATCAGGTGTCGGATAAGCGGGTTTTAAATGTGATTAGTAGCATGTGATTTTAAGGCGATTAATTATATGATTGATTTTATTTCTCATAATTTTATCTCTATTACTCCTATAGTTATATCGTTATTTGCCTTATATTTTTCTATAAAGGCATACAAACATAATGTTTTTAATTCTAAAGTTCAAAGCTATTATCAAAAAGCCTCATATCGTGTTTTTTTAGTTAAAATTAGTTTTTGGGATAAATTATGGGATAACTATAGTTTCAAAGTAAAACTATATAATTCTTTTTTTTCTGATAGTTATCCCTTTCCTTATAAAATTTGTATAACTCCTAATATAGGTGGAATAGCTAGAGCACAGACATTTGATCTTATTAGCACAGGAAAAACACTAGGAATAGATAGAACACTACCAATTGTTCTAAATAAGTTTAAAAAATTTGATACCCTTCATAAAGGATATGCCTATCATCAAATTTTATCGTTTATAGAATCTGACAAATACCCTTATTTTTGTTTTTCTAATGAAGAATCAAGAGAATTCAGTCGCTATCATTTTTGTATTGAAATTACTGACTTTAATAATAATTCTGAAGTATGGTATGTTGGTTTTTCTCTAGTAGTAAATAGAGATAAAGATATGAAAGTGACAGATTATGAATTTGAAGATATTAATATTGTATCTCCTAAAGATGTAATTAAAAATCTATATAGAATATTATCTTTTAATAAAAGTTTAGATGAAATAAAAAAAGAGAAGGACTTTGATAAGGCTAAATATGATTTACAGCTTTTTGAAATGAAAACATATTTTTTGTTTCTGAAAAATATTAGAAGTTGTTTATAGATTTAAAGTTAACTCACGATTGCTCAAGCATAACCTCCGACGATAGCGCGCGTCAGGAGAGCAGCCAGCATGGGGCTAGTACAACAAGCCTACCAACAAATTCTTGTTAAGCTCCCGAGATCCAAACCCTAAGATAGCGCAAGCGTCCACGCTTGTGCTATCTTGGTCCAAGCGAGGACGCTTGAACCATCGCTCTGTTTTTAGAAAGTACGGTCATTTTTTCAAACGTTTTCAATCTCAAAAACACTTTTAAAATCTACCGCACTTTTGTTTATCGAAACTCCACATAAACCTTCTTCCCTAAGATAGCGCAAGCGTCCACGCTTGTGCTTATTTGGTCCAAGCGTGGACGCTTAAACCATCTTTCTGTTTTGAAAAGTGCGGTTACTTTTCCAATCATTTTTAAGTGTTATCGTGCAAAACTGAGTTTCAACAGTTCATATTAAGTCTGATTCTTCTATAAATAAACATATAAAAATAACAATCCGCACGTAAAACATGTGGTTTTTAGGCTCCCCTATAAGGACCTATACTTCGCAAGCCACTCAAGGCTTGTAAAAACTGACAAACGTATCTAATGGTTTCCCTAACTACTCTTTAAAAGGGGCGATATGTTCTTCGTTGATAAATTATCTTGAAGTATGTCTTCTTTTTCTTAATTCCTTTATATAGCCCTCCACGACTTTTGTATTTAAGCCTACTGCGCTGACAAAAATCCATTCATCCAGAAATGTCTATTTCTATATCACTATTTTAGTGAATTGTGGCGTGCAATTTGTTGCACGAAATCGTGAATAGCCGGAAGGGTTAAATAACGTTCCATGCGTGGATTGATCGTGCATCAAGATGCACGCTACGCATGAAATCATGAATTACGCATCGGAGTTTAATCATTCGTGCAACAAGTTGCACGCTACGTGGGGATAAATAATCCCCCGAAATAGAGCGCGTCTCCTAATATGTACCTTTTCCAAAAATATCAGTACACTCTAAGAAGAGTACGCTATCTATATGAATCCTTCAAGATAGCGCAAGCGTCCACGCTTGTGCTTATTTGGTCCAAACGAGGATGATTAGCATTGTTCTATTCTTAAAAATGCTGCTACCTTTCTAAGTATTTTTAAGTTTTATCACGCAAAACGGCGTTTTAGTGATTCATATAAAATTCAGCTTGATATCAAACTAGCAAACAAAATACGCACATAAATATATAAAAATCAAAAACCCCCGACGCTCTCACATCAGGGGTTCATACGAATAAACTTGGCGGTGACCTACTCTCACATGGGAATCTCCCACACTACCATCGGCATAACAGCGTTTCACTTCTGAGTTCGGTATGGAATCAGGTGGGTCCACCGCATTATCGCCGCCAAAAATCGGTCGATGATATTCTTCTCTTTCTCTCTTATCTCTTTCTTTTTATTTCTCTGTCTTCTTCAAACTAAAACAAGCTGACTCTCCACTTTCTCTTCTTCGTCTACTCTCTTAACTGTTACCCTCTACTTCACTCCATGCTCCAGGTCTCCCCCAAAACACTTGAGCGTTGTATGGCTAAGCCTCTCGGGCAATTAGTATGCGTTAGCTCAATGTATCACTACACTTACACACCGCACCTATCTACGTCTTAGTCTTAAACAACCCTTACAGATTTTAAATCTGGGAGAACTCATCTCTTGGCAAGTTTCGTGCTTAGATGCTTTCAGCACTTATCTCTTCCGCATGTAGCTACCCGGCAATGCGTCTGGCGACACAACCGGAACACCAGTGATGCGTCCACTCCGGTCCTCTCGTACTAGGAGCAGCCCCAATCAATTCTCCAACGCCCACGGCAGATAGGGACCGAACTGTCTCACGACGTTCTAAACCCAGCTCGCGTACCACTTTAAATGGCGAACAGCCATACCCTTGGGACCTACTTCAGCCCCAGGATGTGATGAGCCGACATCGAGGTGCCAAACACCGCCGTCGATATGAACTCTTGGGCGGTATCAGCCTGTTATCCCCGGAGTACCTTTTATCCGTTGAGCGATGGCCCTTCCATGCAGAACCACCGGATCACTATGACCTACTTTCGTACCTGCTCGACTTGTCTGTCTCGCAGTTAAGCTTGCTTATACCATTGCACTAACCTCACGATGTCCGACCGTGATTAGCAAACCTTCGTGCTCCTCCGTTACGCTTTGGGAGGAGACCGCCCCAGTCAAACTACCCACCAGACACTGTCCGAGACCGCGTTTCGCAATCTTCGTTAGAACATCAAACGTTAAAGGGTGGTATTTCAAGGACGACTCCATAATCACTGGCGTGACTACTTCAAAGTCTCCCACCTATCCTACACATCAAAATTCAATGTTCAGTGTCAAGCTATAGTAAAGGTTCACGGGGTCTTTCCGTCTAGCCGCGGGTACACCGCATCTTCACGGCGATTTCAATTTCACTGAGTCTCGGGTGGAGACAGCCTGGCCATCATTATGCCATTCGTGCAGGTCGGAACTTACCCGACAAGGAATTTCGCTACCTTAGGACCGTTATAGTTACGGCCGCCGTTTACTGGGGCTTCGATCAGGAGCTTCTCTTTCAATTACACCATCAATTAACCTTCCAGCACCGGGCAGGCATCACACCCTATACGTCCACTTTCGTGTTTGCAGAGTGCTGTGTTTTTAATAAACAGTTGCAGCCAGCTGGTATCTTCGACCGGTTCAACCTTCAGGGGCAAGCCCTTACAATCTACGCCGGCGCACCTTCTCCCGAAGTTACGGTGCTATTTTGCCTAGTTCCTTCACCCGAGTTCTCTCAAGCGCCTGAGTATTCTCTACCTGACCACCTGTGTCGGTTTTCAGTACGGTTTAGTAAAGCCTTTCGCTTAGTGGCTTTTCCTGGAAGTGTGGTATCAGTTACTTCAGCTCCGTAGAGCCTCGTCATCATCTCTCAGTGTTAAGGAAGTCCGGATTTGCCTAAACTTCCCACCTACCAACTTAAACGTACATATCCAACAGTACGCTAACCTAACCTGCTCCGTCCCCACATCGCAGCTTTACCAAGTACGGGAATATTAACCCGTTTCCCATCGACTACGCTTTTCAGCCTCGCCTTAGGGGCCGACTCACCCTGCCCCGATTAACGTTGGACAGGAACCCTTGGTCTTCCGGCGAACGGGTTTTTCACCCGTTTTATCGTTACTTATGTCAGCATTCGCACTTGTGATACGTCCAGCATGCTTCTCAACACACCTTCATCCGCTTACACAACGCTCCCCTACCCAACAGACTTACGTCTGATGCCGCAGCTTCGGTGCTATATTTGAGCCCCGTTACATCTTCCGCGCAGGCCGACTCGACTAGTGAGCTATTACGCTTTCTTTAAATGATGGCTGCTTCTAAGCCAACATCCTAGCTGTCTAAGCCTTCCCACTTCGTTTCCCACTTAATATAGACTTTGGGACCTTAGCTGGCGGTCTGGGTTGTTTCCCTCTCCACGACGGACGTTAGCACCCGCCGTGTGTCTCCTGAGTATCACTCTTCGGTATTCGTAGTTTGCATCGGGTTGGTAATCCGGGATGGACCCCTAGCCGAAACAGTGCTCTACCCCCAAAGGTGTCCGCTCAAGGCTCTACCTAAATAGATTTCGGGGAGAACCAGCTATCTCCCGGTTTGATTGGCCTTTCACCCCCAGCCACAAGTCATCCGCTAATTTTTCAACATTAGTCGGTTCGGTCCTCCAGTTAGTGTTACCCAACCTTCAACCTGCCCATGGCTAGATCACCGGGTTTCGGGTCTATACCTTGCAACTCAACGCCCAGTTAAGACTCGGTTTCCCTTCGGCTCCCCTATTCGGTTAACCTCGCTACAAAATATAAGTCGCTGACCCATTATACAAAAGGTACGCAGTCACCCTTGCGGGCTCCCACTGCTTGTACGTACAAGGTTTCAGGTTCTATTTCACTCCCCTCACCGGGGTTCTTTTCGCCTTTCCTTCACAGTACTGGTTCACTATCGGTCAATCAGGAGTATTTAGCCTTGGAGGATGGTCCCCCCATCTTCAAACAGGATATCACGTGTCCCGCCCTACTTCTCGTTAGCTTAGTACCACGACCTGGACTTCGAGTACGGGGCTATCACCCTGTGTCGCCAAGCTTCCCAGCTTGTTCCTCTGTCTCTATCGCTATCACTAACAGGCTCTTTCGCTTTCGCTCGCCGCTACTCACAAAATCTCGGTTGATTTCTTTTCCTCGGGGTACTTAGATGTTTCAGTTCTCCCGGTTCGCCTCACTTACCTATGAATTCAGTAAGTGATAGTAGATTCTTCATCTACTGGGTTTCCCCATTCGGACATCTTGGATTAAACGCCTCTTATCGACTCATCCAAGCTTTTCGCAGATTAGCACGTCCTTCTTCGCCTCTGATTGCCAAGGCATCCACCTTGTACGCTTTGTCACTTAGCCATACAACCTCAAGTATTCTTAGGATGAACAATCTGATGAAGATAAAATGGAATTTAAAGTTAAAATCCACTCTACATCACAGATTGACGCTAAAAACACGTTAGGTTTGTCAGCCGTAACAGTTAATTTATTCAGAATCATTGCCTTTTATCAATGACCCTTACTCAGACTTTCTTGAAAGTCTCGTTTTCAGCTTGTTTCCAGTTTGTTAAAGAACAGTTTATTAAGAAGACAAAAAATCATCTTTAAATGGCGTCCCCACGGGGATTCGAACCCCGGTTACCGCCGTGAAAGGGCGATGTCCTAGGCCTCTAGACGATGGGGACAACATGTAAAGATATTCTTCACATCTTGCTTTATTTGTTTATTCTTCTTTTGTTTACAATCATCAGCCAAACTGTGTGGACACTTAAAGTCAATTCTATCTTTGGTAAGGAGGTGATCCAACCGCAGGTTCCCCTACGGTTACCTTGTTACGACTTCACCCCAGTCATGAATCATACCGTGGTAAACGCCCTCCCGAAGGTTAAGCTATCTACTTCTGGTACAACCCACTCCCATGGTGTGACGGGCGGTGTGTACAAGGCCCGGGAACGTATTCACCGCGACATTCTGATTCGCGATTACTAGCGATTCCGACTTCATGGAGTCGAGTTGCAGACTCCAATCCGGACTTAGACGTACTTTCTGAGATTCACTCCACCTCGCGGCTTCGTCACCCTCTGTATACGCCATTGTAGCACGTGTGTAGCCCTACTCGTAAGGGCCATGATGACTTGACGTCATCCCCACCTTCCTCCGGTTTATCACCGGCAGTCTCCTTTGAGTTCCCGACCTAATCGCTGGCAACAAAGGATAAGGGTTGCGCTCGTTGCGGGACTTAACCCAACATTTCACAACACGAGCTGACGACAGCCATGCAGCACCTGTCTCATGGTTCCCGAAGGCACTCCCGTATCTCTACAGGATTCCATGGATGTCAAGAGTAGGTAAGGTTCTTCGCGTTGCATCGAATTAAACCACATGCTCCACCGCTTGTGCGGGCCCCCGTCAATTCATTTGAGTTTTAACCTTGCGGCCGTACTCCCCAGGCGGTCGATTTATCACGTTAGCTACGGGCACCAAGCTTAAAGCCCAATCCCCAAATCGACAGCGTTTACAGCGTGGACTACCAGGGTATCTAATCCTGTTTGCTCCCCACGCTTTCGCACATGAGCGTCAGTACATTCCCAAGGGGCTGCCTTCGCCTTCGGTATTCCTCCACATCTCTACGCATTTCACCGCTACACGTGGAATTCTACCCCTCCCTAAAGTACTCTAGCTACCCAGTCTGAAATGCAATTCCCAGGTTAAGCCCGGGGATTTCACACCTCACTTAAATAGCCGCCTGCGTGCCCTTTACGCCCAGTTATTCCGATTAACGCTCGCACCCTCCGTATTACCGCGGCTGCTGGCACGGAGTTAGCCGGTGCTTCTTCTGTGATTAACGTCAATTTGTTGCGCTATTAACACAACAACCTTCCTCGTCACCGAAAGAACTTTACAACCCGAAGGCCTTCTTCATTCACGCGGCATGGCTGCGTCAGGGTTGCCCCCATTGCGCAATATTCCCCACTGCTGCCTCCCGTAGGAGTCCGGGCCGTGTCTCAGTCCCGGTGTGGCTGGTCATCCTCTCAGACCAGCTAGAGATCGTCGGCTTGGTAGGCCTTTACCCCACCAACTACCTAATCCCACTTGGGCTCATCTCATGGCATGCGGCCTCGCGGTCCCGCACTTTCATCTCTCGATTCTACGCGGTATTAGCGACAGTTTCCCGTCGTTATCCCCCTCCATAAGCCAGATTCCCAAGCATTACTCACCCGTCCGCCACTCGTCAGCAAGAAAGCAAGCTTTCTCCTGTTACCGTTCGACTTGCATGTGTTAAGCCTGCCGCCAGCGTTCAATCTGAGCCATGATCAAACTCTTCAATTCAAAAAGTTTAATCGCTCAATACTGCTGACTTAATTAATCATCTATAATAAATAAACGAATCTTCGTAGCACTATTCAGTTCAATTTTAAAATCTTTAATGATAAAACGAATCTTCAAGTGCCCACACAGTTTGTCTGATTGATTGTTAAAGAACATTTGCACTAAGCAAGGTTGATAATTCTAACTTCTCGTTATTTTATCGTCAAGAAAAATTTTTAAGAATTTTTCTTTTTGTTTGCCACCCTTGCGGTGCGGAGGCGTATTATAGAGATTCGATCCTGAGGATCAAGTGTTTTTTTCAAAAAAATGTCTGATAGGTTAGAAAAAACACAATCTATGTAATTTAATGCAAATTTTCACCGCACTTATACTACAATCTAAGCTAAGCGAATAGCAATTATGCTTATTGGCGGTTAAACTATTTCGTCTTCTTTGATACAATTTCTTCAACTATTCAGATTCCTATTTTTGAGGTTTGTTGTGACGGAATTCCATTTTCCAACATTTCATGAAATGTTTCCCGTAGAAAAACGCAAATTAAAATTGTTGCGGGAATGGCTACGTTATCGGGCGCGTCGTTTGGTTTTTACAGCGCAATGCCAGGCGTTAGTCGATTTTATTCATGAAAATCCCTTGTGGCAGCCGGTTTTTGCTCAGTATCCTTATCGTGTGAATACGCTATTAAGCCAGTACTGTGATAAACGCTTTAATGCGACACAGCGTTTAGACGCTATTAAGACCAATTTTGCTATGGCGGAAAAACACTTTGGTGTGTCGTTATGCGAGGCATTAATTTCACAACAGCCGGTACTGTTGGCACAGTTAACGGATGAATTGGCGCTAAATTTAACGCTCAACCATATCGATCCTTATGAAGGCTTTTTTGCTATCGCTTTAACCGATGCTAATCAACGTACGATTTATTCTGCCAGCTTTACGTTTTTAGCGGATAACCGCTTGTTAATCGCATCAATTCAAGGACCAAAAGGCGATGAGGCGCAAGATTTAGTACGTCAGGCGACAAAATTGTTGCATGGTGTTCGCCCGATGTTTATGTTGGTGAATGCGTTTAAAGTTTTTGCAGAAGCGTTGAATTGTCGCTTGGAAGGCATTCCGCATAAACGTCAGGCGAAATATCGTTGGAATGATTCGGCAAAATTATTGTTTAACTACGATGAATTTTGGCAGGAAAATGAGAGCAAGTTGGCTGAAAATTATTGGCAAATTCCGACCGCACTTGAGCGTCGACCTTTAGAAGACATTCAAAGTAAAAAACGTTCTATGTATCGTAAACGTTATGACATGTTTGACCAGATGACGGTTGAGGTTCAATCCCTTTTGACAGAGAAAAATCATGAATAAAATTATTACGGTTGACGGACCAAGCGGTGCCGGTAAAGGTACTTTATGTTACGCATTGGCAGAAAAACTAGGTTTTGCGTTGTTGGATTCCGGCGCAATTTATCGTGTGACGGCATTGGCCGCGTTAAAACGCCATGCCGATTTAACCAATGAAACCGAATTGGCTGAGCTTGCTCGTCATTTGGATATTCAGTTTGTGCCGAAAAATGGTGAAGTGAATGTATTATTAGGTGGCATGGATGTCAGCCATTTAATCCGTACGCAAGAAGTGGCGGATGCCGCATCAAAAGTGGCAGTTTTTCCGCAAGTTCGTGCTGCATTATTACAACTTCAACAGGATTTCGCCAAAAATGATGGTTTAATTGCTGATGGTCGCGATATGGGAACGGTGGTATTTCCTGATGCGCAAGTGAAATTATTTTTAGATGCGAGTGCGGAAGAACGTGCAAAAAGACGTTATAACCAGTTGCAAAATAAGGGGATTAATGGTAACTTTGCACAGATTTTAGCCGAGATAAAAGAGCGTGATTTACGTGATAGAAATCGGGCAGTCGCTCCTTTAAAACCTGCTGATGATGCGTTTTTACTTGACAGCACGACATTGAGTATCGATGAAGTGATTAGTCAGGCCTTAAACTATATTCAGCAACGTATTGATATTAAAGCTTAAATTTTTACGGTTTATTCAAGGATGGATAAACTTTGTTATCAGCCCCACTTTTTATGGATTAGAAGTGGACGTTATTTACTTAAATTGAAGATTAATTATGACAGAATCTTTTGCTCAACTTTTTGAAGAATCATTGAAAGACCTTGAAACCCGTCAAGGTGCAGTTGTTAAAGGTACCATCGTTGCTATCCAAAAAGGCTTCGTACTTGTAGATACCGGTTCTAAATCCGAGTCTGCAATTCCTTCCGAAGAATTTTTAAATGCACAAGGTGAATTGGAAGTTCAAGTTGGTGATGTTGTTGATGTTGTGCTTAAAGCTGTGGATGATGGTTTCGGTGAAACTGTTGCCTCCCGTGCTGATGCAAAACGCAACGAAGCTTGGATTGTATTGGAAAAAGCTTACGACGAACAAGCAACTGTACTTGGTTTAGTTAACGGTAAAGTGAAAGGCGGCTTCACAGTTGAGTTAAACGGTGTTCGCGCATTCTTACCGGGTTCATTAGTTGATACCCGCCCAGTTCGTGATGCAGATCACTTACTTGGTAAAGAATTAGAATTCAAAGTAATCAAACTTGATCAAAAACGTAACAATGTTGTTGTTTCCCGTCGTGCAGTAATCGAATCTGAAAGCAGCCAAGATCGTGAAGAAGTATTAGCGAACTTGTCTGAAGGTGCTGAAGTTAAAGGTACTGTTAAGAACTTAACTGACTACGGCGCATTCGTTGATTTAGGCGGTGTTGACGGTTTATTACATATTACCGATATGGCTTGGAAACGTGTTAAACACCCAAGCGAAATCGTTAATGTTGGTGATGAAATCACCGTTAAAGTATTGAAATTCGACAAAGATCGTACCCGTGTTTCTTTAGGCTTAAAACAATTAGGTCAAGACCCTTGGGCTGCAATCGCTGAAAATCATCCAGTAAACAGCAAATTAACCGGTAAAGTCACTAACTTAACTGACTACGGTTGTTTCGTTGAAATTTTAGACGGTGTTGAAGGTTTAGTTCACGTTTCTGAAATGGATTGGACTAACAAAAATATTCACCCATCTAAAGTGGTTAGCTTAGGTGATGTTGTTGAAGTAATGGTATTAGAAATTGATGAAGAACGTCGTCGTATTTCTTTAGGTTTAAAACAATGTAAACCAAATCCATGGACTCAATTCGCGGAAACTCACAACAAAGGTGACAAAGTTGTTGGTAAAATCAAATCTATCACTGACTTTGGTATCTTCATCGGTTTAGAAGGCGGTATCGACGGTTTAGTTCACCTATCTGATATTTCTTGGAATGTTCAAGGTGAAGAAGCGGTTCGTAACTACAAAAAAGGTGATGAAGTTGCCGCAGTTGTATTACAAGTCGATGCAGTGAAAGAGCGTATTTCTTTAGGTATCAAACAACTTGAAGAAGATCCATTCAATAACTTCGTTGCTATCAACAAAAAAGGTGCTGTATTAAATGCAAAAGTAGTTGAAGCTGATGCAAAAGGCGCTAAAGTTGAATTAGACGGCGGTGTTGAAGGTTACATTCGCGCAGCTGATTTAACTCATGAAGTTGCTGTAGGCGATGTTGTTGAAGCGAAATACACCGGTGTAGATCGTAAATCACGTATTGTTCACTTGTCTGTACGTGCAAAAGATCAAGCTGAAGAAGCGGCGGCTGTAGCAAACGTGAATAAGCAAGAAGAAGTTGCTATTCCAAATGCCATGGCTGAAGCTTTCAAAGCAGCTAAAGGTGAATAATTCACTTCATTAATAAACCGGCATAGCAATATGCCGGTTCATAAAAAGTTAGGAGAATGGTATGACAAAGTCAGAGCTTATTGGGCTTTTAATGCAAAAAAATAATAGCCTTTCCCTGAAACATATCGAAGAAGCCGTCAAAGCCATTTTAGAGCAAATGTCATGCGTATTAGAAAATGGCGAACGTATTGAAGTCCGAGGATTTGGTAGCTTTTCTTTACATTGTCGCCAACCTAGACTTGGGCGAAATCCTAAAACGGGAGAACAGGTTCAATTAGAAGCAAAGTGCGTACCCTATTTTAAAGCGGGCAAAGAGCTAAGAAAACGCGTTGACGTTTATGCATAATTTATTTCACTAACTTTCATTAACGACACTTTTAAGTGTCGTTTTTTATGCTCATTTTTGGCATAATGAGCAACAACTTTATTTTAAGGAGAAACCAAATGATTAAATATATTTTGGGATTAATCATTATCTTGGCTATCATCTTAGTTGCTGTTACCGTAGGAGCAAATAATGATCAAGTAATTACCTTTAATTACATTTTTGCCCAAAGCCAATTCCAACTTTCTACCTTAGTAGCTATTTTATTCGGCTTAGGGCTTATCCTTGGTTGGTTTATCACAGGGGTTTTCTACCTTAAGTTAAAATTAAAAAATATTGCATTAAATCGTCAAATAAAACGCCAAACTCAACAAATCAATGAATTAACGACCAGCAGAGATAAGGCTCCTCAATAATGCTTGAACTACTCTTCCTTCTTCTACCAATAGCTGCCGCGTATGGTTGGTATATGGGGCATCGTAGCGCCAAAAAAGATCAGGAAGATATCAGTAATAAACTCTCCCGTGATTACGTTGCTGGGGTTAATTTTCTTTTAGCCAATCAAACTGAAAAAGCTGTTGATTTATTTTTAGATATGCTACAAAAGCAGGAAAATGAAAATGAAATTGACAGCAATTCACAATTTGAAGCTGAACTTACCTTAGGTAATTTATTTCGTTCTCGAGGTGAAGTGGATCGCGCATTACGTATCCATCAAGCTCTCGATAACAGTCCTCATTACACATTCGAACAAAAGTTATTAGCTAAACAGCAATTAGCCCGAGATTTTATGGCAGTAGGTTTTTTTGACCGAGCCGAACACCTTTATATTTTAATGGTAGATGAACCGGAGTTTGCTGAAGGCGCACTACAACAGCTTGCGCTTATCTATCAGAAAACGAAAGAATGGAAAAAAGCCATTAATGTTGCGGAAAAATTAGCCAAAATATCACCCAATAGTCATCAAATTGAATTAGCGCATTATTATTGTGAGTATGTCAAAAATCTCCCTGACGAAAGTAAAGAAGATCCAAAACAAATTTTGTTACAAGCCCTCACCGTTTCTCCAACTTGCGTACGCGCCTCTATGATGCTGGCAGAATTATCCATTAAACAGAAAGATTACCAAAGTGCGGTGCATTTTTTAGAAAATATTTTAACGCAAAATCCTGATTATATTGGTGAGGTCTTGCACCGTTTAAAATTCTGTTATCAACAACTCAATCAACGGGATAATTTTGAATTATTTCTCATTAAGGCAAGCCGTGAAAAGAATAACAGTGCCGTTGCATTAATGTTAGCGGACTTAATTGAAGAAAAAGACGGTCGCGCCGCTGCACAACTCAAACTTTACCAACAATTACAGCAAAATCCGGCAACCCCTATTTTTCACCGTTTTATTCAATATCAAATTGATGACGCAGAAAAAGGCCGAGGAAAAGACAGCTTGATCTTGTTACATAAAATGGTAGGAGAACGAATTAAACAAACGTTTGGTTATCGTTGCAGTAATTGCGGTTATCAAACACACAAATTAATTTGGTGTTGTCCTTCTTGCCGCCAATGGGAAACGATTAAACCGGTTAGCTCAATTGAGCATAATTAAATGCTAACCTGCCTGTTTATAAGGAGAAAACTATGACGAATAAAGTCATCATTGCATTAGATTACGAAAAAGAAGCCGACGCATTGGCATTGGTTGATCAGCTTGACCCGCAAACCTGCCGCTTAAAAGTCGGAAAAGAAATGTTTACAACCCTTGGTACCGGATTTGTAAAACAACTACATAGTCGCCACTTTGATGTTTTTCTGGATTTAAAATTCCATGACATTCCAAATACAGTGGCAAGAGCAGTTCGTTCTGCCGCTGATTTAGGCGTTTGGATGGTGGACTTACACGCCAGTGGCGGTTTGCGCATGATGGATGAAGCGAAAAAAATCCTTGAACCTTACGGTAAAGAGGCACCTTTACTGATTGGGGTAACCGTATTAACCAGCATGGAAGACTTGGATTTATTACAAATCGGCATTAATTCCTCGCCAATGGAACACGTTATTCGTTTGGCACATTTAACACAACGTGCCGGATTAGATGGTGTGGTATGCTCCCCACAAGAAGTTGAAATTTTGCGTAGTACCTGTGGACCAGATTTTAAATTAGTTACCCCGGGAATTCGTCCTATCGGCACAGATTTTGGCGATCAACGTCGTGTCATGACGCCGGCAGCAGCAATTCGCTCCGGTGCAGATTATTTAGTGATTGGTCGCCCAATTACGCAAGCTGAAAATCCGGTTGACGTTTTAAATGCGATTAACGCTTCCATTGCGTAAATTATTATGACGAATCATTTAGTTTATTCTACCGAGAGTGGACGGATTAAAGCTGATAAACCACAAGCGCAAATTCCCCAAGGGGATGGCATTGTACGTATCCAGTTGCAAAAAAGCGGACGCAAAGGCAATGGTGTCAGTGTCATCACCGGATTGGGGCTTGCTGAAACCGAATTAAAATTGCTTGCGGCAGAGTTAAAAAAACGTTGTGGTTGTGGAGGGGCTGTAAAAAATCACACCATTGAAATTCAAGGGGAAAAACGTGATTTACTGAAACAGCTACTGGAACAAAAGGGTTATAAGGTAAAATTAGCCGGCGGTAAAACACCTATTCTTTAAAAAACATCTCCATATTTAAAAAGAGAAAGCACAAAATGCTAACGTTTTGTGCTTTCTTTGCTTTCTAATATTTCTAATATTTCTAATATTTCTAATATTTCTAATATTTCTAATAAAGAGACCTTAATCGGCTGAGGTGTTCTGAGGCTTATCTACAACGTTCTAATACATTAGTTAATTTGCCCCTAAAATTCACCGCACTTTTTGATCATAAAGGCCTCATTACGATTTAGGTATATCAACACCTGAAGCCAGTAAATCTTGAATATCTGATTTTAAGACATCGGCTTTAGGCCCGTAAATGGCTTGAATACCCGAACCTTTTACAATAAAGCCCATTGCACCGGCTTGTTTCCAACTCGCCTCATCTCCGACTAAATCAGGGTTATGCACTGTGATACGTAAACGGGTCATACAGGCATCCACCTCAGCAATATTGTTCCGTCCACCGAGAAGATTGATGATTTGTACCACTTGCGCACTAGCATTTGCGACTTTTTTCTCCTCTGCAGCAGGCGATTCGTCAGTGCCTTTCGCATCGTAGTTACCGTTACGACCTGCTGTGGCTAGATTGAATTTCTTAATCATGAAATTTGCGATGACAAATGACAACACAGCAAAAAGGCCGGAAACCCAAATGAAATTAACCAGATCCATGCCAATACCCGCTTTAATCGCCATTGGCGTACGAGTTAAAAATTCAATATTCCCAAACGCATGAACCCGTAAATTCACAATGTCTGCCATGGCAAAGGCACAACCTTGCACAACAGCATAAACAAGGTAAAGCGGTAATGCAACGAACATAAACATATATTCGATAGGCTCAGTAACACCGGTTAAAAACACCGCAAGGGCAGAAGAAAGGAAAATCCCTTTATAGAGGGTTTTCTTATCTGGATCAACATTGAGATACATCGCTAACGTAATCCCCATGAGAATACCACTTGAACCAATCATTTGACCCACTTTAAAACGTGCTGGGGTAACATGAGTGAGCAGTTCATTATATTGTGCTAAATCACCGGAATCTTTCAGGTTAATTAAATCACTGATCCAAGCGAGCCATAAAGGATCTTGTCCAAAGACTTGCTTACCTTGTTGTACTCCGGTTAAAAATTCATAGGTACCGCCCAATGACGTGTAGTTCATAGGAATGGTAAGCATATGATGTAGCCCAAATGGTAACAAAAGACGTTCTAATGTGCCGTAAACAAATGGGGCTAAGATCGGCGCAGAACTTTGTGAATTCGCAATCCACTCTCCAAAATGGTTTATACCGGTTTGTACTAAAGGCCAGAATAACGCCAAAATAATCGCAACGAATACGGAACGATAAATGACAACGAAAGGAACAAAGCGTTTACCATTAAAAAAGGTCAACACCTCTGGTAATTTACGGAAGTTGTAGTAACTGTTAAAGGTTGTTGCGCCTACAAAGCCCGCAATGATTCCCACAAAAACGCCCATGTTTAATGCTGGTTGTCCAAGAATATTCACAAAATAATGCGCCACAGGAATATCACCTGCAAATAGCGTGCTCACATGCGCCGTTGGGTCGGTTAACATTTCAATTTTTACGCCGAAAAAATTTCCCGTAATTAAGTTAATGAGAATAAAGGCAAGACCTGCGGCAAATGCACCACCCGCACGTTCATTTGCCCAACTACCACCAATGGCCAAAGCAAATAAGAGATGTAAGTTACCAATAATCCCCCAACCAATTTGTGCAATTATATGACCGATGCGAGCCAGCCATTCAGCATCACTAATTAATGGTAATGAGTTACCGATACTCACCATTAAACCAGCAGCAGGCATTACGGCAATCACGACCATCAGACATTTGCCGAATTTTTGCCAAAATTCAAAACTGAGCAATTTTTTCATATGTGTTCTCCTACAAAATGAGCTCAACGTCTAAACCGAAATGATCGGAAACGACCGGTTTATTTTTACCATTAAAAATCACCTGACTTGATAAAACCTGTTTCGGTTGATTTAAAAAAATGTAATCTAAGCGCTTTTCTTCGCTGTGGCCATTCCAACCATCAATGGCTTTCTCAACGGTAATTCCGCTGTCTTTCTGTTCTGCTATATCAAATGTATCAAGCAAACCTAAACATTTAATTTTCTGATACGAGACAGGATCGCTTATAGCATCTGTATTAAAATCACCCATCAGAATTTTAAGATTTTGGCTTTGATTGCGTTCCACGATGGTACGAATATTGTCCAATTGATTTTCCCCCTCGCAATTCGGTAAGTTGATATGGCAGGAATAACAATCCACAAGCTGCCCTTGATACTCTACTGTTAATCCCAGAATTTTACGGGAAAGAATAGAGTCGGCACATTGATGTTGGCTACAATAAAAGGCATCTACCTCATAAACCGGCAATTTAGTTAAGAATGCGATACCCTCATCATATTTGCCATAGCCAATATGCGAATTGCTCCAAAAAAGTGAATATTTTTGTCTCACTCGCGGATTAATTTTATTCAACAACACCACACCGTAATTATCTTGCTTTAATGCTTGAGAAATCACTGGGGATGACATTAATTGATTCACTTCTTGCAAAGCGATAATGTCATAACCTTTTTCAACAATAGTCTCGGCAATAACATCCATTTTTTCCGCTTGGTTATCTTCTAACCAAGCGTGTGTATTTAGGGTGAGCAGTTTCATAGATTCTCCCCTTTAATCCTCACAATGCCAAATATCAGCGTTATATTGTGCAATGGTGCGGTCAGATGAGAAAAAGCCCGCTTTCGCAATATTATGAATCACTTTTCTATTCCAGCTATCTTGATCTTCATAATCCGCTAAAATGCGTTCTTTTGCCTTCACATACGCATCAAAATCAATCAAGGTCATAAACCAGTCTTTATTAAGCAATTCATCATGCAGACGTTTTAAACGCGTTTTATTACCCAGTTTCACTAGCGTAGAATCAAGGATAAAATCGACCGCTCTTTTAATATATTTATCCTTTTCATAGTAATCTTTCGACACATAACCGGCAGTTTCATACAGCTTGATAATGCTTTCGGCATCCTTACCAAAGGTATAAATATTTTCTGCGCCGGCTAATTCTGCGATTTCAACATTTGCACCATCCATGGTGCCTAAAGTTAATGCACCATTCAGCATAAACTTCATATTGCCGGTACCAGATGCTTCTTTTGAAGCAAGGGATATTTGTTCTGAAATATCTGTTGCCGGAATCAATTTTTCCGCCACGCTAACATTATAGTTTTCCACCAAATACACGTTTAAATACTGATTCACGTCCGGATCATTATTGATTAACTCAGACAAGCAAAGAATTAAATGAATAATATCTTGCGCAATCACATAAGCAGGTGCAGCTTTCCCACCGAAAATCACGGTAATTTTCCGTTTTGGCAGTTTACCTGCTTTGATTTCAAGGTATTTATGAATTACATAAAGGGCATTCATTTGTTGGCGTTTATATTCATGGAAACGCTTAATTTGCGTATCGATAATCGAATTCTCATCCAATTCAATCCCTTTATTTTCTTTTAAATAGGTTTTTAGCGCCAATTTATTCTTGAATTTAATTTCCGCTAATTTTTGATGTACTTTTTTATCATCCTTAAATGCAAGCAATTTTTCTAATTTCGTTGCATCATGTAAATAATCATCGCCAATTAACTCTTTAATATACGCCGCTAATGGTTGGTTAGAAAACTCTAACCAACGGCGGAAGGTAATGCCATTTGTCTTATTATTAAATTTTTCAGGATATAACGCATAGAAGGCTTTCAGTTCAGAATTTTTCAAAATCTCTGTATGCAATGCGGCAACACCATTAACGGAATTTGAGAAATGAATATCCATATGCGCCATATGAACACGTTTTTGCTCATCAATAATGTGTACTGCGCTATCGTTATATGCTTTTTTGACCAATTTATCTAATTTTTTGATAATTTTAACCAAATGTGGGACAACTTCTTCTAAATAAGCTAAAGGCCATTTTTCTAATGCTTCAGCAAGAATCGTATGATTAGTATAGCCCACCATATTACGTACAATCTCTACCGCTTCATCAAATTTGATCTGATGTTTTTCTGTTAGTAAGCGAATTAATTCAGGAATGACCATGGATGGGTGAGTATCATTGATTTGCACGTAAGCATAGTCAGCCAAATCATGCAAATTACTGCCACGAGCAATGGCTTCATCAATAAGTAATTGTGCCGCATTAGATACCATAAAATATTGCTGATAAATACGTAATAATTCTCCATTTTTATCTGAGTCATCCGGATAAAGAAATAAAGTCAAGTTCTCTTGAATATCCGTTTTATCAAATTCAATGCCTTTTTTAATTAAATGATAATTCACTGATTGAATATCAAATAAATTAAGGTAATTTTTACTTTCTTTCTTGTAACCTAAAATATCAATGCGATCTAATTTTGAGGTTAACGTAAATTTTTTAAACGGCACTTCATAATGAATATCGGTGGGAATTAACCAAGAATTCTCTTCAATCCAATGGTTAGGTTCCGCATATTGTTCATTTTTCTTGAAGACCTGCTTAAATAAACCACAGTGATAGTTTAATCCTACCCCTTCTGCATTTAGGCCAAGTGTCGCCATTGAATCAACAAAGCAAGACGCTAAGCGACCTAGCCCCCCATTCCCCAAAGAGGGTTCCGGTTCAATATCTTCAATATGACTTAATGATTTTCCTGCCTGTGCCAGCTCATCTTTAATTTCTTGATAAATTCCAAGATTAATTAAGTTATTGGAAAGTAATTTACCGATCAAAAACTCTGCAGAAATGTAATAAACTTTCCGTTTTCCATTATTTTTAGGTTTATCTGCGGCAAGATGTTTAATGTAGTTTAGCAACTGAATATAAATTTCTTTATCGCTGAGCTGTTCTAATGATTTATTTGTCTCATTTTTCACATAGGTACTCAATTTCATCATGTCTTCTCCCTTATTTGCACGGTGATATAATGTTGTCACCTGTCTTAAAAAGTCTTTTTTCGCTTGCGTTAAATCGCTTGGTTGCATACGCCATTCCCAATTTCCACCAATTGTTGAAGGCGTATTCATTCTTGAGCTAGCCGGTAAGGCTAAAATATCCTGCATTGTGGCGATGGCAATATGACTAACCGTGGCAAAAAGCTGGCGAATCATTGCTTGGCAAATTGATTCATCATGACGGCGATGTGTATAACTGTTGATATATTGCTGTTGCTCTGGCGTTAAGCCGTTATACCATCCTTGCGTCACATCATTATCATGTGTCCCGGTATAAACAATGCTGTGAGGAATACAATAATGCGGACTATCTAAACTTTCACCGCTCACATCCTCAAAGCCAAACTGCAAAATTTTCATGCCGGGATAATTACAATCTGTCAGTAATTTTCGGGCTTTATCATCAATATTCCCCAAATCTTCAGCAATAATTGGCAAATCACCTAACTGCGCTTTAATTGCCTTAAATAAATCATATCCCGGGCCGGGTTGCCAGCAACCATATTTGGCGATGTCCGCTTTGCCATCCACTTGCCAATAATCGGAGAAGCCCTTGAAATGGTCAATACGAAGAACATCATAAATCTTGAAGCTTTCTTCGATACGATGAATCCACCAAGCATAATGTTGTTTTTTGTGCGCCTCCCAATCATAAAGCGGATTGCCCCACAGTTGCCCCGTTGCACTAAATTGATCTGCCGGCACGCCGGCAACAAAACGAGGATTCCGTTCTGCATCTAATTGGAATAATTCCGGTTTGGTCCAGACTTCAACACTATCTGCAGCGACATAAATCGGCATATCACCAATAATCTGAATCCCTTTCCTATTGGCGTAGGCTTTTAATGCTTTCCATTGTTGAAAGAAGAAATATTGCGTAACCTTAAAATACTGAATTTTTTCTTTCAGCATGGCTCGGTATTTCTCAAGTGCTTTTGGTTGGCGAGCAATGAGCTGTTTATCTTCCCATTTTTGCAGCGCTTTATTACCAAAATGTTCTTTAAATGCCATAAACTCGGCATAATCATCTAACCAAGTGCGGTTATTTTTTTCAAAGTTTTGAAAATCTGAGCGGAAAGCATCTTTTATCAGGAAATTTTTGACGGCAATTTCAAGAATAGGACGGCGTGCATGAAAAATGCGTTCATAATCCACTTTAGTCGGATCCTCTCCAAAATTTACAGAAGCATAGTCCGACGTATTTAGTAATCCCGCTTGGGCCAATAAATCAAAATCAATAAAGTGTGTATTACCGGCAATCGCTGAGAATGATTGATACGGAGAATCGCCATAACTCGTTGTGGTCAGCGGAAGGATTTGCCAATAAGTTTGTTTGGTTTCCACCAAAAAATCCACGAAATCATACGCAGATTGACCAAAGCTCCCAATACCAAATGCGTTTGGAAGCGAAGTAATGTGCATTAAAACACCACTTGAACGTGTAAACATAGTCTCTCCCTTCAGAAGTAAAGTGTCTGCCGATTCTAAACGAAACTCACATTTATGCAATAACATTTACGTAAGAGTTGAAACATTTCCGAAACATTGTGATAATTATCAAATTTATCCGTATAAGTAAGCTAATTTGTGTTATGCTATTCCGTATCAGAAAAGGGAATTAAAGAAACAATGAGTAAATACCGAAAAGTTTACAATGATATAAAAAACCAAATTAATCATGGTGTTTTAGCGCCAAAGCAAGAATTACCGAGTGAAAGTGAACTCATGCAACACTATGGTTTTTCGAAAGATACGATTCGCAAAGCCCTTTCATTACTAGAAATGGATGGCTACATTCAGAAGCAACAAGGGCGCAACTCTATTGTGCTTGAACACAATCTCTCAACCCCTCAAATCCTGTCTGAAATTAAAACCGTTGGTGAACTTAACCGCCCTTTAACCCATCAAGTCAAAACGACATTGACAAGTCTATATATCGTGCAAGGCGAAGAGACATTGATGCGAATCTTCAACGTCGATGATCAAATGGATTTTTACCGTATCGGCCGTGTTCGCGAAATTGACGGCGAGGCCGTGGAATACGAGGTTTCCTACTTTGATCGCCGTATCGTCTCTTTTATTAACCGAGAGATCGCAGAACAATCTATTTATCACTATTTAGAAAAGGAATTAGGTCTCAAAATCAGCCATTCCCAGCGAGAAATCGTTTTTCGCTATGCGAATGAAGAAGAAAAAAATACAATGGATCTCAATGAATATAATATGGTGGTTAACGTCGCTAGCACCACCTATTTATCTGATGGTCGCCCGTTTCAGTATGGCAGCATTAGTTATCGTCCCGACAAAATTGCCTTTACTTCAATCGCCAAACGCCATGCATCCTAGTTTTTCGTCATGCCGTAAAGTGCGGCCGGCTTTTAAAATACGCTAAAAACTGACCGCACTTTGATCTGTTTCGCCCAAATGCCCGGCTTCACCAAAATGCCCCGCCTCGAAAGCCAAACTAAGGCATAAAATACTACGCACACTATGGCGCAAAACCTCAAACGCCCTCTAACATTTCTTGTGCATTCGCCAATACGGCATCCGTAATTTTGCTTCCGCCTAACAATTTTGCTAATGCCTTGACGCGTTGCTGAGGGGAAAGTGCGGTCATTTTTGTTTCCGTTTTTTGATCGACGGTCGATTTTTCAACGGAGAAATGATGTGTTCCATGGCAGGCGACTTGCGGCAAGTGGGTAACACAAATGACTTGGCATTTTTCGCTGAGTTTTCTTAATAATTTGCCGACCACATTTGCTGTGGCACCGCTGATACCGACATCAATTTCATCAAAAATTAATGTTGGGATGGCGGTTTGGTTAGATGCTTGTACCTGAATGGCTAAGGCAATGCGAGAAAGTTCACCGCCGGAAGCAATTTTGGCGAGCGGTTGAGCGCTTTGCCCTAAGTTACTTTGTAGGGTAAAAATCGCATTATCTGCACCGTTTGAACTTATCTTGTCATAGTCACTATGCAATTCAATAAAAAATTCTGCGTGTTCCATCGCTAATTGTTTGATGGATTTGGTCACTTGCTGTGCCAGCTTTTGTGCACCTAATTGACGGCTCTGATGAAGTGCGGTCGCTGTAGCAAGCATTTTTTCATGAGCAGCTTGTTCTTGTTGAATGAGCATTTCTTCACTGCCGGAAAAATCTTCCAACTCATTCAATTCCGCTTTGAGGCGACGGTGTAATGCTACTAAATCTTGTGGTTTTACATTGTGCTTGCGCGCTAATTGCACGGTTTGTCCTAGGCGTTGTTCAATGTCTGCCAATAACGTTGGATCTTGCTCAACATTGCTGCTTAACGATTGAATTTCATTGGTGGCTTCTTGCACTTGAATCAATGCTTCATTTAATAGATTTTGCACATCGGTATAACGATTATCTAACTCGCAGAGTTCGTTTAAATGTTGCACAGCGCGGTAAAGTAGCGAATCTGCGCTGACCGTTTCATTTTCACTTAATAATTGCAAAACTGATTGGGAAAGCTGCGTTAATTCTTCACTATTGGAAAGACGAAGATGGTCCGCTTCTAATTCCTCGTATTCATTTTCTTTTAAATTAAACTCATCCAGTTCACTGACTTGATACTGTAAAAGCTGTTTTCTCGCTTCGTTTTCCGCGCATTTTTGTTGGAAGGTTTTGACTTGATGTTGCAAATTGCGCCATGTTTGATAATCAAGGCTCATTTGTTGTAAAAGTGCGGTGTGTTGACAAAAATTATCAACTAACTGCAGTTGGTAGTCGTTTTTCAGTAACCGTTGCGAGGCGTGTTGTCCATTAATTTGAATGAGATGTTGCCCGATCTCTTTTAATTGGGCGGCCGACACAGGAATGCCATTAATGAATGCTTTAGAACGTCCGTCATGATTAATAATGCGGCGTAAAATGCAGTCTTCAGGATTGTCAGGATCCTGCAATTCGTTTTCTTGTAGAAATTGGAAAGCCGGGTTGTTTTGGTTCAAATGAAAAGTTGCGCAAATATCGGCACGTTCTTGACCTTCTCGTAACATGGAGGCTTCTGTCCGTTGTCCGAGACAAACACCTAGTGCATCAATGGCAATGGATTTTCCCGCACCGGTTTCCCCGGTGATGACGGACATTCCTTGTAATAATTCAATATTTAACTGACGAACGATAGCAAAATTATTAATGGTGAGTTGGGTCAACATAAGCAAATCCTCTTTACTGTATATTTGTCAGTATATTACTGTTTTAATATACAGTAAAGAGGGTTTGTTAATCTTTAAGAAAAGTTACGTAGCCAACCTAATTTTGAGCTTAATACTTTGTAATAATTGTAGCTTTTAAGGTGCAGTAAACGGAGAGGATAGTCACATTTTTGAATGTGGATAATATCATCAGGCCCGAATTGGAGGGCAACTTGACTGTCACAACCTAACTCTAATTGAGAGGTGTTGTATTCCGCAAAGCGAATAGAAATTTTGCTGTTGCCATCCACTACGAGCGGGCGTGAAGAGAGGGTGTGCGGAAACATCGGCACCAATGCGATGGCATTTAATTGCGGGGTTAAAATCGGGCCACCGGCGGAAAGAGAATAGGCGGTTGAACCGGTGGGCGTTGAAATAATTAAACCATCAGAACGTTGAGAAAACGCAAACTGATCATTTATATGCACATGAAAATCAATCATATGCGCAATTTTTGCCGGGTGAATCACCGCCTCGTTGACGGCAATACTGCTGGCAATAATTTCATTGTCGCGTTCCACACAGGCTTTTAATAGAAAGCGTTCTTCTACAAAAAACTCGCCGTTTTCCAAGCAAGCTTGTAATTGGGAATAGGCGTTTTTGGGGTCAATATCCGTTAAAAAACCTAAATTGCCACGGTTGATGCCAATAAGCGGAATATGATATTCGGCTAAAATGCGGGCACGCCCCAACATATTGCCATCGCCACCAATCACAATGGCAAGTTGGGCGGATTTGCCGATTTCTTCTAAGGTAGCTAAATGTTTTGGGGGAAGCTCAATTTTTTTACCGATATCTTGTTCAACTAACACCTGATAACCGCGTTCAATTAACCAAAAAAACAGGTTTTTATGCATTTGTAGGTTGATATCATTTCTCGGTTTACCGACTAATGCAATGGTTTGAAACGAGGTATGCAACGTTTGCGGTTTTGCCGAATTTAACGTGTCCATATTGTTTTTACATTAACTTGAATTCAATGAATTGAGCACTATATTACAACAGAAAGCCTTTTACTCAAGTGGTAAATGTGGCATTTTTTGTTATAATCGCCTAACTTTTATTAATTGGAGAATGACTATGGCAGACGAACAAAAACAAGAAAAAAACGAAGAATTAGAACAAGATTTTCAATCGCAAGAAGTGGATGTTGAAGAACAAAAAAACACGGAAGATCCTTTGGAAGAAGCTATTGCACGCGTACAAGAATTAGAAGCGCAATTAGCGGAAACCGCAAAAAAAGAACAAGATTTATTGTTGCGTACTCGTGCTGAAATCGACAATATTCGTCGTCGTACAGAACAAGATGTTGAAAAAGCGCATAAATTTGCGTTAGAAAAATTTGCCAAAGACATTTTAAACACCATTGATAACTTAGAACGTGCCCTAGCCACCCCAGCAAATACGGAAGATGAAACCGTTAAAGCTTTGTTTGACGGTGTAGAACTAACCTTAAAAGAGTTATTGGCGACGGTTGCCCGTTTCGGCGTTGAACCTGTAGGCGTTGTCGGAGAGGTTTTCAATCCGGATCTCCATCAAGCCATTTCTATGCAACCGATGGAAGGCTTTGAAACTAACCAAATCACCACGGTCTTGCAAAAAGGTTACTTGCTTAACGGTCGCGTGATTCGCCCGGCAATGGTGATGGTTGCGGCGTAAGTTAGCCTAATCACTTCCTCCTTTTCCTTATCCTGCTATCCTGTGGGGGTATTTCCCCCATTAAGGATAGACATAGATGATCTATCAACACAAAGAATAAAAAGGGATTGCAAGGTCTCGATAAACACCTATAATACAATTGCTCATGAATTAACGTTTAAAGGATGATGCTATATAAGCATCATCAATCGATTTTTGACGGCAATAATATAGCGGATCTACCTGATTCTATACCGAACTCAGAAGTGAAATGCCGTAATGCCGATGGTAGTGTGGAAATTTCCCATGTGAGAGTAGGTCACCGCCAAGCTTTATTAAATTGATATCACTTCTTTCAACCTTTTATGAAAAGGCATTGTAGTGCTGTCAGTTTAATATTAGGGCGCTGTAAATAGCCTATCTGGAAGGCATAAATAATTACTGATGCAATGAAAATTGCATTCGCGTAATAAGCCAAACTACAGGTATGTTTATTTAAACAGCAATCGTATATCACTCACGTTGGAAATTACTATGATATCGGCTGTCTCTAAACAGCTTAAGGATGAGCTAGCACCAATTATTGGTGACGTAAAGATTAAGAATCTCTTTGCAGGATATGGAATTTTTTATTCAGAAATGATGTTTGCTATCTACCAAAATGGTAGTTTATATCTTAGAGCGGAGGATGAATTAGCGCAGTACCTTGAATCTTTGGGGGCTGCGGCATATTCAAGAAATCCAGACTGCTCAGATGTTTTAGTCTTATATCATTATTATCAATTACCTCTGGCTATTCAAAAAGATAAAGCACGATTAGGTCACCTAATTAGCCTTTCTTTGAAGCAAATTCAAACGAAAAAGTTGACTGAAGCGCTTGCTAAAAAGTCAAGGATCAAGGAGCTTGCTAATCTCTCTATCAAACACGAAAGATTACTGGCTAAAATTAATATCTACACGGTGGATGAATTTAGATCATTAGGTGCAACCAATAGTTATGTTAGGTTAAAAAAACTTGGCATCCCTATTAACATTGACATGCTTTGGCGTTTTGCTGCGGCATTAAAGAATAAACATGTGCATTTATTAACAGAGAAGGAAAAACATACCCTCTTTGTCAGAGTAAATGAGTTGCTTGAAGCAAATGGCTTACGCAAAATTAAACGCTAACGATCAATGAGTTTTATTGTGATAAGCTAATGCTTGTATCAGAAAAGAAAAGAGTTGATGTGTTCAACTCTTTTTTTCTATCTAATAGAACGGAATTTAGCAAACAAAAGGTTTCTGAGAAAATATTTTGCTATAGAGAATAAAGTTTTGTAAAATGCGCGCTTAATTAACCGGATTCAATGTAGAACTGTTTGGTTCGCCAAGCAGCATTTTCATAGTTTAACTAATAGAGGAATATCATTATCAAAACCGTAAAAAAAGCACCTGCAGTAAATCGCCCTAATCGCATTAATGACGAAATTAGAGTAAAAGAAGTCCGCTTGATTGATCAGGACGGCGAGCAAGTTGGGGTTGTTGCGATTCAACAAGCATTAGAAATGGCGGAAGCCGCAGCTTTAGATCTTGTAGAAATCAGTCCAAATGCGGAACCACCTGTGTGTCGCATTATGAACTACGGTAAATTCCTCTACGAAAAGAGCAAAACAGCTAAAGAACAGAAGAAAAAACAAAAAGTGGTGCAAGTGAAGGAAATTAAATTCCGTCCGGGCACAGATGAAGGGGACTACCAAGTTAAGTTACGTAGCCTAATCCGCTTTTTGGAAGATGGCGATAAAGCCAAGATTACTGTCCGTTTCCGCGGTCGTGAAATGGCTCACCAAGACATCGGTTTTGATGTATTGGAGCGTGTAAAAAATGATTTAGCCGATATTTCTGTGGTTGAATCTGCGCCGGGGAAATTAGAAGGTCGCCAAGCCGTGATGGTATTGGCACCTAAGAAAAAATAATTTTTAATTCAGATTTTATCTGAATAATGGAATTTTCACTTCGGTGAAGATACAACGGTACATTGGGCACACTACGCAGCCTAATGACGTTGAGAAGGGCAATTTTAAATTGCCTTGATTGGAAATAATCAGTGCCTACAAGTAATCGCCTTAAAACGATTCGCCTGATTATGTTGTTTAAACTTAAAAATGCGGAGTTATTTAACAATGCCTAAAATTAAAACAGTACGCGGTGCTGCTAAGCGTTTCAAAAAAACTGCTTCCGGTGGTTTCAAGCGTAAACAATCTCACTTACGTCATATTTTGACTAAGAAAACAACAAAACGTAAACGTCACCTACGCCATAAATCCATGGTTGCTAAGTCCGACTTAGTCTTAGTCGTAGCGTGCTTGCCATACGCATAAGCACAAACGTACGTCAGTTCATTTTAGTTAAAATATTACATAGGAGATTAAATAATGGCTCGTGTAAAACGTGGTGTTATTGCAAGAGCACGCCATAAGAAAGTTCTTAAGGCTGCTAAAGGTTATTATGGTGCACGTTCACGCGTGTATCGCGTTGCTTTCCAAGCAGTTATCAAAGCTGGTCAATACGCATATCGTGACCGCCGTCAACGTAAACGTCAATTCCGTCAATTATGGATTGCACGTATCAACGCAGCGGCTCGTCAAAATGGTTTATCTTACAGCAAATTCATCAACGGTTTGAAAAAAGCGTCTGTTGAAATCGACCGTAAGATCCTTGCTGATATCGCCGTATTCGACAAAGTGGCATTTGCTGCATTAGTTGAAAAAGCAAAATCTGCACTTTAATTCGTTAAAGTTTAGATAAAAATTAGGACGCTTTAGGGCGTCCTTTTTCATTTAATGGTGCGCTAATATCAATCAATATCGTAAAAAACATCGGTACCGCTTAATAAGATACAAAGCACAACCTCACACTTAACAAAGCATGAGGTTATGTTTAGACCATAAAGGCTTACTTCGCAATGCGTTTATATTTCATGCGGTGTGGTTGAAGCGCATCAGCTCCAAACGTTTTCCTCTTCCATTCTTCATAATCAGAGAAGTTGCCTTCATAGAAGGTTACCTTGCCTTCATCACCGTAGTCTAAAATATGTGTAGCGATACGGTCTAAAAACCAGCGGTCATGGGAAATGACCATAGCACAGCCCGGGAATTCTAAGATAGCATTTTCCAATGCGCGTAAGGTTTCCACATCAAGGTCGTTGGTCGGTTCGTCCAGTAACAATACGTTGCCGCCGGCTTGTAACAATTTTGCTAGGTGCAAACGACCGCGTTCCCCACCGGAAAGTTCACCTACGCGTTTTTGCTGATCCACGCCTTTGAAGTTGAAGCGGCCAACATAGGCACGGCTTGGAATTTCAAAGTTACCGATTGTTAAAATATCTTGTCCGTTGGACACTTCTTCCCACACGGTTTTCTTGTCATCCATGGCATCGCGGAATTGATCGACGGAGGCCAACACGACAGTTTCACCTAAGGTAATAGAACCGGAATCCGGTTGTTCTTTGCCGGAAAGCATACGGAATAAGGTCGATTTACCCGCACCGTTTGCCCCGATAATCCCAACGATAGCACCTTTCGGAATGCTGAAGGACAAATCATCGATTAAAGTGCGGTCGCCGTAGGATTTACTTAAATGCTGCACTTCAATGACTTTATCGCCTAAGCGTGGACCAGGTGGAATAAAGAGTTCGTTGGTTTCGTTACGTTTTTGATATTCGCCGGAATTAAGTTCCTCAAAACGCGCCATACGCGCTTTGCTTTTTGCTTGACGACCTTTTGGATTTTGGCGCACCCACTCCAATTCTTTCTCAATGGATTTTTGGCGGGCAGATTCTTGCGCCTGTTCTTGCGCCAAACGTTTTTCTTTTTGTTCCAACCAAGAAGAGTAGTTGCCTTCCCAAGGAATACCTTCACCACGGTCAAGCTCTAAAATCCAACCGGCAACGTTATCTAAGAAGTAACGGTCGTGGGTAATTGCCACCACAGTGCCTTCGTAGTCGTGTAAGAAGCGCTCTAACCACGCTACGGATTCTGCATCCAAGTGGTTGGTCGGTTCGTCTAATAACAACATATCCGGTTTTTCGAGCAATAAACGGCAAAGTGCCACACGACGGCGTTCACCCCCGGATAAATGTTCGATTTTGGCATCCCAGTCCGGCAAACGTAATGCATCAGCAGCGCGTTCTAATTGGTTGTCTAAATTATGCCCATCGTGTGCTTGAATGATGGCTTCTAATTCTGCTTGTTCGGCAGCAAGTTTGTCGAAATCCGCATCAGGATCGGCATATAAGGCATAAACTTCATCTAAACGCGTTAACGCACGTTTAACCTCACCCACGGCTTCTTCAATTGCTTCACGCACCGTTTGTTGCGGTTCCAGTTTGGGTTCTTGCGGAAGATAACCGATTTTAATGCCGGGTTGTGGACGCGCTTCCCCTTCGATTTCTTTATCAATGCCCGCCATAATGCGAAGCAACGTGGATTTACCTGCGCCGTTTAAGCCGAGCACACCAATTTTGGCTCCCGGGAAAAAGCTCAGGGAAATATCTTTTAGAATATGACGTTTCGGCGGAACCACTTTGCCTACTCGGTGCATCGTGTAAACGAATTGTGTTGACATAATTTTTCTCTGGTTAAGGGAAAAGTGCGGTCATTTTTATCGATGTTTTGACATACGGAATGACCCTAAAGAAACAATAAATCACAAAGATTATTGCCATAATTCAGGTGGCTCATTCTACTTGATGTTTGCTGTTGTGCCAATTTCCATTCATATTTTAATCGTGTTTTAGGCACAAAAAAAACCTCTCCGAAGAGAGGTAGGAAAGTTGTTTAGCTATTATGATTATTTTATTTAGGAACTTTATGAATATCAAGCAATCACTTGATTTTTAAGATAGTACATTAAATTGAGTCATCATTAAAATCAGAAAAGATTATTTCTTGATATAAATCAATAAAATGATCAATTGATCATTTTTCTCACCAGTTTTATTTAGCCGGTAACTAATCTATAAATAAGATATCCAGTTTTCTAGATTAGCCTAGGGGGAATATAAAAATTTCTATCTAATTAAGAGATTTAGAACCCTTTTAGATAAATTATCTCCCTTTTCCAATTTTCTACTGGTTTATCCATTTAAAACTACAGCATTCTTAGGATATGAATTTCTAACTGTTAGACTAGTTCATACATACCGACTACAAAAAACCACTTTCAAGTATTGAAAGTGGTTTAGCTTTACCTAGTTTATAACAAAAATATTTAACAAAACTTTAAATGAGACTACCATTCAAAATTTATACCAGCATTATAGCTTGCACCGCCACCGTTCGCACTAAATGACACTCCAGCCTTAGCTGCAATATTCTCATTAAAACGATAACCAGTACCTACTGCTAGTGCTGTTTTAGATTTATAGCCACCCACAGCCGCACTCATATTTACTTTGCCTACATTGTACGGTTGGAATAACCCGCTTAATTCGGCTTGAGATGCTAAGCCATTTTTTACTTCTTTATCTAAATCATTTACACGACTATCAAGTTGATCAATACGTGCGCTGTTACGGTCAACCTTAGTTTTTAAGGCAGAGATATTCTTTTGTTGCATAGATTTTAACTGAGCGATATCAGCTGTATTAGCTTTAATCATAGTCTCATTTTTTATCACAGAAGTTTTATCAGCTTTACTTGCTAACTCTGCCTTATCAGCCTTACTTGCTAGCTCTGCCTTATCGGCTTTGCTTACTAGCTCAGTCTTGTCAGCTTTGTTTGCTAACTCTGCCTTATCAGCCTTACTTGCTAGCTCTGCCTTATCGGCTTTGCTTACTAGCTCAGTCTTGTCAGCTTTGCTTGCTAACTCTGCCTTATCAGCTTTATCTGCTAATTTACTATCAACATAAGTTTTGTTTGCTTTAGTTTCAATCATGCTGTTTTGAGCACGGATGTCTTGAGTATTTTTTTCAACTTTAGCAGCATCTAAGAAACTTGATGTATTCTTTAATTTTTCAATTTCAGCAGTATTGGTATCAATATCATCAGACATGCTATTGACATACTCAGTCACACGATTAATTTCTGATGTCACGTGATCGGCCAAGCCATTGTGGTTTTCTTTGATTTTTTCAATGTCAGCTGTGTTGGCATCAATGCCATCAGACATATTATTGACATACTCAGTCACACGATTAATTTCTGATGTCACGTGATCAGCCAAGCCATTGTGGTTTTCTTTGATTTTTTCAATGTCAGCTGTGTTGGCATCAATGCCATCAGACATATTATTGACATAGTCGGTGACACGATTAATTTCTGATGTCACGTGATCGGCCAAGCCATTGTGGTTTTCTTTGATTTTTTCAATGTCAGCTGTGTTGGCATCAATGTCATCAGACATATTATTGACATAGTCGGTCACACGATTAATTTCTGATGTCACGTGATCGGCTAAGCCATTGTGGTTTTCTTTGATTTTTTCAATGTCAGCTGCGTGGGCATCAATGTCATCAGACATATTATTGACATAGTCGGTCACACGATTAATTTCTGATGTCACGTGATCGGCCAAGCCATTGTGGTTTTCTTTGATTTTTTCAATGTCAGCTGCGTGGGCATCAATGTCATCAGACATATTATTGACATAGTCGGTCACACGATTAATTTCTGACGTCACGTGATCGGCCAAGCCATTGTGGTTTTCTTTGATTTTTTCAATGTCAGCTGCGTGGGCATCAATGCCATCAGACATATTATTGACATACTCAGTCACACGATTAATTTCTGAAGTCACGTGATCTGCCAAGCCATTATGGTTTTCTTTGATTTTTTCAATCTCGGCTGTATTGGTATCAATATCATCAGACATGTTATTGACATAGTCGGTCACACGATTAATTTCTGATGTCACGTGATCGGCCAAGCCATTGTGGTTTTCTTTGATTTTTTCAATTTCAGCGGTGTTGGCATCAATGTCATCAGACATATTATTGACATAGTCGGTCACACGATTAATTTCTGATGTCACGTGATCGGCCAAGCCATTGTGGTTTTCTTTGATTTTTTCAATGTCAGCTGCGTGGGCATCAATGTCATCAGACATGTTATTGACATACTCAGTCACACGACTAATTTCTGAGGTAACATGATTGGCTAAGTCATTGTGGTTTTCTTTAATTTTTTCAATGTCAGCTGCGTGGGCATCAATGTCATCAGACATATTATTGACATACTCAGTCACACGATTAATTTCTGAAGTAACATGATCTGCCAAGCCATTGTGGTTTTCTTTGATTTTTTCAATGTCAGCTGCGTGGGCATCAATGTCATCAGACATGTTATTGACATACTCAGTTACACGATTAATTTCTGAAGTAACATGATCTGCCACAAGCCATTGTGGTTTTCTTTGATTTTTTCAATCTCAGCGGTGTTGGCGTCAATGTCATCAGACATGTTATTGACATACTCAGTCACACGATTAATTTCTGAGGTAACATGATTGGCTAAGTCATTGTGTGATTGTTTAAGGTCTGAAACATCATCCTTTAATTGCTGGCTTGTCTTTGCAAGAGCTGCAATAAGGGGATCTGTTGCAAATGCACTACTGGATATAACACCGGTAATAAACAAAGCAACTGCTGTACGTTTTAATAATTGGGTATTCATCGATTAATCCTTTATGTAAAAACCTAGAGAGAGAAAGGGGGCTTTATGTAAAAAGAGAAAAGTGCCAATTCTTTAGCTATCCCCTTCAGCCTGACTTTATACCATAAGTAATTGCTAAATGGTATAAAAATTATTAATTTCTATACATTATTCAAATAGATTTAACCTATTTCCTTAATAGGTCATTCAAGGGTAATAATTACCTAAAGTAACTTCTATACATATATACATAAATCACTTTTCACCAAATAAAGTCGGTTGTCTGAAGTTGTAAATTTATTTTATCAATCAAGCACGGTTTTGGTATAACCCTACGCCTTGTCACTTCAAAGAGACATCTCGATTAACTAATATGCTGTTTTTATTCATTCCTGTTACAGTTTAAAATAAAATCTCATTGATTTAATAACATGTAAAGTACTAGACATTCCTTGTTGTTCTAAAAAGTAGCTACCAAACTTCAAGCTAATATCAGCTATTTCAACTAACTATTTTCACTGTAAAACAGAAGTACTATGGTTTCCTCCCCCTAGTCATGTAAAATACTCATACTTAATCCTCGCTTGTTCTGTGTACCTGGATTATAAACTCAGGTATCAAAATAAACGTCAAGCTATTTCATGAGTGAATATACTATGAAAAAACTTTTTTTATATTTACTAGGCTGTTTGCTAGGACAACACGCACTTGCCCACCCCCATGCCTTTATTAACATGAAAACGAAGGTGTTGGTGGATAAACAACAATTAGTTGGTTTTTCAATGCAATGGATTTTGGATGAACCCAGTTCGGCCGCTGTGTTATATGATGTAAAACAAGCAAAAAGTGACAAGAAAGCATTGCAGAAATTGATTGATGAGGTTATCAGCAATGTGGTCAATGAGCATTACTTTAGCTATTTATTTGATAAACAAGGCAATAAAGTAAAATACAGCGCGAAACCACAAAATTACGGCATGAAGAGCAGTGGAGCGCAGGTGTTGTATTATTTTGATTTTATGTTGTCAAAACCGCAGCTTTTGCAGGATAACGAATTTACATTAAGTACTTACGATCCGACTTATTATGTTTCCATGTATTACGATAAGCCTTTTCATTCGGCCGTCGATTTTTCTCAATTACCGGAAAATTGTCATGGCGAAGTGTTGGAGCCTAATATCAATGAAAAACTTAAAGCTTACGCCTCCTCGTTAGATCAGTCTCAACGCAACGAAGATGACACCCTTGGCGCACAGTTTGCGCAAAAAGTGCGGTTAATTTGCCGCTAGTTTCTTGTCATTAAGGATGGAAAATCAAACATAACCTAATTGACGCCCAATTTTAACGGGGAATCTCAGCTTGATGAAATTGGCTATCGATAAATCAACGTAAAATTTGCGTGATTCCCCCTACTCTCCGCTCTCCTCTAGTTGGTTCATTCCTCGCACAGCTTGCATCTTGATGCACGAATCCATGCGCAGAAATCTCGGATTTACACATCGGAGTATTAAAATAGGATCTGTTTTTATCCGGAAAGGTCAGTATAATTAGGCTCTTTTTCTTTCACGCTTAATGAAGTCAATGAAATGCCAATAAACTTTACCCAAATTATTAAAGACAGCTTTCATTTCATGCAAAATGAAAAGCGAAATATCCTTCTCTTATCTATGCTCTACTTTTTTGTCGACATTATCATGGTATGGCTACAGTTTGTCATGTTGCCCAATGAAATTGTTATGTCTTTATCAAACAATCAAATTGCCTCCACGATATCAGAAGAACAAGGCATCGATTTGGTGACATTCTTTTTTCTTAAACAGCTTATTTATATTTTTATCAGTGCATGGTGTTTAGTTAGCATTCATCAAATTAGCCTGCGCCGATTCCACACGATTTGGCAGAGTTTCTCCTCAACATTAAAACGGATTTTGGGCGCTATTTTGCTGAGTTTCTTGATTTTTATCCCGATCCTTATTGGGCTAACAGAAGCCATGATTGCTATTCAGCAAAAAGTACAGCCTTCCATTATTTCATTATTTGCGATAGTTATCGGCATTGGGCTCTATATTCGTCTTTGCTTAGCGCCGGTACATTATTTGCTAACAAACGACAGCATAAGCCATTCCGCTAAAATCACATGGCGTGCTGCGATGGGGCGTGTGTCTGTATTATTGATCTTCTGCTTGCTGATTTATGTGCTGATCCCATTCGTGGAAAATTTTCTCACTGCCTTCTCAAGCAATGCCATCACGGCACTCATTAGCGGTATCCTGGTTGCGCTAATCAATGTATTTGCATTGGTTGTCACATACCGTTTTTATACGTTATTTATATCAAAGGCATAACATCAATATGAAACAATTACTTGAATTTATTCCCTTAATTCTCTTTTTTGCCGTCTATAAATTAGTTGGAATTCGTGAAGCGGCAATCACCTTGGTGATCGCGACTATCGTGCAATTCATTATTTTAAAAGTGAAATACGGCAAAATTGAAACGCAACAAAAGTTCATGGCAGGTGCGGTTATTTTTTTCGGTACACTCACCGCTTATTTTAACGATCTTGAGTTTTTGAAATGGAAAGTGACGATTATTTATGCGCTCTTTGCATTGGTTTTACTTGTCGCTCAATTGGGTTTTAAAAAACTGTTGATTAAACAACTTCTTGGTAAAGAAATTACCTTACCTGAGCCGGTGTGGAAGAACCTCAACTTAGGATGGAGCGGCTTTTTTATTTTATGTATGTTACTTAACATTTATATCAGCCGATATTTATCGGACGACATTTGGGTCGATTTCAAGTCCTTCGGCATTATCGGCATGACGTTTGTCGCCACGATCATTACAGGTCTTTATATTTATCGCTATTTACCTCAAACACAACAAGAAAAAAATAAGGAATAATCGATGTCAGCTCAATTAATTGATAGCAAAACCGGACAACAATCTCACGGCACCCTTCTGCTCAGAACCTTAGCAATGCCTTCTAATACTAACGCTAACGGCGATATTTTTGGTGGTTGGATTATGTCTCAAATGGACATTGGCGGCGCAATCTTAGCAAAAGAAATCGCTCACGGACGCGTTGTGACTGTTGCCGTTGAAAGCATGAATTTCATTCAGCCGGTTTCTGTTGGAGATGTCGTTTGTTGCTATGGACAATGTTTACACGTTGGACGTAGCTCAATTAAAATCAAAGTGGAAGTGTGGGTTAAAAAAGTGGCAAGCGAACCTATTGGTGAACGCTATTGCGTGACAGAAGCACAATTTACGTTTGTTGCTGTCGATCAGGAAGGTAAACCTCGTGCTATTCCACGCGAAAATAATCACGAATTAGATGCCGCTTTGGCACACATGAAAACGCCATAAACTAACAAGAGGACTCAAAATGTACTACGTTATTTTTGCTCAAGACAAACCGAACACGTTGGCTCAACGCTTGGCAGTGCGTGAACAACACCTTGCTCGTTTGAAACAACTCCAAGCCGAAGATCGTTTATTAACCGCAGGCCCAAACCCGGCAATTGATGATGAAAATCCGGGTGAGGCCGGTTTCACCGGTTCGACCGTCATTGCCCAGTTTGAGAGCTTGCAAGCCGCCAAAGACTGGGCAGCTCAAGATCCTTATGTCGAAGCCGGCGTGTATGGTGATGTCATCATTAAGCCGTTTAAAAAAGTATTTTGATCTTCCCAACTATCAGGCAAATCACCAATCCACTGATTTGCCTGAAATCCCTGTTCATTATTTCTACTCTCCCCTATTTCCACCCTTCCCGATCGAAATGCTTTAAAACCTAACTCGTTTTTCCTTGATTTTGCGATTGAGATCCCAAAAGTGCGGTCGTTTTCTCGTGCATTTTTTCGATTTTCGGCAAAGTACGCCCGTTGATTAATTCAACGTGTATTTAACTTTAGTCTGAAAAGGAATCACTATGAAAGTAATGAAACATCTTTTGGCTTCTCTGTTCGTGTTAGGAACGGTGTTTACCGGCACTGCCATGGCAACAGAAAAGGCGGCAGAACCTACAGCACAAACAGAGCAACCCGCCGCAACGGCCGCTGTTGACCAGAAAGTCAACATCAACACAGCCACTGCTGCGGAAATTCAAAAAACGCTTGTGGGTATTGGCGCGAAAAAAGCGGAAGCGGTCGTACAATACCGTGAAAAACACGGTGCGTTTAGTGCTGTCGAGCAATTATTGGAAGTGCAAGGCATCGGCAAAGCCACGCTTGAAAAAAATCGCGAGCGCATCGCACTTTAATCTCTCTCCTCTAACATTGTTTTTATGTAAGACGAGGCAATGCGCCTCGTCTTTTTTATTGGGTGCGTTATAATACGAAGCATTTTTCAACCAAACTTAACAAAATAAGTAAGAGAACAACATGAAACAAAAAATTGTTTTAGCCACCGGCAATCAGGGTAAAGTCAGAGAAATGGCGGATGTGTTAGCCGATTTCGGTTTTGAGGTTATCGCTCAAACCGACTTAGGCATCGACAGCCCGGAAGAAACCGGTCTTACCTTCGTGGAAAACGCCATTTTAAAAGCCCGTTATGCGGCGGAAAAATCCAGTTTACCGGCGATTGCCGACGATTCCGGATTAGTGGTTGACGCGTTAAACGGCGCGCCGGGTTTATATTCCGCACGTTATGCCGGGGTAGATGGTGAACAGGCTGATGCAAAAAATCGTGAAAAATTATTAGCAGAATTGGCAAATGTGCCCACCGAACAACGTAGTGCGCAATTTGTTAGCACCATAGTCTTATTACAACACCCAACCGATCCATCTCCGATTATTGCGCAAGGCGCATGTCACGGTGTCATTACTTTTGAAGAAAAAGGTGACAATGGCTTTGGTTATGACTCGCTCTTTTTCAGCCCGGAGACAGGTTGCACCTTTGCCGAACTGGAAACCGCCGAGAAAAAGAAAATTTCCCACCGAGCCCGTGCATTAAGCGCGCTTAAAGCGCAATTAGGCGCATAAAGTGCGGTCAGTTTTCACAACAAATTTTAAGGAAAGTAAAAGATGATTATTACCACCACGCCTCACATCGAAGGCAAACAAATTGTCGAATATAAACAACTGGTGTTCGGCGAAGTGGTTGCAGGTTCGAATTTTATCCGCGACTTTTTTGCCGGCATTACCGACATTATCGGTGGGCGTTCCGGCATGTATGAATCGCGCATTACCAAATCGCGCAAAGAAGCATTAGATGAAATGCAAAAAAACGCTCAAGCATTAGGCGCCAATGCCGTTGTGGGCGTAGAAGTCAATTACACCACCATCACCTCTGATGCCAAAAGCATGTTTATGATTGTGGCAAGCGGCACCGCGGTGGTCGTTCGCTAATGATAACAGCGCCGTTAAATCCGTTGCGGTTACCACCGCTGAGTTTATATATTCACATTCCGTGGTGTGTGCAGAAATGCCCGTACTGCGATTTCAACTCGCATGCGCAAAAAGGCACTATTCCTGAACAGGAATATGTGCGCCATTTACTTACCGATTTAACGGCGGATTTATCACGTTATCAAGAAAGCGTCCAACAGCGTCCGCTGCATTCGA
Organism: Aggregatibacter valvarum; assembly: GCF_980468985.1. Taxonomy (NCBI): domain Bacteria; kingdom Pseudomonadati; phylum Pseudomonadota; class Gammaproteobacteria; order Pasteurellales; family Pasteurellaceae; genus Aggregatibacter; species Aggregatibacter valvarum. The sequence continues at coordinate 587,083 of NZ_OZ413141.1, read as the reverse complement.
TTTTTATCGGTGGCGGTACACCGAGCCTGTTTAGCGCAGAAAATATCGCGTTTTTATTACATCAAATCGAGCGACACATTCCTTTTGCACCTCATATTGAAATTACCCTCGAAGCGAATCCCGGTACGGCTGAAGCCGAACGTTTTTTAGGTTATGTACAAGCCGGTGTCAATCGTATTTCCATGGGCATTCAAAGTTTTTCTGATGAAAAATTGCAAAAATTGGGCCGTATTCATAATGCCGCCGAGGCAAAAAGTGCGGTAGGTTTCGCCCGTGTTTCTCCTCTGCGTAGTTTTAATTTGGATTTAATGCACGGTTTACCCAATCAAACCTTAAACGAAGCCTTAGATGATTTACGCCAAGCCATAGAACTGGTACCGTCACATTTGTCTTGGTATCAGCTCACTATCGAGCCGAACACCATGTTTGCCTATCGACCACCGAAACTGCCTGATGACGACGAATTGTGGGATATTTTTGAGCAAGGCCATCAGTTATTAACGGCTGCGGGCTATCAACAATACGAAATTTCAGCCTACGCCAAACCGGGCTTTCAGTGCCAACACAACTTAAATTATTGGCGCTTCGGTGATTATCTTGCTATTGGTTGCGGTGCCCACGGCAAAGTCAGTTTTCCAAACGGCAAGATTTTACGTTACAGCAAAACCAAACACCCGAAAGGCTACATGCGCGGCGAATACTTATATGAAGAACGGGAAGTCCGCACCGAAGATCGCCCTTTTGAATTCTTTATGAACCGTTTCCGCTTGTTGGAAGCCGTGCCAAAAAACGAATTTGAACAATTCACCGGCTTATCGTTAAGTACAGTAGAGGACAAGATGACTTGGGCGCAGGATCAAAAATTCATCACAGAAACCGACCGCACTTGGCGGGTCACCGAGCACGGTAAACTGTTTTTAAACGAATTATTAGAAGGCTTTTTACCCGAATAATCTCTCTCTACTTGTTTATGCGAGTAAAACTAATTAAAGTAAACGCAATCGTTTACGTATTTGTTTCAGCATCATGTTCTGATGTTAAGGAGAAAAAATGAATCAACTTGAAATGAAAAAAATCGCCGCGCAAGCGGCTTTGCAATTCGTGAAGCCGGAGATGATCGTAGGCGTGGGAAGTGGTTCCACTGTGAATTGTTTTATTGAAGCGCTTGGCTCAATGAAAGATGAAATCAAAGGTGCTGTAGCAGCCTCCAAAAATTCGGAAGAATTACTGAAAAAACATGGTATTGAAGTATTTAGTGCAAATGATGTGGCAAGCTTAGATATTTATGTGGATGGTGCCGATGAAATTAACCCGCAAAAAATGATGATCAAAGGCGGCGGTGCGGCGTTGACACGTGAAAAAATTGTGGCTGCATTGGCAAAAAATTTCATCTGCATCGTGGATAGTAGTAAACAGGTTGATGTGTTAGGCTCTACATTCCCATTGCCGATTGAAGTCATCCCAATGGCACGTTCACAAGTGGCGCGTAAATTGGTGGCACTCGGTGGTGCGCCGGAATATCGTGAAGGCGTTGTGACCGATAACGGCAACATCATTTTAGATGTGCATAATTTTGAAATTCTGAACCCGGTAGAAATGGAAAAAGAATTAAATAACATTGCAGGTGTCGTGACTAACGGCGTGTTCGCTTTACGCCCGGCAGATACTGTCATTGTCGGCACACCGGACGGTGCAAAAATCATTTAAACATCATTGGAGAGAAATATGACATCAAAAGTTTCATTAGATAAAAATAAAATCAAATTTGTGTTGTTGGAGGGCGTTCACCAAAGCGCCTTAGATACGTTACACGCCGCGGGTTACACCAACATTGATTACTACAAAAAAGCGTTAGACGGCGATGAACTCAAAGAAGCCATCAAAGATGCCCACTTTATCGGCCTACGCTCCCGTACGCATTTAACCGAAGAAATGATTGCGGCCGCACCGAAATTGATCGCCATCGGTTGTTTCTGTATCGGCACCAACCAAGTGGATTTAAATGCAGCAAAAGCCCGTGGCATTCCTGTCTTTAACGCACCGTTCTCCAACACCCGTTCTGTAGCAGAATTAGTGTTAGGTGAAATCCTATTATTAATGCGCAACATTCCGCAAGCCAATGCAGAAGTGCACCGTGGTTTATGGAATAAGTCAGCTGTGGGTTCACACGAAGTGCGTGGTAAAAAATTAGGGATTGTGGGCTACGGCCATATTGGCTCACAACTCAGTATTATTGCTGAATCCTTGGGCATGGATGTGCATTTCTACGACATTGAAAACAAACTTCCTCTTGGTAACGCCAAACAAGTGCGTAGTTTGGAAGAATTGCTCGGTTCTTGCGATGTCATTTCCCTGCATGTTCCTGATTTACCATCTACTCGTAACTTAATCAGCGCAGAACGTATTGCCCAATTAAAACAAGATGCCATTTTGATTAACGCAGCACGCGGCACCGTCGTGGACATTGATGCATTAGCCAAGGCGCTAGAAGAAGGCAAATTGCGTGGTGCGGCAATCGACGTATTCCCGAAAGAACCGGCATCCATTAACGAAGAATTTGTTTCACCATTGCGCAAATTCGATAATGTGATCTTAACGCCGCACATCGGGGGTTCTACGGCTGAAGCACAAGAAAATATCGGATTCGAAGTCGCCGGTAAATTTGTGAAATATTCCGACAACGGCTCAACCTTGTCTTCCGTCAACTTCCCTGAAGTCTCTCTACCGGAACACGAAGGCTCCAAACGCTTGTTGCACATTCATGAAAACCGCCCGGGTATCTTGACAAAAATTAACCAAATTTTCGTTGAGGCTAACGTCAATATTGCTGCGCAATATTTACAGACCGATCCAAAAATCGGCTATGTTGTGATCGATGTGGAAACCGAAGATTCCGCACCATTGCTCGATAAATTACGCCATATTGACGGCACAATTCGCACGCGGATCTTGTTCTAACGCATAATAAAAGCCTTTCATCTGAAAGGCTTTTATATTAAGAAAAACGAATAAAGTCGGTTGGTTTATAGATCATTCCGACTCTATCGCATTCAGCGGAAAGTTTGGTGGCAGTTGTGGACTGGCCTCATCCTCCCCCATGGGATCGATTTCCGGCTGGGTTTTAAATTCTTCCGATGAGACTTTTCCCTTCTCTTTACCCAATAATTGAGGCTGCAATTTGACGAAATTACTCTGTGGTGACAACCAAATATTAATCAGCATTTGGCTGAATTCCGGTTCAAACTCATGATCTAAAACGGAGTCATTTAAAATGAAATAGCCTTTATTCGGTAATGCGATATAACGCAATATTGCATTAGGTGAGAAATCCGGAAAAATAGCCTGCATATCTTTTAACCACAAATCCGTTTTGGTTTTATCTGCTTTTAGATATTCCATTTCTTTAATTAAGCTAATGGCAAAATTTTTGCCTTCAACCGGTTTTTCATATTTAAAGGAAAGCATCACCGGCAACTGGTTTTCTTTATATTCGCCATTTTCTGTTGCTAAATCAATGGAATACACTAAAAATGGGCCCCAGTTATAATCGGCATTTCCCACGTTCACCCAATGTGCAGAAAGTGCGGTCGGTATTAAACCTAAAATAAACAGCAGCGATTTTAATTTCATAAACAATCCGTCATAAAAATTTATGTGGGCGATTATAGCAAAAAAGACGGGAAATTGATCCCGTCTTCTTTACTCATAACTTAATTTAAAGCGTCACTTTATTTTAAGCTGCCCACCATATCTTCCGGACGCACCCATTTGTCGAAATCTTCCGCAGAAACTAAGCCAAGATTAATGGCTTCTTCGCGTAAGGTTGTGCCGTTTTTGTGTGCGGTTTTCGCAATTTTCGCCGCATTTTCATAACCGATATGGGTATTAAGTGCGGTGACCAACATCAATGAATTTTCAAGTTGTTGTTTAATGCGAGGGTAGTTCGGTTCAATACCGGTTGCGCAGTGTTCATCGAAAGACACGCAGACATCCGCCAACAATTGGGCAGATTGTAAGAAGTTGGCAATCATCACCGGATTGAACACGTTCAATTGGAAGTGACCTTGAGAGCCGACGAACGCGATGGTAGTGTCATTACCAAACACTTGTGCGCATACCATGGTCATGGCTTCACATTGAGTTGGGTTGACTTTACCCGGCATGATGGAAGAACCCGGTTCATTTTCAGGGATTAAAATCTCACCGATACCGGAGCGCGGGCCGGACGCCAATAAACGAATGTCGTTGGCAATTTTGAATAAGCTCATAGCAAGTTGACGCAATGCACCGTGAGTTTCCACGATAGCATCATGCGCTGCCAAGGCTTCAAATTTGTTTTCTGCGGTAATGAACGGAAGACCGGTGAATTTAGCAATGTATTCAGCTACTTTCACATCATAGCCTTTCGGTGTATTCAAGCCGGTACCGACTGCCGTGCCGCCAAGAGCTAATTGGCGTAAGTGCGGTAGGGTATTTTTCAATGCAAGTAAGCCGAAGTGTAATTGCGCGGCATAGGCAGAGAATTCTTGACCGAGTGTGAGCGGTGTGGCATCCATTAAGTGCGTACGGCCGATTTTCACCACGTCTTTAAAGGCTTCAGATTTTGCTGCAAAGGTTTTTTGTAAACGTTCTACGGCAGGAATGGTTGTTTCGACAACTTTTTTGTATGCGGCAATGTGCATTGCGGTTGGGAAGGTATCGTTGGAAGATTGGGATTTGTTCACATCATCATTCGGGTGAATAATGGATTTTTCGCCCAATTTGCCACCGTGTAAAACGTGAGCACGGTTTGCCACCACTTCGTTCACGTTCATGTTGGATTGCGTACCGGAACCGGTTTGCCAAATCACCAACGGGAATTGATCGTCTAATTTGCCTGCTAAAATTTCATCACAAGCTTGCGCAATTAAATCCCGTTTTTCCACAGGCAACACGCCTAAATCATGGTTTGCGAATGCGGCCGCTTTTTTCAAATAACCAAAGGCTTCGATGACTTCATGTGGCATAGATGCTGCAGGACCGATTTTGAAATTATTGCGGGAACGTTCGGTTTGAGCCGCCCAGTATTTGTCTGCCGGCACTTGAACTTCACCCATGGTGTCTTTTTCAATACGAAATTCCATTTTGATTACCTCATAATGATTATTAACAGGAATAATAGGATTCTAACATTGACAATCTCTTCAATGAACTGAAATTACAAACAGAAAATCGGTTTTGTGACCTAGATCATAAAGTGCGGTGAGTTTGTAAAACGTTTTGAAAATTAACATTTTCTATTTAAGCTGATTTCCGCTAAAATCTCAGCTTGCATCTCTGTTGAGGTATGTTTTTATGGCGCAATCAGCACAATTTTATTTACTCCATGACATGGCGTCCCAAAGTGGGTTGTCTGCTCAAGAACAGTTGGCGTGCAATCTTGCCGCGGCGGCATGGCGTTTGGGGAAACGGGTGCTCATTAGCTGTGAAACACAGGAACAGGCATTGCTATTAGATGAAGCCTTATGGCAGCGAGATCCTGATGAATTTGTCCCGCATAATCTCTTTGGTGAAATAACAACCTACGCAACACCCATTGAAATTAGCTGGTCATCAAAGCGTAACGCTCAACGAAGAGATTTACTGATTAATTTGCAACAAGTACTGCCTGAATTTTTTGGCACCTTTAATCAAATTATTGATTTTGTGCCCGCAGAAGAACAAGCCAAAAAACTTGCTCGGGAGCGTTATAAATTCTTGCGAACCCAAGGTTGGCAGCTTTCGATAGAAAACGCTGCCTAATCTTGACTCATTATTTTATATGGAGCCTAAAACATGAAAAAATCAATTCTCGCTTTATTTATTGCCTGCTCAACGTTCTTATTCACTGCCTGTGATGATCCTAAGCCACAGGTCGTACAGGAAGAAACCAAAGCCTCAGAACCTGCCGAACCAACAAAAGAAATGCTGGCACAAAGCCCTGAGGCAACATCTCCTACCGCAATAGAAACCGCACCTGCCACTGCCACAGCAATGCCGGCACAGCCTAATACAAATATGGCTGAACCTGCACCACAAGAAAATGCAACAGCCCCTGCGACAACAGAAGAGCCTGCGCCAGCGAATGCGGCAGCACAAGCTACCCAACCGGCACAACCTAAAGATGTGACTGCCGCACCGGTAAGCGTTAAACCAACGAACAAACAAGCCGCACACAAACAAGAATTAGCGCGTGTGTTAAGCATGTTAGAAAAACAATACACGCAAGTTCGCTGTGTAAACGACATTAAAGATGACAGCGGAAAGATTAAAATGGATTCCTATTGCCGCCAAGAAGAAGAACGTCTGATTCGAGAAATGCAACGCGTAAAACGCGAATTGGCAAAATAAAAGATTGCCGGCATTAATCTATAGCACAAACCTCATCTTAAAAGATGGGGTTTTGTTGCAAAAATACCTAAAGATCCGACCGCACTTTCAGAAATAAAATGCAACCGAACGACATCACTTTTTACCAACACTTTGAAGCCGATATTCTCACAGGGCGTAAAACCATCACTATTCGGGATAAATCCGAAAGCCATTTTAAAGCAGGCGATATTTTGCGTATTGGTCGATTTGAAGATAATCAATATTTCTGCACGATTGAAGTGTTAAGTGTGTCGCCAATTACCCTTGATGAACTAACGGGACAGCATGCGAAGCAGGAAAATATGGGATTGGCGGAGTTGAAAAAGGTTATTGAAGAAATTTATCCAAAGAGTAATGAATTTTATGTGATTAATTTTCAGAGACTAAAATAAAATGATAGAAAAATTAGCAGATATATTTTTTAAAGAACCATTCACTGTGGTTCCCGTCATTATTGTATTTATATTTATTATAATGCGATTAATAATGAAGTCTTGCGAACAAATAAGGGAATTACTAAATCACTTTTCATATATTCATTGGGGTATAACGGTTCTGCTTGTAATTGAAGTAACTATTCTGCAAGACTTGTATTCTATTAGTTTAGATAATCCTTTAATAGTTAAACAACTTATAATGTATATTTCTTCCATGTTGGCAACTATATTTATTATATATATGTTTTCTAAACGGAAGAATCATTCTGAAGATTCTAGAGTTATGACTGTCATATTGGGAATTTTACAAGTGGCTATATCAATGGAAACAACAGATAACAATTTTATATATTTTAACTTAAGCTTGACATCTAATATTATATATTTAACGTTACCAGCATTATTTCTTTATGAAATACAGAAAAGAGAAAATATAAATGACACAAAAATTCGAAATGGCAGACCGTTTTAATCCGTCTGCGGTAGAACAAGCCCTTTATCAACATTGGGAAGAGAACGGTTATTTTAAACCGTCTGAAAATGAAAATGCACCGAGCTATTGCATTGCGATTCCGCCACCGAACGTCACAGGTTCCCTACACATGGGGCACGCTTTCCAACAAACCTTAATGGATACCTTAATCCGTTTTAACCGTATGGAAGGGCATAACACCTTATGGCAAGCGGGCACAGACCACGCGGGTATCGCAACCCAAATGGTGGTGGAGCGTAAAATTGCGGCTGAAGAAGGCAAAACCCGCCATGATTATGGCCGTGAAGCCTTCATCAACAAAATCTGGGATTGGAAAGCCTATTCAGGCGGCACAATCAGCCAACAAATGCGCCGTTTAGGTAACTCCATCGACTGGGAACGTGAGCGTTTTACCATGGACGAGGGTTTATCCAATGCGGTAAAAGAAGTGTTTGTTCGCTTGCACGAAGAAGGGTTAATTTACCGTGGCAAACGCTTGGTGAACTGGGATCCAAAACTTCACACCGCGATTTCTGATTTAGAAGTAGAAAACAAAGAGAGCAAAGGTTCCCTTTGGCATTTCCGCTATCCGTTAGCCAACGGTGCGAAAACCGCTGATGGCAAAGATTATTTAGTCGTCGCAACCACGCGTCCGGAAACCATGTTGGGCGATACGGCGGTGGCGGTGCATCCGGAAGATGAGCGTTATCAATCTCTAGTTGGTAAAACGGTCGTTCTGCCACTGGCTAACCGTGAAATTCCGATTATTGCGGATGAATATGTGGATCGTGAATTCGGTACCGGTGTGGTGAAAATCACCCCTGCGCACGACTTTAACGACTACGAAGTGGGAAAACGTCACAGCTTGCCGATGGTCAACGTGTTAACCTTAAATGCAGATATTCGTGATGAAGCGGAAATTATCGGTACCGATGGTAAACCACTTGTGGGTTATGAAGCGACTATTCCTGAAGATTTCCGTGGTTTAGAGCGTTTTGCTGCACGTAAGAAAATCGTGGCAGATTTTGAAGCGCTGGGGTTATTAGATGAAATCAAACCGCATGATTTGAAAGTGCCTTACGGCGACCGTGGCGGTGTGCCGATTGAGCCGATGTTAACCGACCAATGGTATGTGAGCGTGAAACCGCTTGCTGATGTTGCGATTAAAGCGGTGGAAGACGGCGAAATCCAATTCGTGCCAAAACAATACGAAAACCTTTATTTCTCTTGGATGCGTGATATTCAAGATTGGTGTATCTCTCGCCAACTTTGGTGGGGACACCGTATTCCAGCGTGGTATGACGCGGAAGGCAACGTTTATGTCGCCCGCAATGAAGCAGAAGTGCGGTCAAAATATGGCTTAGATTCTTCGGTTGAGTTAAAACAAGATGAAGATGTGTTAGATACCTGGTTCTCATCAGGCTTATGGACGTTCTCCACCTTAGGCTGGCCGGAGCAAACCAAAGAACTCAAAATGTTCCACCCAACGGATGTGTTAATTACCGGCTTTGACATCATCTTCTTCTGGGTTGCACGTATGATTATGTTTACGATGCACTTCGTGAAAGATGAAAACGGCAAACCACAAGTGCCATTCAAAACCGTGTACGTGACGGGCTTAATCCGTGATGAGCAAGGTCAAAAAATGTCTAAATCAAAAGGCAACGTGCTTGATCCAATCGATATGATTGACGGCATCAGCCTTGAAGATTTACTTGCAAAACGCACCGGCAACATGATGCAGCCGCAATTGGCAGAGAAAATTGCCAAAGCGACTCGCAAAGAGTTTGCTGATGGCATTGCCGCTCACGGCACAGACGCATTGCGCTTTACACTAGCCGCATTGGCTTCAAACGGTCGCGATATCAACTGGGATATGAAACGCTTAGAAGGTTACCGCAACTTCTGTAATAAATTGTGGAATGCAAGCCGTTTCGTGCTCACCAATGAAAAATTAGATTTAAGTGAAGGCGAAATCGAATTTTCCGTGGCAGACCGTTGGATTCAATCTGAATTCAATCGCACAGTAGAAACTTTCCGCAGCGCATTAAGCCAATACCGTTTCGACCTTTGTGCTAATGCGATTTATGAATTCACTTGGAACCAATTCTGTGACTGGTATTTGGAACTCACCAAACCGGTATTTGCAAACGGTAATGCAGCACAAATCCGTGCAGCAAGCCAAACCTTGGTTCATGTGCTAGAAAAATTATTGCGTTTAGCACACCCGCTCATGCCATTTATTACCGAAGAAATTTGGCAAAAAGTGAAAGGTTTTATGGGTATCACTGCCGATAGCATCATGTTACAACCTTTCCCGCGCGTAGAAGAAAATGCGTTTGATGCCGAAGCAGAAACCGATATCAACTGGCTTAAAGAAGTAATTGTTGCCGTGCGTAACATCCGCGCCGAATGCAACATTGCACCAAGTAAAGGCCTCGATCTTTTATTCCGTAATATTCCAGCCGACGAGCAAAAAATACTGGAAAAACAGACCGCACTTTTACAAGCCATGGCGAAGTTAGACAACATCAGCGTGCTTAAAGAGGGCGAAAAAGCGCCGTTAGCCGTAGCGAAGTTAGTCGGCAACACCGAAATCCTCGTGCCGATGGCAGGTTTCATCAATAAAGAAGCCGAGCTTTCCCGTTTAACCAAAGAGATTGAAAAATATCAAAACGAAGTTAAACGCATTGAAAGCAAACTCAGCAACGAAGCCTTCGTCGCCAAAGCCCCGGAAGCGGTTATCGCCAAAGAACGCGAAAAACAAGCCGAATACCAATCCGGATTAGAAAAAATTCGTGAGCAGTATAAGGCGATTGAGGCGTTGTAATTGAATATAAAAAGTAGGCACTATGCCTACTTTTTTTCAATAAAAACAAAAAGAGAAGAATAGACTGTTACCACTTAGCTACATTATTTTCATTCTCTCAAGCCTAATGAGGTATCAAAACAATGAATATCAGCTTTATTGCTAAATAAAAAATTGTGCAAAAATCTCTGGTAAATGTGCTGTTAACGCATTTTTCCCCGCAATCTCTTCGTTTTCCCACGCCTTCAATAGCACTTCAGGGGTAAACACATTTGCCGCCTGCTCTGCTAACGGTATGTAACTCATATGCCAAGGCTCATGCCCGATTTTTTTCTCTGCCGGCATTTGCATAAAAGGCAAACTAAAATCAAAGTGCGGTAGGTTTTCAGTGAGAAATTCGCTCAGTTCAAAGAAATAACCGCCTTTTTCATATTCCCAAGGCTCAAGCTGTAAGGATTGACCTTCCGGCAAAAGATCGGGATCAAAAATATCAATTTCCGTGCCCCAATGATGACGGCTTGCCCCGGGTAGCGCTGACCAGCGTAAAATCGCTTTCGATTTTTGCCAATCGTCCAACAAGCTCAAATCTAACGCATTGCCTGCATCATCGTGCACTTTGCGTTCACCGTTAAATTTACCGTTCCAAATAAGTTGTTGGCGCGCAAAATCACGAAAACTGCTGGCGGGTTGTAAATTAAAGCCATTTTTGACCGCACTTTGTTGCAAGCCTTGAAAGGCTTTTGCCGCTTCCGCCTGCAAAAAATGGTTCGGCGAATGCGGTGTTGGCAAATTCACCAAATGTTCCCGCGATTTGCCGGTCAACATGTCAGGGGTTAATTTCATCTTATTTATCCAATAAATTGACTAACATTTGATGATAAATCTGACCGCACTTGGCGAGATCATCTACGCTCACACACTCATTGACTTTATGAATGGTCGCATTAAGCGGCCCAAATTCCACCACTTCTGCCCCCATCAACGCAATAAAGCGACCGTCAGAGGTACCGCCACCGGTTTCCGCTTGTGACGTAATGCCTGTAGTTTGTTCGATAGCGGCAGTTAACGCATCTAATAATTTACCCGGTTTGGTTAAAAACGGTTTGCCGGAAAGATTCCACTCAATGTGGTATTTCAATCCATGTTTTTCCAGCATTTCAGCGACTTTCTGTTTGATGATTTCATCGGTAACTTCCGTGCAATAACGCAAATTAAATTGCACGTAAAGCTCGCCCGGAATCACGTTATTACTGCCCGTACCGGCATGAATATTGGCGATTTGCAAACTGGTCGGTGGGAAAAATTCATTGCCGTTGTCCCACTGATAGGTTGTCAACTCTTGTAGGAATGGCGCGGCTTTGTGAATAGGGTTTTCCGCCAAATGCGGATATGCCACATGGCCTTGAACGCCTTGAATATACAGATTGCCGGTAATCGAACCACGACGACCGTTCTTTACCACATCGCCCAAGGTTTTCGAACTGGACGGCTCGCCTACCATGCAATACGTGATTTTCTCACCGCGCGCCATTAAGGTTTCTACCACACGTACCGTGCCATCTTTTGCTGCAGCTTCCTCATCGGAGGTAATCAATAAGGCAATCGTGCCCACGTGGTTGGGATTCGCTTTCACATATTCTTCCGCCGCCACGATCATCGCGGCTAATGAGCCTTTCATATCGGCGGCACCACGTCCATAAAGCATATCATCGACTATTTCGGCAGAAAACGGTGGATAAGTCCATTGGGTTTCATCCCCCGTTGGCACCACATCCGTATGCCCGGCAAAGGCAATCACAGGCTCACCAGAACCATGCTTTGCCCACAAGTTTAAGGTGTCATTAAACGGCATCCATTCAATTTGAAAGCCTAATTTTTCTAAACGCCCCGCAATCAGTTGCTGGCAGCCTTCGTCATTCGGGCTGATAGAGGGACGGCGAATTAACGCTTGCGCCAGAGAAACCACTTTTTCTTGCATAAAAACTCCTGAAAAAATCACCGCACTTTAGGCAAAAACAGCTTGATATTCTTTTTCATCAAAACCAATCAATGCCTTCCCCTCTTGCAAAATAATCGGGCGTTTAATTAAGGTCGGATTATCAGCTAAGACAGAAAGTGCGGTGGATTTTGACAACGTTTTTTTCACCTCTTCATCGAGATTGCGCCAAGTTGTGCTGCGTTTATTGACCAAATTTTCCCAACCGAATTTCGCTTCGGCTTGCTCTAAAAAAGCCGTATCTAAACCGTCCACTCGATAATCATGGAGTTTATGTTCGATGTTGTGATCCGCGAGCCATTTCAATGCTTTCTTCACGGTATCGCAGTTTTTAATGCCGTAAACGGTGATCATATTTTCATCTCTCATCTTCAGTAGTTCTAATGTTAATTTTTCAATATCGTTTTTTCTATACAGACAATCTAGCCAAGAGTCAGGAATATTTTTGACACCATAGTAAGCGCCTGCAATTTGTCCACAGATTGAGGCATTAGTATCCGCATCATCACCCAAATTTGCCGCCATTAATACGGCATCTTTAAAATTATCCGTATGCCAAAACGCCCATAGCGCTACTTCTAGGCTATCTACAACATAACCGATACTGCCGACATCATCAGATTTTTTATTTTTAAATTCGCCAAGACAGATATGCGTTAACTTGTCAAAAGTTAATGCATCTTTATCTTGAAATAATTGCTCTTTGGGCAAGCCTTGAAAAATACGTAAAATTAATGTTGAAAAATATTGGCAAGACTGAATTGCTTCAGATGTGGCATGCGTAGTTTTTGAACTTAACTCGGCATACTTTAAAACATTTTCATGATTTTGATGATAACGCAAAATGACGGGCATTAAGCGCATTAAAGAACCATTGCCTGAATATTTTGCATCGGTTCTAGGAGTATAAGGATTACCTGTTCTTTTAAATTCCCCTAGCATAAATGCTACTTGCTTACCAATACCAAAGGTATGTGGAAGGCTTGAGTTTTTTCCTGTGTCCGCCCATTCATAATAGCGATTCATTTGGTCAAGGGGATCAAACTCAGGCTTAGCAACTAAACTTTCAGCTAAGCAAATCGCCATGGACGTATCGTCAGTCCAATGTCCTTTGGGTAAACGAAATTTTCCCCCACTTCGCATATCTGTTAACGGTCTAAAGCTTCCTCTAGGACAAAATTCCACGACTGAACCTAGGGCATCCCCACAAGCTAATCCGAGGAAGCCACCTAATGCTCTTTCTTCAATATTTATCATCATTTTTATCTCCCAAAAATAAAAAATCCTCAATCTTATTCAGACTGAGGATTTTAACCATTACATTAATCAATCACAAATAGATTAACCCAATAACTTATTGATGCGCTTAATAAACGCCGCCGGATTTTCTAACGAACCGCGCTCTGCAAGCATGGCTTGCTCTAGCAACAATTCCACCCAATCGGCAAATTCCGCTTCATCGGCAATATCAGCCACTTTTTTCACCAAATGATGTTCCGGGTTAAGTTCAAAGGTGTATTTCACTTCCGGTACGGGTTGGCCTGCCGCAGCAAAAAGTTTTGCCATTTGCGTGGTCATTTGGTCATTACCGGTGGAAACTACTGCCGGCGTGTCGGTTAAACGGTGAGTTAAACGAACCTCTTTCACGCGTTCGCCCAGCAAGTTTTTTACGCGCTCAATAAAACTATCAAAGGCTTTATCTTGTTCTTTTTGCGCTTCGTTTTCTTCTTTATCCGCCAAATCGCCTAAATCCAAATCCGCTTTCGTAATAGTTTGGAGCGCTTTGCCGTCAAACTCGGTTAAATAACTTAACATCCATTCGTCAATACGATCGGAAAGCAATAAGACTTCAATGCCTTTTTTATTGAACAATTCCAAGTGCGGGCTATTTTTCGCCGCCACATAGCTGTCTGCCGTAATGTAATAGATGGCTTTTTGCCCTTCTTTCATGCGGGCAACGTAGTCTTCTAATGACACAGTTTGTTCACTGCTGTCGTTATGGGTAGAGGCAAAACGCAATAATTTCGCAATGGCTTCTTTATTGCCAAAATCTTCTGCCGGGCCTTCTTTAAGCACTAAGCCGAATTCTTTCCAAAACTGCTGATATTTATCGGCATCCTCTTTCGCCAATTTCTCTAACATTTGCAACGAACGTTTGGTTAAAGCTTTGCGTAACGCGGCCGTAGTTTTGTTGTCCTGCAGAATTTCACGGGATACATTTAACGGCAAGTCATTGCTGTCGATTAAACCACGCATGAACCGCAGATAATTCGGCATGAACTGCTCCGCATCATCCATGATAAACACGCGTTGTACATAGAGTTTCAAGCCGTGTTTGTGTTCACGGTTAAATAAATCCCAAGGCGCTTTCGACGGCACATAAAGTAAACTGGTGTACTCTTGGTTACCTTCCACTTTGTTATGCGCCCACAATAACGGATCCGCAAAATCATGGCTTAAATGTTTATAAAACTCTTTGTATTCCTCATCGGAAATGTCGTTTTTAGAACGTGTCCAAAGGGCATCAGATTTATTGATTTTTTCCCATTTTTCACCGGTTTCTTTGCCTTCGTCATCATATTCTTTGGTGAGCATTTCCACCGGCAAACCAATATGATCGGAATATTTACCAATAATTTCACGCAAACGCCATTCATTTAAGAATTCTTTTTCGTCCTCGCGTAAATGTAAAATCACATCAGTGCCACGGGATTTTTTCTCAATATCCGCCACGGAATACTCGCCTTCCCCGGCAGATTCCCAAAGCACGCCTTTATCCGCTGCCTCACCTGCCGCACGGGTTTTCACCGTGACTTTATCGGCAACGATAAACGCCGAATAAAAACCCACACCGAATTGACCGATAAGCTGACTGTCTTTCGCTTGATCTTGTCCAAGTGCGGTCAAAAATTCTTTTGTTCCGGATTTGGCAATCGTGCCCAAATGATCGATCACTTGTTCACGGGTCATCCCAATCCCGTTATCACTGATGGTAAGCGTGCCTTTATCCGCATCAAAACTAACACGTACACGCAATTCGCCGTCACCTTCATATAAAGCCGGATTAGACAGGGCTTTGAAACGCAGTTTATCCGCCGCATCGGAGGCATTTGAAATCAGCTCACGCAAGAAAATTTCTTTATTGGAATATAAAGAATGAATCATTAATTGGAGAAGTTGTTTGACTTCGGATTGGAAGCCACGGGTTTCTTGATTTGTACTCATACTCTTCCTACTTATGTTGAATAAATTGAAAACGTTATGGATATAAGTGCGGAAGATGAAATTTCAAGAGCAGAAAAGAAGAAAAGTGCGGTGGAAAATGACGCTATTTTTAACGAACATCCTAATCCGAACCGTGATCTTCTCTTTTAATTGCGCTGATATAACCCGTTGTTTTGAGAGATTAAATCCTGTAATTCCAGTTCCATCAGCTGAATCAACACCTCTTCTATCGGCATCTTTAAGTTTGTGGCGAGATCATCGGCGCTTATCGGTGTATGCCCAATCGCTTGGTACAACGCAGGGTGTGCAGGCGGTTCTACTGGGGGCGTGTATGTGTCAAGCGGCGCTTTTGGCTTGTCTATCTCATGACTGAATAGCGCTGCCTGCTGATAAAGTGTCGGAGAATGCAAAGGCAAGTTATCTAAAATGTCGTGAATATTTTCTACCAACATGGCGCCTTGTTTGATGAGCTTGTGGCAACCATGACTAAATTCATTTTGAATATTGCCGGGGAGTGCAAAAATCTCTCTATTTTGTTCCAACGCATAACGTGCGGTAATTAAGGAGCCGCTTTTTTCTGTGGCTTCAATAATTAATGTGGCAATCGATAATCCGCTAATAATGCGGTTTCTTCGTGGAAAATTTTCCGCAATCGGCGGTTGTGATGGCAGAAATTCGGAGACTAATGCGCCCTGGTATTCCAAAATTTGTTGCGCCAGTGTTCGATGGCGGGTCGGGTAAATTTTATCTAATCCGCTGCCTAATACGGCAATAGTCGGGCGTTTTAAGGTTACTGCCGCTTGATGGCAGATGCCGTCAATCCCGAGTGCTAAACCACTGGTGATGGTTAAACCGTTGAGGGTTAATTCCGTTGCAAAATAGTTAGCCCAATACTCACCATAGTGCGAACATTGGCGACTACCGACCATGGCAATTTGGGATTGCGCAAGGCTATCGACATTTCCTTTGACAAATAATATCGGTGGTGCGCTTTCGATTTGTTTTAGGAGATAAGGATAATCCGGTTCGAGGCAGGTTAACAGTCTGTTGCCCTCATCTTCCGCCCATTGTAATGCAGGTTCAATATAGCGTTGTTGCGGTTGAAACCAGGCTCGAATTTGTGCAGGTGACCAACCGATTTGTGCAAAAGCAACTTCATCGTAATCCAGTAAATCCGTTATATCGATTTGGCTAATGATTTTATTCACCGCTGACGGGCCGAATTTGGGGATCTGTAATAAACGTAATAATAATGCCGAAGGTGTTGTCATTTTTTGAGCCTGTGACAGAAAATGACATGGTTAAAGAAATGCAAGGTCGTTGCTATTTATACCTTTGAAATATGCGATCTTGATCGAATTTTTTCTATTTTGTTTGATGAATTTACCTCGTAGCAAACGCCATCTGACATCTGCTGTGAAACAAGCGCATGATCAGACCACACAAAACACTGAGGCAATGTCGAGCTTTCTTGGTTAACAAAAAAGGCAAGATAAAAAGGAAGTTCATCGGTAAAACACAGCTGTCCACGGGGGCAGTGGGCTGAAAAAATGTGTAAGGTTTCCGGCTGATGTGTGACTTCTGATAATTTGGCGATACCTACGCCTTGGGATTTCAACACGGCTTCGCGCAGGCACCAAATGCGGTAAAAAGCGGATTGGGATTCAGTTTGTTGTTGAAACCAGTGGATTTCTTCTGCGCTTGCAAAGTGTTCCAACAGGGCTAAATAAGGACGTTCTTTGCAGGGAGATTCAATATCAATTCCTACCGCACTTTTTTTGCCTGATTGGCTGATATGCAAAATCACTGCCACCCAATCACCGGAATGGCTGATATTAAAATCTAGCTCAGAAGAGGAAAATTGCGGTCGGTCAGTTTCTGTACGCGAAATTTGCCCTAAAAGTGCGGTCGGTTTTTCTGCTGTTTTGAGTAATTGCCACAGCAAGAAATGCGCTAAACGACGACATTGCCAGCGTTGTTGCATACGCGGGTTATCGTGGCTTAACGTCAGTAAATTCGCCGGAATCAGATCGGCTGGGATGTCATGAAAGGGGAAGGGTGTATGAATATTTCCCCAAGCAATTAGCGTTGTCATCGTGATAAGAAAAGTGCGGTCAAAATCCGTTGAATTTTGTTACCGCACTTTGTCGCCTTATTTCAATAAATAAGCTCTTAACTGCGCAAAATCGTTTTCCATTTCATCGGATAACAACGGCAGTTTGTTGTGTTTATCCAAGGCTTCCGGTAACGGCAGCGTTAAATCCAGAATGCGTTCGACGGATTCTTTAAATTTTGCCGGATGCGCTGTGCACAGGAATAAGCCGGTTTCGCCTGGTTGTAAATCCTGTTTTAACACTTCATAAGCCACTGCGCCGTGTGGCTCACACAAATAACCCAATTGATTCATGGCACGTAAGGTGTCTTCTGTTTGTGCATCGGAAATCGCCGCAGAATGTAACTCAGTCAATGCCCAACCATTGCGTTTGAACAATTCTTCCACGCGTGGCCAGTTGTTCGGACGAGAAACGTCCATGGCGTTGGAAAGGGTGGCCACGGTTGCATTTGGAGACCAGTCTCCGGTATGTAAATAACGCGGCACGGTGTCGTTGGCGTTGGTGGCTGCGATAAAACGTTTAATTGGTAAGCCAAGAGTTTTAGCGATTAATCCGGCTGTGAGGTTGCCGAAGTTGCCGCTTGGCACGGAAACCACCAAGTTTTCACGTTCTTCTTTTGGTAATTGTGCTGCTGCTTCAAAGTAATAGCACACCTGCGCTAATAAACGGCTGATATTGATGGAGTTTGCCGAGTTTAAGCCGATGGCTTGGCGTAGTTCCGCATCATCAAAGGCTTGTTTGACTAAAGCTTGGCAGGCATCGAAATCGGCATTGATCGCGATGGTGCGAATATTGCCGCCGAGGGTACAGAATAATTTTTCTTGTAACGGGCTGATTTTACCTTTCGGGTATAAAATCACCACATCGATATTTTCTAAGCCATAGAATGCATGGGCGACCGCCGCACCGGTGTCACCGGAAGTTGCTGTTAAAATCGTGATTTTGCCGTCACCGCGTACGGTGGCTAAGGCTTGCGCCATGAAGCGCCCGCCGAAGTCTTTAAAGGCAAGGGTCGGACCATGGAACAATTCTAATGCATAAATATTGTCTTCTACTTTGACAACCGGTGCCGGGAAAGTGAAGGCGTTGCGCACCATTTGTGCAAGCTGTGCTTGCGGGATTTCCTCACCGATTAAGGCACCAAGGATTTTTTGACTGCGCTCAACCAGCGGCAATGCCAATAGCTCATCGATATTGCTTAAGTGCGGTATGTTTTCAGGGAAAAATAAGCCCTGATCTTTGCCTAACCCTTGGCGTACGGCTTGGGCGAAATTGACCTGTTCTTCGGGGTGTTTGATGTTGTATAAATTCATGTGAAACCTGTTTTTCGTTTGGTACTTTTAAGACAAAAGTGCGGTGATTTCTTCCGGTGTTTTAATCAAGCTCTCTCGCGCCGGCATTATCGACTTTGCAAATGTGCACAAAGCCTTCATTGTTTTGTAAATAATGATTTTCAAGGTAAGTGGCAAGTTTGCCGGCAATATGCAAGTCCGGTGCGATGGAAAAGATCGTCGGGCCGGAGCCTGAAATTCCGGTAGCTAACGCACCTAAATCGCGCGTCGCTTGTTTCACTTCGGCAAAGTTAGGCAACAAGGCCTCGCGATAAGGTTCGGCAATGACATCTTTCATCATCATGGCAGCCAAATTTTCCTGCTGCGTGTGGCAAGCGTGCACGAAACCACCCAGATGGCGACCATGCGCAATCACATCTTGACGCGTATAACTTTTTGGTAAAATCGCACGGGCTTCCGCGGTGGACACTTCAATCCCCGGGTACGCCAAGACCCAATACCAATGGTCAAAAAACGGTAAGGTTTGGCAAATGTTACCGAGCGATTGCACCATAAATTGCACGCCGCCCAAGTAGCAAGGCGCCACATTGTCGTAATGAATGGAGCCAGAAATGCGTCCTTCCAACTCGCCCATCATTTCTAACAATTCCATTTTAGAAAACGGTTCGTCATGGAATTTATTCAGCGCGACCAAGGCGGCAACAATAGAGCAGGCGCTAGAGCCTAAGCCTGAACCGATAGGCATATTTTTCTCTAAGGTTAAGCGCAAGGGTTTGACTTTTGTGTTACGAAGTTTGAGCTGTTCGCTAAATAACACATAGGCTTGATAAACGATGTTCTTTTGCGGCTCTTTCGGTAATTTACGCACAAAATAACCCGCACTTTCCAGCTCAAAGCCGGTCGCGATAGGCTCGATTTGCACCACGTCGCCTAATAATGAACCGTTAATCGGGGAAATTGCCGCACCTAAGGTATCAAAACCAACGCTAATATTGGCACTGGAGGCCGGTGCATAGATTCTTAGCATAATATTCTCCGTTTAGTGCTTTAAGGTTCTTAAAATATCGGCAAAAATGCCTGCCGCAGTGACGGCATTGCCTGCACCGTAACCGCGTAATAATAGCGGAATCGGTTGGTAGTAACGGGTGTAAAACGCTAGAGCATTCTCACCGTTTTTTACCTTGTATAGCGGATCATCTTTGCCCACGGCAACAATAGAGACTTTGCATTTGCCATTTTCAATTTGCCCAACGTAACGTAAGACTTTTTCTTCCGCTTTGGCATTTTCAACCCGAGCCGCAAAGTCATTATCAAGTTGTGGCAACATCGCCATGAATTCTTCGGTAGATTTGCCTTCAGCAAAACCTTTCGGCAACACGACTTCCACTTCCACATCAGACAATTCCAGCTCTAAACCACTTTCACGAGCAAGAATTAACAATTTGCGGGCAACATCTTGACCGGATAAGTCATCACGTGGATCCGGTTCGGTGAAGCCTTTTTCGCGGGCAAGTGCGGTCGCTTGGGAAAGGCTCAAATCTTCTTCCAATTTACCGAAAATAAAAGAAAGGGAACCGGATAAAATCCCGTCAAAACGTTCCACTTCATCGCCGGCGGCTAATAAGTTTTGTAAGTTCTCAATGACCGGTAAACCTGCACCAACGTTGGTTTCGTATAAGAATTTACGTTGGTTTTTATGGGCTAAATCGCGCAGTTTGTGATAATAATCCAAGGCGCGGGTATTCGCTTTTTTGTTTGGCGTAACCACATGGAAACCTTCCGCTAAGGCACGTTCATATAAACTCGCCAAGGATTCTGCCGATGTGCAATCCACAAAGACCGGATTCACAACATGATGTAACTTAATGAAAGACAACAACACGTCAAAATCAGACGGTTGGGTGGCATTTTCCAAATCTTTTTGCCAATGGTCTAAGTTTAAGCCATTTTCGTTTAATAGCATTTTATTGGAGTTGGCTAAGGCGCAGACACGAATTTCAATGTCTTTTTTGGCTAAATACTCTTTCTGATGTTTGATTTGCTCGATTAATTCACCGCCGACACCGCCAACGCCCACGAGAAAAACTTCCACGATTTTTTTGTTATTAAATAAGGCTTGATGTGTTGCTTTTACCGCTTCAATCGCTTTATTTTGAGCAACCACAGCGGAAATAGAACGCTCGGAAGAGCCTTGTGCAATGGCATTAATACTGATATTGGCTTGGGCTAAGGCAGAGAAGAAATGTGCAGCAATGCCTTTGGCTTGGCGCATTCCATCACCCACCACCGAAATGATGGAAAGGTCTTTAATCGTTTCGATAGGATCTAATTGGTGGGCTTTTAATTCTTGCTCAAATTCCGTTTCTAATGCTTTGAGTGCAACCTCCAAAGATTTTACCGGCACACAGAAACTAATGCTGTATTCAGAAGAAGATTGAGTGATTAAAATAACCGATACATTGGCGTTAGACATGGCAGAGAATACGCGTGATGCCATACCAACCATGCCTTGCATTCCCGGACCGGAAACGTTGAACATGGCAACGTTATCTAAGTTCGTAATGCCTTTGACCTGCAAGCCTTCAGATTTAATATCACCGGCGATAACAGAACCGGGTGCGCTTGGGTTGCCGGTATTTTTAATTAAACATGGAATATTCGGACGTACCAACGGACCGATAGTGCGTGGATGAATCACTTTTGCACCAAAGTAGGAAAGCTCCATGGCTTCGCGATAAGACAGGCTTGGCAACAAACGCGCATCCAATACTAAACGAGGGTCGCAAGTATAAACGCCGTCAACATCTGTCCAAATTTCACAGACGCTAGCACCTAAACAGGCTGCCAAACAGGCCGCGGAGTAGTCGGAACCATTACGACCTAACAAGACCAATTCACCTTTATCATTGCCGGCAGTAAAGCCTGCCATTAACACAACTTTCTCTTTGGCGATGGCGCCTGCATTCACGCGTTTGGTGGACGCTTCAATATCCACAGAAGATTCCAAATAACTGCCTTGAGCCAATAATTGTTTAACCGGGTCAACAACGTGTACGCTATATCCCTTGGCTTCAAACCAAGCTTTCATCATTGCAATAGAGAGTTTTTCGCCGCGGCAATCAATGGTCGCTTTCACTGCATCTTCGACTTTACCGGCTTGGCGGATTTGGTCTAATAAAGAGGCGATTTGTTGGAATTCTTGATCAATAATTTGTTTGGTACCGGCAAGGTCAAAGTTATTATTTTTGGCATGTAGGCCATTGATGATGGTATAGAAAATATCTAATGCTTCGTTGAAATGGGAATCGGTAGGTTGATTTAAGCTGGCTTTTTCGGAAAGGGCAACAAGATGATTGGTGATTTTGGCCGGCGCCGATAGCACACCTGCCGCCTGCTCCTCTAAATGGGCTTTCTCGATAAGCTCGGCAGCCTGCAAAAACCGTTCCGGATTGGCGAGTGATGTGCCGCCAAATTTTAATACGCGCATGATATTCTCCTGAGTATGATATATAAAAATGTTTGCATAAAAAAACCCGCTTTATAGAAGAAGCGGGTTGATGAATTTTATTCTTAACGCACTAGCCCGCCCCATTAATCATCGTAATGGTAATCATGGTAATTGACGTAATCAAAGTGCGGTTAATTTGACACATAATTTATTTTGCATGGTGAAAAATTGGATATAGAAATACCGAAATTTCATATCCTTGTCAAACGGAATTCAGAGAATTTTGCATTATTTTCTAACTTTTTTAGTTGGTGTAAAATAAATCGCTATTTTGATAAGAAGGAAACCTTATGATTGCGCAAAATCTTGCTCATATTCGGGCGCAAATACAACAATGCGAATGCCAGTTCAAAACGCCAAGTGCGGTCAAATTACTTGCCGTTTCTAAAACGAAACCGATTGAGGCTATTTTAGCCGCATACGAAGCAGGACAAACGGTATTTGGAGAAAACTATGTGCAAGAGGGCGTTGAAAAGATTCAATTTTGCCAACAACATCAAATTGAATTGGAATGGCATTTTATCGGACCGTTACAATCAAACAAAACTCGCTTGGTGGCAGAGTATTTTGACTGGATGCAAACCCTTGAACGCGCCAAAATTGCCGATCGTTTAAATGAGCAACGATCTCCACATAAAGCGCCGCTTAATGTATTAATTCAAGTGAATATCAGCAATGAGACCAGCAAATCCGGTGTACAACCGGATGAGATTTTGTCTTTAGCAAAACACGTGGAAAACCTACCGCACTTACGTTTGCGTGGTTTAATGGCGATTCCGGAACCTACCGATGATGTAGCACAACAGGAACAAACGTTTCGTCAAATGCGAACCTTGTTTGAACGTTTGCAACAGGCACTGCCCCATGCCCAAATTGACACGTTATCCATGGGCATGACCGATGATATGCAAACTGCGATTAAATGCGGTTCTACGATGGTGCGCGTCGGCACGGCGATTTTTGGCAAGCGAATTTATAAACAAGAAACAGCAACCGTGCAAGGGTAAGTCAGGTTTGCCAACATCTCAAAAAAACGACAGCACTTGAACGTTATTCATAAAAAAATAGCTCCCACTGGGGAGGGGGAGCTATTTTTATGTTGACTGTAAAAAATTAGCCTTTGTAGTTGTGAACGTGCGCAACTAAGTCTAATACTTTGTGAGAATAACCGGTTTCGTTGTCATACCAAGAAACAAGTTTCACGAAGGTGTCGGTTAATGCGATACCTGCAGCGGCGTCAAACACAGAAGTGAGTGAGCAACCATTGAAGTCAGTAGAAACTACAGCATCTTCAGTATAGCCTAAAACGCCTTTCATTTCGTTCTCTGAAGCACGTTTTAATTCTGCACAGATTTCAGCGTAAGTTGCCGGTTTTTCAAGGTTAACAGTTAAGTCAACAACAGATACGTTTGGTGTAGGAACACGGAATGCCATACCGGTTAATTTGCCGTTTAATGCAGGGATAACTTTACCTACGGCTTTTGCTGCACCGGTAGAAGATGGGATGATATTTTGGGAAGCACCACGACCACCGCGCCAGTCTTTTGCAGATGGACCATCAACGGTTTTTTGTGTTGCTGTGGTTGCGTGAACAGTGGTCATTAAACCATCTTTGATACCGAATTTATCGTTGATCACTTTGGCTAATGGCGCTAAACAGTTCGTTGTACAAGACGCGTTAGACACGATGTCTTGGCCTTTATACGCATCAAAGTTTACACCACGTACAAACATTGGTGTGCTGTCTTTAGATGGACCGGTTAAAACTACTTTTTTCGCACCGGCAGTGATGTGTTTACGAGCAGTCTCATCGGTTAAGAATAAACCGGTAGCTTCAACAGCAACATCAACACCGATAGCGCCCCAGTTAAGATTTGCAGGATCACGTTCAGATGTCACACGGATAGTTTTGCCGTTGACCACAAGATTGCCGTCTTTCACTTCAACAGTGCCATCAAAGCGACCGTGAGTTGAATCATATTTTAACATGTAAGCCATGTATTCAACGTCGATTAAGTCGTTGATACCCACCACTTCAATGTCATCACGATGTTGTGCTGCACGGAACACGATGCGGCCGATACGACCGAAACCATTGATACCAATTTTAATAGCCATAAGTTTTCACCTTATATTTTTAAGTTAAACAAAAAGGTTAAATAGGCATGGAGGTTTGTTTTCTCTCTACCAATTTTGAGGGGGATTATAACATACTTTCTTGAATTTGAGAATGCGCCTCTCAAAAACACACAAGACTGCCGTCTCAAAAATTTTGTTAAAAACGACCGCACTTTTGCTGATTTTTTATTGGGTTAGAGGCATAATAAGCTAAATTATCGATGAGAGAATAATATGTTACAAGGCAATTTATACATTATTTCTGCACCGAGTGGTGCCGGCAAATCTTCATTAATTAGCGCATTATTGAAACGTGTCAACAGCCATAAAATGATGGTTTCCGTATCACATACTACTCGACTCCCCCGCCCGGGTGAGCAAGAAGGCGTGCATTATTATTTTGTTTCACATAATGAGTTCGAAAATTTAATCGAACAAAACGCATTCTTAGAATATGCCAAAGTGTTTGGGGGCAATTATTACGGCACCTCTTTGTTTGCCATTGAAGAAAATTTAGCGAAAGGCATTGATGTGTTTCTCGATATTGATTGGCAAGGGGCACAACAAATCCGTGAAAAAGTTCCTCACGTTAAAAGCATTTTTATTTTGCCGCCCTCATTAAGCGAACTCGAAAAACGCTTAATCGGACGTGGACAAGACTCTGCCGAAGTCATTGCCGGCCGCATGGAAAAAGCCATGAGCGAAATCTCTCATTATGACGAATATGACTATGTCATTGTAAACGATGATTTCGAACAAGCACTTGTTGATTTACAAGCTATTTTGCGCGCAGAGCGTTTAACAACACGTCATCAACAACAAGAAAACAAAGGCTTAATTGAACAATTACTGGCAAACTAAAGGCAATTTTAGTATCATATTGCCCCTTTAGATTCATTAGACTTAGCAAACTGGAGTAATTTATGGCTCGTGTCACCGTGCAAGATGCAGTAGAAAAAATTGGTAACCGTTTTGATTTGATTTTAACTGCGGCTCGTCGTGCAAGACAATTGCAGTTACATACCCGCGAACCCTTGGTGCCGGAAGATAACGATAAGCCGACAGTTATCGCCTTGCGTGAAATTGAAAAAGGTCTCATTAACAATGAAATTTTAGACGCGCAGGAACGCCAAGATCATTTGGCACATGAACGTGTTGAAGTGAGCGCTGTGTCTTTGTTATCTGAATAAAGTGCGGTTAATATTTACAACGTTTTTCATCGGTTGGGTGTGTTTTGTATCTATTCGAAGGGTTAAATCATATTATTCAGGAATACTTACCGCCTGAACAAATTGAATTAGTTAAACGTGCATTTGTGATTGCTCGCGATGCGCACGAAGGACAGTCTCGCTCAAGCGGCGAACCTTATATCACCCACCCTGTTGCTGTCGCCTCTATTATTGCCGAAATGCGTTTGGATCATGAGGCGGTTATGGCAGCTTTATTACATGATGTCATTGAAGATACGCCTTATACCGAAGAACAGTTGAAAGAGGAATTCGGCGCCAGTGTGGCGGAAATTGTCGAAGGTGTGTCAAAGCTCGACAAACTCAAATTCAGAACGCGTCAAGAAGCGGAAGTGGCAAACTTCCGCAAAATGATCCTGGCAATGACTAAGGATATTCGCGTTGTTCTTATTAAACTTGCCGACCGTACCCATAATATGCGCACACTTAGCGCATTACGTCCTGATAAACGTCGTCGTATCGCCAAAGAAACCCTTGAAATTTACGCTCCGCTTGCTCATCGTTTAGGCATTGAACATATTAAAAATGAACTGGAAGATCTTGGCTTTGAAGCCATGCATCCGCAACGTTATGCCGTGCTGCAAAAGGTTGTGCAAATCGCACGCGGCAATCGTAAAGATATGATTGAGCGTATTTCTGCCGAAATTAAAGGTCGATTAGACGATGTGGGCATTCAAGCGCGCGTATTTGGACGTGAGAAACATCTCTATGCCATCTACCAAAAAATGCGCTTAAAAGATCAGCAGTTTCATTCCATTATGGATATTTATGCATTCCGCACCGTTGTAGAGAACGTGGATACCTGCTATCGCGTATTGGGGCAAATGCATAGTCTTTATAAACCGCGTCCGGGTCGGGTAAAAGACTACATTGCCGTGCCAAAAGCCAATGGCTATCAGTCTTTACATACATCGATGATCGGTCCACATGGCGTACCCGTGGAAGTGCAAATTCGTACCGAAGAAATGGACCAAATGGCTGAAATGGGTGTGGCAGCACATTGGGCATATAAACAAGGCGGAAGAAATGACAGTACGCCAGCGCAAATTCGCGCACAACGTTGGCTGCAAAGTTTGGTGGAACTGCAACAAAGTGCGGGGAACTCGTTTGAATTTATTGAAAGTGTAAAATCCGAATTCTTCCCAAAAGAAATTTATGTTTTCACCCCGAAAGGGCGGATTGTTGAATTGCCGAAAGGTGCAACACCGGTCGATTTTGCCTACGCAGTACATACGGATATAGGCAAAAACTGTGTGGCCGCAAATGTGGATCGCAAGCCGTATCCATTATCCCAACCTTTAGAGTCCGGACAGACCATTGATATTTTAACCTCACCAAATGCACGTCCAAATGTGGCTTGGTTAAATTTTGTCGTTACCGCTAAAGCCCGTTCCAGTATCCGCCATGCCTTAAAAGATTTACGCCGTGATGAAGCAATTGAGTCGGGCAAGCGTCAATTGGCACACGCCTTAAGTCCGTTAAAACTGGAAGAACTTAATCCAGAATTTATTCAACAGGTATTAGCGGATCTCAAACTCACCAGCCTGAACGATGTCTTTATGGAAATCGGTTTGGGCAATCAAATGAGTACGGTGATTGCCCATCGTTTGTTGGGAGAATCGATCGAAATTGATACGGATGGTAATCCGGATAATAATGCGACGCCATTAGAAATTACTGCCAATGGTGGTTTATTGACTACTTTTGCGCAGTGTTGCCATCCGGTCCCGGGTGATCCGATTATTGCTTACGCGAGTCCGGGGAAAGGCTTGGTGATTCATCATGAAGCTTGCTCAAATCTCAAAGATCGTAAAGACAATCCTAAACATTATATGCCTGTGGATTGGGAGAAAAGTGATACTCAAATTGAATTTGAGACGGAACTACGTATTGAGATGATCAATCAACAAGGCACTTTACCGCATTTGATGTCCACGATCTCCTCCATGGACAGCAATATTCAAAGCATTTGGACAGAAGAGCAAGAGGGGCGTTTATATCAAATCATCGTCTTATTAACGGTAAAAGATAATAAACATTTGGCAAATATTATCCGTAAAATCAAGCAAATGCCTGAACTGATTCACATTGAACGTAATATCAACCAATAATGCATGCCCAATTATTAGATGCCATTCCACTCACCGCCATCTCCGGTGTCGGCGCTGCAATTGCAGAAAAATTAGGTAAGTTGGGCATTTTCAATCTGCAAGATCTTCTCTTTCATCTCCCTCTACGTTATGAAGATCGTCCCCGAATTACGCCTATTGTTGATCTTCGTCCCGAGCAATATGCTACCATCGAGGGCGTAGTTCAGAGCGCAGAAGTGCAATTTGGGCGTCGCCCCATGCTGATAGTTTACCTCTCCGATGGTACATCCAAGTTAGCATTACGTTTTTTCAATTTTAATGCCGGCATGAAAAATAGCTTACAGCCAGGTGCTCGCGTGAAAGCCTTTGGCGAAGTACGCCGTGGGCGTTTTATGGCGGAGATTCATCATCCGGAATATCAAATTATTCATGACAATAAACCCCTCGTTTTGGCGGAAACGCTGACGCCCATTTATCCGGCTACAGAAGGATTAAAACAAACGTCGTTGCGTAAATTAATTACGCAAGCGTTGTTGGTCTTAGAGAAAACGCCTTTGGCTGAGTTGTTGCCTGCTGAGTTTAATCCGCATCCTTTTGATTTGAAATCAGCAATTCAGTTTTTACATAATCCGCCGCCGGATGTTTCTTTGGCGATATTGGAAGAAGGTAAACACCCTGCACAACAGCGTCTAATTTTTGAAGAATTGCTGGCATACAATCTCGCGATGCAAAAAATGCGGTCAGGAATTCAGGAGAATTTTGCGGAACCCTTGTGTGCACAATCAGATTTAAAACAACGCTTTTTAGCACAATTACCTTTCACACCGACCCATGCGCAATTACGTGTTACCCAAGAGATTGAACAGGATTTACAACAAAATTATCCGATGATGCGCTTGGTACAAGGTGATGTGGGCTCCGGTAAAACCTTGGTGGCAGCACTGGCGGCGTTGACGGCAATCGATAATGGCAAACAAGTGGCGTTAATGGCACCAACGGAGATTTTGGCGGAACAGCATGCCACAAATTTTCGCCGTTGGTTTGAGCCGCTTGGTATTCAAGTCGGTTGGTTGGCAGGAAAAGTCAAAGGGAAGCAACGTATTGCCGAGTTGGAAAAAATAAAAAACGGTACGGTTCAAATGGTGGTGGGGACGCACGCCCTATTCCAAGATGAGGTTGCATTTCATAATCTGAGTTTAGTGATTGTGGATGAGCAACACCGTTTTGGTGTACACCAACGTTTAATGTTGCGTGAAAAAGGCAATCAAGCAGGTGTTTATCCTCACCAACTTATTATGACCGCCACGCCGATTCCACGCACATTGGCTATGACTGTATATGCCGATTTGGACACCTCAATTATTGACGAACTGCCGCCGGGGCGTACACCGATTACGACCATTGCCATTTCTGAAGAGCGTCGTGCGGAAATTATCGAGCGAGTCAATGTGGCCTGCTCGCAGGAAAAGCGGCAGGCTTATTGGGTTTGTACCCTGATTGATGAATCGGAAGTGCTGGAAGCTCAGGCCGCGGAGGCAGTAGCAGAAGATCTTCATAAAATCTTACCGCACTTGCGTATTGGCTTAGTCCATGGGCGGATGAAACCCAGTGAAAAACAAGCTGTCATGGAGCAATTCAAGCTTGCCGAGCTAGATTTGTTAGTTGCCACCACAGTGATTGAAGTAGGCGTGGATGTGCCAAATGCCAGTTTAATGATCATTGAAAATGCTGAGCGTTTAGGACTCTCCCAGCTTCATCAGCTTCGCGGTCGTGTTGGGCGAGGAAGTACAGCCTCTTTTTGTGTCTTGATGTATAAACCGCCACTTGGCAAAATTTCGCAGAAACGCCTGCAAGTCATGCGTGATACACAAGATGGTTTTGTGATTTCGGAAAAAGATTTAGAAATTCGTGGCCCGGGCGAAGTGCTTGGTACGAAACAAACCGGCATAACCGAATTCAAAGTAGCAAACCTCATGCGCGATCGTAAAATGCTCCCAACTGTCCAATTTTATGCTAAACAATTGGTACTCAAATATCCGCAAACAGCAGAATTGCTCATTCGCCGATGGCTTAATAATCGAGAGATTTACGGTAATGTTTAATGCTGAGATGATAGACATATTTTGAAACAACGTATTAAGAGACAAAAGCTGATTTAACAGGTGAATTATGACAGTGTTATCCAAACCTAGAATCCTCTTTTTTGATTCCGGCGTCGGAGGGTTAAGCGTGTACCAAGAAGTCCAAAAACGACTCCCGGATTGTCATTATCTCTATTGTTTTGATAATGCATTTTTCCCCTATTCTGAAAAATCGGAAGCACTCATTATTGAGCGTGTGAATAAAATTTGCACGCACCTTGATCGCTTATATGCCTTAGATCTCATTGTTATTGCTTGTAATACGGCCAGTACCATCGTATTACCCTCATTACGCCAACATTTCTCTATTCCCATTGTTGGCACAGTTCCTGCCATTAAGCCAGCAGCAGAATACTCTTCGACAAAGCATATTGGTTTATTAGCCACAAAAGGAACTGTTAAACGAGAATATATCGATCATTTAATTGAAAAATATGCACAATCTTGTCGAGTTGAAAAAATCGGCAGCACCAAACTTGTCGAACTGGCAGAGCGTAAATTGCGTGGTTATCCTGTTGATTTAAATGACATAAGAACGGAGTTAAGCGAATGGATAATGATGCCCGATTTAGATGCAATTGTGCTGGGTTGTACACATTTTCCGCTCATAAAATCGGAAATTCAGCAATGCTTACCACAAGTGAGCCATTTCATTGATTCAGGGGAAGCAATCGCTAAACGAATAGCCTTTTTACTAAATGAAGTCAAAGTGCGGTCAAAAAATCATATGATTTCTCAAGTGTTTTATACAAAGCCATTTATTATTGAAGACGACTTATCAGAATGTCTTCATGCGCTTGGCTTTGAACAATTTAGCTTAATCCATATAAACAGTTAAAATTTCGACCGCACTTTTGATTGTGTTATGCCATCACATTATTGAGAGTCAGGTAAAATTTTAGTGGGTGTGACAATTTCACTTGGATAACATCCTAAAATTTTCAACTGGTGGCTAACTTGTTTTAATTCTTCCAATGCAGCCTGCGTGTCAGGATGATGAATATTCGCCTCAATTTCCAAATAAAACATTTCCTGCCATGGTTTCCCATAAATCGGACGGGAAGCTAATTTTGTCATGTTGATATTGTGTTTTTTAAACACCCACAACGCCTCCACCAAAGCACCGGCCTGCTGCCCCGTACTCATTAACAAGAGTGTTTTTGTATGAATTTGTGGCGAAACATTATGCGATTCTTTCGCGATAACAATAAAGCGAGTGATATTGTTTTCTTGGTTGGCAATACTGCGTTTCAGCACAGTCAAACCGTACAACTTTCCCCCCTCTTCGCTGCCCAAGGCGGCAATATTGGGTTTGTTCAATCCGGCAACCAACTGCATAGCATGAGAACTGCTTTCACAATATTCAATATGTACGCGATCTAAACCATGGATAAATTGACTACATTGCTGAATCACCTGAGGATGGCTATATAGGGTATCAATTTGACTTAACTCATGCTGCCCATTGACTAAAACGCAGTGCTGAATAGGATAAGCCAATTCCCCCACCAAAGACAAATCAGTGTGTTGCAACAGATCATAAACTTCGTTAATCGTGCCGGATGTGGTATTTTCCAATGGAAGAACACCATAATCTGCTTCACCGTTTTGTACTTTAGCAAAAACCTGATCAAAACTGGCACAACTTATTTCCACCAATTCTTCTTGGTATCGAGTGGCATAATTTCGTGCCGCCAAATGAGAATAAGATCCTCGCTTGCCGAGAAAGGCAATGTGAATATTCTCCTCGCGTTGTGAATTCAACTTTTTCTGTAAATAAACTTGTTGCGTCAGCACCGAATCTTCAATAATTTTTTGGAAAATTGCAGTAATGTATTGTGGCTCAAGTTGATAATTTTCATTTTCAGAAAATTGCACTAACTCTTGTAACAGCTGTTCTTCACGTACCACATCACGTAATGGCTTCTGTGTCATTTCTTTACTACGCGCCACATCAAACGCAAGACGATGACGCTCAGAAAGCAACTTTAATAAACTGCGGTCAATTTGGGTAATCTGCTGTCGAATTTCACTTAAATCCAATGACATAACTTTTCCTTTATTTGAATACTAGTGCGTTTTTCAGCTCAAATTTTTTTGGTATCGACGGGGAATTATCAGAAATTTCCTTAACGAATCGGCATCAATAAAGCATTTGCCGGTGCTAAGTTACCATAAAGAAACTGCACCATACTAGGATAATATGCCTAATCTTGGTGCAGTATATAAGACAAGTGGTTTATCAAGCCGGGATTATACTCTAACAACTATTTCGCCCGAGCCGGTGCAAATGTTGAAGAACGTAGAAAACCGTTAGAAACCGTTCCCTTCTGCGCAATCATGCTCTGAAAAAAGCTATTCACTTCTACGCATAATGTAACTTGATAAAGAGGGATCTTCCGTAAATTATTCGTTTCTGAACGAGGAGAAAGATTCTCCAATGTATTCAATGGTTTATATGGCTCACAAGCGGACGAATTACTCACTTTATCATATTGCTTTGAATCGGGAGAGAAACGTTCCAAAGTCACTTTTACTTTGTTCGCATTTCGATCACCAAACAACATCAAGTTCGCCAACTGAATATATTGGTTCAAATCACCATCACTGCTACCAACAACGCTAAAACCGCCGGCAGCACCTTTTGTACCATCCGTTAATGCTGCGTTACCGTTGTCACTATACAATTGAACCCGTTCACGTAATATACTCACTAAAGATAGAGAAGTATTATCTAACTTTGCTTGGGTCGAACGCTGAACGACTAAATCGGCTAGGAACGCAAAAACAATAACTAAAATCATCAGCGTAAGCGCAAATTCAATCGTCACTGAGCCTTTTTTACTTTGTCTAAAAAAACTCACTCGATTTAAAAAATTATTATTCATACTGTCTACCATAATTTTGTCGCAAACAAACCTAGCCAACTCTCTGGATGATTAAGGCGTAACAGGAAATTGAGAACGTTGCCATTCCTGCACCATAACAAATTCTCTGGTTAAAACATGTTGAACTAAAGAATTCGGGACAAAGGGCACCGGAACCAAAAACTTATACTTATACACGACCGTATAATAAGCTAATGTCGAACCTTTCCCATCTGTATCATATTGTGTTGCTCCACTCGATGATGGAATTTTTTTGAAGTCTTTATTTAGCAACGCATTGATACAAGATTTCCCTTGAGAACAATTAACATATTTGACATCAACATCATAACCGTTATTTTTATCTAACTGAAGGAAATTTCCTAATGTTGACTTCTCTTGTGCGTTAAGTTGCTTCTGAAGATTATTTTTAAAGACATTCAGATAACTGCCTTTACCATCATATTCATTCTTTGAAATTCTGACGCTTTCAGTCACTGCTAAATCCCAATAGCTTGTTGTAATAGCAATCCGACAGAACTCTAGAATCAAACATACGGCAAGGAAATAAAAAGCAATTGTTAACACGAACTCAACAGGGGCTGCACCTCTATTACCTAATACAAACTTCTTTAGTTTCATATCAACGTTCCTGAAAATTATTTTGCAATATAATCTGAAATGCGTTCTGTTTTTCTAAGTGCATCAATTAATGAATCTGGTGAGGTATTCAAATTTTCTTTCAGGATAATATCTTTCGCATAATCAAGTTCATTGTTCTTCACTAAAGCAAAAACTAAATTATGAACCAAACGTTGCTCTCTAATACCATTCAAATATTGCGGCAATAATAAAGAAATCGCATTACGATAATCACCATTAATAATGCTTAACATTGCTAAGTTATTAATTGCAATAACATCATTCAGAAAATACTCGCGAGCTTTATCAAAATTCTCTCTTGCACTATTTAAATCATTTAAATGCGCATAAGTCACGCCACGTAAGTTATAAACTTCACCATTCGTTGGAGAGGATGATAACACCGCATTTTCAACATCTAATGCTTCTCTATATCGTTTTAGCATATTGAGATTCTTAGCCTGCAAAATCTTTGCCTTTTCAGCCAAAGAACCGCCGGAACTTAAGATAGGCTGCAAATATAGTAAAGATGAACTACTATCTCCTTTCTTGTAGTAAGCTTCAGATAACTTATAACGTGTTAATAAATCATCTTCATTTTTTAGAATACTACGATACATTGAAATCAACGCATCATAATTTCGCGTATTTTGATACAAGGTTTCTTTAGTTGTAATGCTTTCATCATCTGCATAAACTCCAGCATCATCGGTGGAGCCACCTTCAAACATAGATGAACAAGCACTGATAGACAATAAAACACTACAAAATAAGGTTTTTTTGATAAGTTTAAAAGACATGTGGAAATACCCTCAATACGCCAGGAGCCAAAATTAATATAATAATCGGGAACATGATAAAAAGAATCAACGGAACGCTCATTTTAGCAGAAAGAGTCCCTAGTTTTTCTTCTATCGTTAATAACTGTAACTCTCGAATATCACTAGAAAGCTGGATGAGCTGATCATAGATAGACGAACCAAAATTTAAACTTTGTTGCATTACTGTACAAAACATTCTGATTTCAGTAGTCGGTAATGAAATTGCCAAATCTTGTAGAGCCTGCGACATACCTGTCAGCTCAGATTTTCGAATGACTCTCAACATAACATAAGATAAATCCGGATTTAGCTTTTTAAAATCTGTTGCAACCTGTTTTAATGCCGCTTCAATACTCACCCCTGTTTGCACATTAACTGCAACAAGATCAATAAAACTGGTTAAATCATTCATTATTTTTTTAGTTTTGGATTTTAAGACAAAACCGGTAAGAAATCCAGGAACAATAATAATACCAATAAAAATCAAAACACAGCCAATAACTAGAGAAAAACCATCTGTATCTCTACCAAAAAATAAATAATAAACAAAAAACACCAAGACCATAAGAGCTAATTTTAGCTTAATATTCTTATCAATTATTCCCAAAACCTTTAACAAGGGATTATTATTAATTAATAATAATTCAAGTTCGATTTGCTGTTTTGTCTTATTTTTATTCGCTGCATCAGACTCGTTAGCTTCAGAGAATCTACCGGCCAAAATATCTTCATTACGACGAAGGTTCTTACCACCCGAAATTGATATAAACAGTAGAACAAGAGAAAACGCAATAACTAATAGGTAAATTAGAAGTAATTTTACTGTCATGTTGACTTCCTCATTAATCCCCAAATAATCAACATACCAAACGCAACACTACCAAACACATAATATAATATATATCGCCCTGTAGGATCGGTGGTGATAAACTCAAAATTCTCCGGCATCACAAACTTCATGAAAATAAAGAACCCAATAGGAAAACAAGCCACAATCATTGCTGACATTCTTGCTTCCGATGTCATTGCTTTTTTCTTTTTTTCCATCTTAGTACTATCTGCAATAACGCGTCCTAATCTTGATATAACCTCTTTTATCTGTCCCCCTTTACTCAGATTGGTCCGGATAATCGTAATAAAAAAGTAAAATTCTTTATATGGATAACGTGTATAACTCTCATCAAAAACAGCGATTGGATCCTCACCGATAGCCAAACGTCTATGAATATTTCTAAACTCAGTACCTAACTGCCCTGTCAATTCTTGTCCACAACGTTCCAGTCCTTGTAATAATCCAGCACCGGAAGAAGAAGCTGCTACCAAAATCTGAATAACCTCTGGGAATACATTATTAAATACTTTTCTATTACGTCGTTGGCCTAACTTCCATATAAACATAATAAAAGCAAAAACAAAAATAATACTAAAGGTTAGTCTATCAATATGAATATAACTCACATTAATTGCAAAAAAAGCCAAGAATGATAAAACACTAATCACACTATTTCGTAAAATATTTTTCCGATTTCCACCTGAAAAATAGAATACCCACAGCGACAACTTAGATTTAACATTTTGAGCAAACGTTTCTAACTTGTTCTCTGTACCATTATATTCATTAATTTTTTTCTTAGTCACAAACCAACTGGTTAATACATAAATGACTAACAATCCACCGAAGGCTAAAAGAATATAATAAAGTAAAGACATTAGTTCACTTCTCCAAAAATACTTTGCAATTCATTGCTAAGATTAAACACCTGTGCATTTTGGAAAACAACAGAGCGACTTAATAATCCATGATTAATAAACTCACCCATAATTTTCCCATTCGCATCACGGTATCTACTTGCCTTATAACTAAAAATATCCTGTAGAACAACCTGTCCATTTTCCATTCCCATCACCTCTGTGATGTTCATAATTTTTCTTGAACCATCATTGAGTCGGGAAGCTTGCACAATAATATTTACCGCAGATGAAATATTTCTCCGAATAGCCTCTAAAGGTAATGCCGCACTCGACATCATTACCATACTTTCTAGACGTGATATAGCGTCTCTCGGGCTATTTGCATGCAGAGTAGACATTGAGCCATCATGACCGGTATTCATTGCTTGCAACATTTGGAACGCCTCTCCACCACGACATTCCCCTACAATGATACGTTCAGGTCGCATACGCAAAGCATTAATCACCAAATCCTGCATACTCACCTCACCGGTATGTTCCACCCCGGCTAAACGTGTTTCTAGACGTACAACATGAGGTTGCTCTAAACGTAACTCTGCCGTATCCTCAAGGGTAATAACCCGCTCAGTATGAGAAATATAGTTAGATAACGCATTTAATAACGTTGTTTTACCTGAACCCGTCCCCCCCGATACAATAATATTGACACGAGATCTTGCCACAATAATTAAAAAGTTCGCCATATCACGGGTCATGGAACCAAAGTTTACCAATTCCTGTAAACTCTTTTTATTTTTACTAAATTTACGAATAGAAATAGATGTACCATCTAATGCAATAGGTGCAATAACGACATTTAAACGGCTGCCGTCCGGTAAGCGAGAGTCTACCAGTGGACTACTATCATCAATACGACGACCTACCCGAGCAACCAGACGTTTTGCAATATCTGTCAACTGCTCATTATTGATAAACGTTTTATCCGTTTTTTCAAGAATACCTGCACGTTCCACCCAAATATCATTAGGACCGTTAACTAAAATATCATTTATCGTGTCATCTGACATTAATTCTCGTAGTGGCCCATAGCCACCAATTTCATCCGCCACCATTTCTGCCATGGTAAGTGCATCAGCTGATGAAATATACACGGAACTTTTATTAGCGACCCGGTTAACAATTTGAATTAACTCATTTACTAATAAATTTCTGTCAGTTTGAAGCTGATCAATCTTTTCAATATCAAGATTACTTAAAACTTCACTTCTAAAAAATATCTTTTGCTCTTTAGTTAACATTTTTGACTATTCTACTTGTTAATCAGTTTTTCAAGGATTTGAGAAAATAGACTTTTCTTTTCTTTCTCACCTAATTTACTGTTACGTGAAACGGCACCTATAATTTTCATGGCTAAAGAGTTCATTTCTTTTTTCCCCTCTTTACCAAGATTAATATCTAATACCGTTTTTGTATTGGTATTTTTAATAAACGGTATTACACCATCAATTTGCGTTCCTAATAACACTTGAATATCACTTTTAGCCATTAATTTAGAGGTTTCAAGGCGACTATCTGATATACAGACAAATGTTCTAATAGGTTTTCCTTGTGAACTACGGATACGCTCGCATTCATCTAAAAACTGTTTAGCTACTCTCAAAGAACTAATTTTTCGTTCTACAACTAATACAACATTGCTGTACTCATTTAGAAAATGAGAAAAATCATCCTTATGCACGTTGTAAAGTGCCTGATCGTAAATAATAAAGTTATATTTATCTAACACCTCTTTAGAGAGTTGCTCTAAATTACCATCAAATAAATCAAGATGAGGGACACCCTCAGTAATACTATTAGACAAACGTTTATCAAATAAAAGGTCAAGATCGTGAGATCCATTTAGTCCTTGAGCTAATAAGGTTGGAACCGCTTTATTTCGTGCGATTTCACTTGCAATATGCGCACTAATTAAGCTTGTACCGATTCCCCCTTTACAACCTAAAATAGCAATTTTTACAGTATCTCTTACTCTCGGAATATTAACGCCAGAGACAATTTTATCAGCCATCTGGATTAATTGCGTGTGAGAGTTAAAGTATAAGACACCTTCGCCTAATAATTTTTGAGACAGCGAAATAGAATCACTATCACCAATAACGCAACACCAAACATTTTGGGGAACAATACTAAAGACGTGATTAATAATTGTTTTATTATTTGATTCATTTCCGGTGTCAATAATAACACCCACATAATTTTCTGCAGAAAAAGACAAGCCTTCAGAAGAAACAAAAAGATCCCGTTTAACAATTTCAATATTTTCCAAGCCTCTTGTACGTAGTACTTGAGCAACTTCACTTAAAATATTTTCACGCTGAGAAACGACAGCAATAATTCTTGCGTTATCAAACGAAACTGTTTCTTGATCCAGTAATAACATATAAATACCTACTTTAATACTTTAATTGAATACGTTCATTGCTTTTTAATGCACAAGACGTTTCATTCGGATTCCAAAATACAGACTCTCCATAGCGAGCGCGACAAGTTGCTTTCTTCGCAGCATACTGGCTGACTTCAACATAAAGAGGATAAGTTGTATTTTTATACTTTCCACCTACAATCTGAATAGCATTCTTAGAAATACCGGCTTTAACTAAATCAGTATGTAGTGCTTCCGCTTTCGTTTTAGCAGGGGAAGTGTGCCAAATAATTTTTACCTTCTTCTTTTTATTACTACCAATATCACGAATAATGGTATCTAAGAGAATCGTATAATCACGCTCGGTAATCGTTGCTAAAGGATATCGATTAATCAACTCAACCCGATTAAACGCACTATTTTGCGTTGCTTGTGCAACGGAAGCATCTTGAACTAATTCGCTTGATGCAAAAGTATGTAGCGATACAGAAACACCAATCAATGCTAAAAATGTATTAAAAGTTAACTTACTCATTGGATAAACCCACTATTCTTTAAGAAATTGGTTGTTAACGTATTATGGTAGCCATCTTTTAATGGCGTTGTATGGAAATAGCGCTCCATTGTGCCGGTTTGTTCGAATGTTGGATATACCACATCTTTCCCATCAACCGGTCTGACAGTGTTCACTGTCGCCACAATAATCAATTCTTTCTTATCTCGACTTGTTGTTGCGCTGCGGAAGAACGAACCAAGAATTGGAATATCACCTAATACAGGGATTTTATTAATCCCCTCAAGGTCTGTAGCGCTAAACAGTCCAC
This sequence comes from Aggregatibacter valvarum, assembly GCF_980468985.1. Lineage (NCBI taxonomy): Bacteria > Pseudomonadati > Pseudomonadota > Gammaproteobacteria > Pasteurellales > Pasteurellaceae > Aggregatibacter > Aggregatibacter valvarum. The sequence continues at coordinate 547,976 of NZ_OZ413141.1, read as the reverse complement.
CAATGATGAAACTTTCTCCATCAGCTACCTCAAATAAAGATTTTGATTTTCTCGTATTAAAATAAGGAAGACTGCCATCACTACCAAAATTATAATTGCCGGCAATAGAACTCACGCTTTGATCAAGCACTAAACGAATTCGATTATTTTTCTGCACTTTCGCAGCCACAAATAATTTAACACCAAATTCTTTATATATAATTGTCGCATGACCATTATTATCACGCTGAACAAATGGTACTTCACCACCAATTAAAATATCCGCAGTCTCACCGGAAAGCATAGAAATATTTGGTTCGGCCAAAATTTTACCGTTTGATTGGTCATCTAAAGCGTTAATGAAAGCCGCAAGTCCCGGTGCAGTAATGGTCAAACCACCTTGTGCACCATTATATCCACCACCAAATCCAAAACTTCCGCCAAAGACCGCACTTCCGTTACCACTTAGAGGCCCACTTCCTCGAGCATGGCCCCAATTAATCCCCATTGCTTCAGATATTTTTTTATTCACTTCCACAACCGTTAATTTCACATTAACTTGTGTGGCATCACCGACATTAGCATTATCAACCACATTCTCATAGTTGTATTTATCCAAGAATGGGAATGTTTCATCACCTAATTTAGTTTCAATAACTTTTCTTTTTCCGCCCATCGCCTCACCAACAATGCGGTGAACCTCATCACTTTCTTCCTGTGTTTTTGCTTTACCTTCAATCACATAGGCTTTACCGACTTTCTTAACAGAAAGATTAGAATTCGGGAAACGAGCCTTAAGTTGGTTATTTGTATCAGTGATACTACTTACAACCGAATCCACATTCACAGTGTCTGATGTCAAAGGACGACCATCTGCACCAAAAGACGTCACTTCAGCACGCCCTTCATCTTTAGCATAAATAATAAAGGTGTTATCGTCTAAAATTTCATAATCAGCCACATTGGGAGAAGAAACAAAAATGGTGTCTATTTTTTCTTTAGTTTGAACAAGGCGCGTTGCACCTTTTTCCATAGGAAACGTTTGCGCAGAAACTTGAAAAGAAGCAAAAGCACAAAAGATCAACCCTGAAATAATGTGTTTTTTTCTAAAAATAGAATTCAAAGTCGGCATTTTATAGACCTCTTAATTTTCTGATGAATGTGCCACGGGAATCAATATACTGAGACGTATTCTCAGCTGGTAAGACGACAAGTTTAGAGTCTTTGTCTAGAGAATAAAAATTCTTTGCCTGTGCGCCTGTAACTTTTAGCGCAATAAACCCAACATACTCCTGATCGGAAGAAAAACCATCATCCGGCTTTCTCACATTCCCTTCATCGTCTTTTGGTAATGGGAATGCTTTTGACTGTAACACTAAAACCCTTGGCGCCACCTTAATAAGGTTTTTTCGTTCGTTTGAATTTCGAGAATCACTTGCAATCTGCTGGTTAAATACAGATACATAATCCCCACCACTTACCGTAGTAAGAATATAAGCATCTTCAGGTCGAATATAAACGCGATAGGCCACTTCCTGATTCGGATTTAAACTTGCCGTATAAAAACCGGGATCATTTGGTGAAAGAAGGGTCTTCGGCGATAGGAAAGAGCCGGAAACCAAGTTCTCAGCAACTAAAAAGCCTTGCAGACTATTATTAATCGCTAAATCACGCACATCATTACTGACTAACGGGCTATCAACAGTAACTGTCATTTCGTTAAGTGCATAATCCTCTGCTTGTAACAAGCGACCTTTGTTTACATCGCGTTTCAGCTGAGCAACTAAAATTAGCTTTTCTTCAACTTTCTTTTCTGGCTCTACTTGCTCTGCCGCTTGCTGAGCAGGTGTTTCATCGCCACTAGGCAAAAACATAATACCTGCTATACCCACAAACAGTATGAGCAATGAAATAATTAAGAGAGTTCTATAGTTCATTTTTTTACCCTTTTTGTTTTAATAAAAAGCATTATCAAGCACTAGGCACGCCCGATAATGCCAAATTCGTTAGAAATCCCAGACTAATCGCCACCCCATAAGGCAATCCACGCGCTTTTATTGATTTACGGTAAAAAAGCCAGCCGATAATAATAAGAAATAATCCGGCAATGGCAGTAAAGAAGAAGAAGAAAATTATCTGCTCATAAGGAATCATAAGCATCAACACGGCTATAAGCTTTATATCACCTGCGCCCATCACATGCAACATAAAAAGAACAAACCCGACCACAAGCGCCACAAGTGCTGGAACAAGAAAAACAGATTGGTATTGTAATAAACTGAGAGGAACAACAATAAAAAACAATAGCACAACAACACGATTACTGATAACTCGGTCTCGGACATCCGTATAACTCAATCTGAGAAGGAGACAAACTAAGACAATGTGTAAAGCAATAATTAGATAATTCATTGTGTCAGGCGCTTACTTTAAGTGAGTAAATAGTGATCATTACTTCGTTGAAAATATTCAATATCTTCTAATTTAAGAAATTATTAAAATGTCTGCCCCATCACGATGGTCGCCACAGCTATCAGGTCATTTCTAATGGTTGATACTAAACTAGGATACGTATAAAAAGTTGCAACAATCATTGCCGCAACAGCAACCGCAATAAGACCATACTCAGTCGCAGTTACCCCTTTTTCTGAAGATTTAAATTCGTTAAATGTACTTTCTAATTTTAGAAAAAAAAGATTCACGCTAAAATATCCCGTCACTAAATCAAGTTATTAAAAAGGCCTCTATTAGGAGGCCTTTAATATAAACTAAATGTATCTACTAATTTAATTAGATTGTAGTATTAGTAATTTTAGTTGCTAATGCGGAGAACTTAGCTTTTAATGCATCAATGAAACCGCCTTTGCTGTAAAATACGGTAGCAATTAATGCAGCTACTGCGATTGCGATTAGACCGTATTCGATTGCAGTTACACCTTCGTTATTTTCTTTGAAAGAACGGATTGCTTCGGTAACTTTAACGTATGCTTTAGTAGTTAATGCGTTTAACATTTTTAATACTCCTAATGTGAGATTTTAGATTTAAAATGAACAAGTCTGTTTGAATTATTAATCAATTCCAGTTCACTTAACCAGCCTACCTAATTAACTGAACGAGGCCTATTATAGTGATTCAAAAATAAAATGCAAACGTTATCGTCAAACCGTAAAATCACTACAATACATAACAAAATCAAATGGTTAAATGGCATTTAATACACATCAAAACATAACATTTGCCATTTTTTACATAAAATTTACAATTCTAATATTTCATTACGTTCATAGATAAAAAATGATGTTTTTGTGCATAAAAAAACCAGCAACTCAAACATAAAAACTCACTGAGTTTTATTCGCGTTCATGCTATATTGGCGCAGCTTTTGGCGGCACGCTACGCTTGAATCAAGCTGAACAATCCATATTGCGCCAAAACGCAGAAAGAAAAGTGCGGTCAGAAATCACAATGAATTTAGGAGAGCAACATGAGTAAGATGATCATTGATTTACAAATTGCTTGTGAACAAGAAAGCGGCTTGCCAACCGCAGAACAAATCGAACAATGGGCAACAGCCGCGGTACAACCGCAGAGTGATGAAGTGGAAATGACCGTGCGCATTGTCGATGAAGCGGAAAGCCATGCCTTGAATTTGAATTATCGCGGCAAAGATCGCCCGACCAATGTGTTGTCTTTCCCTTTTGAATGCCCTGATGAAGTGGAGCTGCCGTTACTCGGCGATTTGGTGATTTGCCGCCAAGTGGTAGAACGTGAAGCGCAGGAACAAGACAAACCCGTCATGGCGCATTGGGCGCACATGGTAGTGCACGGCAGTTTGCATTTGCTTGGTTATGATCACATTGAAGATGATGAAGCGGAAGAAATGGAAAGCCTGGAAACCCAAATCATGACGGGGCTGGGTTTTGCGGATCCGTATTTGAGTGAGAAATGAGCCGAGCACTCCTCATTTTAGTGGGCGAGGATGATTTTCTTGCCCACCAATTAAACCACAACCTTTCGCTTAAAAGTGCGGTCTGGATTGGCGATGTGTCGCCGCACTTTGCCACCCAATCCTCTTTTCCTTTTAGCAAAACAAAAAATCTGCTCGGTAGGGAATTTCCTGCCATCATTTATGACGCACGACAAGGCATTCATTTGGATGCCCTCGCCATTGCGGCAGGTACGTTGCAGGACGGTGGTCAGCTATTATTGTTGTTGAATCATTGGGCAGATTTAGCCAACCAACCGGACAGTGACAGCCTGCGTTGGTCGGGCCAAAAACATGCCATAAACACACCGCACTTTATCGCCTTTTTACAGGAAAAAATCGCAAAATACGGTTTTCCTGTTTATCAAAGTACGCCCTTAACGCTTGCCTCGCCGATGCCTCAAAAAGACCGTTCAACCCATTGTCAGCCAACCTTAGAACAAGCCCGTTTATTGCAACAAATGGCGGAAGCCAAGGAGGAGATCCTGATCGTCACGGCAAAACGTGGGCGAGGAAAATCGGCGTTGGCGGGACTCTTTGCCAAACAGCAATTGGCACAAAACCAGCCGGTGATTCTCACTGCGCCGAATAAAAGTGCGGTCAATATTTTCAATGAATTTGCCGGGGCGGATATCACCTTTATGCCGCCTGATGAACTCAGCCAAAACCTCAGCGACGTACCACAACACTTTGCCAATCATTGGTTGTTTGTGGACGAAGCGGCGATGATTCCGCTAGACATCTTATTTCGTCTAACTAAGGCTTTTAAACGCGTTGTGTTGACGACCACCATTCATAGCTACGAAGGCACGGGCAGAGGCTTCTTATTAAAATTCATGGCGAAAACCGACCGCACTTTGCGTCATTTTGAACTGTTTACGCCGTTACGTTGGCAGGCGGATGACAAACTGGAAGCGTTTATTGACGACCTGTTGCTGTGCGATTGCGAAGATCGTCTGCCACAGCCGCCTTATGATGTGGCGCTTGCGGCGCAGATCCAAATTTCGCATTGTGAACGAATTCCTCATGATCAAATTGAATCTGTTTACGGCTTACTGACCTTGGCGCATTATCGAACCTCGCCTTTGGATTTACGCCGTTTATTGGATGCACCACAGCAGCAATTTTACCTTGCTCAAGCACAGGATTCCTTGCTTGGTTGCGCATGGGCGGTGTCGGAAGGCGGGTTGACGGACAAAACGTTAATTCGCCAAATTCGCCGTGGAGAACGTCGCCCGCGTGGCAATTTGGTGGCGCAAATGTTGTGTTTCCAAGCAGGATTGGAGGAGGCGTGTGAATTGCGTTCTTTGCGCATTTCCCGTATCGCCGTGCAACCCAACTGGCAACAACAGGGGCTTGGACAGCGTTTAATTGCGCAGATAAAACAACAGGGCACAGTGGATTTTCTTTCCGTCAGTTTTGGTTACACGCCGGAACTATTGGCATTCTGGCAAAAGTGCGGTTTTATTTTGGTGCATTTTAGCGAAAGCAAAGAAGCCAGCAGCGGTTGTTATTCTGTGGTGGCGTTGTGTCCTTTGAGTGAGGAAGGGCGAGTATTCGTGCAACGAGCAGAAAAACAATTTCAACGTAATTTGCCCCTTTCTTTCCATCCGCTGGCGACACAGTTTGCTCGAACAGAAATAGATTGGACGCTGGATTGCTCGGATTGGCGATTGTTAAAGGATTTTGCCGATTTTTTCCTGCCGTTATCTTCTGCCTTGCCGTCCATTCGGCGTTTAATCACATCAGCAGGCGAATTGCCTTTCCCCATGTTGGCAGATTATTGCAAACAGCCGGAAAAAAGACCGAATAAGAAAATATGGTTAGAAAATTGTCGTAGGGAAGTGAAGAAATGGTTGCAAAAAAATGCTGTCCTTTTATGATAACAATCCCTTAACAATTTAAAAGAAAATAAAAAATGAAGGAGACAAAAATGAGCGAAGAAGGCAAAAAAAGTTGGGTGAAACGTGCCTGGGAAGCCTATTCTGATTTCTGTAAAGAAGCCGGTATTGATCAAGGGACTTGCCGTGGCTGCGTGCCTGTGGTGAAGTTTGATGAAGATCCCGAGAAGCCGGAAAAGAAACCGCATGATATTCAACATTCATAATGGGTAGGCTGCGCAAAACGCAGCCTATGGCAATATTATAGAGCTAAAACAAGGACTCCTGATAAAATTAACCCTGCGCCTAGAATTAATCTCATACTGATAGGTTCGCCTAAAACAACCACTCCAAGAATAATCGCAATCACCACACTGAGCTTATCAATCGGCGCCACCCAAGAGGCAGGCGCTAATTGTAAGGCGCGGTAGTAACATAACCATGAAAGTCCTGTTGCCACACCAGACAGAACCAAAAAAACGACCGGTTTGGCGGCAATATGCTGTGGCAGTTGCCATTCATTTCGCATTGTAATAATCGCTATCACAACAAATAAAATGACGACAGTGCGGATAAATGTTGCAAGATTGCTGTTTAACCCTTCTACACCTAACTTGCCTAAAATTGCCGTTAAACCGGCAAAAAATGCGGAACCGATCGCAAACCCTACCCAATTCATGTTTTTCCTCTAAAGTTTCTGCCTATTTTCCAGTATAATGTGCCCGCCTTTTTAACCAGGCTTTTAACCTATAGCCTAGGCATTTTATCACACAATGTTGTACGGCATTGATCCTTTCTTGTGATGTAAACAGGAATTGATCACGCCGTATTCACCACGGATAAACGGATTCATGAATCACAAAATTAAAATTCAAATTGCTTATGCCCTGCCAAATCATTATTATTTAAAAGCCTTTACGGTAGATGACGGCACAATGGTTCAAACAGCAATTTTGCAATCGGGAATCCTAACACAATTCACCGACATTGATTTACGCAACAATAAGGTGGGTATTTTTAGTCGCCCCGTGAAATTGACGGATTTGCTCAAAGAAGGCGATCGTATTGAGATTTATCGCCCACTCCTTGCCGATCCGAAAGAAATTCGGCGTAAACGCGCTGAAGAACAAGGAAAGAAAAATAAATCATCCTGATTGGGAAAGATCGCAAATCTCCCCCAATTTTAAGCGAGTTATTTGGGTGCCATCCTATAAGGTTCAAGTCGCAAGCCCAATCTATAACCATTCGGGCAAACGATTTGACCGCAACCTTGATTCAATTCTTGCTTATCCACGCTTGTCAACGATTCGCCGATGATTAGCCGATGAGCCAGTGAATCAAACCTGTTATTTCACAGCTTAATAAGGGATTCAAAATGAACAAGAACTGCCTTCCATTCGATATTACGCCAGAAATCTTTTTACGTGATTACTGGCAAAAAAAACCGCTCTTAATTCGTAACGGACTACCGGAAATTATCGGTCAACTTCTGCCCGATGATATTTTGGAACTTGCCCAAACAGATGAAGTTGTTGCGCGTTTAGTAAAACAACACGCTGAAGATCACTGGGAACTGCATAAAGCCCCATTATCCGCACAAGATTTTGAAAATTTGCCTGAGAAATGGTCTGTTTTAGTGCAAAATTTAGAACAATGGTCGCCGACTTTAGGTGGTCTTTGGAATAAATTTAGCTTTATTCCACAATGGCAACGTGATGACATTATGGTGTCTTTCGCGCCACAAGGCGGTTCTGTTGGGAAACACTATGACGAATATGATGTTTTCCTCGTTCAGGCCTATGGTCACCGACGCTGGCAGTTAGGTAAATGGTGTGACCCGACCACCGAATTCAAAGCCGATCAACCGATTCGTATTTTCGATGATATGGGCGATATCATTTTTGACGAAGTTTTAGCTCCGGGTGATGTGCTTTATGTGCCTTCTCGCTTATCTCATTATGGCGTTGCACAAGATGACTGCTTAACCGTTTCTTTTGGTTTACGCTATCCGAATAGTGCCGATTTGTTTGAAAACATTGAACAAAGCCTTTGCCATACAGATTTGGATGTCAGCGAATTAGCCATTCCGTTCCGACTTGCGCCACCTGTGCAAAACACCGGCGAATTAACCGCTGATTCCGTAAAAGAATTAAAACAGCAATTCTTGCAACAACTTGCACAGTCAACACAATTCGATCACTTATTCCAACACGCCCTGGCGACCACCGTCAGCAGCAGACGTTATGAATTGCTTGCCACGGAAGACATTGCCGATCTTGATGATGTTCGAGAAACCTTTGAGCAAGGCGGAAAATTGCTGCAAGACAATAACTGTAAGTTAGTTTATACCACAAGCCCTCTTCGTCTTTATGCCAATGGCGAATGGTTAGATGAATTAAGCCCTGCCGAAGCGGCAATTTTAAAACATCTAGCTGATGGTAAAGCCGTTGATTATGCTTTCTTGTGTCAATTAACCGACGCCGATAATGCCGTGTCGCTTGACGTATTATTTGACAGCATCTGCAACTGGTTAGATGACGGCTGGGCGTTGTTATACGAATAATCACCCATGGCCGATAACATTTATTCTGTCAGCCAACTCAATCAATCTGTGCGATTGATGTTGGAAAATCAGCTGGGTGCCGTTTGGCTTACCGGTGAAATTTCTAACTTTAGCCAACCGGTTTCCGGTCACTGGTATTTAAGTTTGAAAGACGAAAACGCTCAGGTGCGTTGCGCGATGTTCCGCATGAAAAATCTGCGTGTAAGCTTTCGTCCGACCAATGGAATGCAAGTGTTGGTGCGTGCTAATGTGAGTTTGTATGAGCCTCGTGGCGATTATCAACTCATTATTGAAAGCATGCATTTAGCCGGTGAAGGGTTATTAATGCAGCAATTTGAAGCATTAAAACTGAAGTTAGCGGCAGAAGGATTATTTGCCCAACATCTCAAAAAAAACCTACCGCACTTTAGCAAAGCGGTAGGGATTATCACGTCAAAAACCGGCGCGGCATTGCAGGATATATTACACATTTTGCAACGCCGCGATCCCAGCTTAAAAATCATCATTTATCCGACCGCCGTTCAAGGCAAAGATGCCGCCACTGACATTGCGCAAATGATTGAACTGGCGAATCAACGGCAAGAAGTGGATGTCCTGATTGTCGGCCGTGGTGGCGGTTCCTTAGAAGATTTATGGTGTTTTAACGAAGAAATTGTGGCGCGTGCTATTTTTCATTCTCATCTTCCTGTGATCAGTGCTGTAGGGCATGAAACCGATGTCACCATTGCGGATTTTGTCGCTGATGTCCGCGCACCAACGCCTTCTGCCGCCGCAGAATTGGTCAGTCGAAATCAAACGGAATTATTGCAACAACTTCAATATCGCCGGCAGCGTCTTGAAATTGCCCTAGATCGTCTCTTTGCAGAAAAGCAACAAAAGCTACGCCATCTGTCTTTACGATTACACAATCAACATCCTCAGGCGCAACTGCGTATTCAACAACAGCTCATCACGCAGTTAAGCCATCGATTGCAACAAAGCTTACGTCATCGTTGGCAAAAAAAGGCGGAAAATCTGACCGCACTTTCAATGCGATTGTATAAAAATCCGCTCCCATTGCGCATACAACAATATGAACAGCAGCTTGCGCAGCTAAAAGTGCGGTTAAATTCTCACATGAATTTAACGCTCAGTCTTCAGCAAAAACAGTTATCACATTTGTGTGGCAAGCTGGATAGTTTAAGTCCGTTAAAAGTATTGGCACGCGGCTACTCTATTACACAAAATCAACAAAATTTCACGATTCGTTCTATGAAAGACGTGAATGTCGGTGAACAAATCAAAACCCGACTGCCCGATGGCGATATCATCAGCCAAGTCATCCGATTAGAAGAAAAAGAATGATATTTTGACTTGTCCGCTTGCCAACACCACCACAGAGAGGCATAAAGCACGTTTCAAAATGAATAAATCGGATTTTTATTTACCTTCATTCCTCACGCAAAGGAAAAATTATGCAACCTACTTTAATTGTAAGAAATCTCGGTATCCAAGATTATCAACATGTATGGCATAACATGCAGGCGTTTACCGATAATCGCACGGCAGATACGCCTGATGAAATTTGGTTAGTGCAACATCCCTCCGTCTTTACTCAAGGTCAAGCCGGCAAACCGGAACATTTATTGCAACGTACGGAAATTCCGGTGGTACAATCAGATCGTGGCGGGCAAATCACTTATCACGGCTTAGGGCAACAAATTATGTATGTGCTGATTGATATTAAGCGCCATGAGAATTTAAATGTGCGTCAATTAGTGACCGCACTTGAACAATCAGTGGTGAAAACATTGGCGGATTATGGCATTGAAGGCTACCCAAAACCGGATGCGCCCGGTGTGTATATTGATGGCAAAAAAATTTGTTCTCTCGGTTTGCGCATTCGTCATGGTCGTTCTTTTCACGGCTTAGCGTTTAATATCAATATGGATTTAACGCCTTTCCATCAAATTAATCCTTGTGGTTATGCCGGATTAGAAATGTGTCAACTGGCAGATTTCATTGGCAGTGAGCGGGCGGATTGCCACCAAGTTTCCCTCCAATTAGTTAAGCATTTTTCCACGCTGTTAGGGTATAATGTAACAAATCATTAACAGTCTTAGTGAATTACCGTTTAATCTCGTTACCCTTGCCATTTACTCGCAATATAAGGAATTTCAATGGGAACACCTTTTAAGATGGAGCGCGGCGTTAAATATCGTGATGCCGCCAAAACCTCTATTATTCCGGTAAAAAATATCGATCCTAATCAGGAATTACTGAAAAAACCGGAATGGATGAAAATCAAAATTCCCGCCAATGGCGCGCGAATTCAAAGTATTAAATCCGGTATGCGTCGTCACGGATTGCATTCTGTCTGTGAAGAGGCCTCTTGCCCGAACCTGCATGAATGTTTTAATCACGGTACAGCAACCTTTATGATTCTTGGGGCGATTTGTACCCGCCGTTGTCCGTTCTGTGATGTGGCACACGGCAAACCGCTTGCACCGGATCCAGAAGAACCGCGCAAATTAGCGGAAACTATTCAGGATATGAAGTTACGTTATGTGGTGATCACTTCCGTTGATCGTGACGACTTACCTGATCGCGGTGCCGGTCACTTTGCCGATTGCGTACGCGAAATTCGTGCCTTAAATCCGAACATTAAAATTGAGATTTTAGTGCCGGATTTCCGTGGACGCATTGAGTTGGCGTTGGAAAAATTAAAAGACAATCCGCCGGATGTGTTTAACCACAATTTGGAAAATGTACCACGTTTATATCGTGAAATTCGTCCGGGTGCAGATTATCAATGGTCATTGCGCTTACTGAAAGAATTTAAAGCCATGTTCCCACATATTCCAACCAAATCAGGATTAATGGTGGGTTTAGGCGAAACCAACGAAGAAATTTTAGAAGTCATGCAGGATTTACGTGATCACGGTGTGACCATGCTCACTGTCGGTCAATATTTACAACCAAGCCGACACCATTTACCGGTTGCCCGTTATGTGCCTCCGGCAGAATTTGATATGTTCCGCGAAAAAGCACAAGCCATGGGCTTTGAACATGCGGCTTGTGGTCCGTTCGTTCGTTCTTCCTACCATGCCGACTTGCAAGCCAGTGGTGGATTGGTGAAATAACGTCCCCATTTAAGAAATAAAACAAATCTGCGCATTAATTCACTCGTCTTAATGCGCAGATTTTTTTATCTATTCTCTATGCGTAACAATATAACCCACTGTGTTGACAAAAGATCCTTTCGCCCGGAAATGTCTATTTTCATATTTCTATTTTAGTGAATCGTAGCGTGCAACTTGTTGCACGAAATCATGAATACTCGAAAGGGGTAAATAACGTTCTGTGCGTGGTCTGGTCGTGCATCAAGATGCACGCTACGTACGAAATCGCGAATGTCCGAAAGGGATAAGTAACGTTCCGTGGGTGGTCTGGTCGTGCATCAAGATGCACGCTACGCATGAAATCGTGGATGTCCGAAAGAGGCGAATAACGCTCCGTGGATGGTTTGGTCGTGCATCAAGATGCACGCTACCTGCTGAGTTGACAAAAAATTCTTCCGCCTGGAAATATCTGTTTTCATATTTCTATTTTAGTGAATCGTAGCGTGCAACTTGTTGCACGAAATCATGAATACTCGAAAGGGTTAAATAATGTTCCGTGGGTGGTCTGGTTGTGCATCAAGATGCACGCTACACACGAAATCGTGAATGTCCGAAAGGGTTAAATAATGTTCCGTGCGTGGTTAGTTGTGCATTAAGATGCACGCTACGTACGAAATCGTTACGGATCGAAGTTAATAAAAAAGACCGCAAAATTGCGGTCTTTCTAAGTTGGTGCTCTGGGCGAGACTTGAACTCGCACGACCTACGGTCACTACCCCCTCAAGATAGCGTGTCTACCAATTCCACCACCAGAGCTTAATTTGATAAGTTTTATTATTGAGGAATATCGCTATTTTTTGTATCTAACACAGCCGGTGCTTTTTGCTGTTGTTGCTGAATTTGTTCAGCCGTGCCGGATAAATCATCAAATGCACCTTGTTTTACATTGTTTTTGTGTGAATTGATGTTACCGATAACGATACTAATAATAAAGAAAATCGTTGCTAAAACTGCCGTTGTTCTAGAAAGGAAGTTACCTGCACCGGCTGCACCGAACACGGTACCGGATGCGCCACCACCAAAAGATGCACCGGCATCTGCGCCTTTACCTTGTTGCAACAAGATAAACGCAATAAGGGCAATGGAAACAACCAAATAAAGGATTAACAACGCTGAATACATTTTACCTTCTCTAATTTAGCAAACTCTAATGAAAAATAACGGCGCAGATATTAGCGAATATCTTAGTACTTCGCAAGTTGTTTTATGTATTTTTACGCTATTTGGTGCAAATTCACTCAGTAAAAACATTTTGAAAAACGACCGCACTTTTAACCTCGTTAACTTTTCTGGGATCTCGGCGCTCGCTTTTTCATATCTTGATTATGCCGACTCAACTCGCGTAACGCAGAAAAATTAATGTAATGCAATAATTCCGGCAAAAGCTGTGTGAGGTTTTGCATAAATTGCTGATAACTCGCTTGTTTACGGCTAATGCCATCAAGCTGTGACTCCCAATGTGCCGTCATATCAGGCTGTGTTGCTACATCCGGCAATGCGTTAATTAAGATTCGCCCCGCCTCGGTGCTGTGAATATTACGCCCTTTTTTATAGAGAAATCCGCGTTTAAACAACAATTCAATAATGCCCGCACGCGTCGCTTCCGTGCCTAAACCATCGGTTTCCCGCAAGATTTTTTTCAACGCTTTGTCTTGTACAAAGCGGGCAATGCCTGTCATGGCGGAAAGCAAAGTTGCATCGGTAAAGGGTTTCGGTGGTTGCGTTTTTTTACTGATAATTTCACCCTTTTCACAATGCAACAGTTGCCCTTTTTTGACGACCGGCAGCAGCGTATCTTGCTGTTCATCGTCGCTGTCTTCTTTGCCCCAAAGCTGTTTCCAACCGGCGATTTGCAAATTACGTGCCTGCGCGACAAAAGTCCCTCCGGCAATATTCAAGGTGATTTTACATTTACGATATTCCGCGTCAGGGCAGAACTGCATCAAATATTGGCGGGCAATCAGAAAATAAATATGTTGTTCCGCCGGATTCAAACTCACCGGGCGGTTCTTTGCTGTCGGGATGATGGCATGATGTGCTTCGACTTTTTTATCATTCCAACAACGATTTTTTTGCTCAGGATCGATAATTTCAGGCAAGGGCTGAAATGGAGCTAAGTGGGTAGAAATGGCATTCATCACCGCCATGCGATCCGCAAAATGTTCTTTTGGCAAATAACGGCAATCGGAACGCGGGTAAGTAATCAATTTATGGGTTTCATACAAACGTTGACAGGTATCCAGTACTTCCTGTGCGGACATCCCGAACCGCTTGGCGGCATCGATTTGCAACGCTGATAAAGAATAGGGCAACGGTGCCGTTTCTTTTTCCCGTTTATCCGAATAATCCGTCACTTCCGCCGGTTGATCGGTAATGCGCTTCACCACATTTTCCGCCAACGCATGAGATAATACGCGCCCATCCTCGTCCTGATAATCTTCACAGGCTTTGCTTGGCTGCCACAACGCAGAAAAAAGTGCGGTAGCTTTCTTCGGTGTTTCTTCCTCTTTTGGGTCACGCACCCAAGCTAACACTTCAAAGAAATCCTTCGGTTGGAAATGCTCGATTTCTAAGTCTCGGCGTACGATAAGGCCAAGTACGGGCGTTTGCACTCGCCCAACGGAAAGCACACCATTATACCCTGCCTGTCTTCCTCGAATGGTATAAGCCCGTGTCATGTTAATACCATAGAGCCAATCGGCGCGCGCACGTGCCAACGCGGAGGTGGCAAGGGGCACAAAATCACGATTAGGTTGCAATTTTTTGATGGCTTTTTCTACCGCACTTGGGTTCAAGTCGCTGATTAAACAACGCTGAATGGCATTGCGTTTTTCAGGTGGTAAATTGAGATAACTGAATACTTCGTCCACCAGTAATTGCCCTTCACGATCCGGGTCGCCCGCGTTGACGAGGATGTCCGCTTGCTGCACCAACTTTTCAACGGTTTTTAGCTGTTTATAGGTTTCTTTTTTCGGAATTAACTGCCACTTTTGCGGCACAATCGGCAAATCTTCTAAGCGCCATTGTTTGAAACGAGCATCATAAGCATCGGGCTCTGCCTGTTCCAGCAAATGCCCCACACACCACGTCACGCAGTCATTATCGCCACATTTGATAAAGCCGTCACCGCGTTGATGCGGTTTCGGCAAAACATCCGCAATCGCGCGCCCAAGGCTCGGTTTTTCTGCTATAAAAAGTCGCATAAACAAGAAAACGCAGAGAAGAGAAAAGATTAGCCGATTTCGCGGCGACCTAAGAAAGAATGGGTCAGCGTGGTGCCATCCACCATTTCCAATTCACCGCCCACCGGAATACCGTGGGCAATGCGACTGACTTTGACGTTTTGTTGCAAACACAATTCTGCAATGTAATTCGCCGTAGCATCGCCTTCGACAGTGGGATTTGTCGCCAAAATCACTTCCTTGAAGGATTCTGTTTGTAAACGTTTTTGCAATAAATCCAAGCCGATCTCCCGTGGGCCAATGCCGTCCAATGGCGACAGATGCCCCATAAGCACAAAATAACGGCCTGAAAATTGCCCGGTTTGCTCAATGGCAAGAATATCTGCCGGCATTTCCACTACACAAAGCAACCCTGAATTTTGACGACGAGGGTTGTTGCAAATATGACAAACCTCTTCTTCCGTGAAAGTACGACAATGCTCACAATGCCCAATTTTTGACATGGCTTCAGTCAGCCCTTGTGCCAAACGCATACCGCCACTACGGTTACGTTGCAATAAATGATACGCCATACGTTGCGCGGATTTAGGGCCAACGCCCGGTAATACACGTAAGCTTTCGATCAAATTTTCTAACAAGGGACTGGTTTGCATTGCGTTCTCAATCGATTTGATAAAAAAAGAAACCGCACTTTTAGGATCAATAAACCCAAAGTGCGGTCAATTTTGAAGGTGTTTTTAGAATGGCATTTTAAAGCCCGGCGGCAATGGCATGCCGGCGGTAACAGACGCCATTTTTTCTTTTTGTAACTCTTCAGCACGGCGTACTGCATCATTAAATGCCGCAGCGATTAAGTCTTCCAGCATTTCTTTGTCGTCTTCCATTAAAGAAGGATCAATGTCAATACGACGGCAGTTATGCGCACCGTTAATCGTGATTTTCACTAACCCTGCGCCTGACTCACCGGTCACTTCTAATTGTGCAATTTCTTCTTGCATTTTTTGCATTTTTTCTTGCATTTGTTGAGCTTGTTTCATTAAACCGCCCAAACCGCCTTTTCCGAACATAGATTTTCTTCCCTTATTTACACAAAAAAGTGGTCGCATTTTAGCGAAAAATTTCTGACTTGAAAACGATCAATTTCGGATTAAATTGCGCCTCAAGATGATTCGTATTATTATCCGTTGCCTTAAAAATACACAGAAAAATAACCGCACTTTCCACTCTCAAGGAACATAAGGAATATTATGGAAGCAAGACACTACATCACCATGGCTATCGCCGTGCTGGTCTTACAATTTATGTTATTCGGTTTTAGTCGTACCCTCGGCTGGCTTTTTAATCTCAGCACCAAAACGCGCACCAAACTGACCCTCATCCTCTTTTTGCTCTTTAATGCTCTGATTGCAACCGCCCCCTTGCGTCTGTATGCCGAAAGTTTTCGCGTCAGTGCCTTGCTTCTCACCTTATTGCTCTTTTCCACGTTTAGCAGTGCCATCGTGGGCATACTGCATCGTTTTTTTAAGTCGTGGGATAAGGCACTAAAATTACTCTACCCGATACTCTTTTTAGGATTTATTGGACTGGGTTTATATAACGCTTACACACCGGTGATCCGCCATTATCAAGTCAAGCTGGATAAACCCATGCAACCTTTACGCATTGGCATGGCAAGCGATTTGCATTTAGGGCGTTTGTTTGGCTCAACACAGTTAGATACGTTGGCTGACATCATGCGGCAGGAAAAAGTGGATATTATTTTGCTCCCCGGCGACATTATGGATGATAACGTCAACGCCTATTTAGCAGAAAAAATGCAACCGCACTTTGCCAACCTGCACGCCCCGCTTGGCGTGTATGCTACACTGGGAAACCATGATTTCTTTGGCGATCAACAACGCATTGAAGCGGAAATGCGCAAAGCGGGGATCATTCCCGTAATGGATGAAAGTGTCGTGATTGATGGACGTTTTACCCTCATTGGGCGCAATGACGACCTCGTGAAAAACAGACCAACGACGGCGCAATTACTGAAAGGCGTCAACACGGCATTACCGGTGATTCTAATGGATCATCGCCCAACAGAGATTGAACAACACGCCAATTTGCCGATTGATATTCAGCTTTCCGGACACGCTCATAATGGTCAAATTTTCCCGGCAAATTTTATTGTTAAACTGATTTATCGCTTAAGTTACGGCTATGAACAAATCAATCACGGACACTTTTTCGTCACATCAGGCTATGGCTTTTGGGGCGTACCGATGCGATTAGGGTCGCAATCAGAAGTGATGATTATTGATGTGGTCGGACATTAAAAAAAAGAACTATTCTCAATATCAAGCCCTGTGTATAATTTAACCTCTTACACTTATGTTTTTATGATGACAGAGGAATCGGAAATGAAAAAATTCGTCAAAGCAACCCTTACTTCTCTTTTTCTTATGACTTCTGTGACGGCAAGTGCTGTGACCGTCACCGATGCTAAAGGTGAATTCACTATAGATAAAACCCCAAGTCGCATTGTCGCGTTAGAATATTCTTTCGTTGATGCCCTTGCTCAAGTTGGTGTTAGCCCGGTCGGCGTTGCCGATGACAACGATAAAACCCGCATTTTGCAGGAAGTACGAGATAAGATACAACCTTGGCAATCTGTCGGTACCCGTTCACAACCTAGTCTTGAAGCCATTGCCGCATTAAAACCCGATTTAATTATCGCTGATCCTTCTCGTCATACAGCAGTTTATGAAGAATTAAAAAAAATCGCCCCGACCATGATGTTTGACTCCCGCCATGAAAGCTATCAGGAAAATCTTGATACGGCACAAAAAATCGGCGATGTTGTCGGTAAAGGCAGTGAAATGAAATTGCAAATTGATAAACACAATAAAATTATCGAAAGCATTGCGCAAAATATCAATGTGAAAGGCAAAAAAGGGGTTTTCGGCACCTCTCGCGAAGACAAATTCAATTTACAAAATGACAGTGGTTATGTCGCTAGTTTCCTTGGTGTTCTAGGTTTTAACTCGCCAAAATTACCAAACGCCACTCAAGCCTTTGCTGAAATCAATCTTGAGCAACTCGTGATGGAAAAACCAGACTATATGTTTATCGCCCACTATCGCCAAGAAAGTATTGCCCGCAAATGGGAAGCTGAACCATTATGGCAAGCCATTCCTGCCGTAAAAGCCAAACGTGTATTTAGCGTCAATGCCGATATGTGGGCACGCGGACGCGGCATTACGGCCAGCGAGATCATGGCAAAACAAGTTGAACAATTCGTTAATCAAAAATAATGTTTGGCACAGCTTTTCGTTGGGGCTTGCCCCTACTAGGACTGGCTTTCTTGTTATGGGGAAGCCTGTTTTTATACTACCCTATTGAAATTTCACCATTAGATGCGCTAAACGCCTTTTTCCCCAATAGCGATGAATTGGCCAAGATTACCGTGGTCGATTTACGCTTTCCGCGGGCATTAGTGGCGATCGCATTAGGCGCTAATTTAGCAGTAGCCGGGGCATTATTACAAACCATCACCCGCAACCCACTGGCCTCACCAACGCTATTAAGCGTCAATTCCGGCGCAAGTTTGGCTATGGTAACGACGACTGCCATTAGCCCGGCCTTATTATCAGGCTATAGCATTGCCTTGGTGGCAAGTATCGGCGGTGGAATCAGTTGGTTGGTTGTAATGTTGATCAGCAACGCGTGGAAAGACAGTAGTGGCGATCGCAGCCGCGTGATTTTGGCGGGTATTGCCGTGTCGTTATTGTGTACTGCCCTCACCAAATTAGTGTTAATTATGTCGGAAGATCATGCCTTTGGCGTAATGAGTTGGCTTGCCGGCGGCATTTCTCACGCCCGCTGGAACGAATGGCACGCTATTTGGCCGTTTCTGCTATCGAGCGCACTCTTTTGCCTCTTCTTTGCCAGCCGTTTAAATTTACTCAATTTGAGCGACGAATCCGCTCAATCCTTGGGAATTAACCTGTTCCGTCTGCGTTGGTATGCCAATATCATCGCATTATTAATTGTGGGTTCAGCCGTTAGCGTAGCCGGCCCGGTCGCCTTTATCGGTTTGTTAATTCCACACTTAGCACGTTATTGGATCGGCTATGATCTACGAAAATCATTACCTATGTCCATGTTATTAGGCGCCATTTTAATGTTGGCCGCTGATACCGTTGCCCGTGCTGTTGATTTCCCAAGTGAAGTGCCTGCCGGCGCCATTTTGGCCTTAATCGGTGCGCCAATCTTTGTCTTATTTGCCAGAGGAAAACACTAATGCGCCGTTCTCATTCAGGATTCCGTGCAATCGGCTTTTACTTATCGGCACTCTGTACGGTCGCGCTATTATTTGTATTAAGCATTCGTTACGGCACTTACACGCTATCCTTTGATGAAATTAGCCAGGCCTTTCACCCTGATGATAAAAACTATTTCACTTTAATGGAATACCGTCTGCCACGCGCGCTACTCGCCATTATTATCGGCGGTGCATTGGCCATTTCCGGGGTGTTGGTGCAAAGTGTCGTGCGTAATCCGTTGGCCTCTCCTGATATTTTAGGAATCAATAACGCCGCCGGTTTAGTCGCCGTCACCGTATTAATCTTCCTACCAAATTTGGCCTTTTACTGGCTACCGATTTTTGCCTTTATCGGCGGTGTCCTGTCTTTCATTTTGTTATGGATGATATGTGCTTTTAACTTCCGCCCGATCAAAATGGCCATTATCGGCGTGGCGCTTTCTGCCCTATGGGCGGCAATCAGCCATTATTTAATGCTAACCAATCCGGTAGAAATCAACACGGCTATGCTTTGGCTCACCGGAAGTTTGTGGGGCAGAAGTTGGGCTTATGTCGATGTCGTTTTGCCTTGGTTGTTGGTGTTATTGCCGTTACCGTTTATTTTCTGCCGAGATTTGGACACCTTAGGTTTAGGTGAAAACAAAGCGGCCACCTTGGGAGTAAGCGTAAATAAAACGCAAATCTTGGTATTAGTGCTGGCTGTTGCACTTTCCACCACAGCCGTCGCCATTTGCGGCCCCATCGCATTTCTCGGTTTAGTTGCACCGCACTTAGCACGCAAATTGGTCGGTGGACGTCACCGCACATTATTGCCGGCGGCCATGCTAATCGGCACGTTGTTGTTACAAATTTCCGATATTTTAGCGCGGGTTATCGATCCGCCGACAGAACTGCCAGCCGGTATTCTCACCGCCATTATCGGCGCCCCTTACTTCTTCTATTTATTGATGAGAACGAAATAATGAGCATTGAGATCAATAAGTTACAATTAAGCTATCAAGATAAAACTATCGTACAGGATTTATCTCTCAGCTTTCCTAGCAACAAAATTATTGCCTTAATTGGCCCGAACGGGTGTGGCAAATCCACAACACTGAAAGCAGTGGCCCGTCTGCTCAAACCTCGTCTAGGCACAATTACTCACAAAGGCAAAGATATTTGGCAAAGCACCCCGAAAGAATACGCCAAACAATTAGCGTTCTTGCCACAACAACATTTGGTGCCGGAAGGCATTAAGGTACGCGAATTAATTGCTTACGGCCGTTCGCCTTATTTGAATTTGTGGGGCAAATTAAGTGATAAAGATGAGCAATTAGTGGCTTGGGCTATGGAACAAACCCACACCGCGGAACTGGCGGAACATTTGGTATCGGATTTATCCGGCGGGCAACAACAACGGGTTTTCTTAGCCATGACATTAGCGCAAGATGCAGAGCTTGTTCTGTTAGATGAACCAACCACTTATTTGGATCTCAACCGACAAGCGGAACTCATGGGCATGATGCGTCAAATGCAACAAAACGGCAAAACCGTCATTACGGTACTCCATGATTTAAATCAGGCTTGTCGTTATTGTGATTATTTAATCGTTCTCAAAGACGGCAACCTTATGGCCCAAGGGACGCCTGACGAAGTGATGACAGAGGGACTGTTAAAAGAGGTGTTTGATTTAGAAGTAGTGATTCACCGCGATCCAATTAGCCAAACACCTATGTTTATTTTGAAGTAAACAAAAGTGCGGTCATAATCTGGGGGCGAGCATGATAAGTTGCCCCTATTCGCACTTTCTAAAATCATATTCTGTAATCACATTCTATTATGTCATTTCGCTATAAAACCCCATTCATTTTTTGTCTAACTTCCGTTAAAATAGTTGAGAATTGTTTTCAATCACATATACCAAGGAGACTTATGATGTTAAAAAAGGCATTGTTAACACTCACCTGTATTGCGATGGCAACGTCCGCATTGGCAAAAGAGGTTACGATTCCCACGGCACGTGGTGATGTCACGTTAAGTGCGCCACCGGCGAAAATTGCAGTGTTTGATACCGGCAGTTTAGATACCTTGCAAGCCTTAGGCGTGAAAGTGGATGGCGCAGCAGATGTGGCAAAACTCCTTCCGTATTTAAAACCAACCTTGGCGTCGGCCAAAAATGTCGGCACCATTTTTGAGCCAAATCTGGAAGCCTTAAATGAACTAAAACCTGAGTTAATCATTGTCGGCACGCGTACAGCCAAAAAATTTGACGATGTCAGTGCCATTGCCAAAACCATTGATTTAACCGACAACGGCAATAAATTAGTGGAAAGCGGCATTCAACGCATTGACAGTTTCGGCCGTTTATTTGATAAACAAGCGGCTGCAGATAAGTTAAAAGGTGAATTGGAAACCTTATTAAAAGACACTAAAGCCGCCGTGAAAGACAAAGGCAACGGTTTAATTATTTTAGTCAACGGTGGCAAAATTTCCGCATTCGGTAGCGGTTATCGTTTAAGTTTTATTCATGATGAACTTGGCGTACCAATGGCGGATCCGAGCATTAAAGGTACCGGTCATGGCCAACCGGCGAGCTTTGAGTTTATTGAAAAAACCAATCCTGACTGGTTGTTTGTGTTAGATCGCATTTCTGCTATTGGCGAAGAAGGTAAAACCGCCAAAGACGTGTTGGATAATGAATTGGTTCGTCGCACTAAAGCCTGGAAAAACGGTAATGTCGTTTATCTCAGTAGCGCTTCCTACTTAGCGCCGGGCGGTGCGGAACAATTAAAAACGGACTTAAACGCGATTAAAACCGCTTTCGAGAAAAAATAATCATGCTTATCGTTCTCTCCGTTGTATCGCCTTCATGCCAAGCGGAGAGAACGTTTTTATTACTTAAAAAAACATCATGTCTGGAATTTTCACGTTAAATCGGATTAATTTTTTAATTCTTGTATTACTCGCCGCATTAAGTATTACCGTGGGCGTAGCCGATTTCCATTGGTCTCAATTTTTTTCTCAACCGGAACAAATGCAAGTCCTGCTAGTCAGTCGATTACCTCGTACCTTCGCCGTGATTTTAGTGGGAGCGACCCTTGGCGTAGCAGGCATGGTATTACAAATTGTCTTAAAAAATCGCTTTATTGAGCCGGGCATGATCGGCGCCAGTCAAAGCGCGGCATTGGGGATTTTATTAACCAGCCTATTATTTCCAAGCGCCGCCTTGCTTCTCAAAATGTCTGTCGCCACCGTCTCCGCACTCATCGGCATGGGCATTTTTACCTTATTGTTACAGCAATTACCGCCACATCAACGTCTCATGGTTCCGTTGGTGGGGATTGTGTTCGGCAATATTATTGAGGCGATGACCACCTTTCTTGCCTACGAAACAGACAGCTTACAAACCTTGTCCATTTGGTTTTCCGGCGATTTTTCCGGCATCTTGGCAGGACGTTATGAATTATTATGGCTCACCGCCGCCCTTGCTGTGGTGGTTTATATTATGGCCGATCGTCTGAGCATTACCGGACTGGGGAAAAATATCAGTACCGGCTTAGGGATTAATTATCGTCAAATGACGTGGTTTGCGTTAATTGTAGTGGCGATGATTACTGCGGTAGTCGTAGTCACCGTTGGGCAAATTCCCTTTATCGGCCTGGTTGTACCAAATATTATTTCCCGCTTAGCCGGTGACCGATTACGCCAAAATCTGCCTTCGGTTGTATTGCTCGGCGCCAATTTAGTCTTGATTTGCGACATTATAGGCCGAGTCATTAACGCACCTTATGAAGTACCGATTTCAACCATTTTCGGCATTGTCGGCACATTGATTTTCCTCTATTTGTTATTTAAGGGGAAAGCCAATGCAAAATAATCGCGTCATGTTATTACTCGGTGCCCTACTCACGTTTGCTTGCATCTTTTTTATGACCTATCACGCCAATGGTAACTGGGATTTCATTTTGCCGTTTCGTGGAAAAAAACTGTTGTTATTGCTGATAATGGCCTACACCATTGGCATATCTACATTGCTATTCCAAACCTTAACCAATAACCCGATTCTAACCCCCAGCATTTTAGGCTTTGACTCCTTATATTTATTGGTGCAAAGCATTTTAGTGTTTCTCTTCGGCGGAATTGGATTTACACAACTCAATGTGGCCGGCAAATTTGCCTTTGAAACCTTGCTTATGTTGCTTGGTGCACTCCTGTTATTCCGTACACTCAGCAAAAACAATAGCGATCTCGCCCGTATGATTTTGGTGGGGATTATTTTCGGCGTGCTTTTCCGTAGCGTGAATAACTTGCTACAACGCATGATCGACCCCAATGAATTCGCCGTGGCGCAAGGATCTTCCTTTGCCAGTTTTAACACGGTGAACCCAACCTTATTATGGATTGGTACTGTCATTACATTGGTCAGCGCCCTGTGGATTTGGCAACAACGTTTTAAATTAGATGTACTCTTACTGGGGCGTGAACGCGCTATCGGATTAGGCTTGGAATATCATCAGTTCAGCCGCCAATTACTCATTTGCTGCGCATTTTTAGTGTCAATTTCCACCGCACTTGTGGGACCGATTCTGTTTTTAGGCTTATTGGTTTGCGCCATCGTCAACGCCATCAGCCCGACCATGCACCACAGCATTCGCATCCCAATGACGTTTATGGTGTCGGCCATCACATTAGTAAGCGGTCAAGTCGTATTTGAACAGGTGATGAAGATGCAGGGGGTGCTTAGCGTAGTTATCGAATTTGTCGGTGGATTGGTGTTTATCTATTTGATGTTAAGACGGGCAAAATAAAGGAATTTCTTGTGATAAAAATTGAAAATATAACCTATAAAATCAATCAGGCGACGATTTTAAATAACATTAATCTCACCATCCCCAACGGTGGCATTACCGCATTGATCGGCGCTAATGGTGCCGGTAAATCCACGCTACTCTCTTTGGTTGCGCGCTTAAATCCGATTCAACAAGGGCAAATTTGGCTCAATGATATGGATATTGCCACCACGCCATCACGCACAATTGCGCAAAACCTGGCAATTCTGACCCAAGATAACGTGATTCATAGTCGTATTACGGTAAAAGATTTGTTAATTTTCGGCCGTTATCCGCACCATCAAGGGCGTCCAACGGAAGAAGACAATGCCATCATCCGCGATGCCTTACAACGTTTTGAATTAGCCCCCTTAGCTAATCGTTTTCTTAGCGAACTTTCCGGCGGTCAACGTCAACGCGCCCTGATTTCCATGACGTTCTGTCAAAAAACCGATCATGTGCTACTTGATGAGCCGTTAAATAATCTGGATATGTTCCACGCACGCGAGCTAATGCGCTTGCTACGTCAACTGACCGATGAACTGGCACTGACTACCGTTATGGTGGTGCATGACATCAATATGGCAGCCGCCTATGCTGATACCATTGTTGCCATGAAAAATGGTGAAATTGCTATGATCGGCACACCGGAAGAAATCATTACCCAAGAAAATTTAAAAACGGTATTTAATTTAGAGGCGGAAGTGTTGACCCATCAGAGGAAAAGACTGGTCGTACATCATATGTAGTAGATTATTTGAAAAGTGCGGTAGATTTTCATCCTGTTTAAAACAACCGAAAAATCCACCGCACTTTACTCTAAGGAAAAATCCTTATCTTTCGGCCTTTAATAACCCGGAAGAACCTTCCGAATAATCTTTCGGCTGATCGTCCGGCGTTGTCGGTGAAACCTCGCCGGTCACATCAAGCTTATGCTCTTGGAATAAGGCTTTGTCATCTAATTCAGGCAATAATTGAACAGAAGCGCCGGCAAAATGCTGATATAAATGTTGATAATCCTGCGCTAACGTTTTTAAGAGATTTGCGCTTTCCGCAAAATGTTTTTCAAGTTGTTGCTTTTGATTCTCTAATTGTGCTTTTAATTGGCGTAATTCCGTTTCGGTTTTCACCTGTTTTTTCACAGAACCTTTGGTAAAACGCAATAAAAAATACCCTATCGCGAATCCCACAACCAAACCAAGCAACGCGGCTCGCCACATTTCCGGTGTCCAAGATTGCATAAATCACTCCTTTATCATTGAATAGAAAAAAACCGCTATTATCATAGCTTGAACGTTTTTATATTTCTATGGGCAAGATCACATAACGATAATATTAAACGTACTGTTTTAGCCACGCTCTCAGTTTTTCCACATCCTCTTGCCATTCTTCGCTCAGTTGTTGGCACCAAAGGGCAATATTCTCCTGCCATTGTGCTGTCTCGGCATTTTGTGAGAGTGATGCAATTTCCTGCAAGCGTTTTAACCCAACGGAAGCCAATGCCCCTTTAATTTTATGCGCTAAGGCAAGCACATTAGCTTTCAATGCCGGATCCTGCAAATAGGCTTGATAGGCCTGCTGTAATTCAATGGCGTATCCTGCCATGGTGTGTTCAAATAGGGTGAGATTATCTTGCACAAATTTCACCCCCAGCATTTCCACCAATTCGCCCAACATTTTCGTGTCAAAATCGGCAGAAGCCTCAGGTTGCTTGGTGTCGGTGAGTTCAAATTGCGTGATTTCTTCGCCGAAATAATCGAACAGACACTGATTCAACTCATCTAACGACAGCGGTTTGTGAATGACATCATCCATGCCTTGCGCGACATATTCTTCTTTTTTCTGCACGACATTTGCCGTCAAGGCAATGAGCGGTGGCAGGAAATCATAAATGCCATTTTCGTAGTTTTGGCGTAAGTGATGGGCAATATCAAAGCCTGACATATCCGGCAACTGAATATCCAAAAACACCAAATCATAATAATTTTGCTCAAATTTTTCGATCGCCTGCGCACCGGTCATCGCGACATCAATTTGGTAACCCAATTTTTCCAGCAAGGATTTCGCCACCACCACATTCACTTCAATATCCTCCACCAACAAGATATTAAGCTTTAATGGCAACTTGCTGTCGTTTTCTGACGGACGAAAAGCCTCTTCTGCCTTAAACGTTAACAGAAAGGTGGATCCCTGCCCCATTTTGCTGGTAACGGTTAAATCGCCTCCCATTAATTGAGCTATGGCTTTGGACACCGATAACCCAATGCCGCTCCCCAAGGATTTATTACGGTTAGAACTCACTTGATAATATAGCTCGAAGATTTTTTCTAAATCGGCTTCACCAATGCCGATGCCCGTATCCGTCACGCGAATCGCAAATTCATTATTGGCAATTTGTTCAACCGATAAGGTTACGCTGCCTTGTTGGGTAAATTTCACTGCATTGGTAATCAAGTTCCATAAAATTTGATTTAACCGCACACCGTCCAACATCAACCAGTTTGGCAAGCTTGGCGGGCAATCTAAGTGAAATTCAAGACGTTTTTCTTCCACCATTAATACAGCGAAATTGCTAATGTCATTGAGCAAGGCATAAAAATCCGTTTCTTTGCGATGCAATTCAATGCGGCGGGCATCAATTTTTTCTAAATCGATAATATCGCTGAAAATATGCGACAAAGAAATCGCACTGCTATTGATGGTTTTTAAATAATTGCGTTGGCGTTCGGTGGGATGCTCTTCCAACAAAATGCGGCTTAATCCGATAATGCCGTTTAACGGGGTGCGCAACTCGTGGCTGATCGTTGTCATCAAGGTGGTTTTGTCGCGGCTAATTTTCTCCACTTTGTCTAACGCTGCCGACAAACGGCTTTCCACCAACAGCCGCTCTTTTACTTCACTTTTCAGTTCTGCAACAGAATGGGAAAGTGCCTGCCGGGAATATTCCAGCTTTTCTACCAATAACGTGAAAAAATAAATCACAAAAGGCGCTGAAATCATTCCGAATACGATCGAACGGAGCAAATCCTGCCAGTAGATTTTTCCGACAAAAATCAGGCTGAGCACCATTTGGGTACACAACGCCAAAATCGCCAAAATCATCACGCCTAACAGCGAGAAACGGATTTTCCCTAAACGAACGACCCACTCCACATAGCGATGGGCAAAACTGCCAAAATGTTTGATTTTTTTCATAAGATCCCGTTACCTCAAATAATGCGCATTGTACCTGAATTGCACCATTTACGCGGAAAAGTTTTCTCATCACACACAAGTGCGGTCAAAAAACACCGTATATTTCGACCGCACTTTTCTGCCAGCAGCACGCAATTCTTCCTAACAAAAGCACGAAAAATCAAGTAGAATACGGCAATTCTATTTTGCTGCAAAAAAGGATGAGACCATGGCGCGCAAACCGGCTGAGAAAAATGAACCGGATTTTGAAAATACGTTAAAACAACTGGAAGAAATCGTCTCCCGTTTGGAAAATAACGACCTTTCTCTTGAAGAGGCATTAAAAGATTTTGAACAAGGCATCAAACTGGCTCAGTTAGGTCAAGAACGCTTACAGCAAGCGGAACAGCACATCCAAATTTTGTTACAAAAAAACGAAAGTGCCAAACTTAGCGATTATCAAGCGGAAGAATAACGGGGCGGTAATGTATCAGTTCTCAGAAGATTTACAGCAAGTTCAGCAGCGAATTAATCACTTTTTAGCAGAGCAATTTGCCCACCTTGATAGCGCGCCCGCGCCTTTAGCTGACGCCATGAAATATGGCTTATTGTTGGGTGGAAAACGCATTCGCCCCTTTTTAGTTTATGCCACCGGCAGAATGCTCGGTGCCGATTTAGCGCAGCTTGATTATGCGGCAGCCGCCATTGAAGCCATTCATGCTTATTCATTGATTCATGATGATTTGCCTGCCATGGACGACGATGAATTGCGTCGCGGCCATAAAACTTGCCACATTGCGTTTGACGAAGCCACCGCGATTTTAGCCGGTGATGCATTGCAAGCCTTTGCCTTTGAGATTTTAACGGATATTCCAACGCTATCAGCGGAACAAAAGCTGGCGCTCATTAAAACCTTAAGTGCCGCCTCCGGTGTCAAAGGCATGTGCTTGGGACAAAGTTTAGATTTAATATCAGAACACAAAGTCATCAGCCTGCAAGAATTAGAACACATCCATTTAAATAAAACCGGTGCCTTGCTCACTGCAGCGCTCACTATGGGCTTTATTTGCTCGCCTCATTTTGCAGACAAGGCTTTAGCACAACAGCTGGAACGCTACGCCACGGCAATTGGGCTCGCCTTCCAAGTACAAGATGATATTTTAGACATTGAGGGCGACAGCGAAACCATCGGCAAAACGGTCGGCTCCGACTTGACGGCTGATAAAAGCACTTATCCGAAATTATTGGGGCTGGAAGGTGCCAAACAAAAAGCACAAGAACTTTACGAAATGGCATTAGCCGAACTCAAAGATTTACCTTTTGATACCACCGCACTTTATGCGTTGGCGGAATTTATCATTAAACGAAAAAGCTAATCTCTCCCAAAGTGCGGTGGAAATTAGACCTGTTTTTAACGTAGTGATAGATAAATTTTAACGTTGGATTGATTAACCCTTATGCAAAACTACCCCCTTTTATCCTTGATTAATTCGCCTGAAGATTTACGCTTGTTAAACAAAGAACAACTCCCTCAAGTGTGTCGAGAGCTACGCGAATATTTGCTGGAATCGGTGAGCCAAAGTAGCGGACATTTAGCGTCCGGTTTAGGCACGGTGGAACTTACCGTTGCGCTGCATTATGTCTTTAAAACGCCTTTCGATCAGTTAATTTGGGATGTGGGCCATCAAGCCTATCCGCATAAAATCTTAACCGGTCGTCGTGACCAAATGTCCACCATTCGCCAAAAAGGCGGGTTACACCCCTTCCCTTGGCGTGGTGAAAGCGAGTTTGACGTGTTAAGCGTAGGGCACTCCTCTACATCGATCAGCGCGGGATTAGGCATTGCTATTGCTGCCGAACGGGAAAATGCCGGAAGACAAACGGTTTGTGTTATTGGTGATGGCGCCATTACGGCAGGTATGGCATTTGAGGCATTAAATCATGCCGGTGCATTGCACACCAATATGTTGGTGATTTTAAATGATAACGAAATGTCTATTTCGGAAAATGTCGGCGCGTTAAACAACCACCTTGCCCGAATTTTCTCCGGTTCGTTCTACTCTACCGTGCGTGACGGTAGCAAAAAAATTCTCGATAAAGTGCCGACGGTGAAAAACTTTATGAAAAAAACCGAAGAACACATGAAAGGCGTGATGTTCTCACCGGAAAGTACCTTATTCGAAGAATTGGGTTTCAACTATATTGGCCCTATCGACGGACACAATATTGATGAATTAATCGCGACATTGAGCAATATGCGAGATCTAAAAGGCCCTCAATTACTCCACATAAAAACCAAGAAAGGCAAAGGCTATACACCGGCAGAAAACGATCCTATCGGTTTCCATGGCGTGCCAAAATTCGACCATTTAAGCGGTCAGTTACCTAAATCGAATGCCACCCCAACCTATTCCAAAATTTTCGGCGATTGGTTGTGTGAAATGGCAGAACGAGATCCAAAACTTATCGGGATCACCCCGGCAATGCGCGAAGGTTCCGGCATGGTGGAATTTTCTCAACGTTTCCCACAACAGTATTTTGATGTGGCGATTGCTGAACAACACGCAGTAACCTTTGCTGCCGGTTTAGCGATTGGTGGCTACAAGCCTGTGGTCGCGATTTATTCAACTTTCTTGCAACGCGCTTATGACCAACTGATTCATGATGTCGCCATTCAAGATCTGCCGATTCTCTTCGCTATTGACCGTGCCGGCATTGTCGGTGCCGATGGTCAAACTCACCAAGGTGCATTTGATATCAGTTTCATGCGCTGTATTCCAAATCTTATCATCATGACACCAAGCGATGAAAATGAATGCCGCCAAATGCTTTATACCGGCTATCATTGTGGCAAACCTGCTGCCGTGCGTTATCCACGCGGAAATGCCGTAGGCGTTACCCTAGAACCGTTACACCCCTTGGAATTGGGGAAATCAAAGCGTGTTCGTGAAGGTAAAAAAATTGCCATTTTAAATTTTGGTACGCTTTTACCAAATGCCTTGATTGCCGCGGAAAAACTGGATGCCACCGTGATTGATATGCGGTTTGTGAAACCGTTGGATGTCGCCCGTATTAACGAGATTGCCAACAGCCATGAACTCATGGTGACATTAGAAGAAAATGCGATTCAAGGCGGTGCCGGAAGTGCGGTAGCGGAAGTATTGAATCAGCAGCAACACCAAGTGAAATTGTTGCAATTAGGCTTACCGGATTTCTTTATCCCTCAAGGATCGCAAGCAGAAACGCTCACCGATTTAAAATTAGACGCTGCTGGGATTGAACAGCAAATCGTGGATTTTCTGGCTGAGAAATAGCACTCCCAATCAAAAACGACAGAGGATTCAACCCTCTGTCGTTTTTCTTTTTGGTCGCTATTAAAAAAAGCAAAGAAATTTTCGCTTTTCGTTGAACTATTTTTCAGATATTCAGTCTTAACAAATGCTAGTGCGCTGCAAATGCAGTCGTCTTTTAACGTTTTCTTATATTTAAGACCTCCCCGCTATTCAGAAATTGGATAGCGGTTTTTTCTTTTTTGGGAAAAGGGAACAAGGAAAAGGAAAAAGTGCGGTCGATTTCTGACGTATTTTACGCCAAGTCAAGGAACAATAACAATCCGCACGTAAAACGTGCGGTTTTTAGGCTCCCTATAAGGGTCTATACTTCACAAGCCTCTCAAGGGGATTGTGAAAACCGGTAACTGTGTTTATTTTCATATCACTATTTTAGTGAATCGTAGCGTGCAACTTGTTGCACGAAATCATGAATGCCCGAAAGCGTTAAATAACGTTCCGTGCGTACTTTGGTCGTGCATCAAGATGCACGCTACTAGGGGTTAAATAATCGTCCTATATGTTGAATTTTGGTTGTCAGTCTTGTTCATTATATAGCGAGGATTTTTTCTGTTCATCGCTTAAGCTATTTGGATCCATACGCATAGCGTATGGCTTTTATAGCCAGACTTTGGCTGGCTATAATAAAAAGTGAATTGTAGCGTGCAACTTGTTGCACGAAATCGTGAATTACGCATCAAGGTTAATCTTTTAATCATTCGTGCAACAAGTTGCACGCTACGAGGGGTAAATAATCCTCCTATATGCTGAATTTTGGTTGTCAGCCTTGTTCATTATATCGCGAGGATTTTTTCTGTTCATCGCTTAAGCTATTTAACTCCATACGCATAGCGTATGGTTTTTATAGCCAGACTTTGGCTGGCTATAATAAAAAAGCCATTAATACAGTATTAATGGCTTATTAATGTTGAATTTTTGAGTTTGCGCTTATCGGCTGCCTTCTTCAATCACACGTGGAAACAGAATATTATTTTCCGTATGAATGTGCATCATTAAATCATCCATAAATTCTTTAATGCCGCTATAGAGTGCGCGCCAAGTATTGCAAGCATCTGCCGGTGGCGTTAAGTTATTGGTCAAGGCTTTTAGCACCTCTAAATGTTCGCCATGTTCAGCATGTTCATGTTCCATCACCTGAATCGGCATTCTTGCCATGGCGTAATTGCCCATTTTGATCATTGGAAATAAAATTTGCTCTTCTTTCATCATATGGCTACTTAAATCGGCATAAACATTGTGTAATTCAGCTGCCACACCGACCGGGCAATCATCACGATCACCATGTACAGATTCTACGCGTTCAGCCAGTACAATAAGCTCTTGTAGCTGAGCACGATGACGCTCATGATAACGATGAATAATATGATCGATGATCTCGGCATAAGGTGCAGTCAACCAACGTTGCTCATCATCTTGCTGTTTGCTCTCTTGTAGTTCGGTTAAACGCGCTTCGATTTCTGCTAAATTTAAATTTTTCTCGGCAACCGCAGCACCCAAGGTATCCGCACCACCACAACAAAAATCTAAATCATATTCACGTAAAAGTGCGGTAGATCCCGGAATTGAAATCGCAATTTCACTTAATTTTTTATCGGCAAAAGACATTCTAATTTCCCCCATAATGTGTTAATAACAAAAAACCTAGTAAAATAGTAAACTATCCTCTAAAAAGATAAAGGGCTTTTTTAAAAAAATTTGTTTTATATGATTCAGGTCAAAGGTCATACCTTAAAATGGGAAGACGGGAAAAGTCGAAAAGCGGTATCCTAAATAGCATCACTTTACAAGGAAACACCATGAACCGTTTATTGACCACGCTATTTGCCGTCTGGCTACCTCTTTCAACCCTTGCCTTAGAAAAAGAAGCTCGTGAAATGCCGAAAGGCGGAATTGATAAAGCCCTATTGGGACAAATTTTATTTTTTGACAATAACCTTTCTTTTCATGGTAATCAAAGCTGCTCCAGTTGTCACAGCCCGGATACCGCTTTTGTTGACTTACGGGAAAACAGTGCAGACAAAATGGTCTCCCAAGGCGATGATCCAAAACTGTTCGGCACACGCAATGCACCAACCATGCTTTATGCCAGCTACGCGCCCGAATTTCATTATGATGAAAAAATTCAAGATTATGTAGGAGGTCAATTCTGGGACGGGCGTGCCAAGAACGTCGCCGAACAAGCCGGTGGCCCCCCAATCAATCCGGTGGAAATGGGGATGCCGGACAAACTTTCTGTGGCTAAACGGATCTACAATACACCGATGTATTTCATGCTCTTAACCCAACATTATGGCGAAGCCACGTGGGATAGCGTAGATAGCGTTTATGCTGCGATGGAAGATGCTCTTGCCGTATTCCAAAAAGAAAAACGCTTATTACACCCTTTTGATAGCAAATACGACAAATCGTTGCAGGGCAAATATGCGATGACTGCGCAAGAAAAGCGCGGTCAGCAGTTATTCTTTGATAACACCAAAACCAACTGCAGCAACTGCCACCAAGCGCAGCATGCCGAACACAAAGAGGAAACCTTCACCAACTATCGCTACTACAACATGGGTGTACCGAAAAATCAGCGTTTAATCGCGCATAATCAGCTCAGCCAGGATTTTATCGATAACGGCTTGTTGGATAACCCAATGGTCAAAGGCGATCAACGCCAAAAAGGCAAATTCAAAGTGCCGACCCTGCGCAACATTGCCGTCACCGCACCGTATATGCACAACGGCGTGTTTAAACATTTGCGCACCGTGTTGGAATATTTCGATCATTTCAACAACCCGGCACGTAAACTCAACCCTGAAACCCAGCAACCTTGGGACGCACCAGAATATGCTGCGACAATGAATCAGGACGATCTTAAGGCGCCAGCGTTAAGCGATGAACAACTAGACGACCTTGAAGCCTTTTTGAAAACCTTAACAGATGAACGCTACGAAACGTTGCTGAGACAATCTGAAAAACGCCCGTCAAAATGACCGCACTTTTCGCGCTTTACCTTGACAGGCACTTAGTCGGCATGAAACGCCTCGATACTGGGAAGACTAACTCAAAATTGAGGCGATTAATCTCTTCCGCTTGTTCACACTACTAACCGTTGGCGGACGATTTCAAACAAACAAACACCGGTCGCCACGGAGACATTGAGAGAAGAAACCGAACCGGCCATTGGAATGCTGATGAGTTGATCGCAATGCTCACGGGTTAAGCGACGCATGCCTTCGCCTTCTGCTCCCATGACCAATGCCAAGGCACCGGTGAGCTTGGTTTGATAGAGGGTTTCGGTGGCTTCACCGGCGGTGCCAACAACCCATACATTGTGTCGCTCTTGTAGATCACGTAACGTGCGGGCAAGGTTAGTCACTCGAATAAGCGGTACATTTTCTGCTGCGCCACACGCCACTTTTCGCGCGGTAGAATTAAGTTGGGCAGATTTATCTTTTGGTACAATCACCGCACTTACGCCCGCTGCATCTGCCGTTCGCAAACAAGCGCCTAAGTTATGTGGATCTGTCACACCATCCAAAACTAATAATAAAGGCGCGTTTTGAGTTTCTAATAAACGATCCAAATCATGCTCATTTAATTC
Source organism: Aggregatibacter valvarum (assembly GCF_980468985.1). Classification (NCBI taxonomy): domain Bacteria; kingdom Pseudomonadati; phylum Pseudomonadota; class Gammaproteobacteria; order Pasteurellales; family Pasteurellaceae; genus Aggregatibacter; species Aggregatibacter valvarum. The sequence goes on along the minus strand of NZ_OZ413141.1, from coordinate 513,998 downwards.
AGGTAACGGGTGCACTCGCGCAATAATGCCTTGGTGCACTTCGCCTTCCGCTTTTTTATCCAAGGTTTGGCGATTTAAAAATTGAACGGAAATGCCAAGTCGTTGAATTTCATTAATCAAAGACTGTAAACGTTGGTCGTCTCTGCCTTTTAATGCTAACACTTCAATTAAACGTTCCGGGTGATTGGAGACAAACGCTTTGACTGCGTGGATACCATAAATTGTTTCACTCATGTTTTTTCTTTACCTTTTTCGTTTTGGCGGCTTTGGGGTTCATTTTAGAAACGTGACTTTTTTTGACCGCACTTTTGTTTATTTTTGCCTTTTTGTTTGTTGTTTTCTTGGGCGCTTTAACTTCCGCTTTCTTGGCTTTCGTTCGTGCCGTTTTGCCACTACGTCTTGGCTTACGTTCACTTGAAATTAAAGAAAAATCAATTTGTTTTTGCTCCAAACTCACCGCTTCTACACGCACTTTCACCGCATCACCGATACGGAAAATCACGCCGCTATTTTCACCAATAAGGCGTTGTTTCGGCATGTCGAATAAGTAGTAGTCATTCGCCAAACCGGAAATATGCACTAAGCCATCGATAAACAGATCATTCAAACGGACAAAGAAGCCGAAACCGGTCACGGAAGAAATAACACCGTCAAATTCTTCGCCCACATGATCTTGCATGTATTCGCATTTTAGCCAATCGGCGACTTCACGGGTGGCATCATCGGCACGGCGCTCCGTCGAAGAACAATGCGCGCCAAAGAGATCCATTTCTTCAAGTTGATAATGATATCCGCCGGTGTCGGTCGTTTTACGTTTAGAACCCTTTTGTTTCGCCAATAAATATTTGATGCCACGATGTAACGTCAAATCGGGATAACGGCGAATCGGCGAGGTGAAATGGGCGTATTCTTCTAGTGCCAAACCAAAGTGCCCGATGTTGTCGGCGCTATAAACCGCTTGGCTCATAGAACGTAGCAACATGGTTTGAATTAATTCGTGATCCGGACGTGGTTTAATCTGTTCAAGTAACTGTGCGTAATCCATCGGTGTCGGTTTATTCCCACCGGATAGGCTCAAGCCACATTCAGCCAAGAAACTGCGAAATGCCGTGAGTTTTTCTTCACTTGGTACGGCATGAATGCGGTATAGCGCCGGTTCTTGATGTTTTTCCATGAAGTTGGCAGACGCAATGTTTGCCAAAATCATGCATTCTTCAATGATTTTATGGGCATCGTTACGCACGACCGGCTCAATCCGTTCAATGCGACCTAATGCATTGAAAATAAATTTGCTTTCAATGGTTTCAAATTCGATGGCACCGCGCTGTTGCCGTGCTTTCACCAATGCCTGATACATGTCGTGCAGATCTTGCAAATGAGGCACTAACGAGGCATAACGTTCACAAAGTGCGGTGTCTTTTTCCAATATTTTTGCCACTTTGTTATAAGTTAAACGGGCGTGGGAATTCATCACTGCTTCGTAAAATTGATAGTCTGTCATCTTACCTTTGGCAGAGATCGTGATTTCACATACCATGCATAAGCGATCTACTTGTGGATTTAACGAACATAAACCGTTGGAGAGTTTTTCCGGCAACATCGGCACGACGCGATTCGGGAAATAGACGGAATTGCCTCGATTATAGGCTTCCGTGTCCAACGCGCTTTTCGGTCTAACGTAATAGCTCACATCGGCAATGGCCACCCAAAGCTTCCAGCCTTTGCCTTGTTTTTGGCAAAATACCGCATCGTCAAAATCGCGTGCATCTTCGCCGTCAATAGTCACTAACGGCAAGTCACGCAAATCTACACGACCACGCTTAGCTTCCTCAGGCACGTCTTCAACCCATTTTTTAAGTTGTTTTTCCACCGCACTTGGGAAACTGTGGGGAATATCATGCTTACGAATGGCAATTTCCACTTCCATGCCTTTCGCCATGTTGTCCCCAAGTACTTCGGTGATTTTGCCGATAGGTTGGAAAAACGGCGCTGTGCGCGGATGGAGTTCCACCACAACAACTTGCCCCATACGCGCACCAAGACGGGCGTTATCGGGGATTAAAATATCGCGTGTAATACGGCTGTCGTCCGGCATCACATAGCCAATGCCTTGTTCGATAAAAAAACGACCGACAATTTGCTTTTTATTGGCTTCTAATACGCGCACAATGCGGACTTCCGGACGACCTTTACGGTCAAATCCATTAGGTTGCGCCAACACATAATCGCCGTGCATGACTTTCTGCATTTGCACGTTGGGAATAAAAAAGTCTTCTTTTTTTCCTTCCACTTGTAAAAAACCGAAGCCTTCTCGATGGCCAATCACCATGCCTTTAAGCAAATCCAGTTTTTCCGGCAGGGCATAACATTTGCGTTTGGTGAACACTAACTGACCGTCATTTTCCATGGCGCGTAAACGACGGCGCATGGCTTCTTGTCGTGTCTCGTCAGTGATGCCCAGCGCAACAAAAATTTCTTCTTTCGTCATGGGCGCATTATGCGTGCGGATAATCTGCAAAATAAACTCTCGACTGGGAATGGGGTTGTCGTATTTGGCTAATTCTTTTGCATAATTCGGATCTTGAGGAGGGGATTTTTTGGCCATGGTATTTTAATTTATCGAAATGAAAGTGCGGTTCATTTTAAAAAGATTTTCTTATTAGGCAAGGAAAAATGTGATTGAGGCGACATTTTTTAGCTTTTTCTCAGCAACCCTAAAACTGACTTGCTATAATCCTTTTTAGTTAATATTAAGTTGAGGTCGTTATGAGCGATATTGCGATTACCATTAGCCTACTCGCTTTGGTTGCCGTGATCGGTTTATGGATAGGTCATTGGAAGATCAGAGGCGTCGGTTTTGGGGTAGGCGGCGTGTTATTCGGCGGCATTATTGTGGCGCATTTTACCAATCAATATGGATTGGCATTAGATACGCACACATTACATTTCGTGCAAGAATTCGGCTTGATCCTGTTTGTTTATACCATCGGGATTCAAGTCGGTCCCGGATTTTTTTCCTCGTTGCGCCGTTCTGGATTAAAACTGAACGGTTTTGCATTTTTGATTGTCTTGCTAGGTGGGCTGACTGTGGTTTGTATCCACAAATTAGCCAACGTGCCTTTAGACATTATTTTGGGAATTTACTCCGGTGCGGTGACTAACACGCCTTCTCTTGGCGCAGGGCAGCAAATTTTGTCAGAACTTGGGGTCAACAGCACCACGGCAACCATGGGGATGGCATATGCCATGGCGTACCCTTTCGGTATTTGCGGCATTTTGCTGACCATGTGGTTAGTGCGTTTGTGTTTCCATGTAAAAATTGATGAAGAAGAACAACATTTTCAACGTGAAAGTGGACAAGACAAAGAAACCTTGACCACAATGGACATTAAAGTCACAAATAAAAATTTGGATGGCTTGCGTTTAATTGCCGTACCGGGATTTGGCGCCGGCGATGTGGTTTGTTCCCGTTTAAAGCGCGGGGACAGTATGTGTGTCCCGAAAGCGGATACGGAAATTTATTTGGATGACGTATTGCATTTAGTGGGGGAAAATGAAGCCTTACAAAAAATGCGATTAATTATTGGCGATGAGCTTTCGGTTAAAATGACGACCGCCGGTGGCGATATTCGTTCCGAGCGGGTGGTAGTGACCAGCGAGAAAGTCTTAGGGAAAAAAATCAAATCCCTTGGTATTCACCAAAAATACGGTGTCGTGATTTCCCGTTTAAACCGTGCCGGTGTGGAATTGGTGCCGACCGCCAATACGACTTTGCAGTTCGGTGACGTATTACACATGGTCGGGCGCACCGATGTGATGAACAATGCCATTTCGGTGATCGGCAATGCGGCACAAAAATTACAACAAGTCCAAATGCTACCAGTATTTATCGGTATTGGCTTGGGTGTGCTTTTCGGCTCTATTCCTTTTTATATTCCCGGTTTTCCGGTGGCGTTAAAATTGGGCTTAGCCGGTGGGCCATTAGTGATTGCCCTGATTTTGGCGCGTATCGGGACGATTGGTAAGCTATATTGGTTTATGCCGCCAAGCGCTAACTTGGCATTACGTGAGTTGGGGATTGTCTTGTTCTTGGCCGTGGTTGGGTTAAAATCCGGCGGCAGTTTTATGGACACCTTATTAAACGGTAGCGGGTTGGAATGGATGGGCTACGGCATCATTATTACGTTAGCGCCATTACTCATGACTGCAGTTATTGCCCGTTTATACAGTAAATTGAACTACCTTTCTTTGTGCGGCGTGCTTGCCGGCGCCATGACTGATCCTCCGGCATTAGCGTTCGCGAATGCGATTAAAGAAGACAGCGGTGCCGCAGCGTTATCTTATGCCACCGTGTATCCGCTGGCGATGTTCTTGCGGATCATTTCGCCGCAGTTATTGGCCTTGTTACTGTGGAGTTTCACATAACGAGAAACGCGCATTTTTATGACCGCACTTTGTTTCACCAGATTTTATGGAGGCAAAAGTGCGGTTGTTTTTTAGGTGATTTTGGGTCGTTCACTTCACAGAACAGGGAAGATCCAGTAAAATGAGCCGATTTTTTGCTAATACAAAAGGAAAAAAGATGAGCCTACCTATTTATAAAAGAATTTTGTTAAAACTCAGCGGAGAAGCCTTACAAGGCGATGAAGGTTTCGGCATTGATGCGTCTATTCTTGATAGAGTGGCGCTAGAAATCAAAGAACTGGTTGAAATGGGTGTGGAAGTGGGTGTCGTCTTAGGTGGTGGCAACTTATTCCGCGGTGCTAAATTGGCTAAAGCAGGAATGAACCGTGTGGTCGGCGACCATATGGGAATGCTTGCTACCGTCATGAACGGTTTGGCAATGCGTGATTCGCTTTTCCGTGCGGATGTGAATGCAAAATTAATGTCGGCATTTCAATTAAACGGCATTTGTGACACTTACAACTGGTCTGAAGCCATCAAAATGTTGCGTGAAAAACGCGTTGTCATTTTCTCCGGCGGTACAGGCAGCCCGTTTTTTACCACAGATTCCGCCGCATGCTTACGTGGTATCGAAATTGAAGCGGATGTTGTGTTAAAAGCAACGAAAGTGGATGGTGTATATGATTGCGATCCGGCAAAAAATCCAAATGCCATGCTTTATCCGCACCTTACTTATGCCGAAGTGATTGATAAAGAATTACAAGTGATGGACTTAGCGGCCTTTACCCTAGCTCGTGATCACGGTATGCCGATCCGCGTGTTCAATATGGGGAAACCGGGCGCGCTACGTCGCGTGGTTATCGGTGAACAAGAAGGCACATTGATTTGTGCAAAAGATTAGTTTAACGGTTTGATTTATTTAGTAGAGAAGGAATTATCGTGATTAACGACATTAAAAAAGATGCGCAAGACCGCATGGAAAAAAGCCTTGAAGCGTTAAAAGGCCATATTGCAAAAATTCGTACCGGCCGTGCACAACCAAGTTTGTTGGATGCGATTCAAGTGGATTATTACGGCTCTGCGACACCATTACGTCAATTAGCCAACGTGGTGGCAGAAGATGCCCGTACTTTAGCGGTAACTGTGTTTGATCGTTCATTGATTCAAGCGGTAGAAAAAGCCATTTTAACCTCTGATTTAGGCTTGAATCCGTCTTCTGCCGGTACAACAATTCGCGTACCACTTCCACCATTAACAGAAGAACGTCGCCGTGATTTGATTAAAATTGTGAAATCAGAAGGCGAGCAAGGCAAAGTCGCGATTCGTAACGTTCGCCGTGATGCTAATGATAAAATCAAGGCCTTGTTAAAAGATAAAGAAATCAGTGAAAACGATCAGCATAAAGCTGAAGCCGAAATTCAACAAATTACCGATAAATTCATCAAAAAAGTCGATGAAGTGTTAGCGGAAAAAGAAAAAGAATTACTCGATTTCTAATCATAAGAACAGGTTAACATCAGACGCAGTGCCTTACTGCGTCTTTTCTTATATGGGCGGATGAGGTTTTCATACTGCCCGAAAAATTGACAAAGTGCGGTCGAAATTTTATGCAAAAAAAACAAAAGGTCGTGATTCTTGGCGCGACAGGTTCCATCGGTAATAGCACCCTTTCGGTAATTGAACACAATCCGGAAAAGTATGAAGCGTTTGCTTTAGTCGGGGGGGCCAATGTGGATGCGATGTTTGAAAAATGCGTGAAATTTCGACCGCACTTTGTTGCCTTGGCTGATGAACATGCAGCAAGACATTTGCGTGAGAAAGTAGCTACGCATCAGCTCCCGACGCAAGTATTTGCCGGTCAACAAGCGATTTGTGAATTAAGCGCGTATCCTGATGCAGACATTGTCATGGCAGCGATCGTTGGTGCAGCCGGATTGTTGCCAACGTTGTCAGCAGTGAAAGCCGGCAAAAAAGTTCTGTTGGCAAATAAAGAGGCATTGGTTACTTGCGGCCAGATTTTTATTGATGCGGTAAAACGCTATGGCGCGCAGTTATTGCCGGTAGATAGCGAACATAATGCGATTTTCCAATCGTTGCCTCCGCAGGCTCAACAACACATCGGATTTTGCCCGTTGGCAGATTTGGGCATCAGCAAAATTGTGCTGACCGGTTCGGGTGGGCCTTTCCGTTACACGGATTTAAGCGAATTTGACGGTATTACACCGGAACAGGCGGTGGCACATCCTAACTGGTCTATGGGCAAGAAGATCTCTGTGGATTCCGCAACGATGATGAACAAGGGGTTGGAGTATATTGAGGCCCGTTGGTTGTTTAATGCGACAGCCGATGAAATGGAAGTCATTATTCACCCGCAATCCATTATTCACTCCATGGTACGCTACATTGATGGCAGCGTTATTGCGCAAATGGGGAATCCTGATATGCGCACACCGATTGCAGAAACTATGGCGTATCCGCACCGCACTTTTTCCGGCGTAGCGCCGTTAGATTTTTACCAATTAAATGGGTTGACTTTTTTAGCACCGGATTATCAACGTTATCCTTGTTTGAAACTGGCGATAGAGGCTTTTGCGGCAGGACAGTATGCGACCACTGCCATGAATGCGGCGAATGAAGTGGCCGTACAAGCCTTTTTAGATCGCCAAATTAAATTTACGGATATTGCCAAACTGAATCAGGCTGTCGTGGAACAAATGCCGTCGCAACAAATCAAACAGATTGATGATGTACTGGAGGTGGATCGTGCTGCTCGTGAATATGCACGACAACAATTGGCACACTGGTCACACTGATATTTTGCATTGAGAAGGGATAATGACAGAATTAGATCGGAATAATATTCCGCAACACGTTGCGATTATCATGGACGGCAACGGGCGTTGGGCGAAGCTGCAAGGGAAAATGCGCGTTTTTGGACATAAAAACGGCGTGGCGGCAGTACGTGAAGCCGTGTCTTATGCTCGTAAAATCGGGGTGAGATATTTAACCTTATATGCGTTTAGTAGCGAAAACTGGAACCGCCCCGAGCAGGAAGTGAGCGCATTAATGAATTTATTTATGCAAGCGCTTGATTTTGAAGTGAAAAAGCTGCATAAAAATGACATTCGTTTGAAAATTTTAGGCGACATTTCCCGCTTTAGTGCAGGCTTGCAGGAAAAAATCAAAAAAGCGGAAAAATTAACGGAAAATAACACCGCACTTACGTTAAATATTGCCGCGAATTATGGCGGGCGCTGGGATATCGTTCAGGCGGCACAGCAGTTGGCAGAGCGGGTTCAAACGCAACAAATCACTGTTGCAGATATTAACGAAGCTTTATTGCAACAACATTTGGTGACGAAAGACGAGCCTGAAGTGGATTTATTGATTCGTACCAGTGGTGAACAACGCATTAGCAATTTCTTATTGTGGCAAACAGCCTACGCGGAATTGTATTTTTCTGATGTACTGTGGCCGGATTTTAATGAAGCCGAGTTTCATCAGGCGATTTTATCTTATCAACAACGTCATCGCCGTTTTGGTGGGACTGAATAATAGAGGAATATATTGTGCTTAAACAACGAGTTATTTCGGCAATTGTGTTAATTGCCCTTGTCTTTACCGCATTATTTTTATTTTCACCTTATTATTTTGCCCTTGCCTTGGGGGTGGTTGTGGTGTTAGGCGTTTGGGAATGGACGCAGTTTTTTAATTTCAAGCAACCCACGTTTTGGCGCTATGCCATCACCGGTTTAAGTGCTGCCTTTTTATTCCTCTGGATCTATGGGGAAGGCAATTATTTAGATGCCGGCCGTGTATTTGAACTGTATGCTCAGCCGATTTTATTGGGTGCGGTTATTTGGTGGCTGGTGGCCTTATTTTTTGTGGTGACTTACCCGAAAACTAGTGTCATTTGGGGCAAACATTCTGTCTTACAATTCTTTTTCTGTTTCTTTACCTTTATTCCATTTTTAATCGGCGTATTATTGTTACGTTTAGATCATTATGTGACAGAACCTTACCACGGCATTATGCTGTTGTTGTATGTGTTTATTTTGGTTTGGGTGGCGGATTCCGGTGCATATTTTGTCGGTCGTAAATTGGGTAAACACAAATTGGCACCGAAAGTGTCTCCGGGAAAATCTTGGCAGGGGGCGATTGGCGGTTTGGTGATGGCAGGTATTGTTGCAGCCATTTTTGTGAATGTGGCGCAACAAAGTTTGACCGCGAATGTCTCATCCGGAGCCTTTATTGGTCTGTCGGTGGCAACGGTTGCCATCTCTATTTTAGGCGATTTAACGGAAAGTATGTTTAAACGCCAAAGCGGTATTAAAGATAGCAGTCATTTAATTCCGGGGCATGGCGGTATTTTGGATCGCATTGACAGCTTAACGGCGGCGGTTCCATTCTTTGCCTACTTCTATTTCTTTGTATTATAGGATTGGCGATATGTCATTTTTGTGGTCAACCGTTTCATTTCTGATTGTGATTGCCGTTTTAGTGACGGTACATGAATATGGTCATTTCTGGGCGGCACGAAAGTGCGGTGTGAAAGTCCATCGTTTTTCTATTGGTTTTGGCAAAGTCATTTGGTCGCGTACCGATAAACAAGGGACAGAATTTGCCGTGTCGGCCATTCCTCTTGGGGGCTATGTCAAAATGCTGGATGGACGCAATGAAGAGGTGCCTGATACCTTAAAATCGCAGGCCTTTGATCATAAAACGGTCGCTCAGCGCGCATTTATTATTGCCGCCGGTCCGCTTGCGAATTTCTTGTTTGCCATTTTTGCTTATTTTCTCGTTTATTCCATTGGCATTCCGAGTATTAAGCCGGTAATCGATGAGGTTCGTCCCCAATCGATTGCTGCAATGGCACAAATACAGCCGAACACCCAAATTACGGAAATTGATGGCGTTTCAACCGCTGATTGGGAAACCATTAATATGTTGTTAGCCACCAAGTTAGGGGAAAGCAAAGTTGATCTGACATTAGTGGAATTTGGTTCTAACATTGAACAGCATAAAACTTTAGATTTATCCAAATGGACGTTTGATCCTGAGAAACAAAGTGCATTCGGATCCCTCGGTATTGTACCGGTGAGAAGTAAAGTGGATATGATACTCTCTAAGATTACTGAAAATTCACCGGCAGAAAAAGAAGGATTACGAAAAGGCGATAAACTCTACTGGTCGGATAACAGTAAAATTGAGTGGCATACGTTTCTAGAAAAGGTTCAAGAAGGCAAGCCATTAACCCTAAAAGTAGAACGTGATGGTGTGTGGTTTGATAAAACACTTACACCAGAACTGAATGAAAAAAAACGCTGGTTTGTGGGAATTTCCCCGACTTTTTATCCCTTGGCTAATGAATATCGTACTGAATTAAAGTATGATATGCTTGAAGCCTTACAAAAAGGGGTAGAAAAGACCTTTCAACTCTCTTGGTTAACGATTAAAGTCATCGGGAAATTAATCACCGGCAATTTGTCTTTGAATAACTTAGGCGGTCCAATTTCCATTGCCAAAGGGGCAGGTGCCTCTTCTGAAATTGGTCTGATTTATTACCTGAGTTTTATGGCATTAATTAGTGTTAATTTGGGCGTTATGAATTTATTTCCATTACCAGTACTGGATGGGGGACATCTTGTCTTTTTGGTGATGGAAGCGTTGAAAGGAAAACCAGTTTCCGAGCATGTGCAGAATGTGAGTTATCGAATTGGTGCTGTCTTGTTATTGATGTTAATGGGACTTGGACTGATTAATGATTTTTTACGTTTATAACTAATTACGTATCTTATACAGGATAAAATTTACGATGAAAAAACTCTTAATTGCAAGCCTCTTATTTGGTTCGACGAGTGTTTTAGCCGGCACCTTTGTCGTACAAGATATTCGTGTTGATGGCGTTCAGTCCACTACTGAAAACAGTATTATCGCCAGTTTACCGGTACAGGTTGGGCAAAAAATCAACGACGCCAATATTGCCGATGTCGTACGTACGCTTTTCTTAAGTGGTCAATATGATGATGTTCGCGCTTCTCAACAAGGCAATACGCTTGTCATTTCAGTCATACCGAAATCCATTATTTCCGATGTAATTTTAGAAGGAAATAAAACCATTCCGGATGAAGCACTAAAACAAAATTTAGATGCTAACGGCTTCCAAAAAGGGGAGATATTAAATCGTGAAAAATTAGAAACATTTCGTGCAACATTAGAAGATCACTATCACAGTGTTGGTCGTTATAATGCGCAAGTAAATACGATTGTCAATCCGCTACCGAATCATCGTTCCGAAATTAAATTGCAAATTAAAGAAAACGATGTGGCGTTGCTTAAAGAGCTCAATTTTGTCGGCAACCACGTTTTTAGTAAAAGCAAACTGCAAGATCAAATGGAATTACAACCGGATGCGTGGTGGAAACTTTTCGGTAATAAATTTGATCCGAGCCAATTCAACAAAGATCTCGAAGCCATTCAAAACTATTATTTTGACCATGGCTATGCCAAAGCGAAAGTCACCGGCACCGACGTGCAGTTAAATGATAAGAAAACAGAAGCCCGCGTCACCATTAATATTTCTGAAGGTGATAAATACACGGTGAAAAACGCACGTATTCTCGGTGATTTAGGCGGTATGAAAGATCAGTTGGCACCAACATTAAATCAAATTCACCTTGATCAATATTTCCGTGGCAGTGATGTACACGCTGTTGAAGACAGCATTAAATCTATTTTAGGTGAAAAAGGCTATGGTAGTGCCCAAGTGAGTGTACAGCCGGATTTTGACGATCAAGATAAAAGCGTTAATTTAAGTTTCGTTGTTGATGCCGGCAAACGTTATTCTGTGCGCCAAATCCGTTTTGAAGGAAATACTGTCACTGCCGATAGCACATTACGCCAAGAAATGCGTCAACAAGAAGGCAGTTGGTTATCCACCGACTTAATCGAACTCGGTAAAGTGCGGTTAGATCGTACCGGATTTTTTGAAACCGTAGAAAGCCGTACCGAACCGGTTGAAGGCAGCAGTGATGAAGTGGATGTGGTGTACAAAGTCAAAGAGCGTAACACCGGTAGCATTAACTTCGGGGTTGGTTATGGTACGGAAAGCGGTTTAAGCTATCAAGCCAGCATCAAACAAGAGAACTTCCTTGGTATGGGATCATCCTTAAGTCTTGCCGGTTCCCGCAATGACTACGGAACCAGTGTTAACTTAGGTTATACCGAACCGTATTTCACGAAAGACGGTGTGAGCTTGGGTGGAAATATCTTCTTTGAAAACTATGACAACTCAAAAAATAGTAATTCCGCTGCTTATACAAGAACAACTTACGGTGGCAATGTTACTTTAGGTTTCCCAGTGAATGAAAATAACTCCTATTATGTGGGTTTAGGCTATGTTTATAATAAATTGAAAAACATTACGCCGGAATATAGCCGCGCGCTCTACCTAGCCTCAATGAATTATGATAACTGGGCATTCCGCTCCCATGACTATGATTTTTCTTTCGGTTGGAACTACAACAGCTTAAATCGTGGTTTCTTACCGACCGAAGGGGTCAAAGCCACCTTTGGTGGAAGAGTGACCATTCCTGGTGCTGACAATAAATACTATAAACTCAATGCAGATGTTCAAGGATTCTATCCGCTAAATCGCGATCAAACTTGGGTATTATCCGGTCGTTTAGGGGCATCCTATGCTAATGGCTTAAGCGGTAAACGTTTACCGTTCTATCAAACCTATACGGCAGGTGGTATCGGTAGTTTACGTGGTTTTGCTTACGGTGCGGTAGGTCCACAAGCGATTTATATCAATCCACGCGCTTGTAACCCAGCTAGCGTAACCACCAAATCCGAGTGTTATAGCCTACTTAACGGCGATATCGTTGGAGGTAATGCAATGACATCTGCCAGTGTAGAATTGATCATGCCAACACCTTTTGTTTCGGAAAAAAGCCAAAACTCCGTGCGCACATCATTATTTATTGATGCCGCAAGTGTATGGGATACGCATTGGAAAGCTGAGAAAAATCAATTTGCTCACTTAAGCACCAAGCTACCTGACTATGGCGATCCGTCACGTATTCGTTCTTCTGCCGGTATTGCCTTCCAATGGCAATCACCAATCGGTCCGCTGATCTTCTCTTATGCTAAACCGATTAAGAAATACGAAAATGATGACATTGAACAATTCCAATTTAATGTCGGTGGTTCATTCTAATTTAATGAACTTAAGTTAATTAATAAACTCTAATCACTTGTTTGTGCCAATGTTGCATTGGCACAAATTAATTTTTTAATCTATAAAAAGGAAATTTTACTCATGAAAAAAGTCATCAAACTTGTTCTTATTTCAGCCATCTTAATTTTCACTTCTCGTTTAGCCATGACAGAAGAAAATATTGCATTTGTGAGTGCAGATTATCTCTTCCAAAATCATCCTGAACGTAAAGCAATCGCAGCAAAATTAGAAACAGAATTCAAAGCGACTGTGGAAAAATTGACAGAAAACAAGAAAAAGGTCGATGCAAGAATTGCGGATGTACAGAAAAAAGTGGAAGCAAAAGTCGCGGCATTACAAAAAGATGCACCGAAATTGCGTGCTGCCGACATCAAAAAACGTGAAGATGAAATTAATAAATTCGCCAGCACCGAACAAGCGACAATCAATAAGTTAGTGGCAGAACACGATCAACAAGTTCGTATCTATCAAGATAACTATGCAAAACGCGAAAACCAAGAAACCTCTAAATTGGTTGAAAGCATTCAAGCCGCAACTAATGCCGTGGCAAAAGAAAAACACTACACTATCGTGTTAGATGATCGTTCTGTTGTCTTTGCGGCAGACGGTAAAAATATCAGTGATGATGTTCTAAAAGCGATTTCCGCAGCAGCTGCGAAGGCTAAATAATGAGATCCTATTCTCTTTCAGAATTAGCACAACAAATCGGCGCTACCATTCGTGGTAACGCCGATGTTGTTGTAAGTAATATCGCTCCTTTAGATAAAGCGAATGAACATCAGCTAACATTTATTTCTAATGCAAAATTCCGTGAAAAACTGGCACATTCACAAGCCGGTATTTTGGTGGTGTCCGAAGCAGATGTGGAATTTTGTTCAGCGGAAAGTAATTTGCTTATCGTGAAAGATCCTTATGTTGCCTATGCAAAATTAGCACAATATATGGATACCACCCCAAAAGCAGCAAGCGGAATTGCAAAAAGTGCGGTCATTTCTGACGACGTTTTGTTAGGTGAAAATGTCTCTATCGGTGCAAACAGTGTGATTGAATCCGGCGTTGTGCTAGGTGATAACGTGGTGATTGGCGCAAATTGTTTTATTGGTAAGAACACCAAAATTGGCGCACACACCCAACTTTGGGCGAATGTATCCGTATATCATGAGGTGGAAATTGGCCAGCATTGCTTGATTCAATCCGGCGCAGTCATTGGTAGTGATGGGTTTGGTTATGCCAATGAACGCGGTAAATGGATTAAAATCCCGCAAGTCGGACAAGTGATTATCGGCAATCACGTGGAAATTGGTGCTTGTACCTGTATTGACCGTGGCGCATTAGATGCAACCGTAATTGAAGATAACGTGATTATCGATAACCTTTGTCAGATTGCCCATAACGTGTATATCGGCACGGGGACCGCGGTTGCCGGTGGGGTGATTATGGCAGGCAGTTTAACCGTAGGACGTTATTGTTTAATTGGCGGCGCGAGCGTGATTAACGGGCATATGGAAATCTGTGATCAAGTGACGGTTACCGGCATGGGAATGGTCATGCGTCCGATTACCGAACCGGGCGTGTATTCTTCCGGTATTCCGCTCCAAACCAATAAAGAATGGCGCAAAACAGCGGCATTGACGCTTGGCATTGATGGTTTAAATAAACGCATTAAAGCCCTTGAGAAAAAACTGAAATCAGATGAGTGACGTTTCGTTCATTTTGTGTTGATGCGTTAAATCACGTATAATTTAACGCGTATTTTTTGTCTCTTATTTAATATTAAAAGGTAATCCCGTGACTGAACAAACTTCAAGAATTATCGAATCTCATGAAATCATGCAATTATTGCCACACCGCTATCCTTTTTTGTTAGTGGATCGAGTGCTTAATTTTGAAGAAGGCAAATGGTTGACTGCGATTAAAAATATCAGTGTGAATGAGCCTTGTTTTACCGGTCATTTCCCGGGAAATCCTATTTTACCGGGCGTGTTAATTCTTGAAGCCATGGCGCAGGCTATGGGCATCTTAGCGTTTAAAACCCATGAGTTGGCCGGTGGTGAAATCTTCTATTTCGCCGGTGTTGATGAAGCCCGCTTTAAGCGTCCGATTGTTCCGGGCGATCAAATGGTATTACATGTTGAAGTGATTAAAGAACGCCGTGGTATTACTGCCTTTACCGCTACAGCAACCGTTGACGGCGAAGTGGCCTGTGAAGCGAAACTAATGTGTGCTCGTCGCGTAGCATAATTCAGACAAGGGGATAAATATGATTCACCCAACCGCCAAAGTTCATCCGCAGGCCATTGTTGAAGAAGGTGCAAAAATTGGTGAAAACGTGGTTATCGGCCCGTTTACCATCATCGGTAAAGACGTTGAAATCGGCAAAGGCACTGTCGTCCACTCCCATGTTGTGATTAATGGGCATACACGAATCGGTGAAGATAATGAAATTTATCAATTTGCCAGTATCGGTGAGGTGAACCAAGATCTTAAATATCAAGGCGAGCCAACACGTGTTGTGATCGGTAATCGTAACCGTATTCGTGAAAGTGTGACTATTCACCGTGGTACTGTACAAGGTGGCGGTGTGACGAAAATCGGTGATGACAACTTATTCATGATTAACGTCCATATCGCTCATGACTGCGTGATTAAAAACCGTTGTATTTTAGCCAATAACGCCACCCTTGCCGGACACGTGGAATTGGACGATTTTGTGATTGTCGGCGGAATGTCTGCAATTCACCAATTCGTTGTCGTAGGTGCTCATGTGATGTTGGGCGGCGGTTCCATGGTCAGCCAAGATGTGCCGCCCTATGTCATGGCGCAAGGCAACCATGCTCAACCGTTTGGTGTCAACATCGAAGGATTAAAACGTCGCGGTTTTGATAAACCGACAATGCATGCGATTCGTAACGTTTACAAAATGATTTATCGCAGCGGTAAAACATTAGATGAAGTGATGCCGGAAATTGAACAAATTGCCGCAACGGAATCGGCGATCAGTTTCTTCTTGGATTTCTTTAAACGTTCCACTCGCGGCATTATCCGTTAATCCTTTAAATCATTCATCTATTGCCGACCGCTCTTTTCTATGACTAAAAGAGCGGTCGTTTTTTTCAGAGTTTTGACTATGCCAAATTCAATATTCCTCAATCATTCCCCAACCATTGCAATCATCGCAGGCGAAGTCTCCGGTGACATTCTCGGTGCGGGTTTAATTCACGCCCTGAAAGCGCGTTACCCGAACGCCAAATTTATCGGTATTGGCGGTGAACGCATGATTGCCGAAGGATTTGAAACGCTGTTTGATATGGAAGAGCTATCCGTGATGGGATTGGTGGAAGTGCTGAAACATCTACCACGCTTACTCAAAATTCGCCGCAGTATCATTGAGCAATTATCGGCCTTAAAACCGGATATTTTCATTGGCATTGATGCACCAGATTTCAATTTGGACGTAGAACTGAAACTCAAACAGCGGGGCATTAAGACCATTCATTATGTGAGTCCGTCCGTGTGGGCGTGGCGTCAAAAACGCGTGTATAAAATCGCAGCGGCCACCAATTTAGTCCTTGCCTTTTTGCCTTTTGAAAAAGCCTTTTATGATCGTTTCAATGTGCCTTGTCGTTTTATTGGTCACACTATGGCGGATGCCATTCCGTTGAAACCGAATCGTGATGACGCCTGCCAATTATTGAATTTAGATCCTGCGCAGCGTTATGTGGCGATGCTGGTGGGCAGTCGTGGTTCAGAGGTGGAGTTTCTGAGTGAACCTTTCTTACAAACTGCGCAACTGCTACATCAACGCTATCCGGATGTTAAATTTCTTGTGCCGTTAATTAATCAAAAACGTCGTCAGCAATTTGAACAAATCAAACAACGCGTCGCGCCGGAATTGGACATGATTTTATTGGATGGCAATGCGCGTGCCGCCATGATCGCCGCCGAGGCAACCTTGCTCGCTTCCGGCACAGCCGCATTAGAAGCCATGTTATGTAAATCCCCGATGGTAGTCGGGTATCGCATGAAGCCTTTCACCTATTTCTTAGCAAAACGGTTGGTGAAAACCCAATATATTTCTTTACCTAATTTGCTGGCAGATGAAATGTTAGTGCCGGAATTAATTCAAGAAGACTGTAATCCGGCGAATTTGGCAGAAAAATTGTCCCACTATTTAAGTGAGGACAAAAGTGCGGTGCAAAATCGCCATGTTTTATTACAACGTTTTGCCGAATTGCACCAAATGATCCAATGCAATGCCGATCAACAAGCCGCCCAAGCAGTGATTGATTTATTGGAGCCATCCCATGGATAAGTTTGTGTACCCACAGGGCTATGCACTGATTGCCGGCGTGGATGAAGTGGGACGCGGGCCTTTAGTCGGTGCGGTGGTGACGGCAGCGGTGATTTTGGACCCGAACAATCCTATTGAGGGGCTTGCCGATTCTAAAAAACTGTCGGAAAAAAAACGTTTATTGTTAGCGGAAGAAATTAAGCAAAAAGCCTTGGCGTGGGCGCTTGGGCGAGCGGAACCACATGAGATTGACGAGTTAAATATTTTGCATGCCTCCATGCTTGCTATGGAACGGGCGATAAAACATTTGAAAATTCAACCGCACTTTGTGTTGGTGGATGGCAATCGGATTCCACCGAATTTGTCGATACCGGCCCAAGCGGTTGTTAAAGGGGATGCTTTAGTCGCGGAAATTAGCGCGGCGTCTATTTTGGCAAAAGTCGCACGAGACCAAGAAATGTTGGAATTGGATCAACAATATCCACAATATGCCTTTGCGCAACACAAAGGCTACCCAACGAAATTGCATTTGGAAAAAATCTCCGAATTTGGCCTTTTACCACAGTATCGCCGTAGTTTTGCGCCTGTTAAAAAATTATTAGAATCGCTATAATTTAACCTGCATTTGAACATTTTTAGCACGGAGGGCGCCATGAACCAATTCACCAGCTTATTTGATTCTTTCCGTCCAGAACCTTGGGTGTGGGTGCTGTTGTTGCTCATTGCTTCCGTGATTCTCTTCATTCGTAACCGCATTCGCATGGACGTCGTCGCTATTTTGGTGATGCTGGCGTTCAGCCTCAGTGGCATTTTAACCGTACAAGAAGTGTTTGCCGGTTTTAGTGACCCCAATATTATTCTGATTGCCTTATTGTTCATTGTTGGGGAAGGCTTGGTACGCACCGGCGTGGCATATCAAGTGAGTGAATGGCTGTTAAAAGCTTCTCATAACAGTGAAGCCCGAGTCTTAGTTTTCATGATGTTAGCCGTGGCAGGGCTGGGGGCCTTTATGAGTTCTACCGGTGTCGTGGCCATTTTCATTCCTGTGGTGTTGATGATTTGTCGCCAAATGAATATCTCGCCGAAACGTTTGATGATGCCACTAAGCGTTGCTGGGCTTATCAGTGGCATGTTGACGTTGATTGCGACAGCGCCCAACCTGGTGGTGAATGCCGAATTGGTACGCGAAACCGATATGCGCTTGAAATTCTTCGATTTTACGCCTATTGGCTTGGTGATTTTGTTTATGGGGATCGGCTATATGCTGGTTGCCCGTCGTTGGTTAAAGTCCGATAAAGAAAATGAAACTAATAGCATGGATAAACGTTCCATGAGTGATTTGATTCATGAGTATGGTTTGCAACAACGCACGCAGCGTTTTGTGGTGAAAAAAGGCTCTCCGCTTATTGGTAAAAATCTGGATGAATTACATTTACGTTCTAAATTTGGTTTGAATGTGTTAGCAATTGAGCGTTGGAAGCGTTTTCGCCCGATATTTATTGCGGCGCTTGGTTCCTCAGACGTCCGTGAGAAAGACATTTTATTGATGGATAGCAGTGATCCTGAATTTAATTTAAAAGCCTTTTGTCAGGAATATCATTTAGAGCGGGCGGAAATTCGTGCGCAGTTTTTTTCGGAACAAGCCAGTTCGATTGGTATGGCGGAATTGATTTTAGTGCCGGATTCTGACTGTATCGGGAAATCGACTGAAGAACTTGCTTTCCGTTCCAAATACGGTTTGAACGTGGTGGGCATTAAGCGTGACGGAGAAGTGCTTGGCGGACATTTTGTCGAAACGCCATATAAAGCCGGGGATTTATTGCTGGTGATTGGCGATTGGAAACTCATCCAGCAAATGCGTAGTCACAGTAAAGATTTCTTTGTGTTGAATTACCCAAGTGAAATTACCCGTGCCGTGCCGGCGCAAAGCCAAGCCCCTTATGCTTTGTTGAGTATTTTAGTGATGGTGCTGTTAATGGTGACCCGCGTTGTGCCAAACGTTGTTGCTGCTTTAATTGCCTGTTTAATGCTAGGTTACTTCCGTTGTGTGGATAGCAAAAGTGCCTATGATTCGATTCACTGGTCAAGTCTTGTATTGATTGTAGGCATGATGCCATTTTCGTTGGCTTTACAGAAAACCGGCGGGGTGTCGGTGATTGTCGAGTTAATGCTGAATTTCGTAGGTGGCATGGGCAAACATTGGATTTTAATTAGCCTGTTTATTCTCACTGCCATTGTCGGTTTATTCATTTCTAACACAGCGACTGCCATTTTGATTGCGCCAATCGCCATTACCATGGCACATCAACTCAATTTATCCCCGATGCCATTTGCGATGGTGGTGGCTATCGCTGCTTCTGCCGCGTTTATGACGCCGGTGTCATCGCCGGTGAATACCATGGTTTTTGGCCCCGGCGGTTATAAATTTGCTGATTTTGTCAAAATTGGCGTGCCGTTCACTCTTTTAGTAATGTTAGTGAGCGTGTTTCTTATTCCTTTACTCTTTCCTTTTTAAGGTTTAAGGAGAATGTGATGAGTATTTATGATCTGAAACCTAAGTTCCAAAATTTGTTACGTCCACTCGTGATAAAGCTGGAACAACGTGGTGTGACCGCCAATCAGGTGACTTTAACTGCGTGTGCCATTTCTATCGTTTTAGGGCTAATTTTGACCGCACTTTCTGACTACAACTGGCTTTTTATTTTGATTCCTATTTGGTTGTTCGTGCGTATGGCACTTAATGCCATTGATGGTATGTTAGCGCGTGAATTTAACCAAAAATCTCGTTTGGGCGGATACCTAAATGAAATTACCGATGTAGTATCCGATGCCGCGTTATACCTACCTTTTGCTTTTGTCTATCCTTTTGATGGTTTGCAAATCGGCTTGATCATTTGGTTATCGGCGTTAACGGAATTTTGTGGTGTGCTCGGGCAAGTTAAAGGCAAAACCCGCCGTTATGACGGTCCATTGGGCAAAAGCGATCGGGCGTTTTTGTTCGGCGTGTTGGGCTTAGTTTATGTTTTTGCCCCAACGTTACTTGATTTTCTCTATTGGGTGCTTTGGGTTGACATCATTCTGTTAATTGTCACTTGTGTCAAACGCGTGAAGTCCGGTTTAGCCGAAGTGGGTAACGAATAGGAGCGTGATTATGTTAGCCAAATTGATTGATTTTCTTTTGTGCCGTTTTACCTCCTTCATCACTGGTGTCCGCCCGCAAAAAAATGTGGAACAGCAATCGGCGGATAAACATCGTTTGTATTTTGCCAACCATAACAGCCACGGTGATTTTATTTTGTTGTGGGTCTCTTTGCCTTATCAAGTGCGCAAAAACACCTGCCCGGTTGCCGGCGCGGATTATTGGACAAAAGGGCCGATTCGTCGTTTCTTGGCGTACAACGTGTTCAATATGTTGCTGATTGAGCGGGGAGGCGACAATCCACAAGCCATTACCCAACAAATTAGCGATGCCCTGCAACATCATTCTCTGATTATTTTCCCTGAAGGCACCCGTAAAATGGACGATGATGTGGCGCTACAACCTTTCAAAAGTGGTTTGTATTACATCGCAAAGCAAAACCCGCAATTAGAACTTGTGCCGGTATGGATTAGTAATATGCATAATGTTTTGCCGAAGGGGTTTGTGGTGCCAATTCCACTGTTGTGTGATTTATACATGGGAGAGCCGCTCTTCTACAGTGAGGCGGAAGACAAAACCGATTTCTTGAACCGTGCCGAACAGGCGTTATTAAGCCTAAATTTAACCGAAAAAGGGAAAGCATAATGGAAATATGGCAACTGTTTGGTGGGTTAATCATCACCTTAATTATTGCGTCATCAATCGGTTATGGATTGAAATTCAAAGTCGGCTTTTCCACCCCTCATGCGGTAATTGATAATCTTAACGCACGCATTAATGCCTGGTGGGTCATGATTCTGATCATCTTTGCCGCCGCGGCATTGGGTTTTTATGGCGTGATCGGGTTATTTTTTGTCATTTCTTTCATGGCATTGCGTGAATTTTTATCGTTGCTTTATATTCGTCGTGGCGATCATCTCGCACTTGCCGCTTGTTTCTACGTCATACTGCCTCTTCAATATTTTTTAGTGGCAATCGACTGGTTCAGTATGTTCACCATCTTCATTCCGGTGTATGGCTTCCTGTTTTTGCCAATCCTCTCCGCCTTGTTGGGCGACACGGCGCATTTCTTAGATCGTTCCACCAAAGTGCAATGGGCATTGATGATCAGCGTCTTCTGCATTTCCCATATCCCGGCAATCCTGACATTAGACATTGAAGGTTTTGAAGGTAAAAAACTGCTATTGATGATTTTCTTGATTTTAGTGGTGCAATCCAGTGATGTATTACAATATGTATGGGGCAAGTTGTTCGGCAAACACAAAATTGCGCCTAAACTTTCACCCTCCAAAACCGTAGAAGGTTTTGTGGGCGGTGTCATCAGCGCCAGTGTGCTGGGCGGATTGCTCTATTGGCTTACCCCGTTTAACCCGGTACAAGCGGTGTTAATGAGCTTATTAATCTGCCTGATGGGCTTTTTAGGTGGGTTGGTGATGTCTGCCATGAAACGCAGTATGGGCGTAAAAGACTGGGGGAATATGATTAGTGGTCACGGCGGTATGCTAGATCGTATGGATTCCCTTTGCTTTGCTGCGCCGATTTTCTTCCATGTGGTGAGATATTATTGGGCTTAGCACGTTAAACCTCATGTTTTAGACTTTGTTGCGTATGCTGAGGGGAGGCTATCGGCGGCTTTTGTCAGCACATTGAGCGCCTTTCCCTTTTTCGTTACAATAGGTTACCGTTTTATGTACATCAGCGTATGAGGCATGAACACGCGAAGATATGGTGAGCAGCGTATTGCCATTGATATCGCAAATCGGCTAAATTGCTTCTATATTTAATTTAAAAGTGCGGTTAAAAAATACGGTAAATTTTTACCGCACTTTCATTTCAGTGAGAGGAATGATTCCTTTGCGTTTCGTTCCATTTTTATTTCATAAAAGGATACAACTATGATTATCGTAACCGGCGGCGCAGGCTTTATCGGCAGCAATATCGTCAAAGCATTAAATGACATGGGTCGTAAAGACATTTTAGTGGTAGATAACTTAAAAGACGGCACAAAATTTATTAATTTGGTGGATTTAGACATCGCTGATTATTGCGACAAAGAAGACTTCATCGCCTCCATTATCGCCGGCGATGATTTAGGCGATATCGATGCCGTTTTCCATGAAGGCGCCTGTTCTGCCACTACCGAATGGGACGGCAAATACATCATGCACAACAACTACGAATACTCCAAAGAGTTGTTGCATTATTGCTTAGATCGCCAAATTCCATTCTTCTATGCCTCCAGTGCCGCCACTTACGGCGACAAAACCGAATTCCGCGAAGAACGCGAATTTGAGGGCCCATTGAACGTGTACGGCTATTCCAAATTCTTATTCGACCAATATGTGCGCGCCATTTTACCTGAAGCGCAATCACCGGTGTGCGGCTTCCGTTATTTCAACGTGTACGGCCCACGTGAAGGCCACAAAGGTTCCATGGCAAGTGTCGCGTTCCACTTAAATAATCAAATTCTCAAAGGTGAAAACCCGAAACTCTTCGCCGGTAGCGAACACTTCCGCCGTGATTTCGTGTATGTAGGCGATGTTGCTGCAGTGAACATTTGGTGCTGGCAAAACGGCATTTCCGGTATTTTCAACTGTGGCTCCGGCAACGCAGAATCTTTTGCTGAAGTAGCGAAAGCGGTGATTAAATTCCACGGCAAAGGCGAAGTGGAAACCATTCCATTCCCGGAACATTTAAAATCTCGCTATCAAGAATACACCCAAGCGGATTTAACCAAACTCCGCGCTACCGGCTACGACAAACCGTTTAAAACCGTGGCTGAAGGTGTGGCAGAATATATGGCGTGGCTAAATCGTCGATAATGGATAAAAAAATCGTGCTACGTCTGCAAAACGTAGCACGAGAATTATTTTCTTAAAATTGCACAACGTGCATCATCTCAATATGGCGTGACGGCATTGAATATCAATAAATGCTTTATGCTAACGCAACCTCTAACTCAAACACCATTTTGTGTGGAATCGCCCTAAACCCTTCATCTTCCAGCAAATGATGTTGTTGAATATCCTGTTCTACGGTAAGCCTTGTGGACTGTGTATAACTGACGAATTCTTTGGCTTTGGCGATAAGTGCGGTATAAATTTCATTCGTTTTCTCACTCTGACGAACAAAAATATCCGTTAATTGCCAATAACGTTGTAATTGCAAAGAAGATAGGCGGGGATATAACTGGATAAAACCGACCGCATGCTCATTTTGATCTAAAGCCAAGAAAAAGATGCTTTCACTAAAACGAATGCGATTGGTTAAGAAAGCCAATGTGCGCTCAGGGTTTTCTGCCATGCCATGAGCCAGACGATATTCTTCAAATAACGGCAGCAGAATTTCTAGGTTCCATTGTTCAGCTTTAAAAATTTTAATCATGAGAAAATCGGTCATTTTTTGTTAAATTTATACAGTAGATTGTATCTTTTTAGTGCAAAAGAATCATCTGTTACCAAGAAAATTTTTTAGAACGACGCTCTTTTTTACCGAAAAAGAGGGATTTTTTTGCTATAGTAGCCACAGTTTTTATTCAATCAGATTAAGGAGAAACAAAATGGCTCGTCGTCCTCTCGTTATGGGTAACTGGAAATTAAACGGTAGCAAAGCCTTCACTCGTGAATTGATCACCGGCTTAAAAGAAGCATTACACGGTGTGACCGGCTGTGATGTGGCAATTGCCCCACCGGTCATGTATTTAGCGGAAGCAGAAAAATTATTATCTAACTGTGGCTGCAGTTGCGGTGGTCAAAATATCATCCAATTAGGCGCACAAAACGTGGATGTGAATGTAAAAGGCGCTTTCACCGGTGATATTTCCACTGAAATGTTAAAAGATTTCGGTGCAAAATACATCATTATCGGTCACTCCGAGCGCCGTACTTATCACAAAGAAGGTGATGAATTTGTGGCGAAAAAATTCGGTGCGTTAAAAGAAGCAGGCTTAGTGCCGGTGTTATGTATCGGGGAATCCGAAGCGGAAAACGAAGCGGGTAAAACCGAAGAAGTCTGCGCGCGTCAAATTGATGCCGTCATCAATCTCTTGGGAGTAGAAGCCTTCAATGGTGCGGTGATTGCCTATGAGCCAATTTGGGCAATCGGTACCGGAAAATCTGCGACTCCGGCACAAGCACAAGCCGTGCATGCCTTCATTCGTGGTCATATTGCGAAAAAATCCCAAGCGGTTGCTGATCAAGTGATCATTCAATACGGCGGTTCTGTAAACGATGCGAATGCGGCAGAATTGTTTACCCAACCGGATATTGACGGCGCATTAGTGGGTGGCGCGTCCTTAAAAGCCCCTGCCTTTGCCGCAATCGTAAAAGCCGCAGCAAACGCGAAGAATTAATTTATTCTCGCTAAAAGAAAATCGCGAAAGAACCGCACGTTAATTGAATTTAAAGTGCGGTTCTTTTTTTATTTTAAAACGCAAAAAATATTGAAAACTTAGCAAAAAACGGTTAATTTTGCGCCCTTTTGAATTTATTTCTATTTTAGGGGAAAAATCATGCAACAAACCACGATAAAACAAACAGATACACAACAAACCAAATCGCATTATGAGCCAACCGCAATCAGCAAAAGTATTTTTGCCAGCCGTTGGTTACAACTGCCAATTTACCTCGGCTTAATTATCGTGCAGGGGATTTATGCGTATAAATTCATGAAATCGTTATGGGAGTTAATTGTCAACCTGAACGAAATGGATTCCAATACCATCATGCTGGCGGTGTTAAACCTGATTGATGTGGTGATGATTGCGAATTTATTAGTCATGGTGATTATCGGCGGTTATGAAATCTTTGTTTCCAAACTCCGCACACGCGGGCACCCGGATCAGCCGGAATGGTTGAGCCATGTCAATGCCTCCGTGTTGAAAGTTAAATTAGCCATGTCGATCATCAGTATTTCATCTATTCATATGTTACAAACCTTCGTTAACGCAACGAATATGCCGGAAAAAACGATGATGTGGCAGTTATTGTTGCATTTAGGTTTCTTGGCGTCAGCGATTGCCATGGCATATACGGATAAAATTCTTTATAGTACAAGCCACAAATCACATTAATAAATCAAAAAAAAAACGGTAAAACGAATGACTGAATGTATTGAAATTACGCCACAACAAGCTTGGGAAATGCTTCAACATGACGATGCGGCTGTATTAGCCGATGTGCGTGATCCGCAAACCTTTAGTTATGCCCATCCCAAAGGCGCGTTTAATTTAACGGAAGCCACTTGGCCACACTTTGAGGCGTTGTATGATTACGATCAGCCGATCATTCTCAGTTGCTATCATGGTATTAGTAGCCGTAACGTGGCAGCCTTTTTGCTGCGTAACGGCTATGAAAAGGTGTATAGTCTGCAGGGCGGTTTCGCCGCGTGGGAAAAGGCGAACCTACCGTTAGAGGCTGGTTATGCGTTAAACCCAACAGAGGCGATGTAATAGAAAACGCCGTAAAAAATGACCGCACTTAACGCCAAACCTCTGCGGGCAAAAGCCGGGTGGCGTTGATGGAGTTTATAGAAAACACGCGCCACGATGCCAAGGAGAAAAGGATAGACCCAAAGAAAAACGGACATGGCGGTGATTTGGTTGTCGCTGAGATGCTTATTATTCAATAAGTGCGGTGAAATTAGCATCGCTAACGGCCACAAGAATATCGGGAAACAAAAGGCCGCAATTGCCCATGTAAAGGGGCTGAACCCTGATGGCAAATTTTGATTTCTCATTTTTTCTCCATACGTAAAATTTTGGAACAGGAATATAGCAAATGCAACATTTGTTTGGTAGTGAAATCCCATCGTTAGCACAGCATTTCCGTGATGAAATTGCAAAAAAATATCACGTTGAACTCGTCATTCAAGAAACGCAAGATGCACAAGGCAATGTGGTTTATGATATATTTCTCCCACAAAATTCACCGCACTTTGACGCCATCATTGCGGAAAGCGAAAACTTCTTACAGGCATGGTTGGCGCAACAAAACGCCCGTGCATGGCAACAAAGCAGCGACAACACTCACGTTCATGCGGCATCACACCCCTCCTCTCACTTAAATAAGGCTTCCGTTTTTTCTTATCTTCAACAACAAAAAATCACCGTGATCATCACCGCACTTTGTGTCGTCATTTATCTTTTTATGCTTTTCGGTTTTGCCGAACCCATTTTGTTGGCAACGCATTTCCCCGAAGAGACGACGCAAGAAAGTGAAATTTGGCGTTATTTCACGCACACCTTAGTGCATTTATCCAATATGCACATTTTGTTTAATCTTACTTGGTGGTGGATTTTTGGTGGTGCCATTGAGCGTCAATTAGGTTCTTTAAAACTGCTGCAAATTTACTTCTTTGCCGGCGTGATAAGCGGCATAGCGCAAAATCTTGTCAGCGGCCCGGCATTTTTCGGCTTATCGGGTGTTGTCTATGCGGTGTTAGGCTATGTGTTTGTGTTGGATAAAATCCATAAACAAACTGCTTTTGCATTGCCGGACGGTTTTTTCAATATGTTGCTCGTCGGGATTTTAATCGGCTTTGCCGGCCCGTTAATCGACATTCAAATCGGCAATACGGCACATATTTCAGGATTGTTGGTGGGCATGGGACTCGCTTGGATGGATCGAAAAATTCGCATTAAGTCGTGATTTCCCCCATTAAATACGCTACATTGGCACGCAAAATCTTGCGAAAGAAGGAAAAGTGATTATGAAACAATCTCTTCGTCATCAGAAAATTGTTGAGCTGGTCAAACAAAAAGGCTATTTGAGCACAGAGGAATTGGTGGCTTTATTTGGTGTGAGTCCGCAAACCATTCGGCGAGATTTAAATGAACTGGCGGAAACCAACTTTATCCGCCGTCACCACGGTGGTGCAGCCTCGCCTTCTACAGCGGAAAATAGCGATTATCACGATCGCAAACACTTTTTTTCTCAAGAAAAAAACCGTATCGCAAGACAGGTTGTACAGCTCATCCCAAACGGTGCATCGTTATTCATTGACATCGGCACCACCTCCGAAGCCGTTTCCTTTGCATTATTAGGGCATCAACGATTACGCATTGTGACCAACAATCTTAATGCCGCACACATTCTGATGCAAAATGATTCCTTTGATATTACCATCGCCAGTGGCTCCCTACGCCAAGATGGAGGCATTATCGGCGAATCCACTGTGGAATTTTTATCGCAATTTCGCTTAGATTTTGGCGTGTTAGGCATTAGCGCCATTGATTTAGACGGCACCTTATTGGACTATGATTATCACGAAGTGCAAGTGAAACGTGCCATTATTGATAATTCCCGCAACACCTTATTAGTCACCGATCATTCTAAATTTAGTCGCCGCGCGATGGTGAAACTGGGTTCAATTACGGATGTCGAATACGTTTTCACCGACGCAGATGTGCCGTCAGGCATCGATGAATTATTAAAAAATAAAAACGTCAATCTTGTGATTTGTTAATGCGACATCCTCCCCTAGAAATTCGGCGAGACACGCAGAGAAAATAGCCATAAAAAAGACCGCACTTTTTATCAAGTGAGGTCTTTTTCTTTGGTGCTTTTATCGTCTAACCTTTCTTATCTAACAAACGAATATAACGTGTTGCCGATAACCATGCGCCGATATAGCCCATCATCATGCAAACAATCAGCAAGAAAAGAAATTCGGCAAAACTGAGGCCGTTTAAATGAAAACTCACGGCGAAAATGTCCGTCACATATTTCACCGCACCGGTGAAATAGCCAATCACCAAGCTACTAAAAATCGCCGCCAAAATGCCACCTAACACCGCATAAATCATGCCGGTATAAAGAAATGGACGAAGGATAAATTGATCGGTCGCACCGAGCAATTTCATCACTTCAATGTTCGCTTGATTGCTGTAAACGTCAGCACGAATGCTGTTGCCAATCACCAAGAAAACCGCAACCGCCATTAACAGGGTACAGAAAATCGCCACATGCGCCACTAACCACGTTAGTGCGGTCAGTTTTTCCAGCCAATCATTGTCCAAACGGACCTCTTGAACACCTTTGATTTTATCCAAGTTTTCCCGTAATTCATTGCGCTTTTGCGACTCGTTAAAGGCTTTGGTTGGTTTAATCATCACCACCGCCGGCAATGGATTGTCATCTAACACGTCCAGTTCTTCGTTAAAACCCGACCATTGACGAAATTCGCTTAAGCTTTCCTTGCGGGAAATGTAATTGAGCGATTCTACGCCCTCTTGCTGACGGATTTTTTCCACCACCAAATTGGCATCCTCTTCCGACAAGTTTTTATGTAAATACACGGTCAGTTCGCTTTCTGGATAAAACTGCGTGGTGGCGTCATGAATATTTTTCCAAAGCAGGTAGCTTACAGTTGGAATCGTTAATGATACAGCGATCACTAACACGGTGATGAGCGTGGCAAATTTACGTTGATATAAATCGGCAAACACGGCACGCAGGGAATACAGGGCTTGGGCGCCAAAAGGCAAACTAAAACGACGAGAATTCATGTTACCTC
This sequence comes from Aggregatibacter valvarum, assembly GCF_980468985.1. Classification (NCBI taxonomy): domain Bacteria; kingdom Pseudomonadati; phylum Pseudomonadota; class Gammaproteobacteria; order Pasteurellales; family Pasteurellaceae; genus Aggregatibacter; species Aggregatibacter valvarum. Next base: position 485,408 of record NZ_OZ413141.1, on the reverse strand, counting down.
CTAACGCAAATAACCTTGCTCAAGCACAAGGCAAGGCTTCGGTTTTTGTTGAACAATGCTAATGTCGTGCGTGGCAATTAAGACGGTCATGCCAAGACGATTAAACTCTTCAAATAAATTGAAAATCTCAAAAGACAGTGCGCTGTCTAAATTGCCGGTCGGTTCATCGGCTAACAATAATTGCGGTTTATGCACGATAGCGCGGGCAATATCCACCCGTTGTTGCTCACCGCCCGACAAATGCGCCGTGGAATGATGCGCGCGATCACGCAATCCCACACGATCCAATGCCGCCAACGCACGGCTATTGGCATCTTTCGGATGTTGTCCGGCAATAATTAACGGCAGTGCCACGTTATCCAAGACGGAACGATCCGACAATAAGCGATAATCTTGATGCACCATGCCGATTTGACGGCGTAAAAACGGCACTTCATGGCGAGATAAACGGGTAATGTCGTGCCCGTTAAACCAAATTTGCCCGCCATTGGCACGCTCCATGCCCATAATTAATTTCAGCAGCGTACTTTTCCCCGCACCGGAATGCCCCACCAAGTAGGTCATACTCCCAACCGGTAAATGAAAGCTTAACCCTTGCAGCGCCGGTTTCCCGCCCAAATACGCTTTACTCACATTTGCAAATCGAATCATTTTTCTTCTCTAAAAAAAACACGTCATTTTTGAACCGCACTTTATTCCTCTTCATGAGCAAATAAAGCGTCAATAAATTCTTCTGCGTTAAATTCGCGTAAATCTTCAATTTTTTCACCTACGCCGATATAGCGGATCGGCAAATTAAACTGGTCGGCAATGGCAAAAATCACGCCGCCTTTGGCTGTGCCATCCAATTTAGTTAAGCTGATGCCGGTAAGCCCAACGGCTTCGTTAAATAACTTGGCTTGGCTAATGGCATTTTGACCGGTGCCCGCATCCAGGGTGAGCATAATTTCATGCGGTGCACTTTCATCGTATTTTTTCATCACGCGCACGATTTTCTTCAGCTCGTCCATCAAGTTATTTTTATTTTGTAAACGACCGGCGGTATCGGCAATAAGCACATCAATATTGCGCGCCGCCGCTGATTGCATCGCATCAAAAATTACCGATGCCGAATCGGAACCGGTACTTTGCGCCACCACCGGAATGTGATTACGTTCGCCCCACGCTTGCAACTGCTCTACGGCTGCCGCACGGAAAGTATCGCCCGCTGCCAACATGACAGATTTGCCTTCCATTTGGAATTTACGCGCCAGTTTGCCGATGGTAGTGGTTTTCCCCACACCATTCACGCCCACCATTAAAATCACATAAGGCTTTTTGCTGCTATCAATACGTAATGGTTGCGCTACCGGTTTTAAGATCTCGCCCATTTCCAGTTTAAGTTGTTGGTATAAGGTATCCGCGTTTTGTAACTGCTGACGGGTCGCATGTTGCGTTAAGTTGTTGATAATTTTTGTGGTTGTCGGCACACCGATGTCGGCAATAAGCAGTTGTTCTTCCAATTCTTCAAACAATTCATCATCGATTTTTTTACCAAGAAAGAAACTGCGGAAGCCTGCCCCAATATTTTGTTTGGTTTTCACCAAACCTTTGAGTAATCGACTAAAAAAGCCCCCTTCGCTTGGTTTTTCCTGTGTTTCTACCATGTCGGCAACCGCGCTTTCTTCTTCGTGTTCTTCCGTTTCCACGACAGATTCATCTTCAATATCCACCGCACTTTCGACTTGTACTTCTGCTTCGTTCTCAGAAAGTGCGCTTGAATTTTCCAGCGTTTCTTCAATAGATTGAGTTGACTTATCTGATGGCGCAAGCGTCCACGCTTGTGCCGTTAAGTTTTCCTCTTGAGCGGTCTCTCCCTCAACTGATGGCGCACGCTTCACAGCGTGTGCCCCATCATTTTCCGATTGAGTACTTTCAGATTGCGATTCATGAAGTTCAGGCACAAGCGTGGACGCTTGCGCCATCAATGTGTTTTCTTCTTCGTGTTCTTCCGTTTCAACGACAGATTCATCTTCAATATCCACCGCACTTTCGACTTGTACTTCTGCTTCGCTCGCAGAAAGTGCGGTTGTTTTTTCCACCGTTTCTTGCACTTCAGATTCATTAGGGAACTGTTCTTTTGATTCCGGTTCTTTCGATTCCGTTGATGCTTCCTGTTTATTTTTGCCTAATCCGAACCAAGACCAAAATCCGCCTTTTTTCTTTTCATCTGACATAAATTGCCCACTCTTGTTTAAACTTGATAAAATGCCGCTCATTCTAGCAAAAAAACACATCATTTTCCTGCCGATTTATATGAAAAAAGCAACAACACAACAAAGCACAAAAGGCGAAGTGCGCATTATCGCCGGTTTATGGCGCGGGCGAAAATTGCCTGTGCTACCCTCCCAAGGCTTGCGCCCTACCGGAGATCGTGTAAAAGAAACGCTATTTAACTGGCTAATGCCCTACATTGTTGACAGTGAATGCTTAGACTGTTTTGCCGGTAGCGGCTCTCTTGGCTTTGAAGCGCTTTCGCGCCAAGCGGCAAAGGTGATGTTTCTAGAATTGGAAAAAGCCGTGGCGCAGCAGTTAAGCAAGAATATTCAAACCTTGAAATGTGCCGATCGCGCGCAAGTGGTAAATCAAAATAGCCTGCACTTTTTAAATCAGCCACAAAATCAACCGCACTTTGATCTGGTCTTTCTCGATCCGCCCTTTCATTTTAATTTAGCCGAGCAAGCCATAGCTTTATTAGCGCAAAACAACTGGCTGCGTCCGCAAGCCTTGGTTTATGTGGAAACGGAAAAAGGCAAAAATCCGAACGTACCGGAAAACTGGCATGTATTAAAACAAAAAGACAGCGGGCAAGTGAGTTATCGACTCTATCAAGTTGAAAATAGGGTAGTCTGACTAAACGCCGTTATTCAGAACGTGCCTAAACAAAAACGCCGCACTCAATCTGGTTTACCATGTGAGGGCGGCATCCGTTTAGTTAAGAAAAGTACGCATTATTTTGCTAAGCATTGTGTGTAGCTGTCTGCGGTAAATTGAAGGAACGCGGCATAAGAATTAACACCTAGTTTAACCGCATCGCCCATCGGATCAAGGCGGCCGACATTTACTTGTGTCCCTTTGCTTAAACTTTCAATCACTTTTGGCGTGAACTGTGGTTCGGCAAATAAGCAGTTGACTTTGTGTTCGGCAATTTCTTCTTTAATTTTTGCCAAGGTTTTTGCACCCGGTGCCACCAATGGATTAATGGTGAAATAACCGGTTTGATTTAAACCATAGGCTTGGTTGAAATAACCGTAAGCATCGTGGAACACATAGAAACCTTTATCTTTTACGCTTTCCAATTGTGTTTTGATTTTCGCGCTTTGCTCATCTAAAGTGCGGTTAAACTCCGCCACGTTTTTTTCAATCTGTTCTTTTTTCTCCGGATATTGTTTGATCAGTTTTGCCGCAATGCGTTGCGCAACGGATTTACTGATGTCCGGAGAGTACCAAACGTGCCAATTTACGCCTAAGTCTTCATGATCGTGATCATGATGATGTTCATGTCCGGCATGTTCATGTTTGTGTTCCTGTTCTTCGTGTTTATGCTCATGTTTCTCGTGATCGTGGTAATGTCCTTCGTGGGCATGATCCTCATGGGCTTCGCCTTCGCCATGATGATGGTGATGATGTTCGCCTTTTAATAAAAACGGTTCAATGGCAGCAATGTCTTTGATGGTTAAGACTTTTTTATAGTCAAGATCATCAATGGATTTATCTAAAAAGGCATCCACATCTTCGCCGATCCAAACGACCATTTCGGCAGATTTGAGCTTTTGCACATCGGAGGGTTTTAAGCTGTAATCATGTGGTGACGCACCGGCAGGCACCAAGACTTCCGTGTCGGTAATGCCGTCGGCAATCGAGGAGGCGATAAAACCTAAGGGTTTAACAGAAGTTACGATGGTTGCAGAAGCCACGGCGGAGAAAGAAAGAATCGCTGCGGCAATTGCCGTTTTTTTCAAACCTTGTACAAATTGAGTCATTGTATTTCCTTTTATAATGGGACAGATAAATTGAACAAAACGCGACTAGGTTACTCTTTTTTTGTTTAGATGACTATCTTTTTTTATGAAAAAAAATAAGTCAGTCTTTTTTCTGTAATAACTTATCAATGACACGAGAAACTGCAAAAAATCCAAACGTCGCCGTAATCATCGTTGCCGCACCAAAACCATTGGCGCAATTCATGGTGGCTGACATAGAACAGCTTTCGCCCATTTGAGGGAATATCAGTGGCTGAGTCGAAAATACCGCCTCAATGGCGAACTTCCGTTTTGGATTTTGCGTGAAATGATAATCCTTGCGTAAAACTGACCGCACTTTTGCCAACAGCGGGTCTTGAATGGTGCGACTTAAATCGGCAATTTGAATTTGGCTTGGATCCGTTTGCCCGCCGGCGCCCCCCACGGTGATAATGTTGATTTTATGGCGTTTACAGTAGGCAATTAACGCTGCTTTTGTTTTGACATTATCAATGGCATCAATGACATAATCATACTCAGCACGAAGGTATTGGGATAAATTCTCCGCAGAAATAAAATCATCAATGACATTGACATCGCATTCGGGGTTAATCAATTTCACCCGTTGTTGCATGACCTCTGTTTTGAGCTGACCGATATTGCCTGTCAAGGCATGAATTTGGCGATTGATATTCGTGACACAAATATCATCCATATCAATCATCGTAATTTTACCCACGCCTGAGCGAGCGAGCGCTTCCACCGCCCAAGAACCCACACCGCCAATGCCAATAACACAAATATGCGCTTGGCGTAAACGGGTTAAAGCCTCGGTGCCATATAAACGACCGATACCGCCGAAACGTTGTTCGTAATTATCCACACGCGCCATTAACGTAATACCCAAACGCGACCATAATGTTTTGACAAGCCGGCAATATGCCCTGCCTGATCGCCGATACCACGATATAAATCGAAATGGTGTCCGTTCACCGCACCGCCTACATCTAATGCCACCATCAAATGCAGTTTATGTTCTCCCGTCCAGTTCCCACTATTGTCAATTTGTGGCACTTCGACGAGCAATACACTGCCTAACGGAATCACACCACGGTCAGAAGCCACCGAGGCCATTGGCACTAACGGCACACCTGCCGCGCCCTTCACTTTGCCATGCGGATCATTTTTAAAGAAAACATAAGACGGATTACGTTCGAGCAAACCTTGAACCCGTGACGGATTTGCATTCGCCCAATCACGAATCGCCTGAATAGACATTTTTTCTTTCGGAATCTCGCCGTCTTCCACCAACAAACGTCCCACGGCTGCATACGGGTAACCATTTTGACCGGCATACGCAAAATAATTCAAATTGCCTTCACCAAAATCGACATAACCACTGCCTTGTACGCCAAGCAAGAAGTTATCGATCATGGAATCACTATACGCCAGTTCTAATCCTTTGCCTTTCAATGCGCCGGCATAAATTTCAGCGCGGGAAAAACGTTTTTGTGCCGGAAGCGCATAAATCGGTTGGTTATATTTACCTTGCTGTGTGCGGCGAGCATGAATCACCGGGGAATAATAGCCCGTCATTAACACGTTTTGATAGCCGTCAAAGCCTTTCATCACTTGTGGATTAATGCCGAAATCAGTAAGTTTGCTCACATTGGCACCGGCTAATACCCACGCGGTGATTTTTTCATAGGTCGGCGCAAAATTGCGGCTCAGTTTGCCGGAGTACGTATTGACATTAGAAAGTTGTGTCAAAAAATCGCCTTGATTTATGACCGCACTTTGATTTTCCACACGAGATACCGGGCTAAAGATTGCTTGTTGATAGGTGCGTCCTTTGTATATCGCGCCGAATTTTTGCGGATCAATATCCGTGCTCGTTGATTGAGCGCTGCGTTTTGAAGTATTTTGATGTTCCGTTGGTGAACACCCGGCTAATATCACCGCCACGGAAAGCGCTAGAAGTTTATAAAGAGAAGATTGATTCAATCGCATACACAACATCCTAGGATAAACGAAAAATAAAGGCCGAATTCTACCCTAATTTCGCTTGAATGAACACGGGGAACATCCAAGCACATAAAGTGCGGTCGTTTTTTCCGACAAAATAGGCGCGTGTATGCGATAAAGTGTCCTTTTGACTATTGCAACCAGAAGAGGTAACCGAAGGTCGCGATAACAAAGATACACACGATATTTAAAAGAATACCGGCTCTGACCATTTCACTTTGTTTCACTTCACCGGTACCGAACACAATGGCATTCGGCGGTGTTGCCACCGGCAACATGAAGGCACAGGAAGCCCCTAACCCGATGATTAAGGCTAAACCAATTTCCGGCATACCAAGAGATTGTGCGATAGAAATGAAGATCGGCACTAACAAGGCTGCACTGGCGGTGTTGGAGGTGAATTCTGTTAAGAAAATAATGAACGCAGCAACCAATAAACCGATGAGATAGAAGTGGCCACCTTCAATCAGGAATACGATGCCGTCAGCCAAGATTTTGCTTGCACCGGAATTTTTTAATACAGCACTTAAGGTTAAGCCGCCACCGAAGAGCATTAATACGCCCCAATCGGTGTTGTCTTGAATTTGCTTCCAGTTTGTTACGCCGGCAACACAAAGGATAACCGCGGCAGATAAAGCAATCACACTATCGAAGCTGGCAATTTTCCCCTCTAATCCTAATGCGCCTGCAAGAATCGGATTGATTTGGCTACTGAAAACCCAGCTCAATGCAATAAAGACGAAAATCGCTAAGGTAACCCAACGTTGTTTATTCATTGGAATGGCTTCAAATTGTTGGTCAAAACGAATATTGAGTTTTGGTTTGAAGACAATATAAAGCGTGCCAATCATCATTGGCATAAGAATTAACATAATCGGCAAGCCATACCATAACCAATCAGCGAAGGTGAGGTGTAATTGCGTTGCAACGATGTTGTTTGGCGGGCTTCCCACTAAGGTTCCCATGCCGCCGATGCTGGCGCTATAGGCAATCCCTAACAGCACGAACACATAGGTGTTATGTTCTGAATTACGATCTAAACGGCTGAGTACGCCCATGGCAAGGGGTAACATCATGGCCGCTGTTGCTGTGTTACTGACCCACATGGACAAAAAGGCGGTAACGGAGAATAAATACATGACCGCAACAAATAAATTGCCTTTTGCCAACGCCATAATTTTGTTGGCGATCATTTTATCTAACTGTTGAATATGAAGTGCGGTGGCTAAAGCAAAGCCTCCGAAGAATAGAAAAATATTCGGATCGGCAAAGGTCGCCAGTGCCGTACTGGTTTTGACTAATCCTAAGAAAATGGCAAGTAGCGGAACAATTAACGCCGTGATCGTGACGTGTAAGGCTTCCGTTAACCACAAAATGGCAACCAAAGCCAATAATGCCAACCCACCATTGGCATTTTTATCAAAAGGCAGTGTATTGAGTAAGACAAAAAAGAGAATAACTGCAGAAATCAAGATAATCACGCGCTTGTTGATCCCATTTTTATTTAGTGTTGTGCTGCTCATGGTTTCATCCTTTTAAATAAAATAGAAGATCGACATATTGCCTAACAATGTAAACAATATGTTAGAAAACTATCATTGTATAAATAAAAAGCAACGCCTTTTTTGTGGATTTGTGAAGTAGCGCAAAAAAAAGTGCGGTTGAAATAATAAAAATTTCAACCGCACTGAGGAGAATTTAATGCTTCCGTCTATTCTTGTTCCGGATCGTCTAAATCTAACGGCTCTTGCGACAGAATAATGCCGGTTAAATCGGCATAAACAAAATCTTCCGGGAAGAAGGTTACCCCACCAAAGTTGACCGGAACATCGGTTTCGCCATGATTGCTTTCATCCGCACCCACCGGAATTGGGGCTAACGCATGAATGCCGATGTCGATATTTTCCAGTTGTTGAATTTGACGAACCGCACCATAAACGATGATGCCTTCCCAATGATTATCTGCCGCTAATTGTGCGAGTTCCGCATCAATTAATGCACGGCGTACTGCACCGCCGCCATCAACGACTAACACGCGTCCTTCACCGTTTTCTTCTAAAATTTCAGCAATTAACCCGTTATTTTCAAAGCATTTTACGGTGGTGACTTTGCCATAAAAAGAACTTAATCCGCCGAAACTTGAGAAAACAGGTTCGACAACATCGACTTGATCGAGATAAATATCGCAAAGTTCAGAAGTATCAATGTACATAAAAGACCCTATTTTTAAGATAAATACTGCGAGCTAGTATAGTCCGTTTCAGCCTAGAAGCAAGCCCAAACTAAATAGCCCATTGATCAGTAACGCAATCAGCGACATTTGCGCTAACATCGGGCGTAAGGCTACCGGCTCTTTATGAGAGAAAACAAAATAAGCATGTTTGAACAAGAGCGGATAAGTGAGCAAAAAGACGAAACTCAACGGATTACGCAAATTCATGAGGGCAAACAAAAGATAAAACAAGGCGGCAATAGAAAGCAGCAAGCAATGATAAACCCGCCCATTATGTGGACCTAAGCGTACGGCAAGGGTGTTTTTACCTGCTTTGCGATCTTGTTCAATATCACGCAAGTTATTGATATTTAATACGGCTGTCGCAAGTAAACCACTGGCAATGGCAGGAAGTAAAATGACAGTAGAGATATCATGTACTTGAAGATAATAGGTGCCGCCGATGCCCAATAGCCCAAAGAAAATCAACACGGAAATATCGCCTAAGCCCAAATAGCCGTAAGGCTTACTGCCCACGGTGTAGGTGATAGCCGCTACAATGGCAAGTATGCCGAGAAGGGAAAAGGCGATTAAATCGCTTACATTTTGATAAGCCATGCCGATTAAGAGTACGCCACAAAGGAAACTTAAGGCGATCATGACATAAAGCCCTTTTTTCAGTTGTGTTGCAGAAATGGCGCCTTGCTGAATGCCGCGTAATGGCCCGATACGTTCTGCCGTGTCGGAGCCTTTTTGGTGATCACCGTAATCATTGGCGAAGTTGGAAAGAATTTGCAGAAATAACGTGGTGAGTAAACATAACACCGTGATTCCCCAATGGAAACTGCCCGCCCAATAGGCAAGCGCGGAACCGGTTAAAATGGTTGCCAAGGCTAACGGCAGGGTTTTTGGACGCGCTGTTTCAATCCACATTTTTATTGTATTTTTTGTCATAATGGCTACTCGAATAACGAAAAATAAGGCGATTTTTTACCGCACTTTTAGCTAAAATAGGCGCCATTCTACAAGGTTATTTTGCAGATTTTAACTGTTTTAAGGAAAATATGTCCGATTCTCTCATCTTGCAGCCTGTGGCTGTGATTCACACCCCTTACAAAGAAAAATTTTCCGTACCGCGTCAACCTAATTTAGTGCAGGATGGCACAGGCATTGTCGAATTGTTGCCGCCCTATAACCAAGTGGAAGCCATCCGCGGTTTAGAGCAATTCAGCCACCTTTGGCTGATTTTTCAATTTGATCAAATTCCGCAAGGCAAGTGGCATCCTACCGTGCGCCCGCCACGTTTAGGCGGCAATCAACGGGTTGGCGTGTTTGCCTCGCGCTCGACACATCGCCCGAATCCGATTGGTTTATCCAAAGTCGAATTGCGCCACATAGAATGTAAAAACGGCAAGGTGTTGTTACATCTCGGCGCCGTGGATTTAGTGGACGGCACGCCTATTTTCGACATCAAACCTTATCTGGCCTACGCCGACAGTGAACCTGACGCGATTTCCGGTTTTGCCCAAAGCGAACCGGAACCGTTGCTGCACGTGGAATTTACTGCAGAAGCGGAAAGTGCGGTCAAAAAACACAGCAAAAACCGACCGCACTTTGATCTGCACCCCAAAACCTGGACACCTATTTTGAGGTGCAGATTATGTCTTACTCTTATCAATTTCGTTTAGAAATTATCAAACTCGTCACCGAACAGGATTATGGTATCCGTGAGGTGGCTAAACTTCATAACATTCCCCATTCTGCCGTCATCTATTGGCTAAAAGCATTTCGGGAAAGAGGGATTGATGGCGTAAAATCGCCTTATACAAACCTTCAAACACCGAAAATAGTGAAGTCAAAAATGAAAAAGAAAGACATTGAAATCCCGGAAACCACAGACTTTTCACCTAAAGCGTTTAAAAAGTTACAACGAGAACTCGCCTTGGCTCGTGCGGAGATTGCTTACCTAAAGGAGTTGGAGAAGCTCGACCGTCAAAAACAACGACAGAAAAAAGAAAAATCATTGAAAGATTGAAGCCGGACCACGCGTTAAATGATTTACTTCATGTGGCTAAAATGCCTCGCTCAAGCTTTTACTATAAAGAGATTAAGCGAAATTATCACGAGGTAAAAGAGACTATCTTATCGCTGTACAAAAAGAACAGAAAACGAGATGGTTATCGCCCCATGACGTTTAAATTACGCCAAATGGGTTTTCATTTGAATCATAAAACGGTGTTAAAACTGATGAACGAGTTAGGTATTCATTCCATTTTACGTAAGAAAAGACATGGAAAACGAGGAAAAACATCGCATATTGCCCCGAATTTGCTGAATCGTGACTTTACAGCAACGGCACTCAATCAAAAATGGGTAACGGATGTAACGGAATTTCAGGTTGGGCAAGAAACGCTTTATTTTTCACCGTTGATGGACTTGGCTAACCGAGAAATTATTGCCTATAACTTTGCAACACGCCAGAAGTTTTCATTGGTAAAAAAGATGTTAGAACAAGGGCTTAGTAGGCTTAAACCGACAGAATGCCCGATTATTCATAGCGACCAAGGCGTATTATATGGCTCGGCGGAATGGGTAAAGATGTTGGAGGGTAAAGCGGTGCAAAGTATGAGCCGCCGAGGAAATTGCTACGATAATGCGGTGATTGAAAGCTTTTTTGCAATATTAAAATCAGAGTGCTTTTACTCTCGAACTTATCATTCAATTGCTGAATTACAGGCTGAAATTGAAGAATATTTAGTGTATTACAACCAAAAACGAATTAAACTTGCTTTCAAAGGATTGAGCCCGGTGCAATACCGAGCTCAATATTTAAGTTAACTAACCTGTCCAACTTTTGGGGGCAGATCACTTACAACGTTTTATTACCGAGGTGATCCAACAAGATCCCCGCCCGGCGTATCAACAAGGCAAAGCCACCGATCGCCTTTACGGCATTTCGTTGTATGACTTGAATGTGAAATGGCGGATTAAAGCGGATACGGTGGATGTGGCGGAAATCGTGCAAATTGAAACCTTAATAAATCATCAGGAAGATTAATCTGCGAGCTTCTTGAAGTGTATTTCTAATGCGAAATATTTTAAATTTTCACCGCACTTTTTTCACATGTCTATTCACTGAGTCCTGCTAAAATCGAACATTCCGGGCAGTCGTTGCCTTGGCAGTTGTCATGCCAGCGTTGGAGTTCAGCCACCATTTTTTGTAGTGCCTGAATTTGCGCGTTGAGGGTTTCGATATCTTGTGCCGTAAGTTGTTTTACTTCACGGCTGTTGCGATGCGGGTTGTCTTGTAATTCAAGTAATTGGGCGATTTGTTGCAGGGAAAAGCCCACGTCTCGTGAGTGGCGGATAAAACGCAAACGGGCGAGATCGTTTTCTTCATAGTAGCGATAACCTGAAAGGGTGCGTGTACCGGCTTTGAGTAAGCCGCGTTTTTCATAATCGCGGATTTGTTTAGCAGATAAGCCGGTGAGTTTGGCTGCTTGACTGATATTCATAAAAAGTGTTTGACCTTAACCTAACGTTAAGGTTTATAGTAATCTTAACGACAAAAATCGGCAAGGTTTAACTTAACAAAGGAGCAAATGATGCAAAACGTAACCTTAAAAATTGATGGCATGACCTGTGGTGGTTGTGTGAAAAGTGTGACTCGCGTATTGAGTGAATTAGATGGCGTGGTGCAAGCTGACGTCAGTTTGGAAAAAGCGCAAGCGGTCGTGAGTTTTGATGAAAATAAAGTGCAACCTGCCGCGTTGGTAGAAGTGGTAGAAGATGCCGGGTTTGACGCGGCAGTAGTGTAGATTTTGCATTTATCCGGCGTTCATTTTCTGAGATGCGCTATGATTACTAATAAGCACAAACACAAGTACAAGCGTGGACGCTTGCGCTAGCCGTCTTTAATATCGATGATAAAAAATATTTCCAAAACCCACCGCACTTTTCTGGGAAAGGACATAAAAAAAGAGGATGTTATGCAAAAAGTCTCTATTCAAATTGGTGGTATGACGTGCCAGTCGTGCGCCAGTCGGATTGAAAAGGTGTTGAATAAAAAGGATTTTGTGCAACAAGCCGGCGTCAATTTCGCCAGTGAGGAAGCACAGGTTACTTTTGATGAAAAGCAAACTTCCGTTGAACAACTGATCCAAATTATTCAAAAAACCGGTTTCTCCGCCCAATTAAAGCAAGAACAGGCAGCATTGCCGCAAGAACGTAAACTCTCGTGGCGTTTGATCTTGTTATGGCTGATTAACGTGCCGTTTTTCATCGGTATGCTCGGCATGATGCTGGGGCGACATGATTGGATGTTACCGCCGATGTGGCAAATGGTGTTAGCCACGATTGTGCAATTCGGCTTGGCGATTCCCTTCTATAAAAGCGCTTGGGGTAGCATTAAAGGCGGTTTGGCGAATATGGATGTGTTGGTCAGTCTTGGCACGCTCACCATTTATTTTTATTCCGTCTTTATGCTGTTTTATCTGCCGCATATGAGCCATGCACACGGCTCGGCAAATATTTATTTTGAAGCCTCCGTCATGGTGTTAGGGTTTGTGAGTTTGGGAAAATTCTTAGAAGATCGTACCAAAAAGCACAGCCTAAATAGCCTAGGTTTATTGTTGCAGCTGACACCAAAACAAGTGCACGTGCAACGCCACGGCGAATGGCAAACCGTGCCGTTAAATCAAATCCAAGTGGGCGAACGGTTACGCGCCAACCAAGGCGAACGCATTGCCGCCGATGGCGTGGTGGAAGAAGGTTCGGGTTGGTGTGATGAAAGCCATTTAACCGGCGAATCCGTGCCGGAAATGAAAAAATTGGGCAGCCACGTGTTGGCCGGCGCGATGGTGACGGATGGCAGTTTGGTTTATCGTTCGCAACAGCTTGGCAGCCAAACGTTGCTTGGCGATATGATGAACGCCCTTTCTGAAGCGCAAGGCAGCAAAGCGCCCATTGCCCGTTTTGCCGACAAAGTGGCGGCGGTGTTTGTGCCAACGGTGATCGGCATTGCCTTGCTGACGTTTTTACTCACTTGGTGGCTTCAACAAGATGTAGTGACAGCATTGATTCATGGCGTTGCGGTGTTGGTGATTGCCTGCCCTTGTGCGTTGGGCTTGGCGACGCCGGCAGCGATCATGGTGGGCATGGGTAAAGCCGTGAAGCAGGGCATTTGGTTTAAAGATGCCGCTGCCATGGAAGAAGCCGCCCATGTGAATGCGGTGGTGTTGGATAAAACCGGCACGCTTACAGAAGGTAAACCGCAAGTGGTCGCTTTTTGGCAGGCGCAAAGTGCGGTCTATTCTGAAGATGAAATTTATGCCTTAACCGCCTCCATTGAACAAAGCGCGACACATCCGCTGGCAAAAGCCCTTGTGCAAGCGGCAGAGATGAGAGGCGTAGTGTTGCCTGCGGTGCAACATATTCAGGCAGAGGTGGGGCAAGGCATTCAAGGTGAGATTGAACATATTGGCACGGTGAAAGTGGGGAAACCTGCCTATTGCAATTTGACGTTACCGACCGATCTTGATCCCATATGGCAGATCGCCAGCATTGTGGCGGTTGCCGTAAACGATCAGCCCATTGCTGCCTTTGCGTTAGCAGATACCTTAAAAGCGGATAGTCAAAAGGCGATTGAACGCTTAAAAGCAGACAATATCGACGTCTATATCATGAGCGGCGATAATCCAAATGTGGTGCAATACATTGCCGATCAGCTTGGCATTCAACATGCACAGGGCAATATGTCACCACGGGATAAAGCAAGTGCGGTTAAACTTCTCCAAGAAAATGGCAACGTGGTCGCCATGGTGGGGGATGGCGTAAATGACGCACCGGCACTGACTGCGGCAAATGTGAGCTTCGCTATGCACGATGGTGCGGATGTGGCGCAGCACAGTGCGTCGGCAACCCTGATGCAGCATTCGGTCAATCAGTTGGTGGATGCTTTGTTGATTTCTCGTGCAACCTTGAAAAATATTAAACAAAATTTATTTTTTGCGTTTATTTATAACGTGTTGGGCATTCCGTTAGCTGCATTGGGTTTGCTCAGCCCGGTGGTTGCCGGCGCGGCGATGGCGATGAGTTCGATTTCCGTGTTAAGCAATGCGTTACGTTTGAAAAAGGTAAAAATTGCCTAAGTCGCGTGGCTTAGCATAAAAACGTAACGAATCTCGCTAAAAACTGCTATATTACAAGCCGTTATATTCTCAATATTGAAAGGAGAAAATATGTCTATGCAGGTTTTGCTTTCAAACCAAGCGGCTTCGGCGGCTTGGGGTGAAAAGGCACTCATCAGTTTTAATGAAGATAAAGCGACTCTTCATTTAACCGATTTTTCCGACCGCACTTCCATACAAAAAGCCGCGCGGAAGTTACAAAATCAGGGGATTTCTGATGTTGCGTTAAGCGGGGAAGGCTGGCAGTTGGAAAGTTGTTGGGCGTTTTATCAAGGTTTTTACAATGCGAAAAAGCAGTTTAAACTGCAGTTTCCGACGCTATCTTCCGAGCAACAACGAGAGCTAAGTTATCGCATTCAATGCGGCGATTTCGTGCGAGAAATCATTAATTTGCCGGCAGCCATTTTAACGCCGGAAGAGCTTGCTCAACGCGCCGCAAAGTTTATCGGGCAGATGGCAGAGCAAGCTGCGAAGCAAAGTGCGGTCAGTTTTTCCATCGTTTCTCGAGAAGCCTTGCTGGAACGAGGTTATCATGGTTTATGGCAAGTGGGGAAAGGCTCGCAAAATCTGCCGGCCATGTTGCAGTTGGATTTTAATCCAACCGGCAATCCGGACGCGCCGGTGTTGGCCTGTTTGGTGGGCAAAGGCATTACGTTTGACAGTGGTGGCTACAGCATTAAACCGAGTGATGGTATGAGCACCATGCGTACGGATATGGGCGGCGCCGCGTTATTGACGGGGGCGTTAGGCTTGGCGATTTTGCGTGGTTTAAATCAACGGGTGAAATTATTCCTTTGCTGCGCAGAAAACTTGGTGAGTAGCCGCGCCTTTAAATTGGGTGACATTATCCAATATCGTAACGGTGTCAGCGTAGAAATTCTTAATACGGATGCCGAAGGGCGCTTAGTGTTGGCGGATGGTTTAATTGATGCGGATGCACAACAGCCTCAATTTATTGTGGATTGTGCGACCTTAACCGGTGCGGCAAAAGTGGCGGTAGGCAATGATTATCACAGCGTGCTATCCATGGATGATCAGTTGGTCGCCGATTTATTCCGTTCTGCCGAGCAAGAACACGAGCCATTTTGGCGCTTGCCTTTCGCGGAATTACATCGCGGACAAATTAAAACGGCGTTCGCTGACATTGCCAATACCGGCACGGTTCCGGTGGGCGCAGGTGCGAGCACCGCAACCGCATTTTTATCTTATTTCGTCAAAAATTATCAACAACATTGGTTACACATTGATTGTTCCGCCACGTATCGCAAAACCCCAAGCGACTTATGGGCGACCGGTGCGACCGGTATCGGTGTGCAAACCCTTGCCAATTTATTATTAGCTAAAGCAAAACAACAGTAAGAGGATGTGAAATGAGCTTACAACGAACGTTATCTATTATTAAACCGGATGCCGTAAAGCGTCATTTAATCGGCGCGATTTTGGCGCGCTTTGAGCAACAAGGATTCAATATTGCCGCCGCGAAAATAGTTCAGTTGAACAGAGAACAAGCAGAAGGCTTTTACGCCGAACACCAAGGCAAACCTTTTTTTGAGCCATTAGTGGAATACATGACTTCGGCACCGGTATTCGTGAGCGTGTTAGAAAAAGAAAACGCGGTGCAAGACTACCGCACTTTAATGGGAACAACCAATCCTGAAACGGCAGCAGAAGGCACGATTCGTCGTGATTTTGCATTAAGTCAACGGGAAAACTCCGTGCATGGTTCCGATAGCCCGGAAAGTGCGGCGCGTGAGATTGCTTATTTCTTTGCCGCGGAAGAAATCTTTTAATCTTGCATGGCAGTCAACCCAAAGAAAAACGGATTAGCTTATTAGGCTAATCCGTTTTTTGATCGATGTGGATAAAATCACTTATTCCACGCCAAATCGTTCACGCACGAAAGCTTGAAAGTCAGTGCAGCCTCCAATTGGTTTTTCATCCACTAAAATTTGCGGGACGGTTTGCACCGGCTTACCGATAATTTTGGCAATATCCTCTTTGCTCATGCCTTGTTCAATAATATCAATATAACGATAATCAAAATCCGCGAATGAGTTTTTTAGCTTTTCGGCTAACGCTTTGGCGCGCACGCAGTACGGGCAGCTTAGGCGACCATAAATAGTTACAAACATGATGTTTCCTTTTGTCTTGTCAATAAATGCATCAATTTTATAGCGGATATACAAAAGAATAAAGAGTTCGCCAAGTGTTTGAGGTAGAATGCCGTTAATTTTAGCAATAGGTAAATGAATCTAATTTGCTATATGATTGAGGCTTTTATTCTCATCGGAGAAAAAGCCGGTGAGAATTAAATACGGTAAAAAAACACTCCCTATGAAACTATTAATGTTGTGCCGTGAGCCACGTTTGTATAGCTGTCGGCGTTTAAAACAGGCGGCGGAAGCAAACGGCCATCACATGGATATTCTCGATCCGAATCGTTGTTTAATAAAACTCCAACAAAATCCACCGCACTTTGCGCTTTATTATCAGCCGGATGTGGAAAGCGCGCCTTATCTGTTACCCCAATATGACGCGGTGTTACCCCGCTTTGGCACCGCCAGTATGCAAATGGGCTGTGCCGTATTGCATTATTTTCAGGCATTAAATGTGCCTTGTTTGAATCATGCCGATGCTTTTGTGAAAGCGCGTGATAAATGGTTGAGCTTGCAGTTATTACTGGTGAATGGCATTGCCGTGCCAACCTCGTTGCTTGGTGGGCTGGAAACCAAGGCGAATGATGCCGTACGGCATATTGGCACCCCGATTATTTTGAAAACCTTGAGTGGTTCGCAAGGGATTGGCGTGGTGTTAGCGGAGCAGCCACAAAGTGCGGTCAGTATGTTAGAAACATTAAAGCAGGCGAACGTGCCGACGTTAGCCCAGGAATTTATTGCAGAAGCGCAAGGCGCCGATTTACGCTGTTTTGTGGTAGGAGAACGCATTGTCGCGGCGATGCAACGCATTGGGCAAGGTGGCGAATTTCGCGCAAATTGCCATCGTGGTGCCAGCGCAGAAAAAGTCATCTTAACCGAACAGGAAAAACACATTGCCTTAAACGCAACGAAAGTGCTAGGCTTAGATGTGGCTGGCGTGGATTTAATCCGTTCCGCCAACGGTCCGTTGGTGTTGGAAGTCAATGCCAGCCCGGGGCTTGAGATGATCGAGAAAACCAGTGGCATTGATATTGCCTTGCAAATGATCTTACATTTAGAACAAAAGCATCGTCATCAGGTTGGAGTAATGAAATGATTATTTATTTACACGGTTTTGATTCCAGTAGTCCGGGCAATCACGAAAAAGTGTTGCAACTAAAATTCATCGATGATGACGTTCGCTTTATTAACTACAGCACATTGCATCCGCGCCATGATATGCAATTTCTTTTAAACGAAGTGCATAAATTGGTCTCCGAATCGAAAGACAGAAATCCCTTAATTTGTGGTGTCGGGCTTGGCGGGTATTGGGCGGAACGCATTGGTTTTTTGTGTGGCATTAAGCAGGCGATTTTCAACCCGAATTTATTTCCGCAGGAAAATATGGGAGTCAAGATCGATCGCCCGGAAGAATATGAAGACATTGCCACCAAGTGCGTGGAAGATTTCCGTTTGAAAAATAAAGGTCGCTGTTTGGTGTTCTTGTCGGTGGAAGACGGTGTTTTAGATTCCCAACGTAGCGCAGAGGTATTATCGCCTTATTATGAGGTGATTTGGGATGCTGTAGAAACGCACAAATTCAAGCAGATTTCGCATCATTTACAAAAAATAAATGCGTTTAAAGAAAGTTGATTTATGAATCACAACAAAAGGGAGCGATTAAGCTCCCTTTTCGTTATGATGTTTATCATGATGGATGTACATTGCCTTGTTAAGCGTCAAGGTAGGTTAACTTAATCCTAGACGACGGCGGAGGCTTCTAAGGAGTAAAAATAACCACGGCCATAAAAGACCGCTAATCATGGCACCAAAAATCTCTCGCCAATCGAAGGTGGCGCGATGAACTAAAAATTCAATTAAGAAGATGCTAAAACGGATCGCAAAGACAAAGAAAATCACCAGCAAGCTTTGCATCCAAAGTGAAAGATTACGAAAGACAAGGTGATTTTTGGTAATTAAGTAGGCAAAGATAGACAACACTAGTGCGTGCGCGCCCAAGATCGTGCCTAATACCACATCCCACAGAATACCAATCATAAATGCCCAACCAATACTTACACGGTTGGGAATCGACAATCCCCAATACATGAAAATCAACACGACCCACGCCGGTTTAACACTTTGAAAACCATTAGGCCACGGCATTATTTCCATCACCAAGGCAAGTAGAAATATTGCGGTTAACGCAATGTATTTAAAAATAACACGACTTTGCATTAATCCTCCTCCCTTGGCGGTTTATCCTCTACTGGCACGGCTTCTACAGGATTTTCATGGGGTGCCTCTGTCGGCAAATCCGATGTCGCTTCTGAAGGTGTCTGTTCTGCCGGTGGAACATCAGGAACAAGGGCTTTTTTCACTTTTTGTGCTTCATTGCCTTGTGTCGCTAATCGTTGCTCAACCGCTTTACGCACATCTGCCGGTGTAATAGGATTGGCTTTTCGCGTATCTTCATTTGTCGGCCACAGCAATAAGACGTAGCGTAATTTATCAATAAAGGCTAAGGGTTTTGCTGTAACGGTGGCAAAATAATTTTGCCCATCACGCGATACCGATTCGACAATCGCAACCGGATAGCCCTCTAAAAAACGCCCTCCCAGCCCGGAGGTCACCAGTAAATCGCCTTTTTCAATATCCACTGATCGTGGAACGTTATCTAAAACCAATTCGTCATTATGCCCGGTGCCACTGGCAATCATGCGCACGTCATTGCGCAACACTTGAACTGGAATAGAATGGGCGATATCCGTAATTAATAACACTCGGCTGGTATGCTCGCCCACCGCAATAATTTGCCCGACCACGCCTTTTTCATCAATCACCGGCTGACCAATATAAGCGCCATCTTTTTCACCTTGATTAATCACCACTTGTTGGCGATAAATATCGGTTTCCGCCGTCAGAACTTCAGCAATTTTCTTATATTCATCAATCCGTAGTGGCGAATTTAGGAGCAGTCGCAAACGTTGGTTTTCGACTTTTAATTGATCCAGCAATAAAAGATCCGCGTTTTTTTCTCGTAATTGATCTTTTAATGCTTTATTTTCGATTTGCAATTTATTGGTATCGACCAAATTATCGGAAACCCCATCCAACACCGTGCGTGGCGTATTGGCTAAATAATACAATCCGCCAACAGCCGTTTCTAACAATGAACGGGCTTGAATCATCGTTGTCGTTTGTCTGTCTGAGGCAATTAACCCTAATGAGGCAATGACAGCGAGAAAAAGCTTGAGTCCTAAAGGCGGGGTTTTTCCAAAAATAGGCTTCATGATAAGAGCATTCCTCAAAACAAAAGTGCGGTCAATATCAACGGCAATGCCGGTCAGTTAAGCAACAGGCCGGCATTAAGAGATAATTATGTTTTATCGTATGAAACGATTTACCCGGTGATTAACATTGTCTGGGTAAAAACATCAAAATGATTCACCGCACTTTTTAAACATGATTAGATTTCTTCACTAAAAATGTCGCCGCCGTGCATATCAATCATATCCAATGCCTCACCACCACCGCGTGCAACACATGTAAGTGGCTCATCAGCAACAATGGTCGGCACACCGGATTCTTTGGAAAGTAACACATCAATGTTACGTAATAACGCACCACCACCGGTTAAGACCATGCCACGTTCAAAAATGTCCGCAGCGTGTTCCGGTTGACATTCTTCCAAGGCAGTTCGTACTGCCGCCACAATGCCACTTAACGGTTGTTGAATAGCTTCTAAAACGTCTTTTGACGTTAACGTAAAGGAGCGTGGCGCACCTTCCGCAATGTTGGAGCCGTGCACTTCCATTTCTTTAATTTCGTCGCCGTCTTGAATGTAGGCAGTACCGATTTCCTGTTTAATGCGTTCTGCGGTCGGCTCCCCGATAATCGAACCAAAATTTTTGCGCACATAGGTCACAATCGCTTCATCAAAGCGGTCACCACCAATACGCACGGAAGAAGAATACACGATACCGTTCAAGGAAATCACCGCAACTTCGGTCGTACCGCCGCCGATATCAATCACCATGGAACCGATAGCGGTGGAAACCGGCAATTTTGCCCCGATAGCCGCAGCCATCGGTTCTTCGATTAAATAGACCTCGCGTGCACCGGCACCAATAGCGGATTCTCTGATGGCACGACGTTCTACTTGCGTTGCGCCTGCCGGCACGCAAATTAACACACGCGGGCTTGGACGCATGAAATTGCCGCTATGCACCTGTTTAATGAAATATTGCAACATTTTTTCGGTCACGAAGAAATCGGCAATGACACCGTCTTTCATCGGACGAATCGCTTCAATGCTTTTTGGGGTACGGCCTAACATTTGTTTAGCCTCACGACCCACTGCCGCAATACTTTTCAGCGAGCCACTGCGATCTCGGCGAATCGCCACCACAGAAGGTTCATCCAACACGATGCCTTGCCCTTTGACGTAAATCAACGTATTTGCTGTACCGAGGTCAATAGAAAGATCGTTAGAAAATAAACCGCGAATTTTTTTAAATAACATATGTGTTCCACTAATTTGTATTAATCATGGCTCTTTTGAGCGTTAAAAAAATTGGGCTAAATTTACCAAAAAATGAGCGTTGATAACAGAAAATTTTAGCCTAATCACACAAAAATCTTCGCATTGAAAGAATACGCTTGCGGTGTTGTTCATATCTTCATCATCTTCTTGATTTGATCAAAACACCGTGTAAACTTACCGCACTTTTGTCTATGGGAATACGTTATGGATTATACTCAAGAGATCATTACCTCTTCACTTTGGATCGCCCGCACACTGGCGCTCACGGTTATTTTCTTCAGTCTCGGCATTTTTCTATTAGTTCGCCTGACCCATTGGGGCAAACAATTTTGGATGTTTGCCGGCGGTTATCTTTCGCCAAAACGCAGCATTAAACCATTATTATTCTTCGTCTTGATCGTGACCCTCACCCTCTTTAGTGTACGTCTGAGCTTGGTGCATTCCACGTGGTATAACAATATGTACACCGCATTGCAGGAATTTAACCAAACCGTCTTTTGGGAGCAGATGATTTTGTTCTGTTTTATTGCCGGCTTTTCTGTGGCAGCCGCACTTATCAGCTATTATTTAAACCAGCGCTTTTCCATTAACTGGATTGAATGGCTAAATACAGAACTCTTAGAAAAATGGATGGATAAGCGGGCTTATTATAAAAGCCAATACATCGGCAACAATCTCGATAACCCGGATCAACGGATTCAACAAGACATACAATCTTATGTAAAAACCACACTTTCCCTCAGCACTGGTGTGATTGATGCCGTGACCTCCATGATTTCTTACACGATTTTATTGTGGGGCTTAGCCGGACCAATGACCTTGCTAGGTATAGAAATTCCGCGCGCTATGGTCTATTTAGTATTCGCTTATGTGATTTTCACCACGCTGATTGCTTTCTGGCTTGGTAAACCGTTAATTCGCCTTAACTTCGCGAACGAAAAATTAAACGCGAATTACCGTTATTCCTTAATCCGTGTTAAAGAATATGCGGAAAGCATTGCATTCTACGCCGGTGAAAAAGTGGAAAAAAGTCGGTTATACAAACAATTCCGCGCCGTTATCGATAACATGTGGGATATCGTCTTCCGAGCCCTAAAATTCTCCGGATTCAACTTGGTGGTCAGTCAAATTTCCGTGGTATTCCCTCTACTCATTCAAGTGGGCCGCTATTTTGAAAAACAAATTAAATTGGGCGATCTGATGCAAACCTTGCAAGTCTTTGGCAAGTTGCATTCCAATCTTTCTTTCTTCCGTAACACCTACGATAGTTTTGCCGAATACAAAGCCACGTTAGACCGTTTAACCGGCTTTCACTACAGCGTCGAAGCCGCGCAAAAACAAAGTAAAACCGATATTACTGATCACCCTACGGATGTGATTTTCCAACACCTTAGCGTGAAATCGCCTATGGGCAAAATCTTAATTAAAGATTTAAATCTCACCTTAACACAAGGGAATTCATTATTAATTCAAGGTCAATCCGGTGTCGGGAAAACTACCTTATTACGCACCATTGCCGGTTTATGGTCTTATGCAGAAGGCAAAATATTCTGCCCGCAACACAATACCCTGTTCTTGTCGCAACGCCCTTATTTGCCACAAGGCAATTTGCTCACCGCGCTCTATTATCCGGATACCACTGAAAACGTGGATTTGGCTAAGATCACGCGGGTATTGGAACAGGTTCAATTAGCCCATTTACAGGATCGTTTAGAACAGGAACAAGACTGGAGCCGCATTCTCTCTCTTGGTGAACAACAACGCTTGGCATTTGCCCGTTTGTTATTACACAAACCGAAAGTTGCTTTCCTTGATGAAGCCAGCGCCAGCTTAGACGAAGGCATGGAACACGCCATGTATCGCTTAATTCGTGAAGAATTGCCAAATACCACCATTATCAGTGTGGGAC
Source organism: Aggregatibacter valvarum (assembly GCF_980468985.1). Lineage (NCBI taxonomy): Bacteria > Pseudomonadati > Pseudomonadota > Gammaproteobacteria > Pasteurellales > Pasteurellaceae > Aggregatibacter > Aggregatibacter valvarum. The sequence continues at coordinate 462,392 of NZ_OZ413141.1, read as the reverse complement.
ATCGTTCTACCCTCGTGCCATTACATCAGCAGCAATTAGAATTGCACACGGATGGAAGTTGGGCATTTAATCCCCATTAGTGGCTACAAGGTTCGCCTCTAAAGTGCGGTGATTTTTCGATGTCTTTAAAAACATTGAAAAAACACACCGCACTTTTTTTAGATTTAAACTAAAAAAAGTCGATTTTTTCAGTAAATAAACTTCTATCAGAATAAAAACTGGCTTCAAACAGCAAAATTAGAATATTTTTCTAAGTTATATGCTTAATACAAAGTTTATCTCTAACTAAATTTCATAAAATCGGCAAAAACAGAGAGAATATGCTGATTTATCATTTGACAGACTAGCTTAAATCCGTAATATGTGACGCACGTTTACAGATTTTTATACACTAGGATTTTTCATGTTTCACACTGTTTCTTTCTCCCTCAACCTGCTGCTCTCACATGCTTTGTGCGGCTAAGTTGTGGATGAAAAACAGTCAAATGTAAAACCCTCAAAATTTAAACCCGCACTCTACTTTGCGGGTTTTTTCGTTTTAAAAAATGCCGTAAAAAATGACCGCACTTTGAGTGATTGAAAGAAGGAAAATGTTATGACAGATCGCGTTATTATTTTTGATACCACCTTGCGTGATGGGGAACAAGCGTTAAAAGCAAGCTTAACCGTTAAAGAGAAATTACAGATTGCTTTGGCGCTTGAACGTTTAGGTGTGGATGTGATGGAGGTCGGTTTCCCGGTTTCTTCGCAAGGGGATTTTGAATCCGTACAAACTATCGCACGCCATATCAAAAATAGTCGTGTCGCAGCACTTTCCCGTGCGGTAGAAAAAGACATTGACGCGGCGTATGAAGCCTTAAAAGTGGCGGAAGCTTTCCGTATTCACACCTTCATTGCCAGCTCCGCATTACACGTTGAAGCCAAATTAAAACGCACCTTTGACGATGTGGTTGAAATGGCGGTGGCGGCAGTGAAACGCGCGCGTAACTACACTGACGATGTGGAATTTTCTTGCGAAGATGCCGGCCGTACAGGTATTGATAATATCTGTCGTATTGTTGAAGCCGCAATTAATGCGGGTGCAACCACTGTAAACATTCCAGATACCGTTGGTTTCTGCTTACCAAATGAATACGGCAATATCATTGCTCAAGTGCGTAACCGCGTACCAAACATCGATAAAGCCGTGATTTCCGTGCACTGCCACAACGATTTAGGTATGGCGACCGCCAACTCTTTAACCGCCGTACAAAACGGTGCACGCCAAATTGAATGTACTATCAACGGCATCGGCGAGCGCGCAGGCAACACCGCATTGGAAGAAGTGGTGATGGCGATGAAAGTTCGTCAAGAATTTATGGGTGTGGATACACGCATCAACACGCAAGAAATTCATCGTGTCAGCCAAATGGTCAGCCAGCTTTGCAATATGCCTATTCAACCGAACAAAGCCATTGTCGGCTCAAACGCCTTTGCGCATTCGTCCGGTATTCACCAAGACGGTATGTTGAAAAACAAAAACACCTACGAAATCATGTCTCCGGAAACTATCGGTTTGAAGAAAGAGAAATTGAACTTAACCGCGCGTTCCGGCCGTGCCGCGGTGAAAGGCCACATGACCGACATGGGCTACACTGAGCAAGATTACGACTTGGATAAATTGTATGAATCTTTCTTGAAATTGGCGGACAAAAAAGGCCAAGTGTTCGATTATGACTTGGAAGCCTTGGCGTTCATTGATATGCAACAAGGCGATGAAGATCGTTTGGTGTTAGATAAACTTTCTGCGCATTCCACCAAAGAATATCCGGCGACTGCCTTTGTTCAATTACAGTTAGACGGTGAGAAATTAAGCACTTCGTCAATCGGCGGTAACGGCCCGGTCGATGCGGTTTATAACGCCATCTTAAATTTAACCGGTTTAGAGATCAAAATGTCTCACTATAACTTAACCGCCAAAGGCGAAGGTGCTGAAGCGTTAGGTCAGGTGGATATCGTAGTTGAACACGAAGGCCGTAAATTCCATGGTGTGGGTTTAGCGACAGATATCGTTGAATCTTCTGCGTTGGCGTTAGTGCATGCGATTAATGCAATTTATCGCGCGCATAAGGTGGCGGATATTAAGAATCACAAAAATCATTAATCCCTTCGTAGGGACAGGCTTTATGCCTGTCCAATATTAACGAGTAATCGGACAGGCATAAAGCCTGTCCCTACAACTAAATAACAAATAAAGGATAATTCAATATGCAATCATACAACATCGCAGTTCTACCGGGTGACGGTATCGGCCCGGAAGTCATGGCGGAAGCCATTAAAGTATTAAACAAAGTCCAAGAAAAATTCGGTTTTAAACTTAACTTCAAAGAGTTTTATGTCGGCGGTGCCGCAATTGATAACTGCGGTTGCCCATTACCAGCCGAAACCTTAAAAGGCTGTGAAGAGGCCGATGCGATTTTATTCGGTTCCGTAGGCGGTCCAAAATGGACAAATTTACCGCCGGATCAACAACCGGAACGTGGTGCATTATTACCATTGCGTAAACATTTCAAATTATTCTGCAATCTTCGTCCTGCAACCCTTTATAAAGGCTTGGAAAAATTCTGTCCATTACGTGCAGACATCGCAGCGAAAGGGTTTGATATGGTGGTGATTCGTGAATTAACAGGCGGGATTTATTTTGGTCAACCAAAAGGTCGTGAAGGCGAAGGCGCACAAACCAAAGCATTCGATACGGAAGTTTATTACAAATATGAAATCGAACGCATTGCACGTGCAGCTTTTGATGCGGCAATGAAACGTCGTAAACATGTGACTTCTGTGGATAAAGCCAACGTATTACAAGCGTCAATTTTATGGCGTGAAACCGTGACCGAAGTGGCGAAAGAGTACCCTGAAGTCACCTTAGATCACATTTATATCGACAACGCGACCATGCAACTCATCAAAGCACCTGAGTCTTTCGATGTGCTCCTCTGCTCTAACATTTTCGGTGATATTATTTCTGATGAAGCGGCGATGATCACAGGTTCTATGGGGATGTTGCCATCTGCTAGCTTAAATGAAGAAGGTTTCGGCTTATATGAACCGGCTGGCGGTTCTGCACCGGATATCGCAGGCAAAGGCATTGCCAACCCAATCGCACAAATTCTTTCTGCCGCGATGATGTTGCGTTACAGCTTTAACTTAAACGAAGCAGCAGATGCCATTGAAAATGCGGTACAAAAAGTCTTAGCCAATGGTCACCGTACCGGTGATTTAGCCGATGACTCTGCCCCTGTTTTAACGGCGGAAATGGGTACATTGATTGCTGAAGCAATCTAATCGTAGGGTGGGCATTTTTGCCCACCATCAACAAATTTAATAAAGGCGAGTAAGCGTCCCTAGAAAAAAGGAGATTATATGTTTATTGTTTCATTAACCTATATTCAACCTTTAGAGAAAATTGAAGAATTTCTAGCTGAACACAGAACATTTTTAGATAAGTTTTATCAACAAGGTAAGTTTCTAATGTCTGGGCGTAAAGAACCTAGAACTGGTGGGATCATTATTATGAATGCAAAAGATCTTGATGAAGTAAATCAAATTATTGAACAAGATCCATTTCACCAACACCAAATAGCAGATTATCAAGTGATAGAGTTCTATCCATCTAAAGTTGCGAATGGATTAGAAAAATACCAACAGACAATTTAAAACTTACTACTCTAACAAAGCCCCTAACGAATTGAGAAAAATTATGGCAAAAACTCTTTACGAAAAATTATTCGATGCCCACGTGGTATACGAAGCTGAAGGCGAAACGCCGATTTTGTATATTAACCGTCATTTAATCCATGAAGTAACCAGTCCACAAGCTTTTGATGGGCTACGTGTGGCAGACCGTCAAGTGCGTCAAGTAAGTAAAACTTTCGGCACCATGGATCACAGTATTTCTACCCAAGTACGCGATATTAATAAGCTTGAAGGTCAAGCGAAAATTCAGGTGTTAGAGCTTGATAAAAATACCAAAGCAACGGGGATCAAATTGTTCGATATGACCACAAGAGAACAAGGTATCGTGCATGTCATGGGGCCTGAACAAGGCTTAACTTTGCCGGGCATGACAATCGTTTGTGGTGACTCCCATACCGCCACCCACGGTGCATTCGGTGCTTTGGCATTTGGTATCGGCACCTCAGAAGTAGAACACGTATTAGCCACCCAAACCTTAAAGCAAGCCCGTGCAAAAAGCATGAAAATTGAAGTGCGTGGCAAAGTGGCACCGGGCATTACCGCAAAAGATATTATTCTTGCCATTATCGGTAAAACAACCATGGCGGGCGGCACAGGCCATGTGGTGGAATTTTGTGGCGAGGCTATTCGTGACCTTTCTATGGAAGGCAGAATGACAGTATGCAACATGGCAATTGAAATGGGTGCCAAAGCCGGTTTAATCGCACCGGATGAAATCACTTTCGACTATTTAAAAAGCCGCCCACATGCACCGAAAGGTAAAGATTGGGATGATGCAGTCGCTTATTGGAAAACCTTAAAATCTGACGACGATGCGAAATTTGATGCGGTGCTAACCTTAGATGCCAAAGATATCGCACCACAAGTCACTTGGGGCACAAACCCGGGACAAGTGATCGGTATCGATCAATTAGTGCCGAATCCAATGGAAATGACTGATCCGGTAACGCGTGCTTCTGCTGAAAAAGCCTTGAATTATATTGGCTTAGAAGCTAACACCAATTTAAAAGATATTCCGGTGGATCAAGTATTTATTGGCTCTTGCACGAATGCCCGTATCGAAGATTTACGCGCCGCTGCGGCGGTGATGAAAGGCCGCAAAAAAGCCGATAATGTAAAACGTATTTTAGTGGTGCCGGGTTCCGGTTTAGTCAAAGAACAAGCGGAAAAAGAAGGCTTGGATAAAATCTTTACCGAAGCGGGCGCAGAATGGCGCAATCCGGGTTGTTCCATGTGTTTAGGGATGAACGATGACCGTTTAGGTGAATGGGAACGTTGTGCTTCCACTTCAAACCGTAACTTTGAAGGTCGCCAAGGCCGTAACGGTCGCACTCACTTGGTGAGTCCAGCCATGGCTGCCGCAGCGGGAATGTTCGGTAAATTCGTTGATATTCGTGACGTGACATTAAATTAAGGAGCAGAAAATGGCAGGATTCAAACAACTTTCAGGCTTAGTAGTGCCATTGGATGCCGCGAATGTGGACACAGATGCGATTATTCCAAAACAATTTTTACAAGCCATTACCCGCGTAGGTTTCGGCAAACACTTATTCCACGAATGGCGTTATTTGGATGTAGAAGGCACCAAGCCGAATCCGGAATTTGTGCTGAATTACCCACAATATCAAGGCGCAACGATTTTATTAGCACGTAAAAACCTCGGCTGTGGTTCTTCGCGTGAACACGCCCCTTGGGCGCTTGCCGATTACGGTTTCAAAGTGATGATCGCACCCAGTTTTGCGGATATTTTCTATAACAACAGCTTGAACAACCACATGTTACCGATTCGTTTAAGCGAAGAGGAAGTAGAAGAAATCTTCCAATGGGTTTGGGCAAATGAGGGTAAACAAATCCATGTGGATTTGGAAGCGATGACCGTTACTGTGGGCGACAAAGTTTATACCTTTGAACTGGATGAATTCCGCCGTCATTGTTTGTTAAACGGCTTGGATAATATCGGTTTAACCCTTCAACACGAAGACAAAATCGCAGAATACGAAAGCAAAATTCCGGCATTCTTGCGCTAACTTTTTATCACTCGGAAAGCAGATATTTTCTGCGCTAAAAGGCGGACCACTTGTCCGCCTTCTTTTCTCAAAAACACGTCAAAAATCGACCGCACTTTATGTGTTTTTTCTCGCCTTAACAAACAACAACACCGGGCGATGTTGTAAATCTTTAAATTCATCCTGCCATTGCGGTTGGTCTGCAAGCATGGGTTCCGCTATTTGCTCAATGTGAAAACCGGCGGAAATCAAATTGTTAATGATGGTTGCCGTGGTGCGGTGATAGGTAGTGAAAGGTTGCTTAAACCAATTGCGTTGGCGTTCGCCTTCATCCCGATAGAAATTCAGACGATAGGCGAGTTGGCGTTTTTGCGCGTCTTTTTCCCAACGTTCGCCACCTTGGTAACAAGTCACAATAGGATGTTCTTGAGAGAAAACCAATTGTCCGTTTGGTTTCAGTTTGGCATGAATTTTTGCTAACAAAGCAGAAAAATCCTGCACATAATGAAAAGCAAAGGAACTGGTGATTAAATCAAAATCGCCCTCATTTAACTGATCTAAACGTTCCATGGGGACTTGCTCCAGTAAAAAGTGCGGTCGAAATTCTGCAAGATTTTTTGCTGCCTGTTGCAACATAGTTTGAGATAAATCGATGCCGACAACAAATGCGGCGCCCCGTTCTAAATAGAGCTTGAGGTGTTCTCCGCAACCACAGCCTAAATCTAAAATACGCTTGCCTGACACGCCGCCGACTAAGCCCAACATGGTGGGCTTTTCAACGATTTCATTTAAACTGTTCGGGTTACTGCGCAGTTTCTGGTACAGGTCGAAAAAACCGTCCTTGTCATACACGCTTTGCTTATCTTGCATATTATCCTTTGAAGTCGGCAATCCAACCGAACTGTAATGCCACTTGTGCGAAGATATTCAATAATCCGAACAAAATCACGAAATACACCATGAAGTTGCCTCCGTGTACACGATAGGTGGCATTCGGGAATTTTTTGCGGCTGGCTTTTGCCAACAACGCCGGCACGATGGCAGCCCAAATCGTCGCAGCTAGCCCCGCGTAACCAATGGCGATAACGAAGCCGAACGGGAATTGCAAACTCAGCAATAACGGCGGCAGGAAAGTGACTAATGTCGTTTTCGTGCGTCCTAAGCGACTGTCGTCAAATTTACACAAGTCAGCGATGTAATCGAATAAGCCTAAGGTGACACCAAGGAAAGAACTGGCGATGGCCATGTAGGCAAAGAAATTCAAAATAATACCAATGTAATCCGTTTGGATGTATTTATTCAGGGCTTCTAATAAGGCCGCCACATCACCGCCTTTGGCAATCACCGGTGCAAATTCAGAACGCGGTAAGTTACCTTGAACGGCAAGCTGCCACAAAATATAAATAATCAACGCCAAACCGGTACCTAGGAAAATAGATTTCATCACGCGGTTGCCGTCACGATCATAGTATTTCACCAAACTCGGGACGTTGCCGTGGAAACCGAACGACACCAAACACACCGGAAGTGCGGTCAAAATATAAGGTAAATATTGTTGTTCGCCCTGTGCCACCGTGTTAAGCAACACATCGGCTTTCACCGAACTCAACAAGCCGGAGGTGGAAAGGAAGAAAGAAATTATCATCCCGGCGATTAACACCGTACTAAAACGGTCAACCGCTTTGGTGGAAAACCATACAAACGCTGCCAATACAAAACAGAAAATCAAGGAACCTGCAGTGCGTCCCACTTCCACGTTTTCACCTAACTGATTCAGGAAACTTTCCGTAATGCTGCCGCCGGAAGTGATGTAAGCATAAGTAAGAATGTAAAGTACAAAGGCGACGGACAAGCCATTAATCACATTCCAGCCTTTGCCTAATAAATCGGTCACAATGGTATCGAAACTGGCGCCGGTCGGATAATGTAAATTGGCTTCTAAAATCATTAAGCCCGACGTGGTCATACAAAACCAAGTGTAAATCAGAATCGCAATTGAACCGAAAAACCAAACACCGGCAGTGGATGTTGGGTTGGCAAGCATACCGGCACCAATTGCCGTACCTGCGATAATCATCGCGCCACCAAGTAAGGAAGGGCGTTTTTGTGTTGTCATTATAAAATCCTCTCTCAAAAATTTTGGACTATTATAATAGTACAATAACAAAAGACAACCGAATTTTATCATGTCATTTTCCCTCAACTCGACAAATGAAGTCGATTACCGCTATAATTGCGACGTTTATTTAACTCACAAGAAGGAATAACAAATGGGCTTAGAAAGCGTACCGGCAGGTAAAGAATTACCAGATGACATCTATGTTGTTATTGAAATCCCTGCAAACTCTGATCCAATCAAATATGAAGTAGACAAAGAAACCGGCACATTATTTGTAGACCGTTTCATGGCAACCGCGATGTTCTATCCGGCAAACTACGGTTATGTGAACAACACCTTATCTTCTGACGGCGACCCGGTTGACGTATTAGTGCCAACACCGTATCCGTTACAACCCGGCTCTGTGATTCGTTGCCGTCCGGTAGGCGTGTTGAAAATGACCGATGAAGCCGGTGGCGATGCGAAAGTGGTTGCGGTACCGCACACGAAATTAAGCAAAGAATACGACCACATCAAAGACGTGGGCGATTTACCGGAATTATTAAAAGCACAAATCAAACACTTCTTCGAAAGCTACAAAGCGTTAGAAGCCGGTAAGTGGGTAAAAGTTGAAGGATGGGAAGGCGTTGACGCAGCGCGTAAAGAAATCCTTGATTCATTTGAACGTGCAAAAAAATAATAAAATTCTAAACAGACCGCGCTTTTAAGGTGCGGTCTTTTTTACACACAAATCTATGAGGGAAAATTTATGTTCAAATTTGCTAAAACATTAACACTCGTCTCTATCGTCGGTATTTTAACAGCTTGTGCAGATTCTGCCTCAATTAACCAACAAGCTGCGATGGGCTATCGTGATATGATTAACGAAGCCAAATCCCAAAATCAAATTGACAGCAACTCCAAAACAGCGAAACGCGTACACAAAATTTTCAACAAAATGGTGCCGTATGCAAATCGCGAAAACCAAACCGGACAAGCCTTTGACTGGCAAATCGAAGTGATTAAATCGAAAGAACTTAATGCTTGGGCGATGCCGGGCGGCAAAATGGCGTTTTATACCGGCTTAGTGGAAACTTTAAACCTCACAGATGATGAAATCGCAACTGTGATGGGGCATGAAATGGCGCACGCCTTAAAAGAACATGGTAAAAAGAAAACTAACCTTAGCCAATTTACCAATGTGATTGCCAACGTTGCCCAAACGGCATTAGCAACACAAATCGGTTCTGACAGTAGCTCCATCGTTGTAGGCTTAGCAAAAGACTGGGGCTTGGATAAACCTTATTCTCGCAGTGCAGAAACCGAAGCTGACGAAGTAGGGCTATTCTTAATGGCGAAATCCGGCTATAACCCGGAAGCAGCGCCGGGCTTATGGGATAAAATGCAAAAAGCCTCAACAGGCTCACAAGGCATTTTAGACAAATTAAGTTCAACACACCCAAGTGATAAAGATCGCCAAGCGAACTTATTACGCCTAATGCCGCAAGCCTTAGCGCTGTATAAACAAAATAAAGGGTAATCGACATAGTGTTGTTATGAAAGCTTATTTAGATTTGTGCCAACGCATTGTTAACGAAGGCGTTTGGGTCGAAAACGAACGTACCGGCAAACGTTGCTTAACGGTGATTAACGCCGGTTTGACTTACGATGTGGCAAACAACCAATTTCCGTTGATTACCACCCGTAAAAGTTATTGGAAAGCCGCGATTGCCGAATTTCTAGGCTATATTCGCGGTTATGACAATGCCGCCGACTTCCGCAAACTGGGTACCAAAACCTGGGATGCCAATGCCAACGAAAATCAGGCTTGGCTCAATAATCCGCACCGTAAAGGCACCGATGATATGGGGCGCGTGTATGGTGTGCAGGGCAGACGCTGGCGCAAACCAAATGGGGAACATCTCGATCAGTTACGCAAAATCGTCAATAACCTCAGCAAGGGCATTGATGATCGCGGCGAAATTTTGACGTTCTATAATCCGGGTGAATTTGATTTGGGTTGTTTGCGTCCTTGCATGCACACACATACGTTTTCCTTGCTGGGTGATACGTTATATCTCACCAGTTATCAACGCTCTTGCGATGTGCCGCTTGGTTTGAATTTCAACCAAATCCAAGTATTTACCTTCTTGGCGTTAATGGCACAAATTACCGGTAAAAAAGCAGGGCAGGCGTTTCATCACATTGTGAATGCGCACATTTATGAAGACCAGTTGGCACTCATGCGTGATGTGCAATTAAAACGTGAGCCCTTCCCGTCACCGCAGTTGGAAATTAATCCGGACATTAAATCTTTAGAAGACTTGGAAACCTGGGTCACCATGGATGATTTCAAAGTCACGGGTTATCAATGCCACGAGCCGATTAAATATCCGTTTTCCGTCTAACAAAGTGCGGTCGGTTTTAGAAACGTTTTTGAAATCCACCGCACTTTTTATCTGAATAGCCTCATGACTGAATCTCAACAGCAACTGGATGAACAATTTATGCGCCACGCCTTAATGTTGGCAGACAAAGCAGAAGCCTTGGGTGAAATTCCCGTGGGCGCTGTGTTAGTGAGCGAGGAGGGGGAAATTATTGGCGAGGGATGGAATTTATCGATCATTGATTCTGATCCTACGGCGCACGCCGAAATTGTTGCTCTACGCCAAGGCGGCCAGCGCTTACAAAATTACCGCTTGTTGAACACAACCTTATACGTCACCCTTGAGCCTTGCACCATGTGCGCCGGGGCGATTTTGCACAGCCGTATTAAGCGCTTGGTGTTTGGTGCGGCTGACTATAAAACCGGGGCAGTGGGTTCCCGTTTTCATTTCTTTGATGATTACAAAATGAACCATGCCATCGAAATCACCGCTGGCGTGTTGCAACAGGAATGCAGTGAAAAACTCAGTGCGTTTTTTCAAAAACGCCGTGCGCAACAAAAAGAAGCGAAATTAGCAACAGTATGTCATCGATAAAATCTTAGTGAAAATTCATCATCGTTTAAAACCAATAATAGTTGATCTTTAATTAAGTGACGCGTGGTGAAAATATCTTTGAAAGATCCATCGCCTTACATGAAAATAAGAAGATTAGCCTTGCTTTAATATAAATGCGTTAAAAACAATGAAGTAATAAGGTCAATTTTGTCGCAGAAAATTACGGCATTTTTCCTTTTATTTTGATAAACTGGGCAAGTTATCGCCTTCATTATTTTGTTGGCATGATTTCCGTCTTAGTCAATATCCATTTATATGCGTTCTAAAGGAAACATTATGAGTATTAATAACCTCAAATATAAATTCCAACATTTTTTATATCCGATTGCCGCACAGTGTGATCGTTTGGGCATTAAAGCCAGCTATATTACGGTATTCTCTAGCATCCTCTCTATTGTCATTGGCATCACGGTGCTTTTAGGCGGACAATCGCTCTTTTGGTTAATTCCAATTGGGCTATTTATTAACCTTGTCTTGCTGAATAATCTCGCCGATATTCTTATCTATGATTTTGAGCATACGTCTCGTTGCAGTCGATATTTAACCAAAATCATCTATGTTGTTGCCATGACAGCGGCATACATTCCTTTTATGTTTGTTGCGCCTTTTGATCCGCTACAAATCGGTGTGGTGATTTTGCTTTCAATCCTACTTGATTTGAATGTATTTCCTAAACAAAGTGCGGAAGGCGATGAGCCTTATGATGGGCCATTGGATAAAGTCGATCGCGCATTTTTGTTAGGTGAAGTTGCAATTTTATATGCACTCTTTTCGTCATTCAGCAGCGTGCTTTATTGGGCACCTTGGGTGTTAGTGGCCAGTTTAGTGCTTACGCTTATCATTAGAATCAAATTAAATCGCGGCCAAAAAACAATTCCTGAAGAGGTGCAAGAAGAAATTCATCAGGAACTTTTGGAAGAGTTAAAAGAAAAGATGAAATAGTGTATCCACAGAAAAGAGAGAAACACGAATAGTTCATGCCGTATTGTCGCCTTAAATGATGATACGGCATTATTTTTTATAACAAGGAGTAATTATGGACACGCAGTTAAAAATCGGTTTAGTCTCCGTTTCAGATAGAGCCTCTCAAGGCGTTTATGCCGACCAAGGCATTCCCGAATTAAAACATTGGTTGGAGCAGGCTTTAGTGGATCCTTTTAGCGTTGTTGAACGATTGATTCCGGATGAACAAGCTGAAATCGAACGAGTGTTATGTGAATTGGTGGATGAACAACATTGCCACCTTGTGTTAACCACTGGCGGAACCGGTCCGGCAAAACGGGATGTCACACCGGATGCGACATTAGCCATTGCCGATCGAGAAATGCCCGGCTTTGGTGAACAAATGCGCCAAGTCAGTTTGCATTTTGTTCCAACCGCCATTTTATCCCGTCAAGTGGGTGTGATTCGCAAAGATAGCCTTATTCTTAATTTACCAGGGCAACCGAAAGCCATCAAAGAAACCTTAGAAGGCGTTAAAGACAGCGAGGGTAAGGTCATTGTGCAAGGGATTTTTAGTGCGGTGCCTTATTGCCTGCAATTGATCAATGGCATCTACATCGACACCAACCCTGCGATTATCACCAGTTTTAGACCAAAATCAGCACGCCGTGAATAATACTACGGCGGCGATATTACGCTAAAATACAGGCTTCATTATTAAAAAAGCCATCTGAAAACGCACGAAAAAACGACCGCACTTTTCAGATGGCTTCTTGTTAATGAGAAATTGCCATATGCATACCGGATACGCATGGCAATAATGGATAGGAGATGAAAACACAAGACAATGTGTTATTTATTCTTCCCTTCTAAATACAACCATTCTGCCACTTGTTTGGCGAAGTAAGTCAAAATGCCGTCAGCGCCTGCACGTTTGAAACAAAGCAAAGATTCCATAATACATTCTTTTTCTTTCAACCAGCCGTTTTGAATCGCCGCCATGTGCATGGCATATTCACCTGACACTTGGTAGGCAAAGGTTGGTACGCCGAATTGTTGTTTTACGCGATAGACTAAATCTAAATATGGCATACCCGGTTTTACCATCACCATATCGGCGCCTTCTTCCAAGTCTAATGCTACTTCTTGTAAACCTTCATCGCTGTTAGCCGGATCTAATTGGTAGGTCTTTTTATCGCCGCCTTTTAAATTGCCTGAAGATCCCACAGCATCACGGAACGGGCCGTAATAGTTGGAAGCATATTTAGCGGAGTAAGCCATGATGAGGGTGTTAATAAAGCCTTTTTCTTCCAAGGCGTTGCGGATTCTGCCGATGCGACCATCCATCATGTCGCTTGGTGCGACCACGTCTGCACCGGCTTCTGCGTGGGACAGCGCTTGTTTGATTAATATATCGGTAGTGATGTCGTTCAGTACGTAGCCTTCTTCATCGATGATACCGTCTTGTCCGTGTAGGGTGTAAGGGTCAAGCGCCACATCAGTTAATACGCCAAGGTCAGGATAGGCGGCTTTGAGTGCCTTCACTGCGCGTTGCACCAAGCCGTTCGGGTTATAGGCTTCTTCCGCCATTAAGGATTTTTTCGCCTGTTCCACCACAGGAAACAGCGCAATCACCGGTACGCCGTATTTCACCAATAAACCCGCTTCAATTAACAGTTGGTCTATGGTTAAACGTTCTACGTTTGGCATGGAAGGCACCGCTTCACGATGATTTTCGCCTTCAATAATAAATACGGGATAAATCAGATCATCAACAGTCAGTTTATGTTCAGCCATTAAGCGGCGGCTAAAATCCTGTTTACGCATGCGGCGTAAACGGCGAGTTGGAAAACCAGTAAAAATTTGTTGTGTCATATTATCTCCCGAATTGAATTAGTGATTAGCTGTGTTGTTTTCATCTTGAGTGGCCTCGTCTTCTTCACGCGGACGATAAAATCGCGCAAAGAATACACCCACTTCAAATAACAAACACATTGGAATAGCAAGCAAGGTTTGTGAGAATACATCCGGCGGAGTTAAAAGCATGCCGATAAAGAACGCACCGACAATAATATAAGGGCGCTTGACTTTTAAATCTTCCGGTGTGGTAACACCAGTCCAGCATAATAGAATAATCGCCACCGGCACTTCAAAGCAAACACCGAAAGCTAAGAATAACGTCAGTACAAAATCTAAGTAGCTACTGATGTCGGTCGCGATAGCCACCCCTTCCGGTGCCGTTTTAGTTAAAAAGCTGAACACTAACGGGAATACCACATAGTAAGCAAAAGCTACGCCTAGATAAAACAACAGCGTGCTGGAAAATAATAGTGGATAAATCAGGCGTTTTTCATGTTGATATAACGCCGGTGCTACAAATGCCCAAATTTGATAGAGCAAAAATGGCACGGAAATAAAAATGGCAACAACGCCGGTCAGTTTAATTGGGGTGAAAAACGGCGTGGCGATGTTGGTGGCAATCATGCTGGAACCGTTTGGCAAGTTCGCTGTTAACGGTGCTGCCACAAAGTTATAAATTTCGTTGGAAAAATAAACTAACGCCACAAATACCACAGCAACGAAAATAATGCTGCGTAATAAACGGTTGCGCAGTTCTACCAGATGAGTGATGAGGGGTTGAGTATCGTCAACGCTGGTCATAAATTATCCTAATTGAGGGTTGCGCCCTAGCTTTTATTTGAGGATTGTTCGGTTTTCTCCGAATGGGCATTTTCTGAATTGGCCGGCAAAGGATTATCCGGATCATATTGATTGATGTAATAAGCCAGTTTGTCATCTAGCTCAATTTCTTCTTGCTCCGCCTGTTCTGCCGGAGAAAGTGCGGTCGAATTCCGCGACATTTCTGCAACGGCTAAGGCTTCTGTATTTTGTTCGGAAAAATCTTCAACATCAAGAATGTCATAGTTAGCCATTGGGTTGCGATCATTTGAACCGGGATGAATATTGTCATTTTCATCCGAATTTTCTACCGCACTTTTCATTTCCTTGATTTGATCTTGCAACGTAGTATTACTTTGTGCTGCTTTTTGTTCCAAATCGGCACGCAACTTATCCGCAGAGGCTTTTAATTCCTCAACGGTTTTGCCCAATTCGGGAGACAGCGCCTTAAGATTCAAGCTTTCCGCTTTCTTAATGCTGTCTTGCAACTCTTGCAATTTTAATTCTTGTTTTAGTTCATTTTGTACATTCGCCGCCAAGCCACGAACAGTTCGCACCCAAGACATGACCGTGCGAATGGCTACCGGTAAACGTTGTGGGCCTAGTACCACTAAGCCCACAATACAAACTAAGACAACCTCAGAAAAACCAATATCAAACACGGATTATGCCTGTTCTTTTTCTTTGCTTTTTTCTTGTTCCGGTTGTGCCTTTTGCTTTTGTTCCACTTTATCGAAACTTGCATCAGCCGGTTTGGCTTCTTCATTCATGGCTTTTTTAAAGCCTTTTACAGACTCGCCCAAATCCGTACCTAACGTACGCAATTTCTTCGTACCGAATAACAATACAATGATTAAAACCAAAATAGCCAATTGCCAAATGCTAATGCCACCCATAAAAACCTCATTGATATGCGTTAAGAGATGAAATTTATCTATTAAAAACGTGCAGAACTATACTCGTTTTACCCGTGTTGAACAATAGCCAAGCCGGATTATTTTCGTATTTATTGACGTTGCTTACCTTGCTTCTTTGCATTTTAACTTAGCATCGTATAGCAACTCGCTTCCTTCTAAGCCTTAAATAACTCCCTTGAAGTCAAACTGTCGCTCTCATTTTATACCGCGATAACACACTCAAAAGAATGCTGCCGAATGACGCAAATTAGGCAGCATTCAAGGAATTGACTAGTTAGCCTTATCGTCAATTAACACGGTTTCTAACGCCACTTTGATCATTTCATTAAACGTCAACTGACGCTCTTCCGCACTGGTTTGTTCATGAGTACGAATATGGTCGGATACGGTGCAGATAGTCAATGCACGCGCACCGTATTCCGCTGCCACGCCATAAATACCGGCGGCTTCCATTTCTACGCCTAGAATGCCGTATTTTTCCATCACGTCAAACATGGCGACATCCGGAGTATAGAATAAATCCGCAGAAAATAAATTACCGACACGAACCTTAACATCTAATTCCTTCGCTGCCTGTACCGCCGCTTGCGTTAAACCGAAATCGGCAATCGCTGCAAAATCGTTGTCTTTAAAACGAATACGATTGACTTTGGAATCGGTACACGCACCAAGACCGATAACCACATCACGCACTTTGACATCCATACGGACGGCACCACAAGAGCCGACACGAATCAGTTTTTTCACACCGTATTCCGTAATAAGTTCTTTCGCGTAAATGGAACAGGAAGGGATCCCCATACCATGTGCCATCACAGAAATGCGGCGACCTTTATAGGTGCCGGTAAAGCCCAACATATTGCGAACGTTGGTCACTTCTTGCACGTTTTCTAAGAAAGTTTCTGCGATATACTTCGCACGAAGCGGATCGCCCGGCATTAATACGGCATCGGCAAATGCACCGGCTGGCGCGTTAATATGTGGAGTCATAGTCTTTTCCTCTTTATTGACATGGTGAACTAAAATTAGCGCAAACGTTTTCGTTGCCTATAAACGACAACACCACGAACGGGTCGTGGTGTCATCATAAAAAAACATGGTGAAATCATACCGCACTTTATAGCACAGCACCACTCAAACCGATAAATAATCCGGCAATCGTTGCACTCATTAAGTTAGATAATGAACCGGCAAGCACCGCTTTTAAACCTAAACGCGCAACATCACCGCGACGATTTGGTGCCATACCGCCTAAACCGCCGATTAAGATTGCAATGGAGCTGAAGTTAGCGAAACCACAAAGTGCGAAGGTAATAATTGCTTTGGTTTTATCACTTAACACCACAGCAGAATCCGGTTGTAAATATTTAGCAAATTCTAAATAACCCACAAATTCGTTCACCGCTAATTTTAAACCAATCATTTGGCCGGCAATGGCAGATTCTTCCCAAGAAATCCCGATTAAGTATGCCAATGGTTTGAAAATCCAACCTAAAATCACTTGTAAAGTTAAGTTTGGTTCACCAACAATGCCACCCAAGCTACTTAAAATCCAGTTGATTAAGGCAATCACAGACACAAACGCAATTAACATCGCGCCTACATTCAGTGCCAAGTGCATACCGTCACGCGCACCATTTGCTAAGGCTTCAATCGCGTTGGACGGTTTTTCCACATCTGCGTCCTCTTTTAACATATCATCAGTTTTTTCCGTTTGTGGAAACATGATTTTCGCGAATAATAAACCACCCGGCGCGGCCATAAAAGAAGCGGCGATTAAGTAAGTTAACGGCACGCCCATTCCGGCATAACCTGCCATCACAGAACCGGCGATAGAAGCCACGCCACCTACCATCACAGCGAATAATTCAGATTGGGTCATACGACCGATAAATGGCTTAACAATTAACGGCGCTTCCGTTTGCCCCACGAAAATATTGGCGGCAGCTGACATGGATTCCGCTTTTGAGGTACCTAATAATTTTTGTAACCCACCACCGATAAGTTTGATGACCCATTGCATCACACCGATGTAATAAAGTAAGGAAATGAGTGCGGAGAAGAAAATAATTACCGGCAATACTTTAATGGCGAAGATAAAACCGAAACTTTGGCTTGGGTCAGTCAATCCACCAAAAACAAAGCTAATCCCTTCATTACCAAAACCGATAACTTTACCGATAAAATCGGATGCCGCTTGTAATGCGTGACGGCCGGCCGGCACATAAAGCACGAAAGCACCGATAGCGATTTGAATGGCCAGTGCGCCAAACACAGTACGTAAATTGATCGCTTTGCGATTGTTAGAGAATAAAACAGCAATCCCTAACAGCACAAAAATACCGATAATGCTGATTAAAATGTCCATAGATACCTCAAAGGATGTAAATAAAAATTTGGCGTATTCTACTTGTTTTTGTGGCGAAGAGGGAGTGATTTTTTCAAGAATAAAAAAATCCCGAGGATTTCGAGATTTTTTAATGCTTAGCATCGTAGCGTGCAACGTGTTGCACGAAATTGTGAATGCCCAAAAGGGTTAAATAACGTTCCATGCGTGGTTTGGTCGTGCAACAAGTTGAACGCTACGCACAAAATCGTGAATTACGCATCGAGGTAAATCATTCGTGCAACAAGTTGCACGCTACAAGGGGTAAATGATCCTCTTATATGTTAAATTTCGGTTGTCAGCCTTGTTCATTATATCGTAGGGATGTTTTCTACTTATCACTTAAGCCATTTGGCTGGCTATAAAAAAATCCTGAGGATTTAGGGATTTTTTTAATGTTTAGAATCGTAGCGTGCAACTTGTTGCACGAAATTGTGAATGTCCGAAAGGGGTAAATAACGCTCCGTGCGTGGTTTGCGCGTGCATCAAGAACACGGTACGCACGATATTGTGAATTACGCATCGGGGTTCATCATTCGTGCAACAAGTTGCACGCTACGAGGGGGTAAATAATCCTCCTATATGTTGAGTTTCGGTTGTCAGCCTTGTTCATTATATAGCGAGGATTTTTTAATGCTTAACGCTGAATCAAATAGCGTAATTTGGTGCCATCTTGTTCTATGCTTAATAAGGTATAACCGTGGTTTTTGGTATCCACCGGAATGTTGTTGATGGATTGTGCGCAGTCGCTTAACAATTCCAACACTTCCCCTTCTTTGAGCTCAGACATGCTTTCCAGCATGACGATAGCCGGGTATGGGCAAGGTTCGCCCACGGTGTCGATGGTGTAATCCGGCACGATGTCTTTTGGATCTTTATCTAATTTGTGCACAACGGTAAATGCCATAATGTGTTTTCCTTCTGTGAAATAAAAATAACGTTAAATCAAACCGCACTTTTACGCCTGTGCGAAAGCGGCGATTTTGGCTTTTGCTTTGGCAAGGAAGCGTTTTTCCCACCAGACGGCAGCAATTAAGCAGAGAATCAATAAACCGTAGTTCACTAATAATCCGCCGACCGGACCAAATTCTTTCAGTAAGTTCAGTTTTTCGTAGTCAAGCGCCAATGCCGGTGCCAAATCATCCCAAGCGTAGGCGAGATAGGTAGAACCGATAACGTTGCCGATACCCACCCACATAAAGTGTACTTGACCTTCCATCGCGCGGTACATCCAACCGGTTTCACAACCGCCGGCTAACACGATGCCGAAACCGAATAATAAACCGCCGATAATCGCATTCGGACCTGCCCACATGATTTTTGCCGGAACGCCTAATTGAATGTAGCTGAAGACACCAATAGTGCCGGCAAGAATGCCGAAAATAATGGCTTTTGCCATGTAAGCGCGACCGGTTACCCAGAGATCACGAAACGCGGAAGTGAAGCAGATTTGCGCACGTTCGATAAGTAAACCGAATGCTAAACCACACAACATGGCAAAACCGAGTTTGATGGATTGGGTCATTACATAAAGAGAGGCGATGAGGTAAGCGAAGAAAACTACCATGCCGATCCAAAAACGGCGTTGTGCTCTTTTCGGATCACTTTCTTGTAATTTCGCGGCGCCTTTTTTCAATTCCAGTTTCACGCGGAATATTGGCAATAAAGTGACTTTTACGCCGGCGTAAGTGCCAAGTGCTGTGGCAATGGTGAAAAACCAAGCGTGTACGGAAAATTGTGGAATGCCGGTAAATAATGAGGCAAGGTTACAGCCCATGGCTAAACGTGCGCCGAAGCCGGCAATGGCTCCGCCGATTAAGGCTTGCACGATACGGCGTTTGTGTGGCTGGTTACGCCATTTCACGTTGTTTGCCCACAAGGCTGCGGAGATACAACCGGCAAACATGCCTAAGATCATCACGCCATCAACACGAGTAAAAATCGTGCCTTGCATGCCGATGATTTTGTAGTAACTCCAATCGGACACATCGATGCCCAAGGTTTGTAGTGCATGGCCGCCCCAACGGGTAAATTCGCCGGTGACTGCCCAATACGTACCGGTAATGCCGAAATAATAGGCCGAGATTAAACCGGCGGCGATAACGGCGATAACGGGATTCCAATATTTAATCAAATATTGTTGTTTGAACTGTTGTAAAACTTCGTTCATTTTTTATCCTATTAAGGTGAATGAAAGTATTACAAGGAAGGTATAACAATGAGAAAAGGCTCAAAAGAAGGGCTTTGTCATTTCCTATACACAAACTTGCGATATAAATGAAATTACAAATTAGATTTGCGGGCGTTAGTTTAATGAATAAAATCATGAAAGGCAATCGTTCGCTTGTTTTTTTAACATTTTTAGGTACGTTACCTTACTTTTAATCTTCTCAATGATTCAGCTGAATCCATATTGCTTGCGCTATGTAAATGGATATAATTCGTCGCACATTTATTACAACAAAGGAAATCCTATGAAAAAAGTCATTTGTTCATTATTTGCACTTTCAGCATTGAGTACTGCGGTGGCACAAGAAGTCAATATTAAAATTCTTGGAACCTCCGATGTGCATGGCCGTATTGTGCCTTGGAGTTATGGGGCGGATGTTGCTGACAAATCCGGTTCTTATGCACAAATTGCCACTTATGTGAACGACGTTCGTAAACAACACAAAAATGTGGTGTTAGTTGATGTTGGGGATACCATTCAAGACAACCAAGTTGATGTTTTCGCTAAAACGAAAAAATACTATAAAGATCATCCTGTACCAAAAGTATTAAACGCAATGAAATATGATGTTTTTGTGTTGGGAAATCATGAGTTTAATTTTGGTATGAAAGCGCTTGATGAAATTTTAAAAGACATTAAGGCAAAAAAATTAACCGCGAATTTTTATTATAAAAAGAATGATAAACGCTATCTTGCACCGGCAACAATTATCGAAAAAGACGGCGTGAAATTGGGGATTATTGGTTTAACCACCCCAATGTCGGCCAAGTTTGAGGAAGATACCGGTAACTTAAAAGACATGAAATTCACTTCGCCAAGCGAAGAAGCAAAAGCACAAGTGGCGGCTTTAAAAGCGAAAGGTGCGGATATCATTATCGCAGTGAGTCACATGGGCATTGATAATGAAAACAACATCCCTGATACCGGTATGCGTGATGTGATTAATGCCGTGGATGGCATTGATGTCGTTATTGCCGGTCACATGCACAAAAACGTACCGAGTGAAACCATCAAAGATACCCTAATCACAGAACCACACCGTTACGGCACCGTGGTTTCCGAAGTGGATTTAACCTTTGATATCAACGATAAAAAAGAGGTTAAGCTATTGAAGAAAGAAGCCAAAACCGTTCCGGTGAAAGCGTTGGAGGCCGATCCTGAAATTGAGAAAATTTATCGTCCTTATCATGAAGAATTACGCCGTTTGAATAATGTGGTCATCGGGCATACCGAACATGATATGGTGCCACAAGGAAAAAATCATGGTGTCTCCATTGCTTTCTCTAAAGATACCGGTCTTTCTTCTTTTATCACCGATGTTGAACGTCACTATAGCGGTGCTGATGTAGTGAGTTTTGCCTTTGACTATGAAACCGTGCGCTTGCCTAAAGGTGAATTAAGAAAAAAGACGTGATTTATAACTATCGTTATGCCGGTGGTGATGTCACTGTCTATGAACTCACAGGCAAGCAGTTAAAAGAGTATATGGAATGGTCGGCAGATTATTTCAATACGATTCAGCCGGGCGATACGAATTATCGTTATGATGAAAAACGCAGTAAATCTAAATATGTCACCTTCGATATCTTCGGCGGAGTGAAATATAAAATTGATTTACGCAATCAAAGCGGCAATAAAATCGTGGACTTGACCTTGGCAGATGGACGCGCGATTACCGATGATATGAAACTCAAAGTCGGTATGAACTCTTATCGTTTTGGTCAATTAAATGGTAAAGGCGGTATTTGGGAAGGTCAGCAAATTCCTGTTTTATGGGAGTCTAAAGTGGCGATGGGACGTGAAAAAGGCACCATTCAAAACATGATGATTGATTACATCCAAAACGTGAAAAAAGGCAAGATCGATGGACTTTCACATCAACGTTGGGAAATCATTGGATTAGAATAAGATTCTCAACATTTGCGTAAAAAAGCGTTCCCATGAAATTGAATTTAATCATTTATCTTGGGAACGCTTATTTTTTGCGTTTTTTTAACGTTATTAATCAATTACAGTTTTTCCACCAACTGTACTGCCGCGCCGATATAGCTTGCCGGCGTGAGTTGTTGCAAGCGTGCTTTTTCTTCTGCCGGAATGTCTAATTTCTCAATAAAATCAAACATCGCTTTGGCATCGACGCGTTTGCCGCGGGTGAGTTCTTTCAGTTTTTCGTACGGTTTTTCAATGCCGTAACGACGCATCACGGTTTGAATTGGCTCGGCGAGCACTTCCCAGTTTTGATCCAATTCTTCGCGCAAATGGGTTTCATTCACTTCTAATTTGCTGATGCCTTTTTGTGTCGCTGCATAGGCGATTAAGCAGTAGCCTAAACCCACGCCAAGGTTGCGCAACACGGTGGAATCCGTTAAATCGCGCTGCCAACGGGAAATCGGCAACTTACTGCCTAAGTGTGCCATCACGGCATTTGCCAAACCAAGGTTTCCTTCGGAGTTTTCGAAGTCGATTGGGTTGACTTTGTGTGGCATGGTAGAAGAACCGATTTCACCGGCGATGGTGCGTTGTTTGAAATGATTTAATGCGATGTAACCCCACAGGTCGCGGTCGAAATCGATCACGATAGTGTTAAAACGCGCTACGCAATCGAATAATTCGGCGATGTAATCATGCGGTTCGATTTGAGTGGTGTACGGATTCCATGTAATGCCCAAAGAAGTGACAAATTCTTTGCTGAAGGTATGCCAATCAATATTCGGGTAAGCGGATAAATGGGCATTATAGTTGCCCACAGCGCCGTTGATTTTACCCAGAATATCAATGTGTTGTAATTGTTTGTATTGGCGTCTTAAACGATACACCACGTTGGCCATTTCTTTGCCTACGGTAGTTGGCGATGCCGGTTGTCCGTGCGTGCGGGAAAGCAATGGAATGGTTTTATATTGCTCGGCAAGTGCGGTGATTTTTTCGATTAAATTTTGCCACTCCGGTAATAACACTTCTTCACGCGCGGTATTTAACATTAAGGCATGGGAAAGATTGTTGATGTCTTCGGAGGTGCAGGCGAAGTGAATAAATTCGCTGATTACCGCCAATTCAGGTAAGGCTGCGCTTTTTTCTTTAAGGAAATATTCGACCGCTTTCACATCGTGGTTGGTCGTTTTTTCAATTTCTTTAATGCGCTCGGCATCTTCAATAGCAAAATTAGCGACAATTTGGTTAAGGTAATCGTTTGCTTCTTTTGACAAAGAAGGAACTTCAGAGATTTGCGCGGTCGCTGCCAATTTTTGTAACCAACGAACTTCCACCGTAACGCGGAATTTTAATAAACCGAATTCGCTGAAAATATGACGTAAACGGGCGGTTTTGTCTTGATAACGACCATCAATCGGGGAAAGTGCGGTTAGCGCGCTAAGTTGCATAGATGAAAGCTCCATTATTTAGAGAAGTTAAAGAGAAGAGAGAATGTGTTGCGCCGTGGCAGCAATTTTGCCACGGAAAAACAGCAGTTGCCATTTGGTGCCGCCCACTTGTTGCCACAAAATAGCGGAACGGATGCCGGCTAATAACGCGGCACGAATGCGATTTTGTGTGCCTAAATGCTGTAAATATTGAGTAACGCCGGTGACTTGAATTCGGCGACCTAACGGGCTGATAACGTCCACATAAATGCCGGCAAAATTCGACAGCATCTGTTCGTCGAGTAAGTGGTAATGTTCCAGCTGTGTGGGTAAATATTGAATGCGGCGTGCCAATTCTTGTTTGGCTTCTGGGGTTTTGTTAAGTTTTGCCGCTAATGCCAACAGACTGAGCCAATAACGCGCTAGTTCCGGCTCGCTGCCGTTAAGCTGTTCGCAAAGTGTGGTTAACCCCAATTTCAGGTTATTTAGTTCACCGCCAAACACATCGAGTGTGGTGTTTGGCGCGGTTTTTAATAAACTGTTCAGACTGGTTTCTAATGCGTCTGCATCCGCTTCACCATTTAATGCCAGTTGTTGCACGAGTTTCGCTGCTTGGCAGACGCCGGCAAGGGCGAGTGTACTGTCGTAATAATTAGCCATTGAGGTTTAATGAGAATTGAATAAAAAGAATACGAAAAAGTGGGCGGTAATATAGCATTTTTCTGCTATAGTGGAAAGGCAATCGGCAAGGTCGATAAACTCAAAAAAGATGAAAAAGGAGAAAACCATGCAGCGCATTTACAAAACATTATTTTTTATGACCGCACTTTTACCTCTTGGCGCATTGGCAAAAGTTATCGTGACAAACCCAATCATTTTTGCCACTCAACAAGCCGGTGAACCCACCGCGATTTTTATGGAACTGCATAATGATGGCAACGAAGCAGTGAATCTGGCGATGGTGCAAAGCAGTGAATCGGCAAATTTGGTCTTGCACGGTACACAAAATGGCAAAATGATTACCACCGATGGCATTGCAATTCCCGCTAACGGCAACGTGCAATTAAAACCGGGTGGCTTGCATATTATGGTGTTTGATTCTGCCAAGGCGTTGCGCGCTGGAGAACGTTTTCCATTGACCTTGATGTTTGATAATGGTGAAAAAGTGGCTACAGATGCCGCCATTATTCACCATTAATCATCGTTTTCCTGATCTGCGGATAGCGTGCGGCTTGTTACAGAAAATAAGAAAGCCGCACAGGCGCTAAGATCTTGATGGGTCAAAATGCCGATTAATATCCCATCGACATTGCGGCTAAAAATAGGATAGACGCCACTTGTTCTTCCGGAATGACTTTTCCGTTAAGTTTGAGTTCGCCATTTTCAAGCACAAGATCCAATTTTATGTGTTTTCCCTCATCCACCAAAATGCCTTGTTGAATAGGGTTTTTTAGACTGTCATTGACTTTCATCTCAGCAGTGCGATCCGCTTGTGCTTTTTCTACCTTCGCAGAGATTTGTTCCGCTGCACTTGCCACCTCAACTAATGCGGACTTATCGGCACTCACTTTAAAAATAAAGTGATGGAATAAGTTAAAGATTTTTCCTCGGGATAATGTGGCAAGATCCGACGTTGCCACCGCCACATCAATATCCGCAGCCAGTTTTCCCGCTTGCGTTGTTAGCATCGGATGAAAAGCGAATTGTGGTTGTTTATCAAAGAATTTTCGAAGGAGTGCAATCTCCGCATCAGTTAATGGTGCATCTTCAGTTTGAGCGAATTTTACATGTAACACTTGGTTTAATGTCTCGCCATCAAGGTGATTGAATGCCGTATTCAAATTCAGATCACCAAAATGAATTTGATTTAACTGTGTCCCCTCCAGTTTCAGGTTCATTGCCAAATCAAGAAACGCCTCTTTTCTGACCGTATTCAAATCGATTTTCCAGTTTTTCACCGTGAGCAGATTGGTTTTACCTTGCTCATCGGTTTCTTCGATATTTGTCTCACCGGCAGCAATCCATTGTTGTCCGGTAGAGAGAAGATCCCACTCTTTGATTGGTTGATATTCAGCCATGGCTTTAATGTCATTAAACTGAATGCGTTTTTTCTGATCTGCTTCCTGATAAACCAACTTGTCAGCCGTCATATCAGCTTGACGAATGCCCTGTGGCGTAAAATCAAGCGTTAAATTCGTTTTACCCAGGTGCCATGTGTCTTTTTCATCTGAAATATCCACAGGCGAAAAATGCATTTTGGTTGCACCTTGGCGTTGGTAATTCATTGTTGTATTAATGGATAAAGGATTTTCCCCTTTGGCTGCCTTAAACCATGAGATTGTGGTGTCGTTTTGAACAAGATTATCAACGGAGGTAAACATCGTTGGTACAAGATTCAACTGAGATAATTGATTCAGCGGTAACGGACCGTGATATAATGTGCCTTCAAACGGCAAAGTAAAGACAGATTCAGGCTTATTCGGGTCTTTCACCACAATGTCATATCGGGTTTTTGAGCTCAATAAACCACGTTCAATGGCAACCTGGCTAACTTCAACGGACAATCCTTTCACAGAAAACGATTGCTGTATGTTTTGGTTGAGCAACTCAAATTGATGGACATACTCTTCTTCGGCGACTTTCCCTGTATACCATGCGCCACCTAACCAAACCGCACCTAATGCCACAATCACGCTGGCCGCTAACGTTGATTTTTTCATATCCTCTATCCTTAAATTAATCAAAGTAAAATGATTCGGCTAATCTAGCATAAATTTAGTTTTTTAGAAAAAAGACCACGAAATTTTTATTCTCCTCTTGAATCTCTTATTTTTATCCTCATTTTACAAAACGAATCAGGATTGAACTGCCAAGATGCCTTTCTCACAATACGCTTTGGTAATGCTAGCGAGAAAAATCCATCTGATTTTTGAACCGCACTTTGCAGGCATTGAAAAAATTTTTAAAGAAATGCCTTGAAATGCAAAATTCAATCCACATTTTATAATCCGTAAATCGTTACACCGAATTTAAAATTTCATTAGGAGAAAACAAATGGGAAAAATTATTGGTATTGACTTAGGTACAACAAACTCTTGTGTTGCTGTGATGGATGGCGATAAACCACGCGTAATTGAAAATGCAGAAGGCGATCGCACCACCCCGTCAATTATTGCTTATACAAATGATAACGAAACGTTAGTCGGTCAACCGGCAAAACGCCAAGCGGTGACTAACCCGAAAAACACCTTATTTGCCATCAAACGTTTAATCGGCCGTCGTTTTGAAGATGCTGAAGTAAAACGTGATATCGACATCATGCCATTTACTATTACAAAAGCCGATAATGGCGATGCATGGGTTGAAGTGAAAGGCGACAAATTAGCACCTCCGCAAATTTCTGCCGAAGTGTTGAAAAAAATGAAAAAAACCGCCGAAGATTTCTTGGGCGAACCGGTTACTGAAGCGGTTATCACCGTGCCTGCCTACTTTAACGATGCGCAACGTCAAGCAACCAAAGATGCGGGTCGTATCGCAGGCTTAGAAGTTAAACGTATCATCAACGAGCCTACTGCAGCCGCACTAGCTTACGGCTTAGATAAAGGTCAAGGTAACAAAACCATCGCAGTTTACGACTTAGGGGGCGGTACATTCGACTTATCCATCATCGAAATTGATGAAGTGAGTGGCGAAAAAACCTTTGAAGTATTAGCAACCAACGGTGATACTCACTTAGGGGGTGAAGACTTCGATAACCGTGTGATCAACTACTTGGTCGATGAATTCCAAAAAGAACAAGGCATTGACTTACGCAAAGATCCACTTGCAATGCAACGTTTAAAAGAAGCCGGTGAAAAAGCAAAAATTGAGCTTTCTTCCGCACAACAAACCGATGTAAATCTTCCTTACATCACGGCGGACGCAACCGGTCCTAAACACTTAAACATCAAGTTGACTCGTGCGAAATTAGAATCCTTAGTGGAAGATTTAGTGGCGAAATCCCTTGAGCCGGTAAAAGTTGCATTAAACGATGCCGGATTAACAGCGTCTCAAATTGATGATGTTATTCTCGTGGGCGGTCAAACCCGTATGCCACTTGTTCAACAAAAAGTGGAAGAATTCTTCGGCAAAGCACCACGTAAAGACGTGAACCCGGATGAAGCTGTTGCGATTGGTGCAGCGGTACAAGGCGGTGTGTTAGCCGGTGATGTGAAAGACGTATTGTTGTTAGACGTTACCCCATTATCATTGGGTATCGAAACCATGGGTGGTGTGATGACCACTTTAATTGAGAAAAACACGACGATTCCAACCAAAAAATCGCAAGTATTCTCAACGGCGGAAGATAACCAAAGTGCGGTAACCATTCACGTGTTACAAGGTGAACGTAAACAGGCTTCTGCCAATAAATCTTTAGGTCAATTTAACCTTGAAGGCATCAACCCGGCACCACGTGGTATGCCACAAATTGAAGTGACCTTCGACATCGACGCAGACGGTATCATCCATGTTTCTGCGAAAGACAAAGGCACAGGCAAAGAACAACAAATCACCATTAAAGCATCTTCCGGTTTAAGTGATGAAGAAATTCAACAAATGGTACGCGATGCCGAAGCGAATGCAGAGTCTGACCGTAAATTTGAAGAATTAGTACAAGCTCGCAACCAAGCAGATCACCTTGTACACAGCACCCGCAAACAATTAAGTGAAGCCGGTGACAATGTACCTGCCGCAGATCGTGCTGCTATAGAAAGTGCATTAAGCGACTTAGAAGCTGCAGCGAAAGGTGAAGACAAAGCAGTGATTGAAGCCAAACTTCAAGCCCTTGCCGAAGTTGCACAAAAACTTGCACAAACAGCACAACCGCAAGGTGAGCCACAACAAACGCAAAGCGGCGGCAAACCAAACGATGATGTTGTCGATGCTGAGTTTGAAGAAGTGAAAGATAATAAGTAATTTCACTCTCACTAAAATAGAAGGGCGTAGCAATACGCCCTTTTGGTGTATTCATCAACCACAATTTTTCCTGACTTTATTTAAAAAAGTGAAGTCAGGAAAAATAAACCAGGAGGATAAATGGCGCTAAAACTCTACCCAATCGTACAACAACGCTTAAATAACGACATAGCAAATAAGATCATCCCAACCCTTTGGCAAAACAATTTCGATAAACTGCCACAAGGTCACTATTGTTATGGCATTTATTTTAATTATGCTGCGAATTACCAAGCAGACTATGATTTTGCGATTGCAAGTGAAGCAGCATTAGAGAATGATATCCCGGTGATTGAAATTGAAGATTTGAGTTTCTACGAAGTTTTTCGTTGTAAAGTCGATGAAATTTATCAAACATGGCAACTGATCTGGAAAAAAGAACAACAAGGTTTACTTAAACGGGCTTATTCGGTGGATTTTGAAAAATACCATCCTGATGGTTTGGTAGAAATTTATATCGCCATTGCACCACATTGCTAAGCCCAAAGTGCGTAAAATTTTATAAAAAATGACCGCACTTTACTTCCCAAAACCAAACATAACCCAAGGAAAAAATAATGGAATTTGCAACAAAATGCCTCCATGCCGGCTATAGCCCTAAAAATGGAGAGCCACGTGTTCAACCCATCGTACAAAGCACGACTTACACTTACGACTCTGCGGAAGAAATCGGTAAATTATTTGATTTGCAAGCGGCAGGCTATTTCTATACTCGCCTGGCAAATCCAACCACGAATGCCGCAGAAGAAAAAATTACCGCACTTGAAGGCGGTGTGGCGACAATGTGCACCGCATCAGGTCAATCTGCGGTTTTTTATGCCATGCTGAATATTTTAGAAGCCGGCGATCACTTTATTTCTTCCTCTTGTGTCTATGGCGGCACTTACAATTTATTTGCACATACGTTCAAAAAAATGGGGATTGAAGTCAGTTTTGTGGATCAAGATCTGCCACTCGAAGAACTCAAAAAAGCCATTCGTCCAAATACCAAAGCTGTTTTTGCCGAAACCATTGCAAACCCGGCGTTACGAGTGCTAGATATTGAAAAATTTGCTGCCTTAGCCCAAGCTGCACAGGCACCGTTACTAATCGACAACACCTTTGCCACGCCTTATTTTTGCCGCCCAATCGAATTTGGCGCAAACGTGGTTATTCATAGCACCTCCAAATATTTAGATGGTCATGCCATCGCACTTGGAGGATCTATTACGGATGGTGGTAACTTTAATTGGAATAACGGCAAATATCCGCAATTAAGCACGCCGGACCAAACGTATCACGGGTTAGTTTATACGGAAACCTTTGGTCCTGCCGCTTATATTGTCAAAGCGCGCGTGCAATTAATGCGTGATTTAGGTGCAACGCCTGCACCGCAAAACAGTTTCCTGCTCAATGTAGGTATGGAAACCCTTTCGCTGCGTATGCAACGTCATTATGAAAATGCACAAACGGCCGCCGAGTTTTTGGAAAAACACCCACAAGTAGCAAAAGTAAGCTATCCGGGGTTAATCAGTTCCACGGATTACGCACTTAAACAAAAATACTTACCAAACGGTTTGTGTGGCGTCATTTCTTTTGAAATAAAAGGCGGTAAAGAAGCCGCGGCAAAATGGTTAAATGCTTTACAAATGACCTCGCGTGAAGTGCATGTGGCGGATATTCGTACTTGTGCGTTACATCCTGCGACCTCAACGCATCGCCAATTAAGTGAAGTCGAATTAGAAAAAGCAGGGATTTCCGCAGGATTAATTCGCCTTTCTTGTGGTATTGAAAGTGTTCAAGATATTTTGGCGGATTTAGAACAAGCCTTCAACGTAGCAAAATAATGGCATTTAAGGCAGGCAATCGGCCTGCCTCTTTGAACAACGACAAAATCATATCGTAACAGAAATATAGACGGCTCATTTGGGGTTGTTGGCTTTCGTTTGGCTGTCAACAAACGAAAATAAGCCAAGCCATGCCCTAATAAATTCATGTGTTGGCTCTTGATATTTCTGCCTTTGACATCATTTTGGTGTTTAGAACTATTGTTCATATAATACAATACATAATCATAAAAGTAGCATTTGATATTTTAAACGGAAAATTGAAACATTATGGCAAAACAAGACTACTACGAACTTCTCGGCGTTTCTAAATCCGCTGATGAAAAAGAAATTAAGCGTGCCTATAAAAAGCTCGCCATGCAATATCACCCGGACAGAACTAAAGGGGATAAAGCGAAAGAAGAAAAATTTAAAGAAATCCAAGAGGCCTATGAAGTCCTCAGCGATAAGCAAAAACGGGCCAACTATGATCAATACGGCCATGCCGCCTTTGAACAAGGTTTCGGTGCCGGCGGGGGCTTTAGCGGTGCGGATTTCGGTGATATTTTTGGCGACATGTTCGGTGACATTTTTGGTGGCGGTGGACGTGGTCGCCAACGTGTCGTGCGTGGCGATGATTTACGTTATGACCTAGAAATCACGCTTGAAGAGGCCGTCAAAGGCACGACCAAAGACATTAAAATTTATACCCTTGCGCCTTGTGATAGCTGCCACGGCTCAGGCGCAGAAGCCGGTTCAAAAGTAGAAACCTGTCCACAATGTCATGGTTCCGGTCGCCTACGTCGCCAACAAGGGTTCTTTATGACCGAAACCGTTTGTCCAACCTGTCATGGCAACGGTAAGAAAATTGAGAAACCGTGTAAAGTTTGCCACGGTGACGGCAGAGTGAATAAACCGAAAAACCTTTCCGTAAAAATTCCGGCAGGCGTGGATACAGGAAATCAATTACGCTTATCAGGCGAAGGCGCAGCAGGTGAAAACGGCGCACCGGCAGGTGATTTATATGTTGTAATCCATGTTAAAGAACATCATATTTTTGAACGTGATGGCAACAACCTTTATTGTGAAGTGCCGATTAGTTTCACCATGGCGGCTCTTGGTGGCGAAATTGAAGTGCCAACATTGGATGGACGCGTTAAGTTAAAAATCCCGGAAGAGACCCAAACAGGTAAATTATTCCGTATGCGTGGCAAAGGTGTTACCTCCTCCCGTAGCGGTTATGCAGGCGATTTAATCTGTCGAATTGTGGTAGAAACACCGGTGAAACTCAACGAAGAACAAAAAGAATTGCTACGCAAACTTGAAGAAAGCTTAGAAGGGCAAACGAAACAGCGTCCGAAATCCTCTAGCTTCCTCGATGGTGTAAAACGCTTCTTTGATGATTTAACGAAGTAACGCCAACAAACTTCCTTGCAAAGTGCGGTGAAAATTTAAGGTATTTTTTCACCGCACTTTTTTGATCTTTTTCCTCTCTCATGCAATTTTGGCGCCAATTTATACATTTTAATCAAGCAAATTTTCTGTACATACGAAATTTCCTTTAATTAATAATCAGTTATTTAATGTCAACTAAGTGATAAAAAAATATATCGCTTGAATTCTTTATCTTAACACATTACCTTGTGCCAAATTTTTTGACTTATAACTATATATTGTGTTTTAGGTCTATATCTAAGGAGTAGCGTCTTTCATGAATAAAGCATTAATGGTCACCAAACGTGACGGCACACTGGAGCCGATTAACCTCGATAAAATCCACCGCGTAATTACATGGGCGGCAGAAGGACTGGAGAATGTGTCAGTCTCACAAGTGGAATTGCGTTCTCACATTCAGTTTTATGAAGGTATTCGTACCTCTGATATTCACGAAACCATTATCAAAGCAGCTGCAGACTTAATCAGCAAAGATTCTCCGGATTATCAATACCTTGCCGCACGCCTTGCGGTGTTCCATTTGCGTAAAAAGGCTTACGGCCATTTCGATCCGCCGCGTTTATACGATCATGTGAAAAAACTCGTACGTATGGGCAAATACGATCATGCCTTGTTGGATGATTACACCCGCGAAGAATGGGATGAAATGGACGGTTTTATCGACCATTGGCGTGATATGACCTTCTCTTATGCGGCAGTAAAACAATTAGAAGGCAAATATCTCGTTCAAAACCGCGTGACAGGTGAGATCTACGAATCCGCCCAATTCCTCTATTTATTAGTCGCAGCAAGCCTGTTCTCCAAATACCCGCAAGAAACTCGCTTGGATTATATCCGCCGTTTCTACGATGCAACTTCTACCTTCAAAATTTCCTTGCCAACCCCAATCATGGCAGGCGTACGTACCCCAACCCGTCAATTCAGCTCTTGTGTGTTGATTGAATGTGGCGACAGCTTAGATTCCATTAACGCCACCGCCTCTGCTATCGTGAAATACGTTTCTCAACGTGCCGGTATCGGTGTGAATGCCGGTGCGATTCGTGCGCTAGGTAGCCCAATTCGTGGTGGCGAAGCGTTCCATACCGGTTGTATTCCGTTCTATAAATATTTCCAAACTGCCGTGAAATCCTGCTCCCAAGGCGGCGTGCGTGGCGGTGCGGCAACCGTGTATTACCCGATTTGGCACTTAGAAGTAGAAAGCCTGTTAGTATTGAAAAACAACCGTGGCGTGGAAGACAACCGCGTGCGTCACATGGACTACGGCGTACAGCTCAATAAATTAATGTATCAACGCTTAATCAAAGGCGGCGACATTACCCTGTTCAGCCCGTCCGACGTGCCGGGACTTTATGAAGCGTTCTTTGCGGATCAAGACAAGTTTGAAGAACTTTACGTCCAATACGAACAGGATCCGTCCATTCGTAAACGTACCGTAAAAGCCGTGGAATTGTTCTCTTTATTAATGCAAGAACGGGCTTCCACCGGTCGTATTTACATTCACAACGTGGATCACTGCAACACCCACTCACCGTTTGATCCAAAAGTGGCACCGGTGCGTCAATCAAACCTATGCTTGGAAATCGCCTTACCAACCAAACCACTAAATAACATTAATGATGAACAAGGCGAAATCGCTCTCTGTACCCTTTCCGCCTTTAACTTGGGCAAATTAGACAACTTAGACGAGCTCGACAATTTGGCTGATCTTGCCGTGCGTGCATTAGACGCTTTATTGGATTACCAAGATTATCCAGTGGCAGCGGCAAAACGCAGTTCCCTAGCCCGTCGTTCTTTAGGTATCGGCGTCATTAACTACGCGTACTACTTGGCGAAACACGGTGTGCGTTATTCTGACGGCAGCGCCAACGATTTAACCCACCGCACTTTTGAAGCCATTCAATATTACTTATTGAAAGCCTCCATGAACTTGGCGAAAGAACAAGGCGCGTGTGAATATTTCCACGAAACCACTTACGCACAAGGTATTTTACCGATCGACACGTACAAAAAAGACATCGATAGCTTAACCTCTGAGCCGTTGCATTACGACTGGGAAAGCCTACGCCGTGACATTAAAGAATTCGGCTTGCGCAACTCTACCCTCACCGCCCTCATGCCGTCGGAAACTTCCTCTCAGATTTCCAACGCCACCAACGGTATCGAACCGCCACGCGGCCACGTGAGCGTCAAAGCCTCCAAAGACGGTATTTTGAAACAAGTGGTGCCGGATTATGAAAACCTCGGTGAAAACTACGAATTGCTTTGGGACATCCCGGGCAACGATGGCTACTTGCACTTGGTCGGCATCATGCAAAAATTCGTAGACCAAGCGATCTCCGCCAACACCAACTATGATCCGAAACGTTTTGAAGACGGCAAAGTACCGATGAAAGTGTTGTTAAAAGATCTCTTAACCGCTTACAAATACGGCTTAAAAACCCTCTACTATCAAAACACCCGTGACGGTGCCGAAGACAGCCAAGAAGATTTAGATGATGGCTGTGCAGGTGGGGCTTGTAAAATTTAATCTATAGGAAAACTACCAATGAATATTAATAACTATCTAGAAAATGCAACTTTTCACTACAAAAATAAAGAAGATATTCAATGGAATGATGTAATTCTTGATGTATATAAACAGTTCATTAATGAAAATTATCCAAACCATTCTCGAAGATGGCCAATAATAAATGGAATTAGTAACTCCCAGTCTATTGATTTAGGTAGTAAATATGTTGTTTTTTTATATAAAAACTCGCCATTTTCTAGTGTTTCCTTATTCAGCTATGATCAACTATCGCCAAATGACATAGGTTTTAACGAAATAACCTCTAATAATATTGAACAAGTCAGAAAATATTTTTATTCCAATCTTAATTTAAGTCTTGATGATGGCATATTTATTTTATGTAGGGATTTAAGCAACTTATCTACCGAAATAAAAATAATTTGTGAAACACATAAACAATATATAGGATTATTACCAATGAAAATATTTCTCAGCCACAAAAGTAAAGATAAATCCAATGTAAGAGAGTTTAAGGATATTCTTCAAAAACTAGGTTTTTCCCCATGGCTAGATGAAGAACAGCTTAAAGCCGGAGATAAATTAAATAGATCCCTCTTAAAGGGCATGCAAGAATCTTGCGCTGCAATATTTTTTATTACAGATAATTATGAAGATGAGCAATACCTATCAGATGAGATTGATTATGCTAAAAACAGAGCTATGGAAGATCCTAACTTTAAGATTATTACATTAGTTTTTAATAATGCTAGTCATAACATTCCACAACTTTTAAGACATTATGTTTGGAAAAATGTTAATAGTGATTTGTCTGCCTTAGGACATATAATAGACGCACTTCCTCTTCAAGTGGGTGAAATAAGATATAAATAGGCTGGAGTATAAAATGGCATACTCCCTGATAGCGCAAGCGTCCACGCTTGTGCTAAGTAAATAAACTAAAGGCACAAGTGAAGACGCTTGCGCCTGCATGAAAAAACATTTTAAAAACTGACCGCACTTTACTCATAAGATTAAAGGACAAAAAAATGGCATACACCACTTTCTCACAAAACAAAAACGACCAATTAAAAGAACCGATGTTCTTCGGTCAAAACGTTAACGTTGCCCGTTACGACCAACAAAAATATGAGACCTTTGAAAAGCTCATTGAAAAACAACTTTCCTTCTTCTGGCGTCCGGAAGAAGTGGATGTGTCGCAAGACCGTATCGACTATGCGGCGTTGCCTGAACATGAAAAGCACATTTTCATCAGCAACTTAAAATATCAAACCTTGTTGGATTCCATTCAAGGTCGCAGCCCGAACGTGGCGTTGTTGCCATTGGTGTCGATTCCCGAATTAGAAACTTGGATTGAAACTTGGACGTTCTCAGAAACCATCCACTCCCGTTCTTACACCCACATTATTCGTAATATTGTGAACGATCCGTCTATCGTGTTTGACGACATCGTGACTAACGAAGAAATCATCAAACGCGCGCGCGATATTTCTTCTTACTACGATGATTTAATCCGCGACAGCCAACTTTACAGCCTGTACGGCGAAGGCACTTACACCGTGGATGGCAAAGAATGTGTCGTCACATTGCGTAATTTGAAAAAACAACTTTACCTTTGCTTAATGAGCGTGAACGCGCTTGAAGCCATTCGTTTCTATGTGTCTTTCGCGTGTTCTTTTGCCTTTGCAGAGCGTCAATTAATGGAAGGTAATGCGAAAATCATTAAATTCATCGCTCGTGATGAAGCGTTGCACTTAACCGGTACGCAGCACATTTTAAACATCATGGCAGCAGGTCAAGACGATCCTGAAATGGCTGAAATTGCAGAAGAATGTAAACAAGAAGCTTACGATTTATTCTTAGCGGCAGCAGAACAAGAAAAAGACTGGGCGGATTATTTGTTCAAAGACGGTTCCATGATCGGTTTGAACAGAGACATTTTGGTGCAATACGTGGAATACATCACCAATATCCGTATGCAGGCGGTTGGTTTGCCATTGCCGTTCCAAGCGCGTTCTAACCCGATTCCTTGGATCAACGCCTGGTTGGTTTCCGACAACGTGCAAGTGGCGCCACAAGAAGTGGAAGTAAGTTCTTATCTTGTGGGTCAAATTGACTCCAAAGTGGATACAAAAGATTTCGACGATTTCGATCTATAATCTTTGATGTCGCTAAAAGTGCGGTGGATTTTTCGAGTGTTTTTAAATGCCGATAAATTCCACCGCACTTTTTTATTTATTCGCTCCCAAAATTGCAGAACATTCAAGCCATTTATTTGTCATAAGCATTACCGAAACTCGATGAGATTTCGTGTTACTTGTTTTTAATTGGAGAAAATTAAATGAAAAAACGCAATTTTGTTTTAACTAGTATTGCACTCGGATTAAGCGTATTAACTGCCCCGATGATGAGCGTGGCAGAAACCCCAACAGAAATATCTGCCGGTCAAGTTATGCCAAGTTTGGCGCCCATGTTAGAAAAAGTGTTGCCTTCGGTGGTGTCCATTTCTGTGGAAGGCAAACAAAAAAGCAATGCTGCTCAAATGGATGACGACATTCCGGAAGAATTTAAATTCTTTTTTGGTCCGGATATGTTCGATCGTGATCGCGCACCACGCAACTTTAAGGGCCTTGGCTCAGGCGCGATTATTAATGCCGAAAAAGGTTATGTGTTAACCAATAATCACGTGATTAAAGATGCAGATAAAATTACTGTTCAGCTCCATGACGGTCGTGAATTCAAAGCCAAAGTCATTGGTGCCGATGAAATGTCTGATGTGGCACTCATTCAAGTGGAAAAACCTAAAAATCTGACCGCACTTAAACTCGCGGATTCCGACAAATTACGTGTAGGCGATTTCACCGTGGCTATCGGTAACCCGTTCGGTTTAGGTCAAACCGTGACTTCCGGTATTGTATCCGCATTGGGTCGTTCCATGGGATCCGATAGTGGCACCTATGAAAACTACATTCAAACCGATGCAGCGGTTAATCGTGGTAACTCCGGTGGTCCGCTAATTAACTTAAACGGTGAATTAATCGGCATCAACACCGCCATTCTTTCCCCAAGCGGCGGTAATGCCGGTATTGCCTTTGCGATTCCAAGCAATATGGCCAATAATTTAGTACAACAAATTATTGAATTTGGTGAAGTGCGCCGTGGTATGCTCGGCATTAAGGGCGGCGAATTAAATGCAGATTTAGCGCAAGCGTTTGATATTGAAGCGAAGAAAGGCGCTTTTATTAGTGAAGTGATGCCGGGTTCTGCTGCCGATAAAGCCGGCCTCAAAGCCGGTGATGTGATTACCGCGATAAATGGTCAAGCCATTTCCAGCTTTGCTGAAATGCGTGCCAAAATCGCCACATCTGGTGCAGGCAAAGAAATTGATTTAACTTATTTGCGTGACGGTAAATCAAATAACACCAAAGTGACGCTTCAATCAGATGACCAAACGCAAACACGCGCCAATGGATTATTACCGGCGTTAGACGGTGCGGAATTAAACAACTATGACGAAAAAGGTATGAAAGGTGTTGCTATCACCAAAATCAAACCAAATTCCCTTGCGGAACAACGCGGATTGAAATCCGGTGATGTGATCATTGGGATTAACCGTCAGAAAGTTGAAAACTTAGGTCAGTTACGCAAAATTTTAGAGAGTAAGCCATCGGCCATCGCCTTAAATATTATTCGCGGTGACAGTAACTTCTATTTACTGGTTCAATAATCTCATTTCCATAAATAAAGGGCGAATCTCTTCGCCCTTTAAAATCGCATTAAAAAACCTTAGCAAAGCCAACGTTTAAAATCCACGGGATTTTCCCACCGCACTTTACTGCCAATTTTCACGTTTTGCCTTCTGCAATTTCGCATAAGCCGCCAATAATTTTTGATGTTCGCTAAAGTTTGCAAGAGTTTCATCACTGGCAGGCAGGTTATAGAACGGATTGCCACCTTGAATCGCGCCCCACGCAAATGCCACGGCGTCTTTGCCATACATTTTTTCGAACACCATGCGATATTGCTGTGGATCACGTTGGCTATCCATAAACAATTCAAGGCTATTGATTAAGCAGCGATAATAGTTGGCACGTTCTGCCGTGAACACGGAACTGTTCATGTTATAGGTCCAGTTCGCCCAATCTAGAGCCATTTCCAAGTCGCCCAAGGCAAGATAAAGCATGGATTTTAATTCACCAATGCGTAAGGTTGTCCAACCACTGGCTTTCAGTGCCACGATGCCGATAAATTCGCGTACGCGGGTAGCATCGTCAATGCCTTGCTCATCCAGTTCATCCAATAATTCTTGGTAGGTTTCTGGGTCGTGGTGGAAGTGCGGTAAATCTAACAAGATTTCGCGCCAGTCCATGCCCATGTTGCTGTTGGCGTAAATTAAGTCGTCTGCCGGATAAATATCGGACATGCCCGGCACGATAATGCGACAGGCATAAACACCTAAGTGGTTGTAGTCCATGATGTAAACGTCTTTCTTTTCTGCACGGAAAATCGCCATCAGATTGTTGTATTCTTCATGGGTATCTTTGCCGGAGAAATTCCAATCGGCGAACTCATAATCCGGTGTATCTTTGAATAAATCCCATGAAATTAAACCGCTGGAATCAATAAAATGGGTTTCCAAATTGGCGTGTTCGGCAACATCGTCATTGTTGAAGGATGGCGGAGAAAAAACATCCAAATCTTTTAAGCTACGACCTTGCAGCAGTTCAGTCACGGTGCGCTCTAATGCCACTTGGAATTTTGGATGTGCCCCGAAAGAGGCAAAGCAAGTGCCGTTGGTTGGGTTAAGCAAAATGACGCAAATCACCGGGTATTTACCACCAAGAGAAGCATCATATGCCAAAATCGGGAAGCCTTCCTGTTCCAGCTTGTCAATCGCGGCTTGAATCGATGGATAACGTGCCATCACCTCTTGCGGAATTAATGGCAAACTAATGGCTTCTGCGATGATTTTATTTTTCACATAGCGCTCAAACACTTCCGATAATCCCTGTACGCGCGCTTCAAATTGGCTGTTGCCGGCGGACATCCCGTTGGAGACGTAGAGATTAGAAATGATACTTTGTGGAATATAAACCGTTTGCTGGTCTGATTGACGCACATAAGGCAAAGCAACAATGCCACGCTCATAGTTGCCTGATTGCAAATCTACCAAAAGTTCTGGTGTCAGCTCCTGATTTGGATCGAAATGTTCGAATAAACGATCGTCTAAAATGCCTTGTGGCAACAACGCCTCGTCTTCAATCGGAAACCATTTTTCGTTCGGATAGTGCACAAAATCGCCATTGGCAATGTCTTGTCCTAAATAGAAATCCGTCCAGAAATAGTTAGTGGAAAGACGTTCAAAATATTCGCCGAGTGCTGACGCTAACGCGGCTTTCTTACTGGCGCCTTTGCCGTTAGAGAAACACTGTGGGCAGTCTTTATCACGGATGTGTACCGACCACACGTTCGGCACCGGGTTTAACCACGAGGCTTCTTCAATATTAAAGCCAAGTGCGGTCAGTTTTTGCTGGAATTTTTCAATACTTTCCTCAAGAGCGGCATCTTTGCCGGGAATAAACGTTTGTTGAGTCATTGTTGTTCCTATTTTTGTGATGTAATCAGAGATCATAAAAATCGTTGTTAAGTATTTCTTTCATGAAAACGATGTTAAATCGGTAATCCGGCCAGCACGGCATAGCCTTCTTGCATGCCATTCACGCGATAGTCTGTATCTGCTTCAATGAACGCCGCTTGTCCTTGTTTCAACGTGAGTTTTTGTTGTGTGGTTTCCAAGGTGATTTCGCCTGCCATGACTAAGAGAATCGTGCCGTTTAAAGTGCGGTCGGAAATCTCGGTGTTTTTAGCATAAGGCATATTGCTCAAAGCAAAATCGGCAATGGGCGTCGGGTAGGTGTAAACCTGATTTTGAGGTGCCGGCGCGATGATTTGAGGGACGATTTCGCTACAATCAATGATTTTCAGCAATTGTTCGATATCAACGTGTTTCGGCGTTAAACCGCCACGAATGACATTGTCGGAACAGGCCATCAGTTCAATATTTTGTCCGCGTAAATAAGCGTGCGGCACGCCGGCGGCTTGGAAAATCCCTTCGCCGACCTGCAAATTAACCAGATTAAACAAGTAGAAACTCATTAAGCCGGCATCTAACCGGTCTCGGGAAATCTTCATGGCATGTAATGTGTAGAGCACCCAGTAATCCGGATTTTGCATGGCAAGCTGGTTTTGCTCATAAGCCTTTTGTTGCGCATCAATGATCGGCAACAGCCATTGTGCCAGCTGTTCCTGTTTTGCCAACATAATATCCGCATAAAAATCCGCTAAACTCTGTGAGGCCAATTTTGTTGCCAGTTCCGCAAGTGATGGGCGTTGGCGTAGCGTATCAAGAATGTCGGCTTTGCATTTAAAACCATGTAAAAGCCAAAAATTGGACAAAGCAATCATCATTTCCGGCTTATGGTTATCATCTTTATAAGTGCGTTTGGGATCGTTTAACGCAATGCCTGCCGCATTTTCTTGCGCAAAGCCGATTTCTGCTTGTTCTTTGGTTGGGTGTAACTGGATGGAAAGGGGATTGGCAACGTCTAAAATTTTCAGTAAATAAGGCAAATTGTTACCCAATAATTGACGGCTTTGGCGGCCAAGTGCGGTGGGATTTTGTTGTAAAAAATCCAGTAACGACAGTTCGCGATTGTCGGTGATTAACTGTGATGGCGAAGAAGGGTGTGCGCCGAGCCAATATTCGGCATAATGCGCTTGCGTTTTTGTAATATGCAAGAAGTCTGGAAGATATTGGTTACCACCCCACGCGTAATATTGAAGACTCCCGTTCAGGGGATAAATGCCTGCCATCATGTATTCTCGTTTAGCGTTGATTTGCCTAAAATAAAGGCGACATTTTAGCATATTCTTCCGCTTAGCTGTTGCGATATACAGGCTTTTTTTATACATTTAGCCCTATCTAAAATTTCTTTTTAATCACGATTATCGCGTTTATTTTATGAAATTTTAGATAACGAAACACATTAACTTAACAAGAGGTGTAAACATGGCACAAGGACATTATGAATTAAAAACAGCCAAAGACGGTCAATTTATGTTCAATTTAATCGCTACTAACGGACAAGTGATCTTAACCAGTGAACTTTACAAAACGAAAGCCGCTGCACAAAACGGTATTGCTTCCGTCCAAAAAAATGGCGTAGATGAGAAAAATTTTGAGTTTCGCATGACAAAAAGTGATCAACCGTATTTTGTGTTGAAAGCGGCGAATCACCAAGAAATCGGTCGTAGTCAATATTATTCATCACAGGCTGCCGCGCAAAAAGGCATGGAATCGGTGATGAATAATGCATCTACTGAAGTGATCAAAGAAATTTAACCTGCTTTTTCTTACTCTCCGCTTATCGGCATTTTCGATGCCGATCTTTAGGCTTTGTAAAAGGTGGAAGGAGTTAGAGCGTTTTCATAAAAAATCTGCGCCTAAATTTGTCGGTGTTTTATCCCACGTTTAGGCGCAGATGAGTTATTGCGATTTTTGACTTAAATTATCTATTACGCTTTAGACATAGCAGCAACTTCTGCTGCAAAGTCGGTTTCTACTTTCTCGATACCTTCGCCCACTTCTAAGCGGATGAAGTTAGAGATTTCAGCACCTTTTTCTTTTAACAAATCGCCAACGGATTTAGATGGATCCATCACGAATGGTTGACCGGTTAAAGAAACTTCGCCAGTGAATTTCTTCATGCGGCCTTCAACCATTTTTTCTGCGATTTCACGTGGTTTACCGGATTGCATTGCGATATCCACTTGGATGTTACGCTCATGTTCAACCACATCAGCCGGAACATCACTTGGGTTAACGTAGTCTGGACGGCTTGCTGCAACGTGCATTGCAATGTGTTTTAACAATTCATCATCTGCGCCTTTACCTGCCACTAATACACCAATTTTCGCGCCGTGTAAGTAAGAGCCGACAACATCGCCTTCGATGTAAGCAACACGACGGATGGTCATGTTTTCACCGATTTTCGCCACTAATGCTGCACGTTTTTCTTCAAATTGGGCTTGAAGTTGTTCGATAGTTGCACCTTTGTGTGCTGCTGCGTAGTCTG
Source organism: Aggregatibacter valvarum (assembly GCF_980468985.1). NCBI lineage: Bacteria > Pseudomonadati > Pseudomonadota > Gammaproteobacteria > Pasteurellales > Pasteurellaceae > Aggregatibacter > Aggregatibacter valvarum. Next base: position 420,124 of record NZ_OZ413141.1, on the reverse strand, counting down.
CCACTTCGTTGGCTAAACCTAAGAAACCGGCATCTTTTGCGACGAAGTCAGTTTCACAGTTCATTTCAACTAATACACCGAAACCATTTTGTACGCGAGCAAGGATAACACCTTCAGCTGCAACACGGCCTGCTTTTTTCGCCGCTTTTGCTTGACCGGATTTACGCATGTTGTCGATGGCTAATTCGATGTCGCCGTTTGCTTCAACTAATGCTTTTTTACATTCCATCATGCCTGCGCCGGTACGTTCACGCAGTTCTTTTACTAATGATGCTGTGATTTCAGCCATTTTAAAATCCTCTGTCGGTTAAAGTGCGGTGGAAAAAGACCGCACTTTTAGCTCTAAAAAATACAGGGAGCTATTTAGCCCCCTGCTCATTAATTAATCGTCTGATTAATAAGGGCTTACGCCTTATCGCAATCGCTTGAATTATTCTGCGGCTTGCGCTAATTCTTCAGCAACCGCTGCTTCGTTACCACGACCTTCTTTGATCGCTGCAACAGCAGAAGAAAGATAAAGTTGAATTGCACGTGCTGCGTCATCGTTACCCGGGATAACGAAATCTACGCCGTCCGGGCTAGAGTTAGTATCAACGATAGCAAATACCGGAATACCCAAGTTGTTTGCTTCTTTCACTGCGATATGTTCGTGGTCTGCACCGATAACGAATAATGCATCCGGAAGACCACCCATCTCTTTGATACCGCCAAGGCTTAATTCAAGTTTTTCCATCTCACGGGTACGCATTAACGCTTCTTTTTTGGTTAATTTGTCGAAAGTGCCGTCTTGAGATTGCGTTTCTAAATCTTTTAAACGTTTGATGGATTGACGAACTGTTTTCCAGTTGGTCAACATACCGCCTAACCAACGGTGGTTTACATAGTATTGTTGACAGTCTAATGCGGCAGCTTGCACGGCATCGGTCGCTGCGCGTTTAGTACCAACGAATAATACTTTACCGTTGTTGCTCGCAATGCGGGTTAACTCAGCTAATGCTGCGTTGAACATTGGAACGGTTTTTTCAAGGTTGATGATATGAACGCCGTTGCGTGGTCCGAAAATGAATGGTTTCATTTTTGGATTCCAGTAACGAGTTTGGTGACCGAAGTGAACGCCTGCTTGAAGCATATCGCGCATAGAAACTTGTGCCATAATAATTTTCCTTTTGTTTGGGGTTTAGCCTCCACATATCCAGCCAATCGACCGTTTGGCACCCCGATTTAGCCTTTCTGATATGTGTGTGTTTTAGTAAATTGATTAAAAAATAAACGTTACTTTTAAACAGCAAAATAACGCCGTGCTTTATATCATAAAGTGCGATTGGTTTCCAGTAGATTTCGATTTTTCATCGTTTTATTAAAACAATTTACAAGGAATTAACTCACAAAAAAACCGCACTTGAGAAAACCAAAGTGCGGTTTTTTTTAGAAAACATTTTACGCTTGTGGATGTCTTGCAGCGACTTCTTCTAATAAGGTTTTGAGTTCACCTTGTTGATACATTTCCAATACGATATCACAACCGCCAACAAGTTCGCCTTCTACCCATAATTGTGGGAATGTCGGCCAATTGGCGTAAGCCGGTAACTCGGCACGAATATCCGGATGTTGCAAAATATCCACATAACCGAATGGCACGCCACAGTTAATTAAGGCTTCCACCGCACGCGCAGAGAAACCGCAAGAAGGGAATTTTGGCGAGCCTTTCATGTAAATCAGAATCGGATTTTCGCTAATCTGTTTTTTGATTTTATCTAACGTTTCCATAATGTTCCTTATATGCATTGAAGAGAAAACGCGCGCATTGTATCACAAACAATGTGCCCGACCAATAAATCCAAAAGGGTATTACCAGCTACCGCCAGCCCCACCGCCATCAAAACCGCCTCCGCCGAAACCTCCACCGGAGCCACCGCCAAAACCGCCCCCACCAAAGCCACCGAAACCGCCACCGCCTCTGCCATGACGGCGACGATCTGACATGGATTGGCGCAATATTTCATTCAAGACATGGTTATTCGTTGGACTGACGTAAGCGCGACGACTGTTAACCTCCGCTATCACCACAATCAAAATAAACAGCGCGAGCATGATAAAGGGCACAACATCCCCGAAATCCTTTTCCTCTTCCACTTTTGCCGCAAATTCGCCTTTGGTGGCAGCAATAATATAATCCAAGCCGTTATCAATACCTTGGGCATACTGCTCGTTACGGAAATAAGGGCGAATTTGGTTACGAATAATTTGTGATGCAAGGGCATCGGTCAACACGCCTTGCAAGCCCTGTCCCACCGCAATAAATAATTTGCGATCGTCTTTGGCAATGAGTAACAACACACCGTTATTCAGATTTTTCCGCCCGATTCCCCATTTATCGCCTAATTCAAAGGCATATTGAGAAACCTCATATTCACCGGTCGTCGGCACAATCACCACCGCAATTTGCGAACTGGTTTCTTTGCCATAGGCTGCCAACTTCGCTTCTAATGCGTCCAACTCTTTTGCTGATAACGTTTTCGTGTAGTCGTTCACATAACGGAAAGGTTTCGGGGAATCAGGAAAGGTAACAGCAGAAACTGTCGCTGCCATAAAAACACCGAGAAAAATGACCGCACTTTTTAAGCTCAATAAACCCAATACGCGCTTAATCATGAATGATCACCTCGTTATCCAGTTCATTTTGATCGTCCGGTTGAACCGGAAAATACCGAATCAACTGCTCACCGATTTGCTCCATTGAAACCAGAATGCCTTCCGTATAGTGCTTTTGTTTAAAATGCGTAATCATACGGACACATTCTGTTTGCCAAAAGTCATCCCCCACATACTGATGAATACCAATGTCCCCAATAATCGCACATTGACGATCATCATAGGCAATATAAATCAATACGCCATTACGCGCTGCTGTTTGGTGCATTTCTAGTTGTGAAAAAACACCCAATGCACGCTCATAAGCAGAAAGTGCGGTCGGTTTTGACGGTATTTTTCGTTCGATAAAAATCCGAAATTCAGCGGAAGTCTGTTGCTCAAGGCGGGCAATTGCCGCCTCAAGCTGTTTTTTATCTATCGGAATTTTTGCAAATAATGGCATAGTCGCCACCTTGTTGTCCGTTTAATTAAAATTCACTGTCGGCGCATTTTCAGCACCCGCAACAGATTTGAAGTAAGGTTTTTCTTTGAAACCAAAAATCATCGCCACTACTTTGGTTGGGAAAGTACGAATTTTTTGGTTGTATTCACGCGCTGCCTCATTGAATTTATTACGCGCCACGTTAATGCGATTTTCGGTGCCTTCTAATTGCGCTTGTAAGTTCATAAAGCCTTCGTTCGCACGCAATTCAGGATAATTCTCTACGCTGACCAATAAGCGGGACAACGCAGAACCCACCGCATTTTGGTTTTGTTGGAATTGGGTTAATTGCTCTTCCGTTAAATTAGACGGATCGATTTTGGTTTGCGTGGCTTTCGCACGCGCTTCAACAACACTGGTCAAGGTTTCTTTTTCAAAGTTTGCCTGACCTTTCACAGTATTCACTAAATTTGGAATCAAATCAGAACGACGTTGATAAGTCGATTCAACATTTGCCCACACCGAATTAATTTGCTCTTCCGCGGCAACCAAGCCGTTATAACTTGGAATTAAGGTCATCGCCGCAACAACGGCAACAATAATCAGAACAAGCCATTTTTTCATGTTTTTCCCTTACAATCATTAAACTTAGCTAAAAAACAAAAGACCTAAACATAGGTTTAGGTCTTTTTTATCTATTTAAAAATAATTAACAAAAAGTCAATTATTTAGAACCGCTAACTGCGATTTCTACACGACGGTCATCAGCTAAGCAAGCGATAAGCGCTTTACGGCCTTTAACTGCGTCACATTTGTTACCGGTAACTGGGTTTGCTTTACCATAACCGGTTGCAGAAATAGCGTGTTGAGAAACGCCTTTAGATACTAAGTAATTAGCAACGCTTTCAGCACGTTTTTGAGATAATTTTTGGTTGTAAGCATCAGAACCGATACGGTCTGTGTAACCTGCAACTTTAACGTTCGCATTGTTAACTTGTGCGATTTCGCCATAGATGCCGTCTAATACGCCACGAGCTTGTGGTTTTAAGTCAGCTTTGCCGAATGCGAAAGTCACATCAGAGTTCAAGTTGAAAGTTTTGTTTACCACTTTCGCTTCAGGTGCCGGCATAGGAGCTTGACCTTGACCGAAACGGTAAGATAAGCCTAAAGCAACAGTACCCATGTTTGGAGAGAACTCTGTGTCACGTTCACGTGGTGCCGGTCCATTTTTCACTTGAGCTTTACCATAGTTACCTACACGAGCAGTCCATTGATATTCTAAACGTGCTGCTAATTCTGGAAGAATTGCGTATTCAACACCTGCTGCTAAAACCGGAGATACTTTGAAGTTGTGAGCTTTCTCTTTATGACCATCGTTGAAAGTTTCTTTATAGTCACTACGAATTAATGCAGCCCCAACACGACCATAAACGTCTAAGTCGGCTAACACAGGATAGCTTGCTTTAAGCGCTAAAGTAGTACCGTGTGCAGTATGTTTAGATGTGGACTCATTGTCTTTTACTTTAGAACCACCAAAATACTCATAACCAAGCTCTGCAGCTAAATTATCAGTAATTTGATAGCCACCGAACACACCGTAGTTTACAGAGTGACGGTTAACATCTTTACCTTGGTTACGCCATTGAGTGAAACCGTTGTGAGAAGAAGTCCAACCGGCTTTTGCGCCAGTATAGAAAGTGTTAGCTTGTGGTGCAGCTTGTGCTACAGTTGCTGCTGCTAAACCAGCGATAGCTAATGCGATTGCAGTTTTTTTCATTTTGATGATCCTCTTAAATGTAGTCATCTATTTTAAATTAAAACAAGTATCAGCTGATGTAGCTGAAAACCAACACAAAGGAATTGTGTTACCTGCTATCTTAACCTGTTCGATCTAAAAAGTCATCTCAAGGCAAAGATATTACATCAATAGAGCAAATTTGCTCTACCCTGTCTTTTGGCAAATTCATATCCTATGTGGAGGACTGTCCAAAAGTGCGCGTATTATCCTACCTAAAAAATGGAAAATCAAATCACCGACCATTCTTTTGCTTATTTTTTGAACAAAAAAGCGTTTTTTGCTGACAATTTTTAATCACTTTTCTAATTTTATCTGATAAATATCGTGCCGAGTCTCCTCGCTTATATGTTACACTCTCACAACTTTTTACGTCTTTAACCTTAACTGAAGAGTGGTGCAACATGCTACCCCGCTTAACCAATATCCCTCAACTTTCTCCATTAGTCAGTGATTATTTAGATGCGCTACGATTGCAACATTTTGAAGGAGACATTGCCTCAAACTATGCTGATCGTCTCAGCCTCGCCACCGACAACAGCGTTTACCAACAACTTCCGCAAGCGATTTTATTTCCGAAAAGCGTTGCCGATGTGGTACGCCTAACAAAACTCGCACAACAGGAAAAATACCTTTCGCTGACGTTTACACCACGTGGTGGCGGCACCGGTACGAACGGGCAATCCATCAATAACAATATTATTGTTGATCTCTCCCGCCACATGACAAAGATTTTAGAACTCAACGTAAAAGAACGTTGGGTACGCGTGCAAGCCGGCGTGGTGAAAGATCAGCTTAATCAATTTCTAAAGCCGCACGGTTTATTTTTCTCGCCGGAACTCTCCACCAGTAACCGCGCCACTTTAGGCGGAATGATCAATACAGATGCGTCAGGGCAAGGATCTTTACAATACGGAAAAACCTCCGACCACGTGCTCGGTTTACGCGCCGTACTCATCAATGGCGAAATTTTAGAGACAAGTGCGGTCAAATCTGACGACGTTTTTCGCTATACAGAAGAAAGCTCTCTCTCTGCCAACGTGAAAAAAATCCATCAAGAGATTTTTCAACGTTGCAAAGACAACCGCGCACAAATTCTGAATGATTTACCCCAATTGAACCGTTTTCTGACCGGTTACGATTTAAAAAATGTGTTTAACGATGATTTAAGCGAATTCAATTTAACCCGCATTTTGACAGGTTCTGAAGGCTCACTTGCTTTTATTTGCGAAGCCACGTTGGATTTAATGCCGCTGCCACAACATCGCACATTAATTAACATTAAATACAATTCTTTTGATGCGGCATTGCGCAACGCGCCTTTTATGGTCAAAGCCAATGCACTTTCCGTAGAAACCGTGGATTCCAAAGTGCTGAATTTGGCAAAACAAGACATTATTTGGCACTCCGTCAAAGAACTGTTAACAGAAGACGCACAACATCCGATTCTTGGCTTAAATATAGTGGAATATGCCGGCAATAATCAGGCATTAATTGAAAAACAAGTGGCGCAGTTATGTGCACAATTGGATCAAAAAATTGCCGAGGGAAAAGATCATATTATCGGCTATCAAGTTTGCGATCATTTGCCGTCCATTGAACGTATTTATGCCATGAGGAAAAAAGCCGTAGGACTACTTGGCAATGCAAAAGGCGCGGCAAAACCCATTCCTTTTGTGGAAGACACTTGTGTACCGCCGGAAAATTTAGCGGATTACATTACCGAGTTTCGCGCTTTATTAGATAGCCATCATCTGCAATACGGCATGTTCGGCCATGTGGATGCAGGCGTGTTACACGTTCGTCCTGCATTAGATTTATGCGATTTAGAGCAAGTTAAATTATTCAAACAGATTTCCGATGAGGTGGCGGAACTCACTCGCAAATACGGCGGTTTAATTTGGGGCGAACATGGTAAAGGAATGCGCTCGCAATACGGCGAAAAATTCTTTACACCCGAATTATGGCGTGAATTACGGTACATCAAATTCTTATTTGACCCACAAAATCGCCTCAATCCAGGAAAAATCTGCACGCCGTTAAACAGCGAACAAGAGCTTTATTCGATTTTATCGCCAATGCGAGCCGACCTCGATCGCCAAATTCCCGTTCAAATGAAAGAAGAATTTATCGGAGCCATGAATTGTAACGGTAACGGGCTATGCTTTAACTTTGATGTCCACAGCACCATGTGCCCGTCTATGAAAGTGAGTAAAAATCGCGTTTTTTCACCGAAAGGCCGTGCCGCCATGGTGCGTGAATGGTTGCGTTTATTAGCGAACGAGCAAGTTACCCCGGCGCAATTGGATTTCAAACAGTCCACGGTAAAACTCACGGATATTGTGCATAAAATCCAAAACAGCTACCAAAAACGCCGTGGCGAATACGATTTTTCTCATGAAGTGAAAGCGGCAATGGACACTTGTCTGGCGTGTAAAGCCTGCGCTAGCCAATGCCCGATTAAAATCGACGTGCCGAGCTTCCGCGCCAAATTCTTCCATTTTTACCACCAGCGTTATCTGCGCCCTATCAAAGATTATGTAGTGTCCAATGTGGAATACGTTGCGCCGCTAATGGCAAAACAAGCGAAACTCTTCAATTATTTTACAGCAACTAAACTTAGTCAAAAAGTGGCAGAAAAATGTTTAGGCATGACGGATTTACCCTTGCTCTCGACACCCAATCTGCAACAACAACTCATTCAACTTGGTCATCAAAACGCGTCATTAGAGCAATTAGAACGCTTAAGTGCGGTAGAAAAACAAGGTGTTTTGCTTATCGTACAAGATCCTTTCACTTCTTATTATGATGCCAAAGTCGTTGCCGATTTTGTGGCGTTAACCCAAAAACTTGGCTTTAAGCCGGTGGTATTGCCATTTAAACCGAACGGCAAAGCACAACACATTAAGGGCTTTTTAACCCGTTTTGCAAAAACCGCAAAAAATCAGGCGGACTTCCTTAATCGTATAGCAAAACTGGGAATGCCTTTGGTCGGTGTGGATCCCGCCATTGTGTTGTCTTATCGAGATGAATATCAAGAAATTCTCGGTGCCGAACGCGGTGATTTCCATGTACTCACAGCACACGAATGGCTGAAACAACAGCTGGATAACGGCACCTTGCTATTCGCGCAAAACACCGAAAAAACCGACCGCACTTTTGAGCCGCATCAATGGTATTTATTCCCGCATTGTACGGAAATGACAGCGATGCCAAACAGTAGCAAAGAATGGCAACACATTTTTGCCGCCTTCGACCAGCAGTTGCAGGTTGAAAGTGTCGGCTGTTGCGGCATGGCAGGCACTTTCGGGCACGAAACCCAGCATATTGAAATGTCGAAAGCCATTTATGAAGCCTCATGGGAGAAAAAGCTGCAAAATAAAGATCTGAACTTCTGCTTAGCCACCGGGTATTCCTGTCGTAGCCAAGTGAAGCGTTTCGCCCATTATCAGCCGAAACACCCTGTACAAGCCTTATTAACTTTATTGAAATAGCAACACCATGAGCATTTGGAAAAAACACCTCACGCTACAACAACTAAATGACTTCTGCCAGCACTGTGCCTTGGCACATTTAGGCATTGAATTTACCGCACAGGGCGATGATTGGCTGGAAGCCCGTATGCCGGTGGATCACCGCACTACTCAACCCATGGGATTTTTACACGGCGGCATTTCTGCGGCACTTGCGGAAACCGTTGCTTCCACTGCCGGTTTTTGCTGTGTAGAAGCCAATCAAGCTGTCGTTGGTTTAGAGATCAATGCGAGCCATTTACGCCCGGTGAAACAAGGCTATGTTTGCGCTAAATCAAGCCCGATTCGTTTAGGTAAAAATGTACAGGTTTGGCAAATTGACATTCGAGATGCACAAGATAAACTGTGCTGCGTTTCACGTTTAACTCTTTCTATTATCACACATGACTAATTTAAAAATCGGCGTCATTCTTGCCAATTTAGGTACGCCAGACTCACCAAGTCCTAAGGATATTTCCCGTTATTTATGGCAATTTTTAACGGATCCCCGCGTGGTCGATTTGCCGCGTTGTAAATGGTATCCGTTACTTAAAGCCATTATTTTGCCGTTGCGTTCTAAACGAGTCGCAAAAGACTATCGTTCTATTTGGACCGAACAAGGTTCTCCGTTAATGGTGTTCACCGAACAACAAAAACAAGGCTTAATCGACTTCTTCCGACAACAGCAACTAGATGTGGAAATCGAAATCGGTATGACTTATGGCAATCCGTCCATGCCAAGTGCGGTGCAAAAATTAATGGATAAAAAAGTGGAACACATCATCGTACTCCCACTCTATCCACAATACAGCAGTAGTACAACAGGCGCCGTGTTCGACTCTTTTGCTGAAGCATTAAAACAGCAACGAGGCATTGTGCCCTTTGATTTTATTCATTCCTATCCGCTCAACCAACATTATATTTCCGCCCTCATTGATTCTTGCAAAGCACGGTTAAAGGCAGATGAGTTTTTACTGTTTTCCTTTCACGGCATTCCGTTGCGCTATGAAAACACCGGCGATTACTACCGTACTCACTGCCAACAAACCGCAGCCGCGGTGGCACAAGGTTTGGGGTTAAATGAAAAACAATGGGGTTTAACCTTCCAATCCCGTTTTGGTAAAGAAGAATGGTTACAACCTTATACCGATGAGTTTTTGTCTAATGCTGCAGCACAGGGCATTAAGAAAGTGGCGGTGATTTGCCCGGGATTTGCCGTGGATTGTTTAGAAACCCTGGAAGAAATTGCTGAGGAAAATAAAGACTATTTCATCTCTAACGGCGGTGAAAGTTATCAATACATTCCGGCACTGAACGCATCCCCTGCACATATCGAAACTTTAGGCAGATTAGTGATCAATCAAATGGCGAAAATGAAATGCAACAACTGCGCTTCACCAAACATTGCCATTATTCCAACCATTACGGTGCCAACGTCAAACAACCTTAGTAGCCGTTGTCATTAAAAGAAAAATAAAAAAGTGCGGTGGATTTTTGAGGTGTTAAAACACTTGGAAAATCCACCGCACTTTTGTTTTATAAGGTGCAAATAAACGCACCTTACTATGATTCTTGCTATGATTAATTCGCTTTCCACTCACCATTCACGACAGTACCAACGACGTGGTAATCATTCGAGAAGACAGCAAGGTTAGCGACTTTGCCGGCTTCAACGGAACCCAAACGATCATCGACACCGATAGCGCGTGCCGGATAAAGGTTACTCATACGAATCGCTTCGGCAAGTGGAATTTCGACATATTCCACCGCATTTTTAATGGATTCCATCATGGTGATGGAAGCCCCTGCGATCGTGCCGTTACCGTCATAGCAACGTCCTTCTTTCACATAAATGGTTTTACCCACGAAGGTGAAGGTTTCTAGTTCAGGGCCTGCACCGGCAGCTGCTAAGGAGTCGGTGACGATACAAAGTTTGTCGCCTTTCACTTTTTTATCCAAACGCACATTGCCAAAATCCACGTGTACGCCGTCCACGATAATGCCGGTATAAACATCAGAATCCAACACAGCTCCCACCACGCCCATGGCGCGACCGGAACTGACCGGCGACATGGCATTGTGTAAGTGCGTTGCGAAAGTTGCGCCTTTACGGAAAGCCGCTTTTGCCACGTCATAGGTAGCATTAGAGTGACCAACTGAAACCACGATGCCACTTTTCACAAAATCAGGCGTGTAGTTGATGGTCGGGTTTTCTGCGGCGATGGTGAGTTTGGTGATCACATCAGCGTTTTCACACAAGAAATCTTTCATTTCTGGTGAAATTTCACGGATATATTCCGGACGGTGTACGCCTTTTTTCTCTACGCTCAAATACGGTCCTTCAATATGCAAACCCAGTGCTTGGTTTTTATGCTTATTCAAATATTCACGCATAATTTTCACCGCACTTTTAATGCCTTCATCCGGTGCGGTAATAAAGGTTGGCAAGAAGCTGGTACAGCCGGATTTCAGGTTGGTCGCTTGCATGATTTCTAAGGTTTCCACGCTAGTTTGGTCGTTGAACATCACGCCACCACAACCGTTTAATTGCAAGTCAATAAAACCGGCGGTGAGGTTATGTCCTTGTAAATCAAGGGTTTTAATGCCACTTTCCAATTCGCTTTGTGGAATCACGGCTTCAATGGTTTCACCGTTAATCACCACGGCATAATCCCGTAGGATTTCGTATTTTGTGTAAATAACACAATTAATTAATGCATATTTCATTATCGCACCTTAAAAAAATAATCTTAAAATTCACCGCACTTTTGCGCTAAACATTACAACACGCTGTGAATAGCGTGACTTTCCAAGTCGGTGAAATATTTCACGGTTTTTACTTTCAACTCTTGCAACGCCGGCTCATCACACACCAACACAAAATGGCGGTGTAATTGCAATGCACTCACTGTCCACATGTGGTTTACTGCACCTTCAACCGCGGCTTGTACGGCTAACGCTTTCCCATGACCGGTGGCTAAAATCATCACTTCTTCTGCATCTAACAAGGTGCCGACACCAATGGTTAAGGCATATTTCGGCACTTTATTGACATCATTATCAAAAAAGCGGGAATTGGCGATAATCGTATCCGGTGTTAAGGTTTTAATACGGGTGCGGGAGCTCAACGAAGAAGCCGGTTCGTTAAAGGCAATATGCCCATCTACGCCAACGCCGCCCATAAATAAATGAATTTTGCCGTAAGATTTGATTTTTTCTTCATAACGACGACATTCTTCATCATGATCGTCCGTATTGCCATCCAAAATATTGATGTTTTGCGGCTGAATATCAATGTGGTTGAAAAAATTGTTGTGCATGAAGCTGTGATAGCTTTCCGGATGTTCTTTCGGAAGGCCCACATATTCATCCATGTTGAATGTGACCACATGTTTAAAACTCACTTCACCGGCTTGGTTTAAGCGGATCAGCTCTTGGTAAGTTTTAAGTGGTGTTCCGCCGGTAGGTAAACCCAATACAAACGGGCGTTCTTCGGTGGGATTAAAACGATTGATTCTGTCAACGATATGACGTGCTGCCCAACGGCTAACTTGTTGTTCGTTATGTAGAGGGATGAGGCGCATAATAAACTTCCTTTATTGTGACCGCGCTCTCTATATGTAGGGACAGGCATCAAGCCCATCCCTACGAAGTTTGCAATTTTAGACAAGCAAAAGTGCGGTCTCTTTTTCCATTAAATTAGAGATATTTCGCTTTTAATTCTTTTGCTTTGGCTAATTGTGCTTCGGTCGCTTTTGCCGTCATTGGTTCACGACAATAACCGGCATCCACACCTTCCAATTTCAACAATTCTTTGATGGTTAAATACAAACCATTCGCTAAGATACCTTCGATTAAATCATTGGTCACATGTTGAATTTCACGTGCTTCAGCCAGTTTGCCTTGTTTGGTCAAGTCAAAAATTTGTCTTGCACGAACACCGTTCACGTTGAATGTACTACCGATAGCACCATCCACACCTAAAGCCACCGCCGGCAACATCATTTCATCGAAGCCCGCCCAAATTAAGTGGTTTGGATACGCTTTTTGTAAACGTTCTAATAAGTAGAAGTCACCTGCGGTAAATTTCACGCCAAGCACTTTCGGGTTTTTGTAAAGTTCGCCGAATTGTTCTACGCCCATGTTTACGCCGGTTAAGAACGGAATGGAGTAAACGATCATGTTGTTACCGGTTTCGGCAATGATGGTGTCGTAGTAGTGTTTGATTTCAGGGAAGCTGAATTTGTAGTAGAACGGTGTTACCGCAGAAAGGCAGTCATAGCCTAATTCAGTGGCATATTTACCTAATTCCACCGCTTCGTGTAAATTCACGCTACCCACTTGTGCGATTAACGCCACTTGGTCTTTCGCTTCATCTTTTGCAATACGGAAGATTTGTTTTTTCTCTTCGGTAGAAAGCATGAAGTTTTCACCGGTAGAACCGCCCACATACAAACCATTGACTTTCATTTTGTCGATATTGTGGCGAATAATTTGGCGTAAGCCTTTTTCATTAATAGAGCCATCTTCATTAAATGACACTAATAATGCACTGAAAATACCTTTTAAATCACGCATTGTTTTCTCCTGTTTAGTATTTAATACGTTGTTCTAAAATAACATTAAGGGTTTTCTCTTTTGTCTTGATCGCTTTATCTTGCTCCGCTTGCACCAACAACGCATAAATTAAATCAAGAACGAATAATTGGGCGGTTTTAGTTCCGATAGAATCTCCTTGTAACTTGCCTTGTTTATTGCCGTTGACCAACACGAAATCGGCATGTTCGGTCAAAGGCGAGCGCATACTGTGGGTCAACGCTACGGTGGTTGCACCATTCTCTTTGGCAATTTTTAACGCATGCGCGGTTTCTTGCGAGTAGCCGGAATGACTGATACCAATGGCAACATCATTTTTTCTTAGCAATGCCACCTGCATATACATAAAGTGGTTGTTGCCGCTGGCATCCACTTGCATACCGATACGCATCAATTTGTTCTTGGCTTCTTCTGCCGTTACACCGGAAGATCCTACCCCAAAGAGAAAGACTTTATTCGCACTGCGGATCGCTTCAACCACCACTTCTAATTGGTGAAAATCTAACAAATTAATGGTTTCATCCATCACGGCATTAATTGCAGATTGCAACTTATGTGCGATTGTCTGTGAATCATCGCTTGGCAAGATTTGGGTTTCCAGCACGGTGTCATCCCGACCTTCTTGCGTTTTTGCAAGATCAATAGAAAATGCCAGTTTAAAATCGCTAAATCCTTTAAATCCTAACGTGCGACAAAAACGCACCAGCGTCGCTTCACCGACATCTAAACGTTCAGCAAGTTGGGCTAACGAATATTGCGTAACAACATTCGGCGATTGCGTGATGACATCGGCAATTTTTTTCTCTGTTTTAGTCAGGCTTTGATAAAGCGAGCTAATCGAATTGAGTACATTTCCATTTCTAACCATAACGATGCCTAATCATGACATTGCGTCAATGCCCATGCCGCTGCGCCGATCAGTCCGGCATCTTGCCCTAATTGTGCAGCCTCCAGCGGACAACGATAAATTTCCGGCATTTGCGCCAAATGCTGTTTCACCAAAGGCAAATAGCCTTCCGCCAACCCAACACTACCGCCAATCACCACCTGTTGAACATCCATACCAATCACTAAATCCGCCACTAAATTGGCAATCGCTTTTGCTGAACGAGACACAAGTGCGGTGGCTTTTTCATCCGTTTTTCTAAAACGGGCAAAGACTTCTTTTGGATCGCAAGGATCGTCCCATTGTTTGGAAACCGCTTCTATGGCGCGTCCTGAGGCAATGGCTTCGACGCAACCGATGCGACCACAACCGCACACCGGGCCATTGGGGTCGGCGACAGTATGCCCAATATGACCGGCAATGCCGTTCGGTTCGGTGAGTAATTGGTGGTTTAAAATTAACCCGCCACCTACGCCGGTCGAGACAGTGATAAATGCAAAGTTTTGCAGAGACTTTTTATCTTGCCGTTGATATTCCGCATAAGTCGCTGCCTGTGCATCATTCAATAAATACACCGGCTTGGACGTATGCTGAGAAAGGCTTTGTTTTAGAGGGAAATACGCCAGTCCGCCTAAGTTTTTCGGATTAAGTGCGGTCAATATTCCTTTATTGATGATGCCTGTGGAGGCAACCGCAACATAATCAAATTGCCCCGCATAATCCGAAAGTAATTGTGCGAGCGTTTGATGCATTGCCTCCACCACATTTTCTTGTGGTGTATGGATTTGTTGACGTTGTGTCACTTGGTTCCCTGACACAATGGCTGAGGCGATTTTCGTTCCACCAATATCTAAGGCTAAGCAACGCATCATTTTTTCCTCTTGATTATTTATTCGCAGATTTGACCGCACTTGAGAACCAGCTCACAATATGTTCTAAACGCGTTAAGGCTGAACCGACAGTCACAAAATCCGCGCCGATTTCAATGGCTTTTCTCGCCAATTCCGGCGTGTTGTAACGGCCTTCTGCCATCACTTTGCAGCCGGCGGCTTTTAAATCTTTCACTAATTGATAGTCCGGTTCCTCCGGTACAGCCCCACCTGTGTAGCCTGACATGGTGCTGCCCACAATATCAAAGCCGAGTTTTTGGCAATACAGCCCTTCTTCTAAGTTGGAGCAATCCGCCATGGCAAGACAGCCCATTTCATGAATTTTTTTAACCGTACTTTCAATATCAACAGGACGCGGACGATGGGTACCATCTACGGCAATGATATCCGCTCCGGCATGGGCTAAATCCTCAATGTCTTGTAAAAACGGCGTGATACGCACCGGGCTATCCGGCAAATCGCGTTTTACAATACCGATAATCGGCACATTGACTGTTGGACGCGTTGCTTTCAAGTTGTCCACGCCTTCAATACGCAGTCCAGCCGCCCCACCGATAACAGAGGCCTGCGCCATCGCGGCAACGATTTCCGGCTTATCCATCGGGCCATCATCAACCGGTTGGCAGGACGCAATCAAGCCATTTTGAATTTTGGCAAAAACCGCTTGGTGGGATAATTTGTGTTGAGTGAATGACATAAAAACTCCTCTTAATTTGCGGCTGCATTTGGCAGTCATTCTTGTCATCGCGCATTATATGATAACAACACTTCATTTTGAAATATATTTTTGAAGTGTTTTTCCAATGATGTGATCTACCTCTCATTTCTGAAATAAAACTTCAGAATCTATTTGAAAATGATTTTTTTACTTTAGAATGGAATCAAGTTGTAATCTAACCAGGTGTTTAACATCAATTAACTGACCATGACAGGAGTGTAACTTATGAAACTCGCTAAACTTTTTCTCGCCACCGCCATTGCACTAGGTGTCACTTCCGCTGCTCACGCCGCAGAGTACGATTTAAAATTCGGTATGAACGCCGGCACATCATCTAATGAATACAAAGCCGCTGAAATGTTTGCCAAAGAAGTGAAAGAAAAGTCTAACGGCAAAATTGACATTTCGCTTTATCCAAGCTCTCAATTAGGTGATGACCGCGCCATGTTAAAACAACTCAAAGACGGTGCGTTAGACTTCACGTTTGCGGAATCCGCCCGTTTCCAATTGTTCTATCCTGAAGCCGCGGTATTTGCGTTACCTTACGTCATCAGTGACTACAGCGTGGCACAAAAAGCCTTATTTGACACCGCATTTGGTAAAGACTTAATCCAAAAAATGAATAAAGAATTAGGCTTAACGTTATTGTCCCAAGCCTATAACGGTACTCGTCAAACCACCTCTAACCGTGCCATCAACAGCATTGCTGACATGAAGGGCTTAAAATTACGCGTACCAAACGCGGCAACTAACTTGGCGTACGCAAAATATGTGGGTGCATCCCCAACACCAATGGCATTCTCCGAAGTGTATTTAGCATTACAAACGAACTCCGTTGACGGTCAAGAAAACCCATTGGCAACCGTTCAAGCACAAAAATTCTATGAAGTGCAAAAATACTTGGCAATGACCAACCACATTTTGAATGACCAACTTTATCTTGTAAGTAACGAAACCTTTGCAGACTTGCCGGCTGACTTACAAAAAGTCGTCAAAGATGCGGCTCAAAAAGCGGCAGAATACCACACCAAATTATTCGTTGATGGTGAAAAAGACTTAGTCACTTTCTTTGAAAAACAAGGTGTCACCGTGACCTATCCGGATCTTGCACCGTTCAAAGAAGCCATGAAACCTTTCTATGCTGACTTTGTAAAACAAACCGGTGCGAAAGGCGAAGAAGCACTTAAACAAATTCAAGCTGTAAGCAAATAATTCCCTTATTCGTGCCTGTTTCGGCAGGCACGCTTTTTCTCTCCTTTATTATTCAACGGAGTTGAATATGAAAATCTTTAATAAACTCGAAGAATGGATCGGTGGGGCATTATTCCTCGTGATATTCTGCATTCTTGTTTTGCAAATTCTATTCAGACAAGCTTTCCACTCCCCATTAATTTGGAGTGAAGAACTTGCCAAATTGCTGTTCGTTTATGTCGGTATGCTCGGCATTAGCGTTGCCGTCAGAAAACAAGAGCACGTTTATATCGACTTCTTGACTAACTTAATGCCACCGGCAGTCAAAAAAATCACCAATACATTCGTACAAATCGTGATTTTCCTCGGTGTGATTTTCTTTATCCACTTTGGTATCAAAACCTATTTAGGTGCCAGTTTCCCGATTGATGCGTTAGGCGGTATTTCTGAAAAATGGATCTATGCCTCCTTACCAATCATTGCCGTATTGATGCTCGTTCGCTTCTTCCAAGCGCAAGCAGACAACTTCAAACAAAACAAAAGCTATTTGCCGGCAACCTTCTTTATCGTAAGTGCAGTCGTTTTATTGGGTATTTTATTCCTTGCCCCTGACTGGTACAAAGTCTTCCGCGTTACCGAATATGTTAAATTGGGCGCAAATACCGTTTATGTGGCATTGCTTTTCTGGTTAGTGATTATGTTCTTGGGCGTACCAGTGGGCTGGTCATTATTTATCACGACCCTACTTTACTTCTCCATGACTCGTTGGAATGTGGTCAATGCAGCTTCTGATAAACTCACCATGAGTTTAAATAGTTTCCCGCTCCTTGCCGTGCCGTTCTATATTCTCACCGGCATTCTAATGAACACCGGCGGTATCACCGAACGTATCTTTAACTTTGCCAAAGCCTTACTTGGCCACTACACCGGCGGTATGGGACACGTTAATATCGGTGCAAGCTTGTTATTCTCCGGGATGTCCGGTTCTGCACTTGCCGATGCAGGTGGTTTAGGTCAATTAGAAATCAAAGCCATGCGTGATGCAGGCTATGATGATGACATCTGCGGCGGTATCACGGCAGCCTCTTGTATTATCGGTCCATTGGTTCCGCCAAGTATTGCCATGATCATTTACGGTGTTATCGCAAACGAATCTATTGCAAAACTCTTTATTGCCGGCTTTGTGCCGGGCGTGTTGGTCACCATCGCCTTAATGGCAATGAACTACTATGTTTCCAAGAAACGAGGCTATCCAAGAACACCAAAAGCTTCTCGTGAAGAACTTTGCTCTTCATTCAAAAAAGCATTCTGGGCAATTTTAACCCCAATATTGATTATCGGCGGTATCTTCTCCGGTTTATTCAGCCCGACAGAATCTGCGGTGGTTGCAGCAACTTATTCTGTGATTATCGGTAAATTCGTCTATAAAGAATTAACCTTGAAAATGCTCTTCAACAGCTGCGTGGAAGCCATGTCCATTACCGGTGTTGTTGCCTTAATGATTATGACCGTCACCTTCTTCGGTGACATGATTGCCCGTGAACAAGTGGCAATGCGTATTGCAGACGTCTTCGTTGCTGTAGCGGATTCTCCGTTAATGGTGTTAGTCATGATCAATGCCTTGTTATTGTTCCTCGGTATGTTCATTGACGCCTTAGCATTACAATTCCTTGTATTGCCAATGTTAATTCCAATCGCCATGCAATTCGGTATCGACCTTGTGTTCTTCGGTGTTATGACAACCTTGAACATGATGATCGGCATCTTAACCCCACCGATGGGAATGGCGTTATTCGTGGTCGCACGTGTGGGTAACATGTCTGTGTCCACCGTAACGAAAGGTGTATTGCCGTTCTTAATCCCGATTTTCGTGACCTTGGTGTTAATTACCATCTTCCCAAGTATCATCACATTCATTCCGAATTTGTTAATACCTTAGGACACTAAAAGTGCGGTTGCAAAACGCAGTAAATTTGAACCGCACTTTCACCCTACACATAAAAGACCTATTCTGCCGTTGACGAATAGCCCAAATCACTCCAAACGAGGTTTATTATGAAATTTCAAAAAACAACATTCGCCACCCTCTTCTTAGCGGCAACCACTTTTGCGGTAACCGCACACGCTGCTGCTTATCCTGATTTACCGGTAGGCATTAAAAGCGGTGCCGGTGCGTTAATTGGCGATACCGTTTATGTGGGCTTAGGTACAGGCGGTGACAAATTCTATGCGTTAGACTTAAAAACCCCGAACGCGCAATGGAAAGAAATCGCCGCATTCCCGGGCGGTGACCGTAACCAACCGGTGGCTGCGGCTGTTGACGGCAAATTATATGTCTTCGGCGGATTACAAAAAAATGAAAAAGGCAAATTACAATTCGTCAACGATGCTTACAGCTATAACCCGGCTGATAATACTTGGAGCAAATTACCCACCCGCTCACCACGCGGTTTAGTCGGTTCTACCGGCGCATCACATGGTGACAAAGTGTATATCGTGGGCGGTTCTAACTTGTCTATTTTCAACGGTTTCTTCCAAGACACTGTTGCGGCTGGGGAAGACAAAGCGAAAAAAGACGAAATCACCAAAGCGTATTTTGAACAACGTCCGGAAGACTATTTCTTCACAACCGAATTGTTAAGCTATGAGCCATCTACCAATAAATGGCGCAACGAAGGTCGCGTACCCTTCTCCGGTCGTGCCGGTGCGGCATTTACCATTCAAGGTGATGATTTAGTTGTCGTTAGCGGTGAAATCAAACCGGGCTTGCGTACGGCAGAAACCCACGCCGGTAAATTCACGGCGAAAGGCGTTCAATGGAAAAACCTGCCTGATTTACCGGCACCAAAAGGTCAAAGCCAAGATGGTTTGGCGGGAGCAATGGCAGGTTACAGCCACGGTCATTACTTAGTCACCGGTGGTGCAAACTTCCCAGGTTCCGTAAAACAATTTAAAGAAGGAAAACTTCACGCTCACCAAGGCTTAAGCAAAGCATGGCATAAAGATATTTATACGTTAAACAACGGCAAATGGAACATCATTGGCGAATTGCCGGCAGGCATCGGTTACGGTGTTGCCGTGTCTTATGACAACAAAGTATTGCTCATTGGTGGGGAAACCGATGGTGGCAAAGCCTTAACCTCTGTTCAAAGCATGAGCTATGACGGCAAACAATTAAAAGTAGAATAATCTTCTTTGGGTTTCAAATTAACGGATTAAGCGTGCTTGATCCGTTAATTTGTTTTTAAGTTAAGCATCGTGCCAACAGATTCGTGATAGCTCTCACAAATACGAAAGTTTTCATTTGAAAAGCGAAATCCTCTCGCGCTATGCTACGCAGACCTCAAAAATTATTTTATGAATCAAAAAATTAAAGGAGTTCTTATGAGTATTCTCAGTTATGCCCAAAAAATCGGGCAAGCCTTAATGGTGCCGGTGGCGGTATTACCGGCAGCCGCCGTACTAATGGGGATCGGTTATTGGCTAGACCCGGACGGTTGGGGGGCGAATAGCCAACTTGCCGCCTTGCTCATCAAATCCGGTGCTGCCATCATCGACAACATGGGCTTATTATTTGCCGTGGGCGTGGCTTTCGGTTTATCTAAAGACAAACACGGCTCAGCCGCTCTTTCCGGTTTAGTAGGTTACTATGTCGTGACCACCCTACTCGCACCGGGTGGTGTAGCCCAATTACAACATATCGATCCAAGCCAAGTGCCTGCTGCTTTCGGTAAAATCAATAACCAATTTATCGGGATCTTAATCGGTGTGCTTTCTGCTGAACTTTACAACCGTTTCTATCAAGTAGAGTTGCCGAAAGCGCTGTCCTTCTTCAGCGGAAAACGTTTGGTCCCAATCGTGGTCTCTTTCGCCATGATTGCCCTTTCTTTCATTCTGCTTTATGTATGGCCTTACATCTTCAACGCCTTAGTGTCTTTCGGTGAATCCATCAAAGATTTAGGCGCTGTGGGTGCGGGTATTTACGGTTTCTTCAACCGTCTATTAATTCCGGTTGGCTTACACCACGCGTTAAACTCGGTATTCTGGTTTGACGTGGCAGGCATTAACGATATTCCGAATTTCTTAGGTGGCGCTAAATCCATTGCTGAAGGCACTGCTACGGTAGGTGTCACCGGTATGTACCAAGCCGGTTTCTTCCCGGTCATGATGTTCGGTTTACCGGGTGCAGCATTGGCAATTTACCAATGTGCAAAACCAAGCCAAAAAGTGAAAGTGGCGTCCATCATGTTAGCGGGCGCATTTGCTTCTTTCTTCACCGGTATCACCGAACCGCTTGAATTCTCCTTCATGTTCGTTGCTCCGATTCTTTATGTATTACACGCATTATTAACCGGTATTTCCGTGTTTATCGCAGCAAGTATGCACTGGATTGCAGGCTTCGGCTTCAGTGCCGGTTTAGTGGATATGGTGTTGTCCTCACGCAACCCATTAGCCGTTGACTGGTACATGTTATTGGTACAAGGCTTAGTCTTCTTCACCATTTACTATGCAGTCTTCCGTTTTGCTATCCAAGCCTTCAACTTAAAAACCATCGGTCGTACGGAAAACACAGAAGAGTCTGTCGCAGCACAACCTTCCACCAACCAATCACGCGAAGAAAGGGCGGTCAAATTTATTGACGCTTTAGGCGGTGCGGATAACTTCAAAACAATTGACGCTTGTATTACGCGTTTACGTTTAACTTTAGTGGATCGCAATAAGATCAACGAAGAACAATTAAAATCGCTCGGGTCTAAAGGCAACGTGAAACTAGGGAATGATGGTTTACAAGTCATTCTGGGAACAGAAGCGGAATTGGTTGCAGAAGCCATTAAGGCGAAAGTGAAATAGTGCAAATCATACTAAACAACGAATGCGTTTAAATTAACGAACATGTTTAAATTGATGTTGCAACACAATTTATCAGACGATCAGCGTCTGTCTCTCTAAAAAAATGGCACCCTTAACGAAGGGTGCCAATCATATAAAGTTCCTAATAAATGCTTAGTCTTTTTGCGTATTATAAGCTTCTAATGCGCGTAAAGAATAGGTGTAAGCCGCACCTGCATTTAATGCGATAGACATCGCTAAGGCTGCTGCCACTTCTTCTTCGGTTGCGCCGGCTTTTACCGCTTCGGCTGCGTGTACGCCGATACAGCTTTCGCAACGGGTGGTCACAGCCACGGCAAGGGCGATTAATTCACGGGTTTTCACATCTAAAACATTGCCTTCTGCTGCGGCTGCGCCTAGTGCACCGTAGGCTTGTAACATTTTCGGATGTTTTTTACCTAATTCGCCGAATGATTTTTTTACATGGGCAACATCATTTTTCCAATCTGCAAACATGATTTTTCTCCTTAATTTAGGTTGGAATCCATTTAAATTTCGCAACAAATTATAGGCAAATTCGTCTATCATACTTGCTCATTCGTCTTAACTTTTATGCGTAAAATCTCATTATGGACTGTTTAGATAAACTCATTCAGCTGGCACAGGTGAGTGGTGAAGTGAATATTCGCTGCCTGTTTCAAGGACAGTGGCAAATTCAACCGAATATCGCCGAAAATCAATATGTGGGCGCATTTCACTTGATTGAGCAGGGCGAATGCTGGCTCACGCTAGATAAAAAACAAATTCATTTGCAAGCGGGCGATATCTTTTTTCTCCCGCAAAATCGACCGCACTTAATTGCCGGACAGGCACAGAATTTGTCGGAAAATAATGTGCCCCATGCCCAAGATAACCGTTCTACGTTGTTTAAAGTGTATAGCATTGGGCAGAATTCGGCAGATTTGAAAATGTTCTGCGGTTTGTTTTATTACAGCAAGCCCTCCCTGCTTATTGATTCGTTACCGGAATATTTGCATTTATCGCTCAATGACACCCCGGTGCAACCGCTGATTCGCTTAATGCAACAGGAGGCGGATAATCATCAAAGCGGTGCAAAATCGCTGATGGATGCCTTAGTTACTGTGTTGTTTATTTATATTTTACGCCACGGACTACAAGCCAATCGGCTTCATTGCGGATTATTTGCCGGGTTACAAGACAAGCGCTTAGGCAAGGTATTAGAGCAGTTATTTAATGCGCCGCAACAGTCGTGGAATATGGATGCCTTGGCAGCGTTGGCCGCGATGTCGCGGGCGAATTTTATGCGGGTATTTCAGCAAAAAATCGGTATGGCACCGGGCAAATTCTTAACGCAACTGCGTTTGCAAGAAGCCGCGTTATTGTTAAATAAAACACAAAAAAATATTTTGTCGGTGGCATTGGAGGTGGGCTATCAATCGGAAGCGCATTTTAGCAAAGCCTTTAAAGCACTGTATGGCATGACCCCAAGTCAATATCGAAAAGCCGAACAGGTTTAGGCGATATTGGCGTTTTACGCTATAATGTATTCCATATAGGCAACAGCGTGGTTGCCTTTTATTTTTAAGGAAAGAGGACATGTTAAATAAAATTTTTAGTTGGTTTGAGCATCGCTTGAACCCCTATCCCGACCAAGCGCCGAAAACACCGGATAAAGGGTTGTTCCGCTTTATTTGGTCTAGCATTGAGGGAATGAAGGGTTGGATTTTGCTGTTAGCGGTGCTGACGATCGGCAACGGTGTGATGGAAGCCATGTTATTCCAATTTATGGGCTTGTTGGTGGATTGGTTAGGGACTTATACCCCAGCAACCTTATGGCAGGAAAAAGGCCATTGGCTCATGGGGATGGGCGGCTTGTTGGTCTTTAGCATTATGTGGCTGTTTTTAGCCTCTGCAGTGCGTTTACAAACTTTACAAGGCGTGTTTCCGATGCGCCTGCGCTGGAATTTCCATCGTCTGATGTTGGGGCAAAGTTTAAGTTTTTACCAAGACGAATTTGCCGGCAGGGTGTCAGCCAAAGTCATGCAGACAGCTTTAGCAGTGCGTGATACAGTGCTGACCATCGCCGATATGTTAGTTTATGTGGTAGTGTATTTTGTCACCTCTGGCTTGGTGTTAGCCTCATTAGATAGTTGGTTCCTTGTGCCTTTCTTCGTTTGGATTGTACTGTTTATCACCATTTTGCGTTTGTTAATTCCCCGTCTTTCCAAAACGGCGCAACGTCAGGCGGATGCCCGTTCATTAATGACAGGGCGAATCACTGATGCCTATTCCAATATTGCTACGGTGAAACTCTTTTCCCATGGTGATCGAGAAGCAAGTTATGCCAAACGTTCTATGGAAGAATTTATGGTCACGGTGCACGCCCAAATGCGTTTGGCAACGTCGTTAGACAGCTTAACTTACATCAATAATGTCGTGTTGATTTTAAGTACGGCAATCATTGGTGTTCTGCTATGGCAACAAAACCTCGTTGGCGTCGGCGCCATTGCCACTTCCACCGCCATGGCATTACGCGTTCATGGCTTGTCCCGTTGGATTATGTGGGAATCGGCACGTTTGTTTGAAAATATCGGTACGGTCAATGACGGTATGAATACGCTGACTAAGCCGCAGACTATTTTAGATAAGCCGAATTGCCTGCCACTAAAAGTGACGCAGGGTGAGATTAAATTCAATGACCTGAGTTTTGCCTATGATCCGGCAAAACCTTTATTGCGCCATTTTAATTTAACCATTAAACCGGGTGAAAAAGTGGGCTTAATCGGACGTTCCGGCGCGGGTAAATCCACCATTGTGAATTTATTATTGCGTTTCTATGAAGCCCAGCATGGATCCATTACCATTGATGGACAAAATATCATGGA
The DNA here is from genome assembly GCF_980468985.1 of Aggregatibacter valvarum. Lineage (NCBI taxonomy): Bacteria > Pseudomonadati > Pseudomonadota > Gammaproteobacteria > Pasteurellales > Pasteurellaceae > Aggregatibacter > Aggregatibacter valvarum. Next base: position 395,727 of record NZ_OZ413141.1, on the reverse strand, counting down.
TGTGCAACAGGAAAGCCTGCGTAGTCAAATCGGCTTGGTGACGCAAGATACCTCGTTATTGCACCGTTCCGTGCGTGATAATATCGTGTACGGCAGACCAAACGCCACCGAGCAGGAAATGTTTGATGCGGCTGAACGTGCCGAAGCGGCGGATTTTATTCCGTTTTTAAGTGATGCGCAGGGACGCAAGGGGTATGATGCCCATGTTGGCGAACGTGGTGTAAAACTCTCCGGTGGGCAACGCCAACGTATCGCCATTGCCCGCGTGATGTTAAAAGATGCGCCGATTTTGTTATTGGACGAGGCCACCAGTGCGTTAGATTCCGAAGTAGAAGCGGCGATCCAAGAAAGCCTAGATAAAATGATGGAAAATAAAACCGTTATCGCCATCGCGCACCGTTTATCTACCATTGCCGCGATGGATCGTCTGATTGTGTTGGATCACGGACAAATCGTAGAACAAGGTACCCATGCCGAACTGCTCGCACAAAACGGTCTCTACGCCAAATTATGGCAACACCAAAGCGGTGGTTTTTTGAGTGAACATACGGATTAAAAACATTTCAAAAAACGACCGCACTTTAAAACCAAAATACCGAGCATTATGGCTCGGTATTTTATTTGATTAATCAATGCCTAAGACTTTACGACCGTTGATACTGGCGATATTCACCATGGCATCTAAATCCGGGAAACGACAACCGGCAGCCAATAAGCTCAATTCCTGCCACATGTCCCCTTCGCACAACGGCACCATGTAATCACAAATATTATCCGTACCAATCGCCACCGTAATGCCTTCCGGAATCATCTCATCGGCTGGAGTTAACGCATTGTGGAACGGCATGAGTTCTTCTTTACGATTACTGTCAATCCATGCCATCGGGCAAGCAATCATCATCATTTGTGCTTGGCGCATTTTTTCATAAAGACGATAACGATATTCTTTGGAATGCGATCCAATGGAGATGCCGTGAATGGCGACCACGCGCCCTTGCATACCGTGTTCAATGGTTTTGTCACACAACTGTTCTGTTTCAATTTCTGTCGGTGAATTAAATTGATCCACGTGAACATGACACATAATGCCGCGTGATTTGGCGGTATCCAACAAAATATCCATGGCTTCCAAACCACGTCCATAATCTAATTCATCACGGTATGGCAAGCCACCAATCATATCCACCATCTCGGAACCGATGTCAAACCATTTGCGCGCAGTGGGCTCAATCACGCCTTTTAAAGTTTGGTTCGCAAATTTCAAGACGATGTCATGCTTATAGACTTCACGTGCCTTGTGGGCGGCGATAATCGCTCGGTCTTCACACACCGGGTCAATGTCCACAAACGTACCGAAAGCCGTCACCCCTTGGGAAATCATCAATTCAATAGATTGGCAAAAACGGGCATAGTAATCGTCCACTGAAGAGGTGCGTTTCACCTCATCTACTAAATCCCATTTTTGTTGCAAATTACAGCTTTGATAAATGCCAATTTTTTCCGGTGTCATGGTAAAGGCACGATCCGCATGCGCATGCGCATTCACCCAGCCGCCTTTTTTAATAATTTCATCGCGAATATAAGTTTTAAAACTACGAACGTGACTTTTCGTCATAGTGACTCCATAAGTAAATTTGAAGGATAGGCAGGGAGCAAATAGAAAAAAATCCTCATAAAAGAGGATTTTGTATTAATTGAAAATAGGCAGGCGTTCAATGACAATGCATTGAAATAACAGATAATGTTATAAAAAATTCGCAGATTTTTAATTAATAACATCGTATTTGTCCTAATGAAATTGCGCGCTAGTATAAAACCCGGCGGCACAAAAATATAATTGATTCTGGCTATTAGTCAGGCGCATTTTCAATCATTTTTCTAAAAATGATCGCTCTTTATTGAACACTTCTAAGAACAAACCTAACGGCGGTCTTTCTGATGAAATCTTCTGATAAGTGCGGTCATATTTTTGATAGTTTCCACGCGCATCAATATGATATTGCGTGCCGTCCGGCAGAATAATCACATTCCAACGATAATTGGAAACTAAGACCCAATCTGTAGCTTGTTTTAAATCGAATAAATCGCGCCCTTGCGCATAATCCCTGATCGGATTTTTTACGTTGAAAACGTGTTTCATCAACGCCGGCAATAAATCGACATGAGCAGTTAATTTCGTGATTTTTGTCGCCGGCAAATCCTGCCAGTGCACAATCATCGGTACTTGCACTTCATCACGAGAGAAATCGTTGTTCTCTTCTTTCTCTGTTAACGTGCTGAAACGATAGCCATGTTCTGCAGTAATCACCACAATCGTGTTCGGCAAATCCAATTCCGGCAAGAGTTGACCGAAAAGTTCATCCAGTTTGCCAAGCTGTTGCTGATACTTATCTTGCGCCAAATTGGGTTCAATATTTAAACTCAAATATCCCCAAAACGGTTTTTCCTGTTGTTTAGCGGAATCCAACCAGCGTTTCAAGGACTGCACCGCAGCTGGGTTGCTATTATCACCGCTTAACTTCGCTTTCGGATAAATTGCACGACGGAAAATCGCGTTATCAAATTTATTCGCAGAAAATAAGCCTTGCACATATTGTTGCTGTGCAAAACGTTCAACCAAAACAGAGGACGTCTTATTGCTGAGCAGGCTGTCGGTATAGCTGCCGTTTAATCCGTAAAATAACCCGGTTAAGCCGGCATTGTTATTATTGCCGCTACTGTAATGGTTGGTAAATTGCATGGAACGTTGGGCAAACTCCGCCAAATTCGGCATGGTCTCCATATCAACGGCATCATAACGTAAACCGGAAACCGTAATCAGCAACACGTTAGTCTTTTCTTGCGGTGCCTCAAAAAGCAATGGATTTTTCGGGTAATTAATCGCTAACGCGTCTAAACGCCCTTCTTGTTCGAGGCGTTGGGAATATTCTTGCTTATTGATAAAACCATGTTTTTCCAAGAAAGAGCGCGCTGTCATCGGATAAGACAGCGGGAAATTGGAACGTTGCATCGTAATCGGACGATATAAATAAGCATCCGCCCACGCATAAATCAGATGAGTGGCAATAAAAGTGCAAACAAAAAAGACGCCAACACCTCTTAACCATTTTTGTCGTTCCAAACTACGCAGCTTTTGCCAAGACCAGCGGGAAAACAACATTTGCACTAATAGAATCAACGGCATCGGCGTAAAGAACAGTTGCCAGTTACGCGACAATTCGCCGTTTTCCGGATTCACCAACAAATTCCAAACAAGGGAAGATAAATGCAGGTTAAACCGCACAAAAACTTCCGTGTCAACCAATAATAAAGTATTGCCGATTGTGGCAAGAATGACCGTGAGTCCACGAAAAGTGCGATGGTTCTTCACGATAAAACTGAGGGGGAAGATCACCAACAAATAAAAGGCGAATACAATGAAACTAAAATGCCCTAATAAGCTGATGAAAAAGTAAATTTTGCCAAAGAGCGTATCCGGCCAGTCAATAATAAACGCATAGCGGGCACCGATAAAAATGGCCCAAAGAATATTAAAAAAAGCAAACCAGTGCCCCCACGAAATCTTCTGTGAGGTTTCTTCACGATATTGTCTGCTGTTGAATTTCCACATTGCCAATTATTTCGCTGTGTTAATGGAATTGAGTAGTGCCTCAGAAAAGGCTTGTGCCAGCACCTTTTGCTGTTGTTTCCCCAAGCTGCCGGTGAGCAAATTGGTGGTCATATTGCCTAAGACGATTAAGGATAAATCCAATGGCGCTTGGTGTTTTTCAAGCACTGCGATCATGTCGTTTAAAATTGCATCTATTTGTTTATCTTGATATTTTGATTGAATTGCCATGTTTGATTAGCCAATTAATGTAAAGCGTTACGTATATTAACCGATAATTGGGCTAATCCTAACATATTTTGTTAGTTCTGTTAAAAAGTGCGGTTATAATAGCGGGCGTTTTTTAAGGTGATTTTATGAGCATTACAGTTAAACAAATTATTCTTCATCAAATTATCAAGGCGGAGCCGGAAGGCGACAATCTGCCACCATTAAGCTGTGTTCTGCGTGAACAATTATTAACCATCACCCCTGAAGTAGAGCAAATGATGTTGCAATTACATCAGGGCTATCAAAATAAAGCCAAAGCATACGGCGTGTTTCAAGAATCTTCGGCGTTTGCCCAATGCCTTAACCGATTGTTGGAAAATGAACTGGATTTTCTGCCATTCAGCCACGAAGCAACCCATTTATTGCTTGCCGAATTGGGGAAATATCACTTTGCCGACAGCGGTACGTTAGTGTTATGCCAATATAATTTCTTGGCGACCGATTACTTATTTATTGCGCTGTTGGACAGTCGTGTCAGTATGTTAGTCAACGATCAGCTGGAAATTCAACGCACAGAATATCTCGATATTACGCAATTTGACATTGCTGCTCGCATTAATTTGACGGATTTACAACTCAATGCCAATTCCAATCGTTATCTCACCTTTATTAAAGGTCGCGTGGGACGCAAGATCGCCGATTTTTTTATGGATTTCTTAGGCGCAGAAGAAGGGCTCAATCCACAAGTACAAAACCAATGCTTATTGCAAGCGGTGAGTGATTACTGCGTACAAGGCGAACTCAATTCAGAACAAACTCAAGCCGTGAAAAAGCAGGTGTTTGAATACTGTAAAGGTCAAATAAATAGCGGTGAGGAAATTACGTTGACGGAACTTTCCGATACGTTACCAACGCTCAATCAGCAACCTTTTGTTGCATTCGCACAAGAACAAAACTATGGATTGGAAGACAGTATTCCACCAATTCGCACCGCACTTAAATCGTTAACCAAATTTTCCGGTTCTGGCAAAGGCATCACCATCAGTTTTGATGCGGAATTACTAAATCAACGCATTCTTTGGGATGAAACTACCGATACGTTGACGATTAAAGGATTGCCGCCAAACTTGCGGGATCAATTACAACGCCGGCTAAAAGAAGAGAATTAATTTGGCAATTAATTAAACTTTCGGTATCATCATTTTTCATTATTTACAGAGGATAAAAGGCAAAAATGCAATTCAAATTTATTGTCACCACATTAATTTTTGCATTGAGCGTGACCGCTTGTTCCAGAATCAACAAAGTGGTCTATCGTATTGATGTGCCACAAGGCAATTACTTACAAGCCTCCAGCGTAGCACAACTCAAAACCGGTATGACAACTCAACAAGTTCAATATTTACTAGGCACGCCGGTGTTGGTTGATCCATACAGTAGCAATACTTGGTACTATGTTTTCTTACAACAAAAAGCCTACGAAACGCCGGAGCAACATACGTTAGTGGTTAATTTCGATCAAAAAGGCACCGTGAGCCACTTTGATTTAGATAAACCATTACCGAATGAAGAGCAAGCAGCCCCAAATAACACGATTATTAATGCGCCTGAAGCGCCGAAAAAACGTTGGTGGCAATTCGGCAAAAAATAATTCGCAATAAACCATGAATCAGGGGATTGTTATGGCAAAAATTTTACTTGTTGATGACGATGCAGAATTAACGGATCTTTTATCGCAATTATTAGAATTGGAAGGGTTTGAAGTTAATGTCGTACGCAACGGTAGAGAGGCACTAACAGCACTTGATAGAACCTACGACTTAGTATTGCTCGATGTCATGATGCCTGTTCTAAACGGCATCGAAACCCTACAACAAATCAGAAAAAACTTTTCGACGCCGGTCATTATGTTAACTGCACGTGGCGATGAAATTGATCGCATAGTAGGCCTAGAACTTGGTGCGGATGACTATCTTCCTAAGCCTTTTAATGATCGTGAGTTGATCGCACGAATTAAAGCGATCTTAAGACGCGTCGATCAAGCCAATAAAATGGCGACACAGACTGATGTTGAGAAAATTGAATTTGCCGGTATTACGTTATATCCGGGAAGACAACAAGTGCTCGCCGGTGATCAGGATTTAGAGCTCACCGGAACAGAGTTTGCCTTGCTGCTCCACTTGATTAAAAATCCCGGTATCATTGTGCCTAAAGAAGTCTTAAGCGTTGAAGTGCTTGGAAAAAAACTGGCTTCATTTGACCGCTCAATTGACATGCATATGTCTAATTTACGCAAAAAATTACCTCCCCGTTCAGATGGCTTACAATGGATGAAGACCTTAAGGGGGCGTGGGTATTTATTAATCACTGAAAAACAATAAATCCTCTAAGGCTATATTGATATAGCCTTTTTTCATTTTAAAATTATGCAAAAGCAAACGTTTACATTTAATTCTCTGACTATCCGGATCTTTCTCTTTTTCTGGCTGACCTTATTTATCTTGTTACTTTTCATTTTTCTTCTTCCCTATTTTGATGCACATGTTTATTCCAATTTAAAAGAAAATGAAATTCATCGATATGAGAATAAAATTGAATCCGCCATTCAGCATGATCAATTTTCAAAATTACTCAATGGCGATATTATCTTTCCGGCTGAATTTTTTAGTGATCACCCGATATTAGTCTCTCATAGCGGTCAACTTCTAGGCATGTTACCGGACGAAGAAAAAGCCATTAGACAATTCATGTTCAGTAACCCTGTTCAAGTCAAACCGTTAAAGCGGATTTATGGCAATTCCCAAATCGTAGGCCCTTTTCCGATTAAACTAGGCGAACAAGACGCAACGTATCAATGCTTTTTTATTAATCGAATTAGTGCACAAAAAGAAATCCTCACTTATATTTTCGAACGTCCTATTTTTCTAATTATTTTAGTCATTCTGATTTCCTCGCCTCTATTGTGGTGGCTTTCACAAAGTATCGGCGGTCCGATACGCAATTTGCAGCAAGCTGCGAATGCCGTTGCAATGGGACATTTAACCATCGACAAAAACTTAGAGAAGAAAGGGCTACTGGAATTACGTCAAGTTGGGCAAAGTTTTAATCGAATGACACAATCATTGGAAGACGTTTTAAATAACCAGCGCACATTACTTTCCTCGATCTCACATGAATTACGAACGCCATTAACGCGCTTACAGCTTGCAACTGCTTTATTGAGAAGACGCTTAGGGGAAAATGAAAATATCCAGCGCATTGATACTGAAGCCCAACGCTTAGATAAAATGATCAATGACTTATTACAATTATCAAGACAACAACTCAATAGCCATTTAGGCAGAGAAATTTTTGAAATCGCTGCCTTATGGGAAGGCATACTAGAAGATGCGGAGTTTGAAGCCGAACAGAAAAAGATTCTGTTTCTTAGCAATCTCTATATTTTCCATCCGGAGAATTATCGCATCAACGGCAATCTCGAACTCCTTCAAAGTGCGGTCGAAAATGTGATTAGAAATGCCTTAAAGTACACTTCTTCTAAGATTGTGATTCACTTCTATATTGAAAACCACGAATTAGTGATTCTCACAGAAGATGATGGCGCCGGATTACCCGCAGAAGAATACGAGAAAATTTTCAAACCCTTTTATCGAGTAGATGAAGCAAGAACGCGAACCACCGGCGGAACCGGTTTAGGGTTATCCATTGTTGCACATACCATTAAAAGTCATCATGGACGTGTTTGGGCAAATCGAAGTCGGTTAGGTGGACTGGCCGTCACCTTAAGTATTCCCCTTTGGATCGGTGAAGTAAATTCTGCTACGACAAATAACAAAACCCAATCTGATGCTTAATTGACAACGAGCATCAGATTGGGTTAAGTATCTTCAGGATAAATCAATTTAGACGAAACAAGACGGCTTATTGAAATGATGAAGTCAATGCTTTTAAGTAAGATTTAAACTCACCACCCAGTTTATTGTGATGTAAGCCATATTCGACGAACGCTTTCATATACCCAATTTTATCGCCACAATCGTAAGAAATACCGGTCATATGAAACGCTTCCACCGTTTCTTTTTCAATTAACATATCAATCGCATCGGTTAATTGAATTTCATCACCAACGCCAATCGGTGTTCTTTCCAATAAATCCCAAATTGCTGCAGAGAAAACATAACGCCCCACAACCGCTAAGTTAGATGGCGCTTCCTCAACACTTGGTTTTTCCACAATACTATTAATTTTTGCACTTTCACCCGGCGGAATTTCAATGCCACCACAGTCGGCAATACCGTAGCTACTTACGGCTTCCGGTGCAACAGGGCTGACCATAATTTGACTGGCTTTTGTTTGATTAAAGCGTTTTAACATGGCCGCGAGGTTTTCTTTTTTCTGATTAGCTGAAAATTCCGCCAATAACACATCCGGTAAGATCACCGCAAAAGACTCATCTCCGACTAACGGACGACCACATAATACCGCATGCCCCAAGCCTTTTGCATTCCCTTGGCGAACATGCATAATGGTGACATCTTTTGGTACAATAGAACGAACTTCTTCTAAGAGCTGGCGTTTTACCCGTTTTTCTAACATGGTTTCCAACTCGAAAGAGGTATCAAAATGATTTTCTATAGCATTTTTAGAAGAGTGGGTAACCAATACAATTTCTTTAATACCTGCAGCAACACATTCATTAACAACATACTGAATAAGTGGTTTATCCACCAGCGTTAACATTTCCTTTGGAATTGCCTTTGTTGCAGGCAACATACGTGTGCCTAAGCCGGCCACAGGAATAATTGCTTTCATATTTATTTTCCTTAATATAAAAAGACCGCACCTTTCCACTTCAAAAAAGTGCGGTAAGTTTTTTATGAATTTCTACTGGTGAAATAAAGCGTATCTTTCGTTTGCAAGTTGAGGTTAATTTACCTTATGAAAGTAATACTTCTAAACTACGATTAACGCATGACGATTCACGCATTTAAGTCCGATATACTCAGTCGGGTTGTTGTTTTATAGTCAGTTTAACCGCCATTGTTTTTCAAAATAATGTAGCAAAATAGACTTCCTCTGTCCCCGTTTCACCAAAATCAATTACATTAACACCGGAATTCAATAATCCATTTGTCACCGTATTTTTTAGTTCTTCGCTCGTTAAACGAACATCACCGGCAACGACAATAATTTTGAGCCTAAAAAACCACCCACATACACGACCTATACGATAAACAATATCCTATGAAGTTCACTTGAACAAACATAGACGCCGCAAGCTCTTGGCAAGTCAATTGACTTATCACCGACTTACTTCAACTGCCCATAAAATAAAAATTACGATACTTTGTTTTCATCCTTAGTTTGATGAATACGCTGGTAAATTTCTTCTCTATGAACGGAAACATCCTTCGGGGCTTGCACGCCAATTTTTACTTGGTTGCCTCGTATATTAAGAATCGTGATAGAAACATCATCGCCGATGAGCAAGCTCTCGCCAACTTTACGGGTTAAGATCAGCATATAAACTCCTCACCTTTTATAGTTTATTTCCAACTTCCCTATTTTGCTTCCAACATCCCTATCAAACATTAAACAATACTTTGTACTTTGGCACTTATGAGATCATAAGTGCCGACGATTAATTAACAGGAAACAAAGATTATAAATTTGCTTTTAACCAATCAGAGCAAACAGATAATGCTTTGTTGATATTTTGCGGTTCAGTACCACCAGCCATCGCCATATCAGGTCGACCACCGCCTTTACCACCGACTTGTTGAGCCATTAAATTCACGAGCTCACCGGCTTTCACTTTGGCTGTTAGATCCTGCGTTACGCCAACAATTAAGTTAACTTTTTCATCCAACGCAGAAGCAAACACCACGACGGCAGAGCCTAATTGATTTTTCAGGCTATCCACCATTGCACGTAAAGACTTCGCTTCGATACCATCAAGCTGCTGCACAATCACAGAAACACCATTAATTTTGACCGCACTTTGCGCCAACTCATTACCGGCTTGAAGTGCAGCTTTCTCTTTTAACGTGTGTAACTCTTTCTCAACTTTCTTACATTTATCTTGCAACAGAGAAATCTTATCCACAATAGAATTCACATCGGATTTCAGTAATTCAGCGCTTTGATTCAATAAAGTTTGTTGATGTTGTAACCATTCAATTGCCGTTTCACCGGTAATCGCTTCAATACGACGAATACCTGCTGCCACAGCGGTTTCTGTTACGATTTTAAATAATCCAATATCTCCCGTGCGTTTTGCATGAATACCACCACACAACTCAATAGAGAAATCACCCATCGTTAAGACACGAACTTGTTCGGAATACTTCTCACCGAACAACGCCATCGCCCCTTTTGCTTTTGCGGCTTCCAACTCCATAATGTCGGTTTGGATTGGATTATTGGCTCTTACTTGCTGGTTCACAATACGTTCAACTTCAGCCAACTGCGCTTTGCTAATGGCTTCATGTTGAGCAAAGTCAAAACGTAACAACGTATCGGAAACAAGTGAGCCTTTTTGTGCGACATGTTCACCTAATACCTGACGTAATGCAGCATGCAACAAATGTGTTGCGGAGTGATTTAACGAAATACGTTGACGGCGAACATCGTCAACCACTGCATTTACAGACTGCCCAACAGATAAACTCCCTTGTGTGAGCTCACCAATATGACCAAACACTTGACCATATTTTTGCGTGTCTTTTACGTCAAAACAAAAACCATTGCCTTCTAAACGACCGATATCACCAATTTGGCCACCGGATTCTGCATAGAACGGCGTATTATCTAAAATAACTACGGCGCTTTGACCCGCTGAAATCGATTCCACCGGATTTCCCTCATGGAAAAGTGCGGTCACTTTTGCCAGTGTTTCTGACTCGGTATATCCTTCAAAACGGGTTGTCCCGTCAACACGGATTACACTGTTATAGTCCATACCAAATTGGCTTGCCGATTGTGCGCGAACGCGTTGCAATTCCATTTCACGCTCAAAGCCTTCTTCATCAATCGCAATGCCACGCTCACGGCAAACATCTGCGGTTAAATCTAGAGGGAAACCATAGGTATCATATAACTTGAACGCCACTTCACCGGACAAGATATTCTCTTTTACATTAGCCAACGCGTCATCTAACAAGGTCAAACCACGTTCTAATGTGCGAGCAAACTGTTCTTCTTCCAAGCGCAAGAATTTTTCCACTGTCGCTTGATGTTTTTTCACTTCTTTACCGGCTTCTGCCATCACATCAATCAATGTTGGGACGAGTTTGTAGAAGAATGCTTCTGTTGCACCGAGTAAATGTCCATGACGTACTGCGCGACGAATAATACGGCGAAGCACATAACCACGTCCTTCATTGGAAGGCACAACACCATCAGCAATTAAATACGCGCAAGAACGGATGTGGTCAGCAATAACACGTAATGATTTATTGGTTAAATCTTTCTCACCGGTTAACTCTGCCACTTTGGCAATTAAGGTTTTAAAAATATCAATATCATAGTTGGAGTTAACGTGTTGCAATACCGCACTGATTCGTTCCAAGCCCATACCGGTATCCACGGATGGTTTTGGAAGTTTCTCCATGGTACCGTCAGCATGGCGGTTAAATTGCATGAACACGATGTTCCAAATTTCAATATAACGGTCACCATCCTCTTCAGGAGAGCCAGGAGGTCCACCCCAAATATGATCGCCATGATCGTAGAAAATCTCCGTACAAGGACCACAAGGACCGGTATCACCCATTTGCCAGAAGTTATCCGAAGCATAAGGTGCGCCTTTATTGTCACCGATACGAATAATGCGTTCTGCCGGAATACCGATTTCCTGATGCCAAATGTTATAGGCTTCATCATCGGTTTCGTACACGGTTACCCATAATTTTTCTTTTGGTAACCCTAGCCACTGTGGAGAAGTCAAAAACTCCCAACCGTAATGAATGGCATCATGCTTAAAATAATCACCGAAACTGAAGTTCCCTAACATTTCAAAGAAAGTATGGTGTCTTGCGGTATAACCCACATTTTCTAAATCGTTATGTTTTCCCCCGGCACGCACACAACGTTGTGCAGTGGTTGCTCGGGTATAAGGGCGTTTTTCTAATCCTAAAAAAACATTTTTAAATTGGTTCATCCCGGCGTTGGTAAATAATAATGTCGGATCATTATCCGGAACGAGAGAACTGCTTTCTACAACCTGATGCCCTTTACTATGAAAGAAATCCAGATATGCTTGTCGAATTTGTGCTGTTGTTTTCATTTATAAGCCTTAAACTTTAACGTCTTTACTTAATTATTTACAAATTACTGCGTAACTTCCTATTCTTGCATATTTTTTACATTTATAGAAAAACTTTTTACGAAACCATTTCGCTTTTCTTAAAAATGAAGAAAACAAAACCGCACTTACGCTCTAACTTCGTGAAGTGCGGTTCTTTTTTTCTGCCTTTAATAACAGGTGAGCTTTAACAATTATTCTTCACGAAGAGGAACAACAAGCATATCAATCTTAATGGAATTCATCACTTGGCGAGTTGAAGACATCAACTTACTCCAAAAATCTTGGTGATGCCCGGTCACAAGCAAATCCACATCATATTGTTCAATCGCATCTGATAGAACTTGCCCTAAATCACCACTTCCACTTAATTTCTCACTCACCGGATACCCTGCTTGTTCAGCTAATTGCAACAATGTTTGTTGAGTTTCGCTGGAAATTCGATCCTGCATGGAGACCATATTGACATCGATCAAACCTGTATAAAGATCCGAAAAGTTTACATCTACATGGATGATGGATAATTTCGCATCATGCCGCCGTGCAACACCCACTGCTTTTTTCAAAAGAACCGGACTTTCTTCTGAAAGATCTACTGCAACTAATACATGTTTGTACATAATCGACTCCTTATCTGATCAGGGTTATTTTTTGTCATTCACATAATAGCACCGCCATATAGGAAAAAATATGCGTCAGATCACATTTTGAGAAAAACATTGATTTTTAATTAACTAAAAACAACCTTACCGCTTTGAATCTCCTCTTAAATAAGGTCAGTTATCTACCTGCAATGAACAAAACTAATACGATTTGCTTAATCTCTATTCGAATGCGCCAAAAATAGTTTTTTTCATAAAAAAAGAGTTGACGAGCAAAAGCAATATCCGCATAATACGCCGCGCAAAGTCAATGAGATAATGCAAATGAATGGCTATGTAGCTCAGTTGGTTAGAGCACAACACTCATAATGTTGGGGTCACAGGTTCGAATCCCGTCATAGCCACCATTATTGCGGGACTGGCGAAATTGGTAGACGCACCGGATTTAGGTTCCGGCGCCGCGAGGTGTGTGGGTTCAAGTCCCTCGTCCCGCACCATTTATTTCATTGATATCAACGTAGTTGTTGGGGTATCGCCAAGCGGTAAGGCACCGGGTTTTGATCTCGGCATCCCTAGGTTCGAATCCTAGTACCCCAGCCATACTATTTTCAAGCTCTCATTTCTTATTAATATTCTATTGGGGTATCGCCAAGCGGTAAGGCACCGGGTTTTGATCTCGGCATCCCTAGGTTCGAATCCTAGTACCCCAGCCATACACACTTTCACTTTTTTCTTTTTTCCCCATATACACTTAGTTTTCAACAAGCTGTCATTGATGTGCTCTTGATAAATCCCTTGCCCTCTCACTGCAAAATAGATAGACTGAATCTCGTTATTAGTCGGGGTGCTTTGTGCTGAGATCATACCCGTGAACCTGATACAGTTAATACTGACGTAGGAAACTAACGAGAAAATCACACTGCCTTTCTTTTTCTCCACATCTTCTTCATTCGTCATTATTGCTGATTATCTTTTTTCATTAAAAAAGGAACAATGATGCAATATGCGTTTTGTCGTTCTGTGCCGGTAAATGGCGGAGGACGTTATGAGTAAAGTCGCGCAGGCGTTGACCATTGCCGGCTCAGATAGCGGCGGTGGTGCCGGAATTCAGGCTGATTTAAAAACCTTTCAAATGCGTGGTGTGTTTGGCACCTCGGTGATTACGGCCGTCACGGCGCAAAACACCTTAGGTGTCTTTGATATTCACACCATCCCCCTTCAAACCATTCAGAGCCAGATGAAAGCGATTGCTGATGATTTCACGATTAGCGCCTTTAAAATCGGTATGTTAGGCACAGCAGAGATTATCGAATGTGTCGCTGAGGCATTAAAGCAGTATCACTTCGGCATGTTGGTGTTAGATCCTGTCATGATCGCAAAAGGCGGTGCGCCATTGTTGCAACAAAGTGCGGTCGATTCTTTGAATACATTTTTATTGCCGTTGGCGGATGTGATTACGCCGAACTTGCCGGAAGCCAAGGCACTGACAGGCGTAGAGGTCATTGACGATCAAACGGCGCAACACGCGGCGCAAATTTTGCAGGAACGTGGTGTGAAAACCGTGGTGATTAAAGGCGGACACAGCGCGCATTCGCAAAGTGCGGTGTGTCGCGATTGGGTGTTTACTCCTAGCGCACAATTTACTTTAGAAAGCCCACGTTATGCGACAGCGCAAACCCATGGTACGGGTTGCACGTTCTCCGCTTGTATGACGGCGGAGCTTGCCAAAGGCGTTTCCGTGGAACAGGCGATTAAAACCGCAAAAGACTACATTACGGCGGCAATTAGCCATCCGTTAAATATCGGTCATGGACATGGGCCGACTAATCATTGGGCTTATCAAAATAAACTGTAATTTAGACTGAGGAACAGACACATGAAAAAAACAACGTTAATTTTGACCGCACTTTCTTTATACGCCGGCATGGCATTGGCGAATCATTACGAAGAAACCGTGAATATTTATACTTACGATTCTTTTACGTCTGATTGGGGTGCCGGTCCGAAAGTGAAGCAGGCATTTGAACAGCAATTTCCGCTTTGTAAAGTGAATTATATCCCGTTTGAAAGTGGCGGTACGTTGTTTAACCGCGTGCGTTTAGAAGGCCATAAAACCAAAGCGGATATCGTGTTAGGCTTGGATAATTTTGTGTTGGATGAAGCGAAAAAAAGCCAATTATTTGATTCAAATAGCATCGACTTAAGCCAACTTTCTTTGCCAAATCAATGGACGGATAACACGTTCTTGCCTTACGATTTTGGCACGTATGCCTTTATATACGATAAAAATAAAGTGAAAAATCCACCGAAAAGCCTAAAAGAATTGGTTGAGCGTGAAGATTTACGTGTGATCTATCAAGATCCGCGCACCAGCAGCGTGGGACGTGGTTTATTAGTGTGGATGAATACGGTTTATCCTGAAGACCAAGTGGCACAAGCCTGGCAGCAACTTGCTAAACACACAGTCACTGTGGGCAAGGGCTGGTCTGACACTTACGGCGCATTCCTGAAAGGGGAAGCGGATGTCGTATTAAGTTATACCACTTCGCCGCTATATCACCAATTATTTGAAAATAAAGACAATTATGCGGCAACCACATTTGCTGAAGGCAATGTGATGCAAGTGGAATTGGCGGCACGAATCGCAGAGCATAAAAATCAATGCGCAGATCACTTCATGGATTTTTTGGTAACACCGGAAGCACAAAAGCCGATTGTCACGGCAAATGTGATGTTCCCGGTGATCCAAGCGCCGGTTGAACCACACTTTGATGCCCTAAAAGAAAATGTGTTGAAACAGTCTTTCTTGAATACATCTAATGTTACCCCGGAAATGTTGCGGAGTTGGATTAATCAATGGCAAACTACATTGACTAAATAATTCGAACGATGTTTTGGTTGTCTCGTTCATTGTTTACCCGTTCGCTTTTTTCTAACCCGCAATTCCGCCCGCGTCATTATGTGGGCGGAATTAGCGTTATTTTGCTGATTTCGTTGCTTTATGGCTTTGCCATGCGTGCCGTGTTGGCGCAAGGCAGTGAGTTTCAGTGGCAACAGCTCTTTGACGATAGCTATTTACATCACGTTATTGCTTTTAGCTTCGGGCAGGCGTTGCTTTCTGCGTTGTTATCCCTGTTCTTCGGCATGCTACTCGCTCGTGCTTTTTATTATGTGGAATTTGTCGGCAGAGCCTTTTTACTGAAAATCATGTCGCTGACTTTTGTGTTGCCGGTATTGGTGGCGATTTTTGGCTTAATTGGCATTTATGGCGCCTCCGGTTGGATCGCGCAATTCTTCCATTTTTTCGACCGCACTTGGACGGGCAGCATTTACGGTTTATCGGGGATTTTAATTGCGCATCTTTTCTTTAATATTCCACTGGCAACCAAACTGTTTTTACAAAGTTTGGAAAGCATTCCTTATGAACAGCATCAGTTGGCGGCGCAACTGAATATTCGTGGCTGGCGTTTTGTGCGCTTGGTGGAATGGTATGCACTGCGTCAGCAGATATTGCCGACTTTCAGCTTGATTTTTATGCTCTGTTTTACCAGTTTTACGGTGGTGCTCACTCTTGGGGGCGGGCCGCAATACACCACACTGGAAACGGCGATTTATCAGGCGATTTTATTTGAATTTGACTTGCCGAAAGCTGCAGTGTTTGCCTTATTGCAGTTTGTGTTTTGTTTGCTGCTATTTACGTTTAGCAGTCTGTTCAACACGGCTTCACAAACCACGTTAAGCAGCCCGTATCGTTGGCTGAGTCCATCAAAAAGTGCGGTCAAAATTTTCCATGTTTTTTTGCTCGGTGTTTTTGTGTGTTTTATGTTGTCTCCATTGTTAAATATTTTGTTTAGCGCGCTGACATCCGGAAAATGGCTGACGGCGTGGCACAATCCGCAACTGTGGAAAGCGTTAACCTACTCTTTAACTATTGCGCCTGCGTCCGCCTTGCTGGCGTTACTGATGGCGGTGACGTTATTGTTATTATCTCGCCGTTTGCAATGGCTTTATTATGTGAGAACGGCGCAGTTTATTCTCAATGCCGGCATGGTGATTTTGGCGATTCCCATTTTGGTATTGGCGATGGGGTTATTTTTATTGTTGCGTGACGTGGATTTTAGCAACGCTCATTTATTTGCCATTGTCGTTGCCTGTAACGCCTTGAGTGCCATGCCTTTCGTACTGCGCATTTTGACCGAGCCGTTCAACAACAATATGTTGTATTACGAACGCTTGTGTAATTCCCTTGGGATTGTCGGCTGGCAACGTTTTCGTCTGATTGAATGGCATTCACTTCGTACACCGATAAACTATGCGCTTGCCTTGGCATTTGCGCTTTCATTGGGGGATTTCACGGCGATTGCGCTGTTCGGTAACCAAGAATTCACCTCATTGCCGCACTTGTTGTATCAACAATTAGGCAGTTATCGTCACCAAGAGGCCGCTGTCACTGCCGGTATTTTGCTGTTATTATGCGGCGCTATTTTCGCTTTAATTGAAAATCAAAGGGAACAACATGATTCGCTTAGATAACGTATTTTTAGCTGATGATGCACTGCCAATGATGTTTGATTTACAGGTGGTGGAAGGGGAACGTATTGCCATTGTCGGGCCAAGCGGTGCGGGTAAAAGTACGTTGTTAAATTTAATTGCCGGTTTTGTTTTGCCCACCCGTGGCGAGGTTTGGCTCAACGGTGAAAATCATACGCAAAGCGCGCCTTATGAGCGCCCCGTGTCCATGTTGTTTCAAGAGAACAACTTATTTCCCCATTTAACCGTGCAACAAAATTTGGCATTGGGCTTAAAAACAAGCTTAAAATTGACCGCACTTGAGCAAGATCAGATCGAACAGGTTGCTGATGCGGTAGGATTAACCTCCTTTTTATCCCGTCTGCCAAACAGTTTGTCGGGCGGACAAAAACAACGGGTCGCATTGGCGCGTTGTTTATTGCGTGATAAACCGATTTTATTGTTGGACGAACCGTTTTCTGCGCTCGATCCTGAATTGAGAATGGACATGCTCAATTTGATTGATGAACTTTGCCACAGTAAAAACCTAACATTGTTGCTTGTCACGCACCAACCGTCAGAGCTGACGGGCAAAGTGGATCGTATGCTTCGTATTGAAAATGGTCGGATAAGCGCATTAGTAATGAATTGATATGATAGGAGAAACAAAAAATGTAATCTCTAGATTACAATAAACCAAAATTAAGGGATAATATGAACGTACTTTTAACCAGTGAAAAATTTGATAAATGGTTAAGTCATCTAAAAGATAAATTGGCGGTTGCGATGATCACACGTCGATTAGATCGTGCGAGATTAGGCAACTTCGGCGATTGCAAGTTTGTTGGGCAAGGTGTTTATGAAATGCGCATTGATACCGGAAAAGGTTATCGAATTTATTATGCTCGGCAAGGCGAAATCACTTATTTTTTAATCAGTGGTGGCGATAAACGCAGCCAGCAACAGGATATTGATGAAGCAATTAAATTATGGCTTGAATACCAACAAGGAGAAGTCTCATGAAGTTTATCGAATATGATGCTGCAAAATATCTCACAGACGAAGAAACCATTGCATTTTATTTAACGGATGCGTTGGAGAATGGTTCAGAAGCGGAATTTTTACTTGCTCTAAAAAATGTCGCCAAGGCAAGAGGTATGACGCAGCTGGCGAAAGATTCCGGGGTTCCCCGTGAAAGTTTATATAAAACCTTGTCCGGCGAGAGTAAACCTCGCTTTGAAACAATTACTAAAATTGTCAATGCATTAGGTGTGAATCTTGCGTTCACACCGAGAAGTCCCAGTATTTAATTTATCGAGAAACCTATGTCAACCAGTACCTTACAAATTTACTCCATCACACCGCATCCAACCGCAGAATATTGGTCGGTGTGCAAAGTAGAAGCCCTATTTGAAACCCCATTTTTAGATTTGGTTTATCGCGCGGCACAAATCCATCGCAAAAATTTCAATCCACGCGCGATTCAGCTTTCTACCTTAATGTCGATTAAAACCGGCGGCTGCCCGGAGGATTGTGGGTATTGTCCGCAATCAGCACGTTATCATACAGGCGTCCAAAATCAAGAGTTATTAAACGTGGAAGAAATTGTCGCGAAAGCCAAAATCGCCAAAGCGCGTGGGGCAGGTCGTTTCTGTATGGGCGCCGCATGGCGTGGGCCAAAACCGAAAGACATCACGAAAGTAACAGAAATTATCAAAGCGGTGAAATCTCTCGGTATGGAAACTTGCGGTACTTTTGGCTTATTGCAAGATGGCATGGCGGAAGAATTAAAAGACGCGGGTTTGGATTACTACAATCACAACCTAGACACCGCACCGGAACATTACAGCGAAGTGATTGGCACACGCCGTTTTGACGACCGTATCAGTACTTTAGGCAAAGTGCGTAAAGCCGGCTTGAAAGTATGTTGCGGCGGGATTGTAGGCATGAACGAAACCCGCAAAGAACGCGCAGGACTCATTGCCAGCTTGGCGAATTTGGATCCGCAACCGGAATCCGTGCCTATCAACCAATTAGTGAAAATCGAAGGCACACCGCTTGCCGATGCAGAAGATTTGGACTGGACAGAATTTGTACGCACCATTGCCGTAGCACGCATTACCATGCCAAATAGTTACGTTCGCCTATCCGCCGGCCGCCAAGGCATGAGTGAAGAAATGCAAGCAATGTGTTTCATGGCGGGGGCTAACTCGATTTTCTACGGCGACAAACTGCTTGTGACGGGCAACCCTGAAGAAGACGGCGACCGTTTATTGATGGAAAAACTCGATTTAGAGCCGGAGACGGAAGAGAACAAGCGTTTACGTTAATGACTCGCAGAGATTTAACGCATATCGTTCAATCTGCAATATATGATTAAATCAAACATAAAAACAGGTAATTTGTTTAGGTTTATTGTGTATCGCAAAAAATAGGACGATCACTTGCCCTGTGGCATTAATAGAGCATTTGACTTTGTTTTAGCAGGTATATAGGGTGGTGCACAGTAATGCGTTGTGTAGACTAATGGTAAGTCAGCGAGCAATCGCGGTATTGTGGGTTCAACTCCCACCACAGCGCGTTACAACCTTTGTTTCAATATAATTTTGCCAATCGTCTTTTCTTCGATTTCGTGCAACAAGTTGCACGCTACGAAGAGCATTATTTCATATTGTAGCGTGCATCTTGATGCACGATCGAACCACGCGCGGCACGTCATTTAACCCTTTAGAGCATTTACAATTTCGTGCAATAAGTTGCACGGTACGGCGATTCAGCGGATGCTATGCGGTAGATTTTTATTTGTCGTGTGGGTTTTTGAGGGGAATAAAATGATGTAGTATAGCGAAAGTGGTGCCCCCAACAGGACTTGAACCTGTGACCAATCGATTATGAGTCGACTGCTCTGACCGACTGAGCTATGGGGGCGGAAAAAACGTTGCGGATTATAGAGAATTTTGTCGTTAAAGTCTAGGATGACAAGATTTTTAGCCGAAAAAAGTGCGGTGCCTTTTACAAAACTTCGGTATTATGTAGCAGTTGCACAAAGACCGAAAATTGACTAAAACCGCATTCCAAATTAAGTGCCTTTCCGAGATGATCTTGCGAAAGGCATTTATTTTTCCTGAAATTCTACGCTATTTTTCACGCAAATTCTTCATTTTCCGCTGATTTAGGCATGAGAAATCCGCTCGACCGTGATTTCGGTAAGCTAATTATCCCTTTCTAGCTATTGCAATCTACGCAGCTAACAGCATTTCATCGTACTTCATTTGTTCTTCTAGTCGCTTGAAGTAGTTTTGTGAAATTTCTTCGGGGGAAAAGGCTTTCATTCCGATTAACTCACCTTGACGGTGATTCCCTTGCCAGTAACCGACCCATTCTTTGAGTGGCAATACCCATAGACAGCGTTGAAGCACGTCGGAGAATAATTCACCATTCGATTTTCTACGATTGTCTGACATAAATGCCGCTTGATTGGCGTAATGTAAGGCATATTTATTATCGGTTTTATGGTGTGTGCCACGCATTAAATCTCGCATTCTGGCGTTGAAAGACTCTGCTAGATTGTTGTTTACACCTTTTGCACTATAAGCCTCTTGATGATTCACCGACCAACGGTTGTAATGAAAATTAAGATTGTTGTAGGCAGGGTTTTCATCACACATAATATCGCTGCCTACGGTGATGAAACGTTGATTTAAGGCGAATACAGTGTCAGCGTTTTCGGTATAATCCATTGCCACGATGGTGCGGTTAGAACCCCACATTTGTTCATCATTGGCGGAACGTTGGTTAAGACTGATAATGCAACGTTTAGTCGGTCTAAATTTGGGAAATTTCCGTCCTTTTTCGTCCGCTTGTTGGCGTTGTTTATGGTTGTTTTTACGGTAGTTTGGCTTGCGTAGCGTGAAGTTAATCCAAGCTCCATCTTCGTGAATTTCGCCTTGCATTGGGCGTAAATCACGCGTTTTGAACAGGGCTTCACGCAACTTGTGGCAAAGTACGAAAGCCGTTTTGTAATTCAAATGGAGAAGGCGACTAACATCAATCGCACTGATACCTTTTGAGCAACTTACCATCATCACAATGACCGCAAGAATATCGACTAATTTAACCTTATGAAAAGCGAAAACGGTATTTGTAGTGATATAGAAATGGCGTTTGCAATGTTTACAACACCAACGTTTACGAGAATCAAGGAAGTAGGCTTCGTGACGAATGCCGCAATGTGGACAACACACATCACGAATATTACCAGTATTTCCCCAACGGTGAGTTTTTAAAAGGTGAAAAGCATCTTCTTCTGTAAGGCGTAAAATATCTTTTAAATTGATGTTTTTTGATTTGCTTGAAAGTAAATAATGTTGAGCCATTGCGAATTTCCTTGTGTAGTACAAGGCATTCGAGATTTGCTAAACGCCAGACACGAAAAATCGCCCACCTGAAAATCTCAAGTCGGCTCAAAGCGTTTGTGCCTCGAATACCGTTAATACTCCACAAGGAATTTGTGGGAAAACTCATTGAAAAATGAGATAAATCGTGAGTGTCAAAACAGAAAACTCATAAAGATGAAATTTTTTCTGTCGCCTAAACATTCACGCATGCCAATTAGTAATGGCAATAGGCAAATAATGCATTCTTTGGCTAATTAATATATTTACTTAGGAAGACTTCCCTAAGGTAGGGTATTTTAGAACAACGTTTGACCGATTTGCAAGTATAAAAATAGCGAGCTGAAGCTCGCTATTGATTGTTAATCAACAATAATTTGATTTTCACTAATATTTATAGTTAAGTTATGAGTCTGTATTTCACTTCTTCCCGACATCATATTATGAACTGTATTCGCAATAACTCTACATCGCTTTATCCCATAATCATTGGAAATCTCCTTTGCTTCAAAAGAAGCAAAGGAAATAAAGTTTTGTGGTCTAGTTGTATTTTCGACAATACGACCTGCACCTTCAAAACCTCTAGCAAACGTATCCCATAATGGATTTGAACGGTCTAATCCATTGGTTGCGTGTCCAACAAAAAATTGAGCAAGTTTATTTGCTTGAACATTCTGCTGCTTTACTCCTTCATTAATAAAGCGACGTACAGTTTCTTCAACTACATAATCATCGCATTCAATTTCTTTTTGAAATACAGGAATAGCTTGCAAAGGAGAAATGCTTGGTATAAGTACATCAGCAGTAAAAATTGTCGCTACAACAGGAAAAATATATTTTCCAAACTTATTGAAAGCCATTTGATACTCCTATTGCTGTTCAGAGTTATCAGGTTCTTTTTTCTTGAAACTAGGTACTTTGTTAATTAATTCTTTAGGATAAGTACACATTATTTTTAAATATGTTTTCAAAAATTCAGGTGTATTTGCATCAAGAGTAGCTGTTCTGCGATGTGCAACATAGCAACCAACAAGAAGATAAAAATAAATAAGTTCTTTCATTGTGTTTCCTTTTAAATTTTAGAGAATATTAAGGGTTTTACATGGTTGATTTTTCGTTATCACTACTGGTCTATGTAAACAACTACCACACACTGTTCCATATGCAATAATGTATAGTTTTTTACCATTGAATATAAATTCATGGGTCGATGCTGAGTAGCCTTTATCATTTGATAAAGGAGATGAACATTTTTCACCTGCTTTACTTTCTTTAACAAAGATTTTATGACGTTTTAATTCATTACTTAATAATTCGACTTGGTCGTAGTCATAATTTACTTCATTTTCTTGAATTAAAGTATTATGGTTTAATGCCTTAAAGAACATAAGATCGGATGTTTCCATCTTTATAGATGAACCTGTTGCCTTACCTTGAGATAGCTTAACCAGACTGTCGTAAAAAGACGAATCAGTGGTCTGCTCCGTTCTGAATGGATTATTGACCCTTTTCTTCACAAATGTACCTTGTGAAACATCTCGAAGCCCATCCGCAATTTCGGCACAAGATGTTAATGATAGGCTTAATGCTACGGCGATAACTGCTTTTCTCATGATATTTCCTTATTGATATTTCTTGATGCAAGAAGCCAAGTTTTTCTTGTAACTACGTCCTTGTTCAGTAATCACATCCGATACTAAGCACTGATTGGTTTTGCAGTCCATTTGATAGCTTAAACTAATTGATCCTCTCTTATTTCTGAGCATAACATTCACCTGCTCACTATCCAGTTTTACACTAGGAGTTGCCTCGACTTGATTTCTTACCATTCCATAAATCCAGAACTCCGAAAGGCACGTTCCACCGTATTCATACTCATTTTCATTATGAATATTTGTTGCCTTCATTTGTAAATCTGCAAAATCTTTTGTTGAGTAGCGTTCTAAATCATTGGTTTGATAGACCTTTGTAACGGTATCTACTTTAGCTTGCTCTAAAGGTGATAAAGCGAAAACATTTGCAGATAAAAACATCACAGCGAAAGATGGATATAGCTTATTCATAATAAAAAACCTATAATGATTAGTGTAAGAAATTTAGGGAAATTTTTAGTAAAAACCCGCATTAAATATAGCTATAATACATAACGTGGTTATTTTGCTGTAGCAACTGGCAATCTCTATCAACTACCCTAGTAGTGGGTATTCAAGAAATTTTACAGGTACAAAATGAGTGTCAATGAGAAGATTCGAAAGATCCGAGAAGCAAAGGATTGGTCGCAAGAACAGATGGCTGAAAAACTGAATATGTCATTAAATGGCTATGCTAAAATTGAGCGTGGTGAAAGTAAAATCTACTTAGATAAACTTGAGCAAATTGCACAAGTTTTCGACATTGATGTAGTCGAATTAATGCAATCAGATGGTAAGAATATCTGTTTTCAAATTGAGTCCCCACTAGGTTCTATATATCAAGGCGGAGGGGAAACTCAGTTATTGATTGAGGTTGAACGGTTGAAGCTAGCTTTGTCTCATGCGAATGAGAAGGAAGAATTGTTGAGGAAGTTGCTTGAGCAGAAGGATGGTGAGATTCAATCATTAAGGAATTTAATTCAAAAGATTAGCGATAAACAATAAATTTCTATAGAACCTTATATTGGTCAGATGATTATTTAACTTAAACATTATAAAAAAATGCTCTTATTTTATGGTAGGCAACATGAATAATAATTTAGAAAAACAAGTAAAAGAAGCAAGATTGGCGGTATCGACGGATGGATATTCAATGTCTATTGGTGAATTAGTAAATTTATATGATGACAATGAATTAAATATTCATCCTGAATTCCAAAGAGTATATAGATGGGATAATTATCAAAAAAGTAAATTTGTTGAATCTATTTTACTTGGAATCCCTCTTCCCTCAATATTTGTTGCTCAAAATTCCGATGGTGTTTGGGAAGTTGTAGATGGATTGCAAAGATTATCTACAATTTTTCAATTCATGGGTAAACTTAAAGATGAGGATGGGAAAACATTACCTAATCTAAAATTATCTTCAACAAAATATCTTACTGAATTAGAAAATGTAACTTGGGGAAGTAGTGAAGATTCAAGAGAACTAACGTCTGCTTTAAAGTTAGATTTCAAAAGAGCGAGAATGGACGTTAAAATTGTGAGTAGAGATTCTGATTCAGATACTAAATTTGAGCTATTTCAAAGATTAAATACTGGAGGAAGTGAACTAAAACCACAAGAAGTTCGAAATTGCATATTACTAATGATTAATAAAGATATTTTTAATTTAATTAAAGAATGTTCTGAGAATAGTAATTTTAGGGAGACTCTACCTATTACGGAAAGAAAAGAAAATGAAAGTCATTATTCTGAATTAGCTTTGCGTTTCTTTATACAAAGATATTTTAAATTAGACAATCCCTCAGCTTATAGTTATGTTAATGAATATCTAGATAACGAATTAATTAGATTATTCTCTAAAAATACTAATTTTAATATAGATTCAGAAAAGACCGTATTTAATGAAACATTTAAAATATTAAATGATGCATTAGGTGAAGATTGTTTTAAGAAATATCAATTATCTGAAAGTAAATATAAAGGCGGTGTTTCATTACCTATTTTTGAAGTAATATCAACTGCAACCTCTAGACTTATAGAAAAACATGTTGATAGTAATGAACTTATTAAGTTAATAAAAATTAAATCTAAATCTCTTTCAGAAAATACTGATTTTTTAAACTCTTTACGAGCTAATAATACAAGACCGATAGAAAGAACAATTAATATGTTAAAGTTAAGCGAGAGCATCTTTGATGAGAATTAGAAGCGCATTAGAATGTATAGATTATATTAATAGTGATATAGCATGGAGGAAAAAAGAAATAACGTCACTGATATTTTTAATCGAAAAAGCCAGAAAACATGAAAAAACTATTCTTATGAAGTCAGCATTAGTTTTATTTTATTCCCATTGGGAAGGTCATATTAAAAATTGTTCTATTGCCTATATAAACTTCTTAAATCATCAAGGTATACAACATAGCCTGTTAAAAGAAAATTTTCATCATCTTTCATTAGGAGAAAACTTCCGTAATGGATTTTCTATCTCAAAAGTGCAACATCAAATAAAATTGTATGAATATTTATCTATAATACCTAATGAAAAATTCAAAGTTAAAGAGGGAAATGTTATAGATACAAATTCAAATCTAAAATATGATATTCTTGATACAATTTTACTTCAATTAGGATTGAATTCAACTTTATTTATCCAAAAAGAACATTTTATCAACGAAATTCTCCTAAGTAATCGAAATGCGATAGCACACGGTGAATTAAGAGATAATAAGAGCATTGAAGATGCATATAATGAAGTAAAAGAGCATTTACTACCACTAATAGAAGAATTCAATACTCTTGTTTCTAATGCTGTAGCATCATCTTCTTATCTTATTAAACCAATGGAATAGATTTCACAACTTCAACAGTTAAATGCCTTGTCCGTATTCTTTCATTAAGAAAGTCATTTACTTTTTGTTTAGCAAGTACTCTCAATAATTTTTTACAGCTTTTTAATGTTCCATCTTTAGGAGTTACAACAATTAAATGGTTTTCTACGGCAATTGACTGAGGTAAGTCTATTAACGCTGCAGCTGCTCTAAATTTATCTGAAGGACTGGAAGTACGTTTAATCAATATGCAGGGGGGCTGGATAACCTTTCCATCAAAAGCTCTCATTTCTGATACTGCAGTAATTACCTCCCAAGTTTTACAATTCTTAGGGTGAAAATAGGGATAAATTTGTCCTTGCTGTTTATCTCTATAAGCAACAAGTGGTCCGATACGAACATTATACTCAGATGCTAATGTAGCAACTCCACTAAATTGAGAATTTTTATCCCATTCGATTGAAGGGTTATTATCCGTTTTTATACCTGAAAGAATAAAAACATCAACGTCAGCACTTGAAGAAAAACGACCCCAAATCTGGAACTTACCATGCATAGAATCAGAAACAAATCTACGAAAATAAGTGAAACGAGAACCTGATCTTAATACATCAGGCAAAATAGCGACAACATTACTATTTTTAGGGAGTAATCTTAGATAATAATCGAAAAATACTGCAGCAGAATTTGTTTTACCATTCCCCCAATAATCACGCTTCGGTGCTTGAACCGCAATAAAAGGTGGATTCATAAATAAGTGTGTTACATTCCTCACATCCTCTTTTGAAAGAGTTAGGGCATCTCGTAATTCAATATTATTTAAATAAGAAATAGCTTCTTCAATACTGCAGTCTTTTTTTACTCCTCTACACAATGCTTCAAGTATAATTCGTAGCTTGGTAATCTCGACAAAATCAGCTTGAATATCAACCCCTCTTAATA
The DNA here is from genome assembly GCF_980468985.1 of Aggregatibacter valvarum. Taxonomy (NCBI): domain Bacteria; kingdom Pseudomonadati; phylum Pseudomonadota; class Gammaproteobacteria; order Pasteurellales; family Pasteurellaceae; genus Aggregatibacter; species Aggregatibacter valvarum. The sequence continues at coordinate 368,690 of NZ_OZ413141.1, read as the reverse complement.
CATGATTCCATTGTTTTAATGTATCAGATAATTTCTTACATACGCCTAACTGACGAGAACACTCAATAAGCAGACTGCCTATGCCACAATTCGGATCAAGAACGATTGATTCTGCAGTAATTGCAGACTGAAACTGTTTCATAGCCTCAGCAGCCAGAGATTGCTCTGTAAAAAATGCACCAAGAGTTTTCAAATACTCTGCAGATAAAATTGCTCTAATGTTTTCTATTATTTCCTCAGTATTATTTTTTTCAGCTAGTTTTCTTATGTTATCAATATTTCCTTTAATTGATTCTTTCAGTACTTCAATATAGATTTTCATACACCTTATTTCTGCAGAAAAGTTTTTATCACTATACAGGATTTTTATTTTTAAGTCTGCAGCATTTTTAGCCTTTTATTCTCTTTAATGCCGCCACCCCTAGTTGAAAAGCTCGTTAATTCATTACTTATCTTGAGCAATAGCAGAAATAGCGATATTAATTTTACGTTGAGTGGAGACATCACAAGATTGATAACCGGAAAGCAGTGCTTTTTCTAACTCCGTTAAATTTACTTCCTTAACGTTATCAACAAACATTTCACCATTACCACTTACTAGCCAATTTAGATTGATACCTAATCGGGTATGCAATTTCATCAAGGCTTCTGCACTTGGTTCACGCCCACTTAAAATGTAATTTTGTAGGGTTCTATAAGGTATATCAGCCTGTTCAGCAAAGGTTTTTAGATTGAATCCTTTTGCTTCCATGATATGTTTAAGCCTTTCACTTGTATTCATTTGTGTATCTCAATATTGACTTTTGTTTTTAAATATGTATATTATACGTCAAAATAAAGATGATTATACATCTTTAGGTATATTTAAACAAACGGTAATCGACAGATTTTAGGCATTAAATGGCTCAACATTTCTTACTCTCCAGTAAAGCTCGCACGCTTTCACCTATCAAGCTGGCACAGCTATCTGATACCGAAGCGCGAACATTGCTATGCAAAATTCGTTGGGGGAGTGAGGAAAATGTGGTGTGTCCGAAGTGTGGCGTTCAACATATTGCTTATCGCATTGCCAGTCGCAATCAATGGCGGTGTAAACATTGTCATCATACCTTTAGTGTCACATCAGGCACGATTTTTGCCGACCGTAAACTGTCTATTCAGACCTACCTTTACGCGATAGCTTTATTTGTTAATGCCGCTAAAGGTTTGTCTGCTTGCCAACTTTCGCGCGACTTGAACGTGCAATATAAGACGGCTTTTACGCTTGCTCACAAAATTCGTGAAAGTTTACAAATTCAGAAACAGTTATTTCCGCTTTCGGGTGAAATCCATATTGACGGCACTTACGTGCATTCCGCTCCACGCCCTAAAAATAAGAAAAGTGAACGCGTTGATAGACGACTGAAGGAAAATGCTAATCCTCACAAGCGGTCAATTTTGGTAATGCGAAGTCGTTACACTGAGGAAGAAACCGTAGAAAATCCGTATTTAGTGGGCGCAAAGAAAACCTTAACCTTTCCGATTTTATCGGAAAATAGCCAAGTCGTGAATAAACTGGCAACAAGCTATATTAAGGCAGGTAGCCGTATTCACGCAGACGAAAACTCGGCTTATGACGAATTGATGATTCACTACGATTTGCGGCGTGTGAACCATCAAAAAGAATACCGCAGCGATGACGGTATCACTAACAATCTTGCGGAAAGCTATTTCAGCCGTTTTAAACGTATGATTATCGGTACGCACCACAAAATCAGCAATAAGTATCTTGATAACTACGCCAACGAATGTGCTTATCGAGAAGATAATCGCCGTGTTGATAATTTAAGCCTATTTAACAGCACGCTAGGGCAATGTCTTGCTACCGACAATACAACAGACTGGCAAGGCTATTGGCAAGGTAATCATAGACAAGCAGAAAGGCTGATAATGTAATGGGAAATAAAATCTACTTTAGCCAAATTCAGGCTAAAATCGACCGATTGCAGCGTGAACGAACACAGGTGCTAGAACATCTCGAATTAGTTGAACGAAAAATTAAAAAACTCAACGATGCTCTCGAAGTAATGGAAGATGAAGCCTTAACCGATGAATACGATACTGAGGTTTATTCATATCGAACCTACAAACATAGATTCCGTGGAAAATTAAGACCAATGGTCTTAGCGGTACTCAAAGCTCAACCCGACCATTATTTTACGGTCAATGAAATCACTGAGATTGTCTTAATAAAAGACAGACAAGACCCTATCGTTCGTCCGAAACATACGGTTTCCGTGCGTGGCGCGTTAAAACATTGGCTGACAAAAGGCGTCGTAGAACGGTTAGAAAGAGGCGTGACTGATGTCAAATGGCGGCTAAAACAAAAATAGCGGTATTTCTACCGCTACTTATCCATTTTTACTCAAGAGGTTTTAATCGCCATTCAGAACGTCTGAAAAATCCTCGCTTTATTGTCCGTTTATGTAATTCAACTTCTCTCCGTTCAATAATTCCTTTCTTGTACAGTCCTTTCAATACGCGAGCAACGGCTAATTCATGCTCTCTTTTAGGTGAAAAATAATCTTTGCCACTATCTAATGCCAACGCCTCATTTGCAATCGAGTATAATGTTTTCCAACGTTCACTTTGCTTTAATACCCTTGCGACCAACAATTGAAGATTTTGTTTAAACAAACGAGGTTTTATTAGCCTTGACGCATTAAATTGTGTTTTGATTTGCCTTAAATCGAAATTGGGTTCGAGGTACATTAAAGTATTCTCAAAACAGAGTATTTTATCTTCTAAATCTAATTTCTGTTGTTCCAACTGAGTAAGCTGATGTTCAAGAATTGCTTTTTCTTTATAGCTGCTTTCAATTAATTTGCTAAATTGAGAAATAAGGTGGGATTCCGCCATAATAAAAATCTCCATTGAGTTAAACTTTCAATGGAGATTTTAGTATTTTCAATCGGTTAGGTCTTTGTGCAACTGCTACATAATACCGCAAAACTTTTGAAAAACGCACCGCACTTTTTAAATTTTAAAACGAATTAATGTGTACTTGTGCTGGTTGTGGTTCGATTTGCACGTTTGCGATCCATTTCCGTTAATAATTTTTTACGGATACGGATAGATTGTGGCGTAATTTCCACCAATTCATCATCATCAATAAATTCGATGGCTTGTTCAAGGCTGAATTTGATTGGTGTGGTTAACGCAATAGCATCATCTTTACCGGAAGCACGCATATTGGTGAGTTTCTTCCCTTGCAAGCAGTTCACGGTTAAGTCATTAGAACGGCTATGAATACCGATGATTTGACCTTCGTAAACTTCGGTACCGTGATCGATCATCAGTTTGCCACGCTCTTGCAAGCCCCATAAAGCGTAAGCCAAGGCTTTACCTGTCGCATTGGAAATCAATACACCATTTTTACGCTGACCGATTTCGCCTGGTTTCACATCATCGTAATGACTAAAACTGGAGTAGAGCAAGCCGGTACCTGAAGTCATGGTCATGAATTCATTACGGAAACCGATTAAGCCACGGCTTGGGATCACATATTCCAAACGTGTACGACCTTTACCGTCCGGCACCATGTCTTTTACTTCACCTTTGCGGATGCCTAAGGCTTCCATCACCGCGCCTTGGTGTTGTTCTTCAATGTCGATGGTCACTTGTTCAAACGGTTCTTGTTTGTGTCCATCCACTTGTTTAAAGATGACTTTCGGACGGGAGACGGCTAATTCGTAGCCTTCGCGGCGCATATTTTCGATTAACACGGATAAATGCAATTCACCACGACCGGAAACGCGGAATTCATCCGGGTTTGGGGTTTCTTCTACGCGTAATGCTACGTTATGCACAAGCTCTTTGTTTAAGCGCTCTAAAATCTGACGAGATGTCACGTATTTGCCTTCTTTACCGCAGAATGGTGAGGTGTTTACGCAGAAGAACATGGTCACAGTAGGCTCATCAACGCTTAATGCCGGTAAGGCTTCCACGTTATTGATATCGCAAATGGTATCGGAAATATTGAGTTCACCAAGACCGGTAATCGCCACGATGTCGCCTGCGCTGGCAATATCTTCTTCGTAGCGTTGTAATCCAAGGTGGCCTAACACTTGTCCGATTTTTCCGGTGCGAGTTTTACCGAAACTGTCGATGATTGTCACACTTTGGTTTGGTTTTACTGTACCACGTTTAATACGACCAATACCGATAACGCCCACATAATTGTTGTAGTCAAGTTGGGAGATTTGCATTTGGAACGGTGCGTCAAGTTCCACTTTTGGTGGTTCAACGTATTTGACGATAGCTTCAAATAAAGGGGTCATATCGGCAGCTAACTCGTCGTGTTCCAAACCGGCAACGCCATTTAAGGCTGACGCGTAAATAATCGGGAAGTCTAATTGTTCATCGGTGGCGCCAAGATTGTCGAATAAATCGAACACTTGATCGACCACCCAGTCAGGGCGTGCACCGGGGCGGTCAACTTTGTTAATGACCACAATAGGTTTTAAGCCGTGAGCAAAGGCTTTTTGCGTCACAAAACGGGTTTGTGGCATAGGGCCATCAAAGGCATCCACCACCAATAATACGGAATCCACCATGGAGAGTACGCGTTCTACTTCGCCACCGAAGTCTGCGTGTCCCGGGGTGTCCACAATGTTAATACGGTAGCCGTTCCAATTAATGGCGGTATTTTTTGCCAAAATGGTAATGCCGCGCTCTTTTTCTAAATCGTTGGAATCCATCACGCGCTCATCGGTATCACCGCTACGGGAGGCTTCCAATGTGCCGGATTGTTGTAATAATTTATCCACTAAAGTTGTTTTGCCGTGGTCAACGTGGGCAATGATTGCGATATTACGCAGTTTGTTAATGTCTATTTGATCTGTCATTGAGAATTCTTAAGCCTAAGCTAATAATAAAAAATAGGTAATTTTCTGACCGCACTTTTACTGCCAAAAATGCGAAAGGCGCAGATTATACAACTTTTTATGAGGGGCTGCTATGCGTAAATGGGAGAAAATTTACACAATAAACGACCTGACTTTATGAAAAATAAAAAAGGGATTTAATGAATAAAATTCAACTGAATGTATGAAATACTTTTATGAAATTGAGGCGGAATATGCTATTTTTATGCGCATTCTTTTCCCCTTTTTATCTTAATTAACCCACGTCTTAGAGGATTTACTAGTATGTCTAACGCGATTGACAATGTGTTTAAACTCATTGAAGAAAACGACATCAAATTTGTGTTACTTCGTTTTACCGATATTCAAGGCAAAGAACATGGTGTTTCTTTACCTGTGAATTTGGTTGACGAGGATTTATTTGAAGACGGCAAAATGTTTGACGGCTCTTCTGTAGAAGGTTGGAAGGCCATCAATAAAGCAGATATGCTTTTAATGCCGATTGCTGAAACAGCCGTTGTCGATCCGTTTGCACAGATTCCAACTTTATCCCTCCGTTGTAGCATTTTTGAACCGACCACCATGCAAAGCTATGATCGCGATCCGCGTTCTATCGCACTTCGTGCAGAAAATTATATGCGTTCCACCGGTGTGGCAGATCACGTCTTTTTCGGGCCGGAACCGGAATTTTTCCTCTTTGATGATGTGCGTTTTGACGTATCAATGAACGGCAATGCTTACCACGTGGATGATGTTGAAGCCGCATGGAACACCAACAAGCGTTATGAAAACGGCAACAATGCCTATCGTCCGCTGAAAAAAGGCGGCTATTGTGCCGTAGCTCCGATTGATACGGCACATGATATTCGTTCCGAGATGTGTTTGTTAATGGAAGAAATGGGCTTGGTGATTGAAGCACACCATCATGAAGTCGCCACTGCCGGTCAAAATGAAATTGCGACCAAGTTCAATACGTTAACGTTGAAAGCGGATGAAACTCAAATTTATAAATACATCGTGCGTAATGTGGCAAAGGAATATGGTAAAACCGCCTGTTTCATGCCAAAACCGATTACCGGTGATAACGGTTCGGGCATGCACTGTAATATGTCCTTGAGCAAAGACGGCAAAAATATTTTCCAAGGAGACAAATATGCAGGGCTTTCAGAGACCGCACTTTATTACATCGGCGGCATTATCAAACACGCAAAAGCGTTAAATGCCTTTACCAACCCAAGCACCAACTCTTATAAACGTTTGGTGCCAGGCTTTGAAGCGCCGGTGTTATTGGCGTATTCCGCAAGCAACCGTTCGGCTTCCATTCGTATTCCTGCTGTAACCAGTCCGAAAGCCATTCGTGTGGAAGCTCGCTTCCCGGATCCGCTTGCCAATCCGTATTTAGCCTTTGCGGCGTTATTAATGGCTGGCTTAGATGGCGTGGTGAATAAAATTCATCCGGGCGATGCCATGGACAAAAACCTCTATGATTTGCCACCGGAAGAATTAAAAGATATTCCTGCTGTCGCAAGTTCATTAGAAGAAGCATTAAACGCCTTAGAAAAGGATTTCGAATTCTTAACACAAGGCAATGTTTTCACAAAAGATTTCATTCATGCCTTTATTGGCATAAAACGCAAGGAAGTTGAACGTTTGAACATGACACCACATCCGGTCGAGTTTGAAATGTACTACTAATTTGAAAACGCGCCTTGAATATTTTCGAGGCGTCGTTTTATTCTAACGACAATAACGATTATCGTAACAACATGAAATCGCCACGAATAGGGCGATCTTTTTCACGGAAACGCAATATTAAACTCACGTTAAAGGTGTCATTATGTTAAAGAAATACCTTATTTTGACAATGTCATTCTGCTTGGTCGGTTGTGGCCTTTTTTCCTCGAAAGAGGCACCAATCCCAGCGGAATATGCCGGCGCAGGTTATTATTTGTCAGATGCGGATGCACAACGCTGGGCGTTTGACAGCAAACAGGTTGAGCAATGTATTTACCCGAACTTAACACGGATTTTACAACAACATTTTCCGAAAGAAGATGCGTATATTCATTCACAATATGTGCTTTTCTATCCGCTTGAAAAAATTATCGGCGAGAAATATGTCAAAATTATTCAAAGTGATGAAAAATCCATGAATTACGCCATTTATCAATATAAAAAATTCAAATTAGATAAAGTGGATGACTTAGATAAAGCGCAGTGTAACGTTTTACGCAGAAATGCGTTAGATGATTTGGAAGTGGTTAAAGGACAATATAAAAACGGGATGTTAGAAGAGAAAAAAGCAACCGAAGAAAATAAATCTTCCGATGGTGTTGCCACAAATCAAAATAAATTCTTTTTTGACATTATTAAATGGGGTTCAGCACTCCTGCTTTAACGAAAGCCATTCTCATCGGATAACAAACATGAGAACCTAATTTCCCCAATTTCAATAGGATACACAGGTGAACCGCAATCCCCCATTTTGGCTGACCGCCTTGATTATTCTCATCAGCTTGCCGCTGATTTTGCCTTTTCTATACGTCATTGTGAGAGCCATTGAGGTCGGTTGGGATCGCAGTATTGCGCTACTTTGGCGACCGCATATGTGGGAGCTGTTGCGCAACACCCTACTACTGATGGTTTGTGTCACCTTTAGCGCCATTATTCTCGGCACGGTTTGCGCCTTTTTATTGGAACGCTATCGTTTTTGGGGTAAGCCCTTTTTTCAAGTGGCAATGACGTTGCCTCTGTGTATTCCTGCCTTCGTCAGTTGTTTCACTTGGATTAGCCTGACTTTTCGCGTCGAAGGCTTTTTGGGCACGATCGGCATTATGACTTTAAGCTCCTTTCCGCTTGCCTATTTGCCGGTTGCCGCCACCTTAAAACGACTGGATCGCTCATTAGAAGAAGTTAGCCTTTCTCTCGGCAAAAGTCGTCGCGACACCCTTTGGCACGCCATATTTCCGCAGTTAAAACCGGCTATCGGCAGCAGTGTTTTATTAATCGCATTACATATGTTGGTGGAATTCGGCGCCGTGTCGATTTTGAATTATCAAACCTTTACCACCGCCATTTTCCAAGAATATGAAATGGCCTTTAACAACAATACGGCGGCATTGTTGTCGGCGGTGTTAATGGTGATTTGCGCGTTAATCGTATTCGGCGAAATTTTCTTTCGTGGACAACAAACCCTGTACAACAGTGGCAAAGGCGTGAGCCGCCCTTATCCGGTAAAAAATTTAACGGTTGGCAAACAAGGCTTGGTGATCATTTTTTTCCTGACCATTTTTATTCTGAGCATCGGTGTGCCGCTCACCATGTTGATTTACTGGATGATCGTGGGAACATCTCTTGAAAGTGCGGTGGATTTTTCCGCCTTTTTTGAAGCCTTCAGCAACTCTTTGTTAGTTTCCTGTTTAGGGTCTGGGCTCACCGTGCTTTGCGCTTTACCACTCGTTTGGAGCGCCGTACGCTATCGTAGCCGCCTTACCCTGTGGATTGATCGCCTGCCGTATTTATTACACGCCGTGCCGGGCTTGGTTATCGCCTTGTCATTAGTATATTTCACCATTAACTATGCGTATTCTTTCTACCAAACGTTCTTTATGGTAATTGTTGCCTATTTCATGTTGTATTTGCCGATGGCGCAAACCACGTTGCGTAGCTCGTTGGAACAAATTTCCGACAATGTCGAAAAAGTGGGGCAAAGCCTTGGGCGTAGCCATTTTTATATTTTCCGCACGCTCACCATTCCCGCCATGTTGCCGGGTATTGCCGCTGCCTTTGCGTTGGTGTTTCTAAACCTGATGAAAGAACTCACCGCCACCTTATTACTCACCCCGAACGACATCAAAACCTTATCTATCGCCGTTTGGGAATACACCAGTGACGCCCAATATGCTGCTGCCACACCTTATGCCGTGATGTTAGTGCTATTTTCCGGCATTCCGGTGTTTTTATTGAAAAAATATGGCTTTAAGTAAAGGTTATGCAAGAGGTGTTGGCATTTTACCCTGCCAACGCGTCCTGTAATCGTCCTTTGTTCTGTGTTAAAACGGCTTCTGCTTGGTCTTTATCTAATCCGCTCAACAACATCATAATGGCTAATTTTGCATTGCCATTGGTGGTGTGTAAGGTTTGTTCGGCGGTCGTTTGGTCGCACTTGGTAGCTTGCATGACGATGCGAATGGCGCGCGCTTTGAGTTTTTGGTTAGTGGCTTGCACGTCCACCATGAGATTTTGATAGCACTTGCCGAGACGAATCATGGCGGCGGTGGTGAGCATATTCAGCACCATTTTTTGCGCCGTGCCCGATTTTAAACGGCTGGAACCGGTGAGCGCTTCAGGACCGACTGCGGTGGTGATGGCAATGTCTGCGATTTCGCTCATGATAGCGTTTGGGTTGCTGACCAAAGAAACCGTGGTAGCACCGAGTTGTTTGGCATAGGTTAAGCCGCCGATGACATAAGGCGTGCGACCACTGGCCGCAATCCCGACTAACACATCTTTGCGACTAAAATGAATGTGACGTAAATCCTGTTCGCCTGCTTCGCGATTATCCTCCGCCCCTTCCACGGCGTTGCGTAAGGCAGTTTCGCCACCGGCAATTAATCCAACCACCATGCTTGATGGAACACCAAACGTTGGTGGACATTCGGACGCATCTAGCACACCAAGACGGCCACTGGTGCCGGCACCCATATAAACCAAGCGTCCGCCAGACTGAAATGCCGCCACGATGTGTTCTACTGCCTGTGCGATTTGTGGCAGATTTTTCTCCACGGCGAAAGCCACTTGTTTGTCTTCATGATTTAACAGTGTGACAACCTCTAACGACGACAAGGCATCAATGTGCAAGGTGTTTGGATTGCGTTGTTCGCTTAACATTGTTTCAAGCGTTTTTAATAAATGGTGTTCGCTCATGCCTGTTTCTCCGCAGGAAAAATTGCACCTAAACTGACCGCCCGTTGGGCACCGGTCACACTTGGCAAATTAGACGGTAGGTTGTGTAAACGACAATAGGCAAGCCAAGCAAAAGCAGCGGCTTCCACATAGTCTGCATCCAAGCCTTCCTCATTGGTTGGGCGGCATTGCCATTGTGGTAATAGCGCTTGTAATCGCGCCATCAGCAAGCCGTTTTTTGCCCCACCGCCGCAGACTAATAAACGGCGTGGTAATGGCGTTTCCAGTGGATTTAACGCAAGTGCGATACTTTGTGCGGTAAATTCCAGTAGGGTAGCTTGCACGTCTTGTGGGGGAATCTCACCCAAAAGTGCGGTGGTTTTTTCTAATGTTTTGTCAAGCCAAGCAAGATTGAATAACTCACGTCCGGTACTTTTTGGCGGAGGGAGTTGGAAATAAGGTTCTTTCAGCATTTCCGCCAATAATGTCGACCGCACTTTGCCACTTCGCGCCCACTGTCCGTCAGCATCATAAGATTTTCCGAGATGGCGTTCGATCCAAGCGTCCATCAGTGCATTGCCGGTACCGGTGTCGTAGCCAATAATCGGTTGATGGGGAAAGAGGATGGAAATATTACTGATACCGCCAATATTCAGTACCACCGTCGCCCAGTTGTCATCATAAAACCACGCTTGATGAAACGCCGGCACTAACGGCGCGCCTTGCCCGCCAAATGCCATATCTTTACGACGGAAATCCCCAACCACATCAATCCCGGTGCGGGCAGCAAGGAGATTCATGTCGCCTAATTGCATGGTGAACGGAAAATTGCCTTGAGGCGCATGCCAAACAGTTTGTCCGTGGCAACCGATAGCGCGAATTTGCTGTGGTTGCAGTTGGTGACGGGTGAGAAAATGATTGACCGCCTCGGCGTAAAGTAAGGCTAAGCGCTGATCTAATTCGCCCTGTCGCTGCAATGTGCTGTTGCCTTGCGAAATTAATTGCAATAAATCTTGACGCAAATCTGCCGGCATCGGCATGAATTGTGCTGCGATAAATTGCGTTTTTTCGCCAAATGTCATCAGCGCGATATCCACACCGTCCAAACTGGTGCCGGACATGATGCCGAGATAATATTCTTGTTGCATGGCGGTGTCCTCATCGAAGATAAAAACAAAATGGGGAAGAAGATTTTCACTTCTTCCCCACCGGTGATGAAATGTTCCACAAAACGAACGGAACGACAGATTACAAAATCATCTTCACTAACTTATCCGCTTTAATGCGGGCAAATTTTTTCAATAATTTTTGCACCGGCGCCGGATATTGCGCCATTTCTTCTAACTCCGTGTAATGTTGAAGCAACGTGGTATGTTGGCGAATATAGGCTAACTCCTGAATGACTTGAGGCAAAAGTTGTTGTTTCGGATCATGGATAAATAGACCATTCTCCGCATCCAAGCGCCATGCACGTGGATTCAAATTATTGCCGGTCAACAAAATATAATTATCGTCAACCCAAACGCCTTTCAGATGATAGGTGTTTGTACCGTCTTTCCACGTCCGAATGATCAGCTGGCCTTGTTCCATTTCACGTTGGAACTTTTTGCTAAAGCGGCGAAGATTGTTTTCATACAAATATGGCAACGCCCCGGCCATTTTAAACGGTTGTTCCGGCGGAATATAGAAATCATTCGCCACTTTATCGCCCACAATAATTTCGATTTTTTTGCCTTTATGTAGCAACTGGCGGATTTTGTGTTGCAATGTCCGCGGGAAATTAAAATACGGCGTACAAATAGTGAGCTTTTCTTCCACCAACTGGAATAAATCTTCGATCGTCCGATTTAATACATTGCCCGCGCCGCCTAAACCAAACAACGGCGTTACCGTTAATTCGTTGCCAAAATCGACCGCACTTGCGAAAGTATATTGCCCATTAAGCGCAAGATTTTTTCTGAAATGGCGGATATTTTGTCGAATTTCTTTGGTTTTCGGACGGTTAATGCTATCCAACGGCAACACCACATCGCTATTTAACAAAAAGTCACGAATAAAAGCCACCATACTATCAGCCAACTGCGGATGGGTGATTTTTTGATAACGGTCATAACGGTATTTTTCATTTTGTTGTAAATACACGTTATTGATACTGGCGCCGCTGTAAAGCACGGTATCATCAAAAACAAAGCCTTTAATATGCAACACACCGAACACTTCGCGCGTATTGATCGGCACACCGAAAAATAGATTCGGGTCATCGGCAAGTTGATATTTTTGACGTTGTTCACAATACCAATCGGCATTCGTTGCACTCTTTTCCGCGCCTAATAAATTGCGTTGCGCACGATGCCAATCAATTAAAATTTTCACTTCAAGTTCAGGCTTATCTTGTTTCGCACGGTAAATTTCATCGAGAATTTCTTGCCCGGCTTCGTCATTTTGCCAGTAAAGTGCGGTCACAAAAATACGCGTTTTCGCCTGTCTGATCAGTTGAATAATTTCATTTTTGAATGCCATTGGGCTGTAAATAAATTCAACTTGTTCCGCCTGTAAAGCTAAACATGGCAGGCTTTCAAGACGCTTTTGAGCCCGTTTTGTCTTATCTCTAAACATAAAATCTGTTCTCTGTTGTACTCAATGAGTCGGAACCTAATTGGGGCGATAGTTTACAATATTTATCGCCCCCCTTGGTAGAAAAAAGGCTGGTTTTCGTTATAATGCTCACAAATTTATTGCCAACAGCGCAAATTCATTCCATTCATCCACCCTATCGGCAACACAACTATGAACCAAAATTCAAACAAACCGACTTTCAAATCAAACAACCGTACTTTTTCCGAACGCAGTGTCGGTGACGACCGTCAAAAACGCGATAAAAATCGACCGCACTTTGCCTCCTCAAAAAGCGATTCTCGCCAAGAATTTCGCAGAGAAAGAGAGAACGACAGAAATACTAAGCCGAAATTTAAACGCGCTGAAAGCCAAGAAAAAACCTTACACATTGCCGAAAGCACCATGAAAAAAGCCGGTGGTGCGGAAGGCAACGTGAAAGTCACCGTCAAAAGCAGTCGTTTCGATGATAAGCCGAGAGAGAAAAAGACCGGCCCATTGTCACCACGCGCACCGGAAAAAATCAAAAAGAATCGCGCGGAAGAAATGAAAGTGTATGGTGAAAATGCGTGTTTAGCTTTATTTCAACAACGCCCGAGAAGCATTGTGCGCTTGTGGGCAACCGTACAAATGGCGCATAAAATTGGGGATATTTGCAGTTATTTAGCCACTAATAAAAAGGTGTATCACATTGTGGACAGCGACGAGATGATCAAAGTCAGCGGCACAGAACACCACGGTGGCATTTGTATGTTGGTGAAAAAAGCGCATCCGTTTACGTTGCAAGGCTATCTCGATGTGCCACATCAAGAAGATTGCTTGGTGTTGTTAGATAATGTGAACAACGCACAAAACATTGGCGGTATTTTACGCACTTGCGCCTTTTTCGGGGTGAAAAATATTGTGGTAGAAAACGCTGAAATCCTTAATTCTGCCGTGACCTTACGTGTCGCAGAAGGCGGCGCGGAATATGTGCGCGTATTGGAAACCAATGACACCCGCAATGCGCTTTCGCAATTACGCCAAGCCGGTTATCAAATTATTCACGTAAGCAGCGATGAAAACGCGACAGCATTGGATAAAGTGCGGTTAAAAAATAAAACGGTTTTTGTGCTGAGTGAAGGCTCAACAGAGGCTTTATCAGAGAAAAACGATGAGCAGGTTCGTTTGGCGTTTGCCAGCCCAGTGAAAAATGGATTAAACGTGTCAGTAAATGCCGGCATCTTACTGGCGAAATGGTATTTTAGATAACAAGAGAAAAGGTAGGGCGGGTCAAAACGCCCTCTTTTTTCACCGCACTTTCAAACGCGTTACAGTTTGTCCCCGTGGTGAATTAACACAAAGCGCTCCCATAGCTGTTCTTCGCTTTCCTCGTGATCCGGGTCGGTGATAATACATTTGCTGATAGGGCAAACTTTTTGACAGGTGGGCGTGTCGTAGTGACCGACACATTCGGTGCAGAGTTCGGGATTGATGACATAGATCTCATCGCCGATTGAAATTGCTTCATTCGGGCATTCCGGCAAGCACATATCGCAATTCGTGCATTTGTCAGTGATGAGTAGCGCCATAACATCCTCGGGGAAAATGAAAGGGTCGGATTATAATCAATACATTAACAAAGTGAAAGGAATTTTATGAACGAAAAACGTCTGTTGCTACTGTCTTTTTTTGTGGTGGCATTTTTAATGTTTTTACTTGCCGGTTGGTATTATTTTTCCCAACAAAAACAAGCCGTTGATGTGGTGGTTGATCGTAATTACGATTACGTCATGAAAAATGATCCTATCGGGCAAAATAAACAGGCGCAAACCGATTATTACACACTTGTGTTGTCTTGGTCACCGGCATTCTGTGACCGACAACGTCAACAATACGGCGATAATTTACCCACCTCTTTACAATATCAATGCGGTTTAACCCAACAATTCGGTTGGATTGTGCATGGATTGTGGTCACAAAACAAACAAGCTCGAAGAGTCTCCGATCACCCGCGTTTTTGTCAAGGCGATTTGCCGCAATTACCGCAAGATCTTATAGAACGCTATTTGCCTGAAGTGCCAAGCGCCGCCTTATTACAAGGCGAGTGGGAAAAACACGGCGCGTGTATGTTTAACAATGCGCAAGATTATTTTGAAAAGATCAAAAATTTATACCGCACTTTGAAGCTACCGAACTATGAATTAAGCCGTACCGAACTGTTTAAATGGATGCGAAAAAACAACCCGCAATTAAAGAATGTTTACTTGGGCGCCGCACGTAATGAACTCTTTATTTGTTACGATTTAGACTGGCAAATTATGGATTGCCCAAGTAGTCGAACCGGCTATTAATTCAATAATTCGACATGGATCAATGAAATGTGTAATCCTAAAGTTGAACCCTTGAATTCAGGTTACAAGCTACTCAGTTACAGGTATAATGCCAACAGTTATTATTTTTAATTTTAACCAGTAAAGAGAGGTAAATTATGTCAGTAATTAAAATGACCGATTTAGATTTGAATGGTAAACGCGTATTTATCCGTGCCGACTTAAACGTGCCGGTAAAAGACGGTAAAGTCACATCCGATGCGCGTATCCGTGCCACCATCCCAACCTTAAAATTAGCCTTAGAAAAAGGCGCAAAAGTGATGGTTACCTCTCACTTAGGTCGTCCGACCGAAGGTGAATTCACCCCTGAAGATTCCCTCCAACCTGTTGTTGATTATTTAAACGAACATCTTGATGTCCCGGTACGCTTAGTACGTGATTACCTTAACGGTGTTGACGTGAACGCCGGTGAAATCGTGGTGTTAGAAAACGTGCGCATCAACAAAGGCGAAAAGAAAAACGATCCGGAATTAGGTAAAAAATACGCCGCACTTTGTGATGTTTTCGTGATGGATGCCTTTGGTACAGCACACCGTGCGCAAGCCTCTACCTACGGCGTTGCAGAATTTGCACCGGTTGCTTGCGCAGGTCCATTGCTTGCTGCAGAACTTGATGCGCTGGGTAAAGCATTAAAAGAACCGGCACGTCCAATGGTGGCTATCGTGGGTGGTTCTAAAGTATCCACTAAATTAGAAGTGTTAAACTCACTTTCCAAAATTGCCGACCAAATTATCGTGGGTGGCGGTATCGCCAACACCTTCATTGCCGCAGCCGGCCATAACGTGGGTAAATCCTTATACGAAGCCGATTTAATCCCGGTTGCTAAAGAATTAGCAGCAAGCACAGACATTCCAGTACCAGTTGATGTTCGCGTGGGTACCGAATTCTCCGAAACTGCACCGGCAACAGAAAAATCTGTGACCGAAGTGAAAGATGACGAATCTATTTTCGACATCGGCGATAAATCTGCGGAACAACTTGCAGAAATCATCAAAAATGCGAAAACCGTTTTATGGAACGGCCCGGTAGGCGTATTTGAATTCCCTAACTTCCGCAAAGGAACAGAAATCATTTCTCACGCCATTGCCAACAGCGATGCGTTCTCCATTGCGGGCGGTGGTGATACGCTTGCTGCTATCGACCTGTTCGGTATCGCAGATAAAATTTCCTATATCTCAACCGGCGGCGGCGCTTTCTTAGAATTCGTTGAAGGTAAAGTGTTACCGGCAGTAGAAATCCTCGAAAAACGTGCGAAAAACTAACCACACTTTTTCTGCATAAGATCGTCATAGCACGTGTCTGCTGATGCGTGCTATCAATCAAAAACGTAAAACAACTTCTTCAAATGGTGGGAGCAACCCACCCAACACAAAAGGAAAAACGAAAATGGCTAAATTATTAGATATCGTCAAACCGGGCGTGCTTACCGGTGAAGATGTTCAAAAAGTATTCGCATACGCAAAAGAACACGGCTTCGCACTGCCTGCCGTCAACTGCGTTGGCTCCGACTCCGTGAATGCTGTATTAGAAACGGCTGCTCGCGTGAAAGCGCCGGTCATTATTCAATTCTCTAATGGCGGAGCGGCATTCTACGCAGGCAAAGGCATCAAACCGACCAGCGGTGCCCGCCCTGACGTGTTAGGTGCGATTGCAGGTGCAAAACATGTTCATACTTTAGCCAAAGAATATGGCGTACCGGTGATTTTACACACCGACCACGCGGCGAAAAAATTACTTCCATGGATTGACGGCTTACTTGAAGCCGGTGAAAAACACTTCGCCGAAACCGGTCGTCCATTATTCTCTTCCCACATGCTTGACCTTTCCGAAGAGCCGATGGAAGAAAACATGGCAATCTGCCGTGAATACCTTGCTCGTATGAGCAAAATGGGCATGACCCTTGAAATCGAAATCGGTATCACCGGTGGGGAAGAAGATGGCGTGGACAACTCCGGCGCCGATGAATCTCGTCTTTACACCCAACCATCTGATGTGCTTTATGTTTACGACCAATTAAATCCGGTCAGTCCGAACTTTACCGTTGCCGCCGCATTCGGTAACGTACACGGCGTGTACAAACCGGGTAACGTAAAATTAAAACCATCGATCTTAGGTGCAAGCCAAGAATTCGTTGCGAAAGAACGTAACCTTCCGGCAAAACCAATCAATTTCGTGTTCCACGGTGGTTCCGGTTCTTCCCGTGAAGAAATTCGTGAAGCGATTAGCTACGGCGCAATTAAAATGAATATTGACACCGACACCCAATGGGCGTCTTGGAACGGTATTCTCAACTTCTACAAAGCGAACGAAGCATATTTGCAAGGTCAGTTAGGTAACCCGGAAGGCCCTGATGCACCAAACAAAAAATACTACGACCCACGCGTTTGGTTACGCAAAATGGAAGAATCTATGTCTAAACGTTTAGAACAATCTTTCGAAGACTTAAACTGCGTTGACGTTTTATAATTGAAAAAAACACATTAAAATGTAACCGCACTTTTTAGTGCGGTTTTTTATTTATTTCTTGTTTAAGAGAGGCTTATGTTTGATTTAAAACATGATAAGCTCGCCCTATTTATCAACGTCTGTGTCGGTTTTTTCTTTTTATCCGCCTTAACGTTCCAAGGCGGCTACAATGTTGCACCGATGGCGCTGATGCTATTAGGGCTTGGCTATAGCGTTTATTGCTTATTCAAAAAAATGCCTTTTGCTCTCACGAAAGAGACAAAATGGCTGATTTGGACGTTACTCTTTTATTTTTCTGTTTTTGTGCTTTCTTGGTTAATTCATGATGGAAAAATACGCGAATTAGATAATCCAAGCCGGGCAATATTGCTGATTCCTGCTTTTCTTCTTTTGCTTAAGACACCACCTAAACTTTCGACCTTTTTATGGAGCGTTCCTTTAGGCAGTGTATTGGCAGGTTTCATGGCAATCTATGATAAGTTTATATTACAAAGTGAAGCCGCGTTTAGTTCACGAATCATGTATATTCAAGGCGGTGACATTGCCATGTCATTGGGGTTATTTAGCATGGCTATTGCGCTGTATTTTTGGCAAAAAACACAACCAAAACAGTCTGCGCTTTGCATTCTAGCCGCCTTATTTGGCATTTTGGGCAGTATTCTTTCTACCGCGCGTGGCGGTTGGCCGGCATTGCCCATTCTCTTGATTGCATTACTTTGGATGTATCGCCGTAATTTATCAAAAACATTTTTTATTACCTTGATTGGTTTGTTTGCTATAGCCATCATTGGTATTGCGCAAATGCCAAATAATCGTATGAGTGAGCGTTTTGCGGCAGCGCAAGATGATATTCAACAATATTTAGAACAGGATAACGGTTCTACCTCTGTCGGCGCACGTTTTGATATGTGGAAATCCGTCTTCATCATGGTACAAGAAAAGCCGATATTGGGCTGGGGAACACAAGGCGCACCCCAAAAACGCCACCAGTTAGCCGAACAAGGCATCATCAGCCAATACGCCGGGCAATTTACACATGCGCACAATCAATATTTAGATGATCTTTCTAAGCGTGGCATCGTTGGATTAGTCGCCTTTTTAGCAATCTTTGTTATACCGCTACGCCGTTTTATGCCAGGCTTAAAAAGCGATTCCGCAGAAACAAAATTAATTGCCACATTAGGCACCCTTCATGTGCTCGCCGTGATGATTTACTGCCTAAGCCAAAGCTTCTTCACCCATAATTCAGGGAATTTATTTTACTTTTTTCTCACGATTGTGTGGTATACCTTGTTCACCACGCAGCAAGGTAATATCAAGAAGATGGCGTAAGCCTCAATAAGCCTCAAATTAACAACCCCCTACGATGGCGCAAGCGTCTACGCTTGTGCCTATAACTAAAATAAAAAAGCACAAGCGTGGACGCTTGCGCTATCGTGGATTTTTAAGCGCACTTTTTAACTGAGAATATCAATGTCTAAAACAGAATCAACCGCCTGCCAATAATTTTTCGCACTGCTATATTTCCAATCCTGCGGTTCAGACACAAACCCGCTCACCACCGGATTTTGATGAATATAGTCTAACTTCTCGTCAAAAAATTTATCGGAATGAATTTCGATGGGTTGGTTGTGGTGTTGCCAGAATTGGTAGTGCTTTACATAACTATACTTTTTAGCCGCTCGCCGGAACATCCATAGTAGCCATTCTTTGCGGCTTTCTTGAGGATTTTCTGCAATTTGTTTCAGTAATGCTTTAGAGGTAAATGTTTTTAAATCTCGAATGACATCAGAAGGATTTTTCTCTTCTATCTGAAATAATAAATGTACATGACTTGGCATAATACAATAACCATAGATCTTCATCCCCTTATTTTCACGACAATAATTCAATGCACTTATCATCGTTTCAAAGTAACAATTACGGACAAAGACATCAATCCAATATACGGTTGCAAAGCTAATAAAATAAACGCCATTCTTATCATTAAATTTATACTTTCTGCTCATCTTCCTACCTTCTAAAACTCTCCGATAAGCAAAATAGTAGGAATGACTAAATTCACTCTAAATTTAACTCAGATTTTTGAAGAAGATCGCAAAAAAATAAATTACTGAAGCAAAAAATCAAACCTCTATTAAGTTATGATGACATTATGATGGAATTATAATTGGATTACGATAGCGCAAGCGTCCACGCTTGTGCCTGTAACTAAAATGAAAAAAGCACAAGCGTGGACGCTTGCGCTATCATGGGGGAACTATCATTGAGAAGAACAAAATAAGCCTATCTAAATATTCTTTTCTTTTTTATCTTTTTGTAGATCATATACCTACATTTTAAGTAATTATTTAAACTTTTTATTTCCTTTAAGAAAAATATTATAGGAAACACTAATATAATTAATAAAATTTTAGAAAACCAATTTTGATTAGAAATCAGACTATTAATATAATTTATATCATCTTTACTATTTAAAATAGTACAGATTATATCAAGTTCCTCATTAGATAAATTACTTACCTTAATTTTTTTCTTACATATACCCGAGTCTACCGTCCAAACATTCTTAGTATCCAAAATTGTAGCTCCCTTTGCCTCATAGCTATTCATCCAAAATGGCTTACCACTACCATTAAATGAGTGCAAGGCAGAATCTTTTATCAAGAGAACAGTAAAAAAAATTGAAAAAGCAAAAAAAAATAATAGAAATATAGAGCATACAGAATATAAAAAAATAGCTCCACCTTTCTTAATCTTTCTTAGTTTCAAGTTATCAATATCTAATTGCTTACCAACTTTAGTTATAAGTTTAAAGTCTAGTTCATAATCAAAAATCCATTTTTCGAATCTACTTTTCTGTCTAATAGACACTGCATTCTTATTATATAAGAAATTAAACTTTTCTATTTCAACTATATCATTTATTAGATCTGTATTTGTTCTTGGTTTTCCTAAAAACAAAATAATTAATCTATAGAATATAGAAAATAATGAATCAGTTCTAAGATAGAAATATATTCCTCCAAGGACAATAAATAATAAAAATATAATGAATTTAATATGCTCAGAGAAAATAGGTGATATTTCAAAAGAAAGAATATCCATTTTATAACCTTATAAATAATTATTTAAACTACACCCATGCATTCTAGCCTCCCTCATCCAAGCTTATCTTGACAAAGGCTAGCACGCAATTAGGAGACGCACGATATCTAGCTTATTCATTATCCTCTTGAAAAGATTCTATTTCATTAAAAATAATTTCTTTATTAGGGTCATACTTTTCCTGCAAATATTTTAGAATTTCTTTATTTGCCTTAATATTATCATCCATCATCTTAATATGTAATGCCATACTTTCTGAAAAGTCAGTAGCATCCTTAACAGATTTGGAAATTGCAAGATTAGCTTTAGCTGCTCTCATAAGATTATTATACTTCTTCAGGTCATCCATTATCTTAGTATTCAACTCCAAACTAGGAGATTTTTCGAGAGCTGCAATTGTTGTCGGTGTCATAAAACTGGTATACCTTTCTTTTAATTTATTAAGTTTATTTAAATCAGATAATTCATGAATTTTTTTAAAGCTGTTTAATGATGAAATTGCTTCCCATTTATCCAACTCACTCAAGCCATATATTTTTGAAAATTTATTATCTAAATCAGTATAATAATCAGACAGGTTATTCCTTTCAATTTCCTTAACATCGCTGATAGAATCCTCAGAGACTTTAAAGTTAGAATAATATTTACTAGTTTTTTGTAAAAAGTCAGCTGTAGTATACATATCAAATAATTTTATATTATCTAATTTTTTTATTTCATTAATTAAGTGTGCGTGAGGACCAACTCTCTTATTTCCACCAGAATCTATGGTAAACCACCAATCTTTCTTTGTATCATCTGTTACAAATATAACATTCACAATATCTTTGTTAGATTTAACATACTCAATGATTTGTTTCCAAATTATTAGATCTCCATATTTGTTTTTATATTTAACACCCCCATAATGAAATTCTCCTTCCTTATTTTTATCTTTAAATCCAGGAGGGATGTCACTTTCATACCTTTCTACACCTTCATTTTCAATATTATTGATAATATCTTGGTTAGGTTCTGCACCAACCTTATTACTAAATAATTCATTAAGCTTTTCTCTAATCTCATCATGTGAACGTACACAAGGCTGTTTAGAATCTAATTTATCCAGTTTATTCTCATAATCATCAATTAATCTATCAATAGCCTTCGACAATTCACTTGTATTTTTTAATAAAGAAGGAAACCTATCAGTTATTATTTTTATCGCATCTTTTTCCTCTAACCCTTTAATATCATTTAATTGTTTTTTTGCCTTCCTAAAGATCCCCTTAGCCTTACTAATAATATCTAATCTATTTCTCTGATATTCAAGCCCTACATGAAATGGCATCCAAATATTATCTTTAAGCTGTTCTAAAGAAGAAAAGAAATCTTCGCGAGTTTTTTCTTTATATGAATATATATTAAGAAAAACATTTGTATCAAAAATAAAAATAGTATTTTTATCCAGCCAAGCATTACTAATTTCTTCATCTGTTGGGCTATAAAACCCTGAAAAAGATTGTTTCATAAAATTTTTCCTCTAAGAAAATATAACAAAATTACTATTAGTAGTATAAGTTTATAGTTAATATTAATTACCCCAGCACCACCCTCGCATTCCTAAACACCCGCATCCAAGCCCCATCTTCTCCCCACTCTTCCGGATGCCATGAGTTGCTCACGGTGCGGAAGACGCGTTCCGGATGCGGCATCATGATGGCGACGCGGCCGTTGGTGTTGGAAAGGGCGGTGATGCCGAGGGCGGAGCCGTTCGGGTTCGCCGGATACACTTCTGTCGGGTTGAGGGTGTTGTCGATGTATTGCGCCACGATCAAATTTTGTGCTTGAAGTGCGGTTAAATTTTCAGGCGTTTTGAATTCTACTCTGCCCTCGCCGTGGGAAACGGCAATTGGCATGTGAGAGCCTGCCATACCTTGGAACCACAGGGAGTTGCTTTCATTAATGCGAACCAACGCAGCGCGAGCTTCGAAACGTTCAGATTTATTGCGCACGAAACGCGGCCAGTTTTCTGTGCCGGGGATGATTTCCGCCAAGGTGGAAAGCATTTGGCAGCCATTACAAATGCCAAGTGCGAGCGTGTCTTCGCGTTCAAAGAATTGGCTGAATTGATCCCGTAAGTGCGGGTTAAATAAAATGGATTTTGCCCAACCGCCACCGGCGCCGAGCACGTCGCCGTAAGAGAAGCCGCCGCACGCCACCAAGGCATTGAAGTGTTGCAAATCATAACGGCGGTTGTGCAAGTCGCTCATGTGAACGTCGATCGCCTCAAAGCCTGCGCGGTCAAATGCTGCCGCCATTTCAACATGGCTGTTGACGCCTTGCTCACGCAACACCGCCACTTTCGGACGTTTTCCTGTAGCAATATAAGGCGCAGCAATGTCTTCGCTTGGGTCGTAGGTTAAACGGGCGGAGAAGCCTTTGTCCTGCGGATTTTTCTTCGCGGCAAATTCTTGGTCGGCACATTCCGGGTTGTCGCGTAAACGTTGCATTTGATGGGTAAGCTCCGCCCAAATGCCACGCAATTCGGAGCGTTTTTCATTGAGTAACACTTTGTTACCGCGGGTGATTTCGATTTCGTCGTTTTCAGTCACTGCGCCTAATTCTTTCACTAAGTGCAACACATTGTGTTTGGCAAAGACATCGCGCACGAGACTCAAATCGCTATCGCGTACTTGAATCACCGCTCCCAATTCTTCGTTAAATAACACGGCTAAGTCGTTGTCACCCAAGGCGCTGATATCTACAGCCACGCCACAATGTCCGGCAAATGCCATTTCCGCTAAGGTGACGATTAATCCGCCGTCGGAGCGATCGTGATATGCCAATAATTTTTCTTGCGCCACCAATTCCTGCATGGCGTTAAAGAAGTTTTTCAATGTGTCGGCGTTGACCACATCCGCCGGTTTGTCGCCAAGTTGGGCATACACCTGCGCTAACGCCGTAGCACCTAAGCGGTTGTTGCCTTCGCCCAAATCCACCAACAACAAGCGGGATTGTCCTTTGTCAGTGCGTAATTGTGGGGTGACGGTTTTGCGCACGTCTTCCACGCGGGCAAAGGCGCTGATGATTAAGGAAAGCGGTGAAGTTACGCTTTTTTGCTCGCCATTTTCCTGCCAAGTAGTTTTCATGGACATAGAATCTTTGCCCACCGGAATGGTTAAGCCTAATTGCGGGCAAAGCTCTTCGCCTACAGCTTTCACCGCGGCATATAAACCCGCATCTTCGCCTTTATGGCCTGCGGCGGACATCCAGTTGGCAGATAATTTAATGCGTTTAATGTCGCCGATGTTCGTGGCGGCAATGTTGGTGAGGGATTCTGCCACGGCTAAACGGGCAGACGCGGCAAAATCGAGCAATGCGACCGGCGTGCGTTCGCCCATGGACATGGCTTCACCGTAGTAGCTATCTAATGTCGCTGTGGTCACCGCGCAGTCAGCCACCGGCACTTGCCACGGGCCGATCATTTGGTCACGCGCCACCATGCCGGTCACCGTGCGGTCACCGATGGTAATTAAGAAGGTTTTTTCCGCCACCGCCGGCAAACGAAGTACACGATGTAACGCTTCTTTTAATTGAATTTGGCTTTGTTCGAGCGGTTCGCCGTTCACGCTTGCCGTTTGCACGTCGCGGGTCATTTTAGGGGTTTTGCCGAGCAGCACGCCCATCGGTAAATCAATCGGATCGTTGTTGAAATGCTCGTCATGTAAGGTTAAATGTTCTTCTTCCGTGGCTTCGCCGATCACCGCATAAGGCGCGCGTTCACGACGGCAGAGTTCCTCAAAGTGCGGTAGTTTTTCCGGATGAATAGCGAGCACATAACGTTCTTGCGATTCGTTACACCAAATTTCCAACGGACTCATTTCGCGTTCGTCGCTCAAGATTTTGCGTAACTCGAATTTACCGCCACGACCGCCGTCATGCACCAATTCCGGCATAGCGTTGGATAAACCGCCCGCGCCCACGTCGTGAATAAAGGCAATCGGGTTGTCCTCGCCTAACTGCCAGCAACGGTCGATCACTTCTTGGCAACGACGTTCCATTTCCGGGTTATCCCGTTGTACGGAGGCGAAATCCAAGTTTTCTTTGGATTTGCCGGATGCCATCGAAGACGCCGCGCCACCGCCCAAGCCGATGTTCATCGCCGGACCGCCAAGCACAACCAGTTTTGCGCCCACCGGGATTTCGCCTTTTTGCACGTGTTCGGCACGAATGTTGCCGATACCGCCCGCCAACATGATCGGTTTGTGATAACCGCGTACTTCTTCGCCATTGAAGCTATTTACTTTTTGTTCGTAAGTACGGAAATAGCCGAGCAATGCAGGACGACCAAATTCGTTGTTAAACGCCGCGCCACCTAAGGGGCCTTCCAGCATAATATCTAAGGCGGAAGCAATACGGTTCGGTTTGGAAAGCGGGGCTTCCCAAGGTTGTTCAAAGTTTGGAATGCATAAGTTGGATACAGAGAAGCCCACCAAACCCGCTTTCGGTTTTGCGCCACGACCGGTTGCGCCTTCGTCACGGATTTCGCCACCGGAGCCGGTTGCCGCCCCCGGGAATGGAGAAATAGCGGTTGGGTGGTTGTGGGTTTCCACTTTCATCAAAATGTGAGTGTCTTCATTGTGATAACGGTAAATGCCGTCTTGATCCGGGAAGAAACGTCCCGCTTTGGAACCTTCCATGACCGCTGCGTTGTCTTTATACGCGGAAAGAACGAAATCAGGGGTTTTCTCAAAGGTATTTTTGATCATTTTGAACAGGGATTTATCCTGTTTTTTGCCGTCGATAATCCAGTCGGCATTGAAAATTTTGTGGCGGCAGTGTTCCGAATTGGCTTGCGCGAACATATAAAGCTCAATGTCGTGCGGATTGCGTCCAAGTGCGGTGAAATTTTCCATCAAATAATCGATTTCATCTTCCGCCAATGCCAAACCCAGCTCCACGTTGGCACTTTCTAAGGCACGGCGTCCGCCATTTAAAATATCCACGGTTTTGAACGGTTTTGGTTCTTGTTGACGGAACAACACTTCCGCATCGCTTGCCTTGCGCACCACAGTTTCCATCATGCGGTCATGTAAAAGTACGGTCAGTTTTTCCGTTGTTTTTTCATCTAACGGCTGTGTCAATTCAAAGTAATACGCCAAACCACGCTCAATGCGTTCCACCTCATTTAAGCCGCAGTTGTGGGCGATGTCGGTGGCTTTAGACGACCAAGAAGAAATGGTGCCAACCCGCGGAATAACAATAAAACTTTCCCCTTTCGCTTCATGCTCTGCCAAGGTTGGACCGTAATGCAACAAGGCTTTCAATTTGGCTTCCTGTTCAGCAGAAAGGGCGGCGTTTAATGCCACAAAATGCACATACTCCGCATACACGGATTTCACCGGTAATTGTTGCTGTTGGAATTTTTGCATTAAGCCATTAATACGGAATTCGGAAAGGGCAGGTGAGCCACGGAAAGTTTGAAACATGAGGATTACCTTTAAGGTTGAATTGAAACAAAAATTGCGGGTTATTATAAAGGAAAATCAAAGAGACGAAAACGTTTGCGTCATCTCTTTTTAGACATGGGCATGGTCATTTTGACGTAAAGGCGAATTGACAAATACAGTGAAATGAAAAAATAACAGAAAAATGGCGCAAGTCAGTCAACCGACTTGCGCATCTTGACAGCCCCAAAATAAGCTTTTAAATGACCGCACTTTTGATAGAACAGGGTTATTTTCCCCCGACGTCATGGTGAGCCACCCCACTTGGTTTACGGCGTTTGCCAATATTTTTACGATCTTGATGACGTTGTTTGGCTTTTTTAGTCGCTTTCTTTTGCGCTTCGCGTTTTTCTAATTTTTTCGCTTTTTGTTTTTTGCTGACAGTTTTGATTTCGCCGTCTTTTGGCGCTTTCGTGCGTGGTTCCAACCCTTCAATCACACGGGCTTTTAGCATTTCTTGGGTATAACGCTTAATTTTGCCCAGCAGACCATAATCGTGCGCTTCCACGAAGGACACGGCGGTGCCTTTTTTGCCGGCACGTGCGGTACGCCCAATGCGGTGCAAATACGTATCGGCGCTGTACGGTAAATCAAAATTCATAATGTGGCTAACGTCATCAATATCGATACCGCGCGCGGAGACATCGGTGGAAACCAACACCGTCACTACGCCATTTTTCAGTTTATCAATCGCGTTATTGCGTTGGGTTTGCGCCATTTCGCCTTCTAGATACGTGCTGCGAATACCGCGTTTACGCAAATTTTCCGCGAGTTCGCGCACATCTTCCCGACGGCGTACGAATACAATCCCCTTACTGACTTGCTCTTGCTCAATAAAATGCGCCAATAATTTGAATTTATGCGCATTGCTGTCGGCGTGATAATACCATTGCTGAATTTTCTTCCGTTCACGACGGCTAGGCTCTGCATCAATTTTTACCGGCTCGTTTAACGTGCGGTTGGCAAAATCTTCCAATAAATCCCCTTCAAGGGTCGCCGAGAACAACAACGTTTGTTTACGCCAACGGGTTTCTGCTGAGATTTTTTCCGCATCTTGCCCAAAGCCCATTTGCAACATTCTGTCTGCTTCGTCAAAAATCAGAATTTCTACCGCGCGACAATCAAAATTTTCTTCTTTAATGTATTGCAACAAACGTCCCGGGGTCGCCACCACGATGTCCTGATTTTTATTGAAAATCTCGCCGTGATTTTGGTACGCCACACCACCGGTGATAGTCGCAATGCTGAGTTTGGTAAAGCAGGCAAGTTCTTCCGCCTGTTCCGCTACCTGCATGGCAAGTTCACGGGTTGGCGTAAGAATCAACACACGCGGCGCGCCCGGTTTACGGCGTGGATAATCCAACAAGTGTTGAATCGCCGGTAGCAAAAACGCGGCGGTTTTTCCGGTGCCGGTCGGTGCGGACCCGAGGACATCAAAGCCCTCCATCGCGGCAGGAATGGTTTCCTGTTGGATGGCAGTAGGACGTTGGTAGCCTTTTTTCTGGAGGGCGTTGAGTAATTCAGGCGCGAGATCAAAATCTGCAAATTGAGTGAGGTTTGTCATTGGTATTTGTTGTTCATTAGCATTAAAATTGCGCCGAATTATACCGCACTTTATCGTTAAAGTTGGCGTTAACTAAAAACTTTTATCATCAAGATTGCCATTGGGCGTATTTACCTCAGTAGGTTTCTAAAACGAATAAAAAACAAGCAATCTATTGCAATGCTTAAAACGGATTACCTAAACGCAAACGTTTGCGCTATAATACGCCACCTTAAATTTTACTTCATAAATCAAAGGAAATTATTCATGCAATCAACTCGTCCCATTCGCCAAGCATTGCTTAGCGTGTCCGATAAATCCGGTATTGTGGAATTCGCCCAAGGCCTCGTAAAACGCGGTGTTAAGCTGCTTTCTACCGGCGGTACGGCAAAACTGTTAGAACAAAACGGCTTGCCGGTAACCGAAGTGTCCGATTACACCGGTTTTCCGGAAATGATGGACGGTCGAGTGAAAACTTTACACCCGAAAGTGCACGGTGGGATTTTAGGTCGTCGTGGTACGGATGATGCGATCATGCAGCAACACGGCATTGAAGGCATTGATATGGTGGTGGTGAATTTATATCCTTTTGCCGCAACCGTGGCTAAGCCAAATTGCACGTTAGAAGATGCCGTGGAAAATATTGATATTGGCGGTCCAACCATGGTGCGCTCTGCTGCGAAAAACCATAAAGATGTGGCGATTGTCGTGAACAATCAGGATTTTGATGCCATTCTTGCCGAAATGGATCAACATCAAAACAGCTTAACGCTTGAAACCCGTTTTGATCTTGCCATCAAAGCATTTGAACACACCGCGCAATACGACTCTATGATTGCCAACTATTTTGGACAAATGGTGAAACCGTATCATGTGGCAGAGGAAGAAGACGCGAATGCGAAGTGCGGTCAATTCCCACGTACTTTAAACCTTAACTTCGTGCGTAAACAAACCATGCGTTACGGCGAAAATGCCCATCAAAATGCCGCGTTTTATGTGGATCTCAATGTAAAAGAAGCGAGTGTGGCGACGGCAAACCAACTGCAAGGTAAGGCTTTGTCTTATAACAATATTGCCGACACCGACGCAGCCCTCGAATGCGTAAAAGAATTTGATGAACCTGCTTGTGTGATTGTGAAACACGCCAATCCGTGCGGCGTGGCCTTAGGCAAAGATATTTTAGAGGCCTATAATCGCGCCTATCAAACAGACCCTACCTCAGCCTTTGGCGGTATCATTGCGTTTAACCGTGAATTAGACGAAAAAACGGCAAATGAAATTGTCGAACGTCAATTTGTGGAAGTGATTATCGCACCGAAAGTGTCTGCGGAAGCCGTTGAAGTGGTGAAACGTAAGAAAAATGTTCGTTTGCTTGAATGTGGAGAATGGCAAGCACGTACCCAACGTTTAGATTTCAAACGTGTGAACGGTGGCTTGTTGGTGCAAGATGCGGATTTAGGTATGGTGGGCTTGGACGACTTAAAAGTGGTCAGTAAACGTCAACCGACCGAACAAGAATTGAAAGATTTATTATTCTGTTGGAAAGTGGCGAAATTTGTGAAATCGAATGCTATTGTTTATGCCAAAGATAACCAAACCATTGGCATTGGTGCAGGCCAAATGAGCCGTGTGTATTCGGCTAAAATTGCCGGTATTAAAGCGCAGGATGAAGGCTTGGAAGTGGCCGGTTGTGTGATGGCATCCGATGCGTTCTTCCCGTTCCGTGATGGCATTGATGCGGCGGCGAAAGTAGGCATTCAATGTGTGATTCATCCGGGCGGCTCAATGCGTGATCAGGAAGTAATTGATGCGGCAGATGAGCATAATATGGTGATGGTATTGACCGGAATGCGGCATTTTAGACATTAATTTATGTCATAACTTCGCTCAATGAGCGACTTACTTTTTTACTTATCCCCGCCTCTTTCGTAAAGAGGGGGCGAGGGGGAGATTTCAACGATGCTAAATGTACTATGAGGTTGAAATAACTTCTGCCAAATCTCCCCTACCCCTCTTTGCTAAAGAGGGGATTAAATTCAAAAAGACACAAGGACTACAACATGAACATCCTCATCATCGGAAATGGCGGTCGTGAACACGCCTTGGCTTGGAAAGCAGCACAATCTCCACTAGCAGATAAAGTTTTTGTCGCACCAGGCAACGCGGGTACAGCATTAGAGCAAAAAGTAGAAAACGTAAACATTTCTGCTACTGATGTTCCCACATTAGTGAAATTTGCTCAAGATAAGCAAATTGGGCTGACAATTGTGGGGCCGGAAGCCCCGCTAGTGATTGGGGTAGTTGATGCATTTCGTGAGGCTGGATTGAAAATTTTTGGTCCTACTAAAGCAGCTGCGCAATTGGAAGGTTCAAAGGCATTCACTAAAGACTTCCTCGCTCGTCACAAAATCCCAACGGCAGAATATCAAAACTTCACTGAAATAGAACCTGCATTGGCGTACTTGCGTGAAAAAGGTGCGCCAATTGTCGTCAAAGCAGATGGTTTGGCGGCGGGCAAAGGCGTAATCGTTGCAATGACATTGCAAGAAGCGGAAGAAGCTGTGCGTGATATGCTTTCTGGCAATGCTTTTGGCGAAGCGGGTAGCCGAGTGGTGATTGAAGAGTTTCTAGATGGCGAAGAAGCAAGTTTTATCGTCATGGTAGATGGTAAAAACGTCGAACCTATGGCGACTAGTCAAGATCATAAACGCGTGGGCGAAAATGATACAGGCTTAAATACTGGTGGTATGGGCGCGTATTCGCCTGCGCCAGTGGTGACACCAGAAATTCATGATCGCATTATGCGAGAAGTGATTTATCCAACAGTCAATGGCATGGCAGCGGAAGGCAATGTTTACACAGGTTTCTTGTATGCCGGTTTGATGATCATGCCAAATGGTCAGCCGAAAGTGATCGAATTTAACTGCCGTTTCGGTGATCCGGAAACCCAACCGATTATGTTACGTTTGGAATCGGATTTGGTGGAGCTTTGTCTTAAAGCCTGTGATGGCAAATTGGACGAAGTGAAATCCCAATGGAATCCGAAGGCTTCTTTAGGTATCGTATTAGCAGCAGAAGGTTATCCGGGAGATTATCGCAAAGGCGATGAAATCAGCGGTTTGCCTGAAAGTGCGGTCGAAAATGAGAAAGTTTTTTTGGCCGGCGTAGAAGCGAAAGCGGGCAAGTTAGTCACCAACGGCGGCCGCGTGCTTTGTGCTACGGCATTAGGTGAAAGCGTATTTGA
Organism: Aggregatibacter valvarum; assembly: GCF_980468985.1. NCBI lineage: Bacteria > Pseudomonadati > Pseudomonadota > Gammaproteobacteria > Pasteurellales > Pasteurellaceae > Aggregatibacter > Aggregatibacter valvarum. The sequence continues at coordinate 338,046 of NZ_OZ413141.1, read as the reverse complement.
GGCGCAACAGAAAGCATTAAAACTTGCTAAGCAAATTCAATGGAATGGTCGTTTTTATCGTCGAGATATTGGATACCGTGCTGTTGAACGTGAGCAGCAAAAATAACTACATTTAATGTTAAGGGATCGAATGGATTATAAAAATAAAGAATTATGTCGTCTTCGTACCATAAGTTTTTTTCTAACGTTACATAAAAATAAAACTCAATGGGAAGACGCCCTTTATTCAGTCAAACGTGATGTGGATTTGTTATTGCCAGCTGTGCAGAAAGCCGGTTATACCTTGCAATCGATTCGAGTGATTACCAATCCCTTTGGTGAATATTTGGATTTAACCAATTTGCAGACGGCAAAAGCAGATTTGCAGTATTTAACGGAGTTACTGAATAAATTTAATGAAAGTGGAATTCGTCTTCGATTTGCAATAGGCGCGGCGAGAAATAAAGAGGAAATAGCGTTATTGCCAGAGTTAATCGCAGCTTATGGTGACTTGTGTAATGCCTGTGTTAATGTGCCATTAGATGAAAATGGCGTGTTAGATAATGAACTTATTGAGCAATCTGTTTATGCGGTACAACGGATTGCAAATATCACACCACGTGGCGAAGGTAACTTTAACTTTACTGTGAATTTTAACTGCAAGCCATTTATTCCTTATTTCCCCGCCGGTTATCATCTAAGTCATTTACCAAATAGTTTTGTCATTGGTTTAGAAACGCCTGATTTATTAGTCGAAGTATTAAAATCTGTACCAAAATCACCTCATAATCAATTTTATGCAGATTGTTATCAAGCGATGTCGCAAGCGTTGCAATATCATGTAGATCAAGTATTAGAGATGTTAAGTGCGGTCAAATTATCAAGTGAATTTGAATTTGCAGGTATTGATAGTTCGGCGGCACCATCTAAAAATTGTTCACCCATGACAAAAGTGTATGAATTAATGGGATTGCCCTATTTTGGTGCGGCTGGTTCTGTAGAGGTTTCTGCGCTACTGACAAAAGTATTTAAATCAATCCAACGTGTGCCATTAGTTGGGTTTTCTGGATTAATGTTGGCGGTGACAGAAGATTTAGGTTTAGCCGAAGGGACACAAAAACACTATTTTGATATTCGTGCTTTGCTGACGTATAGCGCCGTATGTGGTATCGGTTTAGACACGGTTCCAGTGGCGGGAAATGTTAAGGCTGAAAGCATCGCTGCTATTATGCGTGATACGGGAACGATGGCATTTCGATTAAATAAACCGCTAACTGTGCGTTTATTCCCAATTCCGAATAAGGTTGCAGGTGAAATATCCGAATTTGAGAGTGATGATTTATGTAACTGCCGCCTTTTACATATTCCGGATTAAAAAAAATTTTCCCTACTTTGTATTGATGAATGTTATATCTACTGTCAATAAAAGGAGTATCTCATGAGAAAATTAATATTGGGTGGTCTTGTTGCTGTATTATTCTCAGTGTGTACGGTAGCTCATCAGCAAACTGAACAAGAACAAGCCTTAGTCGGCGATTGAATTTGCCATGTAAAACCTGCAGCCAAATCCCCTTTACCTGTTGAGCATTTTGATTATGTCACTTATCGAACAGATCAAACTGTGCTGATGCGTGGTATCTCTCAGATTGATACAAAAGAAGGTTGGATGCGCTATTTATTGCAAGCCCAAGCCAAATGGCAGGCAAGTGATGGTAAATTGAGTTATGGCTTTACTGATCGTCTATTTAAAACCGCCCATTCACCACAAGTCGCAAAAATCATTGAACAATCACCAGAATTAAAAGAATTCGATAAGGAATTTGTTTCACTTTGTAATAACTGCAGTAATCATTTGGATATGAAGATTAAAATGAAAAGCCCAACAAGGATGACCAATTTTAATACTTATACGAAAGAAACCAGCCAATGCCGTAAACTGGGCGCTGGAGAGAAAACAAAAGAAGTTAAACTAATTGAGAAATTAGTGAAAGAAAAAAGCCCGATTTAGATAAATGAATGTTTTTCATTGTAATAATGAAAAATATGATCGAAATTTTTGATTAAGTTTTTACTTGGAAACAGGTAAACTATACACAAATAATGCAAACAACGAGGAAAACACAATGTTTAAAAAGAGCATGAACATCGCTGATTACGATCCGGTTTTATGGCAAGCCATTCAAGATGAGAATCGTCGTCAAGAAGAACATATTGAATTAATCGCTTCTGAAAACTATGCCAGCCCGCGCGTAATGCAAGCGCAAGGTTCTCAATTCACCAATAAATACGCGGAAGGCTATCCCGGCAAACGCTATTATGGTGGTTGTGAGTACGCTGACATTGTGGAACAGTTGGCGATTGATCGTGCGAAAGAATTATTTGGCGCAGATTATGTGAACGTGCAACCGCACTCCGGTTCACAGGCGAATGCGGCCGTTTATATGGCATTATTGAATCCGGGCGACACCATTTTAGGCATGAGCTTGGCACATGGTGGCCACTTAACCCACGGTGCTTCCGTGAGCTTTTCCGGTAAAATCTATCATGCAGAACAATATGGCATTACTGATGATGGTTTGATTGACTACGATGCGTTGCGTAAACAAGCGCATGAAGTGAAACCAAAAATGATTGTGGGCGGTTTCTCTGCTTATTCTCAAGTAGTTGATTGGAAAAAAATGCGTGAGATTGCAGATGAAGTGGGCGCCTATTTATTCGTGGATATGGCACACGTTGCCGGTTTAATTGCCGCAGGCGTCTATCCGAATCCACTTCCGTATGCCCATGTTGTTACAACAACAACGCATAAAACCTTAGGTGGTCCACGTGGTGGTTTGATTTTATCTGCCAGCGGCGATGAAGAAATGTATAAAAAACTTCAATCTGCTGTTTTCCCGGCAGGTCAAGGTGGTCCATTAGTTCACATTATTGCGGCAAAAGCAGTATGCTTCAAAGAAGCGTTAGAGCCGGAATACAAAATCTACCAACAAAATGTATTGAAAAATGCAAAAGCCATGGTGGAGGTGTTTAAACAACGCGGTTACAAAGTGGTTTCAAACAGTACCGAAAACCACTTGTTCTTGGTGGATTTAGTTCAACAAGGTTTAACCGGTAAAGCGGCGGATGCGGCACTTGGTAAAGCAAACATTACCGTGAATAAAAACTCTGTACCGAATGACCCACAAAAACCCTTTGTGACTTCCGGTATCCGTGTGGGAACACCTTCCGTGACCCGTCGTGGTTTTAACGAGCAAGACTGTCGTGAACTTGCCGGCTGGATGTGTGATGTGTTAGACGCACTGGGTAAAGACAATGAAGAACAAGTGATTGCGGCGACAAAAGAAAAAGTCTTGGCAATCTGTAAACGTCTTCCGGTTTACGCTTAATGCCAATTTCACTTTTGGTCATAGTATTAGCGGCGGTGAATATCGCCGCTTATTTTTTGATGTGGCAGGATAAACAACGCGCTATCCGTCAACAATGGCGCATTCCTGAGCGTACATTGTTGTTATTGAGTTTATTCGGTGGGTTTATCGGGATTCATTTAGGCAGGCAACATTTTCGCCATAAAACGCAACGCTGGTATTTCAGCTTGACGGTGATCCTCAGCGCAATCTTATGGCTTGTCTTTCCGACCTGTTATTTTCTTTATAAGGGATGAAAAACCGCACTTTAGTTGCTTAAAGTGCGGTTCATTTTTTGACTGTTTTACACGTTGAAGCGGAAGTGCATGACATCGCCGTCTTGTACGATGTAATCTTTTCCTTCCAACCGCCATTTACCGGCATCTTTGGCACCGTTTTCGCCTTTGAATTGGATGAAATCTTCGTAGGCAATCACTTCTGCACGGATAAAGCCTTTTTCAAAATCAGTATGGATTACAGCAGCCGCTTTCGGTGCGGTGGCACCCACGGAAACCGTCCATGCGCGAACTTCTTTCACGCCAGCAGTGAAGTAGGTTTGCAGATTGAGAAGCGCATAACCGGCGCGAATGACACGGTTTAAGCCCGGTTCTTCAATGCCGAGATCTTGTAAAAATTCGAGTTTTTCATCATCATCCAGTTCGGCGATTTCTGCTTCGATGGCGGCACACACCGGCACCACGACAGAGCCTTCTTTTTCGGCAAATTCGCGGACTTTATCGAGATAAGGATTATTTTCAAAACCGTCTTCGTTCACGTTGGCGATGTACATAGTCGGTTTTAAGGTTAAGAAATTGTAGCTTTTGATCGCCAATAACTCGTCTTTGTCTAACGGCACGGAACGAATCATGCCCGCTTCAGAAAGTACCGGTAAGATTTTTTCCATCACGGAAAGTTCAAATTTCGCGTCTTTATCGCCGCCTTTAGCGCGTTTTTGTAAACGTTGAATCGCACGTTCACAGCTGTCTAAATCGGCTAACGCCAGTTCGGTGTTGATAGTTTCAATATCGTTTAACGGATCGATTTTGCCCGCCACGTGTACGATGTCATCGTTTTCAAAACAACGTACGACATGGCCAATGGCGTCCGTTTCACGGATGTTGGCTAAGAATTTGTTACCCAAGCCTTCGCCTTTGCTCGCGCCGGCCACCAAGCCTGCGATATCCACAAATTCCATGGTGGTGGGTAATACACGTTCAGGTTTGACGATTTCCGCTAAGGCGTCTAAACGCGGATCCGGCATTGGCACCACGCCGGTATTTGGCTCGATGGTGCAAAACGGATAGTTTGCTGCTTCAATGCCGGCTTTGGTTAAGGCGTTGAAAAGGGTGGATTTGCCCACATTCGGCAGGCCCACGATACCACATTTGAATCCCATAATTTTTCCTTATTGGTGAAGAAAAGTGCGGTTGAAATTGACCGTGTTTTTTGACCGCACTTTTCGGTTAAATTTTAAAACTATTTAGTCGATTAGTGGCTTTGACGATGCCGTCTTTGAAAAGCAGTTCCACGCAATTTGCAGCTTCATCCAAGGCTTTTTCAAGTGCTTCGCGCTCACTGGGTGACGGTTTGTTTAACACATAACCCGCCACCAAATCACGGTGTCCCGGGTGACCGATCCCAATGCGCAGACGATAAAAATTGTTGTTATTGCCCAATGCGGCGACAATATCTTTTAAGCCGTTGTGCCCGCCATGTCCGCCACCTAATTTCAGTTTAACGCTGCCGGGGGGTAAATCTAACTCATCATGCAGGACTAAAATTTCTTCGGGTTTGATACGATAAAAATTCGCCAATGCGCCTACTGCTTTGCCGCTTAAATTCATAAAGGTTGTCGGCACCAAAAAACGGATTTCTTTGCCGTTCATCAGCGTTTTTCCCACATTCCCGAAAAACTTATTTTCCGCATTTAATGTGACATTAAACCGCCGCGCTAAACGCGCAATTAACCATTCTCCGGCATTGTGGCGGGTGTCTGCGTATTTATCGCCGGGATTGCCAAGTCCAACGATTAACTTAATTTCTGACATAGTCTGTTTACGTGAATAAAAATAGTGGCGTATTGTAGCGGAAAGTCGGTTTTTTCTCAATGAAAAGGCGATAAGGCGCAGTGCATAATGGTGCTGCTTTCCTGTGATTCTGGTTTATCCTGCATCTGCTTAAGTATTGTGCGATGTAAAGGTTTTGCGTGGTAGCGTGGACCGCTTTAAAATAGAAAGCAAAAGGTGTTTATTGCCGGTGCTTTATGCCATTGATGCCCCAATAAACACACACCTTGGTTTCTGTTAGTAAAAATAAAAAAGAAGAACATCACGCATGCAAGATTTATTCTCTCAAGAACCTGTATTGGAACGTTTTTTAAATTATGTGACGTATGACACCCAATCTAAACCGGGCGCAAAAACTTCGCCGAGTTCTGCCGGTCAACTTGCCCTTGCCAAACACCTGCAACAGGAACTGGTGGCATTAGGGTTGCAAGACATCATGTTGAGTCAACACGGTGTTCTCACGGCATATTTACCGGCTAACGTGGATTCCAATGCACCAACGATTGGTTTCATTTCCCATTTAGATACGTCGCCTGATTGCAGCGGCAAAAACGTGCAGCCTGAAGTGATTGAAAATTATCGAGGCGGCGATATTGCGTTAGGTGTCGGCGAGGAATTTCTCAGTCCCGTCCATTATCCTTTCTTACATCAATTCATTGGTAAAACCCTGATTGTGACGGATGGAAATACCTTGTTGGGCGCAGACAATAAAGCCGGAATTGCAGAAATTATGACCGCACTTTATCGCCTAAAAACAGAAAATCTCCCTCATGGCAATATTCGAGTGGCCTTCACGCCGGATGAGGAAATCGGGCTAGGTATGCAATTTTTCCCTTTTGAGGATTTTCCATGCGATTGGGCTTATACCATCGACGGTGGCGCCGTGGGGGAATTGGAATATGAAAACTTTAATGCTGCCTCTGCCAAAGTCACATTTTACGGACGTCATATTCACCCCGGTTCGGCCAAAAATAAACTGATTAACGCCTTAGCCATGGCCTGTGAATTTCAGCACGCTTTTCCGCAGACAGAAACCCCTGAAAACACTGCACAGCGAGAAGGCTTTTTCCATTTAAATCATTTTTCCGGCGACATTGAAAAAGTAGAGTTGCATTATCTCATTCGTGATTTTGATGGAACAGAATTTGAAAAGCGGAAACAGTTTATTCGTGATTTAGTGGCGCAATTTAATCAGCAAAAACGCCTGCTAAAACCGATTGAACTGGTGCTGACCGATAGCTATAAGAATATGTACGAAACGGTAAAAAACGTGCCGCAATCTATCGAATTAGCGGATCTTGCCATGAAACACTGCGGAATTACGCCAAATCACAAGGTCATTCGCGGCGGTACCGATGGCGCTTGGTTAGCGGAAAAAGGATTAGCTTGCCCGAATCTTTTCACCGGGGGGTATAACTTTCACAGTAAGCATGAATTGATTACGCTTGAAGGCATGAAAGAGGCGGTGAATGTCATTGTGACTATCATGACATTGAGCAGAACATGGGAAAAAATGTAAAGGCGCAGGTAAAGCATTCCTTCGCACGCGATGTTTTGTTAGAATAAGGCGTTTTTTTGTACCACAATGTGTGGTGATTATTGTTATTTATTTTAGGAATCGTTAAGAATGAATCGGAAATGCGTTAAGCCAAGCCTCTTTTTTCTTGGGATGTTGTCGTACAGTGGCTTGCTTCAGGCCGACACGCCGGCAATGGTCGGCTTACAATTTGCACAAAACTCGCTGATGGCGCTTGATAAAAATGATGCCGGTTTAGCTACGCAACAGCTTGCGCTTGAAACGCGTGCGGAAGAGGCGCGCTTGGCAGAGGAAAAACAACAGCAAGCAGAACAGGCGTTAGCTGAACATATTGGCGAGACTCCGTTGCAATTTAAATCGCTCGTTGCAAAAATTTATGCCGAAAATAATTTCGCCCCACTTTGGACGGATGTTCAGGCGAAGCAACAATTTCTCCATGATTATGCGCTGATGGTTGCCGCAGGAATTTCCAAACGTTCCGCCGAGGCACTCAATGCAGCACATCGTGTTGCGGGCAATGGTGCATTAATTGAAGATATTTTGTTAACCGATGCGTTTTTAGACTATTTATATTATGCCAACAATGTACAACGTTCAGCGCAAAAATGGTTGTATTCAGAAAATAGTTATAAAGCCGGTAAACCCGATGAAAATCAGATTTCTACGTGGTTAAGTGCGGTCAAAAATAACGATCATTTGGCATTTGTTAAAAACCTCTCCAGTGATAATCCTTTGTTTCAACAGACATTGGATCGTGTGAAGGCGCTCATTGCAAAAGGGGTAGAAAAAAATAAAACAACCGAATTACACCGTTTCGCAATCAATGCGCAACGTTTACGAATTCTGCCGGCATTTGAAAATGGGATCTTTGTTAATATTCCAAGTTATCAGCTCACGTATTATCGTAACGGCGAAGCGGTATTAACCTCTCGCGTGATTGTGGGGAAACCCGAGCGTAAAACGCCGGTCATGTTTAGCCGTTTAAGCAATGTGGTTGTCAACCCACCATGGAATGCGCCAACGCGTTTAATTAACGAGGATATTATTCCAAAAGTACGAAAAGATCCGAGCTACATTTATCGTAATGGTTATACGATTATTGATAGCAAAGGCAATACCATCGATCCTTACACAATTGATTGGGAAAATATGACAGCGAATAAATTCCCATATCATTTACGTCAAGCACCAAGCGACAACAGTGCGTTGGGGAACTACAAATTTAATATGCCAAGTTCTGATGCCATTTATTTGCATGACACGCCAAAACGTAATTTATTTGCCAATAAAAAACGGGATTTAAGTTCCGGCTGTGTGCGTGTTGAGAAGTCCGATCAGTTGGCGACTATTTTGTTGAAAGAAGCCGGTTGGAGCGATGAACGAAAACAAAATGTGCTGAAAAGCCGAAAAACAACATCTGCCAGCATCAAATCTGACAATCCGGTGTTTTTATATTACGTCACCGCTTGGGTTGATAAAGACCAAGTGCATACGTTGCCAGATATTTACGGTTATGACAAAGCGGCAAATTTAAGTTATATTGACTGGAACGTGTTAAAACACTATGTTCAGTAATCTTTTGTCGAACTAACACAGACGATCATAGTCAAATGGTAAAATGTTGAACAAAGGTAGGAAGAAAAAATGAATCATATCAACCACGGTCGCCGTAAATGGTTATCTTTAGGTGGCATTGTGCTAGGTGCAACGCTATTACCAAATACCGTTTTGGCTGCCGTTTCGACACCTAAACCACGGATATTGAATTTCCGTAACATCAATACCGGCGAAAAATTAGGTGCCGAATTTGCACTTGGCCGTGGTTTTAGCGCCAATACATTGCGACTACTCGATCACTTCTTGCGTGATAAACGAACCAATCAAGTGCATAAAATGGATCCGCAGTTGTTTACAAAATTCTACCGTGTTCAACAACAATTAGGATTACGTAATACGGAAATTCAAATTATTTGTGGCTATCGCTCTGCCGCCAGTAATGCGGCAATGCATCGCAAAAGTCATGGTGTCGCAAGTAACAGCTATCATATCCGTGGTCAGGCGATTGATTTTCGTATTGATGGCGTGCCACTGGCAACACTACGTGATTCTGTGCAATCGCTCCAAAACGGAGGCGTTGGGTATTATCCGCGCAGTAATTTTATTCACATGGATACCGGTCCGGTTCGTACATGGAATGGTAGCTAGTCAAAACAACGCAATTTTAAACCGCACTTTGTTGCGGTTTTTTTGTTCAAATCACAGGAGAGACAATGAATATTGAAATTATTCCGGTCACGGCATTTCAGCAAAACTGCTCGTTAATTTGGGATGAAAATAAAAATGCCGCCATTATCGATCCGGGTGGCGAAGCCGATAAACTGATTAAGCGCATTGAAGCATTGGAATTAAATTTACAGGCAATTTTGCTGACACACGGTCATTTGGATCATGTTGGCGCGGCAGAAAAAGTCAAACAACATTTCAACGTGCCAATTTTAGGTTCCAATTCCAAAGATGAATATTGGTTTAAAAGTTTGTCGCAACAGTCGGAAAAATTCGGTCTTTTATTTGATGTCGCCGCTTTTGAACCGGATCGTTGGTTGGATCAGGAAGGTGAAGTGTTGACAATAGGCGATTTTGCTTTTGAAGTGTTACATTTACCCGGCCACACGCCCGGTCATATTGGTTTTATTGAGCACCAAAAACGCATCGCATTTACCGGCGATGTACTCTTTAAAAGTGGCATTGGGCGGACGGATTTTCCGGGAGGAAGTTATGAGGACATCATTACGTCCATTCGTGAAAAATTGTATCCTTTAGGCGATGATATGATTATTGTCGCCGGTCATGGCCCTTACACCACGATTGGAGAGGAAAAACAAACCAATCCTTATGTCAACACGAAGTAACGAGAAATAGCTATGCAACATAAACTTATCGCCTTTATCGGTGGCGGCAATATGGCGCAAGCCATCGTGTTCGGCTTATTAAAACAAGCTTATCCTGCCGATAAAATTATTGTGTGCGATCCGAATGAAGAAAAGCGTGATTTATTTGCGCCAAAAGGCGTACGCACCTCAACGGATAATGTCGCCGCCGTCACACAAGCAGAGGTCGTTTTGTTAGCCGTCAAACCGCAAGTATTAGCCGAAGTATGTTCCCCTTTAAGTGCGGTGAATTTTTCCGATAAATTACTGATTTCGATTGCGGCAGGCATTTCCGTGGCAAGATTAATTGCGCTTTTGCCGACCACTCACGCTGTTGTGCGTGTGATGCCAAATACGCCGGCCTTAGTGGGCGAGGGCATGGCGGGGCTATTTGCCGCTAAAAACACTTCAGAAAACGACCGCACTTTTGCGCAGGATTTGTTGTCCGCCGTAGGCAAAACCCTTTGGGTAGCCTCAGAAGAACAGATGCATGCCGTCACAGCCGCGTCTGGCAGTAGCCCGGCGTATTTCTTCCAATTTTTAGAAGCCATGCAACAAGGCTTAATTGAAATGGGGTTATCCGCTGAAAACGCGCGAGAATTGGTGCAACAGGCAATGTTAGGTTCGGCTAAAATGGTGGTGGAAAATCCGCAGCTAGATTTATCGACATTGCGCCAAAATGTGACCTCTAAAGGCGGCACAACGGCGGCAGCGCTGAATGTGTTGAATCAATATCAATTTAATGACATCGTGCAACAAGCCATGCAAGCTTGCGTGGCACGTTCAAAAGAAATGGAAACGTTATTTTAATGCTTGTTCGTCCTTTTACTTGGCTCGCGTTGAGCTTTTTTGGCTACTACTGCGCCTATGGTGTATTCGTGCCGTTTTTCCCGGTTTGGTTGAAATCACAACAGTATGGGGAAGAGCTGATCGGCATGGTGTTGGCAAGCGCTTATGTCTTTCGCTTTGTCGGCGGTTTATTTTTTTCCGGTTTAATTAAACGCGCTTCACAGTTGATCAATTCTTTGCGTGTGTTGGCGCTTGCCAGCGCATTGATTATGGCCGGTTTAAGTGTTGTTGCGGAGAATTTTTGGTTGCTGTTTTCTGCTATCGGCTTATTTGCCATGGTCAATGCGGCAGGTATGCCGATTACGGATTCTTTGGCAAGCACTTGGCAGCGGCAAATTCAGTTGGATTACGGTAAAGCTCGGCTCATTGGATCCCTTGCCTTTGTGGTGGGCGTAACCTTATTTGGCAATGTGATTGGCTTTTTCGGTGAGCAAAATATCGTTTGGATTTTGACCGCACTTTTATTGGCATATTCGGTGATGCAGTGCGTCACACCCACGATTCCCCCGCAAGATGAACTCTCGGAACAGGCTACCGCGAATGTAGGTTATTGGGATTTATTAAAAAACAACACAACCTTGCGGGTTTTGTTGGCTTCGTCTTTAATTCAGGGCTCACATGCCGCCTATTATGTTTATAGCGTTTTGTATTGGACAAGTCTTGGGATTTCCGTTTCGCAGACCAGCTTGCTATGGGGCCTAGGTGTGATTGCCGAAATTTTGCTGTTTTTCTTTTCCCGCCGTTTACTGCAAAACTGGAAGGTCAGCACCCTTTTTCATTTGGCGACCTTGGCGTGTATTGTACGTTGGATGGGGCTTGCCGCCACAAGTGAGATTTGGCTCATCGGGCTTTTGCAATTACTTCACAGCTTAACATACGCGGTGGCGCATTACGGCATGGTGCGTTACATCACCACGCAACCGCAGTCGCACATTTCTAAATTACAAGCGTTGTATAACGGTATTTCAAACAGCGCCATGGTGGCGATTTTGACGGCATTGAGCGGTGTGATTTATCCGTATTCCCCCTCAATGACCTTTGTCTTAATGGCCATCATTGCGGCATTGGCGTTCGTGGTGACACCACGTAAAGTGGAAGCCTTTTTACTGCATCGGGGCTAAACATGAATGATCTTACTTTGCTCGATTTATTTTTGAATGAATTATGGATAGGCAAAGGCTTGTCGCCCAATACCGTGCAATCTTATCGCTTGGATCTCACTGCACTTTGTGATTGGCTTGGTGAGCGCAAACTGTCACTGCTTGGTTTAGATTCGGTCGATCTTCAGACCTTTCTTGGTGAGCGGGTAGAACAGGGCTATAAAGCCACCAGCACGGCGCGATTATTGAGTGCCATTCGAAAGCTTTTCCAATATTTGTATCAAGAAAAATACCGCACCGACGATCCAAGTGCGGTGTTAAGTTCGCCTAAATTACCCAGCCGTTTGCCGAAGTATTTAACCGAACAGCAAGTCACGGATTTGCTCAATGTGCAAAGTTTAGATCAGCCGATTGAACTACGCGATAAGGCGATGTTGGAGCTATTGTATGCCACCGGATTGCGGGTGACGGAATTGGTTTCACTGCATACCGATAGCATTAGTTTGAATCAAGGCGTGGTGCGGGTCATCGGCAAAGGCAATAAAGAACGTATTGTGCCGATGGGAGAGGAGGCCACCCATTGGGTGAAGCAATTTATGCTGTTTGCCCGACCTATTTTATTGGATGGACAAAGTTCCGATGTGTTATTTCCAAGCCGTCGCGGCACGCAAATGACACGTCAAACGTTTTGGCACCGGATCAAACATTATGCGGTGTTGGCGGAAATTGATACTAATATGTTGTCACCTCACGTTTTGCGCCATGCCTTTGCCACGCATTTGGTGAATCACGGCGCCGATTTGCGCGTGGTGCAAATGTTGTTGGGGCATAGCGATTTATCGACGACACAGATTTATACGCACGTGGCGAAAGAACGCTTAAAACGGTTACACGAACGCTATCATCCGCGTGGTTAATTTTGTATAGATAAATCGAGTGTTTTTTAATCGATTATGCGCTTTTATCGTGCATTTCCTCGACTGAAAGGCTTTGTCCCGTTATAATTCATTGTCTTATTTTCTATTAATAACGTGTTCGGTGTGAGCATTCGCCGAGTGCATCAATTTGAGGTAACATCATAATGTCATTAAATATTGAAACGACTCAAGGTTTAGAGCGTCGTGTAACCATCACCGTTCCGGCTGAAACTGTTGTTCAGGCTATCCGCGAAGAATTAAAACGCGTTGCTAAAAATGCGCGTATTGACGGCTTCCGTAAAGGTAAAGTCCCGCCACACATTATTGAAAAACGTTTCGGCGCTTCTGTTCGTCAAGATATTTTAGGCGATTTATTACAAAACCATTTCTTCCAAGCGGTTATTGAAAACAAAATTAACCTAGCAGGTCGTCCAAGTTTCACTGTTGAACAATTTGAAGAAGGCAAAGACTTAAAATTCAGCGCCACTTTTGAAGTGTATCCTGAAGTTGAATTAAAAGGTTTAGAAAATATCAAAGTAGAAAAACCGGTTGTTGAAATCTCTGAAGCAGATGTTGACAAGATGGTTGAAGTGTTGCGTAAACAACAAGCAACTTGGACTGAAAGCCAAGAAGCAGCAAAAGCAGAAGATCGCGTAACTATTGACTTCGTGGGTTCTGTTGACGGCGAAGCGTTTGAAGGCGGCAAAGCATCCGATTTCGTTTTATTTATGGGTCAAGGTCGTATGATCCCAGGCTTTGAAGAGGGCATCGTTGGCCACAAAGCCGGTGACAAATTCACGATTGATGTGACTTTCCCGGAAGAATATCACGCTGAGAACTTAAAAGGTAAAGCAGCGAAATTTGACATCACGTTGAAAAAAGTTGAAGTGATGGTATTACCGGAATTAACCGATGAGTTCGTTGCAAAATTTGGTCCGAACACAAAATCTGTTGCAGATTTACGCAATGAAATTCGTAAAAACATGCAACGTGAATTGAAAAATGCATTAGTGACTCGCGTGAAAACCCAAGTCATTGACGGTTTAGTAGAACAAAATCAAATTGATGTACCAAGTTCTGCGGTTGAACAAGAAATTGAGGTATTGCGTCAACAAGCGGCACAACGCTTTGGCGGTAATGCACAACAAGCAGCACAATTACCACGTGAATTGTTTGAAGAACAAGCTAAACGTCGTGTGTTAGTGGGATTGTTACTTTCCCAAGTGATTGCTTCAAACGAATTAAAAGCAGATGAAGAACGTGCGAAAGCCATGATTGAGGATATTGCATCGGCTTACGAACAACCGGCAGACGTGGTTGAATACTACAGCAAAAACAACGAATTAATGAATAACATTCGTAACGTCGTATTAGAAGAACAAGCTGTTGAGGCGGTGTTAGCGAAAGCGCAAGTCACTGAAAAAGCGGCAACCTTCGATGAGATCATGAATCCACAAGCTTAATGATTTTCCGCAAAGTGCGGTCAATTTTTTAAATCTTTTCGCCAAGAAGGAAATTTTCCTAAGGCATAATTTAAACGGTCAGAAATGAATGTGAATGTATTTCTGACCGTTATTTTTTTCTTCAAAGACTAAAGATCTTCGGCTTGTTTCAACGCTTCTGCCGGTTGTAAAAACGCTGGGATTTTTGACCGCACTTTTTGTGGATTAAGTGTCAGCGGGTAGGTGCGTTTTTGCGCCACGATAACCGTCAACGGGGCAAACCAACCGGCGGTTTGATGGGAGAGCGCCAAATTCCGCTGTTCCAAAATATCAAAGTTGAGTAATTCCAACCAATCAATGATCCGCCAAATGCAATAATGACGCGCAGGGAAGTCACCTGTTTTTAATTTAAAAAAGAGGCCATTAAGCGGATTAAACACACTGAGGAACAAGTAGCCGTCATCGGTGAGAACACGGTGAGTTTCGCGCAATACTTGGTGGGGATCTTGGACAAAATTTAACGTATTCGCCAGCACACAAGCATCCAACTGCTGTTGAATAAAAGGAAGTTCGGTGAGCTTGGCTTGTACAACGGAATGATGATCGTCTAAAAGTGCGGTCAAATTTTCCGTTATTTTTTCGCTGAGACTAATTTGGTGGCGCAAGGGCAAATCACATTGAATTTCTGCGCTAAGTCCGCCAATTTTCAGAATCTGATAACCACAAATTTTTGTAAACCAAGGGGCAAAATACGCATTTAATGCGTTACAATAAGTGCGTCCATTTGGCAGTTGTTGCCAACCGGTGGGCATCGCCAGTGACTTTTCATATTTAGCACGCCACATCATGGTAACTCCGAGGTTCTATGTTAATTCCGATTCCTGCGTTAAACGATAATTATATTTGGCTTTATGCACGGGAAAATTTACCGTTGCTCATTGTTGATTTGCCCGAAACCGACAAGCTGTTTCACTTGTTGGAAGAACAACATTTTTCTGTTGAAGCATTGTTGCTCACGCACAACCATGCGGATCACACGAACGGTGTTGCGGCGTTTAAACAACGTTTCCCGCAAGTACCGATTTATGGTCCGGAAGAGTGCGCTGCTTGTGGGCTGACGCAGGTGATTAATGAAGGCGACCTTATCACCGAACATTACCAAATTCAAGTGCTACCCAGTGGCGGGCATACAGCGCAGCATGTGAGTTATTGGGTGGATGGGCATTTATTTTGCGGTGATGCCCTATTTTCCGCCGGTTGCGGGCGTGTATTTACCGGTGATTACGCGCAAATGTTCGCCACCATGCAGCGTTTCGCGGCGTTGCCTGATGACACCATTGTTTGCCCGGGACATGAATATACGTTAAGCAACTTAGCGTTTGTGCAAAACGTTTGGGCAAACAAAAGTGCGGTGGAAAATCATCGTGTTTTGGTGGCGCAATTACGTGCTGAAAATAAACCAAGCCTACCCACCACGATAGGCTTGGAAAAACACATTAATCCGTTTTTAACGGCAACCAACTTGGCGCAATTTACCCAATTACGCCAAGCCAAAGATACGTTTTAGAAATTTGATACTTCGCAATAAAATTGCAGATTAATGGCTTTTTTCTTGCGCTAATTTGCCCAAACATGGGCAATTCAGCTAGAATATAGCCCGTTTTTATGTCTATTTTTTATATTTTAGTGGGATAAATGTTGCCGTATTTGTTGTGTCAACATAATAAAGTGCGGTGATTTTTCATGTATTTTTTATGACGATTTTAGTTCTTGGTATTAATCACAAAACCGCCTCTGTTGCCTTACGGGAAAAAGTCGCTTTTTCTGACAAAACGTGCTTTTGCTTTGCGTCATATTCGGCAAATTGAATTAGCCGAAAGTGCGGTGATTTTATCCACTTGTAACCGAACTGAAGTTTATCTGCACAATAAAACCGTCCCGCCACAAGACACACAACATTGGATTCGCCAGGCTGTACAATGGTTCGCTGAAATTCATCAACTGGACTTAGCCGAGCTTCAACGTTGCCTTTACACTTATGAAAACCTGCCTGCCGTCAATCACTTAATGGAAGTAGCGTGTGGCTTGGATTCATTGATTTTAGGCGAGCCACAAATTTTGGGGCAAGTGAAGCAAGCTTACCAAATGAGCGAGCAGCACTATCTACAAGAACAGCAAGCTATTTCCGGCGAATTATCCCGTTTATTTCAAAAAACATTTTCCACGGCAAAACGCGTGCGTACAGAAACCAATATCGGTGAAAGTGCAGTATCTGTGGCATACGCTGCTTGCAGTTTAGCGCGCCAAATTTTTGAATCGTTGAGTGAATTAACCATTTTATTAGTGGGCGCAGGGGAAACTATTGAATTGGTTTGCCGCCATTTATTGCGTCACGGTGTAAAAAACATGGTGATTTCTAACCGCACTTTAGCCCGCGCCGAAGCCCTCGTGGAGAAATTGGATACAACGGCGAATATTCAAATCCTGCCGTTAGAACAGTTACAGCAGGGCTTAGATCAAGCCGATATTGTGATTAGCTCTACCGGCAGTCCGCATATTTTGATAAGCCGCAACATGGTTGAAAAGGCGCAAATCATGCGCCGCTATCGTCCGATGCTGTTGGTGGATATTGCCGTGCCGCGTGACATTGAAGAAAGTGCGGCAGAATTAGACAGTGTTTATCATTATACGGTGGATGATTTACAAAATATCATTCAGCATAATTTAAGCCAACGGGAACAAGCCTCTGCGCAGGCAAAGGAAATTATTCAGGCAGAATGCGCGGATTTCTTTGCATGGTTGAAGGTCCATCAGTTTTCTAATTTGATTCGTCGCTATCGGGAAGAGGCGGAGTTGACTCGCCAAGATTTACTGGAAAAAGCGATCGCTTCCTTACAACAAGGCGAAGAGGCGGAACAAGTGCTACAAGAATTAAGTTATAAATTAATGAATAAATTAATTCATGCGCCAACAAAAGCCATGCAAACCATGGTAAAAAACGGTAATGCAGTGGGGCTGCAAACCTTTTCCAAAGCCTTGGGAATGGACGATGAATAGTCGTTCCAAAGGTATTTAAATGCCGTTTAACATCACTCAACTTACTTTTGCGGGAGAAAAAAATGCGAGAAAGTCCTCAAATCGCGAACGTTGATTTAGTGAAACAAATGAATAGCGCAGTGGTGTATAAGCTTATCGATCAGAAAGGCCCAATTTCCCGTATTCAAATTTCTGAAATAAGCCAACTTGCTCCGGCAAGTGTGACTAAAATTACCCGCCATTTACTTGCTCGCGGTTTAATTAAAGAAGTAGAACAACAAGAATCGACCGGTGGGCGTCGGGCAACCTCGATTGTCGCGGAACATAAACATTTTCGTGCGATTTTAGTGGGTATCGGGCGGGAACATTTAACCTTAGCCATTATGGATTTATCCGCCAAATTAGTGAATAAATCCGTCTTTACGCTTGAAAATTACCCAACACCACAAGCATTTGAACAGTTTTTATTTCAACGCTTGGATGAATTTATTCAAGAAAACCAAAAACGTGGCAGTGAATTTATTGCGATTGGTATCACGGTTCCCGGCTTTGTGGATACGAAAAGTAACATGATTGAACAGGTTCCGCACTTTGAATTAACTACGCCTTGGGACTTGGCTAATCACGTTGCCGAACGTTTCAATTTACCGACCTATATCGGGCATGATGTGCGTAGTTTAGCCCTTGCGGAGCACTATTTTGGTGTCACCAAAGATTGTTACGATTCATTGCTATTGCGTATTCATCGCGGTGTGGGTGCGGGAATTGTGATTAATCATGAACTCTTTTCCGGTTATAAAAAGAATGTCGGTGAAATCGGGCATATTCAGGTGGATCCGTTAGGAAAACGTTGTATGTGCGGCAATGTGGGCTGTTTGGAAACAGTGGTCAGCAATTCGGCAATTGAAAATAAAATGTCGGAGTTATTGGAAGACGGTTACCAAAGTAAATGGCTTTCTTTGGAAGCCCATGACATTGAAGCCATTTGCAAAGCCAGCAATAAGCAAGATGCGGTAGCCACAGAACTCATCGAACACGTCGGTACGCAAATCGGGCGTGTGTTGGCAATGAGCGTAAATATGTTTAATCCGGAAAAAATCGTGATTTCCGGTGAAATTACGCAGGCAAAAAACGTCTTATTTGCGGCTATTCGTCGCACGTTGGAAAGCCATGCCTTACCGGCGTTTGTTCAAAACACGCCATTAGTCGCATCAGAGCTCACCAATGAAGATGTGATAGGGGCGTTTGCCTTAGTGAAACGTGCGTTGTTTGACGGCAGTTTATTGCGTCGTTTAATTGAAGAATAAGGGCTCTCATTCCAACAGCACAAACGCGTAATATGCGTTACCTGTTGAGAATCACATTCCCTGTATCAGTTAGATTCTCCGGCTTGTCAAAAACAGAGAGTAAAATGACCGCACTTTTGTGCGTGAACTCACGGCATCTCTTCGCATGAGATGCCGTGATAACAAGCTTATTTCAAACCGGCTTGTTCAATTAATTTGTTCGCGTTTTCTTTATCTTTCGCCGTTGTCGCACTCACTTCAGGTGCTTCTAATTTTGCGTAAGGATCCATATTAAACGGCGAAACCACATCAGTGCGCAATGGGTATTCTGCGCGAGCAGCCACAAGCGCTTCTTGGCCTTTTTTGCTGGCTAAGAATTCGACGAATTTTTTCGCTTCTTCTTTATTTTTGGAGCCTTTTAACACCGCTGCACCAGAGTAAGTCACTAATGCGCCCGGGTCTTGGTGGCGAATGAAGTATAAACGGGAGTTTAATTTATCTTCGCCTTTTTCTTTTGCCAACGCATACCAATAATAGTTGTTAATTAACGCTGCCGGCACTTCACCATTTTCAACAGCTTGCAACGCCACGCTATTTTTCGCGTAAAGTTTGCCGTTTTCTTTCAAGCCTTTTAGCCAGTTTAACGCCGCTTGTTCACCTTTTAATTTGGTGATAGCAATGACTTGTTCTAAGAACGCACCGGAAGTCGGCACATAACCGATTTTATCTTTCCATTTTGGTGTCGCGTAATCTAACACGGATTTTTCCATGTCTTTTTCAGAAAGTTTATTCTTATCATAAACCACCACGCGAGAACGACCACTTAAGGCAATCCAGTCTTTTTTCGGTGCAACCGGCACGCCTTTATGTTGTGTTTGTTTGATAGTATCAGCAGAAAGCGGCTCAAGCAAACCGGCTTCAGATAACATCGCAAATGGCGCGGTTTGTTCAGAATAGAATACGTCTGCCGGGGTTTTGTCGCCCTCTTCTTTTAATTGACCGGCAAGTTGTTCACTTTTGGCGCTGTTTAACGTGACTTTAATGCCGGTTTCTTTGGTAAATGCTTCAGTAACCGCTTTGGCGGCTTCTTTGTGTTGACCGTTATAAACCGTGATATCGGCTGCTGCAATGCCGGAGAAGGCAATTGCCGCAGCGAGGGTGGCAAGTTGGAAATGACGAATCTTCATAAAAAACTCCTTTTATAATTTCAGATAAATGATAGGTTCTGCACAATGTTAAATTGTGCATGAACGAAGCCATTCTAGGTGATCGAAAATAAAATGCAAATAGTTCTCAGTTATTAATCAAAACAAGGATTATGCTTGTAAAGAACGTACCGCCTCCATCACGTCTTGTGGAGAAAGATCAATCAAACTTTGATGATAACCTTCCGCGCTATCCGTGCTTTTACGTACTTTAAGTAAGCCGCCTTCTATTTTCCGCAGAATAATGGCTTTGTCGGAAAGCGGTGGCGTATAGGTCGGACTGGTCGGACCGTAAAGGGCAACCAGCGGGCGTGAGGTTGCCGCCGCAATATGCATTAATCCGCTGTCATTACTCACAATCACGGCGCAATGCGCAATCAGATCGACTGCTTGATCCAAGCTGGTCTGTCCGGCTAAATTTACACAGAACGGCTGTAACGCCTCCAGCAATGTATTGCGAATCTGCTCGCCTACGTCCACATCTTTTGCCGAACCAAATAACATAATGGCATAGCCCTGTTCAATTAACATTTCAGCCAGTTTTGCATAGTGATAATGCGGCCAACGTTTTGCCGGGCCAAATTCTGCGCCGGGACAAAATCCAATCAACGGGCGCGTGCCTAAAAGTGCGGTTTGTTTTTCAAATTGTTTTAGGGTGGCGGCTTGCTGTTGTGGATTTACCGTTAATTTCGGGGCTAAGATCGGCATTTCGTTCGCAGAGGGAACCGCATTGCGCTCAAACGCAAGCGCAACATAACGTTGCACCATCATGGGGTAACGTTGTTTATGATGACGTAAATCATTGAGCAGAAAATAACGGGATTCGCCTTTCCATCCGCGACGATGCTTAATCTGTGCAAACAGCGGAATCAGCGCAGACTTTAATGAATTGGGCAAAACAATCGCCATATCATAACGCTGGCGTAAGGCTTTGCCTAAACGATAACGTTCACATAACGCAAATTTACCGTGTCCCAACGGCATTTCGATTGCTTGGCGGACTTCCGGCATACGCGCCAGCAAAGGTTTACACCAATTCGGCGCCATGACATCAATGTGGCATTGAGGGTATTGAAGACATAATTGTTGATACAAACTGTGCGACATCACCATGTCGCCCACCCAAGACGGGCCGATAATCAGGATATTCATATAATTAAGATAAACGTCAAATTAATCGTAAAGTGCGGTGGATTTTAACGGTGTTTTTCTTCCCGTTTCACGTCATCCCACAACCTATCCATTTCCTCTAATGAAGCTTCCGCCAACGTCCGATTTTGCGCACCAAGCTTGGCCTCAACACGGCGGAAGCGCTGCTCAAATTTCTGATTGGCTTTACGCAAACTTTCTTCTGCCGAGCATTTCAAGTGTCGGCTGAGGTTCACCGTGGCAAAAAAGAGATCACCGATTTCTTCTTCAATTTTTGCCGGATCTTGTGGAGAACGTGCGATTTCTTGTTTGACTTCCTGCAACTCTTCTTCCACTTTAGCAAAAACAGGAGAAACGTCCGCCCAGTCGAACCCGACTTTGCTACAACGTTTTTGTAATTTTTCTGCACGCATCAAGGCAGGAAATGCGTGCGGAATATTATCCAATAAGGACGTATGGCCTTGATGTTGATGTTCCAAAGCTTTCATCGCATTCCAATTTTGTAAGGCTTCTTCTTCGTTGTTGGCTTGTGTGTTACCGAAAACATGAGGATGGCGTCGTACAATTTTTTCCGCCACAGCTTGCACAACCTCATCAAAAGTAAAGTGATGATCTTCTGCTGCCAATTGACTAAGAAAGACCACTTGCAATAACAAGTCACCCAGTTCTTCTTTTAGATTTTCTGTATTATGTTGCTCAATGGCTTCAATCACTTCGTAAGTTTCTTCTTTGAGGCAAGCAATCATTGAGGTGTAATTTTGTTTAATATCCCACGGACAACCGTTCACCGGATCCCGTAGCCGAGCGATTAATTGTACAAAATCATGAATGGAATAACGCATAGCGGCTCACTTTTCATTAAATAGCGAATTTATTTTAGGCTCCACCGATTAAATCAGCTGTTACCTGCATTGAGAGAAACCATCATATCACGGTGCGACAATGGGCGTGATAAAATTTGTGATTCGTAAATCCAGGTGTTTTTATCAACATCACGCCGAATACGACTCAGTCAAACAGCCACTCACCGAGAGAGATTTTCATCCTCAGCTAAAATTATTCTCATTTTATTATTATCGGAGAGTTTGTTAGAATGCCGCATTATTTTGACCGGCCTTAATTGAGAGTAGTAAATGAATCACATTTCACCTGAAGCAGCGAAAGTGCGTGAGGCGCTGCGTCAGAAAGGAATCGAAACCCCCATGATTGTGTTGGACGAAAGCAAAGATGAACGTCGCACACACATTGAACAACATATGCGTGAAGTGTTGCGTTTAATCGGTTTGGATTTACGTGACGACAGCATCGAAGAAACCCCTGCCCGCCTTGCCAAAATGTTCGTTGATGAAATTTTCAGTGGTTTGGATTATGCCAACTTTCCGAAAATCACCAATATCGCCAATCGTATGAAAGTCAGCGAAATGGTGTTAGTCAATGATGTGACGTTAACCAGTACCTGTGAGCATCATTTCGT
Source organism: Aggregatibacter valvarum (assembly GCF_980468985.1). Taxonomy (NCBI): domain Bacteria; kingdom Pseudomonadati; phylum Pseudomonadota; class Gammaproteobacteria; order Pasteurellales; family Pasteurellaceae; genus Aggregatibacter; species Aggregatibacter valvarum. The sequence goes on along the minus strand of NZ_OZ413141.1, from coordinate 315,675 downwards.
GACCATCGATGGCATGGTGTCCGTGGCGTATTACCCGAAAAAATGGGTCATCGGGTTATCAAAAATTAATCGTGTCGTGGCATTTTTTGCTCAACGTCCGCAAGTACAGGAACGCTTAACGGAGCAAATTTTATTGGCATTTCAAACGATCTTAGAAACGGAAGATGTCGCTGTCTATGTCAAGGCAACGCATTTTTGTGTGAAATGTCGCGGCATTAAAGATGCTAATAGCTATACGGTGACATCGGCTTTCGGTGGCGTGTTCTTAGAAGATCGTGAAACCCGAAAAGAATTTTTGAGCTTGATTAATAAATAATCAACTTTGGAACAGCTTTTAGAATGTCCCCCTTATTGCACTCCCTTTTATAAGCACCGCACTCAAAGTGCGGTCATTTTCTCACCTCTTTCTACTTTTGCGATAATATAAAAATACCTATCATGCAATAGCCTGTTCAAGACATGAGAGGGCAGTTCGTTATAATACCTTTTGAGGGCGCCATCAACATGACGCTTTCTATAGTCCATTGTCTGAGCACTTATTACGAGGTTTCCTCAAAGCTCTGTTTGTTCTCTGAACTTAACCTTTTATTTTCCCCCAAGAATATGTCATGCGCTTATTCCAAGTAAAAAATTGTTAATAATGTGTGAAATGTCACAGAATTCTCTTCCATTTTCATTATAATAAAACGAACTTGCTCCAACGCATTTATTCAAAAGAGGATATTTTTATGGATGAACAACTTAAAAAAGCGGCATTAGATTTTCACGAATTCCCGATTCCGGGAAAAATTGAAGTGACGCCCACCAAATCGCTTGCGACTCAACGCGACTTAGCGCTTGCGTATTCTCCGGGGGTGGCGGCACCTTGTTTGGCTATTCAGGCAGATCCGGCAGATTCTTATAAATATACTTCTCGTGGCAACTTAGTGGCGGTGATTTCAAACGGTACCGCCGTGCTTGGTTTAGGCAATATCGGAGCTTTAGCAGGTAAACCGGTGATGGAAGGGAAAGGCGTATTGTTTAAAAAATTCGCTGGCGTCAACGTCTTCGACATTGAAGTGAATGAACACGACCCAGATAAGCTCATTGATATTATTGCGTCCCTTGAACCCACCTTCGGCGGCATTAACTTGGAAGACATTAAAGCACCGGAATGTTTTTACATTGAACGCAAATTGCGCGAAAGAATGAAAATCCCGGTCTTCCACGATGACCAACACGGCACAGCAATCATTTCAGCCGCCGCAGTGCTCAACGGCTTACGCATTGTTGATAAAAAAATTGAAAACGTGAAACTCGTTGCTTCCGGTGCCGGTGCGGCATCGATTGCGTGCTTGAACTTATTAGTTTCTCTCGGCATGAAGCGGGAAAATATCATCGTATGCGACTCCAAAGGCGTGATCTATAAAAACCGTGATGATCGCATGGATGAAACCAAGAAACTGTATGCGATTGACGATAACGGCAAGCGTACGTTAGCCGAAGTCATTCCAAATGCGGATATTTTCTTAGGTTGTTCTGCTGCCGGCACGTTAACGCAAGACATGGTTAAAACCATGGCAGCACATCCGTTAATTTTGGCACTCGCCAACCCAGAACCGGAAATTTTACCGCCATTGGCAAAAGCAGTCCGTCCGGATGCCATTGTGTGCACCGGTCGTTCCGATTACCCGAACCAAGTCAACAACGTACTTTGCTTCCCGTTCATTTTCCGCGGAGCATTAGACGTCAGCGCTACCACCATTAACGAAGAAATGAAGCTTGCCGCAGTGCGCGCCATTGCTGACTTGGCATTAGCCGAACAAAGCGATGTGGTGACATCCGCTTATGGTGATACCGAACTCACGTTTGGCCCGGAATACATTATTCCAAAACCCTTTGATCCGCGTTTAATCGTGCGTATCGCCCCAGCCGTGGCAAAAGCCGCGATGGATTCTGGTGTTGCGACTCGTCCAATTAAAGATTTTGATGCATACATCGAACAACTCACCCAGTTCGTTTATAAAACCAACTTGTTTATGAAACCGGTGTTTGCGCAAGCGAAACAAGACAAGAAACGTGTGTTATTAACCGACGGTGAAGAAACCCGAATTTTACATGCTGTGCAAGAAATCTCGACCTTAGGCATCGCTTATCCGATTTTACTCGGTCGCCCAAGCGTCATTGAACAACGCATTAAAAAACTCGGGTTACATATTCAGGCGGGACGTGATTTTGAGTTAATTAACATCGAAAATGACGCACGTTATCAAGAATGTTGCAAAACTTACTATGACATGCTCAAACGTGCAGGCGTCACACCGGATATTGCTAAACGGGAAATGTTTAACAACCCAACGGCTATCGGTGCCGTGTTGTTACATTTAGGTCATGCCGACGCCATGTTGTGTGGTTTAGTAGGACATTATGCCGACCATTTAAAAACCCTCAAAAACGTCATTGGTTTGCAAGAAGGGGTACATACGGCGGCGACCGTTAACGGCTTAGTGCTACCGGCAGGCAACTTATTCCTTGCCGATACCTTCGTGAACAACGATCCGACAGCGGAAGAATTGGCAGAAATTACGCTCATGACAGCGAAAGAAGTCAGTCTATTTGGTATTGAGCCACAGATTGCCTTAATTTCACATTCTAATTACGGCAGCAACAACACCCCAAGTGCGGTCAAAATGCGTAACGTTTTACATTTAGTGAAAGAACGCGCACCGGAACTCACTATTGACGGCGAAATGCACTGTGATGTTGCCTTATCACAACAGCTCCGTGATGACGTGATGCCGGACAGCCCACTCAAAGGTGCGGCAAACGTGTTGGTAATGCCAAATATGGAAGCCGCACGTATCAGCTTAAATCTATTACAAGGCACGGCAACACCGACAACCGTTGGCCCTATCTTAATGGGTTTAAAAAAATCAGCGCATATTTTAACCTCAGTCGCGTCCGTTCGCCGTATTATTAATATGGTGGCAATCGCTGCGGTAAAAGCGCAATAACGCACACGAATTGTGCCTAATAAAAAAGAAGATGGTTTGAAGACCATCTTCTTTTTTTAAGTCTGATTCATAAATATCTACGTCTGAATAAATGAAGTCTTACTCCTTGAGTTACGCAGATAATTTCAATGACATCTATTTTTTCATTTCAAATTCAATCAACATAATCAAAATATGAATCACTTTAATATGCACTTCTTGAATCCGATCAGCATAACCAAAATGTGGCACGCGAACTTCCACATCGGCTAAGCCCGCCATTTTTCCGCCATCTTTGCCGGTTAGCACAATCACCTTCATGCCTTTTTCTTTGGCAACCTGAATGGCATTTAAAATATTCACGGAATTGCCTGAAGTTGAAAGTGCAAATAACACATCGCCTTGTTGACCGACTGCCTCAATATAACGGGAAAACACATATTCATAACCAAAATCGTTACCTACACAACTTAAGTGGCTGACATCCGAAATGGCAATGGCAGGATACCCTGGGCGATTTGCGCGGTAACGTCCGGTGAGTTCTTCGGCAAAATGCATGGCGTCACAATGAGAACCACCGTTACCACAAGAAAGCACCTTTCCGCCCTGTTTAAACTGATCGGCAATTAACAATGCCGCCTGTTGCACCGCCTGAATATTTTTTTCATCTGATAAAAACGCGTTTAATACGGTTGCCGCCTCATCTAATTCAGCTTTAATTTGGTCAAAATACATCCCGTCCTCCTGATATAAAAAAATTAATGAATTGTAATCAAATTTAGCCTATTGCTCAATAACAAGCTCCTTTTTAGGGTTCAATGTAGCCGTCTATGATTTGCTTTCCGAAGTGGGCATTTGTCGTTATAATGAAAAAATTGATCTTAATTTTTTATAGGCAATATCATGCAATTAATTCGTGGGCTCTCTAAGGTATCGCAATGTTTGTCGAGTTGTGTTTTGACTATCGGCAATTTTGACGGGGTACATTTAGGCCATCAAGCGATTTTGCGCCATTTACGCCAAAAAGCCGACGAACTGAATTTGCCCATGGCGGTGATGTTATTCGAACCACAACCGCGAGAATTTTTTCTGGGTGACAAAGCCCCTGCTCGCCTGATGCGCTTGCGCGATAAATTGTATTATCTTAAACAAGCCGGTGTGGATGTGGTTATCATCGCAAAATTCGACCGCATTTTTGCCAATTTGCCTGCGCAGCAATTTATTGAAGATTGGTTGGTGCGTAAATTAAATGTGAAATTTTTAAGCATTGGCGATGATTTTAAATTTGGTGCCAAGCGCCAAGGTAATTTTGCGCTGTTGCAACACGCCGGTGAAAAGTTTGGTTTTACCGTCGAAGATAACCGTAGCTTTTGTTTAGATGCCTTACGCATCAGCAGTACAGCGATTCGCGAAGCATTAGCCAAAGATGATTTGACGTTATCGGAAAAATTACTTGGGCGTCCTTATCGTATTTTAGGGCGCGTGATTCACGGCAATCAGCTTGGTCGCACTATCGGGTTTCCGACTGCGAATATTCGCTTGCATCGTCAGGTGAATCCGGTCAAAGGGGTTTACGCAGTTAAAGTGCGGTTAAAATCCGGCGCGTTTTTTAATGGAGTCGCCAATATCGGCACCCGCCCGACCGTCAATGGCGTGAATCAATTATTAGAAGCACATTTATTTGATTTTCAAGGCGATCTTTATGGACAATGGTTGGATGTCGAACTCTGTCATAAAATCCGCAATGAAATGAAATTTCCCTCTTTTGACGATTTAAAAGCACAAATTGCGCAGGATGTAGAAACAGCGAAAAACGTTTTCAAAACTGACCGCACTTTATAGAACGCAAATTTTAATTTTTACATAACACTGGAATATAAAATGACTGATTATAAAAATACCCTTAACCTTCCTGAAACGGGCTTTCCGATGCGTGGTGATTTAGCCAAACGCGAGCCTGTGATGTTAAAAAATTGGTATGAAAAAAATCTTTACCAAAAAATTCGTGAAGCTTCAAAAGGCAAAAAATCCTTTATTTTGCATGATGGCCCGCCGTATGCGAACGGCAATATTCATATCGGCCATGCGGTAAATAAAATTCTGAAAGATATCATCGTGAAATCCAAAACCGCATTAGGTTTTGACTCGCCTTATATTCCGGGTTGGGACTGCCACGGCTTGCCGATTGAATTGAAAGTAGAAAGCTTAGTGGGCAAACCAAATGAGAAAATTTCTGCGGCCGAATTCCGGGCGAAATGCCGCGAATATGCAGCGGAACAAGTTGAAGGTCAGAAAAAAGATTTTATCCGTTTAGGCGTGTTAGGTGATTGGGATAATCCTTATTTAACGATGAACTTCGACACCGAAGCAAACATTATCCGTACCCTTGGTAAAGTGATTGCTAACGGCCACTTATACAAAGGTTCAAAACCGGTGCACTGGTGTTTGGATTGCGGCTCTTCTTTGGCTGAAGCAGAAGTGGAATACGAAGACAAAGTTTCTCCGTCTATCTATGTGCGTTTCCCGGCGGTAAGTGCGGTGGAAATTGAGGAGAAATTTAATGCAGTAGGAAAAGGTCACGGCAAACTTTCTGCGGTGATTTGGACAACAACGCCTTGGACAATGCCATCTAACCGTGCGATTGCGGTAAATGCAGACTTAGAATACAACCTTGTTCAGTTAGGCGATGAGCGTGTGATCTTAGCCGCTGAATTAGTGGAATCCGTGGCGAAAGCGGTGGGTGTAGAACAGGTTGAAGTGTTAGGTTCAGTAAAAGGTCAAGCACTTGAGTTAGTACGCTTTAACCATCCGTTCTATGATTTCACTGTACCAGTAATTTTAGGTGAACACGTGACTACTGATGGCGGTACAGGTTTAGTTCATACCGCGCCAGACCACGGTTTAGACGACTTTATTGTTGGACAAAAATATAATTTACCAATGGCGGGTCTTGTATCTAATGACGGTAAATTTATTTCAACGACTGAATTCTTTGCAGGCAAAGGTGTATTTGAAGCCAATCCATTGGTTGTTGAAAAATTACAAGAAGTGGGCAACTTATTAAAAGTGGAGAAAATTAAACACAGCTACCCACACTGCTGGCGTCACAAAACCCCGATTATTTTCCGTGCAACCCCACAATGGTTTATCGGTATGGAAACACAAGGTTTACGCCAACAAGCATTAGGCGAAATCAAAGGTGTACGTTGGATTCCTGATTGGGGTCAAGCACGTATCGAAAAAATGGTGGAAAACCGCCCAGACTGGTGTATTTCTCGTCAACGTACTTGGGGCGTACCAATGACCTTATTCGTGCACAAAGAAACCGAAGAGCTTCATCCACGTACTTTAGAGTTACTTGAAGAAGTGGCTAAGCGTGTAGAAAAAGCAGGTATTCAAGCATGGTGGGATTTAGATGAAAAAGAATTATTAGGTGCAGACGCAGAAACCTATCGCAAAGTGCCTGACACCCTTGACGTATGGTTTGACTCAGGATCAACCTATTCTTCTGTGGTGGCGAATCGTCCGGAATTTAACGGTCAAGATATTGATATGTATTTAGAAGGTTCCGACCAACACCGTGGTTGGTTTATGTCTTCTTTAATGCTTTCTACTGCGACGGATAACAAAGCACCATACAAACAAGTATTAACCCATGGTTTCACCGTGGATGGTCAAGGCCGTAAGATGTCAAAATCTATCGGTAACATCGTGACACCACAAGAAGTGATGGATAAATTCGGTGGCGACATTTTACGTTTATGGGTGGCCTCTACCGACTATACCGGTGAAATGACTGTTTCCGATGAAATTTTAAAACGCGCAGCAGACAGCTATCGCCGTATTCGTAACACGGCACGTTTCTTATTAGCGAACTTAAACGGTTTTGATCCGCAACGTGATGCAGTGAAACCGGAAGACATGATGAGCTTGGATCGTTGGGCAGTCGCTTGTGCGTTAGATGCGCAAAATGAAATCAAAGAGGCGTACGATAACTATCAATTCCACACAGTGGTACAACGTTTAATGCGTTTCTGTTCTGTGGAAATGGGCTCGTTCTACCTTGATATTATTAAAGACCGTCAATACACCACCAAAGCGGACAGCCTTGCGCGCCGTAGTTGCCAAACCGCCTTATGGCATATTGCAGAAGCGTTGGTACGCTGGATGGCACCAATCCTTTCCTTTACCGCGGATGAAGTGTGGGGCTACTTGCCGCAAACGGCGACGGCATGTGCAGAATTCGTCTTCACGGAAGAATTCTACGAAGGCTTATTCGGCTTAGGTGAGAACGAAAAATTAGATGATGCTTACTGGCAACAACTGATCAAAGTACGTTCTGAAGTGAACCGCGTGTTAGAAATCGCCCGTAACGACAAAGTGATCGGTGGTGGTTTAGAAGCAGAAGTGACGGTTTATGCTAACGATGAATATCGTGCCTTGTTGGAACAATTAGGTGATGAATTACGCTTTGTGTTAATTACCTCAAAAGCGGAAGTGAAAGCATTAGCAGACAAACCGGCAGATGTGGCGGCTGGAGAGTTAGAGGGGGTTTCCGTAAGCGTTGCCCGTTCTCACGGTGAAAAATGTCCACGCTGCTGGCATTATTCCGATAAAATCGGCGTGAATCCAGAACATCCGACCCTTTGCCCACGTTGCGTAGAAAACGTTGCAGGCAACGGCGAAGTGAGACGTTTCGCGTAATATGCACTTTTCTCATTGACCGATTTACCTCGGTCAATGTGCTAATCAAAATAAAGAAAGGATAAGTCGATAGGCTTATCCTTTTTTAGTGGCATAAAAAAACTGAGTTCAACCTCAATTGAACTCAGCCTGAAACACGAAAGTGCGGTGGCTTTTAACACCTATTTTCTCCGCATCTATGCCATTACGCTTGACCTTTAACCGCTTTTAAACCTAAGAACGGCGCTGGTGTACCCGCGCGTTCTAATGCTTCTTCAATACGGATTAATTGGTTGTATTTCGCAATACGGTCAGAACGGCTCATAGAACCAGTTTTGATTTGACCTGCTGCGGTACCCACTGCTAAGTCAGCAATAGTCGCATCCTCGGTTTCACCGGAACGGTGAGAAATAACCGCTGTGTAACCTGCATCTTTTGCCATTTTAATCGCAGCCAAGGTTTCGGTTAAAGAACCGATTTGGTTGAATTTGATTAAGATGGAGTTCGCGATACCTTTTTCGATACCTTCTTTTAAGATTTTGGTGTTGGTTACGAATAAGTCGTCACCCACTAATTGAACGCGGTCGCCTAACACTTTGGTTTGGTATGCGAAGCCTTCCCAGTCAGATTCATCTTGACCGTCTTCGATAGACACGATTGGGTATTGTTTGGTTAATTCTTCAAGATAGTGTGTGAATTCTTGAGATGTGAATGAACGGCCTTCACCTTTTAACTCATATTTACCGGTTTCTTTGTTATAGAACTCAGAAGAGGCACAGTCCATGGCTAAAGTCACATCTTTACCTAATACATAACCTGCTTTTTCTACCGCTTCTTTGATACAGGCTAACGCGTCAGCATTAGAGGCTAGGTTTGGTGCGAAACCACCTTCATCACCAACCGCTGTGCTCATGCCTTTAGATTTTAATACTTTCGCAAGGTTGTGGAACACTTCTGCACCGATACGAAGGGCTTCACGTAAGGTTTTTGCGCCAACCGGTTGGATCATGAATTCTTGGATATCAACGTTGTTGTCGGCGTGTTCACCACCGTTGATGATGTTCATCATTGGTAATGGCATAGAGTAAACGCCTGGCGTACCGTTAAGTTCTGCGATGTAAGCGTAAAGTGGTAAACCTTTAGACGCTGCGGCTGCTTTTGCGTTTGCTAAGGATACCGCTAAGATGGCGTTTGCACCGAAGTTAGATTTGTTCTCCGTGCCGTCTAAATCGATCATGATTTGGTCGATTTCAGCTTGGTTAGAGGCATCTTTGCCAAGAATGGCTTCAGCAATCGGGCCGTTTACGGCGGCAACCGCTTTCAATACGCCTTTACCTAAGAAACGGGATTTGTCGCCGTCACGTAATTCTAAGGCTTCACGAGAACCGGTAGATGCACCTGATGGAGCCGCTGCAAGACCGACGAATCCGCCTTCTAAATGCACTTCGGCTTCCACTGTTGGGTTACCACGAGAGTCGATAATTTCGCGACCAATGACTTTAACAATTTTTGCCATTTTATTTTCCTCATTAAGTTAATTAAAACGGGTTAGTTTGCTCTAAAAACGTCGGTATCATAAAGCTATTTTGTTCTTTTGTCTTGCAAAAACTACAGACAAATTGATTTTGCTCTATGTTTTCCGTCAACTTAAGTGCGGTTCAATTTTAAGATAAATTTTTCGAGATAGTGCGCCATGAATTTGAACGAAAATAGCCCGTTATTCGGCAAAATATTGCAGTAAGTTTTTCACCGCACTTTGCCAGTCTTGTGCCTTGGTGACGGCAGAAATCACAGCAATGCTGCCCACTCCGGTGGCTAAAATATCAGGGAAATGTGAGGCATTAATACCCCCGATGGCGACGGTCGGTATCTTACCTACGTTTTTCACCTGTGCCGCTAAATTGGCAATGCCTTGAGGCGATGAAGGCATCGCTTTGGTTTGCGTCGGGAAAATATGTCCTAGGGCAATATAGGAAGGACGCAACGGTAACACCAGATCGACTTCTTCCTGGTTGTGGGTGGAAACACCGAGACGCAGCCCCGCTTGTTGGATGGCGTTTAAATCGGCGGTAAGTAAATCCTCTTGCCCAAGATGGACGCCATAAGCCTGATACTTAATTGCCAACTGCCAAAAATCATCCACAAACAATCGCACTTGATGTTGTTTGGCTAAGGCAATGCAGCGGGCGATTTCCTCTTCTGCTTGTTCCGATGAGCGATCTTTAATGCGAATTTGCAAGGTTTTCACTCCGGCGTGAATGAGCCGTTCAACCCATTCATAACTGTCCACGATAACATACAATCCCAACTTAAATTCAGTGGGCGCAAAAGGGGCGTTAGGCGGAATGATTTCGGATAAACGAGATAGCGATACGGCCATAGCAAACTCCAATTAAATTGACATAAATGAAATAACGGCAACAGTGCAAGTGCGGTCAGATATTGAGGCGTTTTTCTCTTTTAAAACACACCGCACTTTTTCATCTGTTCCACCACCTGCGCCACCTCAATTTGTGCCATTAAATGTTTTCCCTTTAATTTCGTTGCCCAAGGCAACTGCGCAGACGGTTTGCCAAATTCTTTTTGCACATTTTTTTCATACACCGACACCACATTGGCAAGATTGCGATAAGGACCGGTACGCAACGGGTTGTGATAAGCATATAAACCGATAACCGGCGTGCCTTGCGTCGTTGCAATATGTGCCGGGCCAGAATCCGGTGAAAGCACCAAATCCACAAGTCGGATTAACGCCGCAAGCTGTGGAAGCGTTAACTTGCCTGCAGCATTGGTTGGTGCAAAGTGACATAAGCCCTGAATTTGCTCAATCATCGCCAGTTCACGAGGCGCAGGTGAACTGCACAAAATCACGTTGACATTCTGTTGGTGGGCAATATTGGCGACTTCCGCATAACGTTCCACTAACCAGTCTTTTTCGGGCTTACTGGAACAAGGGGAAATCAGCAAATTCTTACGGGTGGGATCAATATATTGGCGCGCCGTGATCAAATCCTCCTCCGCGACCGGCAAATCCCATTGCGGTTCCGTGCAAGGCACACCCAAATAGTTCACAAACGCCATAAAGCCGTCTAACACATGAGGATTGCTCGGATCTTGAATCTTGCGATGGGTAAACAACCACTGCCCTTCGCGCGCCCGCTGTTTACCGAAACCGATACGATATTTCGCCTTAATCCCCAGGGATAAAATTGACGCACGAAATGCCGTTTGCATATTTAACAACGCATCAAACCGACGATCTTTCAACTGTCGCCACAACTGACACAACCCACGCCAGCCGCTTTTTTTGTCATACACCACAAACTCCACTCCCGACACATGACGAAACAACTGCGCTTCCGTCTTGCCGATAACCCATGTTATTTGGGTGCTTGGCCAATAACGCTGAATCTGTTGCACCGCCGCCAACGCATGACAAACATCGCCAATGGCGGACAAACGTAAAATACAAAGGGATTGCGGAGGTTGGGTGAAAAGCGGCATAGATCTCTCGTTGATGTTGAATTTGGGAATTGCGTTATTTTAAAGTAGAATGCGCCCATCCGCTATCTCCTTTTCAAGGTCGCAAAATGCTTGAATATCAACTTAAAAACGACTTTTTTCTCTTTAATTTTGAACACCCGGAACCCCATCAGGAAGACTTTTTTAACGCCGATTTTTGGCGCCGACAAAACCGCATTTTAGGATCGGCGCAAGGGCGCGGCACCACATGGTTTTTACACACGGCAGATCGCTTCGGTGTAAACACCGCGCTGCGTCATTATTACCGTGGTGGCTTATGGGGCAAGTTCAACAAAGATCGTTACCGTTTTCAGCAGCTAAAAAGCACCCGCAGCATTGCTGAATTTAACTTGTTAAATCAATTACATCAGGCGGGACTACCGGTACCCAAACCCATTGGGGCTCGGGTTCTCAAAGGCAACTTGGGAGTCTGTTATCAAGCCGATTTGCTGAGCGAAAAAATCGAAAATGCCCAAGATCTGACCGCACTTTTGCAGACACAACGGCTTACCGCCGATCAATGGCGACAAATCGGCGGATTGATCCGTCAATTACACGATTTACAAATTTGTCACACCGATCTTAACGCGCACAACATTTTATGCCAACAACGAGAAGGCGACACAAAATTTTGGCTTATTGATTTTGATAAGTGCGGTGAAAAATCGGGCAGTTTTTGGAAAGAAGGCAATTTGCAACGATTACAACGTTCCTTTAACAAAGAAGTGGAGCGCATGCACATTCAATTTGACGGACAGCATTGGCAGCACTTGATGGAAGGTTATTCACAAAAATAATCACGGGATTGGCAACAAAAACGGTAGGCACATTGACCTACCGTTTTTTATTATAGCCAGGCAAAGTCTGGCATACACTATGCGTATGGAGACAAATAGCTTAAGCAATGAACAAAAAAAAATCCTCGCTATATAATGAACAAGGCTGACAACCAAAATTCAACATATAGGACGATTATTTAACCCCTCGTAGCGTGCAACTTGTTGCACGAATAATTAGCCTCGATGCGTAATTCACGATTTCATGCGTAGCGTGCATCTTGATGCACGACCAAATTACGCACGGAACGTTATTTAACTCTTTCAGGCATTCATGATTTCGTGCAACAAGTTGCACGCTACGATTCTGGAAAGCGGGACAAAATTTTGGCTCATTGATTTTGATAAGTGCGGTGAAAAATCGGGAAGTTTTTGGAAGGAAGGCAATTTGCAACGATTACAGCGTTCCTTTAACAAAGAAGTGGAACGTATGCACATTCAATTTGACGGGCAGCATTGGCAGCACTTGATGGAAGGTTATTCACAAAAATAATCACGGGATTGGCAACAAAAACGGTAGGCACATTGACCTACCGTTTTTTATTTCAACTGTCGAGCTTAATTAGCAATCCTGCTTACCATACGCCTCTTGACGTAAAATCGCGCGAACGGCAGCATCGAATTCCGCCAACACATGATCCGCATTTTTCGGATCGGTACCACGTGCATCAAGATAGAACTTGATTTTCGGTTCAGTACCGGAAGGACGAGCAATAAGACGGCTGCCGTTTTCCAAAACAAAGACCAAAATATCGCTTTGGCGGTCAGTTTTGGTGTGGTCAATAAATTGTGCCACATTGAAACCACCGATTTGGCTTGGCGGGTTATTGCGAAGTGCGGTCATTAATTTGCCGATTTCTGACAAATCACTCACACGAATAGAAATTTGTCCGCTCACATAGGCGCCAAATTCTTTGGTGAACGCCTCTGCATAATCTGCCAAAGTTTTGCCTTGTTTTTTCAAACTACGCACTAAATCCAAGAACACGATGGCAGCCGAAATGCCGTCTTTATCGCGCACTTTATCCGGATCCACCAAGTAGCCCAACGCTTCTTCAAAACCAAACAACAAACCTTGAACTTTACCGATGTATTTAAAGCCGGTAAGGGTTTCTTGGGATTCAAAGCCATAACGTTTGGCAATCTCTGCTAAGGCAGGCGAGGACACAAGGGAACAAGCCAATACGCCTTTTTTACCTTGTGCTTGATATTGTTTCGCCAAATACCAACCTAAGAAGCAACCCACCACGTTGCCGTGCAATGGTTTCCAGTTGGCTTCAGCATCCGGCACTGCCACCGCTAAACGGTCAGCATCCGGGTCATTGGCAATAATAAATTCGGCATTGTTTGCTTTTGCCACTTGAATCGCTAAATCTAACGCCCCTTTTTCTTCAGGGTTAGGGAAGTTCACGGTTGGGAAAGTGCCGTCCGGCCAGACTTGTTCAGCAACGATGTGCGGTTGTGGCAAGCCCGCTTTTGTCAACGTTTTGCTCAACACTTCATAGCCCACGCCGTGCATGGCGGTGTAAACGTAGTTAATGTCGGTTTGCGGTTCTTTCGCAAGTGCGGCTGTTTTCGCAATATAAGCGTCCACCACGGTGTCATCTAACACAACGTAATCTTGGCTGCGCGGTAAATCTTTCACACTGCCTGCCGCAACTTTATCAATTAATGCAGCAATGTCTTTGTCTGCCGGAGATACAATTTGTCCGCCACCGTTGGCTTTGCCTAAATAAACTTTATAGCCGTTATCTTCCGGTGGATTGTGGCTCGCCGTCACCATCACGCCTGCAGTGGTATCAAAATATTGAATAGCATAAGCCAACACCGGTGTTGGTAATTTGCGTGGTAATAAATAGGCTTTAATGCCGGCGCCAGCCATGATTTCAGCCGTATCGCGTGCAAATACATCGGAGTTTTTACGGCCGTCATAGCCAATCACGATGGAAGGCTGATTATCATACCCTTTTAAATACTCAGCCAACCCGCCGGCGGCTTGCGCCACCAACACACGATTCATCCCCATGGAACCGGCTTGCAGGCGACCGCGTAAACCGGCAGTACCGAATTGTAAACGTCCGTCAAAACGGGCAGCCAGTTCAGCTTCCGCTTTTGCATCGCCACTTTTTGCCGCGCTTAAAAGTGCGGTTAATTCTGCGTGCGTTTCAGCGTCCGGATCTTGGTTTAACCAATTTTGTGCCATCTCGAAAAGTGTTGTCATCATGTCTTCCTTCTAGAAAATCAAACATTAAAAATACCTGTTAGACTATCTAAAAAATACTGAAAGTAAAACGTTTATTTCCGATTAATTACAACATTTTGATCTATTTCATAAATTCCCCCAAAGACGATCAAGGTCTTCGCCAAACCCAAACAACATGGCAGAAAATAAAGGCATTTTTTCTTTATCAGAAAGGCTTTTTTTGCTATAACTGAGGGAGTTTTTTAATTAATCTTAGGAGATCTATCATGGAATTAGTGTTTATTCGTCACGGTTTTAGTGAATGGAATGCAAAAAACTTATTTACCGGTTGGCGTGATGTGAATTTAACCGAACGTGGCGTAGAGGAAGCCAAAGCGGCAGGCAAAAAATTGTTGGATGCCAATTTTGAATTCGACATTGCTTTCACGTCTGTTTTAACTCGTGCGATCAAAACCTGTAATATCGTATTGGAAGAATCTCACCAATTATGGATTCCACAAGTGAAAAACTGGCGTTTAAACGAACGTCACTACGGTGAGCTACAAGGTTTAGACAAAAAAGCCACTGCGGAAAAATACGGTGATGAGCAAGTTCACATTTGGCGCCGTTCTTACGACACATTGCCACCATTATTAGATCCGAAAGACCCGAATTCTGCCCACAATGACCGTCGCTACGCAAACCTACCGGCTGATGTCATTCCGAATGGTGAAAACTTGAAAGTGACTCTAGAACGCGTACTTCCGTTCTGGGAAGACCAAATCGCACCGGCATTATTAAGCGGCAAACGCGTTTTAGTGGTGGCGCACGGTAACTCTTTGCGCGCACTGGCAAAACACATTGAAGGCATTTCCGATGCGGATATCATGGATTTAGAAATCCCAACCGGTCAGCCATTAGTGTATAAATTAGATGACAACTTGAAAGTGGTTGAAAAATTCTATTTATAATTCTTCACGAAATTTGCCATAAAAAATCACCTCACTTTCATC
Source organism: Aggregatibacter valvarum (assembly GCF_980468985.1). Classification (NCBI taxonomy): domain Bacteria; kingdom Pseudomonadati; phylum Pseudomonadota; class Gammaproteobacteria; order Pasteurellales; family Pasteurellaceae; genus Aggregatibacter; species Aggregatibacter valvarum. Next base: position 300,467 of record NZ_OZ413141.1, on the reverse strand, counting down.
ACAAAAGTGCGGTGAATAATAAAAAGTGCGGTTATTTATCATAGCCGCTTTATTTTATGGTTACGCCTTAATTTGGCTTTTTAAGAAGTCTAATAATTGCGCTTTCGCAATCATTTGTTTCTTACCGCTACGACGATTTTTGTATTCGATTTCGCCGTTCGCTAAGTTTTTCTCACCGATGACGACCATGTGTGGCACGCCGATAAGCTCCATATCCGCAAACATCACGCCCGGACGTTCTTTACGGTCATCAAAAATCACTTCCACACCTTGTGCCAATAAAGTACGGTATAAATCCTCAGCGAATGCTTGCACGCTTTCCGATTTGTGCATATTCATCGGCACAATCGCTACCGTAAATGGCGCCATCGCATCGCTCGGCCAAATAATACCGCGTTCATCATGATGTTGTTCAATCGCGGCTGCCACAACACGCGTCACACCAATACCATAGCAGCCCATAGTGACAACCATCGGACGACCATCTTCACCTTGTACTGTCGCATTCATGGCTTTGGAGTATTTATCGCCTAATTGGAAGATATGGCCGACTTCAATACCACGTTTAATTAATAACGTGCCTTTGCCGTCCGGGCTTGGATCGCCTTCAACAACGTTACGAATATCCGCCACTTTCGGCAACGCCACATCGCGTTCCCAGTTAATGTTGAAATAATGTTTACCGTCAATGTTGGCGCCGGCGCTGAAATCAGACATGATCGCCACGCTGCGGTCAATGATCACCGGAATGTTTAAATTGACCGGCCCAAGGGAACCTACACCTGCGCCAATTTTGGCTTTAATGGCGGCTTCATCAGCAAATTCAAATGGGGAGGCCACTTCTGCCAGTTTCTCCGCTTTGACTTCGTTTAATTCGTGATCGCCACGAATGATTAACGCCACTAACGGCTGTTCTTCACTAGCCCCTTTTACAATCAAGGTTTTAATGGTTTTCTCAATCGGTTGGTTAAATTGCGCGACAAGCTCCGCAATGGTTTTCGCATTCGGTGTATCCACCAATTCCATCGCTTTAGTTGGTGCGGCACGCTCGCCGACAGCCACGGCTTCAGCCAGCTCAATGTTGGCCGCATAATCGGACTCGGTGGAGAAAATAACATCATCTTCGCCGCTGTTTGCCAATACTTGGAACTCATGAGACGCGCTACCACCGATAGAACCGGTATCCGCTTGCACGGCACGGAAATCCAACCCTAAGCGGGTGAAAATATTGCTATAAGTTTGGTACATCACCTCATAGGTTTGCTGCAAACTTTCTTTGTCCATGTGGAAAGAATAAGCATCTTTCATGATAAATTCGCGGCTACGCATCACACCGAAACGTGGACGCACTTCGTCACGGAACTTGGTCTGAATATGGTATAAATTGAGGGGAAGTTGACGGTAAGAAGTCACTTCACGACGCATTAAATCGGTAATCGCTTCTTCATTGGTCGGGCCGATCACAAAACTCCGTTCGCCACGGTCGGTGAAACGCAATAATTCCGGACCATACTGATCCCAACGACCGGACTCTTGCCACAATTCCGCCGGTTGCACGACGGGCATTTTGATCTCAATGGCGCCACTTTTATTCATTTCTTCGCGAATGATGTTTTCCACTTTTTGTAGCACGCGCCAACCGGTTGGCATCCAGTTATAAAGGCCGGAAGCAAGAGGGCGAATCATGCCCGCACGCAACATGAGTTGATGGCTAACAATCGCCGCTTCTGCCGGGGTTTCTTTTAAGGTGGATAATAAATATTTACTTGTACGCATTGAATTACCTATAATTCCAAGAATTTAAAAATACGAAAAAAATTGGCGCTAGTGTATCTAATGCGCACGCAAAAGCAAAGAAGAAATCAGGTTTCACGCCTTATAATCCCCGCTTAAAATGCCAATTTAACACTCCAGAAAAAGGAATTATCATGTCAGCCCTTTATCAAGCCCTTCCCGCCGTCGATAAATTACTCAAAACCCCGCAAGGTGAACAATTCGTGGCAGAATTTGGTCATAGTGCCACTGTCAGTGTGTCTCGCGAGATGTTGCAACAAGCGCGCGAACATATAAAACGCCATGAAAATCTACCGCACTTTTTGCAAACCGATGAGGCGACCTTTCAGTACATCCGCCAACAATTATTGTTACAACAACAAGTGAACATTAAGAGCGTACATAATTTAACCGGCACGGTATTACACACCAATCTTGGACGCGCGTTGTGGTCACCAGCGGCACAACAAGCGGCTCTAGACGCTATGCAGGGCAATGTCGCGTTGGAATATGATTTAGCGGCTGGCGAGCGGAGCCATCGGGACAACTACATCAGCGACTTACTGCAACAACTCACAGGCGCCGAAGCGGCCTGTGTGGTGAACAACAACGCCGCAGCGGTATTACTGATATTGGCGACTTTCGCGCAGGGGAAAGAGGTGATCATCTCCCGTGGTGAATTGATTGAAATCGGCGGTGCTTTCCGCATTCCCGACATCATGGCACAGGCAGGTTGTAAACTGGTGGAAGTGGGCACCACCAACCGTACCCATTTAAAAGATTATCGCAACGCAATTAACGAAAATACTGCATTTTTAATGAAAGTTCACAGCAGTAACTACCAAATTTGCGGTTTCACGCATTCTGTTGACGAGCAAGAACTGGCGGAATTAGGTAAAGAATTTAGCATTCCGGTCATCACAGATTTAGGCAGCGGTGCATTAATAGATCTGAAACAATTCAATTTGCCGGAAGAACCGACGGTGCAAGAAAAATTGCAACAGGGTCTGGATTTGATTTCCTTCTCCGGCGACAAACTGCTTGGTGGGCCGCAAGCGGGCATTATCGTGGGTAAAAAAGCATTGATTCAACAGCTACAAGCCCATCCGCTCAAACGCGTGCTACGTTGCGACAAAGTGACTCTTGCCGGGCTGGAAGCCACTTTACGTTTGTATTTGCAGCCGGAAAAAATCACTGAAAAACTGACCGCACTTCATCTGCTCACTCAGCCCATCGACCAATTACAAGCACAGGCGGAACAACTGAAAAAGCGGTTGGAAAATCGTTTAAATGCAGATTACGTTGTTGCGATCGAATCAAGCGAAGCGCAAGTTGGTAGTGGTTCTCAGCCGCTGGCACGGATTCCGTCAATCGCGGTCACCATTGCGCCGGCAACAGAAAAAATGCCGACAAAAACCACCGCACTTTTCGCCCGTTTATTGGCGCTACCGCAACCGGTTATCGGGCGCATTGAACGGGATAAAATTTGGTTGGATTTACGCAGCTTGGCCAATCTCGAACGCTTGCTCGACACCTTGGAGGCGCTATGATTATTGTCACATCCGGACACGTTGACCACGGAAAAACCGCACTATTGCAAGCCCTCACCGGCACGCACACGGCGCATTTACCTGAAGAAAAAAAACGCGGCATGACCATTGATTTAGGCTACGCCTATTTGCCGTTAAAAGATCAAATCCTCGGCTTTATCGACGTGCCGGGGCACGAACGTTTTCTCGCTAACATGCTAGCAGGCTTGGGCGGCATCCATTACGCCATGCTTATCGTTGCCGCAGACGAAGGCGTGCAAGCGCAAACCATCGAGCACTTAAACATTTTGAGCTTGTTGCAACTGCAGGAAATCATGGTGGTGATCACTAAAGCCGACCGCGCCGATGCGCAACAAATCGACGCATTAGAACAACAACTACGCCAACAATATGCCCTCTTGGCGAACAGTAAATTCTTCGTCACGTCTGCTACCACCGGTCAGGGCATCGAAACGCTACGCGATTATTTGGCGCAGTTGCCGGAATTATCGGACACGGAAAAACCGTTCCGTTATGCCATCGACCGTATTTTTACCATTAAAGGTGCTGGTACGGTGGTGACGGGCACCGCATTTGCGGGCAAGGTTGCCATTGACGACGAATTGTATTTAAGCAATGGGCAAAAAGTGCGGGTGAAAAATATCCACGCACAAAACGAACAAAGCACAGAAGGCTTGGCAGGGCAACGCCTGGCATTAAATATTAACCTGGATTTCGACCGCACGTTAATTGAACGCGGCGATTGGTTGTTTTCCCAACCGCCTGCCAAATCGACAGATCGCGTCACCGTTTGGCTGGAAAACCAAATTCCACTGAACGAAAGCCAACCGGTGCATATTTATCACGCCGCCTCACACACCACGGGCAAGCTGACGTTATTGCAACAGCAAAAACTCGCACCGCAACAACACGCGCTGGCAGAACTCATTTTAGAACAACCGTTGTTTTTGGCACATGGTGACAAAATCATCTTACGCAACAGCAACTCGACCGCCGTACTCGGTGGTGCCAAAGTGATTGAAATCGATTCACCGAAACGCCACAAGCGCACAGAAGCCCGTTTCGATTATTTACGCCAACTGATTCAAGCAGAAACAGCCGAAAAACGCACCGCACTTTATCTGCAAAATCAAGCGATGGAAGCCGAGCAGTTGATGTGGATTGAACAACTGACAGACTCACAACTAAATGACATTCTTGAAAAAAACGGCGACATTCGCTTCCAAAGTTGGTGCTTTAATGCCGAGTATCGCACGCAACAAACGTCAAAATTATTGACCGCACTTGCGCAATATCACGAACAACATCCCGACCAACTCGGCTTAGGTAAAGCCCGTTTGTATCGCATTGCGGCACTGAATCAGCCGGAAAAACTGATTTATCATTTTATTGATGAATTATTAGCCGAAAATCAGCTACAGCAAACCCGTGGTTGGCTACACACCGCTGATCATAAAATTCAATTTAATGAACAAGAACGCGCATTATGGCAGCAAGTTCTCGAACAATTTGAGCAACATAACGGACAAGCGTTGTGGGTTCGTGATCTTGCAGGCTTATTAGGACAGGAAGAAAGCGCCATGCGCAACTTCCTCTACAAAGCTGGTAAATTAGGTTATCTCACCGCTGTGGTAAAAGACCGCTTCTTCCTGACCGAGAACATTTATGCCACCGCCCGTTTAATCAAACAACTTGTCGCCGGGAAAGAAGGCATATCGGTGAACGAATTGCGTGATGCATTACAATTCGGACGCAAAATGACCGTGCAACTGGTGGAATATTTCGACCGCTGTGGTTTCTTACGCCGCAAAGGCAATATTCACGTATTGCGCGATGCGGACGTGTTTGATTTGTAAAAGTGCGGTAAGTTTTTAAGCTATTTTTAGGCGTTAAAGACCGCAATCAACTCTCTTACTTTGACACGTTTATGTGACGCTTGGCTGATGGAGCGTTGTACTTTTAAACGGCGGATTTTCGCGCCTTGGTAGATTTCTCGGGTGAATGGTGTGTCGTGGTTAGAAATCACTACTTGGACATTACGTTGTTTTACGGTGTCTTTGGCAAGGTTGGCAAGATCGCGTTGGTGGGCGATGGAAAATTCATTGCCGGAATAATTGGTGAAATTGCTGTTTTGTGAAATTGGGGCATAGGGTGGGTCGCAGTAAATGACGCAGTCGTCATCCGCCATTTGAAAGGTTTGTTGAAAATCGGCGCAAATAAAGACCGCACTTTGTGCTTTCGCTGAGAAAAAACGGAGTTCTTCTTCCGGAAAATAATGGGTTTTGTAAGCACCGAAAGGCACATTAAATTCGTTTTTGGCATTGTAGCGACACAAGCCGTTAAAACCAAAACGGTTTAAATACAGAAATAACACGGCGCGTTGGAAGACATCGGTACTTTGATTAAATGCTTTACGCTTGCTGTAGTAGTAACTTTCTGTGTTGGCATCCGGGTGGAAGAAAACTGGTTTGCACGCTTGGATGTAGCCTTCAACGTCCTGTTTGACGATATTGAATAAGTGGATTAAATCAGGGTTGATGTCTGCCAGAATGTAGCGTTCGAAATGGCTGTTGAGAAATACCGCACCGGCGCCAACAAAGGGTTCGACTAAACAGTGTTTGCGTTTTGGCAATAAGCGGTTGATTTCGTCTGTGAGACGATATTTACCGCCCGCCCATTTGAGAAAAGGGCGGCTTTTAGTTTTGGGTGTTGATGTCGTAGCTTTAGCAGATTTAGGCATGGGGGCTAGTCAACTTGCGTACAACGATTGATGGCGTCAATCACCTGTTCTTGTGGGACATCTGTCGCCACATAAGCCTGTCCAAGCGCTTTGAGGAGTACCAAACGCAATTTGCCATTTAGCACTTTTTTATCACGCATCATTAGTGGCAAGTAATCTTGTGCGGTCATGCCATCCGGCGAAACCGTTGGCAAATTGGCACGGGCCAAGAGCTTTTCTAACCGTGCCACATCATGCGGTGTTAAATCGCCTAATTTTTCTGATAACGCCGCAGCCATCATACAGCCGGCGGATACTGCTTCACCGTGTAACCAGTTGCCGTAACCTAAATAGGTCTCGATGGCGTGACCGAACGTGTGGCCAAGATTTAATAGCGCACGATCGCCTTTTTCCGTTTCATCGCGCGCCACAATATCCGCTTTTAATTGGCAACAACGGGCGATACATTGTTGTAATGCGTTTTGGTCAAGGGCGACTAAGTCATCAATGTGTTGTTCTAGCCATTGGAAAAAGGGGAAGTCTAAAATTGCCCCATATTTTATGACTTCAGCTAAGCCTGCATTGACTTCACGTTTGGGTAAGGTATTTAAGGTGAGTGTATCGACAATCACGGCGGTGGGTTGATAAAACGCGCCGATCATGTTTTTGCCTAATTCGTGGTTTACCGCCGTTTTGCCGCCCACGGAAGAATCCACTTGGGCTAATAATGTCGTCGGAATTTGAATAAAACGTACGCCACGTTGATAGCTTGCTGCGGCATAGCCGGCTATATCACCGATGACACCGCCGCCTAATGCCACGATCGTGGTATCGCGTCCGTGGTTAGCTTTTAAAAGTGCGGTGAAAATCAGGTTCAAAGAATCAAGGGTTTTGTATTGTTCGCCGTCCGGCAATAACACGTGCTCAACAAGACAACCGATTTTTTCTAAGGTGTCCGTCACGGTGGAAAGATAATGTTGTGCAACGGTTGGATTGGTTACGATCATGACTTTATTGCCGGATTGCAGCGGATAGCAATCGGTATTCGTGAGTAATCCGGCACCGATATGAATCGGATAGCTTCTTTCTTTCAATTCAACATTTACACACAACATTTACTTTGCCTTTGAGGGGTTTAACCGTTCGTATTAACCGTTGTAGTTGTCAATCAGGTCGATAATTTGTGTCGCCATGACTTTGGCACTTTGTTCGTCAGTTGGTAGGGTGATGTCCGCCACTTCTTCATAAAGTGGATTGCGAACTTTAGCTAAGTCTTCCAACACTTGGCGCGGATCATCAACATCTTGCAAGAGTGGACGTTTTTTATCTCGTTGAGTGCGTTGATATTGTTTCTCTACGGTCGTTTCCAAATAAACTACGATACCGCGTGCGGAAAGATGATTGCGGTTGTCTTTTGATAACACGGCACCACCACCGGTAGATAATACAATGCCTTGACGTTGTGTTAATTCATTAATAAGGCGTTCTTCTCTTTTGCGGAATCCCTCTTCGCCCTCAACATCAAAAATCCAACCAATGTCGGCACCGGCGCGTTCTTCAATTTCTGCGTCGGTATCGACAAAATCCATGTTAAGTAGTTGTGCAAGTTGGCGACCGATGGTGCTTTTACCTGCCCCCATAGGCCCCACGAGGAAAATATTACGTTTTTCTGCCATTGTTATTCATCTTAAATTTATGTCATCGGAAAAAATGTGATCTTTTAGAAAATAAGAAACGACCGCAAGTGATGATTCATGTGGTCGTGTGAAAGTTTTGAATAAGTGGAAAAGATCACCCCAAAATTGCCCAAGATTATCTCAATAAATCCCTATTCTTTTCAACCTAAACAAGCGATTTATTTCGTTTACCGCCATGTAAATGGCAGGTTTATGGTGAATTTATCGTTTTTTTGCCGGTTCGTTGCGTTTATTCTGAGGCGTTACCTGCGATGATTTTTTTAGACTTTCCGGAAATGCCCCTTGGCGTAAAATATGCGGCGTGACGAAAATCACCAGTTCGCGTTTTTGATGGCGTTCACTTTCTTTGCTAAATAAGCGTTTAATGCCTGGAATATCCCCCAACAAAGGCACTTTGTCCACGCCTTTGGTGATGGTATCGTGAAAAACACCGCCCAACACGATGGTTTCGCCGTCCTTGGCAAAAACTTGTGTATTAATTTCTTGTTTATCAATAGAAACCACTTCACCCAAGCCGTATGAAACACGTCCACCCGGCGCATTTTGACTGACCACTAAATCCAACAAAATTTGTTTATCCTGTGAAATATGCGGCGTCACTTCTAAGCCTAATACAGCTTCGCGAAATTCTACACTTTGTGTCCCACTTTTTTCATTCACCATGATGTAAGGCAATTCCGTCCCTTGCTTGATACTAGCGCTTTTCTTATTGGTGGTGAGCAAACGAGGGCTGGCGATAATCTCTACATTGTTTTCCCGCTCAAGTGCGGTCAATTCTAAGTCTAAAAGCCGCCCGTTGATTTTCGCCACTTGCAGCGCAACAGAACCGACCGGCGTGGTCGCTGTCGGCAAGTTAACGTTTAATTGGGGAGTGATATTATCGAATCCGTTACCAGCCAGACTTCCACTGAAGTGATGGGCATTTTCTGTTGGATTAAAAATTCCCCAACGAACCCCCAACTCTTTGAGGCTTTCACCGTTAATGGTCACAATTCGGGCTTCAATAGCGATTTGTTCAATGGGCTTATCTAATTCTTTAATGAGCTTTTTGAGGTTCGCAATGGCTTTCGGTTCATCTTGAATTAACAATAAATTACTGCGATCGTCAAAACTTAAACTGCCGTTGGGAGAAAGGAGAGAACCACTACCGCCGGTGAGCGATTTCATCACTTCCGAGGCTTTGGCAAAGTGCAGTTTAATGGTGGCAGTAGTGAGTTGCGTGGGTTGTTCCGTCATCTCGGCAGGCAACGTAAAAGGCGTTTCCATTTGGGTGGCAAATTTGGCGGCGGTCTCAAGTTTGCTTAAATAATAAATACCGTTTTCTTGCCACAAATCCAACTGCTTGATTTTGGCAACAGATCGAAAGAGCTGATCCAAGTCCACATTATCCAGTTGAAGTGAAAGGGTGCCTTGCAATTCATCGTCAATAATTAAATTGACGTTTTGTGCTAATGCCAGCTGTTGCAGCGTTGGCACTAATGGTGCTTGCTTCAATCGAATTGAAAACACGCGAGGTTGTTCCGCATGCACGGAAAAGCTCATCACCAGACTCACAAAACATCCGAAAAATAGACCGCACTTTAAGCGGTGGAAAAGCGCTAATTTCATCTATTATCCTTAAAATCTAAGCTGAAACGGCGTTGTTTTCTCACAGTTTGCGCTATTGCTCCAACGTAAGAAATCAATGTATTGTTTGTCGATCTTGCTAATTTGAATATGCTCGGAAGCAATCAAATCGCCGGGATGGGCAAAGCTGACTTGATTGTCAGCAAGCAAGATGACTTGCCAATCGGTGTGATGTTGTAATACGCCGATCACTTGAATCTGTTCAAAGGTCGTTTGCGGGAAAATGGTTGAAGGCGCCGTGTGGCAGGTTGAATTTGGCGTGCTATTTTGTTTTTCCGGCGCGGCTTGCGTCGTACCTTGCCGGCGAGTTTTGTCAAAGGGATCTTTCGCTAAACCAGCGTGGCTGATCATCACGCTGATGAATAACCATAACATTTGTCTTACCATTATTTTTCCTCGGGATTGAATTGGAATAACAGTTCGCTGAAAAGGACACTGTCATTATTCGATTCAGTGCGTTTTTGCACCTGCCATTCTACTAACGCCAAGCCCGCATTTTCTGTTAAAAGTGCGGTCAAAAATGCACTTAACTCATCAAAATAGCCTTGAACATGCAGTGTTAACAACGCTGTTTGATGAAAGTCCCACTGGCTATGTTCAATGTGTAATGTTTGGGCAAGCTGTTGAATTTGCTGATTAATTGCTGCAAGTTTGCCGGCTAATTTTGGTGTAAGTAAATGCTTATCGGCTTTTTCTTTTAGTGCTGCCAAAATTTTTTGTTGATGCGCTAATGTCGCCTGTTGCATTTCCTGTTGTTCTGTCAGTTGTGCTAATTGTGTCCATTGCTGCCAATAATGTTGTGCCGGCCAAGAAAGTGAGGCAATACCCAGCGCGCATAACAAGGCCGTCTGTTGCCAAGCAGCAAGCTGATACCAATGCGTTAACAGCGGTGTCGTCGCCATTTTATCTATCCATTTCATGGGGTTACCTGCAACTTGAGATCAAACTGAAACCGCATTTCTTGCGGTTGCGGTTTAAATTCCGTGAGTTTCACTTCGCTAAATAACGCTTGCTCGGTCAGAAAATGGTTAAGGCGATCGAACTCCTCTTGGCTAACACTTTGGCCGGTAAGCGTTAAATGATGCTCCGAAAGTGCCAACGCGGATAGCTCTCCTTGTGTGAGTGGTAACTCAGCTAATTGATTTAACAATAAAAAAACCGTTTCTTTGGTGATTGCTTGGGTCTCTTGGTCATGACGCTGATGATGTCTAATCTGCTGAATGTGTTGTTGTGTAAGTTGTAGCTCACGTTGCAATGCAACATATTCATGTTGTAATTTTTCCGCCTGTTTTGCGTACTGTTCGGCAGCACGGTATAACCCCACGCTAATTACCGTACAAAGCACCGCACCTGCCATGCATTTCGTCACCAAGGCTTTGGCTTGCCGGCGGCGTTGCTGTAATCGCCACGGCAGCAGATTAATGTCTTTTTTCATCACCTTTCCTTAACCTATCGGTGCATCAAAAAGTGCGGTGGATTTGGCGTACGTATCTTGTTGCCATAAGGCATTACCAAGGGCGATAAGCGGCAATTCCGTTGAGAGACAATGCCAGTGATCCGGCACTGCCGTTTCAGTGTCTTCCGTTTGCAGGTAAAAAACGGCTTCCGGTTTTTCGTCATAACGATGGCAATATTGCTCAAAAAGTGCAGTCAAATTTGTCTCTGTTTGGAATAAGGTTTGATTTTGTTGCAGTTTGGGTTGTACAGCTAATCCGCCTTGTTCATCTTGATATAAGAAAATGGCCTCTGCCGGCAAGGGCTTGCCTAACACATATTCTGCGCCCCGTAACAAGGCTTTTGCCATGTTGTCTAACACCTCAATCTGTAGCGGCATAAATTGCTGTAAGTAATCCGTTGCAATTTGTTGGCGAATCGCGAAGATTTCCAAACGAAAACCCTGTTTTAACGGGATAGCGGCATAGTCATACCAAATCTCCTCAAGCGGCAACGGCAGCTCGTTGGAAAGTGTAAAATGACATTGTTGCTCACATTCCAACGGGGTGAGATTGTGCGGCAAAATCAGTGTTTTTTGCCAAATATGATGCGGCATGATGGCGGTAATAAATTTATAAGGCGATTTTCTGCGTGCAGGCATAGCAAGTCGGCGATTAAGGGTGGCGGGAAGCTCCAGTAAATCTAATTTTTCCAAACACTCACTATGAGGACGATTGTCCTTATCGAACCACACCACATCAACAGCGTGATGACGCAACCAGAGGCCGACTTGAATTGAAGGTGTACGTTTTATGAACATAAATTTATCCTGATTCCCCCGATTTCCAACAGTTTTCGCTTTTTCTTTAGGCGCGTAGTCTTTATACTTATCGGCTAACTTTATTTTAATTTTCTTAACCCCCTTTAAGTAAGCGAGAAATTTTCGATGCGGATCGCAAAATTAATATTAAGCACCTTGTTAACCTTATTTATTCTGGGCTGTGTTGCTGTCGGCATGGTCTATGTCCAGTTCAAGTCAGAGTTACCCGATGTAGAAAGTTTGAAAACGGTGGAATTGCAACAGCCGATGCAAATTTACACTTCAGACGGTAAGTTGATTGGTGAAGTCGGTGAACAACGTCGTGTTCCGGTAAAATTGGAAAATATTCCTGAAAAATTAATTCAAGCCGTATTGGCAACAGAAGATAGCCGTTTTTATGAACATCATGGGTTGGATCCGATCGGGATCGCGCGTGCATTAATGGTGACGATCAATAAAGGCGGCACCTCTCAAGGGGCAAGTACCATTACACAACAATTGGCGCGAAACTTCTTTTTAACGTCAGAAAAAACCTTCACGCGTAAAGCCAAAGAAGCGATTTTGGCGATTGAAATTGAAAATGCGTTAAACAAACAAGAAATTTTAGAGCTGTATCTCAATAAAATTTATCTCGGCTACCGTTCTTACGGCGTTGCGGCTGCGGCAAAAACCTATTTTGGTAAGGAATTAAATCAATTAACCTTATCTGAAATGGCTGTCATTGCCGGTTTGCCAAAAGCCCCTTCCACAATGAATCCGCTTTCCTCGCCAAAACGTGCGTTGGAACGTCGCAATGTTGTGTTGTGGCGTATGTTGGATCAAAAATACATCACACAACAAGAATACGATGCTGCCCTAAAGGAGCCGATTGTCGCCAGCTATCATGGTGCGAAATTAGATTTTCGTGCGGATTATGTGACAGAAATGGTGCGTCAGGAAATGGTAAAACGCTTTGGTGAAGAAAATGCCTACACCAAAGGTTATCAAGTCTATACCACCGTGCTTTCTAACGACCAAGAAGTCGCACAAAAAGCCGTGCGTGATAATTTAATCGCTTATGATATGCGTCATGGCTACCGTGGCGGTGCACCATTGTGGAAAAAAGGCGAAACCCCTTGGGATAACGACACCATTATTGGCTTCTTGAAAAAATTACCGAATTCTGAACCGTTTATTCCCGCCGCCGTCATCAGCATTTCCAAATCCGGCGCAGAATTGCTGTTAGCATCTGAGGAAAAGATGACATTGCCAAGTAGCGCCATGCGTTGGACCGGACAAACCAATCCGGTAAAAACTGGGGATCAAATTTGGATTCGTAAAAATGACAAGGGTGAATGGGTCTTAGGCCAGATTCCGCAAGCTAACTCCGCGTTAGTGTCATTAAACAGTGACAATGGCGCCATTGAAGCCATTGTGGGTGGATTTAGTTTTGAACAAAGTAAATTTAACCGTGCAACACAATCTTTAGTGCAAGTAGGCTCTTCCATTAAACCGTTTATTTATGCTGCTGCCTTGGAAAAAGGCTTAACCCTATCCAGTGTGTTGCAAGATACGCCGATTGTATTGAAAAAACCGGGACAAAAAGAATGGCGCCCGAAAAACTCCCCGGATCGTTATGATGGCCCATTACGTTTACGAGTAGGATTGGGGCAATCTAAAAACATGATTGCGATCCGTGCCATGCAAATGACCGGTGTTGATTTCGTGGCGGATTTCTTACAACGTTTCGGTTTCAAGCGGGATCAATATTTTGCCAGTGAAGCCCTTGCATTAGGTGCGGCCTCCTTTACGCCACTTGAAATGGCGCGCGGTTATGCGGTGTTCGATAATGGCGGTTATTTAATCGATCCTTATATTATCAATAAAATCTTAGATAACACCGGCAAGGAAATTTTTGTGGCAAATCCGAAATTAGCTTGCCCAACTTGTGATAATGTGCCGGTTATTTATGGTGAAACGGAGAAGCTAGATGGCTTTAAAAATACGGATTTGACGGTTGCGGACAATTTAAAACGCAGTGATGAGGCGACCAACGGAGAAGAAGAAATCGAGCAAGGGGAAAATGTCCCAGATATTCCGGAATTACAGCCACGTGCCGATGCCGTAAAAGAAGAAAATTTGAACTTGATGGCAGAAGCGAAAACAAGCTCATCCGCCACACAATATGCTCCACGCGTCATTAGCGGTGAATTGGCGTTCTTGATTCGTAGCGCATTAAATACCGCCATCTACGGTGAACAAGGATTGGGTTGGAAAGGCACCAGTTGGCGCATGGCAAATGAAATTAAACGTAAAGACATTGGCGGTAAAACCGGGACGACCAACAACTCCAAAGTGGCATGGTATGCTGGGTTTGGTGCGAACTTAACGACGGCTGTGTATATTGGTTTTGATGACAATAAATTCGATTTAGGTCGCGGTGAGGCAGGTGCGAAAAGTGCGATGCCGGCATGGATAAGTTATATGAAGGCTATTTTGAAAGATACGCCTGAGCGTAATTTACCGACACCGGCGAATATTGTGGAAAAACGCATTGATGTGCGTTCTGGTTTGCTAGCCAACGGTGGGCGTGTGGAATATTTTATTAAAGGCACTGAACCAACCCGTGTTTATGTTGAAGAGCGTGGCTATTATGTACCAAGTGAGTTGTTAAACAATCCTGTCGGTGGTCAACCGGAAGAATTATTCTAGTGTATTATAGGAGGCCCGACAGCTGTTGGGCTTCTTTTTTCTGCACAAAAGTGCGGTGGTTTTTTACAACGTTTTTGAAACGGTTATAAGTAGGATTTATGCTAAGTTATCGCCATAGTTTTCATGCCGGCAACCATGCGGATGTGTTGAAACATATCGTGTTAATGCTGATTATTGAAAGCCTACAGAAAAAAGAAAAAGGTTTTTATTATTTAGATACCCATGCAGGCGCGGGACGTTATCGTTTATTTAGCGCAGAAGCGGAGAAAACGGCTGAATATGTGGATGGCATCGGCCGTTTGTGGGAACGAGAGGATTTACCGCCGGAAGTGGCGCGCTATGTGGCACTGATTAAAAAGCTGAATTATGGCGGGAAAGAATTGCGCTATTACGCCGGTTCCCCGTTATTAGCTGCCAATTTATTGCGCCCACAGGATCGCGCATTGATGGTGGAATTACACCCAAGCGACTTTCCGTTATTACGCAATAATTTCAAAGAATTTGAAAATGTGACGGTGAAAATCGGCGATGGCTTTCAACAAGTCAAAGCCACCTTGCCGCCGAAAGAGCGTCGTGGCTTAGTGCTGATTGATCCGCCTTATGAACTGAAAGATGACTATGATTTGGTGGTGAAAGCCATTGAAGAAGGTTACAAACGTTTTGCAACCGGTGTGTATGCGATTTGGTATCCGGTGGTGTTACGTCAGCAAACCAAACGGATTGTAAAAGGGTTGGAAGCCTCAGGAATTCGTAAAATTTTGCAAATTGAATTGGCCGTGCGCCCGGATTCTGATCAACGTGGCATGACAGCTAGCGATATGATTGTGGTGAATCCCCCTTGGATGTTAGAACAGCAGATGAAATCCATTTTGCCGTATTTAACCACCGCACTTGTGCCACAAGGCACAGGCAGTTGGTCGGTCAATTGGATTACGCCGGAATAATGTTATTGACTGAGATAACACCGATTAGACCGATTTATTTATTCAGTTTGCATGAAAAACGCGGTTTATTAGAGAATATGCCGCAATTTTATTAATTAAGGACAGACTATGACAAAACATTATGACTATATTGCCATCGGTGGTGGCAGTGGCGGTATCGCTTCCGTTAACCGTGCAGCAAGCTATGGCAAAAAATGTGCCATTATTGAAGCCAAACATTTAGGCGGTACCTGTGTTAACGTAGGCTGTGTGCCGAAAAAAGTGATGTTTTATGGTGCACAAATTGCAGAAGCCATCCATCATTATGCACCGGATTATGGCTTTGATGTGGATGTGAAAAAATTTGATTTCGCCAAGTTGGTAGAAAGCCGTCAAGCTTATATTTCCCGCATTCATACCTCATACGATAACGTATTAGCCAAAAATAACGTGGATGTGATTCGCGGTTTTGCTCAATTTGTCAATAAAAATACCCTTCAAGTGACTTTCGACGATGGTTCCACCGAACAAGTGACAGCAGATCATATTTTGATTGCTACCGGTGGACGTCCAAGTATTCCTGCAATAAAAGGCGCGGAATACGGTATTGATTCTGATGGTGTTTTTGCGTTAACCGAGCTGCCTAAACGTGTCGCCGTTGTTGGTGCCGGTTATATTGCTGTGGAGTTGGCAGGCGTCTTGAACAGCCTTGGTGTGGAAACCCATTTATTTGTGCGTAAACACGCGCCGTTGCGTAATTTTGATCCGATGATGGTGGAAACCTTAGTGGAATCTATGCAACAAGACGGCATTACGCTACACACCCATGCCATTCCAAAAGAGGTGGTGAAAAATGCAGATGGTTCGGTGACGCTTCACTTCGAGGACGGTCGTGAGCAAACCATCGATTGCCTGATTTGGGCCATTGGACGTGAGCCGACGACTGATAAAATTAATTTACACGCCGCCGGTGTAGAAGCGAATGAACGTGGTTTCATCAAGGTAGATAAATACCAAAACACCAATGTGCCGGGTATTTATGCAGTAGGTGATATTATTGAGGGTGGTATTGAACTCACGCCGGTGGCAGTTGCAGCCGGACGTCGTCTATCCGAACGCCTGTTTAACCATAAACCGAACGAACATTTAGACTATAATTTAGTGCCGTCCGTGGTGTTCAGTCATCCGCCAATTGGTACTGTCGGATTAACCGAACCACAAGCCATTGAGCAATATGGTGCGGAAAATGTGAAAGTGTATAAATCTTCTTTTACCTCTATGTACACGGCTGTTACCCAACACCGACAAGCTTGCCGCATGAAATTGGTGTGCGTTGGTAAAGAGGAAAAAATCGTGGGCTTACATGGTATCGGTTTTGGTGTGGACGAAATGATCCAAGGTTTTGCTGTTGCTATTAAAATGGGCGCGACAAAAGCGGATTTTGACAACACAGTGGCTATTCACCCGACCGGTTCGGAAGAATTCGTAACTATGCGTTAATCCTTCGTGAACAATCACTTCGGGCCTGAACATCATCAGGCCCTTTATTTTGCGAAAAAAATGAGAAAAACAACCGCACTTTGGATGTTATCAACATCTCCTGAACGCTCATAATAACGAGCATCTGACCACTCTGTTTTTCAGTGCCTCCCCTTTTTTGAAACGACTTTTTCGGCGGATTTTTGAATTCACCATGACTTATTTTGCCTTCACCTCTCCTTGCATTACAGCCAATTTCACCGGATGATCAAAAAAATCTATTTTGTATAAAAATTACCCTTTGCAAACGTTCGAAAAGTGCGTATGATAGCGCACCTTGTCGGTTGGCAACCGAGCTTGGTCAAGTCGTTGGAAATTTGGGAGTCATAATGCGGATTGGTCATTATCAATTAAAAAATCGCATTTTATTGGCGCCCATGGCCGGCATTACTGATCAACCTTTTCGTCGAATTTGTGCTATGTATGGCGCAGGTTTGACCTTCTCAGAAATGATGTCAACCAACCCGCAGGTGTGGCATACCGAAAAATCAAAATTGCGTCTGGCTCATCACCAAGACGCCGGTATAAACGCCGTACAAATTGCGGGTTCCGATCCCGATGAAATGGCACAAGCCGCTCAAGTTAATGTGGAATACGGCGCTCAAATTATTGATATTAATATGGGCTGTCCGGCAAAGAAGGTGAATCGTAAAATGGCGGGCTCCGCACTTTTGCAATATCCCCGACTTGTTCGACAAATTCTTGAGTCTGTGGTGAAGTCTGTTGAGGTTCCGGTAACCTTAAAAATTCGCACAGGTTGGGATTTGGAAAATCGAAATTGTGTAGAAATCGCCAAAATCGCGGAACAAAGTGGTATTCAAGCGTTAACCATTCATGGTCGTACCCGCGCCTGCAAATTTGAAGGCGAGGCGGAATATGAACATATTCGATTGGTGAAACAGCAAGTTTCCATTCCAGTGATTGCTAACGGTGATATTACTTCTGCCCAAAAAGCCAAAGCGGTACTCGATGACACGGGTGCGGATGGCATTATGATCGGACGTGGTGCACTAGGCCGACCTTGGTTGTTTCAATCTGTGGTGGGACTGGTGGAACATCATTCGATTATTCAGGCGCCAAGCTTAGAAGAAAAATGTCGTGTAATTTTACAGCATATCCGTGAATTGCATCGCTTTTACGGAGAAGAAAAAGGCTACCGAATTGCACGCAAGCATATTGCTTGGTATTTACAGGACATTCAACCCGATTCTGTTTTTAAACAAGATTTTAATGCGCTCACCTCTGCTTCGGCACAATTGTCCGCATTAGAGCGATTTTTTAGTTTAATTTGATTTAATTAATGGATAGAAAAATGCTAGAACAACGTAATCCGGCAGAAGCATTAACTGTTTCAGTGCTGAATTCTCAATCTCAAGTCACTAACAAACCATTGCGCGACTCTGTAAAACAAGCGTTAAGAAATTATTTATCCCAATTGGACGGTCAAGATGTGAATGATCTGTATGAATTGGTACTGGCAGAAGTCGAACACCCAATGTTAGATATGATTATGCAATATACTCGCGGCAATCAAACTCGTGCTGCAACTATGCTCGGTATTAACCGCGGCACTTTGCGTAAAAAATTAAAAAAATACGGTATGGGTTAGTTTTTAACTGATTTTGATCGTAGCCCTTGTCCCTGTGACGAGGGCTTTTTATTTATTCAGTAGTTTATTGTGGCATAACCAATCAAAAAACTATTTGACGGTATTAAGCTCCACATTCACGCTTTTAAAGCCTTATCACCGCCTACTAAAGCGACTCCGTAAGAAAGATCTCCTTTAAACATTGAAAAAGTTCACGATACGCTTTGGCAGGTTTATTTTGCTCTTTTTCCTTTTTGGCTGAACGGATAAGATTGCGTAATTGTTGTCGGTCGGCTTGTGGATAGTCATTAAGTAGGCGAGTTAATGCCGTGTCGCCTTGTTCGATAAGTTCATCACGCAATAATTCTAGTTTATGTAGGACTACCTGCTGTTGTAAGTGTTTATTTTCAATCTTATCAAGTGCCTCTTGAATAGGTTCAACGTCTGTATTTCGCAATAATTTACCAATATATTGTAACTGGCGACGACGTGCTTCTTTTTGCAGACGCTGAGCAAGACAAATCGCCTCTTGTAAGTTATCATCAAGTGGAATTTTGTCTAATTTTGCCGGTGTTAACTCAACCAATTTTTCACCGAGTTTTTTTAATGCTTCGGCATCACGTTTTATTTCACTTTTACTAACCCAAATAATCTCTTCTTGTTCTTCATTTTGCCATTCAAAATCATCTTGTTTGCGTTTTGCCATGTGTTATCTCCGATTCTATGTCGTTCTTTTGGGAACTGAGATAAAAAGAGGACTGGTTTCTTAGAAACCAGTCCCGATGTTACTTACTTTCATTGAAAACGTAAGGTTTATTTTTTATGACGGGTATGTAACCCTTTTTTCTCTAAACCACGATAAATCAGCTGTTGTTGGATAATCGTGATGAGGTTAGACACTAACCAGTAAAGTACTAAGCCAGCTGGGAACCAAAGGAAGAATGCCATGAACATTAACGGCATGAAATTCATGATCTTTTGTTGCATCGGGTCAGCAGCCGGTGTTGGCGACATTTTTTGCAACAAAAACATGGAAGCCCCCATTAAGATCGGTAGGATATAATACGGATCTTGTGCAGACAAGTCTTGAATCCAGCCAAAGAATGGCGCATGGCGTAGTTCAACCGCTTCCATGAACGTCCAGTATAAAGCGATGAAAATCGGCATTTGTAACAATAACGGGAAGCAACCGCCTAATGGATTCACTTTTTCGTCTCGATACAATTTCATCATTTCTTCGCTCATGCGTTGACGATCATCACCGAAACGTTCGCGCATTTCTTGCAATTTCGGTTGTAACATACGCATTTTGGCCATAGACGTGTATTGCGCTTTCGTAAGCGGATATAAAATGGCTTTCACGATTAATGTAATACAGATGATGGCAACGCCCCAGTTATGGACTAATTGCTGAATAAACGTAAGTAACCAGAAAAGCGGTTTTGCAATGAACCATGCCCAACCATAGTCCACGGTTAAATCTAAATGATCGGCCACTTGTGCCATTTCATTTTGTAATTTTGGACCTGTCCATAATTTGCTGGTTAAGGTTTCAGTGCTATGTGGTTGAATCACTACCACCGGACTACGATAACCAATTGAGCCGACATTATTCGCTTTATCAGTTCGGGTATAAAGCTGGTTATCTACATCTTGATTTGGGATCCAAGCAGAAACAAAGTAATGCTGTAATACCGCAACCCAACCAGCTTTTGTTTGAATAGAGAGATCGGCATTTTCCATATCGCTGAAACTGTATTTTTTGTAGTTAGTTTCAGAAGAAGAATAGGCACCACCGGTGTAGGTTGGCATCGCTATGCTATCGGAACTGTCCACTAAACGATGTTTTAATTGGGCATAAGGCTCTACTTCAATTGAAGTATCACTTTGGTTATTAATTTCATAATTAACCGCAACCGCATATTCGCCACGTTTCAACACAAAAATTTTGCGATAGGTTACCCCGTTACGCTCATAGGTAAAAGGAACCACCAATTCATTTTGTCCTTCTGCCAATTTAAAGGTGTCGCCTTCCACTTGGTATAAGGCACGTTCGGCTTTGGTATCAATGCCGTCTTTACCGATTAACCCACTTTGCGCAACATACTGGTGTTCCGGTGTATTTTGTAATAATACGAATGGCGTATTGGAATTCAATTCGGCATCGTATTTTAATAATTCTGAACGGATAACATCGCCACCAGCTGTATTGATTTGCAAGCGGAATACATCATTTTCTAAGGTGATAATACGACCGTTGGTTGACGTTTCGTTTGTTGCTGCAACGGCATTTAAATTTGCTGAAGAGGGAACATCAGAAACGGCATTTTTTACTTGCTCGGTAACCGTTGGTTTTGGCGTGTGATAATCAAGTTGCCATTGCTGATAAACAACAAAAGACATAAAGAGTAGTGCGATGACTAGCAGGCTTCGTCTTGAATCCATTATTTATTCTCTGTTTTGTTATTATTGATCTTTGGTGGAACAGGATCGTATCCACCCGCGTGTAAGGGATGACATTTTAATATACGTTTTATCGTAAGCCAACCTCCTTTTACCATGCCATGGTTTTTTAACGCCTCAATGCCATAGCAGGAACAAGTCGGAGTAAAACGGCAACGAGGGCCGATTAATGGGCTGATAACAACTTGATAGAACCGAATGAATCCGATCAGGATTTTTGCGCCAAACGAATGTGTCGTTGCCATAATTTATCCAGTATTTGCCATAAAGTGCGGTTGTCTAAACGACCAATTCCTTGTTTAGCGACAACAACAAAATCATAAGACGGTAAACGGTGTTGGCTCAAACGAAAGGATTCACGGCATAAACGCTTAATACGATTACGATCATGGGCACGTTTGAGGTGTTTTTTTGCCACAGTTAAACCTAAGCGTGGGTGCTCAAGGTGATTTTGGCGGGCAAGAATGGTGATTTCAGGTGAACTAGCGCGAAACGGCTGTTGGAAGACGTATTTAAAATGTTCGGGAGTTAACAAACGTAACTCCCTAGGAAAGTTTAGCTTAACCACATTAATATGCGATTAGGCAGATAAACTTTTACGACCTTTAGCGCGACGACGAGCTAAAACTTGACGGCCATTTTTCGTAGCCATACGAGCACGGAAGCCGTGAGTACGGTTGCGTTTTAATACGGAAGGTTGAAATGTGCGTTTCATTATTATGTACCTAAAAAATAGTGAATTAACAGTTTCTATTTTGAATGTTTTAAAAACACGCAAAAAATAAGAATATTCAAAAATTAAGGAGTCGAATTTTAATCGTAAACTCGCCATCCGTCAAATAAGAATCAAGGAGAAATCTAAAAACTGTTTAAATTTTCCCCAACTCATGCATTTAGAAGCTCCGAAATTATACGTTTTTAACAAAAAATGGCAAGCAACCTTTTTTGCATTTTTTGATCATCGGTTAAAGATCTTTTTTTCCCTTTGTTGTAAAATGCCTCTCTTTCCAACCGCACTTTCAGCCGAAAATCCGCGTTTTAGGATATTCTGTTGCCAGCTAGACAACATAAAAACAAACATATCGCCGGTTGGTTAAACACCTATGAAAATCATCAATTACTATTAATTAGGGATACATAAAGTGGAAAACCGGTCTGATGCACTTTGGCAAAGCTGTTTGTTACAAATTCAAGATAAAATTCCTGCAGACGATTTCAAAATTTGGCTTTATCCGTTGCAAGCTGAGGCAACGACTGAGAGCCTTTTGCTTTATGCGTCAAATGCCTTTGTGCAAAAATGGGTGATCGATAATTACCTGCCATTAATTCTGGATGTTGCCCGTCAAGCCAGCGCAAACCCCAATCTCAATGTATCCGTGATTGAAGGCATTAAACCCACTGCACCCAAAGTAGAGAAACCTACGAAAAAACAAAGTGCGGTCGGTTTTACGGAAGAAAAAAACACCAGTAAAACGCCTTATAATTCCAACTTAAACACTAAATTGGTATTTGATAACTTCGTTGAGGGGAAATCCAACCAACTGGCACGTGCTGTGGCACAAAAAGTGGCAGATAATCCCGGCGAACAAACCGCAAATCCACTTTTCTTATACGGCGGCACAGGATTAGGTAAAACCCACTTGCTGCACGCCATCGGCAACGGCATTATCGCCAATAATCCGGCGGCGCGTGTGGTATATATTCACTCCGAGCGTTTTGTGCAACAGGTTGTGGCATATATTCGTGACAACAAAATGGAAGAATTTAAAAAATTCTACCGCTCTTTAGATGCGTTGTTAGTGGATGACATTCAATTTTTCAGCGATAAAGAAAAAACCCAAGAAGAATTCTTCCATATTTTCAATACCTTATTTGAACGTGGTCGCCAAATCATTTTGACTTCAGACCGTTATCCACGGGAAATTGAAAAAATTGAAGAACGCCTAAAATCTCGTTTTGGTTGGGGACTGACAACCGCCATTGAACCGCCGGATCTTGAAACCCGTGTTGCCATTTTGATGAAAAAAGCGGAAGAAAATAACGTAGATTTACCCCACGATGTGGCGTTTTTCATCGGTCAAAAATTACGCACCAACGTGCGTGAATTGGAAGGTGCCTTAAACCGAGTAAAAGCCATGCAGGAATTTAAAGGTGAACCGATTACCATCGATTTTGTACGTGAAACCCTGAAAGATATGCTGGCACTGCAAGATAAATTAGTCACAGTTGACAATATTCAAAAAGTGGTGGCGGAATACTATCGTATTAAAGTCTCCGATTTAAAATCGAAAAACCGCTCCCGCTCAGTGGCTCGCCCACGCCAAGTAGCAATGGCTTTAGCGAAAGAATTAACTAACCGTAGTCTGCCGGAAATCGGCAAGTCTTTCGGGGATCGCGATCATACGACAGTATTACACGCGTGTCGTAAAGTGGTTGAATTACGAGAATCCGAGCTGGATATCCAAGAAGATTGGGCTAATTTAATTCGAATTTTATCCGTATAGGAGTCACCAAATGCAATTTATTATTTCTCGCGAAAATCTATTGAAGCCATTGCAACAAGTGTGTGGCGTATTAAATAGCCGTCCGAATATTCCCGTGTTAAATAACGTCTTATTGCACATTGAGAATCATCAATTAAGCATTACCGGCACAGATTTAGAAGTGGAACTCTCCACCAAAACACCATTGCTTCATGCCGAACAAGACGGCAAATTCACCATGCCGGCAAAGAAATTCTTAGATATTTGTCGTAGCTTGCCGGACAATGCAGAAATTACCGTCACATTTGAAGAAGATCGCGCCATTGTGCGCTCAGATCGCAGTAAATTTAATTTATCCACCTTGCCGGCGGAAGATTATCCAAATCTCACGGATTGGCAATCAGAAGTGGATTTCACCCTTGAGCAAGCGACCCTACGCCGTTTAATTGAAGCTACGCAATTTTCCATGGCGAATCAAGATGCGCGTTATTTCTTAAATGGTATGAAATTTGAAACGGAAGGCAATTTATTACGCACCGTTGCAACCGATGGTCATCGTTTAGCAGTTTGTACCATTCCATTAGAACAAGATTTACAAACCCATTCCGTGATTTTACCGCGTAAAGGTGTGTTAGAACTGGCACGTTTGTTGGAACCAAGCGATCAACCGGCGCGTTTGCAAATCGGCACAAATAACCTACGTATTCAATTAAATAACATCACCTTTACGTCAAAACTTATTGACGGTCGTTTCCCGGATTACCGTCGTGTGTTGCCACGCAATGCAACCCGCATCGTTGAAGCCAGTTGGGAAACCTTAAAACAAGCCTTTGTACGCGCTGCAATTTTATCTAACGAACGTTTCCGTAGCGTACGCTTACAACTGAGTGAAAATCAACTGAAAATCACCGCCACCAACCCGGAACAAGAAGTCGCGGAAGAAATCATTGATGTGTCTTACAGCGGCGAAGAAATGGAAGTGGGCTTTAACGTTAGCTACATTCTCGACGTGTTGAATGCGTTGAAATGCAACCAAGTGCGTATGCGCTTAACCGATGCTTCTTCCAGCTGCTTAATTGAAGACTGTGAAGACGCTAGCGCAGAATATGTGATTATGCCAATGCGTTTATAATGTATGGCGATTTCACGTTTAACCGTTGAAAATTTTCGTAATTTACAAGCCGTGGATCTGGAATTGGATCACGGCTTTAACTTTTTGGTCGGTAACAACGGCAGTGGCAAAACCAGCTTACTGGAAGCCATTTTCTATTTAGGTCACGGACGCTCTTTTAAAAGTGCGGTCAGTAATCGGATTATTTCTTACGATCAACCGCACTTTACCCTTTTCGGACAAATTCAAGAACAGAAACACCAATGGTCGGTAGGCTTGCAAAAACTCCGCCAAGGCAACACGCTCGTGAAAATCAACGGCGAAGACGGCAATAAAATTTCCGACCTCGCACACCTGTTGCCCATGCAAATCATCACGCCGGAAGGTTTAAATTTGCTCAATGGCGGTCCAAGCTATCGTCGCGCCTTTCTGGATTGGGGCTTATTTCATCATCACGTGAGTTTTTATACTCTGTGGGCGAGTTTAAGTCGTTTACTCAAACAACGAAATGCCGCCTTACAGCAAGTTTCCGGTTATCAACAAATGAAAATTTGGGATGTGGAATTAGTCAAACTTGCTGAGCAGGTAAGTCAGCTAAGATCTGAATATGCACAAGCCTTGCAACCAGAAATTGAACAAACCTGCCGTTTATTTCTACCGGAACTCGACATTAGTGTGAGCTTTCATCAAGGCTGGGAAAAAGAACAAAACTATGCCGAATTATTGGCGCGTAATTTTGAACGGGATCGTGCATTAGGCTATACGGTGTCCGGTCCGCAAAAAGCCGATTTTCGCTTTAAAGCTAACGGATTACCGGTAGAAGATATTTTATCGCGCGGTCAGTTGAAATTATTAATGTGCGCACTACGTTTAGCTCAAGGCGAGCACTTGATGCAACAAAAACAGCGCCATTGTATTTTCCTCATTGATGACTTTGCCTCCGAGCTAGACCAAACAAAACGTAGTCTTCTTGCTGAACGCTTACAAAACAGTGGCTCCCAAGTTTTTGTCACCGCCATTACACAAAACCAGCTCAAAGAAATGCAACCGAAAAAGCACCGCACTTTTAAGATTGAGTCAGGGAAAATTGAATTGTTATAAAAGAAATTAGCCTCCAGTTTGGGAGGCTAATCTCAAAAAAGTCGATCACTTCTGACTACAAACCGCAATAAAATGCAATTTATGCTCAGGGTCATTAAACGTGCTAAACATTCGCTTAAACTGCTCACGATTTTCTGCTTTCATAGCATTTTTAATAATTTTCAATGTGCCTAACACGCCTTCGTCATAGATCATGCCTTTTGGCGACAACAGTGTCATCTCACCGGAAAAGGTTTCGATATTACGAAAACCACTGTCTAAAAACACTTGTTTCCAACCGTCTTTGGTTAATGGCGTGACCGTCACATTGATGGCATTACGCATATTTTCCAAAATGGTTTTATGGTCATCCCCCACTAACATCACATCATGAGTCAGCAAAAAGCCACCCGGTTTCAATACGCGAAAATATTCAGCAACGGCTTTCATTTTGGCTTCAACAGGCAACATGGTAAGCATCGCCTCATTAATCACAATGTCAAACGTATTGTCTTCAAAAGGTAATTTCATCGCATTGGCGCGTTGCACATGAATTTTGTCCTGCAAGTTATTTGCTGCAATATTGGCCTTGGCTTTTTCCAAGGCGTTTTCATCTAAATCAACACCCTCAATCTGACAACCATATTGTTTTGCCAAACCAATGGCGGTGGTACACATATTGCAAGCCACTTCGAGGACTTTTTTCTCTTTATTAAAGTCACCGCTCGCAATTAACCATTCTGTCGCTTTGCGACCGCCCGGACGTAAACGGGTTTTACCTAGACGTGCCAAAAAATTATGGCCCACTTCTTCTTTCGCCATCGTATTCCTCCTAAATGAAATCGTAACGATTCCTATTATAAATCAATCCTATTTTGATGAAAGAAAAAGATAAAACTCTGTTAGATAAAAATGCCAAATAACTTTGATAGCCAATAACTTCTTAAAAAACATTCAATTTATGCCTCATTTTAGTTAGAATAAGAAAGACTTTTAACATAAAAGGAGTACATAAATGAAATTTAAAACGCTCTTAGCCGTAAGCATCAGCGCAATCTGTGCGAGCGCTGTCGCCAATGCGCATGAACATAAACACGATCATATGGCACCTGCCGGTGCTTCCATTGAAGTGAAAGTGCAACAACTTGATCCGGTAAACGGTAATAAAGATGTGGGGACCGTTACCATTACCGAATCCAATTACGGTTTAGTGTTTACCCCGAATTTACAAGGATTAAGCGAAGGATTACATGGTTTTCATATTCATGAAAATCCAAGTTGTGAACCAAAAGAAAAAGAAGGAAAACTCACCGCGGGCTTAGGCGCTGGCGGTCACTGGGATCCTAAAGGCACAAAACAACATGGCTATCCATGGCAAGATGACGCCCATTTAGGGGATTTACCGGCATTAACCGTATTACATGATGGCACAGCCACCAATCCGGTTCTTGCGCCACGCCTTAAACACCTTGATGAGGTTCGTGGTCATTCCATCATGATCCATGCCGGTGGCGACAATCACTCTGATCATCCAGCACCACTTGGCGGTGGCGGTGCACGTATGGCATGTGGTGTAATTAAATAAGCCAACGACGAGACACCAAAAGTGCGGTGGAAAATAATTAAGAATTGAATCCGCCCACGAAAAACGAGACAATAAAATTAAGGACTGATAACGATATTACATCGAAATCAGTCCTTTTTATTTCTGTTGAAGTGAGCCGCGATATAATCACTTAACGTAATGCTAACAACCTCAGCATTTGTCTTTCTTACATTAATTAAGCGCCATCATGCACGTTCCACATTGGATTCCGTGCCGTGGCGCTTAAATCTTACTTAAGACACGTTGGCATAATGCGCTTCATCGTGCCGCAGTCAGCGATAAATTACTGAGTTTTTGACCGCACTTTACACGTGCATTCTCTGCCATTAACTTATTTTGCGTCAGCCTTTTTCAACACTTCGTACATGGCATCTTTTAAACGTAATTTTTCCTTCTTCAACAATTCCACTTCATTGTGCGTGCCCAATTCAATATTGGATTCGATGTTTTTAATACGTTGATCGAGCTCATTATGTTTATCAAACAAATTGGCAAAATGTGCATCTTCAGTTTTAAGTTTAGTAATTAGATCTCTAAATTCAGGAAACATAGTGGAAATACCTCATATCAAGTTTTGATTCGACATAACGATTGTTATGTTAGGGTTATAGTAGCAAATCTCACTGAAAATAAATGTGCGAGAGATCACAAAATAAGTGTATAACGTATAACGCTTATTACAGTCTGTGTTCTTGCTTAATTTTATCTAATAACGCATCGCAACACGCATCTAATAACTCATAGGTTTGATTGAAATTTTTGGTAAACCACGGATCCGGAATGTGATCGATGCCTAAATCTGGGCAAAGTGCGGTGATTTGAAACAGTTTTTCCGGATGATGTCCAAATAGCGTTTCCAAATCCCGTAGATTCTCATTGTCCATAGCAATCAGATAATCAAAATCTGCCCAATCTTTTGACCGCACTTTGCGGCTAACAAAATCATTTGACGCGATTTTATGTTGATCCAGGATGTCGGCCGTGCCACAGTGCATGCCTTCACCGTCATGCCAACCGGAGGTACCGGCGCTGGCAGTAAAAATTTTATCTTGCAAATGGGCTTGTTTAATTTTTTCCCGCATTAAATATTCCGCCATCGGGGAACGACAAATATTGCCTAAACAGACGAAAAGGATTTTGATTTGTTGCATTCTTTTTCTCCTAACGTGATAAAAAAATCCTCATGGCGAGGATTTTTGTTGAAGGAATTAACAGGTTCCCCATAAATCGTATTCATCGGCATCCGTAATATGCACAGAAATCACATCGCCAATATTGACCGCACTTTGGCTTTGATTATCTACATACACCAAGCCATCAATTTCCGGTGCATCTGCCATGGAACGACCAATAATGCCTTCTTCATTGATTTCATCCAAAATGACTTTCAACGTTTTGCCGATTTTTTGTTGTAAACGGGCCGCGGAAATGGCTTGTTGGAGTTGCATGAAACGATGATAACGTTCTTCTTTCACGTCTTCCGGTACTTGATCCGGCATATCTGTCGCCGGCGCGCCTTCTACCGAGCTGAATTTGAAACAGCCCACGCGGTCTAGCTGTGCTTCTTTCAAGAAATCCAACAGCATTTGGAAATCTTCTTCCGTTTCCCCCGGGAAGCCAACAATAAAGGTGGAGCGTAAGGTTAATTCCGGGCAAATTTCACGCCATGCTTTAATGCGCTCTAAAGTGCGGTCGATTTTGCCAGGTCTTTTCATGGCTTTCAGAATTTTCGGGCTGGCGTGTTGCAGTGGAATATCTAAATAAGGCAACAACTTGCCTGCCGCCATGAGCGGAATGAGTTCATCTACGTGCGGATAGGGATACACATAATGCAAACGCACCCAAACGCCCAAATTGCCCAATTGTTGACACAAATTGATCAAGTTATTCTTAATCGGCATACCGTTCCAGAAGACGGTTTTGTTTTGGTTTTCTTTGGTTTGGTCTAAGGCGTAAGCGGACGTGTCTTGGGACACGATTAACAGCTCTTTTACGCCGGCATCCACCAAACGTTTGGCTTCATCTAAGACTTGAGTAATCGGACGGCTGTCCAAATCGCCACGCATAGACGGGATAATACAGAACGTGCAACGATGGTCGCAGCCTTCGGAAATTTTTAAATAGGCGTAATGTTTTGGCGTAAGTTTCACACCTTGCGCCGGCAGCAGGCTTTCATACGGATTATAGGCCGGTTTCGGAACATATTTTTGCACCTGGTTCATCACGGTTTCATAACTGTGTGGGCCGCTGATTTCCAACACTTTTGGGTGAACTTGGCGAATTTGATCTTCTTTTGCGCCAAGGCAACCGGTCACAATTACTTTGCCGTTTTCTTCCAAGGCTTCGCCAATGGCTTCCAAAGATTCTTGTACGGCGCTGTCAATAAAGCCGCAGGTGTTAACGATCACTAAATCGGCGTTTTCATAGCTTGGAATAATGTTATAACCGTTGGAACGTAATTCCGTCAGAATACGTTCTGAATCCACTAAATTTTTGGGACAACCAAGGCTGACAAAGCCGATGTTTGGGGTAGAACTCATAAATTTTCTCAAAAAGTCTATCGCGGTAATAAAAAAGGGGCTAATTCTACCTTTTTTTGTACAAAAAGGCGACAGTGAAATGCCAATAAAAATTGGGTTTTCGCGTTTCGCTTTCCGTGCAACGGCTTTTCATTTCAGTGGAATCCGCTATAATGTGTGCCGTTTTTAGCCCTTAAAAAACACATTATATTTTCATTCACAAGAGGAAAAATCATGGCAAAACAAAAACATGCCTTGCAGACACCGCCTCAACATTCGCAAGGAACAATGACCTATCAGCATCAGAGCGGTGTGATTAAAGAGAATGCAATTCAAGCGTTATTACACGATAAACTCTTTCGCCAACGCATTGAACGAAATAAGAAAGGCAAAGGCAGCTATCAACGTCAAGCGAAACATGCGAATCGTTATTACGAAAAGCCCGATAATAAGATTTCTATGATAAGAGATTTTATTATCGGGCTTTTTCTATTCGTAAAGTTTATGTAATGTATTGATATAAATGAGGTTATTATGACAGTGAAAACAGAAATTTTATTTAACAACACATGGAATGTCAGAATCAGCGATCCGGGAGAAGAAGGTGCACAAAGTCATTTCTTTGAAACCATTTACATAACTTTGGAAGCGCATATTCACGGCGATAACGTGCAATATGAATTTACCCGAAAAGTAGAAGAGCAAATTAAAATCAAAAAAGTTTTTACTGACGTGGACGAATTATTTATTTACCTGAGTGAGCAAATCTCTCCGGTAGCATTGGGACATTTGGGAATTAAAATCGGCAATTTAGGGCTGGTAAAAGATTAACTGATAAAAAAGAAACCCGATATTACATCGGGTTTCTTTTTATGCCATCGAGCCATAACATATAAAGTGCGGTCGTTTTTTATGGCGTTTTTTAACGTTTCATGAATCGGAAGATTATTTTTTCTTCGCGTATTTCAAGGAGTCGATAGCCACAGCCAGGATGATGATGCTACCTTTGATGATGTATTGCCAATAAGGGTTTACACCGATATACGTCAAACCATAGTTAATGACGGTGAAGATGATTACCCCAGTAATCACACCGATAACCGTACCCACACCACCAGCGAAAGACACACCGCCTACCACGCAGGCTGCGATAGCATCCAATTCATACATGAAACCGAGGTTATTGGTTGCTGAACCGATACGACCGGCTTCCAACATACCACCGAACGCATAGAACATACCGGCAATCATATAGATGACAACAAGGTTACGAGCAACGTTTACACCGGAAACTTTTGCCGCTTCAGGGTTACCACCAATAGCAAAAATGTTTTTACCAAAGCGTGTTTTATTCCACATCACCCACACACCGAAAGCACAAATAGCGGCATAAATGGTGATATAGGAAAGCTTAAACGAACCTAGACGGATAAAGCCTTGTGCAAAGGTGGAGAAGTTTTCGCTGAAACCGGCGATAGGGGAGCCGCCTACGGCATCGTAATAAAGGGAGTTGAAACCGTAAACGATAATCATAGTACCCATGGTGGCGATAAACGGCGTTACGTTTAAGTAAGCGATAACCAAACCATTGACTAAACCAATGACTGCACCCACAGCACAAACAGCAAGGATAACTACCGGAATTGGAATTTCACCGAGGTCAGGGAAAACACGGTTCATGTTTTCCATGGATTGCAACATGGTCGCGGAGATTACCGCGGCGAGACCAACCTGACGACCGGCAGACAAGTCGGTACCTTGAGTGACCAATAAGCCAGCAACCCCAAGAGCGATGATTAAACGCACGGAGGATTGGGTCAGAATGTTACTGAAGTTAACCAAGTTAAGAAATGTCGGATCTTGTGCGATGATGATGCCAAGTAAAATCAACAACACAAAATAAATCGCATTTTGTTTTAGGAAATCGAATGATTTATTTTTTTCTAAGGCACTCATAATTTGTTCCTTTGTTATTTATAAATATTTTGCGGCAAGTTGCAAAATTTCTTCTTGAGAGGTTTTTGCCGTTTCAACGATACCGGCAACTTTACCGTTACTCATGACGAGAATGCGGTCGGTTACCCCAAGGAGTTCAGGCATTTCGGAAGAAATCATGATGATGCCTTTATCCTTTTTCGCCAGTTCCTGAATTAATTGGTAAATTTCAAATTTTGCACCGATATCGATCCCGCGGGTCGGTTCGTCCAACATCAGAATCTCCGGTTGGGTTAATAACCAACGACCGATGATGACTTTTTGTTGGTTACCGCCGGACAGTGAGCCAATCGTTGTTTTGTGCGATGGTGTCTTCACATTCATGGAATCAATGACCCATTGTGTGTCACTGCTCATCTTCTTATTACTGAGCAGTTTCCAAGGGGTTAAATAAGATTTCATGTTGGAAATCAACGAATTGAACTCAATGCTTAAGTTAGAGTAAATCCCTGTTGAACGACGTTCTTCGGTCACGAGCGCAAAACCATTATTGATTGCCTCAAGTGCGGTGTGATTTTTTACTATTTTTCCGTTGAGTTTAATCGTGCCACTTTTCAGTTCACGCACGCCGAAAATGGCTTCCACGATATCCGTACGTTTCGCGCCGACGAGACCTGCAATCCCTAAAATTTCCCCTTTACGCAAATTGAAAGACACATTTTGAATAGAAGGTTGGTTTAACGCTGTCAGGTTTTCCACTTCTAAGGTGATTTCTTTTGGAACGTTAGTTTTTTCCGGGAAACGTTGAGTCAGTTCACGGCCTACCATCATGGACACGATTTGATCCATGGTTGTGCCTTTTACCGGGATGGTGTTAATCCATTTGCCATCGCGTAAAATGGTGATTTCATCACAAATTTTGAAGATTTCGTCCATTTTGTGAGATATATAAATAATGCCACAACCGCGATCTTTTAATTTTTGAATGATTTTAAACAGATGTTCCACTTCTTTTTCGGAAAGTGAGGATGTTGGTTCATCCATAATCACGATTTTCGCGTTGTAAGAAAACGCTTTCGCGATTTCGATCATCTGCATTTGTGAAACAGAAAGTTTGGCGACTTTTTCTCTTGGATCAACATCAATGTCCAATTCATCAAAAATCGCTTTGGTATCACGGTACATTTTCGCGTGATCCACAAAAGGCCCTTTCAGCGGGTAACGACCTAGCCATAGGTTATCCATTACACTGGTTTGACGCACAAGGTTAAGTTCTTGGTGCACCATGGAAATGCCGTTTTCTAAAGCTTCTTTTGAGGTTTTAAAATTCACGGGTTTGCCTAAAAACAAGATTTCACCTTCGTCTTTAGCGTAAATGCCGAACAAGCATTTTAACAACGTGGATTTACCCGCACCGTTTTCCCCCATCAATGCGTGTACAGAATGCGAACGGACGCTTAAGTTTGCGTGATCTAAGGCTTTTACGCCCGGAAAGGACTTGCTGACATTAGTCATGGTAAGCAGAACTTCGCCATTTTGGCTTCCGCTTTGACTGTGAATTTGCTCTGTCATATCCAACCTCATAAATAAAGGGGAAGGGACATAAGTATTGTCCTACGCTTCCCCTTACATTAATAAAACAAATTTATTTTAAGAATTCAGATAAGTTATCTTTATCTACGCCCACATAAGGAACACGTACCACACGGTCTTTAAGTTCCCATTTGGTGCCTTCGGTAGCCGGTTTGCCGTTCGCTAAGTTATTCGATAACTCAACAACGGCTTTACCTTGGTTTACACCGTCATTTAACACAGTACCGGCAAGTTCACCTTTCTTGATCAGTTGTAATGCTTCAGGTAGCGCATCAACACCAAAGATTGGTAATTTTTTACCATGTGCTTTAGTCGCTTCTAATGCACCTAATGCCATACCGTCGTTGTTAGAAATGATCACTTCAATGTCATTTGCTTTAGAGCTGGACAACCAGGCATCCACTTTATCTTTCGCTAAGGCTGCATCCCACATACCGGTATCAATGAAGAGTTGTTCGGTTTGGATACCTTGTGCATTTAATTGTTCAATCACATATTTGGTACGCGCTTCTGCATCCGGGTGACCCGGTTCGCCTTTCAATAAAACGTATTGGATTTTACCGTCTTTGTTTAAGTCTAATGCCGGCATGGCTTTCCATTGTTTGGCAATTAAGTCACCTTGGATAATACCGGATTCTTTCGGATCGGTACCGACAAAGTAAGCGTTATCATAAGAAGCGATTGCTTTTGCACCCGGGTCTTTGTTGAAGAACACAACAGGAATATTGTCCGGTTTTGCTTTACCAATGATGGTTGGTGCAGCAGATGGGTCAACTAAGTTGATCGCTAACGCTTTTACGCCTTTTGAAAGTAATACGTCAACTTGGTCGTTTTGAATAGACTGTGCGTTTTGAGAGTCATTCATTAATAATTTCACGTCTTTTAATTGATCTGCGTCTTTTTGAATTTCTTTACGCATCAAAGACATAAAGTTGTCGTCATATTTATAGATTGTCACACCGATACGGGTTTCTGCTTGTGCTGCACTGATGCCGGCACCGAAAGCTACGGCTAAAGCAACTGCACTTAATACGGTTTTTTTCATAATGCATGTTCTCCATTCATTGTGGGTATAAATAATAAGAGGGCTTTGTTTCAGTGATAATTCATTAAAGCATTATTATCAATCATCTTACCTTTTTACACTGCAATCGCTACTCGGGTAATTGGCAGTAAGGATACCTTGTTTTTTGGGGAAAGAATGTGATCATATTCACATTTATGAAAACGATTACATCTTTTCGCTTAAAAATAATGCAGTTTTAATCCTATTTTTCCCGTGCTTCTCTATTTGCTACTGAAAAACGTCTGACTAATGTTGGATTAAATTGCGGATTAATAGGCATAGATAAGCTTTTATCCACCAAGCTTAACGCCAGTTTTGCGGCATAATTTGCCATAAGATCAATAGGATAGCGAATGGTTGTAAGTTTTGGCACCAAATAACGTGCAATCGGCATATCATCAAAACCAATAATAGAGAATTGTTTCGGCACGTTAATATTGTTTTCATTAAGGACAGATAGCGCACCTGCCGCCATGGAATCATTGTAGGCAACGACTGCTGTTAAATTATCGTTATAACTCAATAAGTTAATCATGGCCTCCTCCCCGCCCTCAAAATCCGGGGTGCTATGCACAATGGCATTTTCGACAATGGGGATCCCCTGTTCTGTAAGCGCATTCAAATAACCTTGTTTACGCTCAGCTTCGTCGTTAATTCTATGGTTCGAACCAATATAACCGATATGGCGATGCCCTGCGTTAATCAGCGTATTGGTCGCAATATAGGTGCCTTTTTGATTATCCAAGCCGACACAACGGGATTCATAACCTTTAATACAGCGGTTGATAATCACCATGCCCGGCACACTTTCTAAATAATCTGCTAAAGTTTGATCATCTAACGCTTTGGAATGCACGACCAAACAATGGCAACGTTTACGCAGTAGGGTATCAATGGCTTCTTTCTCTTTTTCCGCTTGGTGGTACCCCATACCGATCAAAATATTTTTGCCATGTTCCATGGCAACGTGATCTACCGCTTTTACTAAAATCGCAAAAAAAGCATCCGTTACATCGGTCACCACAACCCCTAATGTATCCGAACTCTGCGAAGCCAACGC
Organism: Aggregatibacter valvarum; assembly: GCF_980468985.1. Lineage (NCBI taxonomy): Bacteria > Pseudomonadati > Pseudomonadota > Gammaproteobacteria > Pasteurellales > Pasteurellaceae > Aggregatibacter > Aggregatibacter valvarum. The sequence goes on along the minus strand of NZ_OZ413141.1, from coordinate 265,191 downwards.
CTGCGCATTGGCATTCGGACGGTAGCCTAATTGCTCAATCGCATTCAGTACAGCGGCACGGGTGTGTTCTTTCGCACAAGGGTGATTATTTAACACCCTAGATACTGTCGCGACAGAAACGCCAGCCTGTTTAGCAACATCTCGAATAGTAACCATAGATATCCTTTCATTATGTGTGACTAAAACCGAAGGAATCATAATCGGAAAAAAGACTTTTTGGAAACGTTTACTTTTAAAAGTGTCGTTTCTGTCACAGTTTTTCTGAGCGCTTTATAGCTTAAATAAATAGAAATGCATTTTTGTGATCTTGATAACAGTTTAATTTGTGAAATATGCTATTTTATGTCATATTTTTGTAATCGTTTTCATAAATAAAGAAGACACGCATAGAAGCAGATATAGAGGCGTATTATGACAACTGTTTTTGAACCTACCGATCACCCGCATCGCAGATATAACCCCTTAACCGACCAATGGGTTTTAGTTTCTCCTCATCGCGCTAAGCGTCCATGGCAAGGACAACAAGAGAAAGTCAATGAAGAACAAAAGCCAAGCCATGACCCGAATTGTTACCTCTGTCCACGCAATAAACGCATTACCGGTGAGCCGAATCCCGATTATCACAAACCTTATGTGTTTAAAAACGACTTCTCCGCGCTGTTAGAAGACACGCCTGCACCGCAACATAATGACAATCCGTTATTCCAAAGCTCGCAAGCGCGCGGGGAAAGTCGCGTGATTTGTTTTTCACCCGACCACAGTAAAACGTTGCCATTATTGACCGCACTTGAGATCGAAGAAGTCATTAAAGTCTGGCAAGAACAACTCCGTGAGCTTGGTCAAAAATACCAATGGGTACAAATCTTTGAAAATAAAGGCGCAGCGATGGGCTGTTCTAACCCACATCCACACGGACAAATCTGGGCAAACAGCTTCCTGCCGAACGAAGTGGCAAGAGAAGATAAAGCACAACGCCAATATTATGAGAAACACGGTTCCGTGCTGTTGGTGGATTACGTCCAACAAGAACTAGCCCGCAAGGAACGTATCGTTGTGGAGACAGAACATTGGGTTGCTGTAGTGCCGTATTGGGCGGTTTGGCCGTTTGAAACCTTGTTGTTACCAAAAGCACAGGTTAAACGCTTAACGGAATTAACTGACGCTCAAGCGAAAGATTTGGCGGTGATATTGAAAAAACTCACGACCAAATACGACAACTTATTTGAAACCTCTTTCCCGTATTCCATGGGTTTCCACGCCGCGCCGTTTAATGGTGAAGAAAATGAACATTGGCAACTGCACGCCCACTTCTATCCGCCGCTGTTACGTTCCGCTACCGTGCGCAAGTTTATGGTGGGCTATGAAATGCTCGGCGAAAGCCAACGTGATTTAACGGCAGAACAAGCCGCAGAAAGACTGCGTGCGTTGAGTGAAGTACATTATAAAGTGCGGTGAAATTTTATGGTGTTTTTGTAGGGACAGGCTTTATGCCTGTCCTATCAAAACCTAGGTGTCTAATATTGGACAGGCATAAAGCCTGTCCCTACGCATTTAGAGCCAAATTTATGAGAAATTTAGAAGGAAATAACATGACCCCAATCCAAAAATCCCAACACATTTTCACCCAAAAATATAACAAACAACCTGAGTTGACCGTGTATGCGCCCGGTCGCGTGAATATCATCGGCGAACATACCGACTACAACGATGGCTTTGTGATGCCATGCGCCATTAACTATGGCACGGCGATTGCCGGAGCGAAACGCAACGATCATGTTTGGAATGTGTATGCCGCCGATTTGGATTTGTCTGATGAGTTTTCACTAGATAAAGAAATCCCACAAAGTGAACAAAAATGGGCGAACTATGTGCGTGGTGTGGTGAAATTCATTCAGGAACGTTGCCCTGATTTTAAACAAGGGGCGGATTTGGTGATTTCCGGTAACGTGCCGCATTCTTCCGGCTTGAGTTCTTCTGCTGCGTTAGAAGTGGCAACAGGAAAATTTTGTCAGCAACTGAGTGACTTGCCTTTAAGCCATACAGACATTGCGCTTATCGGACAAAAAGCGGAAAACAAATTTGTTGGTGCCAACTGTGGCAATATGGATCAGCTGATTTCTGCGCTCGGACAACAAGATCATTTATTGATGATTGACTGCCGTAGTCTTGAGACCCAACCAACGCCAGTGCCACAAGATGTGGCGGTGATTATTGTGAACTCTAACGTACCGCATGATTTAGTCACCGGCGAATACAACACCCGCCGTCAGCAATGTGAACGTGCGGCAGAATTTTTCGGTGTGAAAGCCTTGCGTGATGTGTCCGTGGCACAGTTTAAAGAAAAAGAAGCAGAATTGACCGCACTTGATCCGCTAGTGGCAAAACGTGCCCGCCATGTGGTGACAGAAAATCAACGCGTATTAGATGCGGTAGAGGCCTTGAAACATAATGACTTAACCCGTCTTGGCGAATTAATGGGGCAGTCACATGATTCTATGCGCGATGATTTTGAAATCACTGTGCCACAAATTGATTATTTAGTGGAATTGGCACAGTTGGTCATCGGTAAACAGGGTGGTGCACGCATGACCGGAGGTGGTTTCGGCGGTTGTATCGTTGCTCTTGCGCCACACGATAAAGTAGAAGCCGTACGCAAAATCGTGGCAGACAATTATGAAAAACAAACAGGCTTGCAAGAAGACTTCTATGTTTGCACGGCTTCACAAGGAGTACGTGTATGCTAGAACAACACGCGCAAGGCTCTGCGCCGGACGGCTTGCCGTTTCAGCTTTTCACGTTGCAAAATGCACAGGGGATGCGCGTGCAATTTACCGATTGGGGCGCAACGTGGATGTCTTGTCGCGTGCCGGTCAACGGAGAATTGCGAGAAGTGTTGCTGGGTTGCAAATTGGAAGCGTATCCGGTTCAGCAAGCCTATTTAGGCACGAGTGTTGGACGTTATGCCAATCGCATTGCGAATGCACAATTTCCGCTTAATGATAAAATTGTGACCTTAACCGCCAACCAAGGAAAGCATCAACTTCACGGCGGTGTAAACGGCTTTGATAAACGCCGTTGGGCATTAGAAAAGTGCGGTGAAAATTTTGTGTGTTTTTCCTTGTATTCTGCCGATGGCGATCAAGGCTTTCCCGGCAATATGGATGTGACGGTGACTTACACCTTAACGGAAGAAAATTCAGTCATAATTGAATATGCAGGGAAAAGCGATCAGGATACGGCATTGAATTTAACCAACCATGCTTATTTTAATTTAGAAAACGCTGAGCAGGGGACCGATGTTCGTCATCATCGCTTGCGTCTGAATGCAGATTTCTATTTGCCGGTAGATAACGAAGGGATTCCAAATTCGCCGTTAAAACACGTTGTCGGCACCAGTTTTGATTTTCGCGTTGCCAAGCCGATTCAACAGGATTTTATGCAAGGCGAACAGCTAGCCACCAAAGGTTACGATCATTCTTTTATCGTCAACAAAGCCTGGCAAAAACCTTGTGTTTTGCTGAGTTCACCAAATGATGATTTGCATTTAGAAGTGCTGACTTCACAAGCGGCATTGCAAGTTTATACTGGCAATTTTCTCGCCGGTACACCTACTCGACATGGCACGCAATACGCGGATTACAGTGGCGTTGCGTTGGAAACCCAATGTCTTCCCGACACGCCAAATCACCCCGAATGGCAAAATTACGGCGGTATTGTAAAAGCCGACAGTGAGTATTATCAATGGACGGAATATTGCTTTAAGGTATAGCAAGGCTGGAGATCGTCGCTTGTGAAGAATGGGCTACGATCTTGGCTTGAGTGATATTTCGGCGTTTTGTGTCAGCCATGCCGTCATCCCATTTCCTTTTCTTCTAAAATCGCCTACAAAATCCCACAAAGTGCGGTGGGAAATCTGCTAAAATAAACACCGGTTTTTTATTGACGAAAGGGCGACATCATCGAAAATTGGCAACGCGGTTTCGTACTACATCGCAAATCTTACAGCGAAACCAGTTTATTGATAGATTTACTCACCGAAGATTTCGGGCGTATCAGCGTATTGGCAAAAGGCGCACGGGCAAAGCGCTCCATGCTAAAAGGCGTGCTACAACCCTTTACACCGCTCCTGCTACGTTGGAGCGGTCGCGGTGATCTGAAAATCCTGACCAAAGCAGAACCTGCCGCCATTGCCTTACCCTTACAAAATGTTGCCTTATACAGCGGCTTTTATTTAAACGAACTCATTTGCCGCGTATTGGAACCGGAAACAGCCTATCCGCAACTGTTCCAACACTATTTGCAATGTTTAACGCAATTAGCCGTATCACAAACTCACGTGGAGCCTGCGCTACGCACCTTTGAATTTCAATTATTGCGCACCTTAGGCTATGGCATTGATTTCACTCATTGTGCAGGTTCCGGTAAAGCCGTGGAAGCGGACATGACCTATCGTTACCGCGAAGAAAAAGGCTTTATTGCTTCCTTAATCAAAGATAATTTAACCTTTTACGGGCGGGAATTATTGGCCTTTGAACAAACACAATTTGACGAACCCTCTGTATTATCGGCAGCCAAACGCTTCACGCGCATTGCATTAAAACCGTATTTAGGCGACAAGCCCTTGAAAAGCCGAGAATTATTCACCCAACACAGCTTATATTCAAAATAACATGGCATTACTTTACAGCGACACCAAACCAAAGAAAAAGACCGAAAATTTCATCGCACACATTCTTGATTTGGATTATCAAGGCTTAGGCGTGACTAAAATTAACGGCAAAACTTGGTTTATTGAAAACGCGCTGCCGCAAGAAAGCGTAGAAGTTCGCGTATTGGAAGAAAAACGCCAATACGGTCAAGGTGTAGCGCAGCGTATTTTACGCCCAAGTCCTCAGCGCCAAACACCGCCATGCGTTTATTTTGAACAATGCGGTGGTTGCCAAAATCAACATATTCCCATTGAATTACAACGTTCTACCAAGCAAACTGCATTGGTTCAACGCTTATCCCGTTTACAGTCGGTGCCTATTCATTTCATGCCGTTATTGCAAGGCGAGCCTTGGCATTACCGCCGTCGGGTACGTTTAAGCGTATTGTTTGACAGCAAAAATCGTAAACTGAATATCGGCTTACGGCGTAAAAATTCACAGCAAATTATTCCCATTGAACATTGCTTGGTGCTGGAACAACCGCTGAATGATTTATTGCCAAAACTGACCGCACTTTTCAAGCAATGGTCAACCCCACAACAACTGGGGCATATTGAACTTGTGGCAGCAGACAATGGCATCGCCATGTTATTACGCCATATAAAAAACATCAGTGAAACCGACCGCACTTTATTATTACGGTTTGCCGAGCAACACCAACTCATGTTATTTGTACAAGAACATGACAGCATTGAACATTGGCAAGGTGAACAGCCTTTTTACCGCTTGGACGATGACCTCACCTTGCAATTTGATATTCGCGATTTCATTCAAATTAATGCACAATTAAACCGTCAAATGATTGCAACGGCGTTAGACTGGTTGGCGCTGAATTCGCAGGATCATGTGTTAGATTTGTTCTGTGGTATGGGCAACTTCACCTTACCACTGAGTCGCAAAGTAAAAAGTGCGGTAGGCATTGAAGGCGTTTCTGCGATGGTGGAAAAAGCCCGTGCCAATGCCGAACGAAACGGTTGTCATAATGTCCAATTTTACCGGACGGATTTAGATAAACCTTTTATCAATCAACCGTGGGCGCAGCAACCCTTCAATAAGATTTTGCTCGATCCACCACGCACAGGGGCAGCATTTGCTTTAAATGCACTCTGTCAATTACAGGCTGAAAGCATCCTGTATGTTTCTTGCAATCCTGCAACACTCGTGCGAGATACGGAAATCTTGCGTGACGCAGGCTATCAATTAGATAAAGTCGCCATGATCGATATGTTCCCACAAACCGGTCATTTGGAGTCGATAAGTTTATTTCGAAAAAGATAAGGATTCATTATGGTCGCTGTGAGAGGATCTCATTTATTAAATCCTAAAGATTTTGAGATTGAAAAATGGTGCGCTAATTTGAATGTAGCGGAAAATGTCAAAGCCAACTTAATGACGGCATGGCATTATTCGCAACAGAAAATGACCTTGCGTGCCGAACATCAGCAGGAAGAAGCCCATTTGCTGACCTTCGGCGTGGAAATGGTGGAAATCCTCAACAGCTTAAACATGGATGCCGATAGCTTGTTCACCGCCATGCTTTTCCCTATCGTCCGCGATCAACTGGTGGATTTAGCCCAAATTGAAGAAGATTTCGGCGCCCAGATCAGCAAACTGGTACGCGGTGTTATCGAAATGGACAATATCCGCCAACTCAACATCACCCATTCTGCCAGCAGCTTACAGGTGGATAACGTGCGTCGAATGCTACTCGCTATGGTAGATGATTTCCGCTGTGTGATTATCAAATTAGCGGAGCGTATCGCCTTTTTGCGTGATGCTGAAAAAAATTATACGGAAGAAGAACGCGTCCTCGCCGCCAAAGAATGTGCCAATATTTACGCCCCGCTTGCCAACCGCTTAGGCATCGGACAGCTCAAATGGGAACTGGAAGACTACTGTTTCCGTTATCTGCACCCGGAACAATATCGCGCCATCGCCAAATTATTAAAAGAACGTCGTCTTGACCGCGAACAATATATTGCCGATTTTGTCGCCGAACTTTCCGGTTATTTACAAGAAAATATCCCACAAGTCGAAGTGTACGGTCGCCCGAAACATATTTACAGCATTTGGCGAAAAATGCAGAAAAAGCACTTAGAGTTCATTGACTTATATGACGTCCGCGCGGTGCGCATCGTCGTGCAAAAATTACAAGATTGTTACACCGCACTTGGCATTGTGCACACCCATTTCAAACATCTGCCAAAAGAATTCGACGATTATGTTGCCAACCCAAAACCAAACGGCTACCAATCTATTCACACCGTGGTGTTGGGTAAAGGCGGCAAACCGATAGAAGTGCAAATTCGTACCCAACAAATGCACGATGATGCCGAACTTGGTGTTGCGGCACACTGGAAATACAAAGAAGGCGCCAGCGCCGGCCGCTCCGGTTACGAAGAAAAAATCGCCTGGCTACGCAAACTCTTGGCGTGGCAAGACGATATTACGGACTCCGGCGAAGTCATGGCGGAATTACGCAGCCAAGTGTTCGATGATCGCGTGTATGTCTTTACGCCGAAAGGCGAAGTGGTGGATTTGCCAACAGGCTCAACACCACTCGATTTTGCCTACGCCATTCACAGTGAAATCGGTCACCGTTGTATCGGCGCCAAAGTGGGCGGACGCATTGTGCCATTCACCTATCAACTCCAAATGGGCGATCAGGTAGATATCATCACCCAGAAAAACCCGAACCCGAGTCGCGACTGGCTGAATCCGAACCTCGGCTTTACCCACACGGCAAAAGCCCGTGCAAAAATACACGCGTGGTTCAAAAAACAGGATCGTGATAAAAATATTCCGGCCGGCAAAGAATTGTTGGAAAGCGAAATTAACCGCCTGGGCATCAGCTTAAAACAAGTAGAACAACAAGCCTTGCCGCGTTATAACCTGAAAAACCTCGACGATTTATATGCGGGCATTGGCGGCGGTGATATTCGTATCGGGCCGTTAATCAACTTCCTGCAAAACAAATTCATCAAAATTTCTGCGCAGGAAGTGGATGAAGAAATCTTGCGTCACGTCAGCACCAAAAGTGCGGCTAATGCCCAACAAAAAACGGAACGCAAAGATTGCGTTATCGTCGAAGGCGTCGGCAACTTAATGCACCACATTGCACGTTGTTGCCAACCGATTCCGGGCGACAGCATTGTGGGTTACATCACCATGGGGCGTGGTATTTCCATTCACCGTTGTGATTGCGAACAATTCCTCGAACTGCAAACCGTTCACCCGGAACGTGTGGTGGAATCCCGTTGGGGCGACAATTATTCTAACGGCTTCCATCTCAACATTCGCATTGTGGCGTCAGATCGCAACGGTTTATTACGCGATATCACCACCGTGCTGGCAAACGACAAAATCAGCGTACTCGGCGTGTCTTCCCGTACGGATACGAAACGCCAAGTGGCAAACATCGACATGCAAATTGAGCTGAACAACGTGGAAATGTTGAGTAAGATTCTGTCCCGTTTGGAAAAACTGGATGATGTCATTGAAGCTAAACGCCTCTAATAACAATAAAGAAACAAAGGAAAACCTAATGGACAAAACGACGGGGTTAACCCACTTAATCAAATCCACTCAATATTCCATGCAAGGCTTAAAAAGTGCGGTCAAATATGAAACTGCTTTTCGCCACGAGCTTTTTTGCTGCCTTTTCATGATTCCACTTGCCCTATGGCTTGGCGATGATGCGGTTGAAAAAGCACTGATGATCGCTTCCGTGTTGCTAGTATTGGTCGTGGAACTGCTCAACAGCGCCATCGAAGCCGTAGTGGATCGTATCGGCACAGAACGCCACGAACTCTCCGGCCGCGCCAAAGATCAAGGTTCTGCTGCCGTGTTTGTTGCACTGGTTATTGTCGCGATAACCTGGGCGTTCATGTTGTTTAATTAAAAACGTAGTCAAAAAAGACCGCACTTTTAAATAACACCAAGCAGAAAGTGAATATGCCCACAATACAACCGATTTTAGCCCTGCTACAACATGCGGCAAATTCTGACAAAGCCATTGAAATGGCGGCGTATATGAAAAATCAGTTTGATTTTCTTGGTATTCCTACGCCGTTGCGTCGTAAATTTTGCAAACCGTTCTTTAAAGATGAAACATTACAAGCCCCCGATTGGGATTTTGTGGAAGATTGTTGGGCCAATCCCTATCGCGAAATGCAATATGTTGCGACAGATTACTTAAATTCGTTGATCGAGCAACTTACGCCGCGGGATTTATCTCGAATTGAGCTATTAATCACCCGTAAATCCTGGTGGGACACCATTGATGCGTTAGACAAAGTTATCGGTGGTATCTTTTTAAACTTTCCTGAAATCCGACCGCAGTTAATTCGTTGGAGCCAACACGACAATATCTGGTTGCGGAGAGTCGCTATTGATTGCCAATTATCACTGAAGCAACAAACAGATAAAGCGTTACTTAGCGAAATAATCCAAAATAATTTCGGTCAGTCAGAATTTTTCATTAACAAGGCCATTGGCTGGGCGTTGCGTGAATACGGAAAAACCAATCCGGATTGGGTGAAAAATTTCGTGCAACAATACAAGGAAAAAATGGCACCGTTAAGCGTGCGGGAAGCGTTGAAAAGATTGAAATGAAGCAGAATGACGGCCTATGAGATCTAATTCGTGTACTGAGGTGCGCTAACTGGAATCACGTTCGGTGTGGAAATCTCTCCAATTCGTGCAACTTGTTGCACGAAATGAATAATGCGTTGTGCGGTCGTGCATCAAGATGCACGCTACGTTGAACTCGAAATCACACTCAGTGAGGAATCTCCCGTAGCGTGCAACTCGTTGCACGAACTAAAATCGTGAACACATTTTGTTAGGAGACACCTTAAACCGTCTCCTTTATTTTTGCCTGAAGCCCGGCTATAGCCTTGCATTCATCCTCGCTATGTTTACCCTTAATCGCGATGGATTGTAAAAACGCTTTAATATCTTGTAATTGAGAAATTTTTTCTTCTACTAACGCCAGTTGCTTAAGCACCAATTTGTCCGCATGATAATGATTAGTGGTATGAAATTTGAGTGCGTTAAGTTGTTTAATATCTTCCAAAGAAAAACCAAGTCGACGACAATTTTTAATGAACATAAGCTGTGCCACACTTTCTTCGTCATACGATCGATAACCATTAGCCTGTCGTCTTGGTTCCGGTAAGATACCTTGTTTTTCATAGTAACGAATGGTTTCTAAATTAATCCCCGTGCGTTTACTCAGCTCATTGACTTTCATTTCTTCCTCCCCAAAAATTTTTACCATTCTAACAAAAAATACTTGATCCCGTAGTTCCTACGGGCTTTAAGCTGTTATGCACTCAAACAAATTAAGTAAGGAACGAGATGCCACATCAACACAAACACGAACATTCACACGCTCATACACCAACAAATAAAAAGATTTTAAGCACCAGTTTGGTCATTATCAGTAGCTATATGATCATCGAGTTTTTAGGTGGCTATTATTTTAATAGCCTCGCCTTAATGGCTGACGCCGGGCACATGGCAAATGACAGCCTATCGTTGCTCCTCGCCCTCATTGCTTTGTTTTTAAATGCACAAAACCAAAAAAGGTTCGCGCTGTTAAATGGCACTTCTCTGATTGTGGTGGCAGTATGGATTTTGGTGGAAGCGACAGAACGTTGGCAATACCCAACGACAATGTTGGCGTTGCCTATGCTAGGCGTTGCCATCACTGGACTCTTGGTAAACATTTTCGTAGCTTGGCTAATGATGAAAGGCGATCATGAAAACTTAAACATCAAAGCCGCCTATTTACACGTATTAGCTGACCTGTTTGGCTCTCTGGCGGCAATTATCGCCGGATTAAGCGCATGGCTACTAAACTGGCAATGGGTTGACCTTGTCGCCAGCAGTATTTTGAGCCTACTCGTATTACGCAGTGGTATAAACGTTGTTCGTCAGGCAATCATTCGTGCATCAAGATGCACGCTACAGAATTAAATAACGCCCCGTAGCGTGCAACTTGTTGCACGAAATGAATAATGCGCCGTACGTGGTGTAGTCTGTAGCGTGCAACTCGTTACACGAAATAAATAAGGTGTCGTACGTGATTCGGTCATGCATCAAGATGCACGCTACGTTGAGCTCGAAATCACACTCACTGGGGACTGTCGCGTGCAACTCGTTGCACGAAATGAATAATGAGCCGTGCGTAGTGCGGTCGTGCATTAAGATGCACGCTACGTTGAATTTGGAATCCCGTGCGGAGGGGATTATTCGGGCATCAAAATACACGAAACCATTGATAACGTTACCGTATATTGCTATTTGGCAATTTGACTTCTCTTACCGACATCGTCATTCCATCAATCAACAACAATCTGCCGCATAAATTCTTGCCGATTTTTAACCGCACTTTGATGGCTTCTAAGGCTTGAATCGAACCAACCAAACCGACAATCGGTGCCAACACACCGGCTTCTACGCAACTTAACACGTTGTCGCCAAATAAGCGGCTGAGGGTGTGATAAGTCGGCGTATTGTCTTCATAGGTAAAAACGGAAACCTGTCCTTCCATACGAATAGCCGCGCCGGAAACCAGCGGAATTTTATGGGCGGCGCAAGCCGTGTCTAATTGATTGCGTGTGCTGACGTTATCGGTACAATCCAACACCACATCAAATTTACCAACCAAATCATGAAGTTGTTGCTCATCCAATAATTGATGGATTGCATTGACTTCAATATGTGGATTTAGACGTTGTAGAGACTGCCTAGCAGATTCCACTTTCGGCATCCCAAGGCGACTGTCGTCGTGCAACACTTGGCGTTGTAAATTGGATAAATCCACGGTGTCGAAATCCAGTAAGGTTAAATGACCCACACCGGCAACAGCCAAATATTGGCCGGCAGCACAACCTAATCCGCCGAGACCAACAATCAGCATTTTGCTACTTTTTAACGTTTCTTGTCCGTCAAAATCAATGTCTTTCAACACAATTTGACGGTTGTAACGCAATTCTTCCTGATGGCTTAATTCCATAGCAAACTCAATGTATTAGCGTAATAAATCGTTAAACGGTTCGATGGTGACGGTTTCACCCGCGGCAACGTTACCACGTTCTTGTTCTAACACGATAAAGCAGTTGCTTTTCACAAAGGAACTAAACAAATGCGAGCCTTGGAAGCCTACCGGTTGTACTTCAATTTGACCTTGTGCATTGAGTTGGTAGAAACCTCGTTGGAAGTCTAAGCGTCCCGGTGCTTTTTTCAGATTAGTTGCTGCAATCGCCGGTAAACGCATTGGCGCTTTCCATTGACTGTAACCGCTTAGTTTTGCGATTGCTGGCTGTACTAATTGATAGAAGGTCACCAAGGCTGACACCGGATTGCCCGGTAAACCACAGAACCACGCTTTTTCTAATTTTCCGAAGGCAAACGGTTTGCCCGGTTTAATGGCGATTTTCCAGAAGTTGATTTTTCCGACTTTTTCTAAAATATGTTTGGTAAAATCCGCTTCCCCCACAGACACCCCGCCACTGGTGATGACCAAATCCGCTTGTTGTTGCGCTTCTATAAAGGCCTTTTCAAATTGCGCTTCGTTGTCCGGTAAAATGCCGAAATCTAATACGTCGCAATTGAGTTTCTCTAACAACAGTTTTACAGTGAAACGGTTCGTATCATAAATTTGACCGGCTTGTAACGGTTGACCGACCGGAACCAATTCATCACCGGTCGAAAGCACCGCCACTTTTAAGCGTGGGAAAACCTTAATTTTTTCGATGCCAAGAGAGGCGAGCAAAGGCAAAGAAACGGCATTGAGTAATGCGCCTTGCTGTAATACCACATCACCCAGTTTCACATCTTCACCAACACGGCGAATGTTTTGAGCCAATTTAGGCAGGCTGGTAAACGTCACCGTGCCATCACCGTTCACTTGAACCTCTTCTTGCATCACCACCGCGTCAGCGCCTTGTGGAATCATCGCGCCGGTCATGATTCTGACCACACTTTGTGCCGTCCATTCTCCCTCAAAAGGTGCACCGGCAAAGGCTTTCCCTGCAACAGTTAGTGTCATAGATTCGGCTAAATCTGCCAAACGCACGGCATAGCCGTCCATCGCAGAGTTATCGAAAGAAGGCACATTAATCGGAGAAATGACATTTTCAGCACAAATTCGTTGACTGGCTTGATGTATTGGCAGCATCTCTGTACAGGTTGGAGAAGGAAGTTGATTTAACATTTGTTCAAGTGCTTGGGATAGCGGCAACATAAGGAATCCTTGTTAGAATAAAAAAGTGCGGTCATTATACGCTAATCTTAGGCTATTGACCTAGGCGATCTCATGAGCCGTAAATATTGCGAAAAAACACCGCACTTTTAAAAGTGAATAGTTTTATGCCAATCTTGCTTTTGCTTCTGCAATGGCTTCTGCGATACGCAACGGTGATACTCCACCTTTGGCGGCGCGTTTGTCTAAGCAGGATTGTAAAGAAAGAATGTCGTACACATCGTCTGACACTTTTTCACAGAATTGACGAAATTCAGGAATCGTCAGGTCTTCTAAGGCTTTGTGTTGCTTGATAGCATACACCACGGTTTCGCCCACAATGTGATGGGAATCACGGAACGGTACGCCTTTGGCAACTAAATAGTCTGCCAATTCGGTTGCGTTGGAGTAGCCTTTCAGGGCAGATTCACGGGTGCGCTCCACGTTCACCTTGATATCATCAAGCACTAGGGTGGCCATGTCCACGCAATCCTGCCAAGTGTCCAATGCATCGAAAATGCCTTCTTTGTCTTCCTGCATATCTTTGTTATAGGCCAACGGTAATCCCTTTAATGTCATTAACATACCATTTAATGCACCGATAACCCGTCCTGCTTTGCCGCGAATTAATTCGCAGGCATCGGGGTTTTTCTTCTGTGGCATGAGGGAAGAGCCGGACGTCACGCGATCGGAGAGTTCCACGAAATTAGATTCACCACTGTTGAAAATAATCATATCTTCGGCGAAACGGGACAAATGCACCATGCTCAGCGAGGCGGCAGAGAGCAGTTCAACGATATGATCTCGGTCGGAGACGCTGTCTAAGCTGTTACGAGTTGCAAAAGCAAAATCTAAATCTTTAGCGAGCTGTTCGCGATCGATAGGATACGCTGTGCCGGCAAGGGCGCCACTGCCTAGCGGACAGCTGTTCATGCGGCGGTAAGCATCGGCTAAACGGGAATAATCGCGATCCAACATTTCCACGTAAGCCATGCACCAATGGGCAAAGGTAATTGGTTGAGCGCGTTGCAGGTGCGTGTAGCCCGGCATCACGGCATCTTGGTTATTTTCTGCGGTAAGCACCAATTTGCGTTGTAACTCGCGAAGGGAATGTTGCAATTCAGCCACCCGTTCTTTACACCACATTTTGATGTCGAGTGCCACTTGGTCGTTACGACTGCGACCGGTGTGTAGTTTTTTGCCTAAATTGCCGACTTTGTCGATCAGTTTACTTTCCACCCAGCTGTGAATGTCTTCCGCATCATCTTGCAAAATCGCTTGCGGATTTGACCGCACTTCAATCAATAATTCGTTTAGTGCCTGTTCTAATTGTTGCTGTTCTTGTACGGTTAAAATATTGACGGAAACCAAGGCTTTCGACCAGCCGATAGAGCCTTCAATATCTTGCTCGGCAAGGCGATAGTCAAAGCGTAATGAATCGTTAAAATTTTTAAAACGCTTGTCCGCCGCCTGCGTAAAGCGTCCACCCCAAAGTGCCATAGAATCCTCTGATTTTTGATTAGTGAAATTGGTTAAAAAATATAGCACAGAAACAAAAAAGGCGATCAACAAAAAATTGGCTTTTTGTGACCGCACTTTTATGTCATTGATTGTTATTTTAATAAATCTTCGTTTTTAGCGTGAGTTTGTGAATCCATGTGAAAGCATCATCCTATCACTTTTTACCGTGAAAGAAGAATGTGTTAAGCAAAGTAAGGTATATAAAATAAGAAATGAAGTGGTGGGCGATACCGGTCTCGAACCAGTGACCCCCTCCTTGTAAGGGAGGTGCTCTCCCAACTGAGCTAATCGCCCGACGAATCGGTATTTTAAGATTTTAAGTGGTGGGCGATACCGGTCTCGAACCAGTGACCCCCTCCTTGTAAGGGAGGTGCTCTCCCAACTGAGCTAATCGCCCACGTTAGAATCTTAAAATAGGGAAGTATGTAAGAAGTGGTGGGCGATACCGGTCTCGAACCAGTGACCCCCTCCTTGTAAGGGAGGTGCTCTCCCAACTGAGCTAATCGCCCACGTCGTTACATTGACAACATTGAAAACCTAAAAAGTGGTGGGCGATACCGGTCTCGAACCAGTGACCCCCTCCTTGTAAGGGAGGTGCTCTCCCAACTGAGCTAATCGCCCTCAATGTTGTGAGCGTGCATTATAATTGCTCAATGATTTCAGTCAACAGATTTTTACCAAAAATCCGTCAGTTGTTTCAAAAATAGGCATAATTCGTGATTTTTCCTTAAGAATCCAAACAACTCGTAGTACAATACTGCACAATTATTTGCACAGAAAAAGGTTATAACATGAAATTAGAAGCATTATTTGATTTGGATCCCAACGTGAAAGTGCGCACCCGTTTTGCGCCAAGCCCAACCGGTTATTTACACGTTGGCGGCGCGCGTACCGCACTTTATTCCTGGTTATACGCCAAACACAATCACGGTGAATTTGTGTTACGTATTGAAGATACCGATTTAGAGCGTTCCACACCGGAAGCTACACAGGCGATTTTAGAAGCAATGGAATGGTTAGATTTGGCTTGGGAGCACGGTCCATACTATCAAACTAAGCGCTTTGACCGTTATAACCAAGTTATCGATCAAATGATTGAACAGGGTTTGGCATACCGTTGTTACTGTACGAAAGAACGTTTGGAAACATTACGTCATACACAAGAACAAAATAAAGAAAAACCACGTTATGACCGCCATTGCTTGCATGAACACTCCGAACATTCTGCCGATGAACCGCATGTAGTGCGTTTTAAAAATCCAACTGAGGGGTCTGTGGTATTTGATGATGCGGTACGTGGACGCATTGAAATCAGCAACAGCGAATTGGATGACTTGATTATTCGCCGTACCGATGGTTCTCCGACCTATAACTTCTGCGTGGTGGTAGATGACTGGGATATGGGCATCACCCACGTTGTGCGCGGTGAAGACCATATTAATAACACCCCGCGTCAAATTAACATTTTGAAAGCCCTTGGCGCACCGATTCCGGTGTATGCGCACGTTTCCATGATTAACGGTGACGATGGACAAAAACTGTCTAAACGTCACGGCGCAGTGAGTGTGATGCAATATCGTGACGAAGGTTATTTGCCGGAAGCGCTGATTAACTATTTAGTGCGTTTGGGTTGGGGGCACGGTGATCAGGAAATTTTCACCCGCCAAGAAATGATTGATTTATTTGATTTACATTCTGTAAGTAAATCTGCCAGTGCCTTTAACACCGAAAAATTATTGTGGTTGAACCATCATTATATTCGTGAATTGCCGACAGACTATGTCGCGAAACATTTAGCATGGCAATATAAGGATTTAGGCATTGACACGTCTAACGGCCCGGCATTAACGGAAATCATCGCTATGTTGGCGGATCGTTGTAAAACCTTACGTGAAATGGCGCTTGCCAGCCGTTATTTCTTTGAAGAGTTTGACGCTTTCGATGAAGCCGCGGTGAAAAAACACTTCAAAGCAGGCGCGGTAGAAGCCCTTGAAAAAGTAAAAGAAAAACTGACCTCACTTTCTACTTGGGATTTGCATTCTACGCACGAAGCCATTGAACAAACTGCCGCTGAATTAGAGGTTGGCATGGGCAAAGTGGGGATGCCGCTGCGCGTCGCTGTGACCGGTGCAGGACAATCGCCGTCTATGGATGTGACCTTAGTCGGAATCGGACGTGAGCGCGTATTAAGCCGAATTCAACGTGCTATTGATTTTATTCACGGGAAAAATGCTTAAGATTTAATCTGATGGCAATGAATTAAAAATTTAATATTGACAGACTAAGTGGCGGAATTTATCATAGCCGCCACTTATGGGGATATAGCTCAGTTGGGAGAGCGCTTGAATGGCATTCAAGAGGTCGTCGGTTCGATCCCGATTATCTCCACCAAATTACTAAAGCAAGGTTAATGACCTTGCTTTTTTTGTCTATGGAATAGCGGCTTGTGCTATTAAGGCAATCTCAACCCACCACTCTCCCCAAAGAGACATACGATAGACAAAGAAAGCGCGGTGATCTTTGGAAATATTTTTCCAATCAACGTATTGCGCGTTATTCATTTCGCGCGTAGCGCGCATCTTGATGCACGACCGAATCAACCACGGCATGAAATAAAGTGCGGTGATTTTTCCGTGCATTTCAGACAACGTATCATCCACCGTCAAGAGCGTTATTTATTTCGTGCAACAAGTTGCACGCTACGATTTATGATTTCCTTGTAGCGTGCATCTTGATGCACGACAGAATCAACCACAGCATGAAATAAAGTGCGGTGATTTTCTCGTGCATTTCAGACAATGTAATCATCCACCGTCAAGAGCGTTATTCATTTCGAATGTAGCGTGCAACTTGTTGCACGAATGAATCAACCCCGATACGTAATTCGCGATTCCCTCGTAGCGTGCAACTTGTTGCACGACCGAACCACACAAGGAACGTTATTTAACCCTTTTCCGGCATTTCCGATTTCGTGCAACAAGTTGCACGCTACGGGAGCGTAACTCCATATTGTAGCGTGCATCTTGATGCACGACCGAATCAACCACGGCATGAAACAAAGTGCGGTGATTTTTCCGTGCATTTCAGACAACGTATCATCCACCGTCAAGAGCGTTATTTATTTCGTGCAACAAGTTGCACGCTACGATTTATGATTTCCTTGTAGCGTGCATCTTGATGCACGACAGAATCAACCACAGCATGAAATAAAGTGCGGTGATTTTTTCGTGCATTTCAGACAACGTATCATCCACCGTCAAGAGCGTTATTTATTTCGTGCAACAAGTTGCACGCTACGATTTATGATTTCCTTGTAGCGAGCATCTTGATGCACGACAGAATCAACCACAGCATGAAATAAAGTGCGGTGATTTTCTCGTGCATTTCAGACAACGTAATCATCCACCGTCAAGAGCGTTATTCATTTCGTGCATCAAGTTGCACGCTACAGGAGCGTGATTCCATATTGTAGCGTGCATCTTGATGCACGACAGAATCACACATGGAACGTTATTTAATCCTTTCGGGTATTTACGATTTCGTGTAACAGGTTGATGCGATGGGGTAAATTAATTTACGTGGGATCAAAATAGGCACCTCCAAGGTGCCTATTTGTTTTTAAAGTGCGGTGAGAAAACGTAATGTTTTCAGTTAACCGATTTATTTTTTGTCTTTTGACGCTTCCGGTTTAGCCTCTGCGCCTTGTAACCAGCCCGGTGCCACTTTGCTCATATCCGGTAAGTTGTGCGCGATACCTTTATGGCAGTCAATACAGGTTTTGCCATTTTCTTGAGCAAATTTATGCATTTTTTGTGCCACGGTTTTTTGTTGGGAGAAGTCCATACGATCCATTTTGTGGCAGTTGCGACATTCTTGTGAATCGTTGCCTTTCATCCGTGCCCATTCATTTTCTGCCATGTGCGGACGACGGGCATTAAATTTCTCAAGGGTATCGGTTAAGCCCATGTAATAAGCATACACTTCTTTTGCCGCCACCACTTTTCGCCACATTTTCGGGCCAAATTCATGCGGAACGTGGCAGTCCGGACAGCTTGCGCCCACACCGGTACGGGTTTGATAGTGTACACTGTGCAAATATTCCGGATAGGCATCATTGGTGTGGCAACTTGCGCAGAATTCTTCCGTGTTTGTTTGTGCTAAACCATAGTTGAATCCTACCCAAGATAGAATACCGCCGATAAATGACAATACAATGATAGTTCCTACTGCGATACGGCTAGGCGATCTAAACCAATGCCAGAATCTCTTGAGGATGTTGCTTTTTTTGTCTGACATAGTCACCTCTTATTGTCCGTAACCTTTCATTGGTTTGAATTCGTTTGGCACGATTGGCTCAACATCCGATTGAGATACGTGACATTGCAAACAGAAATAACGACGTGGAGATGCACTAGCGCCAATGTTACCCTCGCGATCGGCGAAGTGCGTTGGGCTGATGCGTGTTGCACCGGTAACGCGAGACGCTTCAACGCTGTGGCAGTTTAAGCATTGGTTAACATTTTTTGTGATTTGGTAGTTTTTTACACTATGCGGTACCATTGGTGGTTGGTTGACATAGTTTAATGCCGGCAATTCGCTTTGTTTTGGTGCATCGTGGAATGCCGGTTTGACACTCTCCGGTGAATTATTGAAAAAGTCGCCGGCACCTGTGTTGGCTTGGTCTGCCATGACGGATGTTGCAAACAATGCCGTCAATACAGCACTACCAAAAGTAAAGAGGTTTTTTCTAGTCATTTTTAATCACTCCCCCGAATGATGGAAATTTTTTTATTTTTATTGGTTTAATGTGACGACAGGAATATCGTTATTAAACCTATGGCTAAAGGTAAATACTTTTTCAGGACAAACGTCAATACAACGTCCGCAACTGATACAATCTTGTGAAAGCACAAGGAGGCTTTCGCTATTTTTTCCGTGTAATGGTGAGCGTAACACTTGCGGTTCCGGGCAAACGTTGTAGCAGTCCATGCAATTATCACATCTTGCGCGGTCAATGACTTTGACCCGAAGCAAGCTTTTTGCACCGATAACGCCATAAGTTGCCCCGATTGGGCAGAGGTGTCCACACCATCCGTGTTCAACAATGAACAAATCAAAGAAGAAGACAACGAGGATTAACCACACTGTTGCGCCAAAGCCATAAATTAAGGCTCTTCCTAAGGCGGCAACGGGATTGACCCATTCCCATAATAATAAGCCACTGACGGCACTACCGGCTAAAATCATCACTAAGATGGCGTAGCGTAAACTGCGTGGAATTTTTGCCGTTTGGCGAATGCCTAACTTACGGCGAATCCAAGCAGCACAATCGGTGACGACATTTAGCGGACAAACCCAACCACAGAATACTTTGCTGCCCAGTAACGCATAGGTGATAAAAATAATTAATGCACCACTGAGTGTGAGAATTCCCGGTAAGTGACCGCTGGCAAGACTTTCTAAGGTAATTAACGGATCGCTTAATGGAATCACATCAAATAGCAAGCTTCCACTATAATTGCCTTTTAAAATCCAAACGCCGAAGTAAGGTCCACTTAAAAACATCAACAAAATGCCTAATTGGGTTAGACGTCGCCAAAATAAGAAACGATTGGCGTGCCACCACCCTAGCTTTTCTCTGGCTTCTCGTCCGGCAAATTTTGGTGCATTAGCCATTACTTACCTCCTAATACCGGTGCCAAAATAGGTTCCGGGATCTCTTCTACACCTGCTGCAGGAATGGCTCCTGCCGGTGGAGCGACGCCGTCCGGTAATCGGGTCGGCATGGAAATCAAATCATTTGGCGCAAGTGAATGCCCAGCTTTGGATTTTTCTTCCCAACCTAATCGGTAATGTTTGCCTAGCATACCTTTCGCTAAGGACATTGGAAGCACTTTGATCGCGGCTTCTTCCAATACGCAAGCCTCTTCACATTTACCACAACCAGTACAAGCATCTGAATGTACGGTCGGAATAAACATGGCGTGTTTTCCGGTACGCTCATTACGATGACTTTCTAACGTAATGGCTTTGTCGATTAACGGACAAACCCGATAGCAAACATCGCAACGTAACCCTTGCCAATTCAGGCAAGTTTCATGATCCAACAAGACTGCAAGTCCCATACGGGATTGGTTAATATCCTGTGCATCACGATCTAAAGCACCACTTGGACAGGCATGCGCGCAAGGAATATCCGGACACATTTCACAAGGCTTATCTCGCGCAATGAAGTACGGCGTACCGGCTTCCATTGGCGAAAGCAAGGAGGCCAAATGCAACATATCATATGGGCAAGCTTGGACACACTGACCGCAACGAATGCAGGCAGCAGCAAACTTTTCATCATCCTCAATGGCAAATGGTGGGCGTAATGCCACCCCCTCACGGGCTAAGCTTTGTTTTTGTTGTAAACCTAATAAGAGTCCAAGACCCACTAGCCCCCCCGCAGTACGGGTTGCATCTTTGAGAAATTTTCGGCGTTCAGGCGTGACAGTCGGTTTTTTCATTGTCTTAATGACCGCACCGAAGTGCGGTCGTTTTTTTCATTGTTTATTAAGCTTTTTCCACTTTCACCGCACATTTTTTGAAGTCGGTTTCTTTGGAAATCGGATCGGTTGCGTCTAAGGTAAGCTTATTGGCTAACTGACCGGCATCAAAGAAAGTGGTGTAAACCAAGCCTTCCGGCACTTTATTACGGCCACGGGTATCTAAGTAAGAAATCATCTCACCACGACGTGAAGCGATTTTAATCTTGTCGCCATGACGTAATCCGCGTTTTTGTGCATCGTTCGGGTGCATCCAAACTACGTTATTCGGGAAAGCACGGTGCAATTCCGGTACACGACGGGTCATTGTGCCTGTGTGCCAGTGCTCTAACACACGACCGGTACATAACCATAAATCGTATTCTTCATCTGGTGATTCTGCAGGTGGCTCATAAGGCACAGCAAGGATAATCGCTTTTTTATCCGGATAGCCGTAGAACGCCACACCTTCGCCTTCTTTCACATACGGGTCAAAGCCTTCACGGTAACGCCATAAGGTTTCTTTACCGTCAACAACCGGCCAACGTAAGCCGCGTGCTTTGTGGTACATATCAAACGGTGCCAAGTCATGACCATGACCACGGCCAAATGACGCGTATTCTTCAAATAAGCCTTTATGTAAATAGAAGCCGAAGTGGTAAGACTCATCATTTAATTGGCCTTCTGCAAGATCGCTGAGTGGGAATTTATCCACTTGACCATTGCGGTATAACACTTCATATAAGGTTTTGCCTTTATATTCCGGATTTTTCTCTAAAATTTCTGCCGGCCACATTTCATCAGTGGTGAAATATTTAGAGAACTCCACTAATTGCCATACGTCAGATTTGGCTTCACCCGGTGCTTTCACTTGTTGACGCCAGAATTGAGTACGACGTTCAGCATTACCGTAAGCCCCTTCTTTTTCTACCCACATAGCAGTTGGAAGCATTAAGTCAGCCGCTAAACAAGAAACGGTTGGGTATGGGTCGGATACCACGATAAAGTTGTCCGGATTACGCCAGCCTGGGAAGGTTTCTTCATTAATGTTTGGACCACCTTGCATATTGTTAGTACACATTTGCCATAACACACGCATTTTACCGTCTTTTAATGCACGGCTTTGTGCAACGGCATGGAAACCTAACACATCTGTAATTAATCCTGCAGGCAATTTCCAAATTTTTTCTGCAATTTCACGGTGTTTTGGATTGGTCACGACTAAGTCTGCCGGCAAGCGGTTAATAAAGGTACCTACTTCACGGGCTGTACCACACGCAGACGGTTGACCGGTTAAGGAGAACGGACCACAACCCGGAATAGAAATTTTTCCGGTTAATAGATGGATGTTATAGATTAAGTGGTTTGCCCACACACCGCGAGTGTGTTGGTTGAAACCCATGGTCCAATAAGAAACCACTTTACGTTTTGGATCCGCATACAATTTCGCAAGCTCTTCCAATACATCTTTTGGCACACCTGACATTTCGTGAGCTTTATCTAAGGTGTATTCAGAAACTAAAGCTTTTAATTCTTCGAAGTTACTGTCATACATCTTACCGCTGTTTGGATTTTTAGCGGCTTTTTGTAATGGGTGATTATCACGTAAACCATAACCGATATCGGTCTCACCACGTTTAAATTTGGTGTGTTTATTAACGAAATCCCAGTTAATGGCATCGTTTTGAATTAAGTAATTGATAATGTAGTTTAAAATAACCAAGTCCGTTTGCGGTTTGAAGATTAAACCATAATCGGCTAATTCAAAACTACGGTGTTCATAGGTGGAAAGTACCGCCACTTTCACATCCGGATTGGATAAACGGCGGTCGGTAATACGAGACCACAAAATTGGGTGCATTTCCGCCATATTGGAACCCCAAAGCACAAAAGCTTCGGCATTTTCGATGTCGTTATAACAACCCATCGGTTCATCCATACCGAAAGTACGCAGAAACGCAGTGGCTGCAGACGCCATACAGTGACGAGCATTCGGGTCGATATTATTAGAACGGAAACCGGCTTTCCAAAGTTTAGATTTAGCATAACCTTCAAAGATGGTGCTTTGACCGGAACTGAACATACCCACACCGTTTGGCCCTAATTCTTTCACAGCAGCTTTGAATTTTTCTGCCATGGTTTTAAAGGCGACATCCCAGCTAACCGGTGTGAAGTCACCGTTTTTATCGTATTTGCCGTCTTTCATACGTAGCATCGGCTGGGTTAAGCGGTCTTTACCGTACATGATTTTCGGTAAGAAATAGCCTTTGATACAGTTTAAACCACGGTTTACTTCTGCATCCGGGTCACCTTGGGACGCCACAACACGACCGTCTTTTGTTCCCACTAATACAGCACAACCGGTACCACAGAAACGACATACCGCTTTATCCCATTTGATTTCGGTTTCAGCGGCTTCTACATTTTTCACCGGAATTGCAAGTCCGGCTGCGGTTGCTGCAGCCATAGCAGCATTCGCTTTCATAAAGTCTCTACGACTTAAATTCATAGTGTTTTCCCCCCACTATATGATTTTTGAGTTATTCAGGCTGTTCATCTTGTTGATGATAAATCAGCGAGACGGTAATAACACCGTCAATATCTTTCACAGATTCCATGTTATTAAGCAAAATATGCTGATCGTGAGATTGCATTACCGCAACAATCTTGCCGATTTTTTCATCAAAAGTTGGCACTTCTGTGTGTGGAATAGCTAAAAGTGCGGTACGAATTGCCGGTATTTTTTTGGGGTTTCCTTGCACCACCAAACCGACAACGTGCCAGTCTTTCGCTTCTTCCATTGATAAGATTTCAGTTTTATTCATTGTTCAGATAATCTATTTTATTGTCATCTTTGACATAAGGTCCGATGAGCCATTTTTGAATGTTGCATAATAATTACTTGCCCCACCAGAATCATCACCATAAAGAGGTATTTTCCCTAAATTTTATGATTAACTTGTTCTAGATCAACCCGTGTTCCGATTCTTCATCACGTTAAGGCAATCCCTTTCTGTTGGAGTCCATGTTCTGATGGTGCGGCGCATGATAGAATGCTGCGCTCTGACTATTATACTACGAATTTGCATACAATGATGTCCTTTCAATTTTCTCAATTCGCCGCACAATATCCCTTACAATATCTTCATGGAAAAAACGGCTGTCGGCTGGCATATCGTCATTTTATTCATCATCCGACAGCACGTGAGTTGGTGATCATGGTCAATGGTCGGGCGGAAAATATGTTGAAATGGACGGAATTGGCTTACGATGTTTATCAACAAGGCTATGATGTACTGATTTTTGATCATCGCGGACAAGGTTATTCCCAGCATTTACTAAACGATGGCGAAAAAGGCCATTTGGATGAATTTCGTTTTTATGTCGAGGACATGGCAGAAATTATTGAAAATCTGACCGCACTTTATCCCTATCCTAATCAATATATTTTGGCGCATTCGCTCGGTGCGTTAGTGGCGACCTATTATTTGGCAAATTGTGATCATCGCATTCAACGTGCCGTGTTCTCTGCGCCGTTTTTTGGCATGCCTTTAAAGCACCCTGTGCGTGATGAAATGCTGTTAAGTCTGATGATGTTATTTGGGCAAGGAAAGCGTTATGTGTTTGGTAAAGGGCCGTATAAACCGGTGGATGTGCAGGAAAATTTGTTAAGCCATGATAGTAAGCGAATGCAAAGAATGAATGACATTAATTTGGCAAATCCAGCGATTCGTTTGGGTGGACCGACGTTCCGTTGGGCGTATTTGTGTCTGATCGCCATTAAACATTTGCCGAAAATATTGCCACGCATCGAAACACCGGTATTGGTATTAGAGGCGGAACAAGAACAAATCGTCAATAATAAAACGTTGGAAAAACTCACCGCACTTTTTATGCATAGCAGTTTAAAGAAAATTGCCAGAGCGAAACATGAAATTCTGTTTGAAACCAACGATATTCGCTCACCGGTGTTACAGCAGATTCAGGCATTTTTTACTTCAACACACAACGCATAAGCCACACACCAAAGGCGGTAAAAAGCAGACAGCCAAAGACATGAGCGGCAATTAATCCAATGCCAACAGCGAATTTGCCGTTCAACAAATTTTCCACCACTTCGATCGAAAATGCTGAAAAGGTGGTCAAGCTGCCCAGAAATCCGGTGACTAAAAAGAGCTTCCATTCCGAAGAAAGTGATGGGAAAGACCAAAAAACGGCAAACAACACGCCAATAATAAAACTACCTAAATAATTGGCGAACAAGGTGCCAAAAGAAAAAGCGCTAAACCACGGATTGAGCAACAAGCCCAGACTCCAACGCAGGCAAGCACCGAGTACGGCACCGCCACTAATCCAGAGTAAAGAAGATAATAGCGGCATTAATAAATCCCGAAAATCGCACGAAGGTAAGACGCGACAGCCTCGTCTGTGTTGCAACCGATGGTTTCCAACTGTGGACAACGTTGTATCAAACGGGGATCGGCATTTCCCATAATACATCCTTTGCCCACCTCTGCCAGCATTTCGACGTCATTCATGCCATCACCAAAGGCGATACAATCCTGTAAACCATAATCCCTAGCCTGTACAACTTGAGCAAGTGCGGTGGCTTTTGACACATTTTTATTCATCACTTCCAAGCAAATCGGCGTGGAATAAGTCATGCTGATTTTCTCGCCGAAGTCCTGATGAATACGCTGTTCCAATTCCACCAAATCTGCGGGTGTACGGGCGATAAAAAACACTTTTTCCGTGTCTCGTCCGTGATGTTGCTTAAAATCTACCACATTGTATAAAAAGCCGGAATCTTTGTGATACTTGTAAAGCTCAGGAATGTCTTTGTTGATAAACCAGCCATCAGCCTGATAGCTGTTGACACAGACGCGGTTGTCGTCAAAGGGCAAATTCATCACTTGATATGCAATCTCTTCCGGCAAGGAATTATTTAGCAACAACTCTCCTTGCAAGTTATGCGCTTGTGCGCCATTTGACGTAATTAACACCGCCTCTTTCACCTCGGTTTTCTTTAAAATACTGGATACATCAAAGTAATTACGCCCTGTGGCAAGGATAATATCGACTTTGTTGTCATACAGATGTTCCAAGGTTTGCGCAGTAAAATCACCGATAACATGATGTTCGTTCAGCAAGGTTCCATCCATGTCCGACACAATGGCGCGATAGGGACGTTTTTGCATAATTTTTCACCTTAAATGACATAATGGCTAATGGTAGCAAATTTTATATAAAAATATTGGCGGTTTTCTTGAATTTTTTCAGGAAATGTAATAAAAGATTAAACCTTTCACACGAAAAAATCGCTTCCCTAACAATTGAACACAGCTACGAATATGAACGGTGCAAATTTAATCATCGAGTGCTTAAAAGCACATCACGTGGATACCATTTTCGGCTATCCCGGTGGGGCCATCATGCCGACCTATGATGCAATTTATGATTCCGGCTTAGACCATTTACTTTGCCGTAATGAACAAGGTGCCGCCATGGCGGCTATTGGCTATGCGCGTGCATCAGGCAAAGTTGGCGTATGTATTGCCACCTCCGGCCCCGGCGCAACTAACCTCATCACCGGACTAGGCGATGCCTTAATGGATTCTATTCCAATTGTAGCGATCACAGGTCAAGTAGCTTCGCCACTTATCGGTACTGACGCCTTTCAGGAAGCAGATGTACTTGGCTTGTCCCTCGCCTGCACCAAACATAGCTTTATCGTACAAAATATCGACGAATTACCGGAAATTATTGCCAAAGCCTTTGAAATCGCCAAAAGTGGCAGACCGGGCCCGGTATTGATCGATGTGCCGAAAGACGTCCAAGTTGCGCCAACCACGGCAAAACCCATCGTGAATTCGCCGCCAAAAACGACCGCACTTTGCGACAAGCAACTAACCCAGGCGCTTGAGCTATTAAAACAGGCCAAACGCCCAATGGCGTACATCGGCGGAGGTGTGGGCATGGCAGGCGCCGTGCCGGCATTGCGTTATTTCTTACACACGACTCAAATGCCAAGTATCGTAACGTTAAAAGGGCTTGGCGCGGTATCGCCTGACGATCCTTATTATCTCGGCATGATCGGTATGCACGGCACCAAAGCCGCCAACTATGCCACCCAAGAAGCCGATTTATTGCTCGTGTTCGGCGCGCGTTTTGATGACCGCGTGACCGGCAAACTCGACACCTTCGCGCCACACGCCAAAGTGATTCATGTGGATATCGACGGCGCCGAATTAGGCAAATTACGCCGACCAGATGTAGCATTACGCGGCCATCTCATCGCCACGCTAGAAAGCCTCAGTGTGCCCCTTGATATCGCCCCTTGGCAACAAACCGTCGCACAATATAAACAACAATTTGCGTTCAGCTATGGCGAACATAGCGGCGAACAGCTCATCAACCCGTTATGGTTGCTCAACAGCATTTCACGCAAAAAAACACCGGAAACCATCGTCGTCACTGACGTGGGACAACATCAAATGTGGTCTGCATTACACGTGCAACATCACGCCCCGGAAAACTTCATCACCTCCGCCGGTTTCGGCACCATGGGTTTCGGCTTGCCCGCTGCCATCGGTGCGAAAAAAGCCCGCCCGGAAGATGAAGTGATTTTAGTCACCGGAGATGGTTCCATCATGATGAATATTCAAGAGCTCGGCTCCATTGGTCGCGGCAAAGCCCCAATTAAAATCGTGTTATTGGATAACCAACGCCTCGGCATGGTGCGCCAATGGCAATCCCTCTTTTTCAATGCCCGTCACAGCAGCACGATTCTCGACGACAATCCGGATTTCGTGGTGCTCGCCTCGGCTTTCGGCATTAAAGGGGAACGCATTGATTCCGCCCATCAAGTGGATGCCGCGCTAGAACGCTTATTCAACAGCCAAGAGGCTTATTTATTGCATATTTGCATCCATTCCGATGAAAACGTGTGGCCGCTAGTGCCGCCGGGCGCGTGCAACGCAGATATGTTGGAAAGTATGGAGTAATCACATGGAACACCAAATCGACCTCACCGCCCAACACCGCCCCGAAGTATTAGAGCGCATTCTCCGTGTTGTCCGCCACCGTGGTTTTACCGTGACTCAAATGGATATGCAACTGATTGACGGCAAAGTGCGGTTAAAATTCACCGTAAAATCCGACCGCACTTTGGATTTGTTGGTTAGTCAGTTGGAGAAGTTGCCGGATGTGATGGAGATTAAATAAGACAATATTTTATTGAATAATTTCTCCGTTTTATCTTCTGCCACAAACGCTTGCGTTTGAACGTTGCATTAGCAACGGCACGAAGTGCGAGCAAAGCGAGTAAATCTCCCCTAACCCCTCTTTGCTAAAGAGGGGAATACATTGGAAGATTTTAATATGGTCTCACGAATTTAAGATTAAAATATCAATAAAATGAGACGTAAATCAGCCAGTCAAAATTAATGGCTAAAGAAAATTCCTCTCTTTGCTAAAGAGGGAAATATTTTGAAAATTTGAATATCATCTCATGAATTTAAGATTAAAATATCAATAAAATGAGACGTAAATCAGCCAGTCAAAATTAATGGCTAAAGAAAATTCCTCTCTTTGTTAAAGAGGGAAATATTTTGAAAATTTGAATATCATCTCATGAATTTAAGATTAAAATATCAATAAAATGAGACGTAAATCAGCCAGTCAAAATTAATAGCTAAAGAAAATTCCTCTCTTTGTTAAAGAGGGGAATATTTTGAAAAATTTGAATATTATCTCGCGAATTTAATATTAAAATATCAATAAAATGAGACATAAATGAGCCAGATAAATTAAACAGCTAAAGAAATCCCCCTCTTTAGCAAAGAGGGGTTAGGGGAGATTTAGCAGTCTCAATTAACGAAGAAATTCATATAAACCTTAACGAAAACTTACTCGGAGAACTTATTTATGCCAAAACTACGTTCAGCGACCAGTACACAAGGTCGTAATATGGCAGGCGCACGTGCCTTATGGCGTGCCACAGGAATGAAAGAAAATGACTTCGGCAAACCCATTATTGCGGTGGTGAACTCTTTCACCCAATTCGTGCCGGGGCATGTGCATTTAAAAGACATGGGACAACTGGTCGTAGCGGAAATTGAAAAAGCCGGTGGCGTGGCGAAAGAATTCAACACCATTGCGGTGGATGACGGTATTGCCATGGGACATGGCGGGATGCTTTACTCCTTACCAAGCCGTGACTTAATCGCCGACAGCGTGGAATATATGGTCAACGCCCACTGCGCCGATGCCATGGTGTGTATTTCCAACTGTGATAAAATTACCCCGGGAATGTTGATGGCGGCAATGCGTTTGAACATCCCGACTATCTTCGTATCAGGCGGTCCAATGGAAGCCGGCAAAACCAAGTTATCGGATCAACTGATTCGTTTAGACTTAGTTGATGCGATGATTGAAGCGGCGGATCCTAATGTCAGTGATGAGCGTATTGATGCTATTGAACGTAGCGCCTGCCCGACTTGCGGTTCCTGCTCAGGGATGTTTACTGCCAACTCCATGAACTGTTTAACAGAAGCCTTAGGGTTATCTTTACCGGGCAACGGCTCTATGCTAGCCACCCACGCTGACCGCAAAGACTTATTCTTAAAAGCCGGTCGCCAAATTGTCGAATTGTGCAAACGTTATTACGAACAAGACGACGAAAGCGTATTGCCTCGTTCCATCGGCACCTTTGATGCCTTTGAAAACGCCATGAGCTTAGATATCGCCATGGGCGGTTCCAGTAACACCGTTTTACACTTACTCGCAGCGGCTCAAGAAGCGGGCGTAGATTTCAAAATGGCAGACATCGACCGCTTATCTCGCGTCGTGCCTTGCTTAAGTAAAATTGCGCCGAACACCAATAAATACCATATGGAAGACGTACACCGCGCAGGCGGCATTATGGGCTTATTGGGCGAATTAGATCGTGCGGGGTTAATTCACAAAAACACTCACACCGTGTTGGGCTTAACCATGGGCGAGCAGCTCAATCAATACGACATTATCCGTAACCAAGACGAAGCATTACACAAATTCTTCCGCGCCGGCCCGGCAGGCATACGTACCACGCAAGCCTTCTCACAAGATTGCCGTTGGGATAGCGTGGACGATGACCGTGTAAACGGCTGTATCCGCAACAAAGAAAATGCGATTTCTCAAGAAGGGGGCTTAGCCGTCTTGTTCGGAAACATTGCCGAAGACGGTTGTATCGTCAAAACCGCGGGCGTGGATGAATCTATCTGGAAATTCACCGGTCGTGCCATCGTGTTTGAAAGCCAAGAAGACGCTGTTGCCGGGATTTTAGGCGGCAAAGTCAAAGAAGGTCACGTTGTGATTATCCGTTACGAAGGTCCAAAAGGCGGCCCCGGCATGCAAGAAATGTTGTATCCAACCAGCTATTTAAAATCCATGGGCTTAGGTAAAAAATGTGCTTTATTAACGGATGGTCGTTTCTCCGGTGGCACATCCGGCTTATCTATCGGTCATGCTTCGCCTGAAGCGGCTTCCGG
This sequence comes from Aggregatibacter valvarum, assembly GCF_980468985.1. NCBI lineage: Bacteria > Pseudomonadati > Pseudomonadota > Gammaproteobacteria > Pasteurellales > Pasteurellaceae > Aggregatibacter > Aggregatibacter valvarum. Next base: position 234,653 of record NZ_OZ413141.1, on the reverse strand, counting down.
TGGTGCGATTGGTTTAGTACAGGATAACGACATTATCGAAATCGACATTCCGAATCGTGCGATTAACCTCAAGATCAGCGATGAAGAATTAGCCAAACGCCGCGCCGAACAAGATGCCAAAGGCTGGCAACCGGCAAACCGCGAACGTGAAGTGTCTTTCGCCTTAAAAGTATTTGGTCACTTCGCCACGTCCGCAGATAAAGGCGCTGTGCGGGATAAAACCTTATTAAAATAAACATTATAGGGACAGGCTTTATGCCTGTCTTTATTAATATAGGGACATGATAACGCCATAACGGATAGTCGCATTGCCTAAAGTGCGGTCATTTTCTCAAGCAGTTTTGTCCACAAAAGCCAGCACCTGTGGCTGATCCAGCACTAAGGCATACACATTGGCGAGAAAATAGGTTTGTTCTTCTTCGGGAACCGCCAGCGGAATTAATTTCAATATCTTTTGGTGAATTTGCAAAACTTGCGGAAAAACCACCGCACTTTGAATTTCTGCTAAAAAATCGGCATACAACGGTGAAACACAATGTCCACGTTGAATCCGCCCCAAGGCACTGGCGAGATGTACTAACATCATTTTAACCTGCTCGGTTTCTACGTCCGCCAACCAATCTTGTTGCAAGTGGCAACGTACGTTCAATACCGTTTGTACAATATGTTCGTCAATTAATTCTCGGGCTTGAAACGCCCCAAGTCGCTGTTGAAGATCCATTTGTTCACTCTCAATAAAATGATCTCAGTATAACGAAATTCGTATGAATTAAACGGTGCATTGATCACAAATTTGTAGGAAAATAGCGCACTCTTCTTATTTAAAATAATTCGGAAAGCGAGATGTTACAGAATAATTTCATTAATGAATATGACGGTTTGATTTTTGATATGGACGGCACGGTCATCGACACCATGCCCAGCCACGCCAAAGCATGGGAAATGGTCGGACAACATTTTGGTTATCCATTTGATGGCAATTTATTGTATGAAATGGGTGGCGCGCCGGTGAAAGCCATTGCGCTAGAAATGATGAAACGTCATGCCATGCCGTTAGATAAATTAGATGATGTGATTGAATTAAAAAGAGAATATGGCAAACAGCTGATCATGAAACACGCCACATTGCTTCCTGCAGCGGATGTTGTTCGTCATTTTTATAATAAAAAACCGCTAGCCCTTGGCACAGGCTCTTATCGTCCCATCGCCCAAATTTTGTTGGATAAGTTTGATTTTGAGAAATATTTTTCCGCGATTGTTACTGCCGAAGATATTCAACATCACAAACCGGCACCGGATACGTTTTTGCGTTGTGCTGAATTGATTCAAGTGAAACCGCAACGCTGTTTAGTGTTTGAAGATGGCTATTTGGGTATTCAGGCTGGATTAAATGCGGGCATGGATGTGTTTGATGTGCGAGTGAATAAATTATTACGTAGCCCGGCGTGATGAAACCCGTTCCGCGTCAATACTAAAAATGACTAATGCTCTGATTTTTGACCTATTACATCATGTTTGATCTTTTTAGCTGGGATGGATGGTTCGCCTTATTTGGCGAGCATCGATTGTGGATTATGTTCGCCAGCGCTTTTCTCAGTGCCACTGTACTTCCCGGCAATTCCGAAATTGTTTTTCTCACCCTCGTCACACCGCGCTTATGGACGGGTTCCCCTTATTTTTCTTTGGATATTCAAAGCCTATTGTGGACGGCAATCGCCGGAAACACGCTGGGCAGCCTGACTACCTATGCACTTGGGCGTTGGCTTCCGACGTTTAATCCGCCACCACAAAATGCCAAACTCTCGTGGGTATTAGCAAAAACACAACGTTACGGTAGTGTGATGTTATTTTTTAGCTGGTTACCGATCGTCGGTGATCTATTTTGTGCCGTGGCAGGCTGGTTGAGATTAAATTGGCTACGCTGTTTGATCTTTATGACACTGGGCAAAATAGTGCGGTATGTTTTTTTGCTATTTTTTGGACTCGCTATTCTGTAACGCTAGGATTTTCCTGTAGAATGGCGAAAAAAATGCCTCTCACAAGGAGAGGCGAATAACCTAAGGAACCAATTTTATTAAAACAACTGCAAGTTGCTCGCTATCTAAGACTGCAGTATAACGGAAAAAGTTCGCAGAAATTTAAAAAATTTTATAAATTTTTTATAACCGCTGTTTTTTAGCCCCAAATGACACCAATTAAGGAGAGATTATGCCATTACTTGATAGCTTCAAAGTGGATCATACCCGTATGAATGCGCCAGCAGTGCGAATTGCCAAAATAATGCAAACGCCAAAAGGCGATAACATCACTGTTTTTGACTTGCGTTTTACCATTCCTAATAAAGAAAATCTACCACCCAAGGGTATTCACACCGTAGAGCATTTATTTGCCGGTTTCATGCGTGATCATCTCAATAGTCAAGATGTCGAAATTATTGATATTTCGCCGATGGGTTGCCGCACCGGTTTTTATATGTCCTTAATCGGCACTCCAAACGAAACCCAAGTTGCACAAGCTTGGGCAGCCTCCATGCAAGATATTCTCAATGTGAAAAATCAACGTGAAATTCCTGAACTGAATGAATACCAATGCGGAACATACACCGAACATTCTTTAGAGGAAGCCCATCAAATCGCGCAAAACGTATTAGCGCGCGGTATCGGTGTGAATAAAAACGAAGATTTAACCTTAGACGAAAGTTTACTCAAACAATAAGGAGCCCCCATGACCACCATCGGCACGCCATTAACCCCAAAAGCACTGAAAGTGATGATGCTTGGTGCAGGGGAATTGGGCAAAGAAGTTGTCATTGAATTACAACGTTTAGGTGTTGAAGTGATTGCGGTAGATCGCTATGAAAACGCGCCTGCACAGCAAGTGGCACACCGTGCTTACACCATTTCCATGTTGGATGGCGCGGCATTACGCGCCGTTGTGGAAAAGGAATGTCCTGATTTTATCGTACCGGAAGTGGAAGCGATCGCCACCGATACCTTACTTGAACTGGAACAAGAAGGGTTCACCGTGATCCCGACCGCCAAAGCCACGAAGCTAACCATGAACCGCGAAGGCATTCGTCGTTTAGCTTCGGAAGAATTGGGTTTACCAACCTCGCCTTATGAATTCGTAGATAACTTTGACGACTTCAAAAGTGCGGTTGAAAAAATCGGCGTTCCGTGCGTGGTCAAACCGATTATGTCCTCCTCCGGTCATGGACAAAGCGTCATTCGTACCCTCGATCAAATCCAATCGGCATGGGATTACGCCCAAGAAGGCGGACGTGCCGGCGCAGGGCGCGTCATTGTGGAAGGGTTCATTCAATTTGATTATGAAATTACCCAGCTCACGGTGCGCCATGTGAATGGCACCTCATTCCTTGCGCCAATCGGACACATTCAAGTGGATGGCGATTACCGTGAATCTTGGCAACCTCAAGCCATGTCAGAAACCGCATTGAAAAAAGCGCAAGAAATCGCGGAGAAAATCACCGCTGCATTGGGTGGTCGTGGGATTTTTGGTGTGGAAATGTTTGTGCGTGGCGACGACGTGATTTTTAACGAAGTCTCCCCGCGTCCACATGATACCGGCATGGTGACCATGATCTCACAAGAATTATCTCAGTTTGCCTTGCACGCTCGCGCCATTTTAGGCTTGCCGATTCCAAGCATCGATTTTATCAGCCCCTCCGCCTCCAAAGCCATTGTGGTAGAAGGCAAATCCAACCAAGTACAATTTGCCAATTTAGAGCAAGTACTTGCCGAACCGCAAACCAACTTACGCCTTTTTGGTAAAGGTGAAGTGAACGGCCATCGCCGTTTAGGCGTGATTTTGGCGCGCGACATCAGCGTTGAAAAAGCCTTAGAAAAAGCCCGTCGTGCTTATGATAAATTGGACGTGATTTTATAAGCTCAACTTATCGTTGACTCCAATTAAAGTGCGGTGAAAAAATGCGTTGTTTTTCACCGCACTTTTTTATCTTCGTAGCGTGCAACTTGTTGCACGAAATCGTGGATCGTAGCGTGCATCTTGATGCACGAAATTGTGAATCACGTACCGTGGTTGAATCACTCGTGCAACAAGTTGCACGAAATTGTGAATACCCGAAAGGATTAAATAACGTTCCGTGCGTGGTTTGGTCATGGTAGCGTGCAACTTGTTGCACGAAATCGGAAATGCCGAAAAAGGGTTAAATAACGTTCCGTGTGTGGCTCATTCGTGCATCGAGATGCACGCTACGGGGAAATCGTGAATCGCGCACCGAGGTTGAATCTTTCGTGCATCAAGATGCACGCTACGAGGGAATCGTGAATCACGTATCGGGGTTGAATCTTTCGTGCATCAAGATGCACGCTACATTCGAAATGAATAACGCTCCTGACGGTTGATAATGCGTTGTTTGAAAAAACACACGCAAAAATCACCACACTTTATTTCGTTCCGTGTGTGGTTTGGTCGTGCATCGAGATGCACGCTACGAGGGAATCGTGAATCACGTACCGTGGTTGAATCATTCGTGCAACAAGTTGCACGCTACATTCGAAATGAATAACGCTCTTGACGGTGGATGATACGTTGTCTGAAATGCACGCAAAAATCACCGCACTTTGTTTCGTTCCGTGCGTGGTTCCGTCGTGCAACAAGTTGCACGCTACGAGGGAATCGTGAATTACGTACCGTGGTTGAATCATTCGTGCAACAAGTTGCACGCTACGAGGGAATCGTGGATTACGTATCGGGGTTGAATCATTCGTGCAACAAGTTGCACGCTACGAGGGAATCGTGAACTACGCATTAGGGTTGAATCATTCGTGCTACTGAATACAAAAAGCTTATTTGGTATAATGGTGCATAGAATGTGAACAACTGCACAAGAAACCCCTATGGCAACTTATCGACGAGACCTCACTGAGGGTGGTACCTATTTTTTCACGCTTGCGCTTCAAGATCGTTCAAAAGATTGGCTAACTCGCTATATTAACGAACTGCGAGCAGCTTTTATCGAAACACAACAACGTTATCCTTTCAAAACAATTGCCATCTGTATATTACCGGATCATCTTCATTGGCTCATGGAATTACCTGAAAATGATCATCGTTATGCCACCCGAATTCGTTTATTAAAAACCCTATTTAGCCAAAAAATCCCTGCACATTGCCGAATGCCAAATCAAAGCCAACGAAGACGAGGGGATCTTGGTATTTGGCAACGCCGTTTTTGGGAACATCTCATCCGTAACGAGCAAGACCTCTCAAACCATTGGGATTATATTTATTATAACCCTGTCAAACATGGCTACGTCACCGCTGTTAAAGATTGGCCATATTCATCATTTCACCGTGATGTCACCGACCAAATATATCCTCTCGATTGGGGTGGCGATATCAGCGTCAAAATACAAAATTTATATCAAGAATAATCCCCGTAGCGTGTAGCTCGTTGCACGGAATTGTGAATCGTAGCGTGCAACTTGTTGCACGAAATAAATAACGCTCTTGACGGTTGATAATGCGTTGTTTGAAAAAACTCACGCAAAAATCACCACACTTTATTTCGTTCCGTGTGTGGTTTGGTCGTGCATCGAGATGCACGCTACGAGGGAATCGTGAATCACGTACCGTGGTTGAATCATTCGTGCAACAAGTTGCACGCTACATTCGAAATGAATAACGCTCTTGACGGTTGATAATGCGTTATTTGAAAAAACACACGCAAAAATCACCGCACTTTATTTCGTTCCGTGCGTGGTTCCGTCGTGCATCAAGATGCACGCTACGAGGGAATCGGTGAATTGCATACTGAGGTTGAATCATTCGTGCAACAAGTTGCACGCTACGAGGGAAAGAATCTAACTGATTTTAAATATAATATCTTCTTGTTTCGCACCAAAATTAGATTTTCTCATAATCGTTATCACAATATTTTTATGAGAAGCACCACCATTCGCATCAGTCGTTTTTTGCACCGCACAAGGAATGTGAATATTGGTTCGGGAACAGGCAATAACGAAAGTATCCTTATCATTTAACGCAACAACAGCCATGATATGCGTTGAAATAAAACGATCAAACAAATCTTCTAGCTCATGCAAATCAATTGGCGGATTATTACGAGCATCATTCACCCGATCTTCGGAGAAATGAAAAGTGAGAGAAAACTGCATAGCGTATTGAGCTACTTTATTATTTATACTTTTGGTTAAGTTAAGTAAATCATCGCGAGTAATCATTTTTGCTCTCTAATACTATTGATTAATCCCTCTAAGGCAACATTAAGCTCTGAATCCGAGCTTGCCGTAATGCTACCGATCATTTCAGAATTTGTCACAGTTCCCATACGAACATCGAAGTGGTTATTATCAAATGAATCTACAAGAACTACATCATCACCATCATAAAAAATAGCAAAATTTTGAGAAAGGGACATGTCAAATTTAAACATCGCTCCTCCTTGTTGCACCTCTTATAAATTAATTAATGAATAAAACCATAAAATTGCTACAAATGTATGTATGATTTATCTTTCTACTGTATTTATTCTACTTAAATCATAATGTCCTTGCAACGTCAGGCAAGGCTTCTCTGTTTGTATCCACGCCAGAATCGTAGCGTGCAACTTGTTGCACGAAATCGGAAATGCCGGAAAAGGGTTAAATAACGTTCCGTGCGTGGGTTGATCGTGGATCGTAGCGTGCAACTTGTTGCACGAAATGAATAACACTCTTGACGGTTGGCAATACGTTGTTTGAAAAAACTCACGCAAAAATCACCGCACTTTGTTTCGTTCCCTTTGTGAATCATTCGTGCAACAAGTTGCACGCTACGAGGGAATCGGTGAATCGCGTATCGGGGTTGAATCTTTCGTGCATCAAGATGCACGTTACGAGGAAATCGGTGAATCGCATATCGAGGTTGAATCATTCGTGCAACAAGTTGCACGTTACATTCGAAATGAATAACGCTCTTGACGGTTGATAATATGTTGTTTGAAAAAACACACGCAAAAATCACCGCACTTTATTTCGTTCCGTGCGTGGTTCCGTCGTAAATCGTAGCGTGCAACTTGTTGCACGAAATGAATAACGCTCTTGCCGGTTGATAATACGTTGTTTGAAAAAACACACGCAAAAATCACCGCACTTTATTTCGTTCCCTTTGTGAATCATTCGTGCAACAAGTTGCACGCTACGAGGGAATCGGTGAATCGCGTATCGAGGTTGAATCTTTCGTGCATCAAGATGCACGCTACGAGGGAATCGGTGAATCGCGTATCGGGGTTGAATCTTTCGTGCAACAAGTTGCACGCTACATTCGAAATGAATAACGCTCTTGACGGTTGATAATATGTTGTTTGAAAAAACTCACGCAAAAATCACCGCACCTTATTTCGTACCGTGCGTGGTTCCGTCGTGCATCAAGATGCACGCTACGAGGGAATCATAAATCACCTATCGAGGTTGAATCATTCGTGCAACAAGTTGCACGCTACATTCGAAATGAATAACGCTCTTGACGGTTGATAATACGTTGTTTGAAAAAACACACACAAAAATCACCGCATTTTATTTCGTTCCGTGTGTGGGTTGATCGTGGATCGTAGCGTGCAACTTGTTGCACGAAATCGTGAATATTCGGAAAGGGTAAATAACGTTCCGTGCGTAGTTCGGTCATGCATCAAGATGCACGCTACGGGGGAATCGTGAATCACGTATCGGGGTTGATTCATTCGTGCAACAAGTTGCACGCTACGCGGTGTAAAAGATGCACGCTACGGGGCATCGTATAACGCATTACCATTAACATTACGAATAAAAAAAGCACGGCATTTTCATGTCGTGCTTTTTTGTTAAGCGAGTTCACCGATTAGGTGAGCTGCGGAGTGATTACCATTGGTAACCGGCGCCGATTGTACCGCCGAAGTCGCCGCGGGAGTTGGTGTTACCGGTGACTTTCAAGATAACTTTACCGTTATCAGAAATACGGGATACACCAATCGCTAAGCCGCTTTGACCGCGATAGGTACTTGCTGCTGCTGCAACCATGCTCTTACCCGGACGGAAGGCTTGCGGAAGACCGGCTGTTGCCAATGCACCCGCGATACCGCCGCGTAAGTCACGATCCATTTTACGTAGATCGCCACGGATTTGGTTGAAGTTGTTTGCGGTATTTTGGTTAATTGCCGCAATCGCGCCATGAACGGTATTTTGTCCGGTGTTACCGATACCGTTTTTGCCTGCAACCACTTTACCGTCTTTCACGGTTGCGCCGCCGCCAATCACATCAGCTACGCTTTGCGCAGTTTCATGTAATTGACCGCCGTTGACCGCGTCTTTGCTGCCTTTAGCTAGGTTACCGTTAGCAACGTTGGTAATTGCTTTACCACCTGCATTGATACCGTCTTTGGTCATGCTTGGGCCGTTCACGATTTCAACACCATTGCTATTGATGGTAGTATCACCCGCTTTCACGCCATCTGCCGTGATATTTTTCACGTTAAGATTATCGTTGAAGCTTACTTCTACATTGCCGTTAGGGTCTTTGTTGAAGTTTAGGTTACCATCTTTAGAGGTTAAACCTTGTACAGCGCTGTCAGCTTTAGCAAGACTTGCTTTCGTCTTGTCAGACACATCCACGGTGTAAGTGGTTGTGTTGCTGTCTGCATCGTGCTTGCTGGTTACGGTCACTTGATCGCTTCCTGCTTCAGTCACTGCACGTTCAACATCAACGGTATATTCATGACCGCCTGCAGCGTTAGTGCCTTCAGTCACAGTCACGTTAGAACGACCGTCTTTAGCTTTCACGCTGGTTTTCTCAGCTGCAGCTTTCTTCGCAAGATTGTTCACAGCTTTAATTGCATCACCAATCGTACCTTTACCGGTTTCACCGATACCTTTGGTTGGATCAGCTACAGTCACTTTACCTGTTGCAGGATCGATCGTTGCATCCGGACCTACAAGGTCTGCAACGTTTTTCGCTACATCATACAACTGACCACCGTTAACCGCATCTTTGCTGCCTGCTGCTACGTTACCGTCAGCAACGTTAGTGATGTTCTTATCACCTGCGTCAATACCGTCTTTCTTCACAGAAGGACCGCCTGCGATAGTTAAACCATCGTTATTCACGGTGGTATCACCCGCTTTCACAGAATCTACGTTCAAGTCTTTCGCTGTTGAAACGGTGTATTCTTTACCGCCAGCCGCGTTAGTACCTTCAGTCACAACAATGTTGTCACCGGCTTTCACAGAACTGTGTTTCTTCGCAGTATCCGCTGCGGCTTTCGCTGCATCGTTAACGTGTTTGATCGCATCACCGATAGTACCTTTACCGGTTTCACCGATACCTTTGGTTGGATCAGCTACTGCCACTTTACCTGTTGCAGGATCGATCTTCGCATCCGGACCGATTAAGTCTTTCACGTTATTTGCCACATTGTACAACTGGCTACCGTTAACCGCATCTTTGCTGGTTGGGGTTACTGCACCCGGTGCAACGTTAGTGATTTTCTTATCACCTGCGTCAATACCGTCTTTCTTCACAGAAGGACCACCTGCAATGGTTAAGCCATCGCTATTCAATGTGCTGTCACCTGCTTTCACAGAATCCACGGTTAAGTCTTTCTTCAAGCTTAATTTCGGATTCTTCGGATCGGCGTTGTCAACCACTAAGTTTTCTTCACCGTCTGCTGCTTTCACAGATTTCACTGCGCTGTCAGCAACGCCAGCCACTTTATCTAACTGACCTTTGTTTACAGCATCAGTTGGGTTCACACCGTCAGCAACATTGCTGATAGGTTTGTTATTCGCATTTAAGCCGTCTTTGTTGATGTAAGTGTTGCCACCTACTTTCACGCCGTCGTTGCCTAATACGACTTGGTTATCACCTTCACCTGCAGTTACTTGTGTCAAGCTAATGCTATCTTTAAGCGAGAATTCCACTTGAGCGCCATTTGCGCCGTTGGTTTGTTTCGCTTTCAAGTTTTTACCTGCTTGAAGCGTCACTTTGTTGCCAGCTTTCACTTTTTGGTCAGCTTCAGAAGCTGCATCCAATTCGCCGTCAGTCGCTTTGGTATCCACCACGAAGTGGGTGTTTGCAAGCGCTTGTGCAACGGTGCCTGCAGTCACAAGTTTGCCTTTGTCTGCATCGGTTGCCGGTGCTGTGATGTTGCCATCAGCATCCACTAAATCACCGCTTAGGTTAGGTGTGATGGTGTAAGTATTGCCTGCTTTTGTTACAGATAATGCTTTCTCATCGCCGGACTTGATGTCTTGCACTGCGGTGTCTGCTTTATCTTTCACAGATTTAATCGCTTCACCAATTGTGCCTTTACCGGTACCTGCGATACCTTGAGCAGGATCAGCTACAGTGACTTTACCTGTTGCAGGATCGATAGCTGCATCCGGACCGATTAAGTCTTTCACGTTATTCGCTACGTTGTACAACTGACCGCCGTTAACCGCATCTTTGCTAGCTGCTGTTACTGCGCCCGGTGCTACGTTAGTGATTGTTTTATCACCTGCGTTAATACCGTCTTTCTTCACAGAAGGACCACCTGCGATGGTTAAGCCATCGGTATTCAATGTGCTGTCACCTGCTTTCACAGAATCCACGGTTAAGTCTTTCTTCAAGCTTAATTTCGGATTCTTCGGATCGGCGTTGTCAACCACTAAGTTTTCTTCACCGTCTGCTGCTTTCACAGATTTCACTGCGCTGTCAGCCACGCCTTTCACTGCATCTAACTGACCTTTGTTCACTGCATCGGTCGGTTTAACGCCGTCAGCTACATTGCTGATAGGTTTGTTGTTCGCATTTAAGCCGTCTTTGTTGATGTAAGTATTGCCACCTACTTTCACGCCGTCGTTGCCTAATACGACTTGGTTATCACCTTCACCTGCAGTCACTTGTGTCAAGCTAATGCTGTCTTTAAGCGAGAATTCCACTGTTGCGCCATCGGCTGCATTGGTTTGTTTCGCTTTCAAGTTTTTACCTGCTTGAAGCGTGACTTTGTTGCCGGCTTTAATTTTTTGGTCAGCTTGAGAAGCGGCATCCAATTCGCCGTCAGTCGCCTTGGTATCCACCACAAAATGGGTGTTTGCAAGTGCTTGTGCAACGGTGCCTGCAGTCACTAACTTGCCTTTATCTGCCGGTGTTGCCGGTGCTGTGATGTTGCCATTGGCATCCACTAAATCACCGCTGAGTTTAGGCGTTACGGTTACGATGTTGGTGTTCGGATCTTTCACTGCAGTTAATGCATTTTCATCACCGGATTTCACATCTTGTACTGCGGTGTCGGCTTTCGCTTTCACGCCATCCAATTTGGTGTTGGTGTCATGTAATTGACCGCCGTTGACTGCGTCTTTGCTGTTTGCTTCCACTTTGCCGTCACGAACGTTAGTGATAACCGCATTGCCTGCATCAATACCGCCGCGCGTTACGCTTGGGCCGCCTGTGATGGTTAAACCGTTGGTGTTCACTGTGGTATTACCCGCAGTTACGGAAGTCACTTCTAGGTCATCTTTTGTCGCCACAGTGTATTCATCACCGCCGGCGGCATTTTTGCCTTTCGTTACTTTCACGTTTTTGCCTTCAACAACAGTGGTGTGTTTCGCTGCAGTTGCGTTCACCGCTTTAATTGCATCGCCGATATTGTCTTTACCGGTACCGCCGATACCTTGAGCAGGATCAGCCACGGAGACTTTACCTGTTGCAGGATCGATCTTCGCATCCGGACCGACAAGATCAGCTACGTTTTTCGCCACGTCATACAATTGACCACCATTCACCGCATCTTTGCTGGTTGGAGTCACTGCACCCGGTGCAACGTTAGTGATTTTCTTATCGTTCGCATTTAAGCCGTCGTTGTTGATGTAGGTTTTACCACCCACTTTCACGCCGTCGTTGCCTAATACGACTTGGTTATCACCTGCGCCTGCAGTTACGCTATTCAAGCTAATATCGTCTTGAAGTGAGAATTTCACTGTTGCGCCACCGTTAGCGGTGTTGGCTTGTTTAGCAGCTAAGTTTTTACCTGCTTCAAAGGTGACTTTATTGCTAGAACCCACTTTCGCGTCTGCTTCAGAACCTGCTTCAGTCTTACCGCCGTTAGCTTTGGTATCGACCACAAAGTGGTTCGCTTTTAATGCGTCAGCGACAGCTTTCGCGCTCACCAATTTGCCTTCGTCTGCGGCTGCAGGGGCATTGACCGTACCGTCAGCATTCACTAAGTCGCCTGCGATAAAGTTCGGTGTTAACGTCACAGTGTCGCCCGCTTTGGTTGCAGTAAGTGCGGTCGGATTTCCAGACACAACGTTTTGTACTGCGCTATCCGCTTTGGATTTTACTTCCGCTAATTGACCGCCGTTCACCGCATCTGTGCTGCCTGCGGCAACGTTGCCGTTAGCCACACCGGTAATTTTCTTATTACCTGCGTTGATGCCGTCTTTCTTCACAGAAGGACCACCTGCGATGGTTAAACCATCGGTGTTCAATGTGCTGTCACCTGCTTTCACAGACGTCACATTAAGGTTATCCGCCGTTTTAACGGTATATTCTTTACCGCCGGCTGCATTAGCGCCTTCAGTCACTTCAACGTTTTTACCTGCTTTCACAGTAGTGTGTTTCGCTGCTTCTTGCGCAACGGCATCCAACTGACCTTTGTTCACTGCATCTTTCGGTTTAACACCGTCAGCGACATTGCTGATAGGTTTGTTGTTCGCATTTAAGCCGTCGTTGTTAATGTAAGTGTTGCCACCGACTTTCACGCCGTCGTTGCCTAATACAACTTGGTTTGCACCGGTGCCTGCAGTGACTTGAGTCAAGCTGATGCTGTCTTTAAGCGAGAATTCCACTTGAGCACCATCTGTGCCGTTGGTTTGTTTCGCTTTTAAGTTTTTGCCTGCTTGAAGGGTAACTTTGTTGCCGGATTTGATTTTTTGGTCAGCTTGAGAAGCGCCATCTAATTCACCACCCGTTGTCGCTTTGGTATCCACCACGAAGTGGGTTTCCGCTAATGCTTTAGCAACCGTACCTGCAGTCACCAATTTGCCTGCATCACCCGCTGCCGGTGTGTTCACCGCGCCGGTTGCCGGATTCACTAAATCGCCTGCGATAACATTCGGTGTCAAGGTTACTTTCGTACCGTCTTTTTTCACAGAAAGTGCATCCGGATTTGCGGACTCAATTTCTTGTACCGCAGTATTCGCAGTATTTTCCACGTCAGCTAACTTGGTGTTAGTTGCATGAAGTTGTGAACCGTTCACAGCGTCTGTGCTGGTTGCGTTGATATCACCGTCAACCAAGCCGGTTACTTTTCTACCGTTCGCATTAATACCGGATTTCGTTATACTTGGACCACCTGCGATAGTTACACCATCGGTATTCACTGTTGTGTCGCCTGCTTTCACAGAATCAACAACTAAGTCTTTTTTGGTTGCCACGGTGTAGGTTTTGCTGCCGTCAGTGTTAGTGGTTGGGGTTACGGTGATATTGTCACCTGCCGCCACTTTGGTGTTTGCTGCTGCGATAGCATCGTTGACGTTACCTTTGCCTGTGCCACCAATGTTACTCATGGTTAGGTTGCCGGCATTATCAACTGCCGCATCACCACCAAGAACATTTTTCACGCCGCCTGCGAGATTGCTTAAGTAGTTATTGGTTGCATAAAGTTGGCTACCGTTAATCGCATCGGTGCTGGTTGCGCTAATCACGCCAGCCGCCACGTTTTGGATTTGGCGTTCCTTGCCGGCAGAACCCACAGACACGGTGCCATTCGCGGCATTAGGTTGACCTGCTGCAGTGTAGGAACCGTTAAGGGTGTAAGGACCTGTTGTTTGAGCAGCAGAGGTTGCAGAGCCTGCACCTAACGCCACGGAGTTAGCTTGTGCAGCATTCGCGTTCGCACCGATTGCTACGGTGTTCGCTGCGCCAACGGCTGCACGTGTACCAAACACAAGTGAATCATCTGCACCTGCGGCTACATTGATGTTATTACCCATCGCATAAGTGCGGTCGCTTGCAACAGTGTTTTTGTCACCGATGGCTACGGAGTTGTTGCCGGAAACGTTGGTTTCAGCACCGTACACTTGTGAACGCGTTCCGCTTGCAACAGAAACAGCTTGTCCACCTTTGCTATCGAAGTTATTTGAAATGACTGTGCTTTGTTCACCACTGGCTTCACTATAAGCACCGATAGCAGTAGATTTTTTGTTGGAAGTTTTCGCTTTTATACCGATCGCAACAGAATCATGACCATTTTCCGCAACGGAACCATAACCCAATGCAACGTTAGAAGTGCCTAAAGCTTTGGTTTCATAACCAATTGCAATCGCTTTTGTCCCTAAAAGGGTTGGATCCGTAGCCGGTCCACCAGCTTCAGAGGCTGTACCAATAGCAATAGAACCGTCGGTCGTGGCTTTCGAATTTAAACCAATTGCAGCGGAATTAGAGCCTGAAGCCGCAGCTTGTGTACCCATCGCAGCAGCATTATTAGCAGAGGCTTTCGCAGCGCTACCAATCGCTACTGTTTTACTCACTTCCAACTTCTCAGTCGCAGATCCCACGTTCGCATTCGTACCAATGCTGACGTTTTCATTACCTTTGATGTAATAACCTGCGGAATAACCTTGTGCAACGTTGTTGTCCCCTTCAACGTATTGACCGGCAGAGATACCTACAGCAACGTTGTTGCCACCTGAGATAGCATAACGACCGGCATTCGTACCCACGTTAACACCATTACGATTTCCGTTAGGTGAAGTGCTATTTGCACCTGCGCCATAACCTAAGGAGGTTTCACCCGAACCACTTGCTTCTGCTTCGTGACCTAATGCAGTAGCATAATTTACTTTGGCTTTTGTGATAGAACCGACCGCAGTTGCACCATAGCCTAAAGCAGAAGTACTACTACCGATCGCAGTAGAATATTCACCTTTTTTCACGGTTGGTGCTGCAGTATCACCTGCTATAGCGTTTTCACCTAATGCAACAGATTTCTCTGTACGTGCTTGAGCAGTGGTACCCATGGCAATGGCAGTGTGTTTAGAAGCTTTCGCATTATGACCAATAGAAATTGTCTGGCTAGCCGCAAGTTTCTCTGCATCAGTACCGGAACCTGCTCCAGTACCCATAGCGATGTTATATGAACCACTAACATATTGACCGGAAGCTGCACCTATCGCAGTATTGAGAATACCACTTTGACCGTAACGACCTGCATTTCTACCAATAGCAATACCACTTGTATTAGGCGCTACTGCATCCGCACCGGCATCTGAACCAAGAGAAATTTGGTATGCACCACTTACATGAGCACGTGTACCAAATGCAAGAGCCTCTTCTGCTTCTTTAGCTACATTAATCTCATTACCGATTGCGTAAGTGCGGTGGGCTGAAACAGTGTTTTTATAACCAATCGCTACTGCATCTGTGCCGGAAGCCTCACTTTCGACACCATAGACTTGTGAACGTATACCACTAGCAACGGAAACTTTGGCATTAGGCGCATTATTGGCGAGTACGATACTTTGCGAACCTTTAGCTTGAGACTGAGCACCGATAGCCATGCCTCTATAGTTATCCACTAACGCTTTAGTACCAATTGCGATACCGTCTGTCGTCTTACCATCCGGTTTTGCTGAAGAAACTTGTGCACCGTTACCCAATGCAATGGCACCAATGTAATTTGATAAAGAATTACGACCGATTGCGATTGAACCGCCAGTCTCGTTAGAAGAAGGAACCATATCGCCACCGGCAGTTGCATTACGACCTATCGCGATAGAATAACTTGTTCTAGCTTTAGCCTCAGCACTGATAGCAACCGCACCTTCTGCCGTTGTCGCTGTATCTACCCCAATTGCAATGGCATTTGTATGTTTATTTGTATCATCCAACGTCGTACCTGTACCCATACGAATGCTATTCGTTGCGCCTGCGCCGTTAGTACCACGATCGCCCACGCCGATGATACCGGAGTTCACGTCTAAACGACCGCCAAGGGTGAGGTTTTTAGAACCGTTGTTTGTGGTATCCACTGTATGAGTATTACCATAGAACAAGGTACGGTTAGTTTGAGTTGCAGCTGCATGAACACCATCCCCCGAAGGCAGACAAGGCTTCATTTTATCCAAACCAAAATAAGAATCAGGAACAAGTGTATATCCGGGGTTGATCATGCTATTGCCAGGAACAATTGAATTGCCGCTAGAAGAAATACCATAAATGCCGGTATTTGGGAAAGGCGTGTCAGGCAAGGCTAAACAACCAGGATCTGTACCATCATTAACATAGATACCTGCGGATGCCACCGCACTTGTAGAGGTTAGCGCCAACCCAACAGAGATGGCAAGCGCACTGGCAGCAAAGCCGGCGGTGCCTTTCGCAACACGACCGACAACAGTTCTTTCGGAACCCTTGCCATGTGCAGAAGCAAATTCAGGGACGGCGGTGAACACACCAAGCGCCTTATTAAAAATGCTTTTGTAAATATGATTCATAAGTGATTTCCTTTTTTATGAAGAAAACGAAGGCTGTCGCCAGCCGTAAAACTTTTTTGCTTTGCTTTTAACCGTTCTGCTTTTTAGAAGTGAATGCTTTTGTTGCTCACAATCCTCCTTAAAAGTTCTGAAAGTGTCGGCTGAAAAACACCGTGAAAAACGACCGCACTTTAAATCACCTCGCGCGGCATTTTAAAGGGTATTATTTCAACCTATACCTTAACTTCGGCATGATATTCAAAAAATAACCACAGGTCAACCACCGCAACACCCCACGCCTTGAGTTTACATTGTTTTACATTTGCCCAACGGGGTGTTTTTCCCATATCGTAGCGTGCATTTTGAAGCACGACCGACACATCCCGCGCGTAATTCCATGTAGCGTGTATCTTGATGCACGACCGAACCACGCACGGAACGTTATTCAACCCTTTCGGGATTCATGATTTGTCTGTAGCGTGCATCTTGATGCACGACCGAATCACGCGCAGAACGTTATTCATCACCTTTCGGGTATTCACGATTTCGTGCAACGAGTTGCACGCTACGGGGGAGAATGATTTAACCTCGGTGCGTGATTGACGATTTCGTGCAACGAGTTGCACGCTACGGGTTTACATTATGCGCACAAACTACTACAATGACGCATAAAGGGTGAGAGATATGTACACAATTGTTGAATCTCATATTTACACAAAAATGGCTTCTGCGATTTTAACGCAAGATGAGCAAGAAGCGCTTGCCACGTTTATCGCAATGCAACCCGAATCGGGCGATGTGATTCCGCATTCGGGCGGTTGTCGCAAATTACGCTGGCAACGGCAAGGTATGGGGCGGCGCGGTGGAAGTCGGGTGATTTATTTTAATCAACTTAACGACGGCAAAATATGTCTGTTGTTAATTTATGCAAAAGCAAAATCCGAGACGATTCCGGCACACTTTCTGAAGCAATTAAAGGAGGAATTGGAAAAATGACGATAGATTTAGAGAAAATCAATATTGCCGAACACGAATTCACCGGTGAAGAAATCGGCGAGCTGTTGTTAACTTCCGTACGCCAAATTAAGAGCGGGCAATGCCGTGAGCGCGAGATCACCAATGAGGCGATTACCGCACGCAAAAACACCGGGTTGTCGCAATCCGCCTTTGCGCAACTTATGGGAATTTCCGTCCGCACGTTACAAGGCTGGGAGCAAGGCAGACGCAAACCCACAGGCGCAGCAGCAACATTATTAAAAATCGCCACCCACCACCCCGATGTATTATTGGAGCTTGCCGGTTAAGCGCGCCTTTCGCACTCCGTAGCGTGCATCTTGATGCACGACCGAATCACGCACGGAACGTTTTTATTTCGTGCAACAAGTTGCACGCTACGGGGAGCGTTCATTATTTCTGTATGCGGCGACTATTGGCATTTTTGCGTGGGGCGTTGTATGCTAAAGCAAAATTGAACACCACAGGAGATGATATGTTAAATGAAACCAAACCGCAGACGCCTTTTCAGGAGAAAATCTCATCTCTATTTGAACAATCCTTAACCGAAGAACAGCGTTTTTTACAAGGCATTTTGCGCGGTGAGATACAAACATTTTCACACGAAGAAGTTGTCGCCACCTTGCGTGAAACGTTAAAACGATGAAGCAGGATTATGTCGTTCGTTGGTCTGAAATGGCGCGTTTTCAGTGCGTAGCGTGCATCTTGATGCACGAAAGATTCCACCTCGGTGCGTGATTTGCGATTTCGTGCAACAAGTTGCACGCTACGGGGAGCTCACTATTAAATTTTTAGTAGTCGGTTCGTATATTATGATTGCCGCCTTTTTACCTCGTGGCATCAATCATTAATCCATTCCCACCATCGCCTTGTTCCATATTGTAGCGTGCATCTTGATGCACGACCGAAGCACGCACGGAACGTTTTTATTCGTGCAACAAGTTGCACACTACGGGAGTTGATTTTGTGGGGGCGCAAGATTATAGTAAAACGCAATTTATTGAGGAGAAAATAATGTTGCTGACTGAAAAAGGTTATGATGCATTTTTAGCTGAGAATATTGCGCGAGGCAATGAGGATATTCTGATAGGACGTTGTTATTCGTTAGAAGAGGCGCGCGCAACATGGCAACACACCATTCAACAGAAAGCGGCGGAACTCGCGCAGTTGGATGAGCAACATGAGTCGGTTTATGGCTAATGTGATTTTGTCTAAACTCGCCACAGACAATATCAATGAAATCCTCGCCAATGTTTACGAATTCACCGGGTTTATTTCTACTCCGGAGAAACTCCTCGCCGAATTTGAAAAAACCTTCCGTTTGATTGCCTTTATGCCTGATGCCATCGGTCGTTTGCGCGAAGACGGTGAGCGTGAAGCCTTTTGCCGAAATTATCGTATTATTTATCGCGTTATTGAAGAAACCGTGTATATCAAAACGGTAGTTCATAGCCGCCGGCTTTATCCCCAACCCTCATTTTCACCTTAAGTGCGTAGCGTGCATCTTGATGCACGAATGATTTTGCGTGCGTGATTCCATGTAGCGTGCATCTTGATGCACGACCGAACCACGCACGGAACGTTATTCACTACCTTTCGGGTATTCACGATTTCGTGCAACGAGTTGCACGCTACGGGGATTCGTATTGTAAAGTGCGGTGATTTTTGCGTGTGTTTTTTGAGGCGTTGCGGCGTGGATTTCGTTAATTGACAATTTTTTTGTGATACGCCATAATTTTGAAGAGCTGGGGGACTCGTCCTCCCCCAGTAAGTTATCGGGTTAGTAAGCCGGCAAAGACCAGAGCAACAACACGATAACTAGGATAATGGTCTTCAACATTATATTATCCTCTTCATTGTAAGGTTTAAGCCTTACACTCACTTTCAAGATTACCCCTTGAAAGTGAAATGATTATGGTTCGACACACCGAATTCATCAAGATGTCTTTTAAGAAAGCCCGATAATCAATTATCAGGCTTTTTATTTCCTCCATTTATTCACCATGCACACCTCGGTCACCATGTAGCGTGCAACTTGTTGCACGAAAGAACCACGCACGGAACGCTATTCACCACCTTTCGGGTATTCACGATTTCGTGCAACGAGTTGCACGCTACGGGGCGTGTTATTTCATATCGTAGCGTGCATCTTGATGCACGAAAGATTCAACCTCAGTACGGAATGAAGTGCGGTGGTTTTTGGGTATGTTTTTTTCGTGCAACAAGTTGCACGCTACGGGGTGGAATAATGTTGTTGTTTTGCGGATTTGAAGTCGATGATATAAACGGTGTGTGCGCCGACAAGAAATTTAACGATGTATTTTCCGTTCAATATTGAAATTTCTTTTTTCTTTCTGAATCGGTAAACATCCGCTGTGTAGGAAAGCTTGTCTATTTCGCTTTTAACGGCATCGTAAAAATGCTCTGCAATAAGCCTATTTTGGGATTGTTGTAGAATGTAGCGAGCTTGGCTGCGTAATTTTTCCTCCGCCACACTATGCCATTTAATGAGGTAATCAAACTTCATCTAGCTTTAATTCTCGGCGTAAATCAATCATCACTTGTTCGTGAGAAATTGTTTTCACTATGCCTTTTTCTAGTTGTTCGAGCAAATGTTGCTCTTCTTCGGTGTAATATGTCTCTTTTTGCTTAAATACAGGCGGAGATGAGAGGGTGATTTGCATAGGATTCCCTGTTCGTTGAGGTTTGGCTTCATTCTACAATTCCTGCAATTATCACGCAAGAATTTGCACGCACGGAACATTATTCAACCCTTTCGGGCGTTCACGATTTCGTGTGTAGCGTGCATCTTGATGCACGAATGATTTCACCTCGGTGCGGAATAAAGTGCGGTGGTTTTTATGCGTGTTTTTTCGTGCAACAAGTTGCACGCTACGGGTAAATAAAAAGAGAGGAAGGTTTCCTTTCCTCTCTTTGTTTGGTGTTGTGCGTTGATGTGCTCGCTATTCATCCAAGAAGCTGCGTAAGGTTTCGGAGCGGCTTGGGTGGCGCAATTTGCGTAGTGCTTTGGCTTCGATTTGACGAATACGTTCACGGGTTACATCGAATTGTTTGCCGACTTCTTCTAATGTGTGGTCGGTGTTCATGTCGATGCCGAAACGCATACGAAGCACTTTCGCTTCACGTGGCGTTAAGCCTTCCAACACTTCGTGTGTGGCGGCTTTTAGGCTTTGTGCGGTGGCGGAATCCAATGGCAGTTCCAAGGTGGAATCTTCGATGAAATCGCCTAAATGGGAGTCGTCATCATCGCCGATTGGGGTTTCCATGGAAATCGGTTCTTTGGCGATTTTCAGCACTTTGCGGATTTTGTCTTCCGGCATTCCCATGCGCTCTGCCAGTTCTTCCGGTGTGGCTTCACGTCCCATTTCTTGCAACATTTGGCGAGAAATACGATTGAGTTTGTTGATGGTTTCAATCATATGCACCGGAATGCGAATGGTGCGTGCTTGGTCGGCGATAGAGCGTGTAATCGCCTGACGAATCCACCATGTGGCATAAGTGGAGAATTTGTAACCACGGCGGTATTCAAATTTATCCACGGCTTTCATTAAGCCGATATTGCCTTCTTGAATTAAATCAAGGAACTGCAAGCCACGGTTGGTGTATTTTTTGGCAATGGAAATCACCAAACGCAGGTTCGCTTCCACCATTTCTTTTTTGGCACGGCGCGCTTTGAGTTCGCCTTGCGAAATGCGTTCGCAAATGTCTCGAATTTGCTGAATGGTGAGGTTGGTGTCTTGTTCAATTTGAACTAAGTTGGCAATCGCCTGACGTAAATCCGCTTCATATTGCACTAATTTTTCTGACCAAGACTTTCCTGCCGCTAAGGCTTTCACCAGCCAAACGTCTTGGGTTTCGTGTCCGATAAAGCTTTTTTGGAAAGTCGCTTTTGGCATTTTGGCATTATCCACCACGATTCTTTGAATCGTGCGTTCTTGGTCGCGCACTTGCTTCATGATGTCGCGCATACGCAACACTAAGGCATCAAACTGTTTCGGCACTAAGCGGAATGTGGTAAAAATCTCAGATAATACTTGAATTTCCGCTTTGGTTTTGGCTGAGGTGCGACCGTGTTTTGCAATGCTTGTCAGTGTTTTTTGATGTTGATCTTTAAGTGCGGTGAATTTTTCGCGCGCAACTTCAGGATCAATGCTGTTATCGCTATCACTTTCATCGCCGCTATTTTCTTCGTTGCCTTCTTCGTCCTCTAATTCATCTGTCGCATCGACACTTTCGCTTTCTTCATCTGACGCAAAGGTTTCTTCTAATTCGGCATTCTCGGCTTCGGTGATGACGTTCGGATCAACAAAACCGGTAATCAAATCCGCTAAGCGGGCTTCCCCTCTTTCCACTGCGTCATATTGTTCAATGAGATGGGTAATGGCTTCAGGATAGGCGGCAACGGCGCTTTGCACTTCGTTGATGCCTTCTTCGATGCGTTTGGCGATGTCAATTTCGCCCTCGCGGGTGAGCAATTCCACGCTTCCCATTTCGCGCATATACATCCGCACAGGATCGGTGGTGCGACCAAGTTCTGCTTCTACGCTGGATAACACTTGGGTGGCTTCTTCGACAACATCTTCATCAGCGATATTTTCGTTGAGCATCAGATCATCAGCATCCGGTGCGGCTTCCAACACCTGAATGCCCATGTCGTTAATCATTTGAATAATATCTTCAATCTGATCCGCATCGACTAATTCTTCAGGCAGGCTGTCATTGACCTCGGCATAAGTTAAATAACCTTGCTCTTTCCCTTGTGCGATGAGTAGTTTCAATTGAGATTGTGGATTTTGATCCATATTTAATATCCGCCTTGCTGACTTATTTAGTGAAGATAAAATGCTAGGGATTTTAGCATTCTTACTAGGGTTTAACTATTTCTTTTCTTGTTTTTTTACTAACAAATGTGAAAGCTCTTGCTTTTCGTTAAGATCCAAGCCTTCCGCACGATCTTTTGCAATGAGCCATTGGATGCGCTTATCCACCAGTTGCAGATAAAAATAACGCAATGTTTCGCGGAACGTGTCTTCGATCTTATCGTCTTCAATCAAATGGTTCCACGCCAGCAATTTTTCAAGCGTCCCTTGTTGCGGTGTATCGCGCCAATGCTCCAGCAGTTGACCGGCACTAATGCCAATTTTTTCACGACAAAGTGCGGTCAGTTCTGCGAGTAAATCGTAGCCCGGCTCGTCTAAGTTTTTGAGCGGTTCCAAATCCGGTATGAATTTCACCAATTCCGGATTTTGTAACAATAACGCAATGAGAATCCGCATTGGCGTGCGCTTGAATTGCATGGTCGGCACGGTGGTTTCATTGTGTGGTTTGGCAGGATTCGGGAGCAGACTTTCCAGCTGTGTCGGATCCAAAATGCCTAATTTTTTCGCAAGCGTATTACGCAAATCCAACCGCAATACATCGCCCGGAATTTGTTTAATTCGCGGAATCGCCAGTGCGGCAAGTTTCGCTTTGCCCTCTTTTGAAGAAAAATCCACTTGCGGAGTTAAGTGCGCAAACAAGAATTCACTCAAGGATTGCGCGTTCTCAATGTATTCCTCGAAGCCTTGTTTACCGTATTGACGAATGAAGCTATCAGGGTCTTCATCGTCCGGTAAAAAGATAAATTTTAGCTGCCGTCCGTCTTCTAAATAGGGCAAGGCATTTTCTAAGGCACGCCATGCGGCATCACGTCCCGCGCGATCGCCGTCATAACAGCAAATCACTTGTTCGGTGGAACGAAAAAGTAATTGAATTTGTTCCGAGGTTGTTGATGTGCCAAGAGAGGCTACGGCATAATTGACGCCGAATTGGGCTAATGCCACCACATCCATGTAGCCTTCAACCATCAGCAGTTTTTGGGGTGAATCGTCCGCTTGTAGCGCTTCAAATAAACCGTAAAGTTCACTGCCTTTGTGATAGGTGACGGTTTCCGGTGAGTTTAAATATTTCGGTTTTTCATCGGTTAACACGCGCCCACCAAACGCGACCGTACGCCCACGACGATCACGAATGGGGAACATAATCCGATTACGAAATTTGTCATACACGTTGCCACGATCATTGCGCGACAGCATGCCTAGATCGAACAATTTTTGTTGCTCTTCACGAGTTTTACCAAATTGACGATACACGGTATCCATGGCATTTGGCACATAACCGATTTGAAAACGGTCAATGATTTCCGCTGACAATCCGCGTTGTTGCAAATAGCTTTGTGCAGGAATATTTAACGGCAATTGTTGCTGATAAAACTTGGCAATTTCCTGCATTAACTCATACAGATTTCGCTTGGTCTGGAAATTAACCTGCTTGCCGTTATCGTTAAAGTGCGGTCGTTTTTCGTAGGGAATTTCCAAGCCAAGAAACCCTGCCAGTTCTTCCACCGCCTCCAAAAATTCCAGCTTGTCATATTCCATCAAAAAGGAAATCGCGTTGCCATGCGCACCACAACCGAAACAATGATAAAACTGCTTTTTATCGCTGACGGTAAAAGAAGGCGTTTTTTCATGGTGAAACGGGCAGCAGGCTTGATAATCGCGGCCGGCTTTTTTCAGTTTGACTCTGGAATTGATCAGATCAACGATATTAACTTTAGTTAAAATATCGTCTATAAATGTGCGGGGAATGGAACCTTTCATCGAGTATTCTGCCTCTTATTGTGAACGAAATATGAGCCTAACTGATGAGATTAAGAGAAAATAAAACCGTGAGCCTTGGAAGATTCACGGTTTGAATAACTCGAGTTAAAATGCGGTTATTAGTATAAACGTGTATTACGTGCGTTTTCACGAGCAACGCGTTTAGCGTGACGTTTTGCGCGGGTGGCATTTTCACGTTTACGAATCGTTGTTGGTTTTTCGTAGAATTCACGAGCACGAACTTCCGCTAAGATACCAGCTTTTTCGCAAGAGCGTTTGAAACGACGTAATGCTACGTCAAAGGATTCATTTTCACGAACTTTAATTACAGGCATAAGCCAATCACCTCAATGAGTTTAATTAATTTAATTGCAATTTAAATTTTATTTGTTGCCACAAGTTGTGGCAGATTCAATAAAGGTCGCAATTTTAATCTAACTTAACAGGAAAAGTAAAGGAAAGATTCGCCTTTTCCTGAAATCCGTGTTGATAAACTGGTTAAACCTGAGTAAAAAAGGTAAAATTTGTGGCATAAATCCAAGATAAACAGAGAATACCAATGCGAATTTTAGGCATCGAAACGTCCTGTGATGAAACAGGCGTTGCCATTTATGACGAAGAAAAAGGCTTGATCGCCAATCAGCTCCATACCCAAATTGCGCTACACGCTGATTACGGCGGCGTTGTACCGGAACTTGCCTCGCGCGATCATATCCGCAAACTCGCCCCCTTATTACAGGCTGCACTTGAAGAAGCCCATCTCACCGCCAAAGACATTGACGGCATCGCTTATACCTGCGGTCCGGGTTTAGTCGGCGCATTGTTGGTAGGCTCCACCGTAGCACGTTCTTTAGCCTATGCGTGGAATGTCCCCGCCATCGGGGTACATCATATGGAAGGGCATTTACTGGCGCCGATGCTGGAAGAAAATCCACCGCACTTTCCTTTTGTGGCGTTGTTAGTGTCCGGCGGACATACCCAATTAGTGCGGGTGGATGGTGTTGGACGCTACGAATTATTAGGCGAATCTATCGATGATGCCGCAGGGGAGGCGTTTGATAAAACGGCAAAATTACTCGGTTTGGATTATCCCGGTGGTGCGGCACTGGCACGTTTAGCGTTAAAGGGTACGCCGAATCGTTTTGCGTTCCCTCGTCCAATGACCGATCGTCCCGGTTTGGATTTTAGTTTTTCCGGTTTAAAAACCTTTGCCGCCAATACGCTTCATCAAGTGGTGCAAGAAGAAGGGGAATTAACCGAGCAAAGCAAAGCAGATATTGCTTATGCGTTCCAAGAGGCGGTAGTGGACACGCTCGCCATCAAATGCAAGCGTGCGTTAAAGCAAACGGGCCTGAAGCGTTTAGTGATTGCCGGTGGCGTGAGCGCCAATAAACAGTTGCGCCAAACCTTGGCGGAGCTGATGCAACAATTTGGGGGTGAAGTATTTTACCCGCAACCGCAATTTTGCACCGATAACGGCGCTATGATTGCCTATGCCGGTTTTCTACGTTTAAAACAAGGACAGCAGCAAGATCTTGCCATCGAAGTGCGCCCCCGTTGGGCGATGACCGAATTAACCGCTGTTTAGCCCTCGACAAAAGTGCGGTAGAAAATTGAGGAGATTTCACCCGATTTTCTACCGCACTTTTACTTTCTTCTTTACGTCCTTCTTTACTTCCTTTCTGCGTAAATTTTCTGCCGACATTTCTACCGTGAGTTTCTATTGTCAGTTTCTACTGTAAATTTCTACCGCACTCGTCTTCTGCGCTGATGAAATAGCTTGCTCATAGACCGTGTAGCTTTATTGCTTGGCATTGGGGCTTTTTCTGCAACGTGAACACGGTTACGGTGATACTGGCTGAAGAAATAATGCAGGCTGCCGGCAAATAAGACGCCCACTAAAAACACAATAATGATTTCGCCATAAAGCCGATGAAACATCTGATTAATTTTGCTTTTTGTCGATTGGGCATATTTGGCATCAAAGGTCACACGCAGAAAACCTTCTACACCGTTTGAAGAATAAATCGGCTCGACAATTTGTTGTGAATCCGTGTCTTTTTCTTCCGGTTTATCCAATCCCAATAAACTGCGGAGATTCGGTGAGTTGGTGCTTTGCGCCAATAATTCACCATTACGGGCATAAACAGCAGCGTCCAACACAAATTCCTCTTTGACGAAGTTATCTAAATTTTCCACCAGTTGTTCAGTTTTGGCATTATTAACTAACAACATTGAGAACAAACTGGCTTGTTGCCGCGCCAGTAAATGGGACACGTTCGCCACTTGGTTGACACTGGCAAGCTGTGAGCCGATTTTGAACTGTTTTATACCAAATAAAATGACCGCCATGATGCCGGCACATAGCAACATAATGCCGAATAACATCACCCATTTCATCATTTTTTCTTTTACTAAATGCAAGTTATTTTCCCCAAAGATGGATAAGTAAGCTAGAATAAATCGCTTTTTTGAGAATCGCTACAATTTACAGGATTTTTATGCAAACACAAAATCTGACCGATATTCTTCGTCATTTTCCCTCATTGCCCGCCTCATTAATTGCCGATCAACCTTGTGAAGCCACACAGGCGTTTGTGCTTTATTCCGATAAGCTAAACTTCACAACGCTACAGGCTTTTCAACAAAAGTGCGGTGAAAATTTTTTGTGTTTTGCCGTGTGGAATGTATTGCATAACACCGTGGTGTTGCTCAAAGGCGAGTGGAAAGCCGAATGGATTGGCATTGCCCATGAATTGGCACTGGATATTGCGCCGTTAAACTTTCACGCCAGTTTGAAGCAAGCGGGATTATTGGTGATGGACATGGATTCCACCGCCATTCAAATTGAATGTATCGATGAAATCGCCAAACTTGCCGGCACCGGTGAGATGGTTTCCGCCATTACGGAACGTGCTATGCGTGGCGAGCTCGATTTTAGTCAAAGTCTGCGCCAACGAGTAGCGACCTTAAAAGACGCACCGGAAAGCATTTTGCAAGCGGTCAAACAGCATTTACCGCTGATGCCGGGATTGGTGGAAACCGTCAAAGAACTCAAAAATCACGGTTGGAAAGTGGCGATTGCTTCCGGCGGTTTTACCTATTTTGCCGAAGTATTACAACAAAAACTCGGTTTAGATTTCATTGCCGCCAATCAATTTGAAATTATTAACGGCAAACTCACCGGCAAGGTGCAAGGCGCCATTGTGGATGCACAATACAAAGCGCAAACCTTACAACAGCTGGCACAACAATTTCACATTGCCAAAGAAAACACTGTTGCCATCGGCGACGGCGCCAACGATCTCGCCATGATGCAAATTGCCGATGTCGGCGTGGCTTATCACGCCAAACCAAAAGTACAACAATTGGCGCAAGTTATCGTCAATTTCACCGATTTAACCGCACTTTTATGTATTTTAAGTGCAAACGACAAAATGAAATAAGGAGAAAACCATGCCATCATTCGACATTGTTTCCGAAATCAGCGGACATGAAATCCGCAACGCCGTGGAAAACGCCAACCGCGAACTGACTAACCGTTGGGACTTCCGCAACGTACAAGCCGCCATCGAATTTAACGAAAAAAACGAAAGCATTAAAGTGAGCAGCGAATCGGATTTCCAAGTGGAGCAACTCATCGACATTTTACGTAATGCATGCATTAAACGTAACATCGAATCCACTTCCTTGGATATTCCTGCCGACTATGAACACAGCGGCAAAACCTACAGCAAAGAAATCAAGCTGAAACAAGGCATTGAAACCGACATGGCGAAAAAGATCACTAAGCTTATCAAAGATTCCAAAATCAAAGTCCAAAGCCAAATCCAAGGCGAGCAAGTCCGCGTTACCGGCAAATCCCGTGATGATTTACAAGCTGTGATTCAACTCGTCAAAACCGCCGAACTAGGACAACCATTCCAATTCAATAATTTCCGCGATTAAAAACGCGTTTAAAAATGACCGTACTTTCACAATAAAAAACAAGGCCGCCACACTAGGCGGTCTTGTTTTTAGACGTAGATCATATTTTTAAACATTTCTGCTTGAAAATCACAGGCAAGGTCACTATGTTAGAACTAAGGATTCAAACCGAGTCGTTCGACTCATTACACAAGAGGTAAATGCTATGACAGTGAATATCACCAGCAAACAAATGGACATCACCCCTGCAATCCGTGCGCATGTTGAAGAGCGTCTTGCCAAGTTGGACAAATGGCAAA
Source organism: Aggregatibacter valvarum (assembly GCF_980468985.1). Classification (NCBI taxonomy): domain Bacteria; kingdom Pseudomonadati; phylum Pseudomonadota; class Gammaproteobacteria; order Pasteurellales; family Pasteurellaceae; genus Aggregatibacter; species Aggregatibacter valvarum. Next base: position 206,285 of record NZ_OZ413141.1, on the reverse strand, counting down.
CTCAGTTAATTAATCCTCATTTTATTTTGAATAAAACCCCGAAAGGTTTTTCTGTGGAGGCTTCTATCGGCACCCCGAACGGTAACTTATTAGCCAGCGCGGAAGCCGAGGATATGTATAAAGCAATTAACGATGTAGAAGAAAAACTTGAAAGACAACTCAATAAGTTACAACACAAAAGCGAAGCGCGCCGTGCCGATGAGCGTTTGAAAGATTCTTTCAAAGAATAAGCGTTAGCTCTACGAGACAGAAATGTTGTTGTAAAAACATAAAAATAAAACACCGCACTTTATTTTACGAGATAAAGTGCGGTTTGTTTTTAGTTAATATTTTCATTCGTGCAAAAGGCAGAAAGCGTATTGCCCAAAGGCGTGATTAATCAATCAAACCCGCCTTCATTAAAAAGCGATAAATGCCGTCTTGCTCAAGCGGTTCCGCCACATGATCGGCAATCGCTTTGAGTTTTTCATGACCATTGCCCATGGCGACACCTACGCCCACGGTGTTTAGCATTTCCAAATCGTTTAATTGATCACCGAACGCCATCACATTGTCCATCTGTAATCCCAAATGTTTGACCACCGCTTGAATACCACGGGCTTTTGAGCCTTCCGCATCAAATAAATCCACAGAGTCTTCATGCCAACGCACCACACGTAAGCCATCTAATATGCCTGAATTTTGCACCAATTCATCCTGCTCTGCACGATAAAACGGCAACACTTGCCCAATATCGTTTCCTTCAAAAAAGGTTTTATCCACAATGTAATCTTTCAAAATCGGATCCATGGCGCATTGCACCACGGCATTCCGCTCCGAAACGGCGACCGTATGATCCGACACAAAGGCATAAGGCATATGATGCTGTTCAAAAAAATGTACCAAACGGCGAATTTTTTCCGTTGGAATCACATGTTTCTCAATGACTTGCCCGCGATAACTTGCCATCTGCCCGTTCATGGTCACAAATAAATCAATGCCTTCCTGCTCAATCACCTGATTTAATTTCTGTGGGAATGCACAACGCGTGCGCCCGGTGGCAATGGCTGGAATAATGCCATTTTCTTTCAACTTACGCATAAACACAGGCACCGTTGCCGGCAGGAAATCGCGGTGCTTCATAAACAACGTGTCATCGATATCAAAAAAGACCAGCTTAATTTGGTCGCGATAATTTGGAATCGTCATCTTCTTTCTCTTTTCTGTCAATGTCAGGCAAAACGGCTTGATTTTAGCATTTTTGCGAGGGAGATCCTAAAATTGCGCCCAAAAACACCGAAAAAACACACCGCACTTTATGATGAATCTGTTTTCTCTCAATCAAGTGCGGTCGTTTTTATGAACCTTTTTCAATCCTGCTGTGTGCATTGCCACACGCCACTGAAACTTGCCAAACACGGTTTATGTAGCCGTTGTAATCGAACGATTCAGCGTTTTCCTTATTGCGGTTGTTGCGGTGCGGAACTGAGGGAAAACGCCTTGCACTGTGGCAACTGTTTGCAGCAAGAACCGGCGTGGGATCGCATGGTAATTATCGGGCGTTATAACGAACCGCTTTCCACGCTGATTCATCGGTTTAAATTTCAACGGCAATTTTGGCTGGATCGCACGCTGGCACGTTTATTATATTTAGCCATTCGCAATGCCCGTCGTACGCATGGATTAATGCTGCCTGAGGTGATTCTGCCGGTACCGCTACACCATTTTCGACAGTGGCAACGAGGGTATAATCAAGCCGATCTCTTGGCGCGCCAACTGGCTAAGTGGTTACACATTCCTTGTGTCAATGATGTGTTACTTCGCACCAAACGGACGCCGACTCAACGGGGCTTGAGCGCCAAAGATCGGCGAAAAAACTTGAAAAATGCCTTCCAACTTTCCGCCAAACGCCGGCATTTTCCGTATCGTCATGTGGCATTAATTGACGATGTGATCACCACCGGTTCAACATTAAACGAAATTGCCAAGCTGTTACGCCAAGCCAATGTGGCACATATTCAAGTGTGGGGATTGGCGCGAACATAAACGCCATAACAAGGAAAAACGGAATTTATTGCAGCAAAAGGTAGAAAAAAAAACCGGTAAAGCGTATTATGCCCGACAAAATCAATCAAGTTTGTGGGGAACGTTTTCATGCAAAAAATAGCCATTTCAGAGGCTGCACAAGCCCATTTCCGTCGTCTGCTTGATCAACAAGAAGAAGGCACCAACATTCGTATTTTCGTTGTCAATCCGGGTACACCAAGTGCGGAGTGCGGTGTGTCTTACTGCCCGCCCAATTCGGTGGAAGCAAGCGATACCGAAATGAAATACGACACTTTTTCTGCCTTTGTGGACGACATTAGCCTACCGTTTTTAGAAGATGCCGAAATTGATTATGTGACGGAAGAATTAGGCGCACAACTCACCTTAAAAGCGCCAAATGCCAAAATGCGCAAAGTGGCAGACGATGCACCGTTAATCGAACGCGTAGAATATGTGATTCAAACCCAAATTAATCCGCAATTAGCCAGCCACGGTGGTAAAATTACCTTATTGGAAATCACCGATGACGGCTATGCGATTCTACAATTCGGCGGCGGTTGTAACGGTTGTTCCATGGTAGATGTGACGTTGAAAGACGGCGTGGAAAAACAATTAATCAGCCTCTTCCCGAACGAACTCAAGGGCGCAAAAGACGTTACCGAACACCAACGTGGCGAACATTCTTATTATTAATAAAACAGCCGAGTGATTTGAGCCAAGTAAATGCCTTGGCTCTTTTTTTGTTCATAGGCATTTCAAGAAAAAAACGCTACAATACCGCACTTATTAACCCTTAAAAGAGAAGTTATGACCGCACTTAATGTATTAATTTACCCCGAAGATCACCTGAAAGTGGTTTGCGATCCGGTTGTGGACGTGAACGATGAGACACGCAACATTATTGATGATATGTTCGACACCATGTATCAGGAAGAAGGTATTGGCTTGGCCGCACCGCAAGTGGATATTTTGCAGCGCATTATTACCATTGATATTGAGGGCGATAAACAAAATCAGTTGGTATTCATCAATCCGGAAATTTTGGCATCCGAAGGGGAAACCGGTATTGAAGAAGGGTGTTTGTCGATTCCTGGCTTTCGTGCGTTAATTCCTCGCAAAGAAAAAGTCACCGTTAAAGCGCTCGATCGCAATGGTCATGAATTTACGCTGGAAGCAGACGGCTTATTGGCGATTTGTATTCAACATGAAATCGATCATCTCAATGGCATTTTGTTTGTGGATTATCTTTCTCCGCTCAAACGCCAACGAATTAAAGAAAAGCTTGTTAAATTGAAAAAACAACGCGAAAAACAAAAAGCATAGTAACCTCCCAAAGTGCGGTGATTTTTAACCGCACTTTTTTCATCCCGCCCTGTTGATGTAATGATTATAGGACTCTCATCATGTGGTTTAAAAATGCCCTGATTTATCGAATCACCAAGCCGTTAGATTGGTCGATCGACACCCTTGCGCCACAGCTTGAACAACACCGCTATCAGCCTTGCGCACAATCGGACATCCTTAAGTTTGGTTGGTCAACGCCGTTGAAAGGCAGCGAATCCCTGTATTTTGCCGTGGGCAAACAGATTTTATTGCTTGCTCAAAAAGAAGAAAAAATGTTGCCGGCACACGTCATTAAACGTGAATTGGAGGCGCGCATAGAAAAAATCGAACAGGCAGAAAACCGCAAGTTAAAAAAAGTGGAAAAACAAACCTTAAAAGACGATGTCATTGCCACGCTCTTGCCGCGCGCTTTTAGTAAATATCAACAAACTGCCTTGTGGATTGATGCGGAAAACCAGCTTATTTATGTTGATGCAGCGTCCGCTAAACGTGCAGAAGAGACGTTGGCATTGTTGCGTAAATCCTTAGGGTCGCTGCCGGTTGTGCCGTTAACGTTTGCCAACGAGCCGGGATTGGTGATGCAAGAATGGATTGCGCAAGGGCAGGTGCCGGAATGGCTAGTGCCATTGGAAGAAGCCGAGTTACGCGATGTCAACAATGGGGTTATTCGTTGTAAACAACACGCGCTGGATAGCGAAGACATCCTCACTCTCGTCCATTCCCGCTACGTGACGAAGCTGGCATTGGAATGGGAAGATCGCCTCAGTTTCGTGTTAAACGAAGACTGTAGCTTAAAGCGTCTCAAATTTGCCGATGCCGTTCGGGAAAAAAATGACGATATTTTAAAAGAAGATTATGCGCAGCGTTTCGATGCCGATTTCGTGCTGATGACCGGTTTACTCAGCCAGCTCACTGAAAACCTCTTGCACGACTTCGGCGGCGAAAAAGTGCGGTTATAATTTAATATGAATTTCACTCGTTAATGTAAGGGAAAAAATAATGTGGTCAGAGATTTTTATTGGCTATGGCGTATTTATTTTAGAAGTGATTACGTTGCTTTTGATGGTTGTCGCCGTGGTAACAACGGTCATTTCAATTAAACAGAAAAAACACACACAATCCGGGGAATTGATTATCACGGATTTGTCCAAAACCCTTGAAGAAACCGGCAAGGCATTGCGTGAATTTCATTTTACCGATGACGAACTCAAAGCCGCAGAAAAAGCCGAGAAGAAAGCGGAAAAAATGAAAGCAAAAGCCTTGAAAGCACAGCGCAAAAAAGGCGAAGCAACACCGGACGAACAAAAACCAACCCTTTATGTGTTGAATTTTAAAGGCGATGTTGCCGCCAGCCAAACAACGGCGTTAAGAGAAGAAATCAGCGCTATCATTCAAACTGCAAAGCCTAACGATGAAGTTTTGTTATGTTTGGAAAGCCCCGGCGGCATGGTGCATGGCTATGGCTTAGCCGCCTCGCAGTTGGCACGCTTAAAACAGCATGACATTAAACTCACGGTCGCGGTGGATAAAGTAGCCGCAAGTGGTGGTTATATGATGGCCTGTGTGGCCGATAAAATTGTTTCGGCGCCCTTTGCGATTATCGGCTCAATCGGCGTAGTGGCACAGGTACCTAACGTTCATCGGTTACTGAAAAAACATGATGTGGACGTGGATGTGATGACAGCAGGCGAATATAAGCGCACGGTGACGATCTTAGGGGAAAATACAGAAAAGGGAAAACAAAAATTCCAACAAGAATTAGACGAAACCCATCAACTGTTCAAACAATTTGTCGCCCAATATCGACCGCACTTAGACGTGGATCGTGTGGCAACGGGAGAACATTGGTTTGGGCAGCAGGCGTTGCAGTTAAAACTGGTGGATGACATTATGACAAGCGATGATTTGTTATTGCAGGCAATAAAAGAAAAACACGTTGTTGCATTGCATTACGCTGTAAAAAAACCTTTCTTACAAATCCTCGGAAAGCAAGCGGAAGAAAGTGCAGGTAACCTATTGTTAAACTTAATAAAAAACAATAAACACACATTCATGTAAAACAAATTCTACGCTTGTTTCACAGAACATTAACAGCCCAATTAACTTATTGAGTTTGTTGGATTTGTCAACGTATTTATGCCAATTTTGTGTAAATCTGTGGAATTTTCCTGTTTTTTGTTTTACATGGATAAGGAAAGTTTGCTAATATGGGTCGCTTTTAACCAAAAACTTACACATAAATCATTTCACTAACCTATAAGGTAAATTAAATGAAATTATCACATTTTTTACTTTCAGCTATCGCAGTCACGACGTTGGTTGGTTGCGGTAACCTCAGCAAAGTATCCAAAGAAGGGACACCTGTTGAGGGAACAGAGTTAGTGTGGCCGAAGATTGAAAAATCTAAGTTTAACCACGATGGCACACAACTCGGTTCATGGCCGAATTGGGATAATGTTCGTATGATCGAAAGAGGTATGAACAAAGACCAAATTTATAACCTCATCGGCGTACCTCATTTTAGCGAAGGCTTATTTGCTGTTCGTGAATGGGATTATGTATTTCACTATCGTGAAAACGGTGAGCATAAAATCTGCCAATACAAGATCTTATTTGACAAAAATATGGATGCCCAAAGCTTCTTCTGGTATCCAAACGGCTGTAACGGCAACTCCACATTTTCTTTAACGGCTGATTTCTTGTTTGACTTCGATAAAGATACCTTAACCGAACAAGGCAAATCCGTAGTAGATAACGTGGCAATGCAATTAAGATCATCTCCGGCGAAAGAAGTAAGAGTCGCTGGTTATACTGACCGTTTAGGTTCTGAATCTTATAACTTGGATCTTTCCCAACGTCGTGCAGAACGCGTTAAATCACGTTTAATCGAACGTGGTATCGCGCTTCCAATTACGGCTATCGGTTACGGTAAAGCGCACCAAGTGAAAGCGTGTAACAGTGAAAAAGGTCAAGAATTAATTCGTTGTTTACACCCTAACCGTCGCGTTGAAATTACCTCTTTCAACACCGCCTCAGGCGCAATGCCAACATTGAAAGGTGTTCAAAGCGGACATCGCGATCCAGCATACTTGTACTAAGTACGCATTGTCATATTGACATCAAGCTATTCCATAGAAAGGGCAATTTAATCTGCCCTTTCTTTTTCGTTTTTCTTAATCTTGCCTTTCCTCTTAATTCTTCAAATTTTTCTTTCAAGCGCCTCATAGCGTTGTAACACATCATGCACAAGCTTATTGGCAAGTGCCACATAGTTGCCATGAAAACGGCTACTGAAGTTAAGCAAATGATAAAGCTGATAAATGATTTTCCGTGCTTGATACCCTTCCTCTAACGGGAAAGTGCGGTGGTAATTTTCATAGAATTCCTGTGGGAACGGCTCGAATAATTCGGTAAAGGCTAAATCACATTCCCGATCGCCCCAATAACAAGCCGGATCATAGGTCACGGTGTGTCCGTCAATGTTGGCACAGTTTTCAATCCACAAGTTGCCGTGTAAAAGCGAGGGTTTTGGCTGATGTTTTGCCAATAATGTAGCAACGGCTCTAATGATTTTTCCGTTGTCCCCGAAATGCAGATTTTTCTCTGCGCAGAGTTGTAATTGCCAACCAATACGTTGTTCACTGAAGAATTTCGCCCAATGGGAACCCCATTCGTTCGGTTGATATTGCGGCCCGAGCCAGGTATCAAAAGATAAACCGTAATTTTCCGAACCTTGATATTGGTGTAAGCGTGCCAGTTGCTCGCCAAATTCTGCCATATTTTGTGGCGTATTCGGCTGCATTGCTAATCCTTCCAACAACAGAAAACTGTGATTTTGCGAACAACCGACGCCATAGACTTCCGGCACACGAACGGTATTGGTTTTTGCCAACATGATTAACTGATCCGCTTCAGCACGGAACATGGAACGGTAGGACTTTTCATTCATTTTCACAAAAACAGGTTGAATGCCATCATCAATGATCCAAGATTCATGCATTTCGCCGGTATGAATTTTGGTTTTATTTTTGATGGAATAATACGCCCCGAATTGATCAGCTAACACTTGAGAAATCGACTTCCACATACGCTGTTCCTTTTGCTGGTGAATCATAAGAACAGTGTAAAAGATTAAGGGAAAATTACTGTGATATAAGTCAAAATTTGAGCATTTGGTTGTCATTCTAAAATATGCTAGAATTTCGCACCGCACTTGGCTTGTCCGTGGTAAGGACGATAAAAGTGCGGTACTTTTTTAAAACGTTTTTTAATTAAATGAAACAAGCCACCTTGCGTATGGGTGACCACTGTATAAGGATGCATTATGCCAGTTATTACTTTACCTGACGGTTCACAACGTCAATTCGATAAACCTGTTACCGTATTAGAAGTTGCACAAAGTATTGGTGCAGGTCTTGCCAAAGCGACCATTGCTGGTCGTGTCAACGGCGAACGTAAAGACGCCTGCGATCTGATTACCGAAGATAGCACATTAGAAATTATTACTGCCAAAGACGAAGACGGTTTGGAAATTATTCGTCACTCCACAGCGCACTTACTCGGTCATGCGATTAAACAATTATTCCCGGATGTCAAAATGGCCATCGGCCCAACGATCGACAACGGTTTCTATTATGATGTGGATTTAGACCGCTCTTTAACCCAAGAAGATATTGATGCCCTTGAAAAACGCATGTTGGAATTGGCGAAAACGGATTACGACGTGATTAAAACGCCGGTCAGCTGGCAAGAAGCAAGAGATACGTTTGAAAAACGTGGCGAGCCGTACAAAATGGCGATCCTAGATGAAAATATCGAACGTACTGCAACACCAGCGCTTTATCATCACCAAGAATATATTGATATGTGTCGTGGCCCGCATGTGCCGAATATGCGTTTCTGCCATCATTTCAAATTACAAAAAATTGCCGGTGCCTACTGGCGCGGTGACAGCAAAAACAAGATGTTGCAACGGATTTACGGCACGGCTTGGGCAGATAAAAAACAACTGGATGCCTATTTGCAACGCTTGGAAGAAGCCGCAAAACGTGACCACCGTAAAATCGGTAAAGCGTTAGATTTATATCATATGCAAGAAGAAGCACCGGGCATGGTGTTCTGGCACAACGATGGTTGGACGATTTTCCGCGAATTGGAAACCTTTGTACGTACCAAATTAAAACAATACGATTACCAAGAAGTGAAAGGTCCGTTCATGATGGACCGCGTGTTGTGGGAAAGAACAGGCCACTGGCAAAACTACGGCGATTTGATGTTTACCACACAATCGGAAAACCGCGAATACGCCATCAAACCGATGAACTGCCCGGGACACGTTCAAATCTTTAACCAAGGGTTAAAATCTTATCGCGATTTACCAATTCGTATGGCGGAATTCGGTTCTTGCCACCGTAATGAGCCTTCCGGTTCTTTACACGGTTTAATGCGTGTACGCGGTTTCACGCAAGACGACGCCCATATTTTCTGTACTGAAGACCAAATTGAAAGCGAAGTGACCAGCTGTATCCGCATGGTTTACGATATTTACAGCACCTTTGGCTTTACCAATATCTTCGTTAAACTTTCAACCCGTCCGGAAAAACGTATCGGTGCGGATGAAATGTGGGATCGCGCAGAGCAAGGTTTAGCCAACGCGTTAAAACACAATGGGCTTGAATATGAAATTCAAGAGGGCGAAGGTGCGTTCTACGGCCCGAAAATTGAGTTTGCTTTACGCGATTGCTTAGATCGTGAATGGCAGTGCGGGACTATCCAATTAGACTTTGCGCTCCCGGGTCGCTTAAATGCGTCGTATGTGGCGGAAGATAATGATCGCCGTACACCGGTAATGATTCACCGTGCGATTTTAGGTTCGATTGAACGTTTCATCGGTATCATCACCGAAGAATATGCCGGTTTCTTCCCGGCATGGTTAGCGCCAACGCAAGCGGTTGTGATGAACATCACTGACTCTCAATCCGAGTACGTGCAAGAAGTCGCGAAAAAGCTATCCGATGCAGGTTTACGCGTGAAAACCGATTTGCGTAACGAAAAAGTCGGTTTCAAAATCCGCGAACACACCTTACGCCGCGTGCCTTATATGCTGGTTTGCGGTGATAAAGAAATCGAAGCCGGCAAAGTGGCGGTACGTACCCGTAAAGGTCAAGATCTCGGCACATTCACGGTGGAAGAATTCTTAGAGATTCTGAAAACACAAGTGAGAAATCGCGACTTGAAATTATTAGGCGAAGCGTAAGTTCCGCTATTTACGCAACCACATCAAAGTGCGGTTAAAATTAACCGCACTTTTTTTATGCCTGCCCTTGTTGCATAATAATTGGCATTCAGAAAGACGCACTGTCGTATGCCCCGTGTTGCAGGAAAAGATCTGCGCCACAGCATTCGCACCGCAAACGGTAAAATCACACTGACCATAACGTAGAACATGATGAAACCACTCAATATTATCTTTGCCGGCACGCCGGACTTTGCTGCACAGCATTTACACGCTTTGCTCAATTCTTCCCATAACGTTATTGCCGTTTACACCCAGCCGGATAAACCTGCCGGTCGCGGTAAGAAATTGCAAGCCAGCCCGGTAAAACAATTAGCCGAGCAACACCAGATTCCTGTCTATCAACCGAAATCCTTACGAAAGGCAGAGGCGCAATCCGAATTGTGTGCGTTGCATGCAGATGTCATGGTCGTGGTGGCTTACGGCTTAATTTTACCCCAAGCCGTCTTAGATGCACCAACCTATGGTTGCTTAAATGTGCACGGTTCTTTGTTGCCGCGTTGGCGTGGTGCAGCACCGATTCAACGGGCAATTTGGGCAGGCGATGCACAGACCGGTGTCACGATTATGCAAATGGATGCCGGGTTGGACACAGGCGATATGTTGCACAAAGTCTCTTGTGAGATTTTGCCGACAGAAACGTCCGCCAGTCTTTACAACAAACTGGCAGAGCTTGCGCCGTCGGCATTAATTGATGTATTGGATAATTTAGGAACCGGTAAATTCACCGCGGAAAAACAAGATGACACCCAAAGTAATTATGCTGACAAACTTTCCAAAGAAGAAGCCAAGTTAAATTGGCAGCTATCGGCTGCGCAGTTGGAACGCAACATTCGCGCATTTAATCCTTGGCCAATGGCTTATTTGGAATTAATGGATGGACAGAATAATCCGCAAACGCTGAAAGTGTATCAGGCAACCGTGTTGCCCCATGTGAATAACACGCCGGGAACGATTTTAGCCGCTGATAAACAGGGCATCCAAATCGCGACAGCGGATGGCGTACTGAATTTATTGCAATTACAACCCGCGGGCAAGAAACCGATGTCTGCTCAGGATTTATTAAATGGACGTGCTGATTGGTTCCAAGTGGGTAAGGTGCTGGCCTAATGGAAAAACAATACTCATCTAAAAAAACACCGCCAAAAACAACCACACTTTCTACACGAGCGATGGCGGCGAAAGTGATTTTGCAAGTATTGGATGAAGGGAAATCCTTGTCTACGTTGATACCGGAAGCGCAATCTTCGGTGAAAGCGCAAGATTTACCTTTGTTGCAAGAAATTTGTTTCGGTATATGTCGCGTATTGCCTCGTTTGGAACAAATCATCAAACGCCTTGTGGATAAACCACTTAAAGGCAAAACGCGTATTGTGCATTGTTTGTTATTGGTCGGTTTATATCAGCTGCTTTATATGCGTGTGCCGGCGCATGCCGCGGTAGATGAAGTGGTGAATGCGACAAAATCCTTAAAATCTGACAGTTTTCGAGGTTTGGTGAATGGGGTGCTGCGTCGATTTTTGCGCGAACAAGATGATATTCTTGCGATTGTGGATAAACATTGGCAAACGCTGCATCCTGATTGGTTTGTGAATAAACTGAAAAAGGTTTATCCGAACTGGCGCGAGATCATTGACGCCAATAATCAAAAGCCACCCATGTGGTTACGGGTGAATACGCAAAAAAACAGCCTGGAAACTTACCACACTTTATTAGCGGTACAGCAGATGGAAACGCAAGTAACGTCTCATCCGCAGGCGCTGGGGTTAACTCAGCCAACCGCCGTGCAAAATTTACCGTTGTTTGCCGAAGGTGGTGTGACAGTTCAAGATCTTCATGCACAATGGGCGGCGTTATTATTACAGCCACAAAATCATGAGGTTATTTTAGATGCCTGTGCGGCACCGGGAGGCAAAACCACCCATATTTTAGAACTGGCACCACAGGCTGATGTGATGGCGTTGGATGTGGAAGAAAATCGTTTGCAACGCGTGAAAGAAAATTTAGCGCGGATGCAACAGCAGGCGACAGTCGTGTGCGGTGATGCGGCGAATCCACAAGCATGGCTAGACAAATTGGGCAAAAGTGCGGTGCGTTTTGATCGCATTTTATTAGATGCACCTTGTTCTGCCACCGGGGTCATTCGCCGTCATCCGGATATTAAATGGTTGCGTCAAGAGGCCGATATCGATCAGCTGGTTGCCTTGCAAAGACAGATTTTAGACGCCCTGTGGCATTATTTAAAACCGAACGGGATATTGTTGTATGCCACGTGTTCTGTGCTTGCAGAGGAAAATGCGCAGCAAATTGAACGCTTTTTGCAAAAGACACCGGACGCACAATTGGCGGCACTAGATCTACCACCTGATGTGCTGGCGCACAATCAAAGTGCGGTCGGTTTTCAGTTTATTCCGCAAATCAATGGTGGCGATGGCTTTTATTATGCGAAATTGATAAAACGTCAGGGCTAACGTTAGCCATGGAGAGAATCAAATGAAGATAATTATTTTAGGCGCCGGACAAGTGGGTTCGACTTTGGCAACGAATTTAGTGAGCGAAGATAATGACATCACGCTGGTTGACGATGAGTCGTTGAATTTAGAACATTTGCAAGACAAACATGATTTACGCGTCATGCAAGGCCTCGCCTCTTCGCCTAAAATTTTGCGTGATGCCGGTGCGCCCGACGCAGATTTATTAATTGCAGTAACCAGTTCTGACGAAATTAACATGGTTGCCTGCCAAATTGCATATACCCTATTTAATACGCCCACCAAAATTGCCCGAATTCGTAACAGTGAGTACTTGAAAGAAAAAGAAAAATTATTTTCTACCGATGCCTTTCCGATTGATCACATTATTTCCCCGGAAAATTTGGTCACACAGGATATTGTCCGTTTAATCAGCTATCCCGGTGCATTACAGGTGGCGTATTTTGCGAAAGATAAGATCAGTTTGGTTGTGGTAAAAGCCTATTACGGTGGGCCGTTAGTGGGATATTCCATTTCCACACTAAAAGAACATTTGCCGCACATTGATTGCCGTATCGTATCGATTTTGCGCCAAGATAAAGTCATTCGCCCACAGGGCTCAACAATCATTGAAGCCGGCGATGAAGTGACCTTTATTTGTGCTACGGTACACATTAAAGCAGTCATGAGTGAACTGCAACGCCTCGAAAAACCCTATAAGCGCGTGATGATTGTCAGTGGTGGGAATATCGGTGCCGGCGTGGCAAAACAACTGGAAGCCCATTGTTCGGTGAAACTCATTGAACGAAATGCCGAACGGGCAACTGCGCTGGCAGAAAAATTGTCAAAAACCTTAGTGTTTCACGGAGATGCCTCCGATCAAAACCTATTATTTGAAGAGCATATTGAAAACATTGACGTGTTCCTTTCCCTTTCAAGTGACGATGAAGCGAATATCATGTCGGCATTGCTTGCCAAGCGTCTTGGTGCGAAGAAAGCGATGGTATTAATTCAGCGTATGGCCTATATCAATTTGATTCAAGGCGGTACCATTGATATTGCCATTTCGCCACAGCAAGCCACGATTTCAGCCTTGCTAGGACATGTCCGCAAAGGGGATGTGGTAAACGTCGTGTCTTTACGCCATGGTTTAGCAGAGGCATTAGAAATTGTGGTTCATGGCGATGAAAACACCTCTAATGTCATCGGCCGTGAAATAGGATCGCTGAAACTGCCAACCGGGACCTTAATCGGTGCTATTTTACGCGACAATGATGTGATTATCGGCAACAGCCAAACGCTGATTCAAGAGGGCGATCATGTCATCGTGTATTTAAGTGAGAAAAAATACATTTCTGATGTGGAGAAATTATTCCAACCGAGTGCGTTCTTTATTTAAACAAGAAAAAATTGTGCTTCCGGCATAAACTGCCTATAATGTGCGCCTTTTCAACCCGTAGGGAGAATAGCCCTACGTATTTTCATGACTATGAGGAGATTGCTATGAGTTTTATTAAAGAGTTCCGCGAATTTGCTATGCGCGGTAACGTCGTTGATATGGCTGTCGGTGTGATCATCGGTGGCGCATTTGGGAAGATTGTCAGCTCATTAGTGGCAGATGTTTTTATGCCGGTATTGGGTATTTTAACCGGTGGCGTGGATTTTAAAGATCTTAAAATCACCCTCGCCGATGCTGTGGGAGAAACCCCGGCAGTGACATTAAATTACGGTGTGTTTATTCAAAACGTTTTTGATTTCATCATTATCGCATTTGCAATTTTCATGATGATTAAAGCGTTAAATAAACTGAAAAAACCGGAAGAGAAAGTCAAAGAACTGACCACCGAAGAAAAATTATTAACCGAAATTCGCGACTTATTGAAAAAATAAGAAACATCACATCAAAATCTTCTCCTTATGAGAAGATTTTTCTTTTTATTCCTGTATCATATTTGCACTCACCCATCCCATTTTTAACAAGGAATCCCTATGAGTCATTTAGATGAATTAAAAGCCGAAACCCGAGACATTATTACTGATTTATTAAATGACGGCAGCGATCCGGATGCGCTGTATATTATTGAACATCATATTTCTCATCATGACTTTGATAAATTAGAAAAAATTGCCATGGAGGCGTTTAAAGCCGGCTATGAAGTGTCCGAAGCGGAAGAGTTTGAAGAAGAAAACGGCAACGTGGTATTCTGTTGCGATATTATCAGCGAAGTGGAACTGAAACCGGAAATCATTGATGCACAACAAAAAGAATTATTGCCATTGTTAGAAAAATATAAAGGCAACTATGACGGTTGGGGCACGTATTTTGAAGATCCAAATGCAGAAGAAGATGAATACGGCGATGATGGCGAGTTTTTTGATGATGAAGATGACTTAGATGATGACGAAGAAGCGTTCGTTAAGCATTAAAAAAACACCCGGAAAATCCACCGCACTTTATATCCACCACACGTTATGTAGGAGAGTCGCATGAAATTAAAATCGTTCACTTTATTACTCTTGCCTTTAAGCCTTGCGTTAACCGCTCACGCAGAACCCCAATCTGTCGATGACGCGAGCAAAAATGTTATTTCTTTTGGCACAGAAGTGTCCAAAGAAGTGGATTATGACGTAATGGCCGTGACACTTTTCATCAAAGAAGAAAATAAAAGCTTAAAAGCCTTAAACCAAACCATCAATGAAAAAGTCAATGCTGCCTTAGATGTGATTAAAAAACAAAGTGCGGTAGAAATTAAGAAAAATGCCCGTAAAACACAAGTGCGTTACGATGACAAAGGCAAACAAGCCGGCTGGGTTGAGCGTGCTGATTTAGTCTTAGAAAGCAAGGATTTTGTGGCACTGTCTCAAGTGATTTCTGACCTCAATGACACCTTCGCCATTGCCGAGGTGATGCAAAAACTCTCCAAAGAAGCTACGGCTAAATTTGAAGATGAAATGATGAAAAGTGCTTTAGCGCAATTCCAACATAAAGCCCAATTAATCCAAACTTCACTCAATGCAAAAGGCTATGAAATTCTCAATTTAAATTTGGATAGCCGAAATGAGCTTCCCTATTTTGAAGGTCGCATGATGCCACTGGCTAAAGCGAGCGCATTCGCTTCAGAAAATGCAGATGAAGTTAACTTAGATAGCCACAGTAAAGCGGAATTAAAAGCGACAGTGAGCGCACAAATTAAGTTATTCAACTAATCTCTTTTTCCCGAAAGCGATTTTTTATAGAATGACAATGTTTTTTACGGTAAAGATTGCCGTAGGAATCTTCCTTTCAACAAATGAGGTAAACAATGAAAGTTGCAAAAAATGTGGTGGTAAGTATCGCTTATCAAGTTCGTACTGAAGACGGTGTGTTAGTGGATGAAGCACCGGCAAATCAACCGTTACAATATTTACAAGGTCATAATAACCTTGTGATCGGTTTAGAAAATGCCTTGGAAGGCAAATCGGTAGGTGACAAATTTGAAGTTCGTGTAAAACCGGAAGAAGGCTACGGTGAATACAACGAAAACATGGTACAACGCGTGCCGAAAGACGTATTCGTTGGTGTAGATGATCTGGCGGTAGGCATGCGCTTTATTGCTGACACCGATATGGGACCGTTGCCTGTGGTCATTACGGAAGTGGGTGACAATGATGTTGTCGTCGATGGTAACCATATGTTAGCCGGTCAAGAGTTACATTTCACGGTAGAAGTCATCGATACACGCGAAGCAACATTAGAAGAAATCGCACACGGTCATTTACACCAAGAAGGTGGTTGCTGCGGCGGTCATGACAGCGATGAAGAAGGCCATGGCTGTGGTTGTGGCGGTCATCACCACCATCATGATCACGCTCATGAACACCCTGAAGAAGCGCATGAAAGCCATGGTTGTGGCTGTGGATGTAACCACTAATCAACAAAAACAAATGAATGGCACCCCATTTTATTGTGATTGAACGCCACCACTAAAAAGAATCCTAACGAGCAAACGCGCGTTAGGATTTTTATTATAGGCGGATTATTTCCCCTCGTAGCGTGCAACTTGTTGCACGAATGATTAATCTCGATGCGTAATTCACAATCTCGTGCGTAGCGTGCATCTTGATGCACGACCAAAACACGCACAGAACGTTATTTACCCCTTTCGGGCATTCACGATTTCTTGCGTAGCGTGCATCTTGATGCACGACCAAACCACACACGGAACGCTATTTACCCCTTTCGGACATTTATGATTTCGTGCGTAGCGTGCATCTTGATGCACGACCAAACCCACGCACGGAACGTATTTAACCCTTTCAGGCATTCATGATTTCGTGCAACAAGTTGCACGCTACGATTCAAAAAAATCCTAACGGGCAAAAGCGCGTTAGGATTTTATTTTCACAGGAGGATTATTTTAATCCTGCCGCAGCACGTAAGTCTGCTGCGCGATCGATTTTTTCCCAAGGGAATTGTTCGCGACCAAAGTGACCATAAGCCGCTGTTTGGCGATAAATCGGTTGGATTAAATCTAACATTTTGATTAAGCCGTACGGACGTAAATCAAAGAATTCACGCACTAAATTGACCAACAATTCATTGGCCACTTTGCCTGTGCCGAAAGTTTCGATCATGATGGATGTCGGTTCAGCCACACCAATCGCATAGGAAAGTTGGATTTCACAACGATCGGCAAGGCCTGCAGCAACGATATTTTTTGCCACATAACGGGCAGCATAAGCAGCAGAGCGGTCAACTTTCGATGGGTCTTTACCGGAGAATGCACCGCCACCATGACGTGCTGCACCGCCGTAAGTATCCACAATAATTTTACGACCGGTTAAACCACAGTCCCCCATCGGGCCACCAATCACAAAACGGCCGGTTGGGTTGATAAAATATTTGGTGTCTTTGGATAACCATTGCGCCGGCAATACCGGTTTGATGATTTCTTCCATCACGCCTTCGTGCAAGTCTTTTTGGCTGATGGTTTCAGCGTGTTGGGTGGAAAGCACCACGGCATCAATGCCGACAATGTTGTTATCTTCATATTTAAAGGTTAATTGGCTTTTCGCATCGGGGCGCAACCAATCTAATTTGCCGCTTTTACGCACTTGTGCTTGGCGTTCCATTAAACGGTGCGCATAAGTGATAGCGGCCGGCATGAACACATCGGTTTCATTGGTGGCATAACCGAACATAATGCCTTGGTCGCCTGCGCCTTGGTCTAACGGACTTTCACGATCCACGCCTTGGTTGATGTCGGCAGATTGTTTACCAATCGCATTTAATACCGCGCAAGAACGACCATCAAAGCCCATTTCAGAGCTGGTGTAGCCAATATCGCAAATCACTTCACGCGCTAAGTTTTCAATATCAACCCAAGCAGAGGTGGTGATTTCACCGCCCACTAATGCCATCCCGGTTTTCACATAGGTTTCGCAGGCAACACGGGCTTTCGGATCTTGTTTAATGATTTCATCTAATACCGCATCAGAAATTTGATCGGCGATTTTATCCGGATGCCCTTCAGAAACGGACTCGGACGTAAATAAATATTGACTCATACTCTTCTCCAAAATAATTCTGTGTAATAACAAACGCAAAGATGTTTAGAGGGATTTACATCTAGACGGCTATAATACGCCTTTAGACCTAAAACGCAAGGTAATTCAGGTGGGATTTTTATCAATTTTATGCGTAGCGTGCATCTTGATGCACGACCAAATCACGCACGGAACGTAAAAAAAACGACCGCACTTTGGGTGGAAAGTGCGGTCGATTTTCTTCTTATTTTAAATCTTCAGCTAAGCAAGGCTGAATTTTATTCAACATCTCTTTTAACACGCGTGGTGCGGCGGCAACAATATGCCCGGCTTTTAAGTAACTATGACCTGCATTGTAGTCAGTCACGATACCGCCGGCTTCACGAACGATTAAATCGCCAGCTGCCACATCCCAAGCTTTAATGCCATATTCAAAATAGCCGTCAACACGACCGGCTGCCACATAGCAAAGATCTAACGCCGCAGAACCGGTGCGACGGAAATCCGCCACCTCTTGAATAAGACTTTCCATCATGCGAAATTGCATTGGCATATATTTAGCTTGTTTAAACGGAAAACCGGTGGCAAGTACCGCGCCGGATAAATCACGCTTATTTTCCACGCGTAAACGCAGATCATTTAATTTTGCGCCTTCACCGCGCACGGCAGTGAATAATTCATTACGGATAGGATCGTAAACCACGCCCACTTCGGTGCGGCCTTTAACACGAATAGCAATAGAAACGGAGAAATGAGGCAAACCTTTTACAAAGTTTGTGGTACCATCCAGCGGATCAATCACCCATTGAACATCGTTATCACTGCCCTCTAACGCACCGCTTTCTTCAGTGATGATGGTGTGGTTAGGGTAAGATTTTTTGATGACCTCAATAATGGCTTCTTCCGAAGCTTTATCGACATTAGTCACATAATCGTTTTTACCTTTTTCTATCGTGATGATCTCGTCACGACGCTCATAATTTTTTGCAATAATATTGCCTGCTTTTCGTGCTGCACGAATCGCGATATTTAACATAGGATTCATAGATTCCACCGGATTTTAAAGAACAAATTTGGGCTAAGAGTATAAGAGATTTGGAAGAAAATAGCTATCAGAAAAATTTTTAGAATTGTTGACTAAAAACAAAGGGTATTATGCTAAAATACGCGCCGTTTTCAGTCATACAATAAACATCATGTTAAAAAATATTCGAATTGTTTTAATTGAAACCTCGCACAGTGGCAATATCGGCTCTGCAGCGCGGGCGATGAAAACAATGGGATTAACCGATTTGGTGTTGGTGGCACCGAAACAAGGCATAGACGATCAAGCGATTGCGCTGGCTGCCGGTGCGGAAGATGTGGTGAAAAGTGCGGTTATCGTCAACACTTTTTCCGAAGCGGTTGCCGATTGTTCTTTAGTGATTGGTACCAGCGCAAGATTGCGTCATTTGCAAAACTCGCTGATTGAACCGCGCGAATGTGGTGAAAAAGCCATTCATCATGCAATAAACGGAAAAGTCGCGATTGTCTTTGGGCGTGAACGTGTGGGATTGACCAATGAAGAATTGCTCAAATGCCACTATCACGTCACTATCCCTGCCAATCCTGATTATGCGTCGCTTAATCTTGCTATGGCAGTGCAATTGATCAGTTATGAAATACGCATGGCTTATTTAGCCACCACGACAGAAGCGAAAGCCACATCCGTCAATACCGATATTTATCCATCGATGCAGGAGCTGGAATATTTTTATCATCATACCGAGCAGCTTTATCAATCCCTTGGGTTTATTCAAAATCAAGGGGTTATGCAAAAACTCCGCCGTTTATACGGTCGTGCCGAGTTGGAAAAAACAGAGCTCAATATTCTGCTCGGAATGCTAAGTGCGGTGAGAAAAAAGCTTAAATCGTAAAAGAATAATAGTTGACTGTAAAAGTCAACAATGTAAGATTTCTTTGTTTAGTTTATTATTTAGGAACATAAAAGATGAAATTAACCTCAAAAGGTCGTTATGCAGTCACCGCAATTCTCGATATTGCCATTCATGCCAATGATGGGCCCGTAAGTTTATCTGATATTTCCGAGCGCCAAAACATTTCTCTTTCTTACTTAGAACAATTATTTGCTAAGCTACGTCGCAATCATTTAGTCAAAAGCGTACGCGGCCCGGGCGGTGGTTATAAATTAGGTTATGCGCCTGATGAAATTTCCATCGGCATGATCATCGCTGCTGTTAATGAAAATATCGATACCACCAAATGCCTAGGGAAAGGTAATTGCCAAAATGGAAGCGAATGTCTTACACACAAATTATGGGACAAACTTAGCCAACGCATTGCCGATTTCCTCAATGAAATTACTTTGGCGGAATTGGTTTCTCAACATAAAGAGAAACAAAATGTTCGTCATCATAAACACGAGGATTTTGAAAATCTACTCGTGATTACAAATGCCCCACAACATAGCTAGAAGTGCGGTTTAAAATAAAATTATTTAGGAGTGAATAATGAAATTACCTATTTATTTGGATTATGCGGCGACTTGTCCGGTGGACGAACGCGTTGCAAAAAAAATGATGGAATATTTAACCATTGACGGTGTGTTCGGCAACCCAGCATCGCGTTCCCATAAATTCGGCTGGCAAGCAGAAGAGGCCGTTGATATTGCACGTAATCAAATTGCCGATCTCATTGGTGCGGATTCTCGTGAAATTGTATTCACTTCCGGTGCAACAGAATCAGACAACTTGGCAATCAAAGGTGCAGCGCATTTTTATCAAACCAAAGGCAAGCACATTATCACTTGCAAAACCGAGCACAAAGCGGTGTTGGACACTTGCCGCCAATTAGAACGTGAGGGTTTTGAAGTCACCTATTTAGAACCAGAATCCGATGGCTTAATCGATTTAGAAAAATTTAAAGCTGCATTGCGTCTGGACACTATTTTGGTGTCTATCATGCACGTGAATAACGAAATCGGCGTGATTCAGGATATTCAAGCTATCGGCGAATTATGTCATGCGAATAAAACCATTTTCCATGTGGACGCCACCCAAAGTGTAGGCAAAGTGGAGATCAACCTTGCCGAATTACCGGTGGATTTAATGTCCATGTCCAGCCACAAATTATACGGACCAAAAGGGATCGGTGCGTTATATGTTCGCCGTAAACCGCGTATCCGCTTAGAAGCCATTATTCACGGCGGCGGTCATGAGCGCGGTATGCGTTCCGGAACATTGCCTGTTCATCAAATTGTTGGGATGGGTGAAGCTTATCGCATCGCAAAAGAAGAAATGGCAACAGAAATTCCACGCATTAAAGCCCTTCGCGATCGTTTATACAACGGTTTAAAAGATATCGAAGAAACCTACGTTAACGGCTCCATGGAACACCGTGTCGCCAACAACCTCAACATCAGTTTCAACTATGTAGAAGGTGAATCCTTAATGATGGCATTGCGCGACATTGCGGTATCTTCCGGCTCCGCTTGTACGTCTGCAAGCCTAGAACCGTCTTATGTGTTACGTGCGTTAGGCCGCAATGATGAATTAGCGCACAGCTCGATTCGTTTCACCTTAGGCCGCTTCACCACCGAAGAAGAAATCGACTACACCATCGGCTTAATGAAAAGTGCAGTGGAAAAATTACGCGCATTGTCTCCACTTTGGGATATGTTCAAAGAAGGCATCGACTTAAACACCATTGAGTGGGCAGCCCACTAATTTGACGGGCGGTGAAAATCGCCCAATAAATACATTATTTTAGGAAAGGAACAAAAAATGGCATACAGCGAAAAAGTGATCGATCATTACGAAAATCCACGTAACGTGGGTTCTATGGACAAAAAAGACAGCGCCGTCGGCACCGGTATGGTCGGCGCACCAGCATGCGGTGACGTGATGCAATTACAAATCCGTGTGAACGACGAAGGCATTATTGAAGACGCCAAATTCAAAACCTACGGCTGCGGTTCCGCAATCGCTTCCAGTTCTTTAATTACCGAATGGGTGAAAGGTAAATCCTTAGAAGAAGCAGGCGCGATCAAAAACAGCCAAATTGCTGAAGAACTCGAATTACCACCGGTGAAAGTGCACTGCTCCATTTTGGCAGAAGATGCCATCAAAGCGGCTATTGCTGATTACAAAGCAAAAAAAGGCTCTTAAGACAATAAAAGTGCGGTCAGTTTTCAACGCATTTTTTAAATGCTGAGAAAACGAACCGCACTTTGTCTTTTCCTTAATCAGGAAAGACGATAATGACGAATAGAGTATTTTGATATCCTGAGTGTTACTTCCGTCTACTTATAACACCGCGAAACACTTAAGTAGCATTTGATTTTGGAGAAATAAAATATGTCAGTCACATTAACCGAAAGCGCAGCAAATCGCGCCAGAACATTTTTAGAAAAACGCGGGAAAGGGATTGGTTTACGTTTGGGGATCAAAACCTCCGGCTGCTCCGGCTTGTCTTATATGCTGGAATTCGTGGATACATTAAACGAAGACGATCAGGTATTTGAGCAACACGGCGTAAAAGTGATCGTGGACACCAAAAGCCTGGTGTATTTAGACGGCACCCAATTGGATTTTGTCAAAGAAGGCCTAAATGAAGGCTTCAAATTCACCAACCCGAATGTCAAAGACGAATGCGGTTGCGGTGAAAGTTTTAACGTGTAATTGAGACGATGATGAATAATCCCTTTGCTTTATTTGATTTACCCGTTGTTTTTCAAGTGGACAGCGCATTATTAAATGAACGTTATTTAGCTCTGCAGAAATCCCTTCATCCGGATAATTTTTCAGCGGCCTCTGCGCAAGAACAACGCCTTGCGATACAAAAATCAGCGGAAATTAATGATGCGTTGCGCATTTTAAAAGATCCGATTGCACGCGCCGACAGCATCATTGCTCTCAATACCGGCGAACGAGAAAACCCAGAAGAAAAAAGCAACAAAGACATTGGTTTTCTGATGCAGCAAATGGAATGGCGTGAAACCTTAGAAAATATCGAAAACCGTAAAGACACCGATGAATTAACCGCATTTACCCAAGAAATTAACCAAATCCGTCATGCCATTTTAAGCGAATTATCCACCGCACTTGATGAGCAACAATGGGACATTGCACGGGCAATCACAGACAAGTTACGTTTTATCAAAAAACTTCAAGCAGAAATTGAGCGAGTTGAAGAAACTCTTTTAGATTTTTAATGTAAAGCATATCGAGAAACAACATGGCGTTACTTCAAATTGCAGAGCCGGGACAAAGTGCCGCGCCCCATCAACAAAAACTTGCCGTGGGCATCGATCTCGGCACCACAAACTCCCTGATTGCCACCGTGCGCAACGGCCACAGCGATGTTTTATTGGACGAACAAAATCGTCCGTTATTGCCCTCTGTTGTGCATTTTGGCAAAGATGACAACGTGATTGTTGGTTACGAAGCCGCCGAACTTGCGGCGCAGGATCCGCAAAACACCGTGATTTCCGTCAAACGTTTAATCGGTCGCAGTCTTGCGGATATTCAACAACGTTATCCGAATTTGCCTTATCAATTTGTCGCTAGTGAAAACGGTTTGCCTTTATTAGCCACACGTCAGGGTGTACGTAGTCCGATTGAAATTTCCGCAGAAATCCTGAAAAAACTGACCGCACTTGGTGAGCAACGCTTAGGCGGTGACCTTGTAGGTGCAGTGATCACCGTGCCGGCTTATTTTGATGATGCACAACGCCAAAGTACCAAAGACGCCGCGAAATTAGCAGGCCTTAATGTGCTACGTTTATTAAACGAACCGACTGCGGCTGCCATTGCGTACGGCTTGGATAGCGGACAAGAAGGCGTGATTGCCGTGTATGATTTAGGCGGCGGTACCTTTGATATTTCCATTTTGCGCCTCTCCCGCGGCGTGTTTGAAGTGTTGGCGACCGGTGGAGACACGGCGCTAGGTGGTGATGATTTTGATTTGGTCTTAGCCGATTGGATTATCGAACAATCTGCAGTAAAACCGGAAAATGACAGCCAATATCGTGAACTGATCGAATTAGCCAATCACGTTAAAGTGGAATTAACTAACTCAACGGAAGCTAAAATTCAGTATCGCAATTGGCTTGGCAACATCAGCCGAGAGCAATTTAACGAACTGATTCAACCGTTAATTAAACGTTCTTTACTTGCTTGTCGCCGTGCCTTAAAAGATGCCGGCGTGGAAACGGAAGAGGTGAATGAAGTGGTGATGGTGGGCGGTTCTACCCGCGTGCCTTATGTGCGCGAACAAGTGGGTGAATTTTTCCAAAAACAACCACTGACATCAATCGATCCCGATAAAGTGGTCGCCCTTGGTGCAGCCATTCAAGCGGATATTCTCGCCGGCAATAAACCGGATTCCGAGCTATTGTTATTGGACGTTATTCCGCTTTCCCTTGGCATAGAAACCATGGGCGGTTTAGTGGAAAAAATCATTCCGCGCAACACCACCATTCCTGTGGCGCGTGCGCAAGAATTCACTACCTTCAAAGACGGACAAACCGCAATGTCGGTGCACATCGTACAAGGTGAACGGGAACTGGTAAACGATTGTCGTTCTCTAGCCCGTTTCACGTTACGCGGCATTCCTCCGATGGCGGCGGGCGCAGCACATATTCGTGTCACCTACCAAGTGGATGCCGATGGATTACTCAGCGTCACAGCCATGGAAAAAACCACCGGTGTGCAATCCTCGATTCAGGTGAAGCCTTCTTATGGTTTAACGGATGATGAAATTGCCAACATGCTGAAAGCCTCCATGGAAAATGCCAAAGAGGATATTCAAGCGCGTTTATTGGCGGAACAACGCGTAGAGGCGGAACGTGTACTGGAAAGTGTGCGCTCGGCTCTGGCACAGGATTATGATTTATTAGATGACGACGAATTAAGTGCGGTCAAAAACGCGATTATTTCGTTGGAACAATTAAAACAGCAGGATGATTCCCTTGCCATCAAACAAGGTATCAAAGCGCTGGATTTAGCAACGCAGGAATTTGCTGCCCGTCGTATGGATAAATCCATTCGCACCGCGTTAGCAGGTCACTCCGTTGATGATATTGTAGGAAAGTAAGGATGTTAAAATGCCAAAAGTGATTTTTTTACCCAATGAAGAATTTTGCCCGGAAGGCATGGTGGTTGACGCCGCCGCCGGTGATAATTTACTTGAAGTGGCCCACAACGCCGGCGTAGAAATTCACCACGCTTGCGATGGCTCTTGCGCTTGCACCACATGCCATGTTGTGGTGCGTGAAGGCGGTGATTCTTTAAATGAACCAAGCGATCAAGAAGAAGATATGTTAGATAAAGCTTGGGGCTTAGAAATGGACAGCCGCTTGTCTTGCCAATGTATTGTTGGTGATGAAGACTTGGTCGTTGAAATCCCGAAATACAATATTAATCATGCAAATGAGGCGGCGCACTGATGAAATGGACGGACGCCCAACGCATTGCCGAAGCCTTGTATGACAACAATCCGGATCTGGATCCAAAAACCGTGCGTTTTACCGATTTGCACCGCTGGATTTGTGAATTAGACGATTTTGACGATGATCCGCAAAAATCAAACGAAACAATTTTAGAAGCGATTTTGCTGAAGTGGTTGGAAGAGTACGAGTAGAAATTCTCTCAGAAAAACAACCGCACTTTGATCGCAAACTTTAACCCAAACTTTAACCGTAGGGGACAGGCTTTATACCTGTCCTATTCGTATCATCAGATTGTCGGACAGACATAACGTCTGTCCCTACAAATGTGGAATGATGCTTACTTCACCTGCATTCCCGCTTTCACACCCGCATCAGCAGACAACAGGAACAAATCCGCGCCGCCGGTGCCCGCACTTAAAATCATGCCTTCGGACACACCGAATTTCATTTTACGTGGTGCAAGGTTTGCCACCATTATCACAAAGCGACCTTCTAGCTCTTGTGGTTTATCGTAAGCCGCCTTGATACCGGAAAAAACTTGGCGTTTGTGATCACCCAAATCCAGTTCAAAGCGCAATAATTTATTGGATTCCGGCACGGCTTCGCATTTCAATACTTTCGCCACTCGCATATCAAGCTTCGCGAAATCATCAATCGTGATGGTCTCTGCAATTGGCTCAATCGCGCCCGCAGATTCATTGGCATTTTTGACCGCACTTTTTGCGACAGGCGCCGCGTTCACTTGCGCGTTTTCCGCTTTAGACGCCTCAATCATTGCTTCAATTTGCTTACCATCCAAACGGGAGAACAAGGCTTTAAATGGTGCGATTTGATGATTTAACAATGGTTGCGCTAAATTTGCCCAGGTTAATTCCGCTTGCAAGAAAGCCTCTGCACGTTCTGCCAGTTTTGGTAACACCGGTTTCAAATAGCCCATAAGCACGCGGAATAATTGAATCCCCATGGAACACACCGCTTGCAACTCCGCGTCTTTGCCCTCTTCTTTCGCAATCACCCAAGGCGCTTTATCATCAATATATTTGTTGGCTTTATCGGTTAATGCCATAATTTCACGAATAGCTTTGCCGAATTCGCGATTTTCGTAATACGTAGCGATTTGCTCAGATTGTGCAATAAATTCATTAAATAAAGCCTGATCATCTAATGTCGCAGCCAACTTGCCGTCAAAACGTTTTTGGATAAAACCGGCGTTACGGGAAGCCAAATTCACCAATTTATTCACCAAATCCGTATTCACGCGCTGAACGAAATCTTCTAAGTTCAAATCCAAATCATCAATGCGATTACTTAATTTCGCCGCGTAGTAATAACGCAAGCATTCCGGATCCAAGTGTTTCAAATAGGTTGCCGCTTGAATGAATGTACCACGGGATTTTGACATTTTCTCGCCGTTTACCGTCACATAGCCGTGCACAAAAATATTGCTCGGTTTACGGAAACCTGCACCCTCTAACATCGCTGGCCAGAATAAACTGTGGAAATACATGATGTCTTTGCCGATGAAGTGATAAAGCTCGGCATCGCTGTCTTTGCGCCAGAAACTGTCGAAATCAATGTGGCTCTCACGTTTACACAAATTTTTGAAAGACGCCATGTAACCGATAGGCGCATCTAGCCAAACATAGAAATATTTGCCTTCCGCATTCGGAATTTGGAAACCAAAATATGGCGCATCGCGGGAAATATCCCATTGTTGAAGACCCGCTTCAAACCATTCCTGCATTTTATTCACCACTTCCGGCTGCAAAGATCCGGAACCTAACCAGTTTTTCAACATGGCTTCAAAACTTGGCAGATCAAAGAAGAAGTGTTCGGAATCTTTCATGACCGGCGTTGCGCCGGATACCACAGAACGTGGGTTAATAAGTTCTGTCGGGCTGTAGGTTGCCGCGCACACTTCGCAGTTGTCGCCATATTGATCCGGTGATTTACATTTCGGGCAGGTGCCTTTCACAAAACGATCAGGCAAGAACATCCCTTTTTCCGGATCATAGAGTTGGGAAATAGTGCGACTTTTAATAAAACCGTTTTCTTTTAAGCGGTTATAAATGAACTCTGAAAACTCGCGATTTTCTTCGCTGTGTGTGGAATGGTAGTTATCAAAGCTGATGTTAAAACTGGCAAAATCCGCCATATGTTTGTGGCGTACATCGTCAATGAGTTGCTCCGGCGTAATGCCCATTTGGTCGGCTTTTAGCATGATTGGTGTGCCGTGTGCGTCATCGGCGCATACAAAATAAATTTCATTGCCACGCATCCGTTGAAAACGCACCCAAATGTCTGCCTGAATATGTTCCAACATATGACCTAAATGAATAGGGCCATTGGCATACGGCAAGGCACAAGTGACTAAAATTTTACGCTTGGAATTCGACATAATATTGACCTTTAAAATACTTAAAAAACGGAAAAAAATTGGCGCTTATGTTACCTTATTGAGGGTATTTTTTCTAGTTTAATCACGGTTTACGCATTTTTAACTTAACAGATAAAGGCGTGCATGATTAAATAGCGCCCGACGAATTTATGACATAAAAAAGGAAGCATTATGGCGACATTATTTTCCGACAATTTAACGGAACAGCAAAAGGAACACCTTGTTCAGCTATTTAAACACTTTCAACATCCTACTCTGCAAAAAGATCTTGTTTCACTCAACGCGCTGAAAAAAGTCGAAAAAGGCGGAAATACGCTACGCGTGGAATTGTCCATGCCTTTCGCTTGGAACACCGCGTTTGCCGAATTAAAAAATGCCTTAACCGCACCATTAAAAGCCGCAGCAGACGTAGAAAATGTCAAATGGCAACTTAACTACCAAATCGCCACCCTCAAACGCGCCAACAACCATCCTGCTGTGAAAGGCGTAAAAAATATTATTGCGGTGAGCTCCGGTAAAGGCGGCGTGGGTAAATCTACCGTTTCCGTCAACCTTGCTATCGCGTTACAACAACAAGGTGCACGCGTGGGAATTTTAGATGCGGATATTTATGGTCCATCCATTCCGCACATGCTTGGTGCACCGCATCAACGCCCAACCTCACCGGATAACCAACACATCACACCAATTGAAGCTCACGGCTTGTATGCTAACTCTATCGGTTTCCTCATGGACGAAGACAACGCCACCATTTGGCGTGGTCCAATGGCAAGTAGCGCATTAAGCCAGCTCTTACAAGAAACCCTATGGCCTGACTTAGATTATCTTGTGATCGATATGCCTCCGGGCACCGGCGACATTCAGCTCACCCTGTCCCAACAAATTCCGGTAACCGGCGCCATTGTCGTGACAACACCTCAAGACATCGCTTTATTGGATGCGGTGAAAGGTATTGCCATGTTTGAGCGCGTTTCCGTGCCGGTATTAGGTATCGTGGAAAACATGTCCATGCACATTTGCAGCAACTGCGGTCACCAAGAAGCGATTTTCGGTACCGGTGGTGCAGAGCGCATTGCAGACAAATACAACATCAAAGTATTAGGTCAACAACCGTTACACATTCGCCTACGTCAAGATTTGGATCGCGGCGAACCGACAGTTATCGCTGCGCCTGAAGACGACATTGCCAAATCCTTCATGCAATTGGCCGAAAAAGTGGCAAGCGAACTTTACTGGCAAGGGTCTGTGATTCCGGGAGAAATTATGTTCCGCGAAGTAAAGTAACTACATTGCATTAAATTACCTTACCTAAAAGCAAAGTGCGGTGAAAAATCTCAGTATTTTTCGCCGTATTTTTATCTCAACTATGCAATACCGTCTCCCTTTGATACCGAGAAAGAACGTCATAAGCCACGTATTTTTTCTCTACAATTTCCCAAAATACCGCTAAAATTACGCACGCTATCTTCATTGCCGTTGGTTAAACCAAGACTCAAAATCCATTGGATTTTTTGACCGCACTTTTTGTTATTTTAAGGATGTTTATGTCACCGCCACGTTTTGTTCATTTGCAGGTTCACAGTGATTTTTCCATGATTGACGGTATTGCTAAAGTGAAACCGTTGGTGAAAGCCTGTGTGGAAAATAACATGGTGGCGATAGGGCTAACGGACTTCACGAATTTCTGTGGTTTGGTCCGGTTTTATGGGGAGGCATTATCTTCCGGCGTGAAGCCGATTATTGGGGCAGATGTGCTGGTGCAAAGCGAGCTGTGTGGCGATGAGCGATTCCGTTTAACCTTATTGGCAAAAAATAACGAAGGCTACAAAAATATCACGTTGTTGCTTTCTAAAGCCTATGAACGCGGTTATGCCGATGTGCCGTATATCGATCAGCAGTGGCTGGTGGAACACCGTGCAGGGGTGATTGTTTTATCCGGTGGCGTTAATGGCGATGTAGGTAAAAAATTACTGCGTAGTAACACTGATGAACTCAAAAGTGCGGTGGATTTTTACCACGAATTTTTCTCTAATCATTTTTATCTTACCCTTACCCGTACCGGTCGCCCTGATGAAGAGCGTTATATTCAAGCGGCGTTAGCACTGGCCGAACGGGAACAGTTGCCGGTGGTGGCGACCAATGATGTGTGCTTTTTACACGCTGACGATTTTGAAGCCCATGAAATTCGCGTGGCGATTCATGACGGTTTCACGTTAGATGATCCGAAACGTCCTAAAAATTATACTGGTCAACAATATTTCCGTTCCGAACAAGAAATGTGTGATTTGTTTGCCGATGTGCCGAGCGCACTGGAGAACACGCTACTGATTGCACAACGTTGTAATGTCACCATTCGATTGGGCGAATATTTCTTACCGAAATTTCCAACCGGTGATTTAAGCACCGAAGATTACCTTGTGAAACGCGCCAAAGAGGGCTTGGAAGAACGCCTCAAGGTGTTGTTTTCTGATGAAAAACTGCGTGCAGAGCGCCGTCCGGAATACGATGAACGTTTGCAGGTGGAACTGGATGTCATCAACCAAATGGGCTTTCCGGGTTACTTTTTGATTGTGATGGAGTTTATCCAATGGTCAAAAGATAACGATATTCCGGTGGGTCCGGGGCGGGGGTCCGGTGCAGGGTCTTTGGTGGCGTATGCGTTAAAAATTACTGATTTGGATCCGTTAGAATTCGATTTGCTTTTTGAGCGTTTCCTTAATCCGGAACGGGTTTCCATGCCTGACTTTGACGTGGATTTCTGTATGGACGGGCGCGACCGCGTGATTGAACACGTCGCCGAAATGTATGGACGCGGTGCGGTGTCGCAAATTATTACGTTCGGTACCATGGCGGCAAAAGCGGTGATTCGCGATGTGGGGCGGGTGCTAGGACAACCTTATGGCTTTGTGGATCGCATTTCTAAACTAGTGCCGCCTGATCCCGGAATGACGCTCGCCAAAGCGTTTGAAGCCGAGCCAAAACTGCAAGAAATTTACGATGCGGACGAAGAAGTCCGCGCCATTATTGACATGGCACGCAAGCTGGAAGGTGTCACACGAAATGCCGGTAAGCACGCCGGTGGAGTGGTGATTTCACCGACGTTAATTACAGATTTTTCGCCGCTGTATTGCGATTCGGAAGGGAAACATCCTGTCACCCACTTCGATAAAAATGACGTGGAATATGCCGGTTTGGTGAAGTTTGACTTCTTAGGTCTGCGCACCTTAACCATCATCAAATGGGCGTTGGACATGATTAATGCGCGCATGGAAAAAGAAGGCAAACCGTTGGTGGATATCAGCGCCATTCCGTTGGATGATCATCAATCTTTTGAAGTGTTGCTCAATGCCGAAACTACGGCAGTGTTCCAGCTGGAATCACGCGGCATGAAAGATTTGATTAAGCGTCTTAAGCCGGACTGTTTTGAAGACATTATCGCGTTGGTGGCGTTGTTCCGACCGGGCCCATTACAATCTGGCATGGTGGATAACTTTATTGACCGTAAACACGGGCGAGAAGAAGTCTCTTACCCCGATGCCAACTATCAACATGAATCCCTTAAGCCAATTTTAGAGCCAACCTACGGCATCATTTTGTATCAAGAGCAGGTTATGCAAATTGCCCAAGTGTTGGCGGGTTATACGTTGGGTGGCGCGGACTTATTACGTCGTGCGATGGGTAAGAAAAAACCGGAAGAAATGGCGAAGCAGCGTTCCGTATTTGAAGAGGGTGCCATCAAAAATGGCATAGACGGTGATCTTTCCATGAAGATCTTCGATTTGGTGGAAAAATTTGCGGGCTATGGCTTTAACAAATCACACTCTGCCGCCTATGCGTTGGTTTCTTATCAAACCCTGTGGCTGAAGGCGCACTACCCGGCAGAATTTATGGCGGCAGTCATGACCTCGGAAATGGATAACACCGATAAAATCGTCGGTTTATACGATGAATGTATGCGCATGGGCTTGAAGGTGGTGCCGCCGGATATTAACACCGGGAAACATCATTTTAGCGTGAATGAAAACGGCGAAATTGTGTACGGTATCGGTGCCATTAAAGGCGTGGGTGAAGGCCCGATTGCGGCGCTAGTAGAAGCCCGTGAGAAAGACGGTATTTTCAAAAACTTGTTTGATTTATGTGCTCGTGTGGATTTAAAGAAAATCAATCGACGCACATTTGAAAGCCTGATTAAATCTGGTGCTTTCGATAAGCTTGGACCACATCGCGCGGCGCTACAACAAAATCTAGAAGATGCCTTGCGAGCCTCCGATCAACACGCGAAAGACGAAGCCTTGGGGCAAACGGATATGTTTGGTGTTCTGACGGAAACCAATGAGGAAGTGGAGCATTCTTATGCCAACATTGCACCTTGGACGGAAAAGACCATTTTAGACGGTGAACGGGAAACTCTGGGGTTGTATCTCAGCAGCCATCCGGTGAGTCGTTATTTGAAAGAATTATCCCATTATAGTCCTGTTCGCCTAAAAGAACTCACCCCGAATTATCGTGGACAAATGAGCACCGCCAGCGGTTTGGTGGTGAATACCCGTATCGCCGTGACCAAAAAAGGCAACCACATTGGCATTGCCACCATTGATGATCGCTCCGGTCGTTTAGATTTAACCTTGTTTGGCGAAGCGCTAGATAAATTCGGCGAAAAATTGCAAAAAGACACGGTGATCGTGGTGTCGGGGCAAGTCAGTTTTGATGATTTCTCGCAAGGCTTGCGAATGTCTGTGCGGGATTTGATGACGATTGACGAAGCCCGTGCACGCTATGCGAAAAGCCTTGCGATTAGCCTGTCTCAAGAACAGATTACACCACAATTCATTAAGCAATTTAAACGGATTTTACAGCCTTACAGCGGCAATTCTCTGCCGGTGCATATTTATTACCAAAGCCCACAAGGCAGAGCCTTAGTCAAAATGGGCGTGCAATGGTCGGTCAATCCAACCGATGAATTGCTGACAGAACTTGTGACGTTGCTTGGTGAAAGTGCGGTGGAATTGGAGTTTGAATAAGAGGCGCGGGTAAAGCAAAACACATGATGCTTGCCCTGCCATGACTTACCACGCCAAATAGAAGTCTTTCGTTAATGCGATGAAATCCGCATGGTACTGATTCTGCGCATCATAAATCGTCAGTTGTTGATATGCCGTTTGTTGTGCTTGCGTAGAAAAAGTCAATAACACGCGCTGAGGTGTTTTTCCGGCTTTCGTCACTACATCGCAACGGGTAACGCAAGAAAGTGCAGTGGATTTTAGCAACGTTTCGGCGGCCTCAAAAGGTAAGACAAAGCTGATTTTGCCCTGTGGCGTGAGGCAAGAATGTGCCGCCTCCAACCACGCAACATGAGATTGAATCACATAGCGTGCGGTGTCGCGCTGGGTGTCTCGGCAAGCAATGCCGCTTTCAAAATAGGGCGGATTCGCCACAATTAAATCAAACTTTACTGGGGTTTGCTGACAAAACGTAAAAACATCTTGTTGATACACATGAACCTTTTCCGCCCAAGGCGAGGCAGCGACATTTTCTTGTGCCTGTTGTGCGGAGGCAGGATCCAATTCAACGGCATGAATTTGACTTTCTGCGGCACTGCGTTGCGCTAACATTAACGCAATCAATCCACTGCCGGTGCCTAAATCTAAAATCTGTTGGGCGGAATTTACATCCGCCCAAGCACCTAATAAAACACCGTCAGTGCCCACTTTCATGGCGCAACGATCATGATTGACATGAAATTGCTTAAAACGAAATCCTGCACTGCGCATGGTAGAAATTCGTGCTTATTCCGCCGGAAAAATAAACGGATTTAAGCCACTTTTCATAAAGCCTTTTTCTTCCATTTCCATGTCTAAGAAAAGAGAAGCCAAATCATCGGCAATCACTTCCACTTTCGGTTCTTTTTCTTGGAACATAATTTTTAAATAACTTTTACAACTGCCGCAGCTTTCGCTTCGAATGGCTGCCATATAATCATCAATTGACCAATAATCTAATTCTTTGTTTTGCCCACAATTAGAACATTGGCTACGCACCATATTCCATTCGCTTTCACAAAGCGCACAGTGCAAATAACGCAGACCTTGTTGGCTGCCGAAATGCACTAAACTTGCCGTTGGCGCAGTGTTACACACCGGACAACAATGAAGATTTTCCGTGCTTTCTTGTTTCGCATTATGAGGAATTTGTTGCACTAATTGAAGCCAATACAAGGATAATGCAGCCCATACAAACACCGCTTTATCGCTGGAAATGGTGGCAAATTCTTGCGCCAAGACTTTATCGGCAAGGTCTTCCAATTCACTGTCAGCGGCTTTTTCTAACCATTCGATGGTGGTGAGAATATGGTCGTTGGCAGAAGGTTTTAATTTCTCTAAAAGTGCGGTCAATAATTTGCGCCAAATTGGATCACGCTGCCAATGTTGTGTATTTAACGGTTGATGCGCTAATTGTTCGCCGGACAGTTTTTCCAGTCTCGGATCTTGCGGAATCGGCATATTTTCAAACAGTTCTAATTGCGCATCAGCAATCGCTGCAGCGAATAGCAGATAATCAGCAAGCGGGTGATCTTGGGCTAACTCTCTTAAACGCGCAGCGCGACGTTGATATAAATTTTTCGGGCTGGAAAACAACAATGGTGGCGCAGTATAAGAGGCGGCTGCTTGTTTAATTTCATTTTCAGGTAGAATTCGAATACTCATAATTTTAGGGTTTATTGTTAATAGAAAGTAAAAATTCGCGCCTATTATAGGCGCATAATTTTGTGGTTCAATGACTGGAATGGGTAATTTTTATTTATTTGCCAGCCAGCGTTTAATGCGGTTTACCCCTTCTTGCAAATGCTCGATGTTGCGAGTGTAAGCAAAACGTAAATAATGCTTCGTGCCGTTTTGCCCGAAATCAATGCCCGGCGTAGTCGCGACCTGAATTTCATGGAGCATTTGTTTGGCAAATTCATAGCTGTCATTAGTGTATTTCGAGACATCCGCCCACAAATAAAAAGCACCTTGCGGTTTAAATTCAATGGTAAAAATGTCTTTTAAGGCGTTATATAAAAAATCGCGACGGGCTTGGAATTGCTGTTTTACCTGCGCTAAATGCGCGTCATCGAAGGCCTCTAATGCGGCATATTGGCTTAATGTCGGGGCGGAAATAAAGATATTTTGCGCAATGATTTCCGCTTCACGCACTTTATCCTCCGGCACAATAATCCAACCTAAACGTAAGCCCGACATACAGAAATATTTAGAAAAACCATTGATGACATACGCCTTGTCGTTAAATTGCAAGGCGGTTGCAGCAGTTTCGTCATACACCAAACCGTGATACAACTCATCGGAAATAAAGGCAATGTCGTGCTCACGACAATAGTCGTTAAGCGCTTTCAAGCGTTCGGTGGTGTAAATATTGCCTGTTGGGTTTGCCGGCGAGGAAATTTGTAACGCTTTAATTTGATGGCGTTTTAATTGCTCTACACTTAATTGATAACAATCTTGTTTATCTACCGGCATGAATTCCGGTTGAATATCCATCATGTAAGCAAAATTTTTATAACAAGGATAAGACGGATCCGTTAAACCTAATTTGTCGCCGTTATTTAAGGTAAGGGCATAAGCCACCAGGAATGCACCGCTGGTACCGGGCGTAAGCAAAATACGATTCGGGTTAATTTTTACCTGATAAGTGCGCTCATAATACGCGGCGATTTTTTCTCGCAACGCCAGAAGTCCAAGGCTTTCTGTGTAACTAAATTGATTGTGTTGCACGGCATTTTGCAATGCGGCTTTGACCTTATCGGAAGGCGGTAAATCCGGCTGACCGATTTCAAAATGAATGGCGTTCGGGTATTTCGCGGCTTCTCGTACAATATCCATCACAATAAAAGCGGACATGTTGTCGTAACGCATAATGTTTCCTTTTTCTCTTTTTTTAGAAAATTTTAAGCTTCTTAATCTTTTCTTAATTTTTACTTGATTTAATAGCTCTCAACAAAGCAAGGGGCTTTGTGATAATGAACTTTATGAAGGAGATTTCAAATGAAGAAACGTAGTTTAGCAACAATTTTCGTATTAGCAACCGTTGCCGCAAGCGGCGCTTTTGCCAAAGGTGGTTTCCAAGATCCTAATGCGTCACAAGTACAACACCATCAAAAAGGGGATTTTAAACGTGGTGGGTTTGTTAATGGCGAACAAACACTAAGCAAAGCAGCAGACGCCACTTCGTGGGTTGACGATCAATATGTGATTTTACAAGGCAATATCGTTAAACAAGTGGGTAAAGATGACTATATTTTCAAAGATGCCAGCGGTGAACTCCAAGTAGAAATCGACCGCAAAGCATGGCGCGGTCAGGATATTTCCCCGAGTGATGAAGTGAAACTTTACGGTGAAGTGGATAAATCTTGGAATAAAACGGAAGTGGATATTGAGCGTGTCGAAAAAATTGTAAAATAATCCGACCCAAAACAGAAAGTGGTGATGAGCCACTTTTTGTTTATTTTTAATAGGTAATATCTCAAGTGAAAAGTGCGGTGATTTTTTTATGCGAATTTTATTGATCGAAGACGATGCGCTTATTGGCAACGGCATTCAAATCGGTTTGACCAAATCGGGCTTTGCGGTGGATTGGTTTACTGACGGTAAAAGCGGATTGGCGGCAGCGCAAGGCGCGCCTTATGATGCGGTGGTGTTAGATTTAACCTTGCCGAAAATGGACGGTTTAGACGTGCTGCAGGCATGGCGTAAAAACGGGCAGGATGTGCCGGTGTTGATTTTAACGGCACGAGATACCTTAGATGAGCGCATTACGGGCTTACAACGCGGCGCGGACGATTATTTATGCAAACCGTTTGCGCTGGCGGAAGTCGTGGCACGCTTGCAAGCGTTGATTCGTCGTCGTTATGGGCATGCCAGCCCGATTATTCAGCATAGCTGCGTCAAATTCGATCCGAATCAACGTAAAGTATTGTTGAATGAACAAGAAATTGCATTAACCACGCGCGAATACAAACTGCTTGAGCTATTTATGCTGAATAAAGAACGCGTTCTCACCCGTG
Source organism: Aggregatibacter valvarum (assembly GCF_980468985.1). Taxonomy (NCBI): domain Bacteria; kingdom Pseudomonadati; phylum Pseudomonadota; class Gammaproteobacteria; order Pasteurellales; family Pasteurellaceae; genus Aggregatibacter; species Aggregatibacter valvarum. The sequence continues at coordinate 169,718 of NZ_OZ413141.1, read as the reverse complement.
ATTTTATAGAAGAAAAACTTTACAACTGGGATGATGAAGTCAACAGCAATGCCTTGGAAGTGCATATTTACAACTTACGCCAAAAACTCGGCAAACAATTTATTCGCACCGTACATGGCGTGGGCTATGCCTTAGGAAAAAATGATGAAGACGCTTAATTGGCACAAACGCAGCCTTCGTTTTCGCTTAATTGCCACTTTGTCTCTGGCATCGATTTTCGTGTGGTTGCTTTCCACGGCAGTGGCGTGGTTTCAAGTCCGTAAAGAAGTGAACCAAGTCTTTGATGCACAACAAATCCTCTTTGCTGAACGGCTAGCTTCCTCTGACTTACGGAATCTTTTAATCGATCGTCACAACCCACAACCACGCCGTCCTTTTAAAAAGCACCGCTTTGATGACGATGCCCTAGCCTTTGCGATTTTTACTCCCGACGGCAATATTGTGCTTAGCGATGGTGAAAATGGTGAGAATTTTATTTATGCGCCGAAAAAAGGCTTTTCGGTCAGTAAAATTCGTGAGGACGATGATGACTGGCGTATTTTTTGGCTTCCTGTTGCCGGGGGGCGTTTGCTGGTTGCCGTGGGACAAGAGCTGGAATATCGCGATGATCTCATCAATCAAATGGTCTTCGGGCAAATGTGGATTTGGTTTGCCGGCTTGCCGTTTTTATTGACGGCACTCGGATTGATTATCCGCCGAGAATTACACAGCCTAAAAGCCGTGGGTGAACAAGTGGCGAAACGTTTGCCTGACGACACGTCGTTGTTACCGACCGACAACCTACCAACGGAAATCTTGCCGTTAATTCAAAATTTGAATCAATTTTTCGACCGCACTTCGGCCACCTTATTGCGTGAACGCCGCTTTACTTCCGATGCCGCCCATGAATTGCGCAGCCCGCTTGCTGCTTTGCGTATTCAAACGGAAGTGGCACAACTTGCCGGTGATGACGCGCACTTGCGTGAACAGGCGTTGGAAAATCTGACCAAAGGCATCGATCGCGCAACCCAGCTGATCGAGCAATTATTAACCCTTTCTCGTTTAGATAATTTGAAAGAACTGGAGAATTTACAGGAAATTCATTGGGAACAGTTGATTCCGTCGCTGATGGGGGAATTGTATTTTCATGCGGAAAAACACCAAATTACGTTGGCATTTGAGTCCATCGCCGTGCCACCGGTAAAAATGGGGCAGCCGTTGTTGTTGGCGCTGATGCTACGTAATCTAATAGACAATGCCATTCGTTATTGCCCGGCGGGCAGTCAGGTTAAAGTGCGGTTGCAAAAAAACAAGATTTTGGTGGAAGACAACGGTGGCGGTGTGGATGAGGCGGATCTGGCTAAACTCGGTCAACGGTTCTATCGCCCCGCAGGTCAAAACGAAAAAGGCAGCGGATTGGGCTTGTCTATTGTTCGCCGCATTGCCGAATTGCATCATTACCAACTCAACCTTTCTAACCGTAAAAATGCTGCCGGTGAACGCATCGGGTTGTGTGCGGAGATTTTGTTGTAAGTCGATAAAAAGGTGGGGCTAAAAGTGCGGTGAATTTTCACCGCACTTTGTGCTTTTAATGCGCTTCTTTGCGTATCTCTACGACAAATTACGATAACGTTTAGCACGAATTTCATCAGGCAAATCCATTCATTCTGTGGCATAATTGACAAGATTTATTCACAGTGAGGAAAACCAAATGCGAATTTTACACACAATGTTACGTGTCGGCGATTTACAACGTTCCATTCAATTTTATCAAGACGTGTTGGGGATGCGTTTATTGCGTACCAGCGAGAATCCCGAATATAAATATTCTTTGGCATTTTTAGGCTACGATGATGAAGATAAAGCGTCCGTCTTGGAATTAACCTATAACTGGGGCGTCGAGAAATACGATTTAGGCAATGCCTACGGCCACATCGCCATTGGGGTTGATGATATTTACGCCACCTGCGAAGCCGTGCGTCAAGCGGGCGGCAATGTTACCCGCGAACCGGGCCCGGTGAAAGGCGGAACCACCGTGATTGCTTTCGTCGAAGATCCGGACGGTTACAAAATCGAATTCATTGAGAATAAAAGCGCACAAGCCGGTTTAGGCAACTAGGCTAAACTTAAGCTAAAAGTGCGGTGAAAATTTCAACTGTTTTTTAACGTGGATTATGAACGATAATCCACGTTTTATTTTTAGGAATAGGTATGTCTGACACGCAAGAAACCATCAACTATCATTTATTAAAACACCGCTTCCGTGGGTATTTACCGGTCATTATTGATGTGGAAACCGCCGGCTTGAACGCAAAAACCGATGCGCTATTAGAATTGGCGGCGATTACAGTCAAAATGGATGAACAGGGCAATCTCTTACCCGATCAAAAATGCCATTTTCATATTCAACCTTTTGAAGGCGCCAATATTAACCCGGAAGCGATTAAGTTTAACGGCATTGATGTTGATAACCCATTGCGTGGCGCCGTGAGTGAAAATATTGCCATCAGCGAGATGTTTAAAATGGTGCGACGTGCGCAAAAAGAGGCGGACTGCCAACGTTCTATTATTGTGGCGCATAATGCCGCTTTTGATCAGGGATTTATTATGGCGGCAGCACAACGCACCAATGCTAAACGTAATCCTTTCCATCCCTTTTCCACCTTCGACACCGCCACGTTAAGCGGTTTTATGTTCGGTCAAACGGTGCTGATCAAAGCCTGCCAAGCGGCGAATATTCCTTTCGACAACCAACAAGCGCATTCCGCCCTTTACGACACAGAACGCACCGCCGAGCTGTTTTGTTATATGGTAAATCACCTAAAAGCCCTCGGTGGATTCCCGCATATTGTGGCGAAGGAATAACGACTTTAAATTTGACCGCACTTATAGATTGTGGTTTTTTTGATTAATTTGAAAGAAAATGGAAAACACTCTAGACTTTACAAACTGAATATGAGGCCTATTAACTATGAAATACTATCGAACATTCGTTTTAAGCTTAATTTCTTCTACACTATCAACAGTAGCTTTCGCCGATACGCGTGACCCTCAATTAAACAACATTGATGCGGCACAACAACAGCGACAGAAACAATATCAACAGGCACAAGCAGACAAATTGCAGACTCAACCTGATATTCGTCTAGATTCGCCTCACAGTGAATCACTTTTACTTTCTTCTGCATAATCTCCCTGTTATACCATTCATCAAATTACTTTAACGGATTACCACTCTTCTTTGCTAAAAAGTCAATTTCAATGGGCGTTTGATAAAGCAGCGAAATCATTAAAACTGACGTTACCTCACTGTTTTGGTGGTGCGGGTTTAGGTGTTTTAATGAAACAGATTCAAAATAACATTATTGAGAAAGGGTATGTGACAACACGTGTGGTGACAGAAGAACAAGATTTACGTGATGGGAAATTAATGTTAACCGTCATTCCGGGTAAAGTGCGTAATACGATTGTTGCTGATAGTAGTTATGTGCCTCGTTTTACCCGCTTACATGCATTAACCGGATTGACGTTTCATTCCGGCGACATACTGAATATTCGAGATATTGAGCAATCCCTTGAAAACTTAAAACGTGCACCGACTGTTGAGGCAAACATCGAAATTTTACCGAGTGAAAGCGATAAAGCGGAGGTGGGGGAGAGTGATTTAAAAATTAGTTACAATCAAGCCTTTCCATTTCGTTTAAATGTCGGATTAGACGATGCCGGCTCGACTTCTACTGGTAAATGGCAAGCCAATGGCACACTCTCTATAGACAATATTTTTTCAGCAAATGATCTTTTCTACACCTCTTTTACTCATTCGATAAAACAAAAAGGAGATGACCGAGGTCGCCGTGCCAGTAAAAACCTCACACTTTACTATTCTATTCCGTTTGGTTACTGGAATTTAGCGTTTTCCCATAATCAGAGTAGATATCATCAGGAAGTCTTTGGCGCTTTTGATAATAGTTATATCTACTCGGGTGAAAGTGAGACGGATAAATTGACACTCTCCTATCTGCTCTATCGTGATGCCAAACGCAAGACCTTGGTTTCAGGTTCTTTTTGGTCTCGTCAATCTCAAAATTATATCGATGGTGCAGAAATTGACGTACAAAGAAGACGAATGGCCGGCTGGGAAGCCGGGATTAACCACAAAGAATATTTCCCAACAGCCACCGTAGATTTTTCAATTAATTTCAAACGAGGAACGGCTGCTCGGAGAGCATTATCTGCCCCTGAAGAGCTATTCGGTGAAGGCACCTCTCGTCCTAAAATTATTACAGCGAGTATCAATCTCATAAAACCCTTTAAATGGGGTAGCCAAGCTTGGCAATGGCAAAGCAGCTTGAATGCCCAGTGGAATAAAACCCCACTGATCGCTCAAGACCGTTTTTCAATTGGTGGACGTTATACCGTACGCGGTTTTGATGGTGAACTTTCTCTATCCGGTGAACGTGGTTGGAACTGGCGAAACGAGCTAAGTTGGCAATTTAACCCCAATCATGCCGCTTATTGGGCTGTTGACGGAGGGCGAGTGTCAGGCTGGTCCACAGAAAATCAACTTGGTCGCCATTTAATGGGAACGGCGATCGGTTTGCGAGGAGGAATCAAAGGCTTTAGTTATGATGTCTTTGTAGGTAAACCTATACGTAAACCCGAAGGATTCAGAACTTCTAATGCGGTTGCCGGTTTTAATATCGGATATAGTTTTTAATTTATTTTTCAGCTAAATCAATTTGGATAAAATTTGAGGATTAAGGTATGAACAAACAATGTTTCCGTGTCATTTTCAGTAAAACTTTGCAACGTTTTGTTGTCGTCTCCGAGTTAGCTAAATCCGAGGGAAAATCAACTGAAAAACATGATGTTAGTCTGTCTCATGTATCGGTTCGATTAAAACCCTTAGCGTTTAGTCTATTTTGCGTTTTGGGTTTTGTCGCATTTTCAGAGAGTGCAGTCGCTGAAACCTTAATTATCCAAGCTGATAAGTCTGCCCCGAAAAACCAGCAACCAATCGTACTACAAACGGCCAACGGTCTACCGCAAGTCAATATTCAAACCCCCAACGATAAAGGCTTGTCCCACAACAAATACAGTCAATTTGATATTGCTGAGAAAGGCGCTGTGTTAAATAACAGCCGTACACATACGCAGACTCAACTGGCGGGCATGGTGCAAGGCAACCCCTATCTTGCTCGCGGTGAAGCAAACGTTATTTTAAATGAAGTAAACTCTAATAATCCTTCGGTGATGAAAGGTTACATGGAGGTAGCAGGTAAGAAAGCCAATGTCATTATTGCAAACCCAAACGGATTGCATTGCGAAGGCTGTGGGATTATTAATTCTGACCGCGTGACTTTGACTACCGGCAAACCTGAAATTAAAAACGGTCAAGTCGATAATTTCAAAGTTGAAGCGGGTAAAGTAACCGTTAGTGGAAAAGGCCTAGATAACAGTCATGTGGATTATACTGAAATTCTTGCTCGAGAAGCTGAAGTAAACGCCGGTATTTGGTCGAAAAAAGAGATCACGGTTATCGCCGGGAAAAATACTATCGCGCGATCTGATGCTGACGAAACGTTACAAGTTATTCGTACAGAACAAGCATCGGTTGGAGATATTAAGCCACAGGTTGCAATTGATGTGGGTGAATTAGGTGGAATGTACTCGGGCAAAATCCACTTGGTTGGTACCGAAGCCGGTATCGGTGTGCGCAATGCCGGTCATATTGGCGCGAGTGCAGAAACCCTGCATATTGATAGTCAAGGACGAATTGTCAATACGGGAACACTCAATGCTGCAAAATCCACGCAGCTTACTGCAATGCAAGGGATTGAGAACAAAGGCAAAATTGAAAATCGTCAAGGCAATATTACATTAAATAGCGCATTAGATATTAAGCAAGATGGGGCTATTGTTGCGCGCCAAGGTGACATTCATAAAATTGCCACCGATCAAATTACTCAAAACGGAGAATCTGTCGCTAAAGGCAACATTACCTATCAAGCGGCAAGGGTCAAAACATCAACCAATTCATTAATTGCTGCCGGTGTAGAGGTAAAAGATACCGCACAGGGTGAAGTACGTTCGCTTGAAAAAAATTCCGGTCAAGGCAAAACCGTTACGGTTTCTGCGACAGCAAAAGCAACTTTGCAAGGGAAAAATCTTGCTTCAGGTCAGATCGATATTCAAAGTTCAGAAGTTGATCTCGACCATAGTCATACATCAGCGCATTCTGTGAGTGTTGTCGCAAATCAGGGTAATATTCAAGCTAATCATGCAACGTTAATTGCGGATAAGACATTATCATTAAACACCCCTGCTGAGCTTCAAGCACAACAAAGCTACCTTAAAGCAGAAAAAATCACAGCTCAGCAACATTCACTCAATATGCAAAAGGCTGTTTGGGAACAAACCGGCACTGATGAACTGAAACTTTCGGTCAGCGATCAACTGAAGAATCAAGGCGGTACATTGAAAACGCAAGGTGATTTAACTCTCTATTCTCATGGGATGGATAACCGCCAAGGACATTTGTTGGCAAATGGCAAACTAGTGGTAAATACCGGAACCGGTCAACTTGATACAACAAATGGCGTAATGTTGTCCAATCAAAGTCTTTCTCTTAATTCAGGTGAATTAATTAATGATGGCGGCTTAATTCAATCTAATCAAAATGTTGCTATTAATACCCAGGGACAATCTCTATCTAATAAACAGACCTTAACGGATGCCCAAGATAAGGGGATTGTTGCACTTGGAGAAGTGAATATTCAGGCAGGAAATGTAGTCAACCGACAAGGGCGGATCGTCAGTGTAGGCAAACAGATTATCAATGTCGCCAATGTCGATAATCAGCAAGGTTTGGTTTACACTCAGGACAATTCAACTTTAAATGCGAAAAATCTTTCTAATGATGAAGGTAGTATTCGCGCTGTTAAACAGGCCGATATCACCTTATCCGATAATTTAAATCAGCAAAATGGTGCCATTAAAGCTCAGACGTTAAATTTGGCTGCAAATACACTGAATTCACTCACAAAAAGTGTCATTTCGGCGGATAATCTTAATATCATCACGTCAAATGAATTAAGCAATAAAGATAGCCATATTATTGCGAAGTTAAATGGTGATATTCAAACCGGCGGCACATTAAACAATAAAAATGGAACGATTGGCAGTCAGGAGCGTTCTTTCATTATCAATACGCATCAGCATCGTTTAGAAAACGAACAGGGAAATATTATTGCTGCTCAAAATATTGATATTAACAGCGGGGCAATCAACAACAATCAAGGATTAATCTCAGCAAATGAGATTGCTATTAATAGCAATAATCAGTCAATTAATAATCAAAAAACCTTATTGGAAAAGCAAGGTAGTAAAGGGATTATTGCACAACATTCATTAACCCTGCATTCAAATTCTTTGAATAACAATAACGGGAATATTCTTTCACGCAATAATGCCACCGTAAATACGGCATCTCTCATTAATCATCAAGGTGAAATACGTACACAATCACAGCTTGATTTGCATACTAATACCCTCGAACAGAACAACGGTTTAATCACTGCAAATACCGTTAATTTGGTTGCTGATGCTATTAAATCAAATAAACAAAGCGAAATAAGCGGCAATCAAGTAAATGTGACTGCACAAACGCTGGATAATCAAGAGAGCAAACTAATTGCACGCCAACTAGCACATGTTGATGTAAAACAAGGTATTCAAAATCAAAATGGCATCCTTGCCAGCCTTGGTGAAAAGCTCACGATTAATAGCAATCAATCCGAGATAAATAATACGGGAGGCATGGTTTTAGCGCAAAACGGCACACTGAAATTAAATACGGATATGCTCAATAATAAACAGGGGAGTATTCGTGCCAAAATAGCAGAAATTTTTACGCAAAAAACCTTAGATAATCGCAATACCCTTGCAGATAAGCAGCAAGGCATCATCGCCACTGATTTGAGTTTAAAAGCGAAGCAACTTGATAATCAAGCCGGACGTATTACAGCGTTAAATAGCACCGCACTTCAAGCTTCTAATATTCAAAATCAGTCCGGTGAAATTTTAATGGTAAATGATGGTTCGCTGAATGCAGATAAAATCAATAATCAAGCCGGTCAAATTGCCTCTGTATCTGCCAATTTAAATATTACGACACAAACGGCATTAAATAACCAACAAGGCACGATCAAGGCAGAAAATATGCTTACCTTGATGACTAAAGGGTTAGAAAATCAACAAGGCAAGGTGGTTTCATCCAATCAATTACTGCTCAAAACAGCTCAACAACAGATTGATAATCAACAAGGCACCTTATTCGCCAAGAATAAGGCCGATATTCACTCGGGGAATATTAATAACCTAAACGGCCTCATTCGAGCAGACGATTCACTCTTAATTGAGGCTTACCAAAATGTCATTGATAACCGACATACCCAAGATGCTTTAAAGGGAATTGTTGGATTGCGTAGCATGGTTTTACAAGGTGTCACTACGCTATTTAATCAGCAAGGTAAACTCTATGGTGGAAATACGCTTAATATCACGACAGCAGAAGACATACAAAATCAGCAAGGAATGCTTCAAAGTCAGGGAGATTTAACACTCTCTACACAGTCGGTGAATAATCAAGAAGGCAAGATTTCTTCTCATGTAGCCAATATTACAGCGAAAACAATCAATAACCGCGCAACATCTGAGCAAGGTTCGTTAATTTATGCAGATAAATTAACCCTCAATACCGAGCAGCTTGATAACCAAGGTACAAAAGCAAAAGATAAATCACCGGCACAAGGTATTCAAGGTCAAGATATTGTCATCCAAACGGCAACATTAAATAACCAACAAGGTGGCATTTATGGTGCGAATAATGTCTCTATTACCTCAAATAATCATTTGGATAATAGCGAGGGAGAATTATTGGCGGTGAACACCGTGGATGTCTTAAACGGCAACAATTTAATGGTAAATAATGAGAAAGGGCTTATTCAAGGTAATAAAACCGTTAATTTAAATGCAATAGGCTTGGCATCTGAAGGCAATATTAAAACAAAAGGCGATCTGAATATCGCATTAAAAGAGAGTTTTATCTTAAATAATGCTTTTGAAGCAAATAATCTAACGTTTAAAACGGAAGGTAACTTCACGAATAATACCGAGCAGAGAGTTGCCAATAAAATGACGATTTCGGCAAATCATATTGAGAATCGTGCCAATGCAGAACTTTCATCAAATGAGACAATGCTGAATTCAACGAACTTAATAAACCGAGGGTTGATTGATGGCGTTAACACCGTTATCAAGAGCTCAGCCGTAACAAATATCGGCACAGGACGAATTTACGGTGATCATTTGGCAATTAATGCTGCAACAGTCGAAAACTTGGCCGAAACCGTCAATGGAGAGACGAAAGCGGCTACGATTGCGGCGCGGGACAGACTCGATTTCGGTATAGGAAAATTGATTAACCGTGATCACTCTCTAATTTTTAGTTCAGGCAAGCTCTCAATTGGTGGACAACTAGATGAAAATCATTATGCAATCGGCAAAGCGACGCTTGTAGATAACGGTAGTGCGACTATTGAGGCACTTGGAGACGGTAAAATCAATACTGCACATCTATTAAATCAAGATCTTTATGTGAAAAAAGGAATTGATACTAAAGTTGAGCATATTACTGAGCATGCATTAGGGGAACATGCCCACCGTTACAGGGAAGGACGAGATGGTATCTATTATGTTAATAATGGTTCTAAAAGTCCATATTCTTTTTTCCTCTTAAATGATGGTACACGAAAAGAAGGATCGGGTTGGTATTCTTGGTTTTATAAACAAACGACCAACACAACCACTTTAGAACATACTGATCCGTCAAAGATTTCTATCGGAGGCTCTCTATTACTTGATGGGGATGATTTACATAATAAATATAGTCAGCTTTTAGTGGGTAGACAGCTTTGGTTGGGAGATACTGCATTTGAGCAGAATACCCAAAATAGTTCTTTGGATGGCGGTAGAGTAAAACTCCATAATGAAGATATCCAAGGAGAAATTAATCGCCAAGACAATGGTATTTACAGGGTTGAACGTGGTACTCGTAAAAAACGAGGCAAATATTCTCACTACCACCGTAATAACTTGAAATATGGTCCTTATGATCATCCAACGGAGCATTTCACATTTAACAGAGTACTCAACACGATCGGCACCCCAATCACGTCCGGTGCCACTGTGGATGATAAAACCAAAGTGAAAGATATTCAGTTAGATACCGTCTCTGTTATGTCAAATAGTGCGGATAGTCCAAATGGGATTTCTATTGAAAAATCACCATTAAATCCGTCTATCGGCAAGCATACCGAAATTACACTGACACCGACCATAAATAACCATAATGTGATAAGTTCCGGGCAGGTCATCGCTAAATTACAGACCACCGTTGAAAAATTTGATCCTCAAGACTTATCGAATATGACAATGCCGGTGGTGAAAACGCATCTTCCGGATGTGAAATTACCTCAAGCCAGCCTCTATAAAATTAATCCGGAGGCACCAAACGGTTATTTGGTCGAAACCGATCCAAAATTTACCGATCGTAAACGCTGGCTCAGTTCCGACTACATGTTTGAACAGCTTCGTTACAATCACGATAACGTTCATAAACGTTTAGGCGATGGTTTCTATGAACAACGTTTAATCAACGAGCAAATCCATCAACTGACTGGTCGCCGTTACATTGAAGGCTACAACAACGATATAGACCAATACAAAGCGTTAATGAATAGCGGGGTGAAATACGCTAAACAATTTAACCTTGCCTTGGGTGTCGGCTTAACCGCCAAACAAATGTCAGAACTGACCAGCGATATGGTTTGGTTTGTCAATAAAGAGATTAGTCTTGCAGACGGACGTAAAGTCACCGCACTTGTGCCGCAAGTATATTTGGTGGCACGCAATAGTGACATTAACAGCCGAGGGGGCGTGGTTTCAGCCAATCAAATTCTCGGCAATGTAGATACGCTGGAAAACAGCGGCGTGATTGCGGGACGAGATTTAACCCGGATTCATTCAAATCAACTGCAAAACGAAGGCTCGATACTGGGGGATACGGTTGATTTATCGGCGAAACAAAACCTGATTAACTTAGGCAATATTGAAGCGGTGAAATCGCTCTCGTTAGCGGCGGGGAAAAATTTAGACATTCGCAGTACGCTTTCCTCTTCAGAAAGTGCCGACGGCAATGTTGCCCGCACGGTGTTAGACCGTCTTGCCAGCGTGAAAGTCACCGGTGCAGGCGGCCGTTTGGCATTACACAGCAATGAGAACCTGACGATAAAAGCGGCCGATATTGAAAGCCAAGGCAGTTTAAGCGCAACGGCAGGGAATATGTTAAACGTGACGACATTAACGGTGAGCAATAAAGAGTATTACAACGGCGATGCGGATAACTACTATCGTTTAGCGCAACATTCGGAAGTGGGCAGTACCCTTAAAGGCAAGGATGATGTGACGCTTGTGGCGAAAAAGGATGTCCGGATACGCCAATCGAATATCGGTAGCGAAAAGGGCAACGTGCTGATTGGCTCACAACAAGGGGATATCCAGGTTGAAGCCGGGCGCGAAGAGGAACAACTGGCAAGCGCGTCAAAATCTGTGAGCAGAGGTCGCTTCGGGTTGAGTAAAACGACGGAGATACATCGCCATGAACACGATATTGCGCAATCGGTGGGCAGTAACATTGACGGTAAAACGGTGAATCTTATTGCCGGCCAAGGGAATGTCACGGTGCAAGGCTCAAATGTGGTGGGAGAAAACGGCTTAACGGTGCAGGCGAAAAACATCGACATCAAAGAAGCGGAAAACAAAGTTTATTCCGAGGATTTTCACAGCAAGAAAAAATCAGGCGTGTTGGGCGGAGGAGGCCTAGGGGTTACGTTTGGTGCCCAAAAGCAAACGCTAGAAAGCGATAAAACGAAGTTTTATGCACAGGGCAGCCAAGTGGGGAGCTTAAATGGCCACACCACCCTCATCGCAAAGAATCATTACACCCAAACGGCAAGTCAGGTGAGTGCGGTGAACGGCGATGTCAATATTTTGGCGAAAAACGTCGATATTAAAGCGGCAGATGATAAATATGAAACCAATACCAAACAAACCTTTGAGCAAAAAGGGGTAACCCTTGCCGTGACCTCTCCGATACTGTCTGCTTTACAAGCCGTGCAAGGGACGGTGAAATCCGTTGAGCGCGTCGGTCAAAGCAAAAATGACCGAGTCAATGCCATGGCGGCGGCGAACTCGGCGATGGATGCCTATCGAGCCGGACAAGCGGTGGGACAGGCAGGAAAAGCGATGCAAGAGGCGATGGAAAATGGCAGTGTGGATTCCGTCGTGGGAGCACAAATCACTTACGGTCAACAAAAGAGCGAATCACGCACGCATACTGAAGGCAAAACCGCGGCCAAATCACAAGTGAATGCCGGCGGCAAGGTGAATATTGTTGCCACCGGGGCAGGCAAAGCATCCAACATCACGATTCAAGGTTCGGATGTGTCCGGTAAACAAGGGACCTTCTTGGAGGCGGACAATGACATCAACATCACGGCAGCCGAACAAACGCACAAAGAGCGCAGCACCAATAAATCGAGCGGCTTTAATGCGGGGGTGGCGATGAAAGTGAGCAATGGTGCGGCTGTTGGGGCTACTTTAGGCGGTAATTACGGAAAAGGTTATGGTAATGGTGATGAAACTACTTATGTTGCTAGCCATGTAGGTGATAGCCAAAGTAAAACCGTGATTCAAGCCGGTGGTGATGCGAATCTCATCGGTAGCCAAGTAAAAGGCAAACGAGTAGAAGTCAATGCCCAAAACCTCAACATCGAAAGCTTGCAAGACACGGCCACATACAAAGGCAAACAAATGAACGGAAGTGGCAGTGTGACAGTGGGTTATGGCGCATCCGTTGGAGGTAGTTTCAACAAGTCAAACATCCATGCCGACCACGCGAGTGTGAATGAACAAGCCGGCATCTATGCAGGGGATGAGGGGTATGACATCAACGTCAACCATACGGATTTAAAAGGCGGTCTCATCACCTCGACACAAAAGGCGGAGGATGAGGGCAAAAACCGGTTTAGTACGGGAACGATTACACATTCAGACCTTGAAAACCATTCAAACTATAGCGGTTCAAGCTTTGGTGTGAGCGGCAGTGTGGCAGCGAATTTTGACACGCCGTTTGGTAAAGAGGGTCAAGCGCAAAGTAGTAAACAGGCGGTGGATGATGATGGCAATCTGATTTATAGAAACGACCGAGGAGAATTGACCACAGAAGCCAAAAATGCGCAGGGTAAAGACAACGCAAAACAACTTGCTACAGGTTGGGATTCTTTGGAAACAACACATAGCGTTGGATTTGGTTATGACAAGGATAGCCAATCAAGCACAACAAAAAGTGGTATTAATACAAAGAATATTGAAATTAGAGACCAAGCGGGACAACTGGCGAAAACCGGTGAAACGGTTGAGCAAACTCTAGATAGCATTAGAACCGATGTGACTACGGATAATGCAGAGCAGCATTCCGGCAAGTTGGAAAATCACTTTGATAAAGACGAGGTTCAAAGAGAAATTGATTTACAAAGAAATGTGACTCAAGAGTTTGACCGAACTCGCCAAGATATTAAGAAAGAACTGTATGATATCGCAGATAAGAAACGAGCTGAAGCCGTTGAAATCCGTAGAAATACTCGCGGAGAAGACGGTAAAACAGGCTATAACACAGAAGAATCACTAGAATTAGATAGACGAGCGGATGGACTGGAAAAAACGGCTTTTTATGTAGATCTGGCACTTGGTAGTTTATACGGTTGGGGCAATGCCGATGCAACAAAATACGTTGGAACAGCCGTTGCGTCCGACCCAATTGTTAGAACGGCTACCGCACCTAAACAAATTTGGTTAGAGAAGTGTAAGCAGGATTCGTTATATTGTTCGAATTTCAATCGAGATGGTTCAAAACGTCCAACAGAAAATGGTAGAGCGGAAATAGGAGATAAACGTCAAATTTTTGATATTTCCGAATTAAAGCCGAGTGATTCGAATAATGTTATTACCATTTCCAATAACGGTATTATGAATCCATTAGATGACGCATTAAAAAATGCGATAAAACAGAACAAATGGGCAACCAATAAAGAGGGTGTGGTAGTGGTTTATAACCGACCTACAAGTAACCCGCTTTCGGAATTGCTTTATGCTGCTTACGATAAAACTAATGATTTATTGGGAGGCAGATTGCCGTTAACGACAGCAGAAAAAGCGAATGTTAAGTTGTACAATTATGCAAAACAAAATGGTTATCAAATTGATTTGAGTAATCACAGTCGAGGCGGTTTAACGGCAAGTGTGGCGTTACAATATGCCAATAGAAACGGTTTAACCAATATTCCGATTCGGGAATCTCGTTTTTATGGTACGGCGACGAATGTGCAGGATTACGCCAATCAACTGGCCAATGTTAACGGAAGCTATCGCTATTTAGATAAAAATAACCAAGAGAAAACAAGTAACGGCACAGTAAAATCGGCAGTGCATCACACCGACTTTGTGGGGAGAACACCATTAATAGCCTTGCGTAGTAAATATTTTGTAGGCGGTAATGAACCGACAGGCGGAGTGGAAAATACTTGGTTTACTTATTCTCACAGTAGTTATTTTGCGGAAGTGCCTAATCCACACTTAATAAATAAACAAGGTCAGTATATCAATGATAAGGGAATAGTCGTTTCTGAAGATAATAAAGTTACCAATAAATATAGTGCAGAATTTAATAAGAAATGGGTTCCTATAAACGAAAATGATAATCCATCACTACCCCAAATAGTTAAGCCTAAATAGGAGGATAAATGCATAAAATATTTTATGTTATTTTTATTTTACCTTTAATATTTTATTTATCTGGCTGTGGAGTGTTATTTGATGACCCCATTGAAAGATTTTGGAATAACGGAGTAATGCCATCTCAAAATGAAATGGAGGCATATAGTCTATGTATACGTAAATCTGAAGAAATGTATCCTCAATCAATAGATCCTGATGGCTCGAAAAGAGTTCCATATACAAGAGCCTGCATGGAACAAGAAGGATACTGGTAGTATAGATGATGTTTAAAAAAAATATGCTAACAAAATTAAATTCAAATTTACTCTTAGTAGAAGATTGATTATAAAAAAATCTATATTACCTAAAATGGTAACACCGGCGTAATTAATTATGAAAAAAATCATATTAACTATTATATATATTCTTACTTTATCCGGTTGCGGCTTAGAGCAAGATTCTTATCTTGTCAGATGGTGGAATGGTAACATTCCAACTAAATTATCTGATAAAGAAAAAAAAATACGGGATATTTGTTTTGAAGAAACAAAATATTTACCGGAAAACACTGAAGAAGAAAAGGAAAAAGCGGACATGGAATTAAATAACTGCTTACACGAAAATGGATTTTGGGATTAGATCGCAAAGTCGAGTGGGAGGAAAAAAACACTTATGTTTTTGTTTGCGAATAGCGGGCAAAATATAAATGTTAATCATCGTCAAAGTGCGGTAAGATTTTGAAGTGTTTTATCAAACACGTAAAAATTGAACCGCACTTTTTATTATCCCCTATGATTACGCTCCTAGATAGCGCGCGTTTCCTGCACATGCCTGAATCTAACTAAAATAGACAAACTGAATAAAGTTGTTAATGAAAATAGATGAAAAACTGAATAAAACGAAATTGATGTTTTGGGCACGCGTCAGGAGACGCGCGCCATCGTGAGGATAAATAATGGCTTATCATGTTTCTTTAGTTAATACGGATACAAAAGATATTTCTTCTAAACTAATCATGAATAAAGAAAAGTTTAGGGAGTTTTTATTTAGAGAGTTCAATATGAAGGAAGAATTAAATGAAAATGGAGTTTTGGAGTTCTATTATGATAAAGATGATCCTTCTTTTACTATTTTTTATACTGAAGGTATTGAAGGTGAATATTACATTAATACCACGGATGATAAGCATATAGAAAAGCTAATAGCTATTGCCAAAAAATTAAATGATGGTACTAGAGTTCGTGGGGATGAGGGGGAGACATATAAATCTTTAGAAGATGTATATATTCATCCTGATGATGTTTTGCTAAATAACATAACTTTTATAGATAGGATTAAAATTGGGGTAAAAGCTAATATCTGTTTAATTATTTGGGGAATTATAAGTTTAGTTATAATTTTATGTAAAATAATAAATGACCACATACAATAAGATAAATAGGGATGTGTGTATATTAAATAATTCACTCCTAGATAGCGCGCGTCTCCTGACGCGTGCTTGAATCTAACTAAAATAGACAAACCGAATAAAGTTGTTAATGAAAATAGTGAGGACCTGAATCAACTGAAACGGATGTTTTGGACACGCGTCAGGAGACGCGCGCCATCGTGGGGTATCCGGCTAAGTTTGGAACGGCAGTAGATTCTTTTACTAGCGAATACTTAAATCAGAAATTAAATAATAATGAAAAAAATATAAAAAATCAGATTGGAGGTGTTTATAGTGATAAGTAAGATTCTCCAGTATTTTATTTATTCTGTTTTTCTATCTGTGATTTTATCTGTAGGGGTTTCTATATTTTTAATTATTATGTCTTTTATAATTAATGGAGGATATATTTCTTGGGAGGAGGTAAGAGAAATAATTATTTTTTGTTTTAAAGGTTTCTTTTTAGGTACTCCTTTGCTCTTGTTATCAATAATAATTTCAAATAAAGTGAGAAAGTAATTATTAATGATAGTAATCCAAAAGATAGCCCTCTTAGATAGCGCGCGTCTCCTGACGTGTGCTTGAATCTAACTAAAATAGACAAACTGAATGAAGTTGTTAATAAAAATAGTGAAAACCTGAATCAAACAAAATGGATGTTTTTGGCACGCGTTAGGAAACGCGCACTATCTGGGAAAAAATCAGGCGTGTTGGGCGAAGGAGGCCTAGGGGTTACGTTTGGTGCCCAAAAGCAAACGCTAGAAAGCGATAAAACGAAGTTTTATGCCCAGGGCAGCCAAGTGGGGAGCTTAAATGGCAACACTACCCTCATCGCAGAGAACCATTACAGCCAAACGGCAAGTCAGGTGAGTGCGGTGAACGGCGATGTCAATATTTTGGCGAAAAACGTCGACATTAAAGCGGCAGATGATAAATATGAAACCAATACCAAACAAACCTTTGAGCAAAAAGGGGTAACCCTTGCCGTCACCTCGCCGATACTGTCTGCTTTACAAGCCGTGCAAGGGACGGTGAAATCCGTTGAGCGCGTCGGTCAAAGCAAAAATGACCGAATCAATGCCATGGCGGCGGCGAACTCGGCGATGGATGCCTATCGAGCCGGACAAGCGGTGGGACAGGCAGGAAAAGCGGTGCAAGAGGCGATGGAAAATGGAAATATGGATTCCGTCGTGGGAGCACAAATCACTTACGGTCAACAAAAGAGCGAATCACGTACGCATACTGAAGGCAAAACCGCGGCCAAATCACAAGTGAATGCCGGAGGCAAAGTGAATATTGTTGCCACAGGGGCAGGCAAAGCATCCAACATCACGATTCAAGGTTCGGATGTGTCCGGTAAACAAGGGACCTTCTTGGAGGCGGACAATGACATCAACATCACGGCAGCCGAACAAACGCACAAAGAGCGCAGCACCAATAAATCGAGCGGCTTTAATGTGGGGGTGGCGATGAAAGTGAGCAATGGTGCGGCTGTTGGGGCTACTTTAGGCGGTAATTACGGAAAAGGCTATGGCAATGGAGATGAAACCACTTATGTGGCTAGCCACGTAGGTGATAGCCAAAGTAAAACCGTGATTCAAGCCGGTGGTGATGCCAATATTATCGGTAGCCAAGTGAAAGGCAAACGTGTAGAAGTCAATGCTCAAAACCTCAACATCGAAAGCCTGCAAGACACTGCCACATACAAAGGCAAACAAATGAACGGAAGTGGGAGTGTGACGGTGGGTTATGGCGCATCCGTTGGAGGTAGTTTCAACAAGTCAAACATCCATGCCGACCACGCGAGTGTGAATGAACAAGCCGGCATCTATGCAGGGGATGAGGGGTATGACATCAACGTCAACCATACGGATTTAAAAGGCGGTCTCATCACCTCGACACAAAAGGCGGAGGATGAGGGCAAAAACCGGTTTAGTACGGGAACGATTACACATTCAGACCTTGAAAACCATTCAAACTATAGCGGTTCAAGCTTTGGTGTGAGCGGCAGTGTGGCAGCGAATTTTGACACACCGTTTGGTAAAGAGGGTCAAGCACAAAGTAGTAAACAGGCGACCGATAGCAAGGGCAATCCGGTTTATTTGGATAAAAACGGCAAGGAAACGGTCAGTGCGACCGACACGGAGGGCAATGCTAATCGTGCGAAATCGGCAACCGGTTTGGCCTCGTTGCAATCTACCTTAGGCCTCGGCTACGGCTCAGATAAAGAAAATCAATCCAGTACAACAAGAAGTGGTATTAATACTTCGAATATTGAAATTAGAGACCAAGCGGGACAACTGGCGAAAACCGGTGAAACGGTTGAGCAAACCCGAGACCGCATTAAGACCGAGGTCACTACGGATAATGCCGCGCAGCATGCCGGCAAGTTGGAAAATCATTTTGATAAAGACAAAGTACAAAAAGAGCTGGATTTACAACGCGACGTCACCGAGCAGTTTGGCAACAACCTAAGTCAAGGAGCGGCCTTGATTATCGAAAAACTGAGCGAAAAAGCCCGCAAACAAAAATATGAGGCGGCAGTGGCATTAGAGCAAGCGCAAAAGGCGGTTAAAGAAAACGATTCGGAAAGTAACCGCACTTTAGAAAGACAAGCTCAAATGCAGTTTGATAAGGCCGACCAAGCAGCCAAGGAATGGGAAACCGGGGGACGCCAACGCCGATTGGTGGATTCGGCCATGAACGTACTGAGTACCGCACTTGCCGGCAGACCGGCTGCGGAAGTGGTGGCTTCAGGTTTATCCCCTATGGTAAACCATCACATCAAAGAAGCCACAAAAGGCCAAAGTGATGCGGTCAATTTAACTGCCCATGCATTGTGGGGCGCCGTGGAGGCTTATGCAGGCAACCGTAATGTTGCCGCAGGTGCTGCGGGCGCGGTGGCCGGCGAAGCTGCCGCCAAGGTTATCGCCGAAACACTTTATGGCAAATCCCCGAATGCGTTAAGCCAAGAAGAAAAACTCACGGTCTCCACATTAAGCCAAGCGGCAGCCGGCATAGCCGGTGGGGCACTTGCGAACAGTTCGGATGGTGTGGGCATTGCCGCACAAACAGCGAAAGGGGCAGTGGAGAATAACTTCTTTGACCAAGCGTATAAATCCACGGATTATGCTAACGGTTTAGTCGCAAATGCCACAGTGCAAACTCAGTTAAGCGAAGCGGCGCGCCAAGCTGCGGAAGAATTTGAAAAAGCGCATCCTGAATTGGTTAAAAACTTAAGAACCACGGGGGATGTAGGTGCATTTTTAGCGGACTTTACGCCGATAATTGGAGATATAAAATCCTTTGTAGAGGCGGAAAATGGTATTGACTATGCGTTGGCAACAGTAGGGTTGATTCCCGGTGCGGATGTTGTCACGAAGCCGTTAAAAGAGGCGAAGAACGCACTTAACATGGCGAAAGCTGCTGAAAAAGCAGGGAATGTTGCCGAGGCGATTAAGTATCAAAAAGAAGCCGCTGACCATCTTAAGAGTTCGGTGAATGGGTTTTATGAGTCGAAGAACATCGCCAGTCTAGGAGGAAATCGAAATAAAGGGTTAAATGAAAGGATTTCTAATCGCCAAAAAGATTTTTATTTAAATGAACAGAATTTAAATAGAGAAGCTAAGGAGTTGGCGAAAAATATTAAGTTACCAATTTCTGATAAAGTGTTAGAAAACCATATTATTAATGGTGAGCCAAGAGGTAATTTCTTTAAAGGGGGACATACCACTCTCGGAAATGTAAAAGTGGAAAAAGTAATTAAAGAATATGCAAACGGTGTTTATGAGGCTAAAGTTTCTATTCCAAATCCTAGGGCTTTAAAAGATCCAAATGCCAAGCCATTTTTAGAAAAATCCGGTAAGGAAAAAGATAGTGTGTCAACAATGTTTCCAAGAACTTGGACTCAGGATAGATTGCGAGTTGAATTGGAGCATGCATTTAAAAATGCTAGCAAAGTTCCTAGTACTAAGTCTGAGTGGAAAGGAGTGACAAAATCAGGAGTTGAAGTTCGTTGGTATGTTAAGGAAAATGGAAAAATCGACACTATTTATCCTAAGGCTCCTAGTTATAATTAGGAAAAGTATATGAAACTATTATTTAAGTTTGATGATTCAAGTTTTTATAAATCAACTTGTGTGTTTTTAAATGATGAAAATCACTCCTGGAGAGATGAATATGTACGTATATATTTAGATACTTTAAAATTTGATAGTAGTATTACATTAGCCGATTTATCTATAGATAAAGATTATGTTAGTACGGATGTGATGGATGCAGTAATAGATAAGGATAAGGTATATTTGGGATTCTCCTTGTATTTACCTGAAGATAGACCTGCAGATTATGATCCTAGTGAAGAAATATATTATATTATAGATAGAGAGGAGTTAATGTATTTAGCTAGACGCTGGTATAGTTTCATTGAAAGACCTGTAGAATTAAAGCATCCAAACTACCAAGAAATTGTTGATTCAGAGGAGGCTTATAAATGACAGTCATGATCGGTGGACATTCCGCTTTAGGCAATATCCGTGTTGAACGGATATTATACACTTATCCAAATGGTGTATATCTTGCACAAATTTCCGCGTTTGATAGTGAAACCAATCAATATATTGCAAAAACCAATAATAATGGGGAGACCTTGATGTTTCCCCAAACATGGACGGCAGATCGCATCAAAGTGGAAATTAATTCTGCTTATATGAATCAAGTAGATGATTTAGATCCTATTCGTAAAGCTGAAGGTATGTGGGTTGGCATTTCAAATTCAGGCGTGCGCATAGAAGGCTATACCTATCCTGTCGTGACTGCTTTTCCAAGTGCTGAGCAGGAGTGAAGATGAAGCTTATTTTTACGTATATTCAGCATAAAGGGCAAATTATTCCAACTTGCCATTTAGAGGAAAATCACCAACTAAATCCATTAACCGGTTATTTGAATGATCCAATGGGAGGTCCAAATTATTTCTCTTTTTTAGATCATTCATTGTCAATCTTAACAGATGAGACGATTCAAGAAGCAGATATTTCATCCAATTCTTGGTGTGTTGAAGTGATGAACGATCAAGTGAATTTTTATTTTCTCTTTGCCCAAGAAGAGGAGTCACTTTATCTCACTTTACCGCGTGGAATTATGATTGATGTGTTGAGGTTATGGCTGATTTTCCGAAGTCAAGAACCGGAAGAAGGCTTAACACAGCGCTTAGAATTTTAAGTTGAAAGTGCGGTTGATTTTCAAAGAGTTTTAAAACTTCTCGAAAATTGACCGCACTTTAAATTTACCCTGTAGCGTGCATCTTGATGCACGACCTATCCATCTCATGCGCGTATTTTCATTTCGTGCAACAAGTTGCACGCTACGAGGCGACCTATCCATCTCATGCTCGTGTTTTTATTCGTGCAACAAGTTGCACGCTATGAGGCGATCTATCCACCTCATTAGCGTATTTTCATTCGTACAACACGTTACATGAAATGTGGGGAATGGAGTTTTGATATCGTCTATTTCCGGTGAAAATTTCCTGCGCCATCGCTTTTTTTGAGGTAAAGCAATGTCCATAGCAAGGCTATGCCGAAGAGGGTGGAAGTGAGGAACGTGTAGCTGAATGCCTGTTGTAGTTGCTCGCCTTGTTCGCCGATAACATGGCGGTAACGATCTAAAATGACGGCAGAGACGGCGATGCCGATGCTGATGCCGACTTGTTGGATGACGCTGAGGTAGGTAGCGCCTGTGCTGGCATTGTGGTCGCTGAGTTCACAAACAGTGAGGGTGTTGATGGCAGTGAAGATAATGGACATACAACAACCATACCACGCCAAAACGCAGACAAGCAGCCATAATGCAGCGTGTTGATTAAGTAGGCTCATAGCAATAACTGCAAGCGTCATGGAAAGTGCGGTGGAAATAAGCGTTGTTTTGTAGCCGAAACGCGCTAAGACTTTGCCGGCAAAGGATTTCGTGATAATGGAACTGAGTGCAATGGGCGCAAGTAACCAACCGGCAATATCAGCGCCGTAATGAAAGACGAGCTGTAACATCAAAGGCATGAGGAAAGGAATGCCCGAGGCGGTTAAACGGATAAAGATGTTGGCAATCATGCCAATACGAAACGTACGAACCCGAAAGACATTCAGCGGTAACAACGGATTTTGCGCACGTTTTGCGTAGAAATAATAAAGCAGAAAACTGATGAAACCTGCGCTTAACATGACGGCAGTGAGCCCTGAATTGGCGCGCTCTTCCGACAGCAAGTCCAACCCGAGGGTAACGCCTGCTAAGCCCCCCGCAAATAAGATGAAACCAATCCAATCCAGCTTCTTTATTTTTCCTGTGCTATTTGGCATATAACGCCCGGCAAATACTATGCCGAGTACGCCGATGGGAATATTAATTAAGAAAATCCAATGCCATGTGGCATGTGTGACCAACCAACCGCCCACGATAGGCCCTAATACAGGGCCGATAAGCCCTGCCATCGCCATAGCGTTCCACGCAGCAACCAACTGGGTTTTGGGCACATTCCGAATGATCGTTAAACGCGCAACAGGCATCATCAACGCACCGCCCACGCCTTGCAAAATCCGTGACCCAATCAAGGCGTTTAGCGAATTTGCCATGGCACAAGCCACCGATCCCAACACAAAAACCCCCACGGCAGCACGGAAAACATTTAACGTGCCATATTTATCTGCCATCCAGCCGGTGAGTGGAATAAACAAGGCAACCGTAAGTGAATAGCTGATAATCGTCATTTGCATTTCTAATGGCGATTCATTCAGGCTGGCGGAAATCGCCGGCAACGCGGTATTGAGAATCGTTGCGTCAAGGGATTGCATAAACAATGCCATGGCGGCGATAAGGGCAAGGTGTCGGTAATGTTGATGCTGACTCATAAAAATACGCTTAAATTTCACCGCACTTGTGTTGGTACCACGCCGCAATAAAGTCGGCAATTTGCTCGATGTGATTGATGTCTAAAACCGGTTTTTCGCAGGCTAACGAATAATCGGTCGCCACGGCAAGAACATAGTCGTCAAGCGCCGGCAATGGCTTTGTCATTCCTTGGCGATGAAGCAGAATTTTTTCAATCGGCTCTTGCTTAAAGCCTTCCACCAACACAAAATCGGTTAATGCACGGTCAAATTGTTGGGCTAAATAAGGCAAAGAGACACTTTGTGGCGTTTCCGTCATTAACGCCCAACGTTGATCACAGGCCATAATCACTTGCGCCGCGCCCGCCTCTTTCATGCGCCAACTGTCTTTGCCTTCTTTGTCAATTTGCGCATTGTGATGACTATGTTTAATCACGGCTGGGCGTAAATTGCGCTGTTGCAATGCCGGTAACAATTTTTCTAATAATGTGGTTTTGCCGCTACCGCTGTAACCGGTAATGCCAAGCATGGGAAGCATAGGTGATCCTTAGAGAGGGTTGAATGCGGTTGATTATATAACAACCTGAGGCAGAAAAGGAATTCACCGACATGGAGGCGTTTTTGGTTTTCTCTTGCGTTTTAGCGTACTTTCCGCGCCGTTTGTTGTAACATATCTTCTTTCTTAAGGCATTGTCGAATAGGATGCCTTAATCCGTACCCGAATAATCGCGAGTAATATGACGCCATGAAAAAACCGCACGTGTTTCCACATACCTCTTGGGCTGCAAAATCGCTCTGGTCGATTGAATTGAAATCCCTCAGCGTTTTGCTATGCGCCTTAACGAGCATTGGATTCGGCGAGGGGTTGTTATTGTTGTCGGATTTAGGCTCTGCGCCCTGGACGGTATTATCCCAAGGCGTGGCGACACAAGGACAGTTTAGCGTAGGTTGGGCCTCTTGGATGATCAGCCTCATTGTCATGTTGGCGTGGTTTCCGCTAAAACTCAAACCCGGGCTTGCCACCGTCATAAACATTTTTGTAATTGCGTTTGTTTTGGGCGTAACAACCTATTTACTGCCAAAACCCACCGCACTTTATGCCCGTTTTGCTTATGCCATTGTTGGCATTTTATTGTTTGGCATCGGCACTGCTTTTTATTTAACCTGCCACCAAGGCTCCGGCCCACGAGATGGCTTAATGGTCGGCTTATGCCAACATTTTCATTGGAAAATCGGCATCGTGCGCACGTCTATTGAAGTGTTGGTCTGTGTGTTCGGGTTCCTACTTGGCGGCGTATTAGGCATTGGCACGCTCATGTTTGCCTTCGGCATTGGTTGGGTGGTGCAATACACCTTATTTTTTATCAGCCGCGTGCCATATTTTCGTCATAAAACCGATAATTTCCTCTAGCTTTTCCTCAATCTTAATTTGCGTTAAATCCGTTTGGCTGGTTTTATCATTCGGTGGGCAGAACGCTAAGTGCTTATGGGCATCATTAATCGGCTGCCAACGCAAAGGCGTCGCGGAACGACGGCTTGGGTAAAATCCGATGGTCGGTACGTTTAACGCACCGCTTAGGTGCAACGGTCCGGTGGAACCGGCGATAAATAAATCAGCACAAGCTAAAGAATGCGCAAAATCCACCAACCCTTTATTTTTATCATAAATCACAACGCGTGGATCCTGCACTAATCCCGCTAATTCATGGGCTTTTTCACTTTCAGTTGGGCCGGCGGTTAAAATCACATAGACATCCAAATGGCACAAGAGACCTTGGATTAATTGCGCATATTGCGTAAGCGACAAATTATTGGCAGAGCCGCCGGAGCCACTGTGTAGAAAAATCCATTTTTTCGAGGTATCGATCTGGAGCTGGTCGCACAAAAATTTACGCTGAATATCCACCGCACTTTGCTCAAAGGAAAGATACGGTGTGCGTGGCTCAACCACAGGGATTTTGTGATCGCGTAAAAAGGCACGCGCCAAATCCAAGTTATATTCAAATTCTGGCTTGGCCGATTGAGAACGGCGTTGCGTTAAACGATGATTATAAAAAAACTGTACCCATTTGGTCGCTGGTGCCAAGCGGTAAGGAATACGGCATTTCCACGCTAACTTGGCGTTATGTGTATTGGAAAAGAAGCTGATCATCGCATCAAATTGCCGTGCTTTAATCTCACTGACAACGCGCTGAAATGCCATTTTGTCGTTTTTAGGTGCATCAATGAGCACATCATCTAAATAAGGGCAAGTGCGCGCCAGCTCAGCCGTGTAAGACGGCACAAGTGCGGTCAGTTTTAGTGATGGATCCGATGCTTTTAACATCGCAAACGCCGGCCACGCCAACATAAAATCGCCCAATTTATCGTTTCTGATCACTAATACATTCATGATGAAGTTTCCATTCTTTAGCCCAAATTGGGCGTATTCTAGCCCGACTGCGACAGATTAAAAAGAGTTATGCCAATGAAAATCGCCTAATTAACTAATTGTAAAATAAATGCAACATTCGTCACATTTTTGTTAAATTCCTTGAATTTCCCCTGAAAAACAACGGATTGCCTATAGAAGTGATGAATTTTTTCTGTTACATTGAAAATCCTTTCCTGATAGATAAGAAAAATTTATTTATCACATAAATTTTCCTATTGTTAAGCCTTCAATATGGATTGAGGTCAATAACCATCAAAAAGAGGACAGTCTATGAATTTTAATACCTATGAAACCCTCGCATTAGCCGGCTTTGTGCTGTTGCTTGGGTATTTCCTTGTAAAACGTATTTCCATTTTAAAAAACTATAATATTCCTGAACCCGTTGTCGGTGGTTTTTTAGTCGCAATCGCATTGACCGTGTTATACCAAGGTTGGGGCATTTCTTTTACGTTTGACACCAACTTACAAACTGCCATGATGCTTGTCTTTTTCTCCTCTATCGGGTTAAGTGCAAACTTTGCTCGCTTAGTAAAAGGCGGCAAGCCGTTAATTATTTTTGTTATTGCGGCCGCAATTTTAATCGCTTTACAAAACATCTTAGGCATCGCAGGTTCTTTATTGCTGAATATTGATCCGGCCTATGGTTTAATCGCCGGTTCCGTTACCCTCACCGGGGGGCATGGTACCGGTGCGGCTTGGGCTAAAACCTTTACAGAAACCTTCGGATTACAAGGCGCCACTGAATTAGCCATGGCTTGTGCCACCTTTGGTTTGGTGTGCGGCGGTGTGATTGGTGGCCCGGTCGCACGCCATTTATTAAAGAAAATGCGTCGTGATGAAAGCCCTGAAAATGATGAACATAGCGATATTCAAGAAGCCTTCGAACATCCAACGTTCCAACGTAAAATTACTACCCGTTCATTAATTGAAACGATCACCATGCTTGTTTGTTGCTTGTTGGTGGGACAATTTTTATATGCGCAAACCAAAGATACTGCGTTAGCCCTGCCAGCCTTCGTATGGTGTTTATTTACCGGTGTGATCATTCGTAACACCCTCACCCATGTGTTTAAATTTAACGTGGCGGATTCCGCCGTGGATGTACTGGGTAACGTCGGTTTATCTTTCTTCCTTGCCATTGCGTTAATGTCTCTCAAATTATGGCAATTAGCCGGATTGGCATTACCGGTGATGATTATTTTGGCATTACAAGTGGTACTCATGGCAGCCTTTGCCATTTATGTGACCTATCGCATGATGGGCAAAGACTACGATGCGGTGGTGTTAAGTGCCGGTCACTGTGGATTTGGCTTAGGGGCAACACCAACCGCCGTTGCCAATATGCAAGCCATCACCAGTCGTTTTGGACCGTCTCACAAAGCCTTCTTAATCGTTCCGATGGTCGGTGCTTTCTTTATTGACTTGGTGAATGCGGCATTGTTGAAAGTCTTTATGGTGGTTGTCACTGCCTTACATTAATATTGTAAAAAAATAAAAACCCTATTGAGGCATCAATAGGGTTTTTTATTATAGCCATAGCTATAAAAACCATACGCTATGCGTATGGAGTCCTTCCTCGTAGCGTGCAACTTGTTGCACGAATAATTAACCTCGATGCGTAATTTACGATTTTGTGCGTAGCATACATCTTGTTGCACGAATAATTAACCTCGATGCGTAATTCACGATTTCATGCGTAGCGTGCATCTTGATGCACGACCAAATTACGCACGGAACGTTATTTAACGCTTTCGGGCATTCATGATTTCGTGCAACAAGTTGCACGCTACGATTCACAAAAATAGTAATATGAAAATAAACACGGTGACCGGTTTTCACAAGCCCCTTGAGGGGCTTGTGAAGTATAGGCCTTATAGGGGAGGGGAGCCTAAAAACCGCACGTTTTAGGTGAGGATTGTTATTGTTTATTTTTATGCGTTTTTCACCGGAATTTCTGCCAATAATTTCGTGATTAACGACCAATAAATTTGTACCGCAGGAATATGGACTTTTTCATCCGGCGAATGGGCGTTTTTAATGGTTGGCCCGATGGACACCATATCCATGTTCGGATAGATTTTCTTCAACAAGCCACATTCCAGACCGGCATGAATGACTTTAATTGCCGGCTCATAGCCTAAAACCTCTGCATAAATTTTGTGAGTTAAATCCACAATTTCAGAATGCGCTTGTGGTTCCCACCCTGGATAATTGCCGGCAAATTCTACGTTTGCGCCACTTAATGCGGCTAATGATTTCAACATTGCCGCCACATACTCTTTACCACTTTCGATTAAAGAACGCACTAAAATCGTGGCTTTCACTTGTGTGTCTTCCGTTTTTAGCACGCCGACACTTAATGAGGTTTCCACCACATTGTCCAACACATCACTATTGCGAATCACGCCGTTCGGTAACACATTCAACAAATGAATAAGACGTTGGCTGTCGGCAACAGAGAAAGTTTGCGGTGCTTTTTCGGTAGCTTGTAATGTCAAGGTGAAGTTTGGTTCAATTAATGCCAATTCGTTTTTTAATAAAACGTTGAAATTTTCCATCGCACTTTTTAACGTGGCAACATCGCCATCAAAAGCCAAGGTTGCAAACGCTTCACGCGGAATCGCATTGCGCACGGAACCGCCACGAATATCGCTCAAGGCAAAAACAAAGTGCGGTTGATTTTGTGAAAATTCTGCTAAGAAACGTGCCAAGACTTTAATGGCGTTGGCGCGCCCGGTGTGAATATCGCAACCGGAGTGGCCGCCTCGTAAGTCTTTTAACACCAGCTGATAACTATGTGTGAAGGCATTATTTTCATATTGAATCGGGAAAAGGATGTTCGCATTTTCACCGCCGGCACAGCCGACATAAATTTCCCCATTTTCTTCGGTGTCGGTATTGATCATGATTTCACTTTGTAACCAATTGGCGCGTAAACCAAGGGCGCCTTCCATGCCGCGTTCTTCGGTCATGGTGAGTAACACTTCCAAATCTGGATGAGCGATATCGTCGCTGTCTAAAATGGCTAAGGTGGAGGCCATGCCGATGCCGTTATCCGCACCTAAAGTAGTGTTAGTAGCGTGCACCCATTCGCCATCAATGTAAGGCAAAATCGGGTCGGTAGCGAAATTATGGTGGCAGCCTTCATTAGCTTGTGGCACCATGTCTAAATGGGCTTGTAGGGCAACTTTTTTGCGGTTTTCCATGCCTTTTGTCGCCGGTTTGCGGATTAAGACGTTGCCCGCTTCATCACGTTCTGCATAAAATCCTTTACCTTTTGCCCAATTCACAATGAATTCCGCCAGCTCATTTTCTTGATAAGATGGATGCGGAATGGCACAAATTTGATCGAACCATTTCCAAAGTGAATTCGGACTGAGTTGTTGTATTTCTGACATATTTCCTCCTTAAAAATGAGTGAAAATAATAGCATAAAATGCCATTTCAGGTTATCCTAACGCCATTTTATTTCTTGGGCTATGCGCCACAAAAATCCTGAAAGGTGAATATTTATGAGTGAAAAATACGTTGTGACGTGGGATATGTTTCATATGCACGCACGAAAATTATCCGAACGCTTACTTCCCGCTTCTCAATGGAAAGGCATTGTTGCTGTCAGTCGTGGCGGCTTATTTCCGGCTGCCGTATTGGCCCGTGAGTTAGGCATTCGCCATGTGGAAACCGTGTGTATTGCCAGTTATAATCATGACAAACAAGGCGAATTGCAGGTGTTACACGCAGCACAATTAGACAATGGCGGTGAAGGTTTCATCGTGATTGACGATTTAGTGGATACCGGCAACACCGCTCGCGCCATTCGCGAAATGTATCCGAACGCCCGTTTTGTTACCGTTTTCGCAAAACCGGCCGGCGCGGAATTGGTGGATGATTATGTGGTGGATATTCCACAAAATACGTGGATCGAACAGCCTTGGGATATGGGCATTTGTTTCGTTCCACCGTTGGCTCGAAAATAATGTAAAAAGCCACCGCACTTTTTATTCATCGCGCTGGATGGTTTAGTCTATCGAATGCGCTATATAAAGCCCGCCGATTAGCCTGATGCTAAAAAGTGGGTTTTTATTTTTAATGACAAAGAAAATATATTAAAGGTTGCAATGATGATAGAGAACTCATGCCTAAAGATTAAAACAGAAACGACGCTTTTTTCTCGCTATCGTTCCTCTTCCATCAAAACACTGCCGATATTGACCGCACTTTTCTGCGCTATGCCTCTGGCTTTTGCTGCGCAAGAGGATAATTTATCAAAAATTCATCAGCAAATTCAACAACAAAAACAGAAAATAGAGCAGCAAAAGCGGGAACAGCAGAAACTACAGAGCACATTAAAAACTCAAGAAAATCAGATTAATTCGGTGATCGGGCAATTACGTCAAACGGAATCCGATTTAAAAGAAATTCGCAAAACGATCAGCGATACCGATAGACAAATCAAACAGTTACAAAAACAAGAAAAAGAGCAAAAAGCCAAACTGGCGAAGCAATTGGATTCTGCCTATCGTTCCGGCACGAATCCATCGGTGGCGGAGCGAATGCTGTCCGATAAAGGGCAAAATGCAGAACGCATGAAAGCGTATTATGAGCATTTGAATCAAGTACGGATGGGGTTAATTGAGGAGCTGAAGAATACGCAGGAGCAGCTGGCAAAACAAAAAGCCGCCATTGCAGAACAACATAAAACGCAACAAGCGCAACTTGCCGGACAGAAAAAACAGCAGCAAGAATTGCAAAAAGTACAGAAGGAACGCCAATCTACGCTGAACCAACTGAACCAAAACTTAACGCGAGATGAAAATAAATTAGAAGCGCTGAAAGCCAACGAAAATGCCTTGCGCCAAGAAATCCAGCGTGCGGAACAGGCGGCGCGTCAGCAAGAACAGCGTGAGCGTGAGGCGTTAGCACAGAAAAAACAGGCGGAAGAAACGAAAAATCACAAGCCTTATCAACCAACAGCGCAAGAGCGCCAACTGTTGAACAGCACCGCCGGGTTAGGCACACCGAAAAAACAATATGGTTTTCCGGTGGTGGGCAAAGTCGTGAACAGTTTTGGTTCAACTCAAATGGGCGAGTTACGCTGGAAGGGGATCGTGATTGCGGCGGGCGCCGGTACACCGGTGAAAGCTATTGCTGACGGGCGGGTGATTCTCGCCAACTGGCTGCAAGGTTACGGCTTAATGGTGATCGTGAAACATGGCGATAGCGATTTAAGTTTGTATGGCTATAACCAATCGGTTACGGTGAAAGAAGGGCAGCTCGTGAAAGCCGGCCAAAAAATCGGTGAAGTGGGCAATAGCGGTGGCCAATCGAAAAGCGGATTGTATTTTGAGATTCGTCGCAAAGGCGTGGCAGTAAATCCGTTGGGTTGGTTGCGATGAATTGGGTGATCAGAAAAACGTTGTTGTTGGCGACTGCACTTTTGGCGGCACCCTTTGCCTATTCTGCCAAGCTTGCTATTGTGATTGACGATTTAGGCTATCACGCAAAAGAAGATGCCCAGATTTTGGCAATGCCGAAAGCAGTGTCGGTGGCGATTATTCCGGCTGCGCCTTACGCCAAACAACGTAATCAACAGGCGTTCCAACAAGGGCGCGATATTCTCATTCATATGCCCATGGAAACGCAGTCTAAAATGAAAATTGAAGACGGCGGGTTGCATTTGGGAATGTCGCAAGGGGAGGTGAATCACCGAGTTCAAACCGCTCATAATATTGTTTCCAACGCCATTGGGATGAATAATCACATGGGCAGCGCCGCCACGGCAGATGGGCCCTTAATGACCAAATTAATGACCGCACTTCGTGAGCGTCATTTGTCTTTCCTCGATAGCCGCACTATTGGCCGCAGTGTGGCAGGTAAAATGGCAAAAGAACAAGGTGTGCGGACGTTAGAACGGCATATCTTTTTAGACGACAGCGATACGTTTGCTGATGTGCAACGACAATTTCAAGCTGCCGTGCAATATGCGCAGAAACACGGTATCGCCATTGCTATCGGGCATCCGCGTAAAAATACTATTGCCGTCTTGCAAGCGGGCATCACCAATTTGCCGGCGGACGTGCAGCTTGTTTCTATGGGCAGTTTGTGGCGAAATGAAAAAATCGCACCGCCAAAACCTTTTATGCTTCTCTTTAGCGAAATGCCTTCGCCTACCTCCATTCCACCTTATACCGCAGTGCCATTGTTGCGTGGTGTGCCTTAGTCTTGCCGTTTGGTTAGACAGATGCTTTAGAAAGTTTCTGTAATAGTCTGTCCATCGCACGATAGCCAAGAGCTTCGGCTAAGTGTCGCTGGCGAATGTGCTTTTCCCCTTCTAAATCCGCAATAGTGCGGGAAACCTTGAGTATGCGGTGGTATGCCCGCACAGACAGCCCGAGTTTGGTCAACGCATTTTCTAAAAATAACGCGTCTTTCTCTTCCAGTTTACAATCTCGTTCAATTTCTTTGCTGGTTAAATGGGCGTTAATTTTGCCGGCACGTTGCAGTTGAATGGCACGGGCGGCTAAGACTTTCTCTCTCACTATGGCACTGGATTCGCCACGGTCGCCGCTATTTTGCAGGCTACCTTGTGGCAGCAATGGCACCTCAATGGACAAATCGAAACGATCTAAAAACGGGCCGGAGAGGCGATTCAAATAGCGCATGATTTGTTGTGGCGATGTGCGGTTATGGGTGCCTTGATAATGCCCTGTCGGGCTGGGATTCATGGCGGCAATCAGCTGAAATCTTGCCGGAAATTGAATCTTGGCATTGGCGCGGGAAATGATGATTTCACCACTTTCTAAAGGCTGGCGGAGGGCGTCCAACACCTTGCGTTCGAATTCAGGCAATTCATCCAAAAACAACACGCCATTGTGTGCAAGGGAGATTTCCCCGGGTTTTGGAATCGAACCACCACCCACCAATGCCGGTGTGGAGGCGCTGTGGTGAGGTGCACGAAAAGGACGCTGTTTCCAGTTGTGAAAATTCAGTTCATTTTGTACAAGGCTTGCAACCGCGGCAGTTTCAATAGCTTCTTGATCGGTCATTTCCGGCAGTAATCCGGTTAAGCGACTGGCAAGCATGGTCTTTCCTGTGCCGGGCGGGCCTAAAAATAACAGATTGTGCTGCCCGGCCGCGGCAATCATTAAAGCGCGCTTGGCATGTTGTTGCCCGATGATGTCTGTCAGATCTTTGGGATTTTCAGGGAAAAAATCCACCGCGCTTTGAGTTTTGATGTCACCGGCAAGAGGCAGCTCTCCTTGTTCATTAAGAAATTGCACCACCTCCAATAAAGAATTCGCGTAATAGGTTTCTTGCTCGGAAACCAGTGACGCTTCGTTGGCATTGCCTTGTGCAATAATGCATTTTCGCTTGGCTTGTTTCGCCGCCAGAATCGCAGGGATGACGCCATGCACGGCACGCAGTTGACCGGTCAAGGCAAGTTCGCCGATAAATTCAAACTGTTTTAATTTTTCCGGATCGATATAACCAAAGGCGGCAATCATACCGATGGCAATAGGCAAATCAAAACGTCCGCCTTCTTTGGGTAAGTCTGCCGGGGCAAGGTTGACGGTAATGCGCTTGGCAGGATATTTAAATTCAGCATTGAGCAACGCACTGCGAACACGGTCTTGGGCTTCTTTCACCGTTTTTTCCGGTAACCCAACCAGCGTAAAACTTGGCTTACCGTTGCTCAAATGCACCTCAATGGTGACCAGTGGCGCTTGAACACCCATGGAGGCGCGACTGTAAACGATGGCTAAAGACATATTGGGCTCCGTAATGCTGAAGAAAGAAGAAAAAGGCGGAGCGCCAAAATAAAAAAAGTGCGAAATGAAAGACATTCACACCGCACTTTTTTGCGATCAGAATCGCAGAAATGGCTTTTTTTAGGCAAAAACCGGGGCAAACCACGCATCTAATTTGGCGGCCAAGCGATCAATCCCGGTGCGTTTCAAGGCAGAAAACGCTTCCACTTGAATGTCCCCTTGGAACGGTAAAATCGCTTCACGCACCATTTTGACCTGTTTGCTGCGTTCGCTTTGACTCAGTTTATCCGCTTTCGTAAGCAGTAATAACACCGGTTTTTCAGAGGCCACCGCCCATTCAATCATTTGCTGATCCAAGTCTTTGAGCGGATGGCGAATGTCCATCAAAATCACAATTCCGGCAAGACATTCGCGTTTTTGCAAATATTCACCAAGAGCTTGTTGCCATTGCAATTTCATTTGTTCCGGCACGGCGGCATAGCCATAGCCCGGCAAATCCACTAGCTTGCATTGTGGCTCCACCTCAAACAAATTGATGAGCTGGGTACGCCCCGGAGTTTTTGATGTGCGAGCAAGGTTTTTCTGATTCGTTAAGGCATTTAGTGCGGTTGATTTTCCTGCATTGGAGCGACCGGCGAAGGCGATTTCAACGCCACTGTCTTCCGGCAGACTTTTGAGGTTCGGCGAACTGGTTAAAAAATGGGTTTTGTGATAATTCAGTTTAATCTCTGACATGATGTGCTTTGTGTCCAAGGTGATAAATTGCCGGCTAGGATACTTTATCAACCGCAAAAAAACGACAAAAAAATGCAAAAAAGGGGAGATTATGCGAAAATGCGCGCCAACTTTATTTCTATTTTGATTGTGGCATCCAATGACTCAACACGCTCTTTATCAATGGCCTCATCCTCTCGCTTTGTATCCGGATCGAGGTAAAAAATCGTATCGCATAAAACGTTTACGTTATCGCTTACGTTCCCTTCTTCACCGACAAGCCATTAAAAAATTTGAATATTTTGTCAATCAGAACGCGTCGCTCGTGCCTCTGCTGAATACCCGCCCGGATTTTAGCTATCCTTTGGCGCACCGTTTTTTGGATAAACGCTTTAGCGCCAAACAACGCTTGGAGGCCATGTGCGACAACCTGACATTTTTACCGGAAAAATTGACCGCACTTGGTTTGCCGCCGTTGTGGCAACACGCCATTTCTTTTGGTGAAGTGATTCCTGACTTTGAGCTTAAATTAATGCTTAGCGAACATCAGCCGATGGAAGGCTTTTGGACATTGGAATTGATTCATTCACCAAGCCAAGAATTGGTGTATTTATTGACCTTCGGCAAAGTGCAACAGGCGCTTTTAATTGCGGTGATTCAAGGGCCGAATTTTGAAGGTTCAAAAGACATGGTGAAATTGCTGACCAAGAAATGTCATGGATTGCGTCCGGCTTATTTGATGGTGGAAGCCATGAAAGCCCTAACTAATGTGTTAGGTTATTCCGCTTTGTGGGGCATTCCGCATAAATATCAAAACAAATCCCGCATTGTGCAAAGCAAACGTTATGTGGTGGATTATGATGCGATTTTCGCGGAGTCTGCCGGCACGTTAAAAGATTATTGGGAATTGCCACTGCATTTTGAAACCAAAAATATGGACGATATTCCAAGCAATAAGCGTTCTATGTACCGTAAACGTTATGCCATGTTGGAACAATTACAGGAAAATATGGCGACTGCACTCAAAGTGCGGTAGAAATTTAACGCAAACATACGTTTACTTCCCCATTTTCTCTCACAGGGAGACTAGAAATTTTATGAAAAAATTATTCATCGCCGTTTTAGTTGCCGGCGTGATGGGACTCACAGCTTGCCATGATAAAGACACCCAAAAGCAAGTAGAAACAATCGCCCAATTAAATGAACAGGTTGCGACCTTGCAAAAACAGGTAGCTGATTTAGCGGAAAATCAAATGATTCGCGTAGAACCGGAAGTGCTATTTCGAAAAACAGAAAAGATTCCCTCCTCCACAAGCGAGGGAAACGATCAGGAATGGCATCAAGTGAAATTTGATATTACCACGTTAAAAACGTCTTCAGATTGGTTAACCGAGTTATTATTAAATGAAGTCATTAAACAGTTTGGCGTAGATAAAAATATAAAAATCGATAATAAGCAACAATTTATCGAATTTTTACAACATAACATGGCAGAAGCACTCAAAGAGGCGAAAGAATACGAAATGTCAGCCTATGAAACCCAAATGCTGACCGAATATTTAGGGCAACGGGAAAATATTGCCACGTTTACCATTTTCTCACACAATTATACCGGTGGTGCGCACGGTCTTTATGGGACGGATTTTGTCCTTGTGGATTTAAAGAAAAAAGCAGTAATTAAAGTGGAGGATATTTTCGTTAAATCCGCACAAGATAAATTAAAATCTTTATTGTGGGAGAGATATAGAAATCAATATCGCAATGAACAAGGTGAGCTTATCGAACCGTTTATGTCAAAAGATGATTTCTATGTCAGTGAAAATGTCTATTTTTCTCGTGAGGGTATTACGTTTGTTTATCCGCCCTATGCATTAGGATCTTATGCTGAAGGAGAAAAAGAATTGACCCTGTCATTTTATGAAAACGATTTAAAAAGCATATTAACCCCTGAATTCCAATTTTTAGCCAAAGATACACCCGAATAAATCGGCATAAAAAAGAGTTGATATATCAACTCTTTTTTATATCCCATCAATAACATGATGATATTCTGCTAATTATTCGAAATGGTTAATTCTCGACTTCTAAATGAAGAATATGCGGTGATTGTTTTAATAATGCATATAATTCATGTGCGGTTTCTTTATTATTCATTGCACAACGGAGCGTTAATTTTGTTTCACCGTTGCCCTGATCTTTAATATTCATATTTTCAATAAGATGATGATGTGCTTTTAATAACAAGATAAATTGACCAATGGCTTCAGCGGAAGAAAGCGTGGCGCTAATGCGTGTTTTTCCTTTCTTTTCGTGACGACGAACCCATTTATGCACATAAGGACTTAAGCGAATCGCAACAAGGATCATCATCGTGGCAATAAGTGCATCAAAATAAAATCCCGCCCCTGACGCAATGCCAATACCTGCCGCCGCCCAAATGATCGCCGCCGTAGTTAACCCTGAAATGGCATCATTGTGTTTACGTAAAATTACCCCGGCACCAAGAAAACCGATACCACTAATCACCTGTGCCGCCAGCCGCATAGGATCGGTGCGGATATTTTCAGACACTTGGGCATAATGCTCGGCAGATTGAATGGAGACAATGGTTAGCACGCACGTCGTCACCGCAATAATCATGCACGTTTTCACACCCACCGGTTTGGCTTTGAGTTCTCTTTCCAAGCCGATAATTCCCCCAAGCACCATGGCAAAGAGGATTTTAATGAAAATGAAGACATGGCTGTCTTGGGTAAAATCGGCGATAAATTGTGTTAAGTCTGTCATGGTTTTAGTCGGTCAGTTGCAGTAAGTGATAAAGTTGTTGAAGCTCGGTTGTCGTTAAAGTGCGGTAACTTTTCGGCGGTAAATTTTTAACATCAAAGCCGGCCTGCCGATAACGAATCAGACGCAATGTCGGAAAACCGATGTGGGCGGTCATTCTGCGGACTTGTCGATTTTTTCCCTCGTGAATTTGAATTTCTAACCACGAGGTTGGAATCTGCTTCCGTTCACGAATAGGTGGCACACGCGCCCATAAAAAATCCGGCGGCAAAATCGACCGCACTTTCGCCGGTTGTGTCATGCCATCTTTTAACAACACGCCTTTACGCAGTTGTTCCAACGCCTCTTCGTTCGGAATGCCTTCCACTTGCACCCAATACGTTTTCGCCATTTTAAATTGCGGATTCGCCAAACGATGTTGAATTTCTCCGTTATTCGTTAAGAGAAGTAAGCCCTCGCTGTCTTTATCCAACCGCCCAATAGGATACACATCAGGAATATCAATAAAATCCTTTAAGGTGGCACGACCCTCACCATCGGTAAATTGGCTGAGCACATCAAAAGGTTTATTAAATAAAATCACCTTTGTCTGGGAAAAATTTAAAGAGGCTTTCGGCGGTGTTTTTGTTTTTTTGCCGAAGATTTTCGTTATTCTTTGCTTGGGCGCACGTAAATGAGGCCTTTTCATCACGGAGGCTATCCTCGTTATTCAAAATTACGCTCAATCTTACTCTTTTCTTTTTAAAAAGAAAAATTTCCAGTAGAATGTGCGACTTCAGCTCATCGGATGAGTGAAAATTACTCTACTTTTACTTTTATTGCCATCAAGTGATTGATTTTATTGTAACAATTATATAGTGGCGGACTTTACAAAAGGATCATTTATGAAAAAGCCCTTAAATACTGTTCGGAAACTTTCTACCGTCTCCGAATTCACTTCTTCAAAAGCTATTCTAAGTGCAGCACTGGTTGTCGGTGGCTTACAATTTAGCCCTTTCGTTTCAGCTTTTCCTGTATTAGTCGGTGCGGATAATATAGAGGTTGGTATCTACTCTAAAAATGAGAAAATAAATCCACTTCAAGAACTGAAGATTGGGGCAATGGATGTTGGTAAAACAGCAGCAGGAGAGATTAAGACGACTGATGGCGTTATTTCTTTAGGTAATAAAGATATGCGGCTTTATCGTCAGTTGCAGAATGTGGGTGCCGGACAAATTTCTGCAACGTCCACAGATGCTGTAAACGGCTCTCAGCTTTATGCCTTGGCGAATGCGACAAAGGGCATTTATGATGATGTTGAGGGTATCAAAAAGCGAATTTATACCTTTAACATTGCTAATAACGAAAAAGTTTTAACAACTACTAGCGGTAAAGCGGATGAATGGAAGACTACTGCTGACGATACATTAACTTTAGGTGCCACTAATGAACTTTCTGTGACGACAGACGGAAGTGGTAAGATTGTCTATGGTTTTTCAGAAACCTCCAAGAAAACTTTGAAAGAGGCGAAAGACGCAGCAACAACGGTCACGAATTCCCTTACAGCGATTAACGCATCCGTTAAAAAAGCAGAAGATGCGGCAAAAGCAGCAAAAGATTCAGAAACCGCAGCAAAAGCATCAGAAACCGCCGCACAAACTGCAGAAACTAACGCTAAAGCCTCTGAAACTGCTGCTCAAACTGCGGAAACCAATGCTAAGGCATCTGAAACCGCAGCGAAAGCATCAGAAACAGCCGCGCAAACTGCAGAAACCAATGCTAAGGCCTCTGAAACAGCTGCAAAATCTGCAGAAAACAATGCGAAAGCTTCTGAAACAGCAGCAAAAACTGCGGAAACTAATGCGAAAGCCTCTGAAACTTCCGCAAAAACGTCAGAAGTTAACGCTAAAGCATCAGAAACCGCTGCACAAACTGCAGAAACCAACGCTAAAGCTTCTGAAACTGCCGCAAAAACTTCAGAAGATAACGCTAAAGATTCAGAAATAGCAGCAAAATCCGCAGAAACCAATGCGAAAGCCTCTGAAACAGCTGCGCAAACTGCAGAAACCAACGCTAAAGTCTCTGAAACAGCAGCAAAAACTGCGGAAACCAATGCTAAGGCATCTGAAACCGCAGCAAAAACTTCAGAAACTAACGCTAAAGATTCAGAAACCGCCGCAAAAGTTTCTGAAAATATGACGCAAGCATTTGCGCAAACTGCAGAAAAAGCAAGAGATGAGGCCGTTTTAGCACAGAATACAGTGACTGCCGAAGCGAACGGTATTAAACGCATTATTCAATCCTCAAATGAACAAGGCGAGATTAATAAGGAAGCGGCAACAGTAGATGGTCGTAATTCCACTGCTGTCGGTTCGTCTGCACAGGTGCAGGGAGATAATTCCTCTGCATTCGGTTCCCAGGCTAAAGTAGTGGCGAATAAGGCCGTTGCTGTTGGGCAAGGTACTCGCGTTTTGGCTGAAAATTCCGTCGCCTTAGGACAAGGTTCCGTGGTTGATCGAGGTGAAATCAATACGGTTTCAGTGGGGAATGCAACAACAAAACGTCGTGTAACAAATGTTGCGGATGGGATCAATGCTCATGATGCGGTAAATGTGAAGCAGCTTAATGAAGTAAAATCATCCGTGGATTCTGTACGTAAGGATTTGCAAAAGAATGATAAAAAATTGCGTGGCGGTATTGCCGGTGCTGCGGCGCTTGCTAATATTCCTCAAGTTACTCAAGCCGGTTCTAACTTATTAGGCGTTGGCGTAGGTAATTATAGAGGTGAAAGTGCCGTTGCTGTAGGCTATTCAAAAGCAAATGAATCTAATAAAGTCATTTTCAAAATGAGTGGTTCTGCAACAACCCAAGGTGATTTCAATGTCGGTGCCGGTATTGGATATCAATGGTAGTTTTTAGTACCCGGGTTTAAATTTACGGATATCATGCCTGTTTTCGGATTATCATGCCGGAAACAGGTATTTTTTTATGCTTGTTACCATGGGAGTTCACATGATTTTATTTCATTCGCTGAGCGATTATTTCAGAAAAGTTGGCATATAATGGAAACATTGATGGATTCATTGACATGGTAACGATGACACACAAAAAGCAACGGGGAATGTTTGGTGATGTTGCAGGTCGAATGGGGCGCTGGCTTTATGCTAAGCATTATCCTCCTTATCCTGCCGGTGATCATTACGATCCTCATACCCGCACTTTTTTTAATGCTGAAGCAAGGAGACCGGTTCACGCTGCCAGTGCAATGTGGACGTTCATTTTTCGGGAAAAATCGCTGCATCCTCCTGCACCGTTACCTATCCTTAAACCGGATTGGACAACCTTTTTAGCTCCGGCACCCAAAGGTCGCTTTATTTGGTTTGGTCATTCAACATTGATGATGCGTCTTGGCACTCAAACGATTCTGACCGATCCGCTTTTTGGCAAAAGTGCCTCGCCTCTGCCAGTGATGATGCATCGTTTCCAAGATCCGCCTGCACCACTTGAAGCATTACCGGCGATCGATGTCGTGCTGATTTCTCATAATCATTACGATCATCTTGAACGGAAAAGCATACGCACTCTTGCTAAACGCCAGTGCCATTTTATTGTACCGCTGGGAATTGGCGTTTTATTACAACGCTGGGGGGTGGCACCAACGCGAATTACCGAGTTAGATTGGTGGGACAGTGTGGAATATAACGGGGTACGTTATACCGCACTGCCTGCACGCCATTATTCCGGGCGCGGTGTATTTGATAATAGTAGAACACTGTGGGCCAGTTTTGTGATTCAACATAAAGAAGAGCGGTTTTATTTCCATGGTGATTCTTCTTATGGTCAGCATTTTGATGTGATCGCCGAACGTTTTAACGGATTTGATATCGCTTTCATTGAAAATGGACAATATGATAAGCGTTGGCCGGATAACCATTTATTTCCTCATCAAACCGTTGAATTGGCCGTTAAATTAAATCCAAAACGATTTATGCCAATTCACTGGGGCGCTTATCCTTTGGCATTGCACGCATGGAATGAGCCGGTATTACAAAGCATTCCGATGGCGCAGAAGTTGGGGTTAAACCCTTTGACGCCGTTAATTGGACAAGTTTTTGATGTTGATACGTTAACGCCCAGTTGGTTTCAAAACACCTAGTGTTTTCAGTGAATTGAATTCAATAACAATCCGCACGTAAAACATGCGGTTTTTAGGCTCCCCTATAAGGGCCTATACTTCGCAAGCCCCTAAAGGGCTTGTGAAAACTGACAGCCGTGTCTAATGACTTCCTTGACTACCCCTTAAAAGGGTCAATATGCTCTTTCGTGGATAAATTATCTTGAACCATGTCTTCTTTTTCTTGATTCTTTATATAGTTCTCCACAACTTTTGTATTTAAGCTCACTGTGCTGTCAAAAAATCCTTTCACTCGGAAATGTCTATTTTCATATCTCTATTTCAGTGAATTGTAGCGTGCAACTTGTTGCACGAAATCGTGAATGCCCGAAAGGGTTAAATAACGTTCCGTGCGTGATTAGGTCGTGCATCAAGATGCACGCTACGCACAAAATCGTGAATTACGCATCGAGGTTAATGTTTTAATCATTCGTGCAACAAGTTGCACGCTACGAGGAATAAATAAAAAACGACCATCACATCATGAATGTGATGGTCGTTTAATTTATTTTTTAATACAACGTCTTGCAGTGCGCCAGACAATTATGCTTTAGGGCCAGCTGCAATTAGCGCTTTACCTTCAGCATTTGTTGCATATTTTTCGAAGTTCTTCACGAAACGACCGGCAAGATCTTTCGCTTTCGCTTCCCATTGTGCTTTGTCTGCGTAAGTGTCACGCGGATCTAAGATAGCTGGGTCAACACCTGGTAAAGCGTTAGGAATTGCCAAATTGAAGATTGGTAGTTCGCTCATTTCAGCTTTTTCGATAGAACCATCTAAGATAGCATCGATAATACCGCGAGTATCTTTAATAGAGATACGTTTACCTGTACCGTTCCAACCAGTGTTCACCAAATACGCTTCTGCACCTGCTGCTTGCATACGTTTAACCAACACTTCCGCATATTGAGTTGGATGTAAAGTTAAGAACGCTGCACCGAAACACGCTGAGAAAGTTGGGGTTGGTTCGGTGATACCACGTTC
Organism: Aggregatibacter valvarum; assembly: GCF_980468985.1. Lineage (NCBI taxonomy): Bacteria > Pseudomonadati > Pseudomonadota > Gammaproteobacteria > Pasteurellales > Pasteurellaceae > Aggregatibacter > Aggregatibacter valvarum. Next base: position 127,699 of record NZ_OZ413141.1, on the reverse strand, counting down.
TGTACCCGCTAATTTTGCCGTAAAGCCTGATAAGAAGTAGTACTTAGTTTGTTCCGGTGTTAATTTAGAAACCGGTGGCAATACGCCGAATGCGTCTGCCGTTAAGAAAATGACTTTAGTTGCGTGGCCTGCACGGGAAATCGGTTTAACGATGTTATCGATGTGATAAATCGGATAAGACACACGAGTGTTTTCTGTTTTGGAACTGTCATCAAAGTCAACGGAACCATCTGCACGCACAACCACGTTTTCTAATAACGCATCACGACGGATTGCGCGATAAATATCCGGTTCGTTTTCTTCAGAAAGGTGAATGGTTTTCGCATAGCAACCACCTTCAAAGTTGAAGATACCCACATCATCCCAACCGTGTTCATCGTCACCGATTAATTCACGTTTTGGATCGGTAGAAAGGGTGGTTTTACCGGTACCGGACAAACCGAAGAATACTGCAACGTCGCCATCTTTACCTACGTTAGCGGAACAGTGCATTGCACCCACGCCTTTAAGTGGAAGGAAGTAGTTCATCATGGAGAACATACCCTTCTTCATTTCACCGCCGTACCAAGTACCGCCGATTAATTGAACACGTTCAGTCAAGTTAAATGCAACGAAGTTCTCAGAGTTCAAACCTTGTTCTTTCCAATTCGGGTTGGTGCATTTAGAACCGTTCATTACCACGAAACCTGGTTTGAAATCTTTCAATTCAGCTTCTGTCGGACGGATAAACATGTTTTTCACGAAATGGGCTTGCCATGCCACTTCAGTCACGATACGTACCGCAATGCGGTCTTGTTCGCTAGCACCACAGAAACCATCAACCACAAATAGGCGTTTACCGGAAAGTTGTTTAGTCACAATGCCTTTCAAGCTTGCCCACGTTTCTTGGGTCATTGGTTTGTTATCGTTTTTCGCTGCATCGGAATTCCACCAAACGGTGTCTTTTGTGGTGTCATCCAACACAATATATTTATCTTTCGGTGAACGACCGGTAAAGATGCCGGTATCCACAGCCACCGCACCGGTTGTGGTCAACGTACCTTTTTCAAAACCTTCCAAACCTGGTTTAGTTTCTTCTTCAAATAATTGTTCATAACTTGGGTTATAAACAACCTCTTTGATATCATGAATACCAAGTGCTTCAAGTTCTTTAATCACTTTACTTAAGTCAGTCATAGATCATCTCGTTGTGTTAAAAGTACTAAAAATAAAGACTGTCTCTATTCTATGAGAATTTCTACCTAAAAACTGTTATCTTGATCAAAGATTTGAATATTACTTTCTTTTTTATTCGATTTTAGGGAGAATTTATCCGCCTTTTGGAAAAGTCGCTCACCGCTTTATCAAAACGCATCCAAAAAGCACCGCACTTTCAACGGGAACTTATGCTTGAAAGCTCGTTCTAAGTTGCACAACAATTTAACGAGATAAAAGGAATCACATGAAATTACTCAAATTATTTTTACTGGCTACATTACTTTATATTCCCGGTGTACAAGCTGCCGAAGCAACGGATTTGAACATCAAATACAGCTCCAATTATCTCATGCCTGCTTATGTGCATTTTCAGTCAGACGGTTTTGAGTACAGTATCAGAGCTAATATTAACGTGCCGTTATACAACATTCAGTTCACCTCCAAAGGCGCACAAAGTAGCAATTTTTTCAATATGCTAAGTTATAAAGATACACGCAATAACAAACCTTATGCCGAAGCGAAAATTGCTAACCGTAAAATTGAATATGGTAAAGTGAAAGACGGCTTGAAAACCGAAGCGCTTACTTTGCCGACTTACGATTTATTTACCGTTGCTTTCCAGCTGAGTTATTACGATAAGTTGCCAACCAGTTTCCAAATCACCAACGGCAAAAAACTTTATCCAATGAAGAATGTGGTGTTGAACACGAACAAAAAACAAATTAAATATAAAAAACAGGATGTAACTGAAATTACCTATCAATTTAAAACAGGGAATAAAGACATTGTGGTGAAAAAACATGAAGGGGAAAAATTCCCGCGCTTTATTTCCTACAGTCGGGATGGTGATGAGTACGAGCTCACATTTAGCGATTTTGTCAAAAACTAATTTTCTCACCAACAATAAAAGCCACCTAAGATGAGGTGGCTTTATTTTATCGGTCTAAACTTCGCATGACTACGTTGCAAGATCTGCAGTAAATTCTGCTGCTCTGATGTACCACATTGCTGTTTTAACTGTAACAAATTCATGCGCAAATGCTGTAATCGGTGAATATGCTTGGCGATGTCTTGAATATGCCGATCAAGTAATTGATTAATTTCTGTTTTTTGTTGTTCCGATGCAGTGTCCAAACTCAAGAGCAATTTGATTTCTTCTAGGGACATATCCAAAGATCGGCAATAACAAATAAATGACAAGCGCTGCAAATGTTCGTCTGTGTATAAACGAAAACCACCGGCAGAAAGTGATGGGCGCTGGCCGGATAACCATTTATTTCCTCATCAAACGGTTGAATTGGCCGTTAAATTAAATCCAAAACGATTTATGCCAATTCACTGAGGCGCTTATCCTTTGGCATTACACGCATGGAATGAGCCGGTATTACAAAGCATTCCGATGGCGCAAAAATTGGGGTTAAATCCTTTGACGCCGTTAATTGGGCAAGTTTTTGATGTTGATACGTTAACGTCCAGTTGGTTTCAAAATAACTAGGCGTTTCTGTTAATTGAATTCAGTGTAAAAAAACAGCCATGACATTCATGATGTGATGGCCGTTCAATTTATTTTTTAATACAGCGTTTTACAACATATCAGAAGATTACGCTTTAGGACCTGCAGCAATTAATGCTTTACCTTCAGCATTTGTTGCATATTTTTCAAAGTTCTTCACGAAACGACCGGCAAGATCTTTCGCTTTTGCTTCCCATTGTGTTTTGTCTGCGTAAGTGTCACGCGGATCTAAGATAGCTGGGTCAACACCTGGTAAAGCGTTAGGAATTGCCAAATTGAAGATTGGTAGTTCGCTCATTTCAGCTTTTTCGATAGAACCATCTAAGATAGCATCGATAATACCGCGAGTATCTTTAATAGAGATACGTTTACCTGTACCGTTCCAACCAGTGTTCACCAAATACGCTTCTGCACCTGCTGCTTGCATACGTTTAACCAACACTTCCGCATATTGAGTTGGGTGTAAAGTTAAGAATGCTGCACCAAAACACGCTGAGAAAGTTGGGGTTGGTTCGGTGATACCACGTTCTGTACCCGCTAATTTTGCCGTAAAGCCTGATAAGAAGTAGTACTTAGTTTGTTCCGGTGTTAATTTAGAAACCGGTGGCAATACGCCGAATGCGTCTGCCGTTAAGAAAATGACTTTAGTTGCGTGGCCTGCACGGGAAATCGGTTTAACGATGTTATCGATGTGATAAATCGGATAAGACACACGAGTGTTTTCTGTTTTGGAACTGTCATCAAAGTCAACGGAACCATCTGCACGCACAACTACGTTTTCTAATAACGCATCACGACGGATTGCGCGATAAATATCCGGTTCGTTTTCTTCAGAAAGGTGAATGGTTTTCGCGTAGCAGCCACCTTCAAAGTTGAAGATACCCACATCATCCCAACCGTGTTCATCGTCACCGATTAATTCACGTTTCGGATCGGTAGAAAGGGTGGTTTTACCGGTACCGGATAAGCCGAAGAATACAGCCACATCGCCATCTTTACCTACGTTAGCGGAACAGTGCATTGCACCAACACCTTTAAGCGGTAGGAAGTAGTTCATCATGGAGAACATACCTTTCTTCATTTCACCGCCGTACCAAGTACCGCCGATTAATTGAACACGTTCAGTTAAGTTAAATGCAACAAAGTTTTCAGAGTTCAAACCTTGTTCTTTCCAGTTCGGGTTGGTGCATTTAGAACCGTTCATCACCACGAAACCTGGTTTGAAATCTTTTAATTCAGCTTCTGTCGGACGAATAAACATGTTTTTCACGAAATGGGCTTGCCATGCCACTTCAGTCACGATACGTACCGCAATGCGGTCTTGTTCGCTAGCACCACAGAAACCATCAACCACAAATAGGCGTTTACCGGAAAGTTGTTTAGTCACAATGCCTTTCAAGCTCGCCCAAATTTCTTGGGTCATTGGTTTGTTATCGTTTTTCGCTGCATCGGAATTCCACCAAACGGTGTCTTTTGTGGTGTCATCCAACACAATATATTTATCTTTCGGTGAACGACCGGTAAAGATGCCGGTATCCACAGCCACCGCACCGGTTGTGGTCAACGTACCCTTTTCAAACCCCTCTAAGCCCGGTTTGGTTTCTTCTTCAAATAATTGTTCGTAACTTGGGTTATAAACAACCTCTTTGACATCATGAATACCAAGAGCTTCAAGTTCTTTAATCACTTTACTTAAGTCAGTCATAGATCACCTCGTTGTGTTAAAAGTACTAAAAATAAAGACTGTCTCTATTCTATGAGAATTTCTACCTAAAAACTGTTATCTTGATCAAAGATTCGAACATTCTTTCCAAAATTTTTATGACTCAAATGCCTAGAGAACAGTCTCAAGATCCATTGATGGTTTAATCCGTGATAAATGCCTTGTCGTTGAATATACGTAACGGCTGCATATCGCTATCGCCGACAATCACCCGAGTCGGGTCGGAACGCAAACAGCTCCCGGCATAATGCCCACCTACGGTAAAAGTGCATACCTGTATATATTGATCTTCTACTTTCGGCAAACACCAAAGTTGCTGGTAAATGTTTTCCTGTTTATCAAAACGGCCGTTTGTACTGTCTAACACGGTTTTACATTCGCCAATGAGTTTCACATTATCCCCACGACGACCGGCAATTGGTTTTTGTGCATAGCCATTTTTAATTAGTTCTGATGTCAGTTCAAATCCCGCTTCCAACAAATAACGGTGATTTGGAAACAACGACCATAACACCGGCAAAATGGCTTTGTTACTTGGAATGGCTGTCCACAAAGGTTCATAAACCAGTACTTCCGGGCGAAGTAACACGTCAATTAACCGCACTTTATCTTCCGGATAGCCGGTACGAATCGGCGGAGCAACTTCACGCCCTGTCGCATCTTCACGTAATTGCTCCAACACGGTTTCCCACGCCCAGGTTTTCCATACGCTTTGGACACGCTGATTTTCATCGTCTAATAATTGTCCGCGTGTATCCCAGTGGAGACCTTCCGTGCCGTGAATAATCTTCGTTTTAAAACCGGCTTGTGTCAGGGCATCACGCATAAACAAGGCATGGTAATCTTCTTCAGCATCGTAATCCTGCATAATATGGACTAACGATGTCGCATGGCTGTGTTTCCATGTATCTGCCAACGCATTAAGTAAACCTTCGCTCGGATCATGCCCCGCGGTGAGTCCGGCTTGTGTTGCCCAACGTGGCAAGATTGCGCCCGCTTCAGCATGACAAGAGGCGGAATCAGCATTGTATTCATACACTTTCAAACCGCGCTCATCGAGACAGAAATCTAATCGTCCACTGATGGTTTGATAACGACGATTTTGCCAAGATAACCGCAGGCGAGGCCAAAGCAGTTTTGGGATGTTGAAATATTGCAATAAGTTATCGTCTTTGAGTACTTTGTCGGTGGCGTGCAAATACATGAGATGCAATTCATTCGTAGCGCGAATCAGTTCATGTTGTGCGCTTTCGGAAAGCGCAAAATAACGATATTGATCACCATGATTCACTCGATGCCCTTGCATTGCTTTAACGTAAGCCGCCTCTAACGGTTTTGTTTCATCCAGCCAGTTTGCTGAAAACTGCCCTTGATTCTCAATATGTTTTGCACAAATGTTGAGTTTATTCGGCGCCGGCATAGGTTGTGGCAGGCTGAATTCCTCGTTGTCCGTTTGAATCATCCAACCAAGGATTTCTGTATCATTAAAAGTATCCTGTAAGCGATAACCTTCCTCTGTAATCGTCATTGGCAATTCACGGGTCCATTGTTGACCACTCGGCAGGCGGGAATGAATCACATTTTGTTCTGCGATACGGACTTTGTCTGCCAGTACCTCGGTGATAATCGCCACATGGCCGGTGTGTTTGAACTCGCCCCCTTCTTGCCAAATCAGCAACGCGCCACATTCCGGCGCTCGCTTGCCACCATTGGCAAAGGCTTGTAGCGGTAACAATGCGTCATTCACTACTTGGCGTAGAAAACGCAGGGAAAAAATTTCGTACGCCATGCCCACATCGGTGAAGACCATGCCGTAATTGAGATAAAGATAGCGACGGGCGAATTCCACACATTGCCACTTATAGCCCATGTATTCGCCACCCAGGTAGCTACGAAAAGCGGCGTCGTCAGGGTATTCCTGCGAATCTGCCGTATTATAGTCTGAAGAATAAATGGCAACACCACCGGGCGCATAACCCAACAAGCTGCCAAAAGGATCATGTGTTGTGATATTAGGAGAACGATCCGGCATAACAACTCCGAGAAAAGTAAATCAGGCCAATAGTATAGATCTTTTCCCCTACTGCCCCAAGTTACGTTTTATACATTTTCGGTAGTTATCTTATCGGTCTGAACCTCGCATGGCTACGCTGTAAGATCTGCAGTAAATTCTGCTGTTCCGACTCACCACATTGCTGTTTTAATTGCAACAAATTCATGCGTAAATGTTGCAGACGATGAATATGCTTGGCGATGTCTTGAATATGCCGATCGAGTAATTGATTAATTTCTGTTTTTTGTTGTTCTGATGCGGTGTCCAAACTCAAGAGCAATTTGATTTCTTCCAGGGACATATCCAAAGAACGGCAATAACAAATAAATGACAAGCGCTGCACATGTTCGTCAGTGTATAAACGGAAACCACCTGCAGAACGCAACGGGCGTGGCATGATGCCTTTTTGTTCATAAAATCGAATGGCATCCACACTGCAACCAACCGCTTTGGCTAACTTCCCTATTTTCATCTCATCTCCGTAAAAACACCTGGAAAAGACACCGCACTTTTATGACTCAGGACGAAATTCAGGGTTAATGTAAAAAATTAATTCGGTAATTTCCGGCAACTGCTGCTGAATAACGCCCAATAATGCCTGTTGGCGAAACAAAAAACTTTGGCGAACCATGGCATTGGCCACCTCAATACGCAAACTCTGTTGCTCAATATTGGCAATACGATACAGCCCGGCAAATTCCGCGGGAAAGAAGGCTTTCATTTGCTGATTTAGTTCATTCAGTCGAACGCCTTTTTGCATCATTTTCGCCAATGGCGAATCTTGCAATAAAGTTTGAATATTGATCGGTTTTTGATAACGCATTGCCTTGTTTTCCGCTTCTCCGCCCTAATATTTATGACATTGTAGCGAAATTCCGCTACAATACCGACAATTTTTTGATAGTGAAATCCTTATGATTATTTCCAACAAAAGCAAACACAATTTTTGGTCGCGACTGCTTCTCGGCATGCTGGCGATTTTTGTTTTGCCCGCTACGCAGGAACTGAATTATCCCGCTGCTGTTGGTAATGAAAACTATCAAAATACGCAGCAGCAAAATGCGCCTCAAATTTTAACGGCGGTGTCTTTATTACAACAAACCCGCCAGCAACAATGTCAACCGCAACAGACCTTACCGGCAGTTGAAATTCTCTCCCAAAATGAACCGCACTTTTCGCGTTCACCGTTTATTTCTCATGCGCCAATTCGTGCCGGACCGGCATTCATTTAACCTCGATTGTCTTATTTATTCCGTCGTTTAATGTCATTAAACGATTTCATTTATCTGTTTTTAAAAAAGAAAGAATTATGCTTAGAACTATTGCAACTAAAATTTTTGGCAGCCGTAACGACCGTGTTTTGCGCCGCCTTAATAAAATCGTCGTTAAAATTAATAAACTTGAGCCGGAATACGAAGCGTTAAGCGATGAACAGCTGAAAGCAAAAACGGCGGAATTCCGTGACCGTTTAGCGCAAGGCGCAACCTTGGAAAGTTTAATGCCGGAAGCATTCGCGACCGTGCGTGAAGCCAGTAAACGTGTGCTTGGTATGCGTCATTTCGACGTGCAACTTATCGGTGGTATGGTGCTTAACAGTCGCTGTATCGCGGAAATGCGTACCGGTGAAGGGAAAACCTTAACTGCGACATTGCCATGCTATTTGAACGCATTACCGGGCAAAGCCGTGCATGTGGTTACCGTGAATGACTATCTTGCCCGCCGCGATGCGGAAACTAATCGTCCATTATTTGAATTTTTGGGGATGACCGTTGGCGTAAACGTGCCAGGTATGTCACCGGAAGAAAAACGCGCAGCATACGCCGCAGACATTACTTATGCCACCAACAGCGAGCTAGGTTTTGACTATTTGCGTGACAACTTGGCGCACGCCCCGCAAGAGCGTTTTCAAAAAGATCTCTACTATGCGTTAGTGGACGAAGTGGACTCCATCTTAATCGATGAAGCACGTACGCCGTTAATTATTTCCGGTCAGGCAGAAGACAGCTCCGAACTGTATATTGCTATCGACAAATTGATTCCTGTCTTAATTAAACAAGACAAAGAAGATACCGAAGAATATCAAGGTACAGGCGATTACACGTTGGATTTAAAAACCAAACAAGCTTACTTGACCGAACGTGGGCAAGAAAAATGCGAACAATGGTTAATTGAACATGGGTTCATGAAAGACACCGAATCCCTTTATTCACCGTCTAAAATTTCTTTGTTACACCACGTTATGGCGGCATTGCGCGCTCATACCTTATTTGAACGTGATGTGGATTACATTGTAAAAGATGGCGAGATTGTTATTGTAGATGAACACACAGGTCGTACGATGGCAGGTCGTCGTTGGTCGGACGGCTTACACCAAGCCATCGAAGCCAAAGAAGGGGTTCGCATTCAAAGCGAAAACCAAACTGTCGCCTCTATCACTTACCAAAACTATTTCCGTTTATACGAGAAATTAGCGGGGATGACCGGTACGGCGGATACGGAAGCCTTTGAATTCCAAAAAATTTATGGCTTAGAAACCGTCGTCATTCCGACCAACCGTCCGATGATCCGTGATGACCGCACCGATGTGATGTTCGAAACGGAAGAATACAAATTTGATGCCATTATTGAGGACATCAAAGATTGTGTAGCACGTAAACAACCGGTATTAGTGGGCACAATCTCTATTGAAAAATCCGAATTACTCTCGAATGCGTTAACCAAAGCGGGCATTAAACATAATGTGTTGAACGCCAAGTTCCACGCACAAGAAGCGGAAATCGTTGCCAATGCAGGGTATCCGGGAGCCGTCACTATCGCCACCAACATGGCGGGTCGTGGTACCGATATCGTGCTGGGAGGTAACTGGAAAGCGGAAGTGGATAAACTGGAAAATCCAACGCCGGAACAAATTGAGGCAATCAAAGCCGCATGGCAAGAACGCCATAACATTGTAAAACAAGCCGGTGGCCTGCACATTATCGGTACTGAACGCCACGAATCCCGTCGCATCGACAACCAGTTGCGCGGTCGTTCCGGTCGTCAAGGGGACCCAGGTTCTTCCCGTTTCTATTTATCCTTAGACGATGCGTTAATGCGTATTTACCTCAATGAAGGCAAACTTAACATGATGCGCAAAGCCTTCAGCCAACCTGGCGAGGCCATGGAATCCAAGCTGTTGGCAAAAGTCATTGCCTCCGCACAAGCTAAAGTGGAAGCACACAACTTCGATGGGCGTAAAAACTTACTCGAATTTGATGATGTGGCAAACGACCAACGTCATGCGATTTATGAACAACGCAATGAATTGTTAGAAAATGACGATATTTCTGAAACTATCGATGTGATTCGTCAGGACGTATTCAACAGTGTTATCGATCAATACATTCCGCCACAATCACTTGAAGAACAATGGGATGTGCCGGCATTGGAACAACGTTTAAAACAAGATTTCGCGCTGGATTTACCTATCACCAAATGGCTGGATGAAGACAATCATCTGCATGAAGAAACCTTGCGTGAGCGTATTATTCAAGCGGCTACTGATGAATATAAACGCAAAGAAGAATTGGCCGGTGCACAAACTATGCGCAATTTTGAAAAAGGCGTGATGTTGCAAACCCTAGATGAACTTTGGAAAGAACATTTATCTGCGATGGATCACCTACGCCGTGGTATTCATTTACGCGGTTATGCACAAAAAGATCCGAAACAAGAGTACAAAAAAGAGTCTTTCCAAATGTTTACCGAAATGTTGGATGCCTTGAAATTAAGCGTGGTCACCACCTTAAGCCGCGTCCAAGTTCGCACACAAGAGGAAATGGAAGAAGCAGAACGTTTACGTCAAGAATTGGCGCAACGCGAAGCGGCAACAATGCAGTATCACAATGAAGAATCACAGGATGAACAAGACGCTCAACATGCGGTGGAAGAACACCATAAAATCGGGCGTAACGAACCTTGTCCATGTGGTTCCGGTAAAAAATACAAACATTGCCACGGCAGTCGTGCCAAACATTAATTGGAAATAAATAAAAGTGCGGTTAGAAAAACAATTCAATTTTTAACCGCACTTTTTTTCATGAAGATTCAGTGAAGGATGGAAAAATGAGGAAACCGCTTGTACAGGTTGCAGCCGGGATTATTCGTAACGAATTCGGTCAAATTTATTTAACTCAACGCCTAGAAGGACAAGACTTTGCACAGTCCCTAGAGTTTCCTGGCGGTAAAGTTGATAAAGGCGAAACACCGGAACAGGCATTAAAACGGGAACTAGAAGAAGAAATCGGTATTGTGGTACTTAATGCACAGCTGTTTGAGCGTTTTGAATTTGAATACCCAACTAAAGTGATTTCTTTCTTTTTTTATCTGGTAGAAGAATGGGTTGGCGAGCCCTTTGGGCGTGAGGGACAAGAAGGTTTCTGGTTGGCACAAAACGAACTGGATGCTGCTCAATTCCCCCCGGCAAATGCCAAACTCATTCAACGTTTATTAGCCGAATCCTAACTCTCGCCCATAAAAAAGACCCAACATATGTCGGGTCTTTGAAAAAAAACAAAAAGCCGGATTATTTGCCCATTGCTGCTTTAGCTTGTTTTAATTGTTCAGTTGCTTGGGAGCAAGCTTGCTCTTGTGCAGCTTCTGGTAAAGCAGATAATTGTTGTTTGCTTGCTTCATATTGTTGTTTCATCATCGCTTGTTGTGCTGCAGGTACTGCACTCACAAAAGAGTCGATTTCAGCAAAATATGTTTCGCAGCTTTTAGATAAGCCAGCAGATGCGGACATTGCAAAACCGGATAATAATACTGCAACTAATAATTTTTTCATTTTTTTCTCCATAATGGTTTGAAAATATCGCCTCAAGTCAGGCGACGGCCCATTATTAGACATTTTGCTCAGGAAAGAAAGTAAGAATTGAGAAACTAAAATGAAATGGCGCACCCGAAAGGATTCGAACCTTTGACCGCTCGGTTCGTAGCCGAGTACTCTATCCAGCTGAGCTACGGGTGCGTAGTTGGTGTTTAATTTGCTCAGACCATTTTAAATAATAGAGTCGATTTAAAATGGCGCACCCGAGAGGATTCGAACCTCTGACCGCTCGGTTCGTAGCCGAGTACTCTATCCAGCTGAGCTACGGGTGCGAGACAAATTAAACAAATGGCGGTGAGAGAGGGATTCGAACCCTCGATGGAGTTTTTGACCCCATACTCCCTTAGCAGGGGAGCGCCTTCAGCCTACTCGGCCATCTCACCACAATCGGTTTGTGTGGCGGTATAATACGGGTTTATGACAATAAGTCAAATTATTTTTTCCGAAAAGTACTTGAAATCAAGTTAGTTGTGCGATTTCTCGACAACTTCAAGTATCACATTCACAGATTATTTCCCACGTAAAATCGCCCGTAAATTGGCAATATGGCTTTGCGTTTTCGCCTGTTGCTGTTCGGCACTTAACGGCGGTTTATCCCGTTCCCATTGCAAATCGTTTTCCGGCAACTCCAGTAAGAATCGACTTGGTTCCGGACGAATCAAGTCGCCGAACTGACGTCGTTCTTTGCACAAAGAAAACCATAGATTCTGCTGCGCACGCGTAATGCCCACATACGCCAAACGGCGTTCTTCTTCCACGTTGTCTTCGTCAATGCTGGTTTGATGCGGCAAAATGCCTTCTTCCATGCCGATTAAAAACACATGTGGAAATTCCAGCCCTTTGGAGGCATGAAGCGTCATTAATTGTACCTGATCGCTGTTATCTTCCTCTTCGCCCCGTTCTAACATATCGCGCAACGTTAAGCGGGTGACGATTTGGTTCAGATTCATCGGTTCGTTAAATTCATCGCCTTTGAGCATATCAGCAACCCAATCAAACAGTGTCGCCACGTTTTTACTCTGCATTTCTGCCGCTTTTGGGCTGGTGGCGTATTCGTATAAATATTCTTCATAATGTAACGAAGCCAGCATGGCGCGCACAGCACGTTCAGGTTCGGAACGTTGTATTTCATCATTCAATTCGACAATCCAACGGGCGAATTTTTGCAACGCATCATAGGCTTTCGGCGTGACCCGTTGAATCAGCTCAAAATCAAAAATCGCTTCAAATAAGCTGACATGTTTTTCTTGTGCCAGTGAACCCAATTTTTCCAGTGTTGCCGTACCGATTTCCCGTTTTGGCGTGTTCACAATGCGCAAAAACGCCGCATCGTCATCTTGATTCACCACCAAACGCAAATACGCCATCATGTCCTTAATTTCCGCGCGGGAGAAAAAGGATGTGCCACCGGAGATTTTGTATGGAATGCGGTTTTGCATCAAAATTTTTTCCAGCAAGCGCGATTGGTGGTTACCACGATACAAAATGGCATAATCACGATAATGGGTTTTAGCGATAAACCGGTGAGCAATCAACTCACCTACCACTCGTTCCGCCTCATGTTCTTCGTTTTTCGCTTCAATAATGTGTAACTTTTCCCCTTCGCCTAAATTGGAAAAGAGTTTTTTGTCGAAAACATGATCATTGTTATCGATGAGGATATTGGCACAATGCAAAATGCGTTGGCTGGAACGGTAATTTTGTTCCAGTTTAATTACCCGTAACGCCGGAAAATCATCGCGTAATCGCACCATATTCTGTGGTCGTGCGCCACGCCAAGAATAAATAGACTGATCGTCGTCACCCACTACGGTGAAACGCGCACGATCGCCCACTAACAACTTAATCAACTCATATTGGCTGGTATTGGTGTCTTGGTATTCATCCACCAACAGATAGCGAATTTTCTCCTGCCATTTGGACCGCACTTCTTCGTTCTGTTTGAACAGTAGGGTCGGTAACATAATCAAATCATCAAAATCTAAGGCATTGTAAGCACGCAATTGTTTGTTATAGCGGTCATAACAATGAGCAAAGGTTTGTTCTTGCTTATCACGCGCCAATGCCATTGCTTGTTGCGGGCTGCACAAATCATTTTTCCAGTTGGAAATGCGATTAATCAGCATGCGTAGTAACTCTTTGTCTTCTTGCAATAGATCGGCAGTGAGCTCTTTTAGCAACGCCATTTGATCATGTTCATCAAACAGCGTCATGTTCGCTTTAAAACCTAAGTACTTGTATTCGCGTTTAATAATGTCAAACCCGAGGGTGTGAAAGGTGGATACAATTAGCCCTTTGGAGGATTCCTTACCGATGGACTGTGCCACACGTTCTTTCATTTCACGTGCGGCTTTATTGGTGAAAGTGACGGCGGCGATTTGCTTTGGAAGATAACCGCACTTACCAATAAGGTGAGCGATTTTGTTGATGATGACACGCGTTTTTCCTGAGCCGGCACCGGCTAAAACGAGGCAGGGGCCGGACACATATTCCACGGCTTGTTGTTGTTGCGGATTGAGTTTCATAGTCATTGATTATTCACTTTTCGACCACGCATAAGGCAGTAGCGCTGTATCCAATAGAAAAGACAACGGCACATCCAAAATTGGCAAGCCCCAGCGCGTTGCCATCTCGACATCGTATTTCGTGCCGGCATAAGCACTATAAGATTCCGTTGGATCCACGAGCTTTACCACGGTGCCACAGGCGCTTGTGGTGAAAAGTGCGGTCGAAAAAAGCAGTGTTTTTAGGGAGTGAAATTTCATAAGCAGGCGAATTTTACACCAAATAGGAAAGGATAGGGCAAAGTTTCCGTAAGATTGCGTAGGCAAAAAAATTGCGCCGTTGGTTTTCCTTCGGCGCAATCTCTTTAAAATGCATTCAAATTAGAAACGATAGGTCGCGCTTGTGCTGAATGTATTGCCTTTAATGTTCGTGCTTTCAAAGCGATGACCGGTGCGTAAATATTCAACGCCAAGTTCAAAGTTTGGCACAACGGCGGCTTTCACACCGGCACCGAAACCATAACCTAAGTTTGTGTCGCTTGCACTGTAGCTGCCATCGTGAGCATATTTTTTAAATTTCACCACTTCGCCACTGAGTTTCGCATAAGGCAAAATAGACGGTGCAACTTTATAACCTAACAAATAACCTACGCCTAAACGTCCTCGTTGTTCAAATCGGCCATAAGCGTTGTCTTGTAATTTGGAATCATGCGCTTTCAATTTACCTTCCACGATACCCACGACATTTTCATCAAGTTGGAAACCGTAATCAACGATAGCATCAATATTGGCAATACGTTTTGCACCTTCATATTTTGTTGTGCCCACGCCAACCCCGATACCTAAATCAGTGAAATTAACATCGGAGGCAATTGCCGTTGTTGATGCGATAGCCGCGCTAAGCGCTAAAAGTGTGAATTTTTTCATAAGATCCTCTGTTGGATTGTGTTAAAAACGACCTGAGTATAGGCATTTTCCCCCTTAGAATCAAGATCCATCCGCGATTCCAACGCTCTGACGAGACAAAGTGCGGTACGTTTTTTCGGTGTTTTTTGATCCCTTTTTTCAGAGGGATTCCCCATGCGCCTTTAGCCGATTTTCGCTATAATGCGACAACATTTTATCAACATCATGAGATGATTATGGCTCAAATTGCTGCAAATCCCCTTGTCCTCGTGGACGGTTCTTCTTATTTATACCGCGCCTTTCACGCTTTCCCTCCGCTGACCAACTCCAATGGTGAACCGACAGGCGCCATGTATGGTGTGCTGAATATGTTGAAAAGCTTGATTTCGCAGGTTCAGCCAAGCCATATTGCGGTGGTGTTTGATGCCAAAGGCAAAACTTTCCGCGATGAAATGTTTGAGCAATATAAATCTCACCGTCCGCCGATGCCGGATGATCTGCGTAAACAAATCCAGCCCTTGCATGACATGATCCGCGCATTGGGGATTCCGCTGTTGGTGGTGGAAGGCGTCGAAGCGGACGATGTGATCGGCACGCTGGCATGCCAAGCCTCAAAAAACGGGCAGAAAGTACTCATCAGTACCGGCGACAAAGACATGGCACAGCTGGTGGACGATAACATTATGTTGATTAATACCATGAACAACAGCTTGCTGGATCGCGCGGGCGTGATTGAAAAATACGGTATTCCGCCGGAGTTAATTATTGATTATCTGGCGTTGATGGGTGACAGTTCCGACAACATTCCCGGTGTCTCAGGCGTAGGTGAAAAAACAGCATTAGGACTTTTGCAGGGCATCGGCAGCATGGCGCAAATTTATGCCAATCTAGATAAAGTTGCCGAACTGCCGATTCGTGGCGCGAAGAAACTCGGTGAAAAATTGCTTGCCGAAAAAGACATGGCGGATTTGTCCTACGCGTTAGCAACCATCAAAACCGACGTAGAACTGGCCTTTTCTCCGCAAGAACTTGCGCTTGGTGACAGCAATAATGATGCCTTAATCGAATATTTCGGACGGTATGAATTCAAACGCTGGCTAGGCGAAGTGATGAACGGCACCAGTTCCGTAACGCAACCGACGCAATCGGTGAAAATGAATCCTTATCAAGCGACACCGGCAGTCAAAACCGATGAAAGTGCGGTTGAAAATTCCGTTAAATTTAAGATCGACCGCAGCCGCTATGAAAATATTCTGACTGAAGCGGATTTAGCCCGCTGGGTAGAAAAATTAAGTGCCGAGAAACTGATTGCGGTGGATACGGAAACCGACGGGTTGGATTATATGTCCGCCAATTTGGTCGGCGTATCTTTTGCGTTAGAAAATGGCGAAGCGGCGTATTTACCGTTGCATTTGGATTATCTCGGTGCGCCAAAAACGCTCGAAAAAAGCACCGCACTTACTGCCATCAAACCGATTCTGGAAAATCCGACTATCGGTAAAGTCGGGCAGAATCTCAAGTTTGATATGACTATTTTCGCCCGCAACGGCATTGCATTGCAGGGCATTGAATTCGACACCATGTTGCTTTCTTACACCTTGGACAGCACCGGTCGACACAACATGGATGACTTAGCGAAACGCTATCTCGGACACCAAACCATCGGCTTTGAAGATATCGCCGGCAAAGGGAAAAATCAGCTGACATTCAACCAAATCCCACTGGAAAAAGCAGGCGAATACGCGGCGGAAGATGCCGACGTGACCATGAAATTACAACAAGTGTTGTGGGAAAAACTTCAGTCGCAACCCAGTTTGGTGGAACTTTATCAATCCATCGAGTTGCCGTTGCTCGGCGTGTTGTCGCGCATGGAGCGTTGTGGCGTGCTGATTGATTCTGATGCGCTGTTCTTGCAGTCCAACGAAATTACCGAAAGATTGACCGCACTTGAAATGCGGGCGCACGAACTGGCGGGGCAACCGTTCAATTTGGCGTCCACGAAACAGTTGCAAGAAATTCTGTTCGATAAACTCGGCTTGCCGGTGTTGCAAAAAACCCCGAAAGGCGCGCCATCCACCAATGAAGAAGTGTTGGAAGAACTGGCGTACAGCCACGAATTGCCGAAAGTGTTGGTGGAACATCGTGGCTTGAGCAAACTGAAATCCACTTACACCGACAAATTACCGCAAATGGTGAACCCGCAAACCGGGCGCGTGCACACCTCTTATCATCAAGCTGTGACGGCAACAGGGCGGCTTTCTTCCAGTGATCCGAATTTGCAGAATATTCCGATTCGTAACGAGGAAGGGCGCCGTATTCGCCAAGCCTTTATTGCCCGTGACGGCTATAAAATTATCGCCGCCGATTACTCCCAAATCGAGCTGCGCATTATGGCGCATTTGTCCAATGATGCCGGCTTGATTAACGCGTTCGCGCAAGGCAAAGACATTCACCGCTCTACCGCCGCTGAAATTTTCGGTTTGCCGTTGGAACAGGTGACTAGCGAACAACGCCGCAACGCGAAAGCCATTAACTTCGGACTGATTTACGGTATGTCCTCTTTCGGGCTTTCTCGTCAGCTTGGGATTTCCCGCGCGGATGCGCAACGCTACATGGATTTGTATTTCCAACGTTACCCGGGCGTGCAAACCTTTATGCACGACATCCGTGAAAAAGCGAAAGCGCAGGGCTACGTAGAAACCTTATTCGGACGCCGTTTATATTTGCCGGAAATCAATTCTTCCAACGCCATGCGTCGTAAAGGCGCGGAACGGGTGGCAATTAACGCGCCGATGCAAGGCACCGCTGCAGACATCATTAAACGCGCCATGATTAAACTGGATGAAATTACGCGTGATGATCCGGATATTCACATGATCATGCAGGTGCATGACGAATTGGTGTTTGAAGTGCGGTCAGAAAAAATCGCGTTTTTTAGCGATCTCATCAAACAACACATGGAAGCGGCTGCCGAACTTGTGGTGCCACTGATTGTGGATGTGGGCGTGGGCAAAAACTGGGACGAAGCACATTAAAACGAAGGAGAGAATATGTCACACAAAATTATCCGTAGCGCAGATTTCACCGCCACCCGTGCATGGGGCGGCTTGGATATCACCGAAATGAATGGCATCAGCGTGCGTTTGCATTGGACAAATGAGCCTTACAAATGGCATATCAATGATGGCGAAGAAGTCTTTGCCGTAATGGACGGCGTGGTGGAAATGCACTACAAAGAGCGCGGCGAAGCCAAAAGCGTATTGTTAGAAACCGGCGATATTTTCTACGCCGGCATCGGCACCGAACACGTTGCCCACCCGCAAGGCGAAGCACGGATTTTGGTGATTGAAAAGGCGGGAAGTGTTTGATTAATAAAGAATTTAACTATTTCAGAAACATAATAAAATATGACCGCTAAATCTGCCTAAAAGGATTTTTATTTTACAAAACACTGTCGGACACAAAGTGATCAAGTGAGGTAATTTTCGTGTCCCCCGCAACGTTTTAGTTTTCTAAGAGAGAAGTCATTGGCAAAAGTGCGGTAAAATTTAACTGTCCTTTTATAGGCTTCCAAGATGCAATAAACAAGGAGATCACCATGAAACTTTGGTATTCCACCGCAAGTCCCTTTGTGCGCAAAGTGATGGCTGTGCTTAAATATCATAAATTGGACGAAAAAATTGAATTGTTACGCGTGACATCCGCGTTCGATCCCGATTCTCCACATAACCAAGACAACCCGCTCGGACGCATTCCGGCGCTACAACTTGATAACGGAGAATGGTTATTTGGTAGTCTATTAATCAGTGAATATTTCGATTCTATCGGACACAGTAAGTGTTTATTTCCACAAGGAGAACAACGCTGGCAGGTGCTACAGGTGCATTCTTTGGTGGATGGCATTTTAGAAAATACCATTCCAATGCTTGCTGAACGCATGCTTCGCCCACAGGAAGAATGGTGGACGACACGGCATGAACAACTCAATGAACGTAATTGTCGTAGTTTTATTGAATTGGAAAAGTATCTGACAAAATTTGATGAGCAGTTAAATATCGGTACGATAAGTGCCGTCTGTCTTATTGACTGGTGGGTATTTCGTCAAACTCAAATCGGGTTAGATTTAAACAAGCTCTCCCCAAATTTAGTAACTTGGGCAGCGCACATGAATCAGCATTATGATTTTTTAGCAGAGACCAAACCAAGATAAAACACCTAGGAAAATAACTGCGCTTTTATGCTAAAAATATACTGACTTTATGCTATAAAAAAATAACAATCCGCACGTAAATGTGCGGATTGTTATTTCTAAATCACATACCAATTAACTAAAAGTTCTTGGCGTATATATTCTAAATTCATTAAAAATACCGCATTCGTTTTTTACTTACTTTAGGAGATCCTATGCTTTTAACAGGGTTATTTTGTGGTATTTTGCTTGGTTTTGTGATGCAACGTGGGCGTTTTTGTATCACCGGTGCCTTTCGTGATTTATATATCACCAAAAACAACAAAATGTTTGTTGCATTACTTATTGCCATTACGGTGCAATCTATCGGCTTCTTTTTATTAAAAGAAATAGGCGTGTTGAATGTTGATCCTGCTGAAAACTTTGCCTTTTTAGCCGTATTAACCGGCGCATTTTTATTTGGTATCGGCATTGTGTTGGCTGGCGGTTGTGCCACAGGAACTTGGTATCGTGCGGCAGAAGGTTTAGTCGGAAGCTGGATTGCACTTTTTACCTATATGCTGTTAAGCGCAATGATGAGAACCGGCCCACTCGGTGATTTTAATAAAGCATTGCGCGATATTAATATCGAACAACGCAATATTTACGATACCTTCGGCATTTCACCGTGGTGGTTGGTCGCATTACTTAGTTTGATTACCGGTTATTATGTGTACAAACATTTAAGCAAACCGGCGCCCAAATTAGCGACGCTTAAACCAAGAAAAACAGGTTTCGCCCATTTGTTATTTGAAAAACGCTGGCATCCTTTTGTGTCTGCCGTGTTGGTGGGATTAATCGCTTTGCTCGCTTGGCCTTTAAGCGTAGCAACAGGACGTGAATTTGGCCTAGGTATTACCGGCCCTTCTGCCAACATTATGCAATACCTCGTTACCGGCAATGACAAATTTATTAACTGGGGTGTGTTCCTCGTCCTAGGGATTTTTATTGGTTCATTTATTGGGGCGAAAGGAAGCAATGAATTTCGCGTTCGCGTTCCCGATGTCACGACCATTTTGCGTAGCGCACTAGGCGGGATTTTTATGGGCATCGGTGCAAGCCTTGCAGGCGGTTGCTCTATTGGTAATGGCTTGGTTGAAACCGCTTTCTTCTCATGGCAAGGCTGGGTTTCTTTGCCACTAATGGTGCTTGGCACTTGGGTTGCCGCTTACTTTACCATTATCCGACCGCAACGATTAAAAACCGTCACAGCTTAATTTTAGGAGATAAAAATGATTGTTAAATTACCTACACTCGGTTTAGTTTGCCCTTTCCCATTGGTTGAAGCCAAAGAAGCCATGGCGAAACTCAATAAGGGCGATGGGTTAGAAATTGAATTTGACTGCACACAAGCCACAGAAGCCATTCCTGCATGGGCGGCAGAAGAGGGTTACGAAGTAACTGATTTTGAACAAATCGATGATGCTAAATGGAAAATTACCGTCATTAAATAAGATATAAAAGTGCGGCTTGATGTCTCGAAATTATGTGGCTGCTGCACAGAGCTGAAATGACCTCACAAAATAGCACCCCCTGATGGCGCAAGTGTCCACGCTTGTGCCAATTTTCTTAAGTATTAATCAATAAGCAAACGCCTTACAAAAACCCTCTTACGTTGGAGGTACCGTAGTATCTGGTGATTGCGTACTTGCGCCCTAAAATGCCCTACTTTCTTATTACGATAAAAAAGTACGGTCAAAACTTACGATATTTAAGTTGGAAAAACACACAGAAAAATGACCGCACTTTTATGCTAAAAATACACCGACTTTATGTTATAAAAAAACAAAGGGTCTGACATAACATCAGACCCTTTATCATTTTTGTTCTTTATTCGTTAGAACGGAATATCATCATCAAAATTATCCATCGGTACTTCGGCTGCCGGTTTGCTTGCCGGGGTGGCGCGTGGTGCAGTTGGCGCGCTTGGTGCTTGGCTTGAGTAGCTTGGCTGTGCTGCTGGGGCGTAGCCGCCAGATTGACGATCAGCGCGGCTGTCTAACATTTGTAAAACGTCGCCTTGAATTTCTGTGGTGTAGCGATCTTGGCCGTTTTGGTCTTGCCATTTGCGGGTTCTTAAACGCCCTTCAACATAAACTTTAGAACCTTTGCGCAGGTATTCGCCCGCCACTTCCGCCTGACGACGATAGAACACAATGCGGTGCCATTCGGTCACTTCACGACGTTCGCCAGTGTTTTTATCATTCCAGCTTTCACTGGTGGCAACGGTAATGTTGGCAACCGCTTCGCCGTTCGGCATGGTGCGAATTTCAGGATCGTTACCTAAGTTGCCCACAATAATGACTTTATTTACTCCAGCCATAATATCCTCTTCTTTATTCAATTTTGCTGTAAAAAAATTTGCTCTATTCTGCCTGAAAATTCGGGATAAATCCACGCTTTCAAGAAAATTAACTGGATATTTGCACAGTTATTTAGGAATATGCGATAATTATCGCAAATTTATACTTCTTTTCATTTATAAAATCTATTATGGATACCATCGATATTCGTGGTGCAAGAACCCACAATCTAAAAAATATTAACTTAACGATTCCACGCGACAAACTCATTGTTATTACCGGTTTATCCGGCTCAGGTAAGTCTTCTTTAGCCTTTGATACGCTGTATGCCGAAGGGCAACGCCGTTATGTGGAATCCTTGTCCGCCTATGCGCGTCAATTTTTGTCATTAATGGAAAAACCCGATGTAGATCATATTGAAGGGCTTTCACCGGCCATTTCTATTGAGCAAAAATCTACCTCACACAACCCACGTTCAACAGTGGGTACCATTACCGAAATTCACGATTACCTGCGTTTGTTGTTTGCCCGCGTGGGCGAGCCGCGCTGTCCTCATCATAATGTGCCACTCACGGCGCAAACGATCAGCCAAATGGTGGATAAAGTGCTTTCTCTGCCTGAAGAAAGCAAAATGATGTTGTTGGCGCCGGTGGTAAAAGAGCGCAAAGGTGAACACGTTAAATTATTGCAACAAATTGCCGCGCAAGGCTACATTCGCGCCCGTATCGATGGTGAGATTTGTGATTTATCCGATCCGCCAAAACTGGAATTACAGAAAAAGCATACCATCGAAGTGGTGGTGGATCGCTTTAAAGTGCGGTCGGATTTAGCCACAAGATTGGCGGAATCCTTTGAAACCACGCTCGAGCTTTCCGGTGGTACGGCAGTAGTCGCCTATATGGACGATCCGAAGGCGGAAGAACTGGTGTTCTCTGCTAACTTTGCCTGTCCGCACTGCGGCTATTCGGTGCCGGAACTGGAACCTCGTCTCTTCTCCTTTAATAACCCTGCCGGTGCGTGCCCGACTTGTGATGGTTTGGGCGTGCAACAATATTTCGATGAAAAACGTGTGGTGCAAAATCCAAGCATTTCCCTTGCCAATGGCGCTATTAAAGGCTGGGATCGTCGCAATTTCTATTATTACCAAATGCTCACGTCCTTGGCGAAACACTACCATTTCGATATTGAAACGCCTTTTGAAGAACTGCCGAAAAAAATCCAACAGATTATTTTGCACGGCTCCGGCAAGGAAGAAATTGAATTCCAATACATGAACGATCGTGGCGATGTGGTGTTGCGCCACCATGTCTTTGAAGGTATTTTGAACAACATGGCGCGCCGCTATAAAGAAACGGAATCCATGTCAGTGCGCGAAGAACTTGCTAAACATATCAGCAATCGCCCTTGTGCCGATTGTGGCGGTTCGCGTTTGCGCCCAGAGGCACGCAACGTTTATATTGAGCAAACCAATCTGCCTGATGTCTCAGAGAAAAGCATCGGGGAAGCCTTGAGCTTTTTTGGAGCGCTACAACTGAGCGGACAAAAAGCGCAAATCGCCGAGAAGATTCTGAAAGAAATCAAAGAGCGGTTACAATTTTTGGTGAATGTGGGCTTGAATTATCTTTCCCTTTCCCGCTCCGCTGAAACCCTTTCAGGCGGTGAAGCGCAACGCATTCGCCTTGCCAGCCAAATTGGTGCGGGCTTGGTCGGCGTGATGTATGTGTTGGATGAACCGTCTATAGGGTTACATCAACGGGATAACGAACGCTTGCTTAGTACCTTGATTCACTTACGAAATCTCGGCAATACTGTGATTGTGGTGGAACATGATGAAGATGCGATTTTAAGCGCCGACCACATTATCGATATTGGCCCTGGCGCAGGTGTGCATGGTGGCAACGTCATTGCCGAAGGGACAGCACAGCAAATCATGCAAAATCCAAACTCGCTTACAGGCAAATTCTTATCCGGCGCAGAAAAAATCGAAATACCGAAAAAACGTACCGCACTTGATAAGAAAAAAATACTCAAGTTATTCGGCGCATCAGGCAATAATCTGAAAAACGTCAATTTAGAGATTCCGGTGGGCTTGTTCACGTGTATCACCGGCGTGTCCGGTTCAGGCAAATCCACGTTGATAAACGACACCTTGTTCCCGATTGCCCAAAATGCGTTAAACCGTGCGGAAAATTCGGAAGCAGCGCCGTATAAATCTATCGAAGGTTTAGAATTTTTCGACAAAGTCATCGATATTGACCAAAGCCCAATTGGACGTACACCGCGCTCTAACCCGGCAACCTACACGGGCGTATTTACCCCTATTCGTGAGCTGTTCGCCGGCGTACCGGAAGCTCGAGCACGCGGCTACAATCCGGGACGCTTCAGTTTTAACGTACGCGGCGGGCGTTGCGAAGCCTGTCAGGGCGACGGCGTAATCAAAGTGGAAATGCACTTCCTGCCGGATGTGTACGTGCCTTGCGACCAATGTAAGGGCAAACGCTACAACCGCGAAACCTTAGAAATTCGCTACAAAGGTAAAACCATTCATCAAGTGTTAGACATGACCGTGGAAGAAGCGCGCGAATTTTTCGATGCGGTTCCGATGATTGCGCGCAAACTGCAAACGCTAATGGACGTAGGCTTGTCTTATATCCGCTTGGGCCAATCTTCCACCACCCTTTCCGGTGGTGAAGCGCAACGGGTGAAATTGGCAACGGAACTCTCTAAACGGGATACGGGCAAAACCCTGTATATTCTGGACGAACCAACTACCGGGCTACACTTTGCCGACATCAAACAGTTGCTTTCCGTGTTGCACCGCTTGCGCGATCAAGGCAATACTATCGTGGTCATTGAGCACAATTTAGACGTGATTAAAACCGCCGACTGGATTGTGGATCTCGGCCCAGAAGGTGGTAGTGGCGGCGGGCAAATTATCGCCACCGGTACGCCGGAGCAGGTGGCTAACGTAGAAGGTTCGCATACCGCGCGATTCCTGAAAGGAATTTTGGCGAAAGGTTAAAAACGTTTTATTTTTCTACCGCACTTTTGCGCACGTTGTCTGGATGATTTTGCCTTATTCGTGCAACAAGTTGCACGCTACGGTCTGGGTAATTTCGCCTTGTTCGTACAGCACGTTGCACGCTACGTTGATTTAATCACGTTTTGATTCTCGTAGCGTGCATCTTGATGCACGAAATATCTTTCCGTTAAATTGGGTGTATGGATGATAAAAATGCCCAAAAAATGACCGTGCATTTAATCACATCGTTTGTTTAATTCCTTCTTTTTCGTGCAACAAGTTGCACGCTACGATCTGGGTAATTTTGCCTTGTTCATGCAGCACGTTGCACGCGACGTTGGTTCAATCACGTTTTGGATTCTCGTAGCATGCATCTTGATGCACGGAATATATTTCCGTTCATTTTGGTAAATAGGTAAAAACGTCCCCCAAAATGACCGCTCGTTTAAGCACATCGTTTGTTTAATGCCGTCTTGTTCGTGCAACAAGTTGCACGCTACGGTCTGGGTAATTTTGCCTTGTTCATGCAGCACGTTGCACGCGACGTTGGTTCAATCACGTTTTGGATTCTCGTAGCGTGCATCTTGATGCACGAAATACCTTTCCGTTAAATTGGGTGTATGGATGATAAAAATGCCCAAAAAATGACCGTGCATTTAATCACATCGTTTGTTTAATTCCGTCTTTTTCGTGCAACAAGTTGCACGCGACGTTGGTTCAATCACGTTTTTTTCTCGTAGCGTGCATCTTGATGCACGAAATACCTTTCCGTTCATTGTGGAGAATGGATAAAAACGCCCCAACAATGACCGTGCCTTTAAGCACATCGTTTGTTTAATTCCGTCTTTTTCGTGCAACAAGTTGCACGCTACGGTCTGGGTAATTTCGCCTTGTTCGTGCAGCATGTTGTATGCTACATGACGTTATTTTAATCGTGCAATACGGTATGTTACATGGGCAAAATTTATAAAAAAAAAGACCGCACTTTGATTTTGTCATTCAAAGTGCGGTCAGAATTTCAGGCGTTTTGAGAGATTATTCCACGGTAACCGCTTTCGCTAAGTTACGAGGCTGATCCACATCGGTGCCTTTAATTAGGGCAATGTGATAAGCCAACAGCTGCATCGGCACGGTGTAATAAATCGGTGCGGTAATATCATTTACCGTTGGCATGGTGATGATTTTCATGCCTTCCGCTTCACTAAAACCGGCCTCTTTATCAGCAAACACATACAATTGACCGCCACGGGCGCGCACTTCTTCTATGTTGGATTTGATTTTTTCCAGCAATTCATTGTTTGGTGCGACCACAATCACCGGCATATCGGCATCAATTAAGGCTAACGGACCGTGTTTTAGCTCACCGGCGGCATAGGCTTCTGCGTGAATGTAGGAAATTTCTTTTAACTTCAACGAGGCCTCCATCGCAATGGGGTAGAACTCGCCACGACCTAAAAATAACGCATGGTTCTTTTCGGCAAAATCTTCCGCCAAGGTTTCAATGTGTTTATCGAACGCTAAAGCCTTTTCAATCTCCGCCGGCAACGCTTGCAATGCTTTCACAATGTCCTGCTCTTTCTCCGTAGAAAGAGTCTGTTTGGCTTTACCAACCGCCACGACTAACATTAACAATGCGGCTAACTGCGTTGTAAAGGCTTTGGTGGAGGCTACCCCGATTTCCACGCCGGCGCGGGTCATGAATGCCAGATCCGATTCGCGCACAAGGGACGAACCGGCTACGTTACAAATCGTCATCGCCGCCATATAGCCTTTTTCTTTCGCTAAACGTAAGGCGGCTAGGGTATCCGCTGTTTCGCCGGATTGGGAAATCGTAATCAATAAACTGTTTGGGCGTACTACAAATTTGCGGTAACGAAATTCAGAGGCAATTTCCACATCACAACTCACGCCGGCCACGCTTTCAAACCAATAACGAGACACCATCCCTGAATTGTAAGATGTACCACAAGCCACAATTTGAATGTGTTCCACTTTTTCGAGAATGTCTTTCGCACCGTTACCGATCGCTTCCACCACCACGTTGTTGTGGGTTACACGACCTTCCATCGTGTTGATAAGTGCGGTCGGTTGTTCGTAAATTTCTTTTTGCATGAAGTGACGGTGTCTGCCTTTTTCCGCCGCATCGTTTTCTAAATTGGAATCATGCGCCTCACGCTCGACTTTATGACCATCGCAATCGTAAATATCCACGGAACGGCGAGTAATTTCTGCAATGTCGCCCTCTTCTAAGAAAATAAAGCGGCGGGTAACGCTTAACAAAGCAAGTTGATCCGAAGCAAGGAAGTTTTCGCCGATGCCCAAACCGATCACCAACGGGCTGCCGGAGCGCGCTGCCACGAGATGTTCCGGATGCATACGATCCATCACGACCATACCATAGGCGCCGGTTAATTGTTTTACGACGTTCTGCACAGCTTCCAATAAACTGCCTGCGCTGCGCATTTCCCATTCCACCAAATGCGCAATGACTTCCGTATCTGTTTGAGAGGTAAACACATAACCACGCGCTTTCAACAACGCACGCAATTCTTCATAGTTTTCGATAATGCCGTTGTGCACCACCGCAAAATTGCCGGAAACGTGGGGGTGTGCGTTATCTTCGGAAGGTGCGCCATGGGTTGCCCAACGGGTGTGCGCAATGCCGGTGCCACCGATAAGCGGGGATTTTTCCACTGCCTCATTCAACGCTTTCACTTTGCCTAAGCAACGTACACGTTGTAATTCATGTTGTAAATTGACTACTGCCAATCCTGCGGAGTCATAACCACGGTATTCAAGGCGATGTAATCCATTAATTAAAATTTCTGCCACATCACGTTGTGCGACGGCACCAACAATTCCACACATAACTTTTTGCTCTCCTGAAATAAGCTAAAAAAAACATTATTTAAAATAACCGCACTTTTAAGCTAAGCGCAAATGACGTCTACGCCATGAGCTTCAATGCGTTTTTTACTGTCTTCTGACAACAAATTATCGGTAATCAATACATCAATTTGCTGCCACACCAATTCAACGTTAGGCATCTTTCGCCCAATCTTTTGAGATTCCACCATCACAATCACTTCACGCGCCACATCGGCCATCACTTGGCTTAAGCCAACCAATTCGTTGAATGTGGTCGTTCCACGATCAAAATCAATTCCATCGGCACCGATAAACAGCTGGTCGAAGTTATAGGAACGCAATACTTGCTCCGCCACTTTACCTTGAAAAGACTCAGAAGCTTTATCCCATGTGCCACCGGTCATTAACAACGTTGGCTCATTTTCGAGGGAACGCAGCTCGTTCGCTACATACATAGAATTGGTCATCACCACCAACCCTTGCTTGTTGTTCAACTGTTTAATCAATGCCGCCGTGGTGGTGCCGCTATCAATAATAATACGGTTGTGATCTAAAATACGTTCGGCTGCCCGTTTAGCAATGGCCAACTTTCGTTCCGAAAGAAAATCTTCCTGTTCGTCCTCAATGAGTTCTTGCGGCATTAAGATCGCGCCACCGTAACGACGCACTAAGAAACCATTGTTTTCTAACACCGTTAGGTCTTTACGAATCGTGACTTCCGAAGTATCAAACAACTGAACAAGCTGATCAACGCTCACCTCTCCGCGCTCCAGCAATAATTGCATGATGCCGTGACGACGTTGTTGGGTATTGCGAGGCTGAATGTGTCGTTTAGTCATTTCCAAACCCAAATAGTTCCAGTTAAATTTCGGTTCGAAAGTTTATAGCGATTTAGAAAGGATGTAAATAAAAAGATAGGTAACAAAAAACCCTGTTTATCATAAACAGGGTTTAAAGATTCAATTTCAGAACTAATTATTTAACGGCATCTTTTAATGCTTTACCGGAAACGAATGCCGGTACTTTAGATGCTGCAATTTTGATTTCGGCGCCGGTTTGTGGGTTACGGCCGGTACGCGCTTTACGCTCATTGATTTTAAATGTGCCGAAACCGATTAATTGTACGGCATCACCTTTTTTTAAGCTTTCAGTGATTGCATCTAAAGTTGCTTCTAAAGCAGCTTTAGCTTGTTTTTTATTTAATTCGGCTGCGCTTGCAATAGCATCAATTAAATCTGTTTTGTTCATAGATTAGTACCTTCTATTTTTTTAAATTTACAGTGGTGAAATAAATAATATTATCATTACTCATTCAATAAACTGAGCTCACTATAATCAGTGCAGGCAAAGCTTAATCTAAGTTGCACCGAAAGCAAAGCATGAATTATGATTTTTGTGGAAAATATCACATTACTGTTCTATTTTTATACAAATATTCGAAACCGCCTCTTCACGCAACGCATTTTTTAAATCAGAAATCAGTTCAACATCATGCCTTTCCGCCTCTTTTAACGCGCGATACAGTTGCCATTGCACATCTAATTCTTGCTGGATTAAATCCGATTCCTTCAGTTCCACCTCGGATAAGGTGCGATCATATTCCGTTTCTAAATAACCCGCTACCGTTCCCAATGACAGTTGGCTGACTTTTACCGCTTGCTCCAATGACGCGCCGGCAATGATGGTATGCAACACTTCCGCCAACCCTTCACAAGCATCTAATGCCGGCACAACACCGTAAAAATCATAGTCATTCACATCCGGAATAATGTTTTCCAGTTTTTCTAACTGATTTTCAAAATTAATGTTGGCCTCTTTAACCGTTAAATATTCCCACACCAAATTCAAAATATTGTGATACACCTTGGCGTTTTGTGGTTGTTCTGTGATTTGGCAAAACAAATGATAGTTGGGATACATTCGTTCGCATAGACACGCCATAAAAGTTAAATGCTGCCAAGTGGCGAGATTTTCTAAACGTTTATGAATCGGATTTCGCATATTATTTTTACCGCACTTTAGAGATGATAAGGCTTGGATAGCTGGTGTACCGCATCCACCAAGACTTTCGGGCTTTCTTCCGGCACATCCTGATGAATGCCATGCCCAAGATTAAATACATGGCCGCTCCCTTCACCAAACGCCGCCAAAATCGACCGCACTTCCTCTTCAATTCGACCGGCTGGCGCATAGAGTACACTCGGATCCATATTGCCTTGCAATGCCACTTTATGCCCAACGCGACGACGTGCCTCCGCAATATCCGCCGTCCAATCCAAGCCCACGGCATCACAGCCTGTGTCAGCCATGGCTTCTAACCATAATCCGCCACCTTTGGTAAATAAGGTAACCGGCACACGGCGTCCTTCATGTTCACGAATCAAACCGTCCACGATTTTGTGCATATAACGCAAAGAAAACTCCGGATACTCACGATGCGCCAACATGCCGCCCCACGTATCAAACACCATAACCGCCTGGGCGCCGGCTTTAATTTGCGCATTTAAGTAAAGAATCACGCTATCAGCCAGTTTATCTAACAAGGCGTGCAATAAGTGCGGTTCGCTATACAGCATTTTTTTAATTTTCGTAAAGGCTTTAGAAGAACCGCCTTCCACCATGTAAGTAGCCAATGTCCACGGACTCCCGGAAAAGCCGATAAGGGGCACTTCACCATTGAGTTCACGGCGAATCGTGCGCACCGCATTCATCACATATTGCAGTTCTTGTTCCGGATCCGGAACAGGTAAATTTTCTACCGCACTTTTGCTGTCGATAACCCGTTCAAATTTCGGCCCTTCACCGGCGCCAAAGCTTAAGCCGAGTCCCATAGCATCGGGAATCGTTAAAATATCGGAAAATAAAATCGCGGCATCCAAAGCATAACGGCGCAACGGTTGTAATGTCACTTCACAGGCTAAATCTGCATTGCGACACAAGGACATAAAATCACCGGCTTGCGCACGAGTGGCTTTGTATTCGGGCAAATACCGCCCGGCTTGGCGCATCATCCAAATCGGCGTCATATCCACAGGTTGACGTAAAAGGGCTCTTAAATAGCGGTCATTTTTTAATGTGGTCATAAAATCTCTCGTTATTATGATGTTGTTGACACAATGCCAGTGTCGCTTCAATAAGTTTGCGCGCAATCGTGCCATGGGGCGGTAGCTCAGGCAACAGCTGGTCATAAGCAAACCATTGAGCGTCATGAATTTCTTCCGGCTGAATTTGAATCTCACCGCCGGCGTAATCGGCTAAAAACCCGACCATTTGCGAATTGGGAAATGCCCAAGGTTGGCTACCAAAGTAACGCAAATTTTGCACATGAATATGGGTTTCTTCGTAAACTTCTCGCCGCACGGCTTCCTCAAAGGTTTCCCCCACTTCCACAAAGCCTGCCAGCGTTGTGTACATACCGCCTTTATGGCGACTATGATTTGCTAACAAAATTTGTGAACCACGCCGAACGGCAACAATAATGGATGGGCAAATGACAGGATAAGTACGAAAGCCGCAAGCTTGGCATTGTACCGCCCATTCATCCGACATTTGTTCCGTTTTGCCACCGCACTTGCCGCAAAATTGATGCGTTTGGTAAAAATGATTGAGCTCCACACCACGGCTGAGCAAATTAAATTGTTCCAACGGCAATGATAGCTGATCACGCAAGGAAAAATACGCACGACCATCATCCGTTTGGGATTCCACCAAATACAGGGGTTGTCCTGCCCACTCGCCAATACGCATGGCGTGAAGTCCGGTTAATCCTAACTCATCGGCACGACCAAAAGGAAGTTTGCCATCCACCCAATGAATCGATGACGCTTGCGTAAAGAGCCAAAAGCCCTGTTTGTCAGGCTCAATTATTTTCATTTTTAACACCTGTTGTAATACGCGGAAAACACGTCCATTTTCTACCGCACTTTGTGGTTCCGAGAAGAAAAAAGTGCGGTCATTATAAAAGGTATTTGTTCATTTAGCGAATGATCCCCATAAAAAAACCCGAGACTTCGCTCGGGTTTCTTCTTGCAGAAATATTATTCTGCGTGATCGTCTTCTTCTACCATATTTAACATTTCAGCTAAACTGGCCTCGGCATCTTCAGAGGTCATGACGAATTCAGAAGCAATCTCTTCTTCATCCATCGCCGATAGTCTTACCGGCACCTCTTCATCTGCGATAACTGACGCATTTTTATGACGATTTTGGTGATACGCAAAACCGGTGCCTGCCGGAATCAAACGACCTACGATGACGTTTTCTTTCAATCCGCGTAATTCATCACGCTTACCTGCCACTGCCGCTTCCGTTAACACACGAGTGGTTTCTTGGAAGGAGGCCGCAGAGATGAAGGACTCGGTGGCCAAGGACGCTTTGGTAATACCCAATAATTCGCGTTCAAATTCCACCGGTGGTTTGCCTTCCGCTTCACGTTTACGGTTAACGATTTTCACGCGAGCTACTTCCACTTGTTCCCCTTCAAGGAATTCGGAGTCGTAAGCTTTGGTAACAATCGCTTTACGCAACATTTGGCGTACGATCACTTCGATGTGTTTATCGTTAATTTTTACCCCTTGTAAGCGGTAAACTTCTTGGACTTCATTCACGATATATTCGGTTACCGCGTGTACACCGCGTAAACGTAAGATGTCATGTGGCGTTTCCGCACCATCGGAGATTAAATCACCGCGTTCAACCATTTCACCTTCGAATACGTTCAATTGACGCCATTTTGGAATCATTTCTTCGTACACTTCGCCTTCTGCTGGGGTAATCAACAAGCGACGTTTACCTTTGGTTTCTTTACCGAAGGACACGATACCGGAGATTTCCGCCAAAATCGCAGGCTCTTTCGGCTTACGCGCTTCAAACAAGTCTGCCACGCGTGGAAGACCACCGGTAATATCTTTCGTTCCTACAGATTCTTGCGGAATACGCGCTAACGGATCACCGATATGCACTTCTGCGCCGTCATCTAATGTCACGATAGCTTTACTTGGTAAGAAGTATTGCGCCACGACGTCAGTACCCGGAACAACAACATCGTTGCCTTTGTCATCCACCAGTTTGATTGCCGGACGTAAGTCTTTACCAGCGGTTGCACGTTCACCCACATCTTGCACTACGATAGAAGAAAGACCGGTTAATTCATCGGTTTGACGGGTGACGGTTAAGCCGTCCACGATATCCACAAATTTCACAAAACCACTCACTTCAGAGATAACCGGCATAGTATGCGGATCCCAGTTGGCGATGGTTTCACCGGCATTCACCTCTTGGTGATCGCCTTTGTTTAGAATCGCGCCGTAAGGCACTTTATAGTGCTCTTTGGTACGACCGAAAGTATCTACAACGGTTAATTCGGTATTACGAGACGTTAATACCAATTTGCCTTCGTTATTCGTAACGAATTTCGCATTGGCTAAACGCAATGTCCCGTTGTTTTTCACTTGTACGCTAGACTCTTTGGCTGCTGCAGATGCCGCACCACCGATGTGGAACGTACGCATGGTTAACTGTGTTCCCGGTTCACCAATAGATTGTGCCGCAATAACCCCCACAGCTTCACCTTGGTTAATCAAGTGACCGCGTGCTAAGTCACGACCGTAACATTTCGCACACACACCAAAGTCGGTATTACAGGTTACAACAGAACGGACTTTCACGCTGTCCACAGAATTTTCGTCTAATACATCACACAATTTTTCATCTAATAAGGTATTGCGTGGAATTAATACTTCTTCTGTACCCGGTTTTAAGATGTCTTCTGCCGCAACACGACCTAAAACTTGTTCGCGTAGAGGCACTTTTTCATCGCCACCCTCAATTAACGGGGTCATCACGATACCTTCGTGTGTACCACAGTCATCTTCTACGATAACGAGGTCTTGTGCGACGTCAACCAAACGACGAGTTAAGTAACCGGAGTTCGCTGTTTTCAACGCCGTATCCGCCAAACCTTTACGCGCACCGTGGGTAGAAATAAAGTATTGTAAAACGTTCAAACCTTCACGGAAGTTCGCGGTAATTGGCGTTTCGATAATGGAACCATCCGGACGTGCCATCAAACCACGCATACCGGCTAACTGACGAATCTGTGCTGCAGAACCACGCGCACCAGAATCTGCCATCATAAAGATGCTGTTGAAAGACGCTTGTTTTTCCGGTTTACCTTCACGGTTAATGACTTCTTCCGTCGATAAGTTTTCCATCATGGCTTTCGCCACACGTTCGTTGGCGGCAGCCCAAATATCGATCACTTTGTTATAGCGTTCACCTGCAGTCACAAGACCGGATTGGAATTGTTCCTGAATTTCAGCCACTTCTTCTTCCGCGGCAGAAATAATTTCGTATTTCTTCGCCGGAATCACCATATCGTCAATACCAACAGAAGAACCGGAACGTGCCGCATAAGCAAAACCGGTGTACATGATTTGGTCAGCAAACATCACACTGGCTTTCAAACCTAAACGACGATAGCTTTCGTTAATTAACTTAGAAATCGCCTTTTTGCCAAGGGTTTGGTTAAACAAGCTAAACGGCATTCCTTTCGGCGCGATCATCCATAAAATGGCACGACCGATAGTGGTATCTGTTAATGTAGTTTTTGATTCAAACTCACCTGCTTCATTTTTCACATATTCGGTAATACGGACTTTCACGCGAGAATGCAATTCTGCTTGACCGGTACGATAGGCTTTTTCTGCTTCACGTGGGTCTTGCAATAACATGCCTTCACCTTTACCGTTCACTTTTTCGCGGGTCATGTAGTAAAGACCCAACACCACGTCTTGTGATGGAACGATAATCGGATCACCGTTTGCCGGAGAAAGAATGTTATTGGTGGACATCATTAACGCACGCGCTTCTAATTGCGCTTCCAACGTTAACGGTACGTGTACCGCCATTTGGTCACCGTCGAAGTCCGCGTTGAACGCCGCACAAACAAGTGGGTGTAATTGAATCGCTTTACCTTCAATTAAGATCGGTTCAAACGCTTGAATACCCAAACGGTGCAATGTTGGCGCACGGTTCAACAGAATCGGATGTTCGCGAATGACTTCAGCCAAGATATCCCAAACAATCGCATCTTCACGCTCCACCATTTTCTTCGCAGCTTTAATCGTGGTTGCATAACCACGGCTTTCTAATTTTGCATAGATAAACGGACGGAATAATTCCAACGCCATTTTCTTCGGTAAACCGCATTGATGTAAGTGCAAGTATGGACCTACGGTGATTACGGAACGACCGGAGTAGTCAACACGTTTACCCAACAAGTTTTGACGGAAACGACCTTGTTTACCTTTAATCATATCCGCTAATGATTTTAACGGACGACGGTTAGAACCGGTAATAGCACGACCGCGGCGACCGTTATCTAACAACGCATCAACAGATTCTTGTAACATCCGTTTTTCGTTACGCACGATAATATCCGGTGCGATTAAATCTAATAAACGTTTTAAACGGTTGTTACGGTTGATGACACGACGATATAAATCATTCAAGTCAGAAGTCGCAAAACGACCGCCATCTAACGGCACTAACGGACGTAAATCTGGTGGAAGCACCGGTAATACGGTCATCACCATCCATTCCGGTTTATTGCCGGATTGTAAGAAAGCTTCTAATAATTTTAAGCGTTTAGTGATTTTCTTACGTTTGGTTTCGGAATTGGTTTCTTGTAATTCTTCGCGTAAATTTTCGCATTCCGCTTCCAAATCGATACCGCGCAATAAGGCTTGAATGGCTTCCGCCCCCATTTTGGCTTCGAATTCATCTTGCCAACGGTCTTCGGCATCAAGATATTGTTCTTCGGTTAACAACTGACCGCGCTCAAGATCGGTCATACCCGGTTCGATCACAATGTAAGATTCAAAATAAAGCACGCGTTCAATATCACGCAACGGCATGTCTAACAATAAACCGATACGGGACGGCAGGGATTTTAAAAACCAAATGTGCGCCACCGGTGAGGCCAATTCAATGTGCCCCATACGTTCACGACGAACTTTAGTTTGCGTGACTTCTACGCCACATTTTTCACAAATCACACCGCGGTGTTTTAAGCGTTTGTACTTACCGCACAAACATTCGTAATCTTTTACCGGTCCGAAGATACGGGCACAGAAAAGACCGTCACGCTCCGGTTTAAAGGTACGATAGTTGATTGTTTCAGGTTTTTTAACTTCACCGTATGACCAAGAACGGATCATGTCAGGTGAGGCTAAACCGATTTTAATCACATCAAAATCTTCAGCGGTTTTTGATTGTGCTTTTAAAAACTTAACTAAGTCTTTCACAGATTTGCTCCTGTCGGAGTTAAACTTATTCAAGTGCGGTCGTTTTTCAAAACGTTTTTAAAATCGACCGCACTTGGGCTCAATAGGGGTCAATACCCTGACTTATTCTTCGTCCAAATCGATGTTGATACCAAGTGAACGGATTTCTTTCATAATTACGTTGAAAGATTCCGGTGTGCCCGGATCCATTTGTTGGTTGCCGCTGACGATGTTTTTATACATCTTCGTACGACCGTTCACATCATCGGATTTCACGGTTAACATTTCTTGTAAGGTATAAGCCGCACCATAAGCTTCAAGTGCCCACACCTCCATCTCACCGAAACGTTGACCACCGAATTGCGCCTTACCACCCAACGGTTGTTGAGTAACAAGACTATAAGAACCGGTTGAACGCGCGTGCATTTTGTCATCAACCAAGTGGTTCAATTTGAGCATATACATGTAACCTACTGTTACCGGACGCTCGAATTTCTCACCTGTACGACCATCATAAAGGGTAATTTGACCGGAAGTCGGTAAACCACCAAGCTCTAATAAGCCTTTAATTTCTTTTTCATGGGCACCATCAAATACCGGTGTCGCAATCGGTAAACCCTTACGCAAGTTTTGCGCTAAACGCATCACTTCTTCGTCAGTAAAGGTGCTGAGATCCACTTTTTGTGAACCGCCGCCAAGGTCATAGGCTTTTTGCATGTATTCACGCAATTTCGCGATAGATTGTTGTTGTTTAATCATCGCGTTAATTTGATCGCCGATACCTTTCGCCGCCAAACCTAAGTGAGTTTCTAAGATCTGACCGATATTCATACGGGACGGAACGCCCAGCGGGTTCAATACGATTTCAACAGGTTGACCGTTTTCATCGTATGGCATGTCTTCCACAGGATTAATTTTGGAGATAACCCCTTTGTTACCGTGACGACCCGCCATTTTATCACCCGGTTGAATTTGACGTTTCACCGCCAAGTACACTTTAACGACTTTCAACACGCCCGGTGCTAA
Source organism: Aggregatibacter valvarum (assembly GCF_980468985.1). NCBI lineage: Bacteria > Pseudomonadati > Pseudomonadota > Gammaproteobacteria > Pasteurellales > Pasteurellaceae > Aggregatibacter > Aggregatibacter valvarum. Next base: position 91,204 of record NZ_OZ413141.1, on the reverse strand, counting down.
ATCGTCGCCTTGGATAATCTTGTTGCGTTGAACTTCTAATTTACGTTCAAATTCTTTGCGTAATTCTTCGTGTTGTTCCGCTAACTGCTCTAATTGGTGTTGTTTTTCCTCGTTGTCTAAGGTTTGTTCCAACCATTTAGTGCGGTCTAATTTATCTAAAGATTTCGCATCGAAACCACCGGATAACAATAGGTTGCGGACACGCATAAACAAGCCGGCTTCCAAGATCTCAAACTCTTCGCTCAAGTCTTTTTTCGCTTGTTTTAATTGCATTTCTTCGATTTCTAACGCACGTTTGTCTTTTTCTATGCCATCACGGGTAAACACTTGTACGTCAATAACGGTACCGGAAACGCTGTTTGGTACGCGTAAAGAAGAGTCTTTCACGTCAGAGGCTTTTTCACCGAAGATCGCGCGTAATAATTTTTCTTCCGGGGTTAATTGGGTTTCACCTTTTGGTGTCACTTTACCGACCAGAATATCGCCGCCTTTTACTTCTGCACCGATATACACGATACCGGATTCGTCCAATTTGCTTAATGCGGCTTCACCGACATTAGGAATATCCGCGGTAATTTCTTCCGCACCTAATTTGGTATCACGTGCCACGCAAGAAAGCTCTTGAATGTGAATAGTTGTGAAACGATCTTGTTGTACCACACGTTCGGAAACTAACATGGAGTCTTCAAAGTTATAACCGTTCCATGGCATGAACGCCACGCGAATATTTTGACCGAGCGCCAACTCACCTAAATCGGTAGAAGGACCATCCGCCAAAATTTCACCACGCTCAACCGGTTCGCCTAATTCCACACAAGGAATTTGGTTGATACAGGTGTTTTGGTTAGAACGGGTATATTTGATTAAGTTATAAATATCAATACCGGCTTCGCCCGCAACGGTTTCGTCTTCATTGACTTTCACTACAATACGGGAAGCATCCACGTATTGAATCGTACCACCGCGTTTTGCAACAACCGCAACACCGGAGTCGAGCGCTACCGCTTTCTCAATACCGGTACCGACTAATGGTTTATCTGCGCGTAATGTTGGTACGGCTTGACGTTGCATGTTCGCACCCATCAAGGCACGGTTCGCATCGTCGTGCTCTAAGAATGGAATCAAAGCTGCTGCCACAGAAACCACTTGTTGGGTAGAAACGTCCATATAGTGAATTTCTTCCGGTTTATACAAACCAGATTCACCATGTTCACCACGACAGGTAACAAACGCATCGGTAAAACGGAAGTCCTCATCAAGGTTTGAGTTCGCCTGTGCAATAACGTATTTACCTTCTTCAATCGCAGAAAGGTATTCGATTTCTTCAGTCACTTGGCCATTGACGACTTTACGATACGGTGTTTCTAAGAAACCGTAGTCGTTGGTACGCGCATAAACGGAAAGAGAGTTAATCAAACCGATGTTTGGACCTTCAGGGGTTTCAATCGGACACACGCGACCATAGTGAGTCGCATGGACGTCACGCACTTCAAAGCCTGCACGTTCGCGAGTTAAACCGCCCGGTCCCAATGCAGAAATACGACGTTTGTGTGTAACTTCTGATAACGGGTTGTTTTGGTCCATAAATTGAGATAATTGAGATGAACCAAAGAATTCTTTCACCGCAGCAGAAATCGGTTTCGCATTAATTAAATCTTGTGGTGTAACTGCTTCCAGGTCACCTAAAGACAAGCGCTCTTTCACCGCGCGCTCAACACGCACTAAACCAATACGGAATTGGTTCTCTGCCATTTCACCCACTGAACGAATACGACGGTTACCCAAGTGGTCGATATCATCCACTTCACCACGACCGTTACGAATTTCGATCAATTTCTTCATGACATTAACGATATCTTCGTTACTTAATGTGCCACTACCGGTAGTTTCTTCAATGCCTAAAGAGCGGTTAAATTTCATACGACCTACCGCAGATAAATCATAACGGTCGGAAGAGAAGAATAAATTATCAAATAACGCTTCAGCAGCTTCTTTTGTCGGCGGCTCCCCCGGACGCATCATGCGATAGATTTCGACTAGCGCACTCAAACGGTCATAAGAAGGGTCAACACGTAAGGTTTCGGAAATATACGGACCATAATCAAGATCATTCGTAAACAAAGTCTCAATTTGTGTATAACCGGCTTGTGCCAATTTGGCCAATAGCTCAAGGGAAAGCTCCATATTGGCAGGGCAAACCAATTCACCGGTTTCAAGATCCACATAATCTTTTGCTGCAACTTTGCCAACAATATACTCAGTCGGCACTTCAACTTGTGTGATGTTGTCTTTTTCTAAAGCTTTAATATGACGTGCAGTAATGCGACGACCACGTTCAACATACACTTTGCCATTAGCTTCAATATCAAATGCTGCCGTTTCACCACGTAAACGTTCAGGCATTAGATTCATCAGTAATTTATTATCTTTAATTTCGAAGACAACTTTATCAAAGAAAAGATCTAGGATTTGTTCAGTGGTGTAACCTAACGCACGCAAGATAATGGTTGCCGGTAACTTACGACGACGGTCAATACGCGCATATAAGTTATCTTTTGGATCAAATTCAAAATCCAACCATGAACCACGGTAAGGAATAATACGTGCGTTATATAGCACTTTACCTGAAGAGTGCGTTTTACCTTTGTCACTATCAAAGAATACACCCGGACTACGGTGTAATTGAGACACGATAACACGCTCGGTACCGTTAATCACAAAAGTACCGTTATCGGTCATTAAGGGGATTTCCCCCATGTAAACTTCTTGTTCTTTAATATCTTTGATCGTACCCGGTGCAGCGTCTTTGTCATAACTTACTAAGCGTAATTTCACGCGTAATGGTGCTGCATAGGTGGTGCCACGGATTTGACATTCACGCACATCAAATACCGGCTCGCCTAATTGATAGCTAACATATTGTAATTCGGTATTTCCATTGGTACTGACAATAGGGAATACTGAACGGAAAGCGGCCTCTAAGCCTTGCTGACCATCCGGATCTCGTTGAATAAATTTCTCAAAAGAATCAAGCTGGATTGTTAATAAATAAGGAATATTTAAAACTTGCGGACGTTTGCCGAAGTCTTTACGAATTCGTTTTTTCTCGGTATAGGAGTAAACCATAGGGTTCCTCTGTTTGCTGTTCAGTGACCCACAATCAACACACAATAATTTGGGCAAAAATTGGTGATAACATATTAGATACCGTTTTAGATGACCGCACTATGAACCTTACTTCTTGAGTGGGTGACTCAAATTAAAATGCTGAATTTAATCTGAGGAAACAAAAGTAATTAAACGGCAAATTTACTTCTGTTTTTGATAGCACAAAATGGCTGATGGTCACCCACCAGCCATTTAGCCTGAGAAACAGGACAAAACAAAATCAAAATTATTTGATTTCTACTTTCGCGCCAGCTTCTTCTAATTCTTTCTTAAGTGCTTCTGCTTCTGCTTTAGCGATGCCTTCTTTCAATACAGCTGGTGCAGATTCAACTAAGTCTTTAGCTTCTTTCAAGCCTAAACCGGTTGCACCACGTACTGCTTTGATTACTGCTACTTTGTTAGCACCCGCTTCAGCAAGAACTACGTCGAATTCAGTTTTTTCTTCTGCTGCCGCTGCTGCACCACCTGCTGGCGCTGCTGCTACTGCTGCCGCTGCTGAAACACCGAATTTTTCTTCCATCGCTGTGATTAATTCAACGATTTCAGTTACAGATTTAGAAGCAATCGCTTCAATGATTTGTTCGTTAGTTAATGACATAACAATCAATTCCTAAAGTAAATAAAGTTAATTGGATGAAGAAACGCTTGATTAAGCCGCTTCTTGTAATTTGTCGCGTAATGCCGCAAGAGTGCGAACAAGTTTTCCTGCCGCAGCTTCTTTCATTGTGCCCATTAAACGTGCAATTGCTTCGTCGTAAGTCGGTAATGTTGCTAAGAATTCAACATCTTGGATCTTACCTTCAAAGGCTGCACCTTTAAGTTCAAACTTATCGTTTGCTTTCGCAAATTCTTTGAACAAACGTGCTGCAGCACCAGGATGTTCAGTAGAGAATGCGATAAGTGTTGGACCGGTGAATGTGTCTTTCAAACATTCGAATTCAGTGCCTTCTACCGCACGACGTAATAAAGTATTACGAACAACGCGCATAGAAACACCGGCTTCGCGTGCAGATTTACGCAATTCGGTCATTTTGTCTACTGTTACACCACGGGAATCCGCGATCACAGCAGAAAGGGCACCTTTGGCTGCTTCATTTACTTCGGCAACAATTGCTTGTTTGTCTTGAAGATTTAATGCCATTGGCTTTTAGCTCCTGAATACACTCCGATTGCTCGGAATTTAAATACCTAATAAAACGACTATTAGGACGAATTCGGTGCACAGAAGCAAGAAAATTCTTATTCTGTTCACCATCTACGTAGGATAATTAAGATCGCTCCCCTACGGTCTTGGACGGGGCTTGAATGAGGTCAAGCACCAACCAGAAATACTAAACCGCAAATAAACTACGGTCTAAAAAGGTCAAAGATTATAACGGTCGAAATATCGTTTGTAAATGCTCGATGACAAAAAATCACCACTCAACAATGATAAACACCGGAAAAAATAACCGCACTCACAAAAGTGCGGTCATATTTTATTATACTTTGATGAATTACAGTGAAGCTTGATCGATAGCTACACCAGCACCCATTGTCGTAGAAAGACTGACTTTCTTAATGAAGATACCTTTAGAAGTTGCAGGTTTTGCTTTAGTTAAAGCGGCTAACAACGCTTGAAGGTTTTCTTTTAATTGCGCTTCAGAGAAGTTTGCTTTACCGATAGTGGTGTGAATGATACCGTTTTTATCATTACGGTAGCGAACCTGACCGGATTTCGCATTTTTAACAGCATCCGCAACGTTTGGTGTCACAGTACCCACTTTCGGGTTTGGCATTAAACCACGCGGGCCTAATACTTGACCTAATTGACCAACAACACGCATTGCATCAGGAGAAGCGATTACAACGTCAAAGTTCATTTCGCCTTTTTTAACTTGCTCTGCTAAGTCTTCCATACCGACTAAATCAGCGCCTGCTGCTTTAGCTGCTTCTGCGTTCGCACCTTGGGTGAACACAGCCACGCGAACTTCACGACCTGTACCATGTGGTAACACAGTTGCACCACGAACGTTTTGGTCAGATTTACGAGGATCAATACCTAAGTTTACTGCAACATCAACACTTTCAACGAACTTAGCTGTTGCGAATTGTTTTAATAACGCGATTGCTTCGTTGATTTCATATGCTTTAGTAGAATCTACGCCAGCTTTGATTGCTTTCATTTTTTTAGTCAATTTAGCCATCGTATTATTCCTCCACCACTAAACCCATTGAGCGAGCAGTACCAGCAATTGATTTCATTTTGGTTTCGATAGTCGCACCAGTCATATCTGCTGCTTTAGTTTCAGCGATTTGACGAACTTGATCTAAAGTGACTTTACCCACTTTATCTTTGTTCGGTTTACCAGAACCAGATTTGATACCTGCTGCTTTTTTCAATAAAACTGCTGCCGGTGGGGTTTTTGTAACGAACGTAAATGAACGGTCTGCATAGACAGTAATAACAACCGGAATTGGTAAACCTTTTTCTAAGCTCTCAGTACGAGCGTTGAATGCTTTACAGAATTCCATGATGTTCACACCTTGTTGACCTAATGCCGGACCAACCGGTGGTGATGGATTTGCCATACCCGCTGCAACTTGCAACTTAACGTAGGCTTGGACTTTTTTTGCCATTTTAGTTTCCTCTAAATGGGTGATAACGCTATTACTAGCTCCCCTGTTGATAAAAAGGGTTGCATTTTAATCAAAGGCAACCGGTTTTTCAAGTAAAATACTTGAGAAAGTCACCGCACTTTATCCTAGATCCTAGTTGATTTAAAGTGCGGTCAAAATTTTGAACATTTTTAACTAGCTATTCTTTTCCACTTGACCAAATTCAAGCTCAACCGGTGTCGCACGACCAAAGATAGATACAGAGACTTTCAAGCGGCCTTTTTCGTAGTCGATTTCTTCGACTGTACCGTTGAAATCCATAAATGGTCCTTCGGTGACGCGGACTTCCTCGCCCGGTTGGAAGGTCGTTCTTGGTTTTGGTTTATCGCTATTTTGCTCTAAGCGATTTAGAATGATATCCGCTTCACGATTGCTAATTGGTGCCGGTTTATCCGGTGTACCGCCGATGAAACCCATCACACGTGGCACGCTACGCACCAAGTGCCAAGTGTCATCGTTCATTTCCATTTGTACTAATACATAACCCGGAAAATATTTACGTTCACTTTTGCGACGTTTACCTGCCACATTTTCGACAACTTCCTCTGTCGGCACTAACACTTCACCGAATTGATCTTCCATATTGTGAAGTTTGATGTATTCACGCAATGTGGTCGCAACACGCGCTTCAAAACCGGAGAAGGCCTGCAACACATACCAACGTTTTTTATTTGCGGTTTCGGTCATTTTAGAATCTCCAGTCAGTTAAGAAGGTAATGATACTCACGATAATTGAATCTAAGCCCCAGAGGATTAAAGACACAAACACAGTTACACCCACAACAATAAAAGTGGTTTGCGTTGCTTCCGGGCGGCTTGGCCAAACAATGCGACGTAATTCAGTGCGAGCATCTTGGAAGAAACCAAGTGCTTTTCGTCCTTGGTTAGTCATTGCCGCTATCCCTAAAGCAATCAGTAACAATACAACAACAGCAACAACACGGATCGGCGTGGAATATTGATCTTCGAAATAAATATTACCGAAAGCTGTTGCAGCAATGATCACAACTGTCAACAACCATAAAAAAGCATTTAATCCTTTAGACTTTTCTTCAGGAGCCTCAAGCGTATTTTTCTTTTTTTCTATGTCTAATGCCATAAATTTAATCCATCGTAATAACGTAAAATAAGGAATCTTGTTGATAAGGCGCGAAATTATAACAACTAATTCCTCAGTTAGCTATAAAAAGTTCCCACTGCAAAACAAGAGATGGCAATACAAGAACATTACTCGGCAAAGTAATTAGCACTGATCAGAGGCGCAAGATATGGTCTTTTTTGTATTAAGCGCATCCTCATTGCTACCCATTGCATCTATCAATGATTGCATTTTGCGTAAAATCATATTGAGAACAATGCCATAGGCCGGTACGAACAATAGAACACCAATAAAGAGTTTGAATAAATAATCGACAAAACCGATTTCGACCCAGTGTTCCGCCATAAACGGATCGCTACTGGCATAAAAAGCTATCGCGAAGAACAAATAGGTATCTGCCATTGAGCCAAATACCATAGAGCTAGTCGGTGCAATCCACCACGTTTTCAGTTGACGGAGTCGGTTAAAGACCACAACATCCAGCAACTGCCCAAAGACATAAGCACAGAAACTAGCTACCGCAATACGAAAGACGAAGACATTAAATTCACTTAACGCAGAGAATCCTTGATATTGGCTTTCTGAAAAGAGTGTAGAAACTAAATAACTGATAATTAACGCAGGAATCATGACAATAAAAATAATCCAACGCGCTTCTTTTGCACCAAATACCCGCACGGTCAAATCGGTTGCTAAGAAGATAAATGGGAACGTGAGTGATCCCCATGTGCTGTGAAACATGAAATCTTCCTGTGCACCAAACAGGGTTAATGACACATGAATTTCAAAAGGAATTTGGACTAAGTAGTTGCTGGCAGCAATGATAAAAATATGAAAGAAACTGAGCAGAACAAGCGCTCGACGTTTTTGGCGATCGTTGAAGATCGAAAATGCCTGTGTCATTTTGTGTTACCTTTTTAGTTTAAATTGGGGTTAGGGAACCCAGTGAATATGTGATTCTGCAAAAATTGCAGGGCGCAAATAATACTTCATCAAAAAAATAATTCAACCGAAATATCGCGCACTTCAAAAGGTCAAGATTTTTCTGTATCATGAAAAAGAATTATTCTTAATATTAAAAAGGACCTTTATGAAATCATGCATTAAACTTTCTCCTATTAGTTTAGCTCTTTTTTCTGTTTTCTCGACCCAAACATTCGCAGAGGAAACAAATACTGAGGCATTAGCACCTATCGTTGTCACTGCCGCCGGTACCTCTCAAGATTTAAAAGATGCGCCTGCCAGCATCAGCATTGTGAATAAAGAACAGCTTAAACAACATCCATCCAATCGTTTGGAAGAAGCGTTACAAGATATTCCGGGCGTAAATGTCAGTGGGAGTAATGTAAATAAATCAGATATTTCTATCCGTGGTTTACCGGCTGATTACACATTAATCATGGTTGATGGTCGTCGTCAAAATACCCGTGAATCCCGCCCAAATGGTAACGGCGGTTTTGAAGGTGCATTTATCCCGCCGGTAAATGCAATTGAGCGCATTGAAGTGGTGCGCGGACCGATGTCCTCTCTGTATGGTTCTGATGCGATGGGCGGCGTTGTCAACATTATTACCAAAAATGTTACCAAAGAATGGACAGGCTCTGCTTCCGTCGGTTTTACCGCACATGATAAGAGCACTTTTGGTAATGGACATCATGGTAATTTCTTTGTCTCAGGTCCATTAGTTCAAGATAAGTTAGGGCTGCAAGTTTATGGCGGTGCAGACTATCGCCCTGAAGATAATATCATCGGCGGTTCTAATCGTAATAAAAACCGAAATATCAATGCTAAACTTTCCTTTACACCAACTGATAAACAAACCTTTATCTTAGAAGGCGGTCGCCACTTACTCGAAAAACAGGAAACACCGGGAAAATCCTTAGCGTTAACAACAACGCGTGGTGCCAGTGTTGCACACAACCAACCGGGAGCTACACACGCCATCAGAAATCACTGGTCTTTAACCCATCAAGCCGATTGGGATGTGATAAGCTCCGAATTGAGTTTATATCAAGAAAAAGCCAAACGTGAAGTAAGCACGAATGGCGTGGTAGATTCTCGTAAACCGGAAATCACAAACACCGTATTTGATGCGAAATTCATGTTACCTGTGGCAAACCATTTCTTCGTATTTGGTGGTCAGCATCAAAATGCCAAATTGGAAGACGATTCCGTTACCAAAGTCAATCGAATGACAAGAACAGTGAATGGAAAAACGCAAACACGCTCAGTGCCTGTTTATAAAAATACGAAAAATAACGTTCACCAGTATGCGTTTTTCCTTGAAGATGAAATTAATTTCACCGATAAATTCCTATTAACCCTAGGAACTCGCTTGGATCATCACCAGAAGTTTGGTACGCATTGGAACCCAAGAGCCTATGCGGTTTACCATATTGATGATAACTTCAGTGTAAAAGGGGGAATCGCGAAAGCTTTCCGTGCACCAAGTATTCGTGAATTGAGCGAAAGCTATGTTACTGCGACAGAAGCGGGCGCCGGTGTCATTTACGGTAATCCAAACTTAAAACCGGAAACCAGCGTCAATGAGGAGGTGAGTGTTGTTTACAATCACGATAGCGGTGCCAATGCCACAGTAACCTTGTTTAATACAGAGTTTAAAAACAAACTGACCAGCCATTACACCGGCAATCCGGATCCGCTTACCGGTGCTAAACTTTATAAATACAGCAATGTCGGTCGCGCCAATATTAAAGGCGTTGAAGTGAGTTCCCATATTCCGTTTGACGAACACTGGAACGTAGATTTGTCTTATACATACCAGCATTCAAAACGTAAATCGGATGAAGACATTTCAGCTTCAGGCGTGAGTTTAAGAGGATTGCCATTGGATAACACACCTAAGCATTCCGCTAGCGGAAAACTAAATTGGATCGTAAATGATCGCTTAAGCGCCTATACTCGCGTGGCTTATAAAGGTAAACAAATTTGGGCAAATCCGCGTAATGGGGACAACCGAAATGCCTACCGTACTCGCGGCGGATATACCACGGTGGATTTGGGCACAACCTATAAGGTTAATCCAAATGTCTCTCTTAACTTTGCGGTATTAAATATTGGTAATGAAATTGGCGAGCGTGTGGATACCAACGGCGGAAGCTGGACGGTAGAAGATGGTCGTCGTTTCTGGACAAACCTTAATATCACATTCTAATCCAATCACAATAAGGCACATTTGATTTCTAAAATGTGCCTTTATTCTCCCCTAAAAGTGCGGTCAAAATTTACTTTAAATGCTATAATTCAGGTTCATTTAATACGTTAAGTAACGTCAAACGCTTACGATAATTTTTCAAGACACTATCGATATGTGACTGTGGCATAAATGATTGCGAATAAATCCGCTCGACCTTCTCTTTTTCTTGTGTAATTTCAGGAATGAATTTTTGAATAATCACATTCTTACTTAATCCAATATTTTCCCCAAACTCGACAAAATCATCACCGATATATTCACCGTAGAGAAAGACTTTTCCCGAGCGGACTAAATTGCGCATAGCGACACTCCTAATGTTCGAGCAACAAGAAAAATAGTGGTAAATCGAACTTGGCTTGGATCTTGAAATAAGCGATTTAGCGTAGAAATAGACACGCCGGTTTGCAACTCCAACATACTCAGCTCAATACCAAGTGATTTCCGTTTATCATTTAGCATTTTTCCAAATGCCTTGAGATCAGTAATTTTCCCGGCATAAAGCTGTTGCCTTAATAATCTACCTCCTCAAAGGGAGATGATTCATTCAAGTGAGCTGACAATGATGCTGTATCAGCACAATATGAAAATACAGAATAAAGTTGTGCTAATGCTTGGTTTATGAAACAATTTGTCGCTATTTAGTGTAAAAAATGAGACAGATTAAGGGATACGATAGTGATCGATTTCGATGGCTACCGTCCGAATGTAGGCATTGTTATTTGTAACGACAAAGGGCAAGTGCTGTGGGCGAAGAGATACGGACAGAATTCTTGGCAATTTCCGCAAGGGGGCATTAATGATAACGAAACTCCCGAGCAAGCCATGTTTAGAGAATTATTTGAAGAAGTGGGGCTAACGCCTAAAGATGTGCGTGTTCTATATGCGTCTAAACAGTGGTTACGTTATAAATTACCGAAGCGTTTATTGCGTCACGATTCCAAACCGATGTGTATCGGGCAGAAGCAACGTTGGTTTTTATTGCAGTTAGTGACTGATACCAAGAATATCAATATGCAGTGCAGTAAAACGCCGGAATTTGACGGATGGCGTTGGGTAAGCTTTTGGTATCCGGTGCGTCAAGTGGTGTCTTTTAAAAAAGAGGTTTATCGTAAAGCCATGAAAGAGTTTGCGGCGGTGTTATTTGATGAAAATAGTAAAGCCTTGGCGCAGACTGAAACCGCAACATTCGGCGATAAAAAACCCGCTTTCTCTTCTCTCAAGCAACATTATTCTAAATCGCCCAAACGCACACCGCGTAAATATAGAGGATAATTATGTTAACCTTCTTTCTCTTCTGCTTGCTTGCCGGTTGTGCCGCCGGCTTCTTGTCGGGGCTTTTCGGCATTGGCGGCGGCATGGTGATTGTACCGATGATGGTTTATCTACTGCCAATTGTGGGTGTGCCGGATTCATTACTCATGTCCACCGCACTTGGCACGTCTTTTGCTACCATCGTGGTTACCGCATTTTCTTCCGCACAACGACACCACAAGCTCGGCAACGTGGTTTGGTCAACGTTGAAATATTTTGCGCCCGCGTTAATGATTAGCGCCTTTATTTCCGGGCAATACATCAGTAAATTGCCACCTGAAATTTCCGGTAAGTTATTTGCCTGCTTAGTCACCTATCTGGCGATTAAAATGATTTTGTCTATTAAGCCGAAAAACATCGATCCGAACAAAAAAATCACGCCTTTATCCTCAATTATCGGCGGTGCTTTAATCGGTATGATATCAAGCGTTGCCGGTATTGGTGGTGGCGGCTTTATCGTGCCGTTTTTAAATTCACGCAATGTGGACATTAAAAAGGCCATCGGTACCGCCGCATTTTGTGGCATGTTAATGGGCATCGCCGGTATGTTGAGCTTTATGCTGAGCGGTTGGGGGACGCCGGGAATGCCGAATTATTCCCTCGGTTTTGTGTATCTTCCCGCGGTATTAGGCATTACCGTCACCTCATTTTTTACCTCCAAACTCGGCGCCAATATGACCAACCGATTACCGGTGTCAACCTTGAAGAAAGGATTTGCCGCCTTCTTAATTGTGGTGGCGATTAATATGTTATTGAAATAAGGAATGTTATGAATTCAGACTATTTGGTTTTACCCCATTTCGACCCGGCGATTTTTGAATTTGGCCCGATTGGCTTGCGCTGGTACGGTTTAATGTATCTACTTGGTTTTATTTTTGCTCGCTGGCTTGGCATACGTCGTGCCAAACAACCGAACAGCGGTTGGACGGTGGATCAAGTGGACTCTTTGCTATTTAACAGCTTTATGGGGATTTTCTTCGGCGGACGAATCGGCGATGTTTTCTTTTATAATCTGGATCGTTTTTTACAGGATCCACTGTACTTATTCCGCGTTTGGGAAGGGGGAATGTCTTTCCACGGCGGTTTAATCGGTGTGATTATCGCTATGATCATCACCTCTAAGATACAAAAACGCCGCTTTTGGGCAACGGCTGATTTTATGGCGCCCTTAATTCCGTTCGGGCTAGGTATGGGGCGTATTGGTAATTTCATTAACCTTGAATTATGGGGGCGTCAAACCGATGTGCCTTGGGCGATGATTTTCCCAACGGATCCGCTGCTCTTGCCGCGCCATCCGTCTCAGTTATATGAAGCTGTGTTGGAAGGTTTAGTGTTGTTCTTGATTCTCAATGGGTTTATTCGCAAACCACGTCCGACAGGTTCTGTGGCTGGGTTATTCCTTATCGGCTACGGTTTTTTCCGTTTTATTGTTGAATATGTTCGCGAACCGGATGTAGAACTTTTCCTCAATGTGATCACGCGCGGGCAGTTACTTTGCGTACCTATGATTGTAGGGGGCATTGCCATTATGCTTTGGGCATATCGCCAAAGTGCGGTGCAAAAATCCGTTAAATAATGCCTTTGGCATGATTTCATTTTCTTCATTTTATCGCATGCATAGTATAAACGACCGACTTTTAATCAAAAAGTCGGTCATTTTGTATTGGCTTGCCTATGCACCAATCCACGCCAAAAACTCTTCCTCACTCAACACCTGCACGCCTAATTCTGCTGCTTTGCTGAGTTTGGAACCTGCCGCTTCACCGGCGATAACATAGTCGGTTTTGGCTGAAACACTGCCGCTGACTTTTGCACCGAGTTGTTGTAATAGCGCTTTGGCGTCGTTGCGTCCCATTTGGGAAAGGGTGCCGGTGAGCACCACGGTTTTGTCTTTGAACGGATTTTCTTTCACTTCCTGTACTTCAACAGTTTCCCAATGTACTCCTTGAGCGATGAGATCATTCACCACCGCAACATTGTGTTCTTCGCGCCAAAACACAAAAATGCGATTCGCGACCACTTCGCCCACATCAGGCACTTGTTGCAGTTGTTCTAAATCGGCATTTTGCAACGCCTCTAAGGTTTTGAAATGGTTTGCCAGATTTAATGCGGTAGCTTCACCCACATCACGAATACCCAACGCAAAGATAAAACGGGCGAGGGTCGTGTGTTTGGCTTTTTCTAAGCTGGCTAACGCATTTTCAGCAGACTTCGGCCCCATGCGTTCCAAGCGGGTGAGTGTGGTTAAATCCAACTTAAACAAATCTGCCGGGGTATGAACCAATTCGCGATCTACCAGTTGCTCAATCAGTTTAGCCCCTACGCCGTCAATGTCCATGGCTTTGCGTGAGACGAAATGTTTTAGCGCTTCTTTGCGTTGTGCCGCACAGAATAACCCGCCGGTGCAACGTGCCACCGCTTCGCCTTCAATGCGTACGATTAAGGAATCGCACACCGGACAGTGCGTTGGAAAGACAATTTGGCGCGCATTGGCCGGGCGGCGATCATGTACGACGCCAATAATTTGTGGAATCACATCACCGGCGCGACGAATAATCACCGTGTCGCCGATAGCAATGTTGAGACGCTCGATCTCGTCGCCGTTATGTAAGGTCGCGTTACTTACCGTTACGCCGGCAACGAATACCGGTTGTAGTTTAGCCACCGGCGTGATGGCACCGGTTCGACCGACTTGGAATTCCACGTCATTTAATACGGTTAGTTCTTCTTGTGCAGGAAATTTGTAAGCGATTGCCCAACGCGGTGCTTTGGAAATAAAGCCCAGTCTTTGTTGCAATTCGATGTCATTGACTTTTAATACCGTACCGTCAATGTCATAACCCAAGGAACTACGTTTTTCCATCATAGTGCGGTAGAAATTTAAAACGTTTTCAACGCCATCACATAAACGGATCTCGCTATTTACCGGCACGCCGACGGATTTCAACCATTGCAAACGTTCATAGTGTGTTGCTGGCAAATCGACGCCTTCGGCAATACCAATGCTGTACGCGTTGAGCATTAACGGACGTTGGCTAGTGATTTTGGGATCCAATTGGCGTAAGGAACCTGCCGCCGCATTACGCGGGTTAGCAAAGGTTTTTTCGCCTTGTTCCAAGGCGCGTTCGTTTAAGCGTTCGAACCCCTCGTGCGGCATAAACACCTCACCGCGCACTTCCAAGCGTGCTGGCGGATTATCTGTTAGTAGCTGCAAGGGAATGTTGCGAATGGTGCGAATGTTTTGTGTGATGTCTTCGCCTGTTGTGCCATCGCCGCGCGTTGCCGCTTGGGTCAGTACACCATTCACATACAAAATACTGACCGCCAATCCGTCCAATTTAGGTTCGCAACAAAATGTCAATGGTTCTGGCACAAGTCCTAAACGATCTTGAATCCGTTTCACGAATGCCAGAAATTCCTCATCAGAAAAGGCGTTATCTAATGAGAGCATCGGAAGTTCATGTTTAATTTGCGCAAACTCCGATAATGGTCGCGCGCCTACGCGTTGGGTCGGCGAATCAGCGGTGATCAGTTCGGGATGTTGTTGTTCTAAGGCTTTGAGCTGATGAAAAAGGCGATCATACTCGCTGTCGGGAATCTGCGGTTCGTCTAACACATGATATTGATATTCGTGATAACGTAGGGTTTTTCTGAGATCGTCAATTTGTTGTTGGATTGAAGTTGTCATTGTTATTCCATAAAAATAATCGAAAAAACGACCGCACTTTAGGGCGGCAAATTGAAGAGGGCAATGTGGCGCGCCTCTTCCAAACCATGGCGCGAAGACATCAAGCCGTTCAATGAAAATACGGCACATTATAAGGGAAAATCGCGCTAACCAAGCAGCAGTAATCAAATTTTCCACTGAATTTTTAGGCGATTTTTTTGTTCTACGGCGTTATTGTGCAAACTTCTACGGCGGATTCTGATAGAATAGCCCGACTTAAATCAATCGATAACACATGAACCCATAGGAAAAATATGAAATTTATTGATGAAGCTTTGATTCGTGTCGAAGCCGGGGACGGAGGCAATGGTTGTGCCAGTTTCCGTCGTGAAAAATATATCCCGAAAGGCGGGCCGGACGGCGGCGATGGCGGCGATGGCGGCGATGTCTATTTAATTGCTGACGAAAATTTAAATAC
Source organism: Aggregatibacter valvarum (assembly GCF_980468985.1). Classification (NCBI taxonomy): domain Bacteria; kingdom Pseudomonadati; phylum Pseudomonadota; class Gammaproteobacteria; order Pasteurellales; family Pasteurellaceae; genus Aggregatibacter; species Aggregatibacter valvarum. The sequence continues at coordinate 75,606 of NZ_OZ413141.1, read as the reverse complement.
GCTAATTGACTACCGCTTTGAAAAACGTTTCGCTGCCGAACGCGGCGAAAATGGTCGCAGTGCAAATTGCACCGGACACCGCGGCAAAGACATTACCTTACGCGTGCCGGTGGGGACGCGTGCTATTGATAACGACACCCAAGAAGTCATCGGCGATTTAACCCAAAACGGCATGCGATTATTGGTTGCCAAAGGCGGTTATCATGGGCTTGGCAACACGCGTTTTAAATCCTCTATCAACCGTGCGCCACGTCAAAAAACCATGGGCACCCCCGGGGAAAAACGCGATTTATTATTAGAGCTTATGTTACTTGCGGATGTGGGTATGCTGGGCTTACCTAACGCCGGTAAATCCACCTTCATCCGTGCCGTTTCCGCCGCTAAACCGAAAGTCGCGGATTACCCGTTCACCACGTTGGTGCCAAGTTTAGGCGTGGTGAAAGTGGACGATAACCGCAGCTTTGTGGTGGCCGATATTCCGGGCTTAATTGAAGGCGCCTCCGAAGGAGCGGGTTTAGGCATCCGCTTCCTAAAACATCTAGAACGTTGCCGCGTATTGATTCACTTGGTGGATATTCACCCAATCGATGAATCTGATCCGGCAGACAATGTGGCGATTATCGAATCGGAATTGTTTCAATACAGCGAATCTTTGGCAGAAAAACCGCGTTGGTTAGTCTTCAATAAAATCGATACCATGAGCGATGAAGAAGCCCATGAACGCGCAGAAGCGATCGCCGAACAGCTCGGTTGGGAAGAGGATTATTATTTGATTTCTGCCGCTACCGGCAAAAACGTGCCACAACTTTGCCGTGATATTATGGACTTCTTGGAAGCTAACCCACGTGAGACCGAAGCGCTTCCGGTTGAAAACGAAGAAGTGAAATTCAAGTGGGAAGAGTATCATCAAGCGCAGTTAGAAAACGCCGATATTGATGATGAAGACGATGACGACTGGGATGACTGGTCGGAAGAAGACGAAGAAGGCGTAGAAATTATTTATAAGCCCTAGCATGTATTTTCGTCAAAGCTTATGTCGAGTTCCACTTGACAGACTCCTCAAAAGAGGGTTGAATCAACTTAACTAAAGCGCTGGGTGGCGAAACGGCAACTCGGCATGATGACAACATTATGTATACTGTAGGTTCAAATCCTGCCCCAGCGCTTAGTCATTCAATGTTTCCCTTTCAATACCGTGAAATCCCTTACCGGAGATTACGTTGAAACCGAAGCCGCATTAAAAGCTTCCGGTATCACTTACACCATTTTACGCAATGAGATGTGCTGGTAAAACAGAATCGTAGCGTGCAACTTGTTGCACGAAATCGTAAATGCCCGAAGGATTAAATAACGTTCTTTGCGTAGTTTGGTCGTGCATCAAGATGCACGCTACGCATGAAATCATGAATTACGCATTGAGGTTCATCATTCGTGCAACAAGTTGCATGCTACGCACGAAATCATGAATTACGCATTGAGGGTTTAATCCTTCGTGCAACAAGTTGCATGCTACGCACGAAATCATGAATTACGCATTGAGGGTTTAATCCTTCGTGCAACAAGTTGCACGCTACACATGAAATCATAAATTACGCATTGAAGTTAATCCTTCGTGCATCAAGATGCACGCTACGCGCGAAATCATGAATTACGCATTGAGGTTTAATCATTCATGCAACAGATAGCCAGACTTTGGCTGGCTATAAGAAAAAAATGCGGTCAAAATTTACTTTGAATTTTGACCGCACTTGGTGGGAAAGGATTAATGGGTTTTTAATTTGCTCCAATATTTTTCATAAATATCGACAGCTTCGCCCACATCGCTTTGGATAATGCCTTTTTCCACTTCCTCAGCCGGTGGGAATAAGGTTGGGTTTTCTGCCATAGCCGGTGTCAACAAGGCTTTCACGCCATTATTTGGCATGGAATAGCCCAATCGTTCTAACACCACTTTGGCGTTTTCCGGACGCAATAAGAAGTCGATGAATTTGTAAGCATTTTCGACATTTTTTGCGCTTTTTGGAATGGCATAATTATCCATCCAGAAAATCGCGCCCTCTTTCGGATAAACAAAGGCAATTTTGTCGTTCTCTTTATGTGCTAAATAAGCGGAACCGTTCCAAATCATGCCTAATGCCACTTCGCCCTGAACATAAGGCACTTCCGGTGAGTCGGAGTTAAACACCGCTACGTTCGGCAGAAGTTTCACCAAACGTTCATAAGCCGCTTTAATCTCTTCTTCGTTAGTCGTATTCGGGGATTTGCCGTCTAACAACAACGCAATATGAAACACTTCGCGCGCGTCACTGGTCAACAACACTTTGCCCTTGTATTCCGGGTTCCACAAATCTGCCCAACTAGTGATTTTGCTCGGGTCAATGTCTTCCGAGTTCACCGCAAGACCGGTCAAGCCGTAAACATAAGGCAAGGAATACTCGTTGTTCGGGTCAAAGTCTTTATGCAATAAATTGTCCGGAATTTGTTTGAAATTGCTTAACTTACTGTGATCGAGCTTTTGCAACATGCCGTCTTTCGCCATTTTATTCACATAATAGCTGGACGGAAACACCAAGTCATAACCGGCGTTATCGGAAATCAGTTTGAGTTTGGCATACATTTCTTCGTTGCTTTCAAACGTAGAATAAATCACTTCAATACCGGTTTCTTTGGTAAATTCAGCAACGAGACTGGAAGGGACGTAATCGGTCCAGTTATAAACGTACAGTTTTTCTTGCGCAAAGGCGGTGGTGGAAAGGAGAGTCAGCGTCAAGCCGAGGGTTTTAAGCGTTTTTGCAAACAAATTTTTCAATTTATTGTCCTCCAAAGCTAATCATAGCGAGTGGTTAATTTTCATAAAAGAATTGAGTAAAAACTCGGCGGGCAGTATAGCAGATTTTTAGATTTTGTCCTGCTCTTTCAGGCGGAAGAGGTTAAGCAGAAAAATGCCTTCATACAAAAAAGGCCGATATGCTTTCTCCTGCATTCGACCTGTTTTCGAGATAGGTAACCGGATTAATGCGTGTTGAGGATCGTCAAGCCAAAGCCTAATCCTTGCAAAAAGCGATTTTCAAGTAGCAGTTCGTTTTTGATTAATGGATTATGTTGTAAGTAATCCTCTGAGAATTGCAGCGTCCAATGATGCAAAGTGCGGTCGATTTTTAAGGTGATTTCTTTCGTCTTTTCTGTGGCTTGGCGGGAACGATTTAGGATGATAGCTAAACGTAAAATCCGAATTAACGCTAACACATCTTGTTCCTGATAACGGGAGAATTTGAACATTTCCGGTAATTTAAAATTCCCCATATGGTAACGTACCAAGGTGGAGAGAAGACGATGCTGTTCGTTGTCATAACCCGGTAATTCGGTGTTATATAAAATATACGCAGAGTGTTTTTGCAGGTTCTTGTGATTGATCACAATGCCCACCTCATGCAAGCGTGCCGCCCAAAACAGAACGTCTTGCATGTCGTCAATCAGTTCCGGATTTTGCCAACATGAATATTGTCCGAATAACAATGCCGCCGTTTGATACACCCGCTCCGCCTGCGCTTGGTCGATATTAAATTGTTCCGCCAAGCCTAATGCAGTGCGCTCACGAATGTTATTGACCTGAAAATTTTTTTCCAAGCTATACATAACACCTTCACGCAATGCACCATCGGAATAACGCATTTTTTCGATTTGGAAATTTTCAAATATCGCTTTTAAAATCGCCAAGCCGGGAACAAACACATCAGCGCGATCAGGATTTAAGCCATGAAATTTCAGTTGTTCAAAGTGAGAAAACGGCAAGGTTTGCTGAATAAGGTGATCCAACCGTTCTGCGGTGATAATACCGTCCGAATCGATATTTTCACTGATCACTTGATGCACGGTTTTAATCGTCCCCGATGAACCGAGCACCGACTGCCAGCCTAAATTGCGATATTCCCATGCCAAATCTTCGATTTTATTCACCGCACTTTGTTTAGCTAAACGGAAACTTTCTTCTGAAATTTCGCCATTCGGGAAGAATCTCTTGGCAAAACTGACACAGCCCATGTGACGGCTTTCATAAATTAAAGGGGTGAAATTATCGCCGATAATCATCTCAGTGGATCCGCCACCAATATCAATGACAAATTTTCGCCCCATTTCCGGTTGGGTGTGGCAAACACCGGCATAAATGGTTTTAGCTTCGGTTTTGCCGCTGATGATGTTAATCGGATAAGGAAAAACCGTAGCGGCTTGACGTAAAAATTCTTCGTTATTAATGGCACGGCGTAGCGTGTAAGTGCCAACCACGCTGACGTTCTCCGCCGGGAACCCTTGCAAACGTTCGGCAAATAATGCCAAGCAATTTACTCCGCGTTCAATCGCCGCTTGGCTTAACACTTGATTTTCATCCAAGCCTTCCGCTAATTGCACTTTTTGTTTCAATCGCGATAACACTTGCAATGTGCCGTTGACAATGCGGGCAACGATCATGTGAAAGCTGTTGGAACCGAGATCGATAGCGGCAATTTCACGCACCTCGCCCCGTCTTGCATGCAATTCACCGGCTTTGCTCAGTAAGTTTTCGTTATTCATAATTCGGAAGATTTTCTATTGGCTAAAATTCAAACTGGTAGAGGAAGTCAAAAGCCTGATTGACACCTGACACGGATTGTACATAAAGTTGCGGTAACAAGCGATAGCGCAATGTGACTTCGGCTAAGCCATCAAATAGCCCAACGCCGTATTTCACTTGCAATCGTGGCGTAATGCTCCCGCTTACCACCACTTTTGAGCTGTCGCCTACGCCTTGTGTGCCAAGGTTCAAATCATTGATCCCAAATGCTTTTCCTATACCACCGACCACCTTGCCTGTTTTTGCCAATCCCATGCCTAACAAAGCAGCTCCGACAGAACCGCTAGATGTCGAATCACTGCTGTTTTCTAATGAACGGCCGGTCAAAATATAAGAAAGTGCTTGATCTTGCGGCATGCCCGGTTCAGCGAAAATCGTCACACTTGGTGCGCTAGCGATACCGGTGACTTTCACGCCGGCGGTCACATGGCTGTCTTCCATGGCTTCAGGATTGCGGATAGCTTCAATGTTCAAAGAGGGTTGCGACGGTTGCCCCACGAAACTGATTAATCCTTTACGAATCAATAAATCTTGACCAAAAGAGGCATAGCGCCCGTTTTTCAAATTCACTTCGCCATACAATCCCAAATTGCCGCGTTCTTGTTTCACGGAAAGTAAACCGTGCAAATTCGTATTCAGTCCGTATGCATTTAAATGAACATCATCGCCAATCTTAATTTTAAGATCCGATTTAATTTCCATCCCGCCTCGTGTTTCCGATGGGATCGTTTTCGGCAAGGCTTTCGCGGCTTTTCCATCTAAAATAACTTCATCGGCACTCACTTCAACGGCGCTGTCCGGCAAGGACTCAATCGCAATTCTCGCCCATGGAATATCCACATTACCGGACAAGGACAACAATTTCGGTGAGGCACTGATTTCTACATCCGGGCTGATTTTTAAGCTCGCCATAGACGGAATATTCACTTTAAATTGATCCGCTTGCGCGCGCAAACGGGTACGCCAATCGTTGATATTTTTCCAGTTGGCATCGCCGCTAAGGTTGAGTCGGCTGTCGGCTGTTTGTAGATGACCTTTGAGCGTGGATTGCGTTCCGGTAAAGTGTAATGCCAGTTCACCTTCTTTAATATCAAACGGCAAAGAACGCATTTTGGCGGTGAGTTTATTTAAATTCACGCTTCCATTTAAGGTTGGCGCATTCAGATTACCGCCTAATGTCAGATTCGCCTTGAGTTCGCCATCAACCTTTTCATCGCTGGCTAACAATTGATTGGCAAGGCTTAAATTTAAGTTGTGAATATGAAAAGTTCCACCAAGTTTACGTGCGTTAGCAATATCTTGTAAGGTTAAATCGGTGCTGATTTTGCCTTGATTTTGAATGTTCACTTCCGATTTAACCGCCAAATTATTATTGGCTAAATTTCCGTTGAGGCTAATTTGCGGAAAATCCAATTTGAGCGTGCGATTATCCAACTTTTGCGTCAGGGAAAGACGATTGCCTTTCACTTGTAGTTCCGCCAACATCGGTTTATCACTAAACCAAGCCACGCGCCCCTTGCCGGAAAGATGACCGGTGAGCATCTCCTGTGCCAAGATTTTATTCACTAACGCGAGGTCAAAACGTTTAATCTCAAACGGCACATCGCCATTCGCCCCTACCTTGAACGCCTGTGGAAAACAGAGATCCGTGTTGCTGTGCATCCAACAATGGGCGGAAATTGTCGTCTCCGCCGTTTTATTATCAAAGGTTATCGCCACGTTTTGGTTGGTTTGGATATTACCAAATTCCGATTTAATCATGGCTTGGCTTAACGTGCCTTGCCAACGCGCTAAAGTGCGGTCGAAATTGCCGGTTAAATTCAGGTTTGCCGCCACCGGCTTGCCATCAGAAGTCAGGTGTAGCACGTGTTTTTGCTCATCGCCTGAGGCAGCAAGTTTCAGCTGGTTAATACTAATATCGTTATAATGAAAACCGTTAAGGTGAATATCCAGTTCGCCTTTTACGCGTTCTTCGCCGTTAATTTGACCTTTTATCATCGCTTGATTTAAATGCATTTGCTGAAAAGCCACGTGGTTCGCTGTGAGATCCACATCCACCTGCGGACGCATCACATCGCCGTTTAATTTTATGTGACCGGCAACCCCTGCAGATAAATCCGCCCATAACCCACGCAAATTCGGTGCGTTAATGTTTAAGGTGAAATCCGATTGTTTCCCCATCGAGCCTTGCGCATGGATCTTATTTTCCCCATAAGTCAGCACCAACTGCGGAATCGTTACCCCCTGTTGGTCACCGGCCGTTAAACCGCCCTGCAACGCAATAGAATGTTGTGCCAAGGTGCCTTGAATATCCACTTGCGGCACCGCCACTTGCCAACCTTTTTGATTAACCTGACCTTGTGAGCTTAACTCGCCCGATAAAACCGCAGGAAAGGCGGATAAATAACGACCAAGATTCATTTTGGCTAACTGCAAATGGCTATTCCATTCCACCCCGTCACGCCAATTCACATCGCCTTTCAGTTCGGCTGACCCCTCTAAGGCGTTAAGTTTCAACTGGTGTATTTCAATGTTGGATAAATGGCCGATCGCCTGTAAATCAAGACTATTGGCAGGAATGCCCATGCCGCTGACAGCGCCGTTTAACTGAATTTGAGAGGTCAATATATCGCCGTTAATAGTTAAATTAACGTCTTTTATGCTTAACGGATCATTGCCGTCAAAAGGATATTGACCTCGGGCTACGGCTAATTTGATGTTTAATGGTGTTTTCGGCGCGGTCAACTGGGCTTCAGCTTTGAGCTCGGCATCGATTGCACCCTGTGTTTGCAATAAAAGTGCGGTCTGTTTTTTTAGCGTTCCTGACAGCGTTAAATTCGCTTTTGTTGCCGGCAACAGCACCATCTCTTTCTGTTTTAAGGTGTTTAAATCGGCGTTGATATTCAGTTGGAGCGGAAAATCCGCTTGCAGCTGGATTTGCCCCTTGGATTGCACCTCGCCAAGTGAACTTTTCACCGACAATGTCTGCAATTGCACGTTATCCCCGGTGGCATCCGCCAACAAATCGGCAGCACTGACTTGAATCGCAAATTCACTTTCGCCTTTTGTGTTAATGGCTTGGTATTGCCAGTTTGTGCCGTGAATGCCTTGAATATGCATATCAAAAGGCAGTTCGATTTGTTGCCCTAAATCAGCGAGAAGCGGTTGGCTAAGCGTTTGTTCTAATGCCGCCCAATCAATCGGGTTATTGGGCGTGGCTTGCGGCTGAGGCTCATCTTCCGAGGCATCACTCATTTCATGGATAAAGGTAAAATCCTGAATGGTTGTGGGCGCTAACGTTAAACCACTTTCATTATTGAGAGACGCCGCCGTTTGAAAAGTGCCCAATGTCATTTTCTGCTGATCAATGATGAGGCTCAGATCATGAATGGCGACCTGATGAATGTCTATGCCAATAGGCAGTCGAATCCGCTTCATGGATGCGCTGTCGGTGTCCGGTTTATCTTCCGAAGGTGGCAATAACGCGGTGTCAATTTGAATGTAAGGCTTTTGCAAGCGAATGTCGTCAATGCAAATATCTGCCCGCCATAAACAACTTAATTGCAGTTGCAGACGGGCTTCCGCCACTTGTGTATCGACTCCGGCTGTTTGGAAGCGAAGGTTTTTTAGCACCAGCCCTTCGCTCAAATTCCCTTCGACCTGTTCAATCGAAAGTTCATCAAGCAAGGCATCTGTCCATTGGATGAGTTTATGTTGTCCGCTTTGGGTCGCGAGGAGCCCGAGCAGTGAAAAAACAGGCAAAAAAATGACCGCACTTGATACGCATCCAATGCGACACCAAAGGGATTTTTTCTGTTTTTGGGGTTTAGGCGCTTCCGGCGCTTGTTCCTTATGTTCTGTCATTATGGTATCCGTTTGGCTGTTTAGATTTCGGCGCCAAGCCCAATATAAAATTGAATATTTTTGCTGTTGTCTTTGTCATGTACCGGTGTGGCAATATCGAATTTAATCGCCCCCACAGGCGATGCCCAACGCACACCAACGCCGGTGCCATAGCGTAATTCGTCCGGATCAAACGTATTGGCCGCCAATCCGCTATCCATAAAGGTCGCCAACCACCAATTCGGATAAACCTGATATTGATATTCCAGCGTACCGGTGAGCAAGCGTGAACCGCCGATAAGCTTGCCGTTGCGATCTTTCGGTGAGATTTTTTTGTATCCGTAACCACGCACACTACGATCGCCACCGGCAAAAAAACGTAACGCAGGCGGAAGGCGGTGAATATTGGCGGTATTCAATATGCCCACGTCCAAACGGGTCAGAAAACGGTGATTTTGCGCATAGGTGCGAATCCACGCGGTAGAGCCTTGAATTTTCCAGAAATTCACATCCGATAGCCACAGTTTACGTCCGAAATCTGTCGTAATGCGTTGCGAATCACCCCAATCAGGAAAAGCCCCACCACGTAAACGGGTACGCGTTAAGGAGGCTGTGGGATAAAGTAATAATGTGCTGTCGGAAATATCCGCTTGCGTAAAGGCATCATGGCGCACCCGCAAACCGAGCGAATATTGCCAGCCGGTCGGGTGATTCCAATAACGCAAGGCGGCAAACGTCGAGGCGGTGGTTTGGGTGTCGTTTTTATTTTCACGCTCAAAACCCGCCGAATATTCATAGTAATAATTCAGCGGATTTTTTAACAATGGCTGTTTATAGGTTAATTCAAGCGTTTGTTTCGGAGAAGAAAGATACAGATTGCTGCGGATACTGTGCCCGCGATCATTAATCCAAGGTTTGGTCCAACTCCATTGTAAACGAGGGCCAACATCGGTGGAATAGCCTATCCCGACGCTCATAATGTTTTTCTTACGCGGGTAAAGTAGCACATCTAAATCCACCGTTTTTGTCTTCTCTTTGAGGTGCGGTTGCAATAACACGGAGCTAAACCAACTGGTGGAAGAATAGTTATTGTTTAGCGTAGAAAGATCGCTTAATAAATAAGGTTCACCGGGTTTAATATTAAGCATATTGCGCAAAAATTCTTCACGAATTTGGGCGTGCAGAAAGTTAATTTTTCCATAGTGGTAACGTTTTTGGCTATTAAAGGCGAGCTTCCACCATGCCTCATGAGTGGATTTCATCACTTCCAAGCGAGAAAGCTCAAATGCTGCATCAAAATAACCACGGGTGAGCGCCAGTTGTTGTAGTTGGCTTTTATAGTCCTCATACACTTCGTGATTCAGCACGGTGCCAACTTTCGGTAGTTGGGTCTTTAGCTTGAGAAAGAACGGATCTTGTTCGGCATCACCACGAATCATGACTTCGGTTCCGGCAAGTTTCACCGGTTCTCCCGGTGACACATGCGCAATAAGCAAAGGCGCTTTGCCTTCGCGGGGTTTCAGCTCAAACCGAATCGTCGAATCGTAGTAGCCTAAGGCACGCAATCCCTTATCAATCGCAGCGCTGACCACATCCTGATAGCGTGCAATATCCGTCGTATCATATTTCTCAACGGCATTGAGGTGAAGCCGAATATTTTCATCCAAGGCATGATTTTTAACGCCTTCAATGCGTAACTCCACCGGATTTTCCGCCCAAGCAACGGTAGATCCAAACAAGCCGAAAGAAAGAAGCGCACACAGGCGCCATGTCGTGATATTGCTACTCAGTTGCTTCATACTTACCCCAAAATTAAAGGCTTGTAGTGTAACCGTTTAGACCATAGCCCTGCAATGTAAAGTGCGGTGGATTTTTAAAAAATTTCCGGAATCCGGCAACGATGAAAAAACAGAAAAAAATAGCCGGAAGAAACCGGCTATTGCAGAAAGGAAAAAACGTTATCCGTTTTGGTGTTTAAAATATAACACGGTGGCGGCAACGCGTGAATGTACGTTCAGTTTACGCAACAAATTGCGGATATGTACTTTAACGGTTTCTTCCGAAATAAATAATTGGCCGGCAATTTGTTTGTTGGAAAGTCCGGTGGCAATTAAACGCAACACATCCATTTCACGATCCGTTAAAGAATAAATCGGCTCTTGAGAAGATTGGCGTTCAATCAGTAAATCTTTAATGGAATCACTTAAAATCACTTCCCCTTGCGCAATGCGTTTAAGTTGGGAAAGCAGGGTATCCGGCTCGGTGTCTTTGAGTAAATAGCCATCCGCACCGGCATCAATTAAGGTGAAAATATCACTTCTCGCATCAGATACAGTTAAGATCACAATACGGGCATCCACGCCTTCCGATCTTAACGCTTTTAGTGTATCCAAACCGGACAACCCCTTCATATTCAGATCTAAAATGATGAGATCCGGTGACATTTGTAATGCCAAGCTAATGCCTTCGCTGCCGTTCCCTGCACCACCGACGACCTCAAACCCCTCTTCCAATTCAACAAGTTGTTTGATGCCTCGACGCATTAACGGATGATCGTCAATAATTAATACTTTTAATTTATCAGTCATGTGACCCCCTTAAGATAAGGCTAGGCGACTATGAAACGGCACAATAGTCATCCCGTCTTTTGTCGTTAATAGCTGGTAAAATTGTGGATAATTGAAATCACGTTGCACGATTTTATACGGATTGTTATTTTCATCCAACCCTGACGCTTGATAAATTCGGTTAATTTCGTGAATTTTTTTCTCTTTTGTGCCATCACAGTTACGATAAATCTCAATGCGATTGAGTTCATCTAAAATGTACACATTGAAACTCCCGTTCGGATTATCTTCAAAAAAGAATTGCAAGAACCCTTCACTGGCAAAGGCGTCAATTTCACGCGGGTATTTATGATGTTTCACCACGGCAGGATAAGTCGGATTGACTTTGTAGCTAAGTGCGGTGTCAATTTGGCTTGTTTTAGTGAGTTTAGCATTGTGGATTTCTTGTAAACTAATGCCGCGTTCTTCAAAGAAAAACTGCCAGTTTTTCCCTGCCACGCGCAATAAATTATTTTTAGGTGGTTGCGCGGCACCGATTTGAATGCTAATGCATTTATTAATCAGAGTCGTCACAATGCGGCGTAAGGCGCGGCGATAATACCGACTGTAACAAAACACCTGCACCAATTTTGGCAACGGCGCACCACGATAAATTTTGTTGGAAAGCACTTTTAACGCTAACAAAATGGCATTCGGCCCTTCAAAATGCAATGTCCGCACTTCGTTCCAAACGTTGCGATACGTGAGATCAATGCTGCCGACTAAACTTTCTTCGTTCGCGCCGAAACTAAATAAGTCGCTTGATTGGATGCTGGATTTAATGTCGGTTAAATGTGCGGTCGGATCTTGGGTCAAATTAATAATGACCGCAAGACTGCGAATTTCACAAGGATGACTCAGGTCGGAATTGCTGGCAGAGGCGTTGTCGATAGGAAATGTCAACCGCAAATCCGTCACAAACTGGCGCAACGTGTTAAGTTCGACATTTTTACTGGCAACAAAGAGCTCGGTATTTGCCGTAAGCAAACGATTGAAATACGCCCACGCCACTAATTTATTCAGGCTTTGGCTATATTCTGTATAACGTGGACGACAAAAACCGTGAATGTCCGGCGTTTGGTTAATCATATACCAACCGTCCTTAAACTGACGGTTATTACGTACTTCAATAAACGTTAGATAGCGTTCCGATAAATCCACAGCAAACTGTGGATTCAGCAAGGTCACTTTGCCCGGCAATTCTTCAAATGCCGTGTAAAGTTTACGGGTTAATATGCTCATATCTTGTGGCATAATGCTGACATTGACCTGATGTTTGCGGGCAAAATTCACTAAGTTACGATAACTCAACATTAAAAACTTAATCAGGTCATTATGCATTTTTTCGGCTTGCTTAATTTTCCATTGTTGGCGATGGTTTAATAATTCCACTTGCCCACAATGCCAGCCCCATTGTTGCGTCAGCTTAAGTAACGCATCCAATCGCCAGTTACTTTTATTTACCTCTGCTTCGTTCTCATGCACTTTGATATAAAAGCAACAACGCACAAAATCCAGCCGTTTATATTCTTTTCGTTCGGTCAAATAAGCAGTTACCCGTTGCAGCATCGCCAAATAAGGATCAAATTGATGAACAACGTTCAATTCACCGGTTAATAAGGCGTGTTTAAATTCACGAGAAATCAAATACGTGTTTGGATAACGCCAAGAATAGGTTTCTAACAACAAAATTTTGAGCAGGGATTTATAAGGGTAATCAATCCCTTTATACAGCTGCCATAAGGTCGCACCAAAATACTCATTGGCGGACAAGGTGCCTAACCCCCCGAAATCCACCCAATCATTTAAATCTAATTGCTGCGTTTGCGTTAAGCGTTCGATTTCTGCCTCGTAATCCGCTTCATTTTCAATCAGCAAATGCAGCCACAATAACGGCTTCCCGGCAAGGCGTATGGCTGAACGGTAAAATTCATCCAGCAACAACATATATTGTGCCGAACCACAATTCTCGGCAGTCATTGGCTCGACATAACGAAAACACCGAAACCGTCTTTGATCCATTAAATAGAAATTCATTTCTACGTGAACACGCTTTGCCCATTGTTGAATGCGCTCGACTTTTTGCTGTAAAAGTTCACGTGCTGATGGACTCAAATCTTCTCGATGACACAGCCAAATATCTAAATCAGATTGTGGCGTTTGGGCAATAGAGGCGATGCTGCCCATCACATAGACGCCAAGAATGGCTTCCGATTCAAAAGTGCGGTGTTTTTTGAGGAAGTTTTTCACGCTTTCATCTGTCAGCGTATGTGCAAGATATTCCTGTTGGAATGGCGTTGGGGAAAAATGGGCAATGCCGGTGGGCGCATCAGAAACATAGCCCGGCAAATCAGGATGATTAAAATGGAGTAATAATGGGATCAGTTTGAAAATATGTTGAAAGGATTCAGGCGTGTCGGATAAAGCCCGCTGGATACGCAACCTATCTAAATCGTCCACACGTTGTTTAGCTTTATCGAGATCAAACTTCAAGTAATATCCTGTTTTTTACGACGGTCATGCTTCGCTAGCGGCTACTCTATCATCAGTATTGACGGAAAGCAAAAAAAATTAAATGAACACTGACTTTTGAAGTTAACAGTGATAGGATAATCCCTCATTAGACCTGATCAATATGTTGTTATTATGCTTGAAAAAACCTTAAAAATTGCGACTCGCCAAAGCCCGTTGGCGTTATGGCAGGCAAATTATGTGAAAGATCGTCTGCAACAGTTATATCCCGATTTAACCATTGAATTAGTGCCGATGGTAACTAAAGGCGATGTGATTTTAGATTCACCACTGGCGAAAATCGGTGGCAAAGGCTTGTTTGTTAAAGAATTAGAAAATGCGTTATTAACTAAAGAAGCCGACATTGCCGTGCATTCCATGAAAGATGTGCCGATGCAATTTCCCGAAGGCCTGGGATTAGCCGTGATTTGCCAACGCGAAGATCCGCGTGATGCCTTTGTGTCTCATTCTTACCGCACTTTTGCAGAGTTGCCGCAAGGCGCGGTGGTCGGGACATCAAGTTTACGTCGCCAATGCCAATTAAAAGCCTTACGCCCCGATTTAGACATTCGCTCTTTGCGCGGCAATGTGGGAACACGTTTAAGCAAATTAGATAACGGCGATTATGATGCCATTATTTTAGCTTCTGCCGGCCTCATTCGTTTGGGCTTAGCAGATCGTATCGCATCTTTTATTGACGTTGAACAATCCTTACCGGCTGCCGGACAAGGTGCTGTGGGGATTGAATGTCGTACCGATGATGCGCAGGTGCAGGCATTGCTGGCGCCGCTGGCTGATGCAGAAACCACTTACTGCGTATTAGCAGAGCGCGCCATGAATAATCATTTACAAGGCGGTTGCCAAGTACCGATTGGCGGTTATGCCGTATTACAACAAGGGCAGCTGTATTTAAGAGCCTTAGTAGGCGATATTGACGGCAGTCGCATTATTCGCGCAGAAGGCAAAAGTGCGGTGGAAAATGCCGAAGTTTTAGGCGTGAAAATTGCCGAACAGCTTTTAGCGCAAGGCGCTGACAAAATTTTGCAAGCAATTTATTCATAAATCGTGGGGGCACAATGGCCGTTTTGGTAACTCGCCCTGATGAACGTGGGCAACAACTCGTGGAGATGCTGGCAAAAGCCGGAATCGTCGCCATTCATTTACCCTTATTTACCATTGAAGCCGGTGCAGAACTCAATGAGTTACCGAATAAATTTGCCAAATTAAAAGCAGATGATTATGTCTTTATCGTCTCCAAAAGTGCGGTGGATTTTGCCGACAAAGCCTTAAAAGATACCGGTTTTGCATGGCGTGATGATTTGCACTATTTCACCGTAGGGCAAGGCACCGCACAGTATTTTGCCGCCACAACCGCCACGGCCGTGCATTATCCGACAAGCCAAGAAAACAGCGAAGGCGTATTACAACTTCCTGCAATGCAAAATTTACAAGGCAAAACCGTTTTGATTTTGCGCGGTAATGGCGGACGCGAACTCCTCTCAGAACAAGTGCAACAACGCGGTGCTAACGTTGAGATCGTTGAATGTTACCGAAGAGAACCGCTTGTTTATAATAATGTGGAGCAAACCAGTCTGTGTAAGCGTGCCGGTATTCAAACTATTGTGGCGACCAGCGGGGAAATTCTGACGCAACTGCTGGATTTTGTCCCACGAAATGAACATAATTGGCTAAAAAGTTGTCAACTCATTACCGTCAGTGAGCGAATTTCCCATTTGGCGCAGGCATTGGGCTGGCAGAATGTGATTGTTTCACCTCGTGCGGATAATCAAACATTATTACAAACCTTATTACAATGTCGTTAACGCAACATGTCTCTTTTATAGGTAATCAATATGGCTAACAAGAAATCGAATCATCTGGAAAATCATGCAGAAATTGAACACGAAATTGATGTGAATAAGGATCTTGATTTAGCAAAACAAGACACCATAGAAAATGAACACGTTGACCCCAAGGTAGAGGATAAACAAGCAACCATGCAACATAAAGAGAACGAAAATAGACAGTCTTCCGCATCCACTCCACACGAAACCGTTATTGTGAAGAAAAACGGTTCTGCGTTGAGCGTATTAGCGATTTTGATTGCCCTTGGCTTAGGCGGCAGCGGTTATTATTTCGGGCAACAACAGGTTGACGAAATGCAACAAAAACTGACCGCACTTCAAACGCAACTTCAGCAAAAAAATACGGCTGAACCCGTCAATCTCCCAAGCTTTGAAGCAGAAAAAAGCCAGTTGGCGAAGTTAGCCGAGTTTTCTCAAGTGGCGAGCGACCAAATCAGCGCCTTGAATCAAGAATTAGCCGCCAAAGAACAACAGTTATCAGCGTTGCAACAACAAGTTCAGCGTTTGACCAATCAAAGCAAAGCGGAACAACCAAACGATTGGTTGCTGACCGAAGCAGATTTTTTATTAAACAATGCCTTGCGTAAATTGGTGTTGGATAACGATGTGGACACCAGCGTATCGCTATTAAAAGTGGCGGGTGAGACCTTGTCCAAAGTGGCAATGCCGCAAGTTGCCACTGTACGTAGCTCAATTAATGCTGATTTGAAGAAGCTGTTATCCCTCAACAACGTGGATCAAAATGCTATCATGCAGGAATTGTCCCAGTTGGCAAATGACGTAGATGAGTTGAACGTATTGAATGTGAATTTTGATGAAGATCCAAACTCGGACAAACTTACCAATTCTTTGGAAGATTGGAAATCCAACGCTGAAAAAAGTGCGGTCAGTTTTTTAAATCATTTTATTCGCATCACGCCCAAAAAAACGGATAACAAAGCCTTATTAGCACCAAATCAAGACATTTATTTACGTGAAAACATTCGCTTACGCTTACAAATTGCGATTTTAGCCGTGCCACGTCAACAAGATGATTTATATAAACAATCTTTGGAAACAGTGGCTTCTTGGGTTCGTACCTATTTTGATACCAGCACGGAAGTAGCACAAAACTTCCTGAAAAAACTGGATGAATTGGCAGAACAATCCATTTACGTGGATGTGCCGACCCAGCTTAGCAGCTTAAATGCCTTGGATAAATTGCTGAATAAACAACCGCAAGAAGTGCAAAAAATCACGCTTTCCGCTGACAAAGATTTCGATCCGGAAAATGTCAAAGCGACAGAAAACCATGCCACAAGCCCTGCAGAGCAAGGAAATGGCGCGGATACAAGCACCGCCCCGAATCAACCTGAACAACAGGAGAAATAGACCATGATAAGATCACTATTTTTAATGTTGCTATTATTAGCCGGATTGCTTGCCGGCCCATATTTATCCGGCAAGCAAGGTTATGTCCGTATTGAAACTGCCGACAACATTGTCGAAATGTCTCTTACCACATTGGTGATTTTCTTTGTGATTTCACTGGCGGTGGTCTATAGCATTGAAGCGGCAATCAGCCGTTTTTGCCGTTTAAGTAATAACACTTACAGTTGGTTTTCCCGCCGTAAACGCGTAAAAGCGCAAAAACAAACCTTGGAAGGGTTAATGCGTATGGATGAGGGCGATTATTCTAAAGCGGAAAAACTCATCGGCAAAAACGCGAAACATTCCGATGAGCCGGTATTAAACTTTATTAAAGCGGCTGAAGCGGCACAACAGCGTGGCGATGAGTTCAGCGCCAACCGTTATTTAATTCAAGCGACAGAACTTGCCGGCACCGACAGCCTGATTCTAGAAATTGCCCGCACCCGCATTTTATTGCAACAAAACAAATTGCCTGCCGCGCGCAGTTCCGTAGATAGCCTATTGGTCATGGCAGGTCGCAATAAAGAAGTCTTGAAATTAGCCGTAGATATTTATTTAAAATCAAATGCTTACCAAGCTTTGGATAATATTCTTGAACAGGTAGAAAAATCCGCTCTCTATAGCCACGCTGAGCTCGAACAACTCCAACATCAAGTGGAAGACGGCTTGTTAGATGAAAAAATTAACGAAGAAGGCGTAGATGGTTTGCTGGCATGGTGGAATGAACAACCGCGCCAGCGCCGCCAAGATGCCTATGTGAAATTAGGTGTGATTCGCCGTTTGATTGATGGCAATGATCATGAATCTGCCTATGAATTAACGTTGGAATTGGCGAAAAAATTAGAGACCGACAGTCCGCTAATGCAACCGTTATTTAAACAAATTAGCCGCTTACAACCAGAAGATAACAGCAAGTTAGTAAAAATTGTTACCAAGTGGCTAAAAACCGCCAGCCCGTCAATACAATGCTGCGCCCAACGCGCATTGGGGTATTTGTATGTGCGCAACAACGATTTTACTCATGCCAGTGAAGTGTTTAAAGAACTGATTGCCCATAAAGATCAATTAGATCCTAATGACATTCACATGGCCTCTTACGTCTTCGAACAAGTGGGAGATAACGAGACGGCACAGAAATTACGCGAAGAAGGGTTGAAATCCGCCATGTCGGTAGCCACCTTATCCTCGGAAGAAACATCGGAAAAATCCACCGCACTTTAAGCATAGCCCCAATCACATAACCCTCATTAATGCGCCAGAACACCAAACCGGAGCTGGCGCATTTCAATATGCAAAACCGACATCACATACAACTTGTTGGACAAACAGATAAATTATTCCCTTAAAAAGTGCGGTGGTTTTGCCACGTATTTTCGTCTTATACGCTCAAATTTGATCGGGTTTCATTTCGTGCATCAAGATACACGCAACCGTCTCAAGGTAGCGTGCAACTTGTTGCACGAATAAGATAAAGCTATTTCCGTTTCTCTTGCAACGCCTTTAACACCATCGGTGGGACAAGTTGACTCATGTCGCCGTTGTGTAAATAAATTTCACGAATCATGGTGGAAGAAACGTAAGACCACTGTTCCACCGGAGGGAAAAACAGGCTTTCCACGCCATGGGTAAGAAGTCGGTTAAGATGGGCTAACTGCACTTCATATTCAAAATCTGTCGTACTCCGCACCCCACGAATAATGGCTTTGACGTCATACTCCGCGATGGTATGCGCAAGCAAATTATTAAACCCAATGGCCTTAACATTCGACAAATGCGCCACCGATTGACGTACCAACGCGACACGTTCGTCTAACGTGAATAAAGGCTTTTTACTTGGGCTTTCCGCCACCGCCACCAAAACGTTTGAAAAAATCACCGCACTTCGCTCAATAATATTCAAATGCCCGTTCGTAAGCGGATCAAATGTGCCGGGATAAATTACCGTTGTCATTGCTTCATCCTAAGTTTAAATAAGGTTTTAATAAATTCATCACGCGTTGCAACGCACCGCGATTTTCATTTAACACGGCATAACCTGCCTGACCATAACGTTCGCCAAGCTCAGGCGACTGCAAAAAGGTTGCCACCGCTTTGGCTACGGCTTGTGGCGTATCTTCCGTAATTAACACACCTTGCCGTTCAATTAATTTTGTGAAAATCTCAGGAAAGTTCAAGGTATGTTTTCCGCTGATCACCGGCAATTTGAATGCCAACGGTTCTAGGGGATTATGCCCGCCGTGCGCCACCAAGCTGCCACCAACCAACGCTACCTTTGCCATACCGTATAACAACATGAGTTCGCCCATGGTATCACCGAGCAAGACTTGTGTTTCTTCTGTCGGTATTTCGTGGCTGCTACGCCGCATGAAACCAAAGCCCTCTTGTTCAATCAGTTGAGCCACTGAATTAAACCGCTCAGGATGGCGTGGCACCAGAATCAGCAACAAATCCGGATATTGGCGCAATAAAGTGCGGTGACTTTTTAAGATGATTTCATCTTCGCCTTCGTGTGTGCTGGCGGCAATCCAGATAGGGCGCTGGGTATTCCATTGTGCCTTTAATGCTGTAATCTGATGAAAGAGTTCATCACTCACATTCAAGTCATATTTGATATTGCCGGTTACGACTAATCGTTCGGGTGCAATGCCTAATTGCGCATAACGTTGCCCACTCACATCATCTTGCGGAGCAATCAACGTGATGTTATTCAATAGCGGTTTTAACGATTCTTTAAACCAACCGTAACGCGTGGCAGAACGTGCGGATAAGCGCGCGTTAACAATAATAAAGGGAATACTGCGCCGTGCGAATTGGTGAATTAGGTTAAACCAAAGTTCCGTTTCGATAACAATGCCTACGCGCGGTTGTACAAATTCAATAAAACGAGACACCGCACCCGGCAAATCATAAGGCAAATACACATGGGTCACGCTGTTGCCAAAAACCGCTTTTACCCGTTCGGAACCGGTGGGCGTCATTGTGGTCACTGTGATCGCCAGTTGCGGATAATCTTGCTGAATCCGCTTAATTAAAGGAACGGCGGCAATCACCTCACCAACAGAAGCGGCGTGAAGTAAGACGCCGTTCGGCAACGGAGATTGCGTGTTACCATAGAAGCCATAACGCTCGGCGAGACGTTTACGATAGTGGGGCGCGCGAAAACTGCGCAAGACCATAAAAAGGCACAGCAGAGGCTGAGCAAGATACATCAAACAGGTATAGAAAAAACGTAACATAGCAAATGTGTTGGCTTATGCTAGAATTGCAAAATTAATCAAGACAAACAGGCGTTTAGTATAAGCGTTTGTCACTCATTCACAAAGGATAAAACGATGCCGACTCTTAGTGTTGCAATGATTGTTAAAAATGAAGCCCACCACCTTGCACAATGTTTGGACACGGTAACCGCGTGGGTGGATGAAATAGTGATTTTAGATTCCGGCAGCACTGATGCAACCCAACAGATTGCGGAACAATACGGCGCAAAATTCTACCAAAATACCGATTGGCCGGGATTCGGCAAACAGCGACAATTAGCACAACAGTATGTCACCTCCGACTATGTTTTATGGCTCGATGCAGACGAACGGGTAACCCCTGAGCTACGTCAATCTATTCAAGCAGCTATTGCGCAAGATGCGCCGAATACCGCTTATAAAATCCCGCGATTAAGTGAAATTTTTGGTCATAAAATTCGTCATTCCGGCTGGTATCCGGATTATGTTATTCGGTTATATCGTAAAGATTTTGCCCATTATGGCGATCAACTGGTGCATGAAAAAGTAGAACTGCCGGCAAATGCCAATATCCAAAATTTACAAGGGGATTTGTTGCATTATACATACCAAAATATCCACCATTACCTAGTTAAATCTGCCGGCTATGCCAAAGCGTGGGCAGACCAACGAGAAAAAGCCGGTAAAAAAGCAACGTTATGGCAAGGCATCAGCCATGCTGTAGGCTGTTTTGTCAAAATGTATTTTATTCGTTTGGGATTCTTAGATGGCAAAGCCGGCTTATTACTGGCGATTCTTTCAGCGCATTCCACTTTTGTGAAATACGCTGATTTATGGGTAAGAACACAAAAATCAGACTCATAAAAAACGCACCTTAGCAAGGTTACTTACTAAGGTGCGAATCATTTGGATGTGAGACGGAATCAGAGAAATTACATCATTCCGCCCATACCTCCCATGCCGCCCATACCGGCAGCACCGAGGTCAGCTTTGTCATCTTTTGGTAATTCAGTCACCATACACTCGGTAGTGATCATTAAACCAGCGACAGAAGCGGCAAATTGCAATGCGGAACGAGTTACTTTGGTCGGATCCAAGATACCCATCGCAATCATATCGCCGTATTGCTCGGTACCTGCGTTATAACCAAAGTTTCCTTCGCCATTTTTCACCGCACTTGCAACCACAGAGGCTTCTTCACCTGCGTTTGTCACGATTTGACGTAACGGTGCTTCCATGGCACGAAGAGCAAGTTTAATACCCACGTTTTGTTCTTCGTTGTCGCCACGTAAATCAGCAACTTTGCTGGCCGCACGAATTAATGCGACGCCACCACCGGCAACCACGCCTTCTTCTACCGCTGCACGGGTAGCGTGTAGTGCATCTTCCACGCGGGCTTTTTTCTCTTTCATTTCTACTTCAGTTGCTGCGCCGACTTTAATTACCGCAACACCACCAGCGAGTTTCGCCACGCGTTCTTGCAATTTTTCTTTGTCGTAGTCGGAAGTAGATTCTTCGATTTGTTGACGAATTTGTGCCACACGACCTTGGATTTGCGCTTCATCACCAATACCGTCGATGATAGTGGTGTTATCTTTATTGATCACAACGCGTTTTGCTTGACCTAAATCTTCAAGAGTGGCTTTTTCTAACTCCATACCGATTTCTTCAGAAATCACCGTACCGGCCGTTAAAATCGCAATGTCTTGTAACATCGCTTTACGACGGTCACCAAAGCCTGGCGCTTTCACTGCAGCTACTTTCACGATGCCACGCATGGTGTTCACTACCAATGTTGCCAACGCTTCGCCTTCTACGTCTTCAGCAATGATTAATAACGGTTTACCTGCTTTTGCGACGCCTTCTAATACCGGTAATAATTCACGAATATTAGAGATTTTTTTATCGACTAATAAAATGAATGGATTATCTAATTCTACTGTTGCCGTTTCCGGTTTGTTGATGAAATACGGGGAAAGGTAACCGCGGTCAAATTGCATCCCTTCAACTACATCCAACTCATCTTCTAAACCGGTGCCGTCTTCTACGGTAATCACGCCTTCTTTACCCACTTTTTCCATGGCTTGTGCGATTAATTGACCCACAATGCTGTCGGAGTTTGCGGAAATGGTACCCACCTGTTCGATTTCTTTAGAGGTTTCGCAAGGTTTAGAAAGGGATTTAAGTTCGGCAACGACGGCAGTAACCGCTTTGTCGATACCGCGTTTTAAATCCATTGGGTTCATGCCTGCCGCTACGGCTTTTAAGCCTTCGTTCACGATGGCTTGTGCTAGAACAGTTGCAGTGGTTGTACCGTCACCGGCGGCATCATTGGCTTTAGAAGCAACTTCTTTCACCATTTGTGCGCCCATGTTTTCAAATTTATCTTCTAATTCGATTTCGCGCGCCACAGACACACCGTCTTTAGTAATGGTTGGTGCGCCGAAAGATTTGTCTAACACTACGTTACGGCCTTTTGGACCAAGAGTGACTTTTACTGCGTCGGCTAAAATGTTTACACCTCTTAACATTTTCACGCGTGCGTCGTTACCGAATTTTACGTCTTTTGCTGCCATGTTTAATTTCCTTTTATTTTGTTGCGTGAGATTGCTCCCACCATGATCTATTTCGTTTAAAGTGCGGCCGTTTTTTCAGCGTGTTTTTGCTTATTCAACGATCGCTAAAATATCGCCTTCGGAAAGGATGAGTACTTCCTCACCATCAATTTTTTCTGTTTTCACACCGTAGCTGTCGCTGAAAATCACGATGTCGCCCACTTTTACGTGCATTGGGTGAATGCTACCGTTTTCTAATAAACGGCCAGGGCCGACCGCTAATACTTCCGCGCGGGTAGATTTGGTGGCTGCAGAACCGGTCAATACGATACCGCCGGCAGATTTAGTTTCCACTTCTTCACGTTTTAAAATCACTTTGTCGTGTAATGGACGAATATTCATCTGAAATTTCCTCTATTTCTTAAATTAATAAAAAAGCTTCTTCTATATGGGAATCATTTTTCCGCTTTCAAGGGAAAGACAAAATTATTTTAACCGTTTATTTTCATCCGCTTCCTTTTCAAATTCCGCCTCAAAAATCTCGCCATCTCTAGGAGGATTGTTTTGAGAGGAATAAAAAGTGCGGTCGGTTTTAAAGATGTTTTGTCGAAAGAATACAAACCTACTGCCAATGAAAGCGTTGATCATGTAACGACCGAGAGGGCTTAACAGCACACAGGCGAAAATATCGGTAACAAAGCCGGGAATGACAAAAAGCACACCGGCAACAAGCCAGCGTAGTGAGCTGAAAATCGTGTCAGTGGGCAATTCGCCTTGTGTGAGCTGCTGTTTCACTCGCGTGAGGCTGTACCAACCACGTGCGCGGATGATGGCAATGCCCAGTAACGAAGAACTAATCAACAACAAAATGAGCATGAGGATACCCAACTGGCTTCCTAGCCAAACCAGTAGGCTCAGTTCCACATAAATAAATAGAAAAACAGCGAAAAGAAAAATGATAAACGGCATGTTCGCTCCTTAAAAATACGTTGGATGTGCATATTACCCGCTTTATTCTGCAGTGCAACTTTTATTCATGCCTACACCTTTCGGGTAAAAAAAACTAATCTGAAAAATAAAAATAACTCTTAAAGGCGCGTCAAAAATCTGTGACTTAGATCAATTAAATTTTGGTCTAATTTTCTATAATCTAAATATTTCAAAGCAACGTGTTATGTATAAAAGGAGAGCCCAAATGACACAATACAGAAAAGAAGTGGATTTATTAGGTGAACGTGAAGTCCCTGCAGATGCTTATTGGGGTATTCACACCTTAAGAGCGGTAGAAAATTTTAATATTTCGAATGTCACTATTTCCGATGTGCCTGAATTTGTTCGCGGCATGGTGATGGTGAAAAAAGCAGCGGCATTGGCGAACGGTGAGTTGGGTGCCATTCCAAAAGAAATTGCAGAAGCTATCGTAAAAGCTTGTGATGAAGTGTTGGTGAACGGCAAATGTTTAGATCAATTCCCGTCCGATATTTACCAAGGCGGTGCAGGTACTTCCGTCAACATGAACACCAATGAAGTGATTGCCAACTTAGCGTTAGAAATTTTAGGTCACAAAAAAGGTGAATATAAATACCTTGACCCAATGGATCATGTGAACGCCAGCCAATCCACCAACGATGCGTACCCTACCGGTTTCCATATTGCCGTGTATAACAGCGTAATCAAACTTCTTGAAAAAGTCGCTTATTTGCAACAAGGCTTTGAAAACAAAGCGAAAGAATTCGAGAAAGTATTAAAAATGGGTCGTACCCAATTACAAGATGCGGTGCCAATGACCGTGGGTCAAGAATTCAAAGCGTTTGCGGTGTTAATGGCTGAAGAAGTGAAACACTTAAAAGCGGCGGCGGCACACTTGCTGGAAGTCAACATGGGGGCGACCGCAATTGGTACCGGTTTAAATACCCCGCAAGGCTATGTACCGACTGTGATTAAATATTTATCACAAGTCACCGGATTACCTTGCAGTGGCGCAGAGAACTTAATTGAAGCGACTGCTGACTGTGGCGACTATGTTTCCGTGCATGGCGCGTTAAAACGCACTGCGGTGAAATTGTCAAAAATCTGTAACGACTTACGTTTACTCTCTTCTGGTCCGCGTGCAGGTATTAAAGAAATTAACTTGCCTGAATTACAAGCCGGTTCTTCCATCATGCCGGCTAAAGTGAACCCGGTTGTGCCGGAAGTGGTGAACCAAGTGTGCTTCAAAGTGATTGGTAACGACACCACTGTGACTTTCGCGTCAGAAGCGGGTCAATTACAATTAAACGTGATGGAACCGGTGATTGTTCAAGCCATGTTTGAATCCATTGAGATTTTAGGCAACGCCTGTGTAAACTTGCGCGATAAATGTGTTGATGGCATCACTGTCAACAAAGAAACCTGCGAAAACTACGTTTACAACTCCATCGGTATTGTCACTTACTTGAACCCGTTCATCGGCCATCACAACGGCGACTTAGTGGGTAAAATCTGTGCGCAAACCGGTAAAGGCGTGCGTGAAGTGGTCTTGGAAAAAGGCTTGTTAACCCAAGAACAATTGGACGACATCCTTTCCGTAGAAAACTTGATGAATCCGACTTATAAAGCAAAATTAAATAAATAAAAAGTGAACAAATCAGTAAATTAGTTATCGAATAGTTAGCTTGTTTATTTAGTCAAAATCAGCGTCCTAATGGATTAGGCGCTGATTTTTTTGTATACCGAAATAAAAATGACATGAAAAAACAAAGCGTAAATTCCTTTCATATCCCTTGAATTCTCTCAATTAACCTCAATATAGTTTGCATATTTCTGTTTTATAAAGGACAACATTATGACTACGATTGTAAGTGTACGTCGCAACGGCAAAGTGGTTGTGGGCGGTGACGGACAGGTTTCCCTTGGCAATACGGTGATGAAAGGCAATGCGCGTAAAGTGCGTCGTTTATATAACGGCAAAGTATTGGCGGGTTTTGCGGGCGGCACGGCAGATGCCTTTACGTTGTTTGAGCTTTTTGAGCGTAAATTAGAAATGCACCAAGGGCATTTACTGAAAAGTGCGGTGGAATTAGCAAAAGATTGGCGCACTGATCGTGCATTGCGTAAATTGGAAGCGATGCTAATTGTGGCGGATGAAAAAGAAAGCCTGATCATTACCGGTATCGGCGATGTAGTACAACCGGAAGAAGATCAAATTCTTGCTATCGGCTCTGGCGGCAACTACGCTTTATCTGCTGCCCGTGCGTTGGTGGAAAACACCGAGTTGTCGGCACGTGAAATTGTGGAAAAATCTCTCAAAATTGCCGGTGAAATTTGCGTGTTCACCAACACCAATTTTACTATTGAAGAATTGCCGAATTAAAAAATTATAAGGAATCAACCATGTCTGAAATGACGCCTCGTGAAATAGTTTCTGAATTAGATCAACATATTATCGGTCAAAGCGACGCCAAGCGTGCAGTAGCAATTGCCCTAAGAAACCGCTGGCGCAGAATGCAGTTACAAGAGCCAATGCGCCATGAAGTGACCCCGAAAAATATTCTTATGATTGGACCGACCGGCGTGGGAAAAACGGAAATTGCCCGCCGTTTGGCAAAATTAGCCAATGCGCCGTTCATTAAAGTAGAAGCCACTAAATTTACCGAAGTAGGTTATGTGGGCAAAGAAGTGGATTCCATTATTCGCGATTTAACCGACAGCGCCATGAAATTGGTACGTCAACAGGAAATCGTCAAAAATCGTGCTAAAGCGGAAGAAGCGGCAGAAGAGCGAATTTTAGATGCCTTATTGCCTGCGGCGAAGAACCAATGGGGTGAAGTGGAAAACCGCGATAGTCAAAGTAACACCCGTCAGATTTTCCGTAAGAAACTACGCGAAGGTCAGTTAGACGATAAAGAAGTGGAAATCGATGTGGCCGGTGTATCCATGGGCGTGGAAATCATGGCACCTCCTGGCATGGAAGACATGACCAGTCAATTACAATCCATGTTTGAGAACCTTTCCGGTAGCCAAACCAAAAAACGCAAAATGAAAATTAAGGATGCGTTAAAAACCTTAATTGACGATGAAGCGGCGAAATTGGTGAACCCGGAAGAGTTGAAACAAAAAGCCATTGATGCGGTGGAACAAAACGGCATCGTGTTTATCGATGAAATCGACAAAATTTGTAAGAAAGGCGAATACAGTGGCGCGGATGTTTCCCGTGAGGGCGTGCAACGCGATTTATTGCCGTTGGTGGAAGGTTCTACCGTGAACACCAAACACGGCATGGTGAAAACCGATCACATCTTGTTTATCGCTTCCGGTGCGTTCCAAGTGGCGCGTCCGTCAGATTTAATCCCGGAATTACAAGGTCGTTTGCCAATTCGTGTGGAATTATCAGCACTCACCGCCGAGGATTTCGAGCGTATTCTGACTGAGCCGAACGCCTCTTTAACCGAGCAATACAAAGCCTTAATGGCAACGGAAGGGGTGAATATTGAGTTTACTCAAGATGCTATTAAGAAAATCGCCGAAGCGGCATTTCGTGTCAACGAAAAAACCGAAAACATCGGTGCCCGCCGTTTGCATACCGTGATGGAACGCTTAATGGATAAAATCTCTTTCAACGCCAGCGACATGGATGGACAAACCGTGAACATTGATGCCGCGTATGTCAGTGAGGCATTAGGTGAAGTAGTAGAAAATGAAGATTTAAGTCGCTTTATTCTTTAATCTTCTGGTTTTATTTAGGGTACGACAAATGTCGTGCCCTTTTATTTATCAAGTGCGGTAGAATTTTAGAAAGTTTTTGTAGTTAGTCACTAAGTTGTTTACAATGTGCCCACTTTTTCATTCGCCTGAGTACAAATTATGCAGACAAAAAAATTATTCATTGCGCTCTTATTAGGCACGGCAACACTCACCGGTTGTTCATCAACCATTGATCCGGAAACCGGAGAACGTAAAGATGCCTTAGAGGGTTTTAATCGTAAAATGTGGGATTTTAACTACCATGTTGCGGATCCTTACGTATTAAAACCTCTTGCTCAAGGCTGGAAAGAATATGTCCCTTCCCCAATTCGAACCGGAATTGTTAACTTTGCTAATAACCTCGATGAGCCTGCAAGCTTTGCTAACCGTTTAGTGCAAGGTGAATTTAAATTGGCAATGGTTCATTTCAACCGTTTTTGGTTAAACAGTATCTTTGGTTTAGGTGGCGTAATTGATATTGCAAGCTACAGCGCACCACTTAAAAAAGAAGAAAATTCCCGTTTCGGCGATACGTTAGGTCGCTATGGCGTGGGAACCGGCCCTTACATTATGCTTCCCGTATATGGCCCGGCAACACCACGACAAGATATTGGTAACCTAGCAGATACAACCTATCCAATGTTGTCATTATTAGGCCCTTGGAGTTTATTAAAATGGACGGTTCAAGGTATCGATACGCGTGCAAGTTTAATGGATAAAGAAGCATTGTTAGAGCAGGCTCAAGATCCTTACGTTACTTTCCGCGAAGCTTATTTCCAAAATATTGACTATCGCATCCGTGCCAACAAGAAAGAAGAAAAAGCAACTCCGGCCTTATCAGAAGATATTCTTAATCAAATTGACTGATTAATTTTCTCTTTAATTCATAATTAGTGAATCGTAGCGTGCAACTTGTTGCACGAAATCGTGAATACTCGAAAAGGTTAAATAACGTTCCGTGCATGATTTGATCATGCTGTGAATTACGCACGAGGTTAATCATTCGTGCAACAAGTTGCACGCTACGAGGGGTAAATAATCTTCCTATATGTTGAGTTTTGGTTGTCAGTCTTGTTTTCGTTATATCGCGAGAATTTTTTCTGTTCATCGCTTAAGCTATTTAGCTCAATACACATCGCGTATGGTTTTTATCGCCAGACTTTGTGGCTGGCTATAATAAAAAAGGACTGACTCTCTTAGGAATCAGTCCTTAATTTTTATGAAATCACTGTGTCCGCTGTAATTAACGTTTAGATTTCACTAACTTCTCTGTCAGTTCGTAAGCACGAAGTTTCGCTAATTCTTTAGAAAGTTTAAGCATTAACAATTCGTAATCAGCATCATGGTGATGTTGATGAATATTTTCTTCCGCACGTTTCTTAGCAGCAAGAATACGCTCGCTATCAAGCTCTTGACCACGAATTGCGACATCCGCAAGCACAGTCACAATCGTTGGTTGAACTTCTAAAAAACCACCAGAAACATAGATAACTTCTTCGCTATCATTTTCTAAAGTAAATTTAACAATACCTGGCTTGATTGCCGTCAATAAAGGGGTGTGCCCCGGTAAAACACCGAGTTCACCCTCAATACCTGTTGCTTGAACACTTTTCACATTACCGGAAAAGATTTTTTGTTCTGCACTTACGACTGTTAAATTAAATGTTGCCATGTTTTTCTCCTTCAAGTTTGATATGCATCAGCTTGAAGTGATTACATATTTTTGGCTTTTTCTAGCGCTTCGTCAATTGAACCGACCATGTAGAACGCTTGTTCCGGAACATGATCGTATTCGCCGTTTAAAATACCTTTAAAGCCACGAATGGTTTCTTTTAACGGAACGTATTTACCTGGTGTACCGTTAAATACTTCAGCAACGAAGAACGGTTGTGATAAGAAACGTTCGATCTTACGCGCACGGGCTACAACCAATTTATCTTCTTCAGATAATTCATCCATACCAAGAATCGCAATAATATCTTTCAATTCTTTATAACGTTGTAAGATACCTTGTACGCCACGAGCAACATCATAATGCTCTTGACCAACAACTAATGGGTCTAATTGACGAGATGTAGAATCTAGTGGGTCAACCGCAGGATAAATACCTAAAGACGCAATTTGACGGCTCAATACAACGGTTGAGTCTAAGTGCGCAAAGGTAGTTGCCGGAGATGGGTCAGTCAAGTCATCCGCAGGCACATAAACCGCTTGTACGGACGTGATAGAACCTGTTTTAGTTGAAGTAATACGCTCTTGTAATACACCCATTTCCTCTGCAAGGGTTGGTTGGTAACCTACCGCTGATGGCATACGACCTAATAATGCAGATACTTCCGTACCAGCAAGAGTATAACGATAAATATTATCCACGAAGAACAATACATCACGACCTTCATCACGGAATTTTTCCGCCATGGTTAAACCGGTTAACGCAACACGTAAACGGTTACCCGGTGGCTCATTCATTTGACCGTAAACCAAAGATACTTTATCCAATACGTTGGAATCTTTCATTTCGTGGTAGAAGTCGTTACCTTCACGGGTACGCTCACCTACACCAGCAAATACGGAGTAACCTGAGTGTTCAATCGCGATATTACGGATTAATTCCATCATATTTACGGTTTTACCTACACCCGCACCACCGAATAAACCAACTTTACCCCCTTTTGCAAACGGGCAAATTAAGTCGATCACTTTAATACCGGTTTCTAATAATTCGGTACTGTTTGATTGTTCTTCGTAGCTTGGTGCAGAACGGTGAATAGACCAACGTTCTTCTTCACCAATTGGACCTTGTTCGTCAATTGGATCACCTAACACGTTCATAATTCGACCAAGGGTTTTTGTTCCTACCGGTACTTGAATCGGATCGTTTGTGTTTTCTACTTTTAAACCACGTTTTAAACCGTCGGAAGCACCTAATGCGATACAACGTACCACACCGCCACCTAATTGTTGTTGAACTTCAAGGGTCAAACCTGTTTCAACATTTAATGCATCATAAACTTTTGGTACTGCATCTTGTGGAAATTCGACGTCAATCACCGCACCGATGATTTGTACAATTTTACCTGTCGCCATTACCGTTCCTCTTCTATTAAATCGCAGCCGCACCGGCAACGATTTCATTTAATTCATTTGTGATACTTGCTTGACGAGCTTTGTTATACACCAACCGCAGGTCATTAATTAAATTTCCTGCATTATCTGTTGCTGCTTTCATTGCTACCATTCGAGCCGCTTGTTCTGAAGCTAAATTATCTACAACCGCTTGATAAACTTGAGATTCTAAATAACGAACTAAAAGGCTGTCTAATAACACTTTTGGTTCAGGTTCGTAAATATAATCCCATGCCTGTTGTCTTTCGCTTAAGTGATCGTTTTCCATTTCCGGTAAAGGAACTAATTGTTGTACAACCGGTTTTTGCGACATCGTATTAATGAATTTATTGTATGCAATATAAATTGCATCAATTTCTCCATTACGATAAGCATCAAACATGGTATTTGCTACACCAATTAATTCTTCTAAAGAAGGGTTATCGCCCAAACCGGAAAGTTGGCTTTTTACCTTAAAACCAAGGGAACGGAAAAAACTAATCCCTTTAGAACCAATCAAGCCAAGCTCAGTCGTCGCATTTTGTGATTTCCAGTCTTTAATTTGGTTAAGTGTGGTTTTAAATAAATTCACGTTTAAACCACCGCACATTCCACGATCAGTAGAAATCACTAAAACACCCACTTTTTTCACATCCCGTTCAACTAAGAACGGGTGTTTATAACCGATACTTGCTTTAGACACATGGCTGATAACACTACGGATAGTTTCAGAATACGGACGAGATGCCGCCATACGGTCCTGCGTTTTACGCATTTTCGAGGTTGCAACCATTTCCATTGCCTTGGTAATTTTCTGCGTACTTTGTACGCTGGCAATTTTGGTTTTTATCTCTTTTGCACCTGCCATCTTATTTCTCCGTTACTACCAAGCACTATTCGCTTTGAAACTATCTAAAATACCTTTTAATGTATCTTTGATTTCATCATTATAGTTACCGGTTTTAGTAAGCTCTTGCATAAACTCGGCATAATTACGATTTGCATAATCTAGAAGTGCGGTTTCAAAACTTGCAATTTTAGATAACTCAACATCGTCTAAATAACCAAATTCAACTGCAAATAACACTACTGCTTGCTCAGCAACAGAAAGCGGAGAAAATTGTTTTTGTTTCAACAATTCGGTTACTTTTTCACCATGAGAAAGTTGTTTACGAGTTGCATCATCAAGATCTGAAGCAAACTGAGCAAATGCCGCTAATTCACGATATTGTGCAAGTGCAGTACGAATACCACCCGCAAGTTTCTTAATCACTTTAGTTTGTGCAGAACCACCTACACGAGAAACCGAAATACCCGGGTTCACCGCAGGACGAATACCGGAGTTAAACAAGTTAGATTCTAAGAAAATCTGACCATCGGTAATAGAAATCACGTTAGTAGGAACGAATGCAGAAACGTCACCCGCTTGAGTTTCAATAATTGGAAGAGCAGTTAAAGAACCGGTTTTTCCTTTTACTTCGCCTTTGGTGAATTTTTCTACGTATTCTTCATTTACACGAGAAGCACGTTCAAGCAAACGTGAGTGTAAGTAGAACACGTCTCCAGGATATGCTTCACGACCTGGTGGACGACGTAATAATAGGGAAATTTGACGATAAGCTACCGCTTGTTTAGAAAGATCATCGTAAACGATTAATGCATCTTCACCACGATCACGGAAATATTCACCCATTGCACAACCGGCATAAGGTGCTAAATATTGTAATGCTGCAGATTCAGACGCAGATGCCGCAACCACGATAGTGTTAGCTAATGCACCATGTTCTTCTAATTTACGTACTACGTTAGCAATTGTTGACGCTTTTTGACCAATTGCCACATAGATACATTTAATGCCTGAATTACGTTGGTTAATGATGGCATCAATCGCTAATGCTGTTTTACCGGTTTGACGGTCACCGATAATCAATTCACGTTGACCACGACCGATTGGCACCATGGAGTCAACCGCTTTATAACCGGTTTGTACTGGTTGATCAACGGATTTACGTTCAATTACACCCGGCGCGATAACTTCAACCGGAGAAAAACCGTCATTTTCAATTTCACCTTTACCATCAATTGGTTGACCAAGGGTGTTTACAACACGACCTAATAAACCACGACCAACCGGCACTTCAAGAATACGGCCGGTACATTGCACTTCCATTCCTTCGGCAAGATCGGCATAAGGCCCCATAACTACCGCACCAACCGAATCGCGTTCAAGGTTAAGTGCCATGGCATAACGGTTGCCCGGTAAGGCGATCATTTCGCCTTGCATCACATCGCTTAAACCATGGATACGAATAATCCCATCACTAACAGAAACAATCGTTCCTGTATTGCGGGCTTCGCTCACCACATCAAATTGAGCAATGCGTTTTTTAATCAATTCACTAATTTCAGTTGAATTTAGTTGCATTTTCTAATCCTCTTATAATTGCAACTCATTTGCTAAACGGGCAAGCTGTCCGCGACTACTTCCGTCAATCACAAAATCTTCTGTACGAATGATAACGCCAGCAATGAGCGAGCTATCAACGTTGCAATTTAACTTAACTTTTTGGGCTAATCTTTTTTCCATTGCGGCTGCAATTCTTTCTTGTTGCATGACGCTTAATGGTTGAGCCGATATGACGTTCACTTCCGCAATAGCTTTATATTCCTCAACATAATGTTGGAATTCTTTAAAAACTTGCGGAAGAACAGTTAAACGCTTATTTTCAGCCATTAACCGAACTAAGTTTTGCCCATATTGATCTAATTGTTCACCACAAATTGAGATCACCGTATCTGCTAATTTTTGTGCAGAAAGAGAACCTGTTAGATAATTTTGCATTGTTTCGTTTTTCACTAATTCAGCAAGAAAACCTAACATTTCATTCCATTTTTCTACCGCACTTTTGTCAGATGTACTTTGTTCAACGGCAAAATCAAACGCTGCTTTAGCATAAGGGCGAGCTATGGTAGTTAATTCTGACATAAGCTCAACCTTCTTATAGTTCTGCAACTAATTTATCAATAATGTCATTGTTGGCTGCTTCATCCACAGTACGTCCAACAATTTTTTCAGCACCTGCAATGGCCAAAGACGCAACTTTTACACGTAATTCTTCTTGAACACGTTTACGTTCAGCTTCAACCTCAGCATAGCCTTGTTCAATGATTTTCGCTTTAAGTTCTTCGGCTTCTGCCTTCACTTCGTCTAAAACTTCATTGCGACGTTTATTGGCTAAATCTAAAATTTCTTGCGCTTGAATTTTCGCTTCAGAAATTTCCTTTTCAACAAGCATTTTAGTATCTGCTTGTTCTTTTTTAGCCGCTTCAGCAGAAGCTAAAGCATTCGCAATTTGGCTTTGACGTTTTTCAATTGCACTAATAATTGGTGGCCAAACAAATTTCATGCAGAACCACACGAAAATTGCAAACGCAATCAGTTGACCAATTAATGTTGCATTTAGATTCACAACGTCCTCCTTAATCTGCTTGTTTTACGTTGATAAGCAAATAAGGTGATTATTGTAATAAACCGATGAATGGGTTTGCGAAAATGAAAAGTAAAGAAATACCAACAGCAATCATCGCAATCGCATCCAATAAACCTGCAACGATAAACATTCTTGTTTGCAAGCTAGAAGCAAGCTCAGGTTGACGAGCGGAAGATTCTAAGAATTTACCGCCTAAAATCGCAAATCCGATAGCTGTACCTAATGCTGCGAATGCAAGAAGGATTGATGCACCGATAATTGTAGCTGTAATTACAGTTTCCATAATGTTCTCCAATAGAAGTTAAGTTTAGCCCTAGAGCCGGTTAATAAAAAATAAAATTAATGATCTGCTTTGTTATAAGCGATACTTAAGTAAACCACCGTCAACATCATAAAGATGAATGCTTGTAGCGTAATGACCAAAATATGGAAAATCGCCCAAACAAGGTGTAATGGAATTCCCAATGCCGCAATTGCCATATTGGCAGAATACATCACAGCAATGAGAATAAAGATTAATTCCCCTGCATACATATTACCGAATAAACGGAATGCGAGAGAAATTGGTTTAGCCAGTAAAGTAACGGTTTCAAGAATAAAGTTAACCGGAATAAACGCCCAGTGATTAAATGGGTGTAAAGTATATTCCTTAACCAATCCACCAAAGCCTTTAGATTTTACTGTATAGAAAAGAATTAAGAAAAAGACACAGATTGACATGCCGAGCGTTGCACTAATATCTGCTGTTGGCACAGCTCTCAAATAGTGAATACCGAACAAACCTGCGAATTGTGGAAGAAAATCGACTGGGATTAAGTCGATGGCATTCATAATGAACACCCAACAAAAAATGGTTAATGCTAACGGTGCAACAACATTGCGTGGACCATGAAAGTTTTCTTTTACGATACCATTGACCCATTCCACTAAAATTTCGACCAAACATTGCATTTTGCTTGGTACGCCCGGTGTCGCTTTTTTCGCAACACGTGAAAAAACGAAAAGGAAAATAATGGCTGATACGATAGAGAAAAACAGCGTATCGACATGAATATGCCAAAAACCCTCACCGGTCTTTAAAAAAGACAAATGGTGGCCGATATACTCAGAGGTTGTTTGTCCGGACATAGTTGACCCTTTATATAGAACTTAAAATTAAGACCTGTTCAGCAAAAATGGAACGACATTGTTCAACACTAATGCCACGAAAAAACCTGCAAAAAATAAAATGAATTCACTTACATGAAATCCTTTAAACGCAGCAATGATACATAGTATCGTTAATGCAAACTTTACCGCTTCCCCACGATAAAGTGCGGTCAATTTTGTTGATAAATGCTGTTTACGATAAAAAATAAGATACACAAAAGCACAAAAAGGTAGAAAAGCACAGAAAAATCCAAGACAGAAATCAACCGCACTTTTCCACTGCCAAAGTGAAATTAACGCACCGATAATGAGTAAAATCCCCATTTCAATCCATATTGATTTTTGGTAACAATGCTTCGCTTGCGTTAAAACCCTAGACATCACATTATTTTTTAGTATGCAAAAACTGGCTAATTATACATTTAGCACAGAGAGATTCAACTTAAAAAAGGGGAAAAACTGTTAAATAAATCACACTTTTAGAAATTTAATGCAGAATGATTAAATGTCGTTCACCTACAAGCTCAGGAACATGGAGTTTAATCACCTCTTTAACCATAAATTTCCCCTCCAAGGCTTGAACTTCCTCATTGTGATAGAGGCCTTTTAAAGCATAAAAATGCCCCTCTTTTTTCGGTAAATGATGGCACCAGTCGGTCATATCCTTTAACGAGGCAAAAGCACGACTTAATACCCCGTCAAATTGGTGATCGGGTTGATATTCTTCCGCGCGACTCAACACTGCTTCAACATTGGTAAGCTCTAACTCACATACCGCATTGCGAATAAAACTGATCCGTTTACCCAAGCTATCTAACAAAACAAACTGTTTTTGCGGATTAATGATAGCTAAAGGCAAGCCGGGCAAGCCCGGGCCGGTACCGACATCAATAAAACGATCACCTTGTAAATAAGGGCTCACCACAAGACTGTCTAAAATATGTTTAACCATCATTTCCTGCGGATCACGCACAGACGTTAGATTATAAGCCTTGTTCCATTTATCGAGCAATAAAACCAACTTCACTAACTGTTGTTGCTGTTGTTCTGTCACAGAAAGTGCGGTCTGTTTTAACAATGTTTTTAGCTTATCCGTTAATTGAAGTTCTAAATTAGTCATTATTCACCACGTTTTAGCATGCCTTGCTTTTTCAAATTCACTAGAATGATGGAAATCGCTGCCGGCGTAATACCGGAAATACGGCTCGCTTGTCCGATAGAGACCGGACGATGTTGTTCCAATTTTGCCCGCACTTCGTTAGATAAACCGGAAACTTTGCTGTAATCAAAGTGAACCGGAATAGCTGTATTTTCGTGGCGTTTTTGTTTTTCGATTTCCTCTTGTTGATGCTCGATATAGCCTTGATATTTAATGGCGATTTCTACTTGTTCTACCGCTTCTTTATCTTCCATTGCCGGTTGATATGGCGTTAAGGAAGTCAAAATATCGTAAGTCATTTCCGGACGGCGTAATAAATCTTCACCACTGGCTTCACGCACTAATGGACTATTCAATACTTTATTGGCTTCTTCTAGGTATTCAGAACGTGGATGCAACCAAATACTGCGTAAGCGTTGACGCTCTTGCTCGATATTTTCCATTTTTTGGTTAAAACGAGCCCAACGTGCGTCATCAATTAATCCTAATTCATGGGCAATTGGCGTTAAACGAATATCGGCATTATCTTCACGCAATAACAAACGGTATTCCGCACGAGAAGTAAACACGCGATAGGGTTCTTTTGTTCCTAATGTACAGAGGTCATCCACCAACACACCGGTGTAAGCTTGATCACGGCGCGGAAACCAGGCTTCTTTCTCTTGTACGTAAAGACCAGCATTAATCCCAGCCAATAAGCCTTGTGCTGCTGCTTCTTCATAACCGGTCGTACCATTAATTTGACCGGCAAAGAATAAACCTTGAATGGATTTGGTTTCTAAGGTGGGTTTTAAATCACGTGGATCAAAATAATCATATTCAATGGCATAACCCGGTTTCACAATGCGGGCATTTTCCAACCCTTTCATGGAATTGACGATACCCATTTGCACGTCAAACGGTAAACTGGTTGAAATCCCATTCGGATACACTTCATTACTGGTTAAGCCTTCCGGTTCTAAATAAATTTGGTGCGAATTACGATCTGCAAAGCGCATTACTTTATCTTCAATCGATGGGCAATAACGTGGTCCGATCCCTTCAATGACACCGGTATACATCGGACTACGATCCAAGTTATTACGGATCACATTATGGGTTTGTTCGTTGGTGTAGGTGATATAACAAGGAATTTGTTGCGGGTGATCAGAAACGGATCCCATAAAAGAGAACACCGGCAATACTGCATCGCCATGTTGTTTAGCTAAAACTTCAAAATTGATCGTACGTGCATCAATACGTGGCGGTGTTCCGGTTTTTAAGCGATCCACACGTAAACCAAGATCTCTTAAACGATGAGAGAGGGTTACCGAAGCCGGATCACCTGCACGTCCTCCTTCATAATTTTGTAAACCAATATGGATCTTACCGGCTAAGAAGGTGCCGACGGTTAAGATCACAGATTTTGCATGAAACGTAAGCCCCATTTTCGTTGTAACACCGGTTACACGATCTTGTTCAATTAAGATATCTGTGGCTTCTTGTTGGAAAATATCTAAATTCGGTTGATTTTCAAGGGCGATTCTGACGGCTTGACGATATAACACACGATCCGCTTGCGCACGTGTTGCGCGTACGGCCGGGCCTTTACTGCTGTTTAATGTACGAAATTGAATACCGGCTTTATCGGCGGCATGCGCCATTAATCCGCCCATGGCATCCACTTCTTTTACTAAATGCCCTTTGCCAATTCCGCCAATCGCCGGGTTACAAGACATTTGTCCGAGAGTATCTACATTATGAGTAAGTAATAGGGTTTTTAATCCCATACGTGCAGGTGCCAATGCGGCTTCTGTTCCTGCATGACCGCCACCGATCACGATGACATCATAGGTTTCAGTGTAAAACATGATTATGAATGATCTCTATTTTAAATGAGGTACGGATCTGTTGATCCTTGAAAAAATTGGTCGCTATTTTACTGAAAATCTTAGGTGGTTAAAAGATGCGTTTCAGTGAAAGAAAAAAGAGGGATCGGGAGAAGGATCTTCGCTAATAAGAAATAAGATCTTTATATAGAGATCTTTTATTATTACTATTATAAGGATCATAAAAACCGTTGAATAAGATCGTTTTTACGTTGTAAATGAAATACATAGATCATTTTCAAACGTGTTAAGATCTTCCCGATCGATACCGTTAATTCTTGTGTATAACTTCCTTATTTATCCACAGGTTGATTAGCATCAGAATTTATTCATCACATAAAAACAGATTTTTAACAATAATCACCGAAGTTATCCACACTCTGTTTGCTTTTTTATTGATTAAATATTATGCGTAAAATTAGGTAACCAGTCTTCTGCGCACTGTTCTTGATCAGATTCTGTTAAGACATCAATGCGTAAAGCATCGGTTATTTTGACCGCACTTTTTGCCAATAAACTTTGTTCTACTTTGTCCACGGCAAAGCAAAAGGTATCGTAATCAGAATTTCCTAAACCGATCACCGCAAATCTTAAGTGGGAAAGGTCATTATCACTTGCATCCAGAGCTTCAAATAACGGTTTGAGGTTATCCGGTAATTCGCCTGCGCCATGAGTGGAAGTCACCACTAGCCATAATTTTTCATTAATTACGTCATTTAATGCCGGGCCGTGGTGCAATTCAGTACTGAAACCTTGTTGTTGTAATCGGCTTTCTATGTGTTCGGCAACATATTCGGCACCGCCTAAAGTGCTGCCGGTGATTAAGCAAATGTGAGGTTGCATTTTTTCTCCCAAAAAAGAAGGCTTAGATTAACTAAGCCTTGGTTTAATAAAGAATCGTTAGATACTGTCAGTGATGCCTAAAAGTGAGCGTAAACGTTCTTGAATATTTTGATGTTCGCTTCTTAATTGTTCGTTTTCACTGCGTAACGCATCGTTTTCTTGTTGTGATCTGCCGTTTTTTTCTTTTAATTCATCCACTTCGAGTTGAAGGAGTTGAATGGTTTCAACGGCTTGTTTAATTTTGTTTTCTAACTGATCTAAAACTTCTAATGACATAGTGATTTCCTCTAAAAAATGGATAAAAAGTGGAGGTATTCTACCGACTTAATTGATTTTATTAAAGCAAAGAATCGCATTGTCTGTTAATTCATGGGGCTAGTCGTCCTCTGTAAAGGGAATTTTCTTAAAAATTCACCATGAAGCAGAAAAAACCTTGAAAAAACTGACCGCACTTTTGAGTTGATGAAGACGTCAGGTTGTCTAGGGCAGACGCATCCATGGAAATCTAGCAGTCTTCACGGCTAGATTGTTATTTTTATTCTTTTTTATTAGAATATTGAGACAATTACTAAGGTTATTTCAGGAATCAATTATGGCGAATTGGAACGGACAATACATTAGCCCTTATGCAGAACATGGCAAAAAAAGCGAACAAGTGAAAAAAATTACGGTTTCCATTCCAATTAAAGTGCTTGAAATTTTGACAAATGAACGCACTCGTCGCCAAATTCGTAATTTACGCCACGCAACAAACAGTGAATTGCTTTGTGAAGCTTTCTTACACGCCTTTACCGGCCAGCCTTTGCCAATAGATGAGGATTTGCTCAAAGAGCGCAGCGATGAAATTCCTGAAGAAGCGAAAGTGATTATGCGTGAGTTAGGTATTGATCCGACCAAATGGGAATATTAATTTATCATTTCTCTCTTTGCCCTCTTCTTTTCTGTTATGATAGAACCATGATTTTTAGTTAATGTTCTATTATGCGAGTACCTAGAATTTATCATCCTACATCGTTGAATCATCTCACTTTTTGCACCTTGTCTGAAGACGGTGCAAATCATGTGGGGCGTGTTTTGCGTATGCAGCCCGGTGAACACCTTGAACTTTTTGATGGCAGTAACCAGACATACCAAGCGATGATTACGCAGGTGAGTAAAAAAAGCATCGATGTAGAAATTTTAAGCCGGCAATTTGACGATCGGGAAAGTCCATTGTTTATTCACCTTGGGCAAGTGATTTCGCGTGGCGAACGCATGGAATTTACCATTCAAAAATCCGTCGAATTAGGCGTGAACGTGATTACACCGCTGTGGTCGGAACGTTGTGGCGTGAAATTAGACGGTGATCGTATGGAAAAAAAAATCCAACAGTGGCAAAAAATTGCCATTGCGGCGTGTGAACAATGTGGCCGGAATAAAATTCCGAAAATTCGCCCATTAATGAAATTACAACAATGGTGCGCCGAACAAGATGGCGCACTGAAATTAAATCTTCATCCGAGAGCAACCCATTCCATTCGCACGTTGCCAACGATACCCACTGCCGGCGTGCGCTTACTAATTGGTTCTGAAGGTGGCTTATCAGCGCAAGAAATTGCACAAACCGAACAACAAGGTTTTGTGGAAGTGTTATTAGGAAAACGTGTATTACGCACTGAAACAGCCGCGATGGCAGCAATAACCGCGTTACAAGTCTGTTTTGGTGATTTGGGGGAAACATTATGATGGATTTACAAGATCATTTGCTCATTGCTATGCCAAATTTAGAGGACAGTTATTTTTATCGGACAGTCATTTATATTTGTGAACATAATGAAAAAGGGTCTATGGGATTGGTGATTAATCAGCCCACTGACTTAACCATTGCAGAACTGAGTGCAAAAATGAATTTCATGATGGTAACCGACCGCACTTATAACAATAAATTGGTGCTTGCCGGTGGGC
Organism: Aggregatibacter valvarum; assembly: GCF_980468985.1. NCBI lineage: Bacteria > Pseudomonadati > Pseudomonadota > Gammaproteobacteria > Pasteurellales > Pasteurellaceae > Aggregatibacter > Aggregatibacter valvarum. The sequence continues at coordinate 34,690 of NZ_OZ413141.1, read as the reverse complement.
CGGTGAACGTTGATCGCGGTTTCATTTTGCATACGCCTGTTCCAAAAGTATTTAATCACAGTTATAAGGTGAATGATAATCTTGTGCTAACAACGTCTGCCGATGTAGTAGATACATTTGGCACCTTTGAAGAACCGGAAAAATATTTGGTTGCTTTAGGTTGTGCCAGTTGGGAAGCCAATCAGTTAGAGCAAGAAATCGCCCATGATTCTTGGCTGGTCGTGCCGGCAACGGAACAAATCCTGTTTGATTTACCATGCGATCAACGCTGGTTGGCGGCCAATCAATTGCTCGGCATTGATATGCATAATTTTGTCGGTCAAGTGGGACATTGTTAATGGGCATTACGGTTTTAGCCTTTGATTTCGGCACAAAAAGCATTGGTTGTGCAGTGGGGCAAAGTATCACCGGCACAGCACAGTCGTTGCCGGCATTTAAAGCACAAGACGGCATTCCTGATTGGGATGCTATCGGTAAAGTCATCAAAGAATGGCAGCCGGCACGAATCGTTGTTGGTTTGCCACTCAATATGGATGGCACCGAACAAGAACTGACCTTACGCGCCAAAAAATTTGCCAATCGCTTGAACGGACGTTTTAATTTACCGGTGGAATTACAGGATGAACGCCTCACAACCACGGAAGCTCGCAGTGAAATTTTCAGTCGCGGCGGTTATCGTGCTTTAAATAAAAGCAAAGTGGATGGCATTTCCGCCTGCTTAATTTTAGAAAGCTGGTTTGAACAACACAGTGAATAACTGCGTTGAAAACGCATAAAAAAGCGACCGCACTTTGAGGTTGATCAGATAACAAAAAAGCCATTTAGCATTCACTAAATGGCTTTTTTTTATCGCTTAAATAATCTTTGAAAAAATGACTTTTTGGGCTGTTTATTAATTAGTTGTTCAGTAGAATTTTTTTTAGATGAAGTTATTAGTTCATTTATCTCAGATAAATCCATCCTTATGTTCTTATCTAATACCCAATGTCGGTAACCATACCAGTTCTGATCAAATAATATATTTATTTCAGCATTAAATTTTGGGTAGCTTTTTAATAATGATGTAAGATGTGTATAAATTAGTTCAGGCTGAGCACAATATCCATATACACTATATCTATTTTCACTTGGTTGCCTTGTTCTTACAGTTATAACTCCTTTACCTTTTTCATAGATATCAAAAATGGAGCTTTCAAATGTATCGATCTCATCTTCATTGTACCCATTCTCTAATGTTACAAACATAAAAAAAGAAAACGGATAATCAATAGAGCCAACTAAGTGATTTGCCAACTTATTTCTCATAGGGATAAAGCCATTCATTATCCCTACCTCTTCACCTGATAATGCTGGGAGAAGATATCTATCAAAATGATATCCTTCATTTTTGCCAGAATGTCCTAGCTCATTAATCCATATATTATTAAATGTATAGTATAGTTTAGATAGAGGTATAGGATTTTCTGGCATGTACTCTAACATTCTTATTGAATTTATTTTGCTGTACATACTCCATTCACCCAAAACAAATCGAATAATTACAAAGGCAATATCAAATCTATCTTCACTTATGTTTTCAGAAAAAAACTCAAGATCAATCAAACTTTGATTTTTTGATAATTTAAATTGAATGTTATAGGAATCCGCAAAATCTAATTTATATTGATTTATCGTATCCTCTTCAATTAAAGAAATTCTTATACCAAAATCAAATTTAGTTTTATCTAAAAACCACAAATAAATAAGATTATTAATATTGCTATAATCTAAATTTATTAGGAATATTCTTCCGGTTATTTCAGGATAATACCCAAAACCAATACTTATAGTAGGAAAGTAAAGTTTAAATGTTTCATTCAAATGATCAACAATATCTAAAATATCGACCATTGATAAATCAATATCTTTATATTCGTTATAAACATCTTCCCAAAAAGATATGGCTGTGGTTTTTATACCTACTATTTCGTTAATTTTCATTTTAGTATCTCCTTATCCAAATATACTTTCCCAAAAACTCTTTGGTTTTTCATACATTATGCCCCTTGCTTTTTTGTGAAAAATAATTTTTACAGTATTTTTACTTATCGTAATGCTATGTTCTAATCCTGTTATATATTTACCATTAAAATCTTGCAACTTGTTAGATAACATAATTAATGTACTCTTGAGTTCTTCTAACTCTATACTTTTTTTCTTATCTTTAAAATAATCAACTAGTTGTTTTTGTACTATAACATCACTTTGAGATAACCAATTAAACCTTGCTTTTAAAGAATCTGGTATCTCATAGTACTTTAGATTTTTCTCATAATATAACCTTATCTCCGATATCAACTGATTAACATTAAAATCAGGACCAATATAGAAGACTTTCAATGTGTTATCACTTGTCAAATCCTCTAAATGATTAAATAATTTATCTATTAATTCATATTTAATATTTAACGGTATAAAATTAGGTAAAATTTTAAAAAATCTTTGAGCAACTAGACCACTCATTTCTATTTCACCATATTTCCATTTTTTTAATGTTTTTCTTGCATATTCTTTTGCCGATTTAGCTCCCCCAGGTTTTTTCTCTTTTTCCTCACTAAGAATAAGTTTTTCATATTCTATTAATATTAGATCTAAATCTGAATCTGATAATGAATATAAATATTCTTTTACATCTTGAATTGATGAACCTAATTCTTCTTGTAATTTTTGAGCTTCTTCTATATGCTTTTCAGCCAAGTAAACACTTAATGGTTTATCGTAATAAAAGTTAGGGCGATAAGATGAGCGGTATCTAGACATATTTATGCAATCTCTTTTTAATTTTATCCAAAATATTATCTGATCGAATATATAGAATTATCTTTTCATCATCTATTGAGATAAATTCGGATAAACGATATCTTGAAACATTTAACATCAAGAACTCTTTCTCTTGAATAATTAAGTTATTTACCATACTACGAATTTCATTTTCTTTTTTAAGATCAATAATCCTTGGGTATAACTTGTCAAATATTGCATCTATAGTTGTGTTTTGATCAACTCTTATTTTCATAACTATTTAAATAAAAAAACGATAATAATTAGTGCAATTAATGCGAAAACATATAAGTGCAGCTTACTTTCTCTATTGGCTGATAATGGATCACTTAGCTCTACTTTAGTTTCGCTATTCTCATGTTTGATTGTTGTAGATATTTTTATTTCAGCTCCATGATTCATTGCATCTCTAGTTTTATTTGTTAATGTTCCTATGGTCTCAGATATATTTCCCCTATCAATTCCTTTTTTTTCATTATAAATCTGCAGATTTATCATCTCTTTTGTATAATGTTCAGCTAAGCCTGTACGTTGCTTTTCTGATAAAGAAGAAAGAAGTTTTTCAGTTATAATTGATGGTGTATTTTGTTTTACTTCATTACTCATGAGCTTTTTTCCCTCGTTGATCTTTTGGCTCTATAAAATCTTTAGTCCATGCACCTAATAGGTTATCTTTAGCAAATTGTTCATCTTCTATATAATCCGATGAATACTTTGTGTAGGCTTTTGCCCATCCTTGCCTAACCATCATTTTACTGATATCAATTCCATCAACAGTGCATATTGATACATTCCTACCATACTTATCCAAAGATTTTTTATTACAAGAAATATTTTTACCTGTTAACAAAAAAGATAAATAATTTGTTGCTAAAACTCCACAATCTGCACTTTCACCATGTTTATAACACTTCTGATTTTTCTCAAAGGCATCAATTCCATAAAGTCTAATTTTTGATCCATTCAGTTCAAAGGTATCTCCATCAATAACCCTAATTTGTTTTAGAGGACTATTAGTCTCTAATGGAAGTTCAAACTTATGCATCTTTCGAGATATACCTAAGATTGACACAGTTACCAATATAAAAAACAGTAGATACATTGTTTTATTCATTTTTAGCACTCTGATAATACCCAATTATCTATTAAATGCATAATATATAGGAATTATATTCTCTTAATGGTATTCAATCAATGCAAAAAATCACAAAAAATGTACTATAGATACATAATGTTTAGGAATATAATGGCACAACTGGTTTCAACAGAGATCGATAGACTTATAGGACAACGCATCCAACAAAAACGTAAAGAACTGGGTTACACAGCAGAAAAACTGTCTGAATATGTCGATATTTCTCAACCACAACTTTCCCGCTATGAACGCGGTACAAACAAAATCAACATGTCTCATTTAGTCGCGATTGCTACTTTTCTAAAAACACCGATTAGCTACTTTTTTGCAGATTGTATGGAGTTGGCAGAATGGAATCATGATGAACTAGATAGATATTGGCAGGAATTAACGACACCACAAAAGACAATACTTGTTGCCTTTTTAAAAGAATTAAAAAAGACAGATTAAAGAAACAAAAAAGTGCGGTTAAAAAATCAACCGCACTTTTGCATTTAGGGTGACTATTGTTTTGCCACAATTTTGCCGTCAACGTAATCCACGCTAATCGGTTTTTCCGGTAACAAACTGCCGGACAGGATTTGTTGCGCTAACGGGTTCTCAATTTCTTGCTGAATCGCACGTTTTAACGGACGTGCGCCGTAAATCGGGTCATAACCGATTTCGCTAATGAAATTGAGTGTGCTATCTGTAAAGTGCAACACATAGCCACGGCTTTCCATGCGGTTGATTAAGCGTTTTAACTGAATTTCCGCAATGGCGCGAATGTTGTTTTTATTCAACGGATGGAACACGACGGTTTCATCAATCCGGTTAATAAATTCCGGACGGAAATGTTGGCTCACCACGGACATTACCAAGGCTTTCATTTCATCGTAGCTTTCGGTTTGATTACCTTGAATCAAATCAGAACCTAAGTTAGAGGTCATGATCACTACCGTATTGCGGAAATCCACGGTTCTGCCTTGTCCGTCGGTTAAACGGCCATCATCCAACACTTGCAACAAGATGTTGAACACATCATTGTGTGCTTTTTCCACTTCGTCGAGCAAAATCACGGAATATGGACGACGACGTACGGCTTCGGTTAAATAACCGCCTTCTTCATAGCCCACATAGCCCGGAGGCGCACCGACTAAGCGAGATACACTGTGTTTTTCCATGAATTCGGACATATCAATACGCACCATGGCATCTTCGCTATCGAATAGGAATTTCGCCAAGGTTTTGCACAACTCGGTTTTACCCACGCCGGTTGGTCCAAGGAATAAGAAGGAACCAATCGGGCGATTTGGATCGGAAAGACCGGCACGGCTACGACGAATCGCATTCGCCACAGCGTCCACGGCTTCGTTTTGCCCAATAACCCGTTTATGCAATTCTTCTTCCATGCGCAAGAGTTTTTCTTTTTCGCCTTCCATCATTTTGGAGACCGGAATGCCGGTGGCACGGGAAAGCACTTCTGCAATTTCCTCGTCGGTAACACGATAGCGTAATAGGCTCATTTCTTTGCCTTCCGCACCTTCTGCTGCCGCTAATTGTTTTTCTAATTCCGGAATTTTACCATATTGCAATTCGGACATTTTGTTTAAATCACCGGCACGACGGGCTTGTTCCATTTGGGTGCGGGCGTTTTCCAATTCCGCTTTAATGTGTTGCGCACCGGAAAGCGCCGCTTTTTCGGATTTCCATACCTCTTCTAATTCAGCATATTCCCGTTCTTTTTCCGCCAATTCTTTTTCTAACATTTCCAAGCGTTTGCGGCTGGCATCATCATCTTCTTTTTGTAACGCCTGTTGTTCCAATTTGAGTTGGATAATACGGCGATCTAAGCGATCTAACGGCTGTGGTTTAGAGTCAATTTCCATCCGAATGCTAGAAGCCGCTTCATCGATTAAGTCGATGGCTTTATCCGGCAACTGACGATCGGAAATGTAACGATGGGACAAGGTTGCCGCCGCCACAATAGCCGGGTCAGTAATTTGTACATGGTGGTGGATTTCATAACGCTCTTTTAAACCACGCAAAATAGCAATGGTGTCTTCCACGCTCGGTTCATCCACAAACACTTTTTGGAAACGACGTTCAAGTGCGGCGTCTTTTTCAATGTATTGGCGATATTCGTCCAACGTGGTTGCGCCCACACAATGCAATTCACCGCGTGCCAAACTTGGTTTTAACAAGTTGCCCGCATCCATGGCGCCATCGGTTTTACCCGCACCGACCATGGTGTGAATTTCATCAATAAATAAAATGACACGGCCTTCTTCTTTGGCGAGTTCATTTAACACGGCTTTCAAGCGTTCTTCAAATTCACCGCGATATTTTGCCCCGGCGATTAACGCACCCATATCAAGGGAAAGCACACGTTTATTTTTCAAACCTTCCGGCACTTCGCCGTTCACAATACGTTGTGCCAAACCTTCCACAATGGCGGTTTTGCCCACGCCCGGTTCACCGATAAGCACAGGGTTGTTTTTGGTGCGGCGTTGCAACACTTGAATGGTGCGGCGGATTTCTTCATCACGCCCAATCACCGGATCCAATTTCCCACTTTCCGCGCGGGCAGTTAAGTCGATAGTATATTTTTCTAAGGCTTGGCGGCTTTCTTCCGCATTTTGGTCATTCACGTTTTTTCCTCCACGAATATGATCGATGGCTTGTAAAATTTGGTCTTTTTTCGCACCGCACTTTTTCAGTATCTCGCTGACGGCGCCTTTTTCTTCCAAGGCAGCAAGCAAAAAGAGTTCGGAGGAAATAAATTTATCCTGCCGTTGTTGCGCCAATTTGTCGCATAAATTCAACAAGTTAAGCAACTGACGGGAAAGTTGTACATCACCGCCATTGCCGGAGACTTGCGGAAGTTTGGCAAGTTCATTGTTGAGTTCGTTACGCAACACGGCAACGTTCACGCCGCTTGCGGTTAAAATCGGCGCCACTGAGCCGTCTTGTTGATTTAACAACGCACTCAATAAATGTACCGGTTCAATAAATTGATTATCCTTACCAATCGCTAAAGATTGCGCTTCAGCAATGGCTTGTTGGAATTTGGTCGTAAATTTTTCAATATTCATAAGTATTCCTTCTTCGTTCCATGAATGTTCTGTTGAACATTTGTTCGCCAAATTTAAATAAGATCGTTTTGAGGGATTTCAAGAGAAAAAATGAAAAATTTAGTTTTGTCTATTAATTCGTAGAATTTGATTAGTGTGATTTATTTAAAAAACACACCGCACTTTGATGATTGATGGGGAATCCCTTTGGCGCAGGGCGGGTCTTTCGACAAATATTTCAACCTTCATACTTCTGGTATTGGTTAATCTCAATCCCTTTGGAACAGGGTGGGGTATTTCGACCTTTTTTGACGCTAATCACTGCAAAACGGCATATGAGTTTCAATCCCTTTGGAGCAGGGCGGAGTCTTTCGACTTGAGCTATACAATGTTTATGCAGGCAGTGATTTGTTTCAATCCCTTTGAAGCAGGGCGAGGTCTTTCGACGATAGACGAGAGAAAACCGCCCAAATACACCATAAGTTTCAATCCCTTTAGAGCAGGGCAGGGTCTTTCGACATAGTAATCTTTTTGAAGTATTGATTAAGAATGATTGTCTCAATCCCTTTAGAGCAGGGCAGGGTCTTTCGACCCCTGTGTTGTCTGACCAATTCAGCATGGTTAGTAAGTTTCAATCCCTTTAGAACAGGGCAGGGTCTTTCGACAAGAGGCAGTACGCTTGGAGCGCTTTGTCTCAATCCCTTTGGAACAGGGCGGGGTCTTTCGACTGACGGGTGATTTGTCATTTAAACAAGGAGACTAGTCTCAATCCCTTTAGAACAGGGCGGGGTCTTTCGACAATTAAAAAAATTGGGCTGTTTTTGGGCAAGTCAATCTCAATCCCTTTAGAACAGGGCAGGGTCTTTCGACCCCTGTGTTGTCTGACCAATTCAGCATGGTTAGTAAGTTTCAATCCCTTTAGAACAGGGCAGGGTCTTTCGACTTCGTATTAAGGAATTAGACCCTTTTACAGGAAAAGTTTCAATCCCTTTAGAACAGGGCAGGGTCTTTCGACTAACGGCTTAATGATAATCTTGAGTGATGGCGATGTTTCAATCCCTTTAGAACAGGGCAGGGTCTTTCGACTAGAATCATGGGCTACAGTAAGAGCTACCAAAGAGTTTCAATCCCTTTAGAACAGGGCAGGGTCTTTCGACATCGGTTTCTTTCGTGGCTGTCGATGATAAGGAGTTTCAATCCCTTTAGAACAGGGCAGGGTCTTTCGACTAATTTCATCCGTTTCTTACCGGTGAAGATTATGTTTCAATCCCTTTAGAACAGGGCAGGGTCTTTCGACTCATCAAAAAAGGGTCAATGACTTTTTACCGCTTTGTTTCAATCCCTTTAGAACAGGGCAGGGTCTTTCGACAAAGAGAGAGAGCAATCTCTCGTGAAAAGAATTGGTTTCAATCCCTTTAGAACAGGGCAGGGTCTTTCGACTGCAGGGGTGGTTTGGTGCCTTGCTGGATAAGGCTTGAGAAGATCGGTTCCCAACTTTTTCCCTCACGCGAAAAGTAAGGTGTGGATTTGATTAAATATTGAACGATTTTATCCATTTTCTTTTTTTATCTTTGTTCAAAGTGCGGTGATAAAAAATGATGTTTTTTTATATGATTTCTGCACACTATTTTACCTCAGTTTCTTCACATTTTCACCTCTGTTATAATGTTAAACTGATGGGTAATGCTGTCCAAATAATGCCTTGGGGCAGGCTCGCTTTTCCTAAGCGCCATTGAGAGCAGTTATGGGGTAAGGGATAAATTCGGAGATCATCTTCTTTTTTATGGAAAATCTGCATAACCTCCGTTAAGCACTGTGTTAACAATTTTTCTGAACCTTCAAATAAGAAAATACTGTATTGAATCGGGGTGGCATATTTGGTCATGCGGCGATGAATACGCTGGAGACGTTTGGGGTCGGCAATGTCGTAACCAATAAGGTATTGCATATTTTTCTCCTAAAATTGGAAAATCACATCTTGCAGCATGGTTTGTTGATTAAAATAATAGCGTCCTAGCAAGCCTTGCCATTGTTTTTCATTGAGATCGGAAAAGGTTTGCCATTCACTTTCACGGCGTTGTGGTGAGCTGATAAAATCAGCCTGTTTAATGAGATTAACAATGTCTAAACTGTTCTCTGTGAGCATTTTGCGCCAATTTCCGACCGCACTTTCATAGCTTTTATAAAATTGTACACGCCCTGCTTTCCCTAAAAAGCAGCCTTCTTGTGTTGTAGAGAAAGACTCTTCGCGTAAAATGTTTTGGCGAAATAAGCCTAAACACCAGTTATCAATTAAAGGGCGTAACGGTTCAATGAGATCACAGGCAAGGGATTCTCTACCAAAATCAAGGGCGTGATAAAAGCCGATATATGGATCAAGCCCTGCGCCATAGGCTGCGAGTACGGCTTCTGAATGGATGAGTGTGTAGGTGAGGGATAAGACGGCATTGAACGGATCCCGTGGTGGACGGCGGTTTCTGCCTTGAAAGCGTAATGCCGGAGGAAGATAAAGACTTAATGCGGTGAAATAAACGGAGGCGGCTCTGCCTTCAATACCACGCAATGAGGCGAGGGTGGTTTGCTCGCTGATTTTGCCGATGAGTTGATCCAATTCGCCGGCTTTTTCTGCCAATTGGCTTCTTTTATCCGCGCGGGCATGACTTGCCTGCCAAAGCCAATTTTTTTGTGTGACTAATTTGAGTTGCATGAGTTTTTTCGCAAACGCTAAACAGAAAGGTTCATTTTTTGCCAGTTCATATTGGTTTAAACGACGGGTGGCATCATTGTGTGGTTGAGCCAAAAAGAGTGTGGGGGTATTTTTTCTGCCGGAAAGAAAAATAATGCCAATGCCCTTTTCTCCCAATTTTGCCAACAATGAGGCTTGTACGGTGACATCGCTTTTTAAATAAATGCGTTCTATTGGCGCAAGGGGAATGGTGCCGACGCGTTCACCATTTTCATAACACACAAGGGCTTCGCCACTTAATTTGATTTCAGTGCCTTTTCTATCAATATATAAGCTCGACATAATGCCTCCTAAACAAGTAAAAATGGGGAATTTGATTGCAATGTGGCTTTGCCGAATAACAAAGGCTCTATGCTATTTGGAATTCTAAAAATAAATACACGATCGTCAGAGGCGTCAATTAATGCATTTACGTCTTGTTGGAATGCAATCATTTCATGTTCTGTTAGCCAACATTCATAGAAAGATTTTTGTCCGCCAATGGCATAGGCCTCGACGTGTTTATGCATTTGATAAAGCCGATGAGAATCAGCAATATCATAGGCGATCAGGTAGCGACTCCGACGAGTATCCATAACCCTTCTCCGATTTTAGAATGGAATAATATGCTTACAGCAATTTGGGCAAGCCTGAAATCCAAGCATTTCTAATAGATTTTCCGAAATGTTAAACCCTTCTTTTTCAAAGTGCTGAAAATGAAATGCGAGAATACGGGCGCAGATTCTTCTTTTTTGTTCATATACTTTCTGCATAGATTCACGTTCCTCTTTAGAAAGTTCAGAATCTTCTTTAGTACTTAACCATGAACGGCGAGAGAACGAGGCTGAAACCTGTTCTTCGCGAATGAAATTTTTAAAAATATTAATGAGTTCATTGATTTCATCAACAAACTGTTCAACAGTGATGTTTATACACTCCACACCGCTATTTTCACGGATTTCCGGTAAAATATGATTGTCTAGCAATACATCAAGCTCTTCGCTTAAGTTAAATTTCTCTTTTAACTTACGTGCGAAAGCTTTCGGTTCAATAAGACCGGCTTTCTTACCATAACGATCCTTATTATCAATAAAAAATTGACGATATTCCTTGCATAAAGAAAGCTCAAGAGAAAATGGAATTCTGATGTTATTGAATTCTTTTGTTAAATTTGGGCAATGACGATCTGCATGATATGCAGGCATACTAAGTTTATACACCCAGTTATTTTCTTTGCGTTTGATTTGTTTAAAAATCACATTCTTATTAATATTAGAAATATTACGAAATAAATGATCGCTGATAATAAGGGCTTCACGCTCATTTTTTGCAAAATAGCTAAGATCAAGATCGAATAGATCGAGTTTGTAACTTGAGAAAAAGCCTGTTTTTTCAATCATAGGAACATCAATATCTAACTTACAGATAATATTTTTATAATAATTATGTTTAGTGATATAGAACATTTTTATTTTCACCTTTCGTGTTTCAATGATTGATTAAATAATAAATTATCTTGAGTGTTAAATATTGAAATACAAATTTGTATTCAAGCTAATGCTTAATACAAACTTTCTCCAGCATTGTACGAAAACGAGTTGAAAAATCATTGTGAGTTGATGATGTTGAGTTATATAAATAATAGGTTTCAATGTCGTAACCAAAGCCTTCAGGTGCCGGTGCAGACAGTTCCTCATCATCAATATAATGACCATATTCAGCATTTAATTTCTTGCGTAAAGCTTCTAAATTATGAATCCATTTTTTACCATTTTTCATGAAATAATGGCCGTTATAAGCACGTTCGTCTCTTACTTCAACAAAACCTGCAGCAATAGCGTTCATTTCACTTTCAGTATAGGAAGGATTAAATGTTGCTTGTGTTGCTTTATGATGCATTCTTAAGTTCAACATATTTCCTCCTTACTTATTCTTTATGAATACATCATAAATAAAAAAATAATGTAAAGAATAAAATGCAAATTTGTATATCAAAGAGATTAAACGGTGATTTTATTTAGATGGGATTATTTATTTTGAATTGAGCGTTAAGAATAGATAAATAAAATTTGTATTTTTGAAATACGTATTTATAAAAAAATCGCCAAAAGTGCGGTTGATTTTAGGTGCATTTTAGTCCCTTTAGAACAGGGCGGGGTCTTTCGACAAGGCAATGTGACGCTGTTTAGCTATGACGGGAAGTTTTAATCCCTTTGGAGCAGGGCTGGGTTTTTCGACGACATTCCAAAGGATAAAAAAATATGGAAACTAGTTTCAATCTCTTTAGCTCAGGGCGGGTCTTTCGACATTTTGTAGCGCACAACTACAGTGAGGATTATGCGTTTCAATCCCTTTGGAACAGGGCGGGGTCTTTCGACATACCTTAAAAGGCAATTTTATCTGCCACGCATCGTTTCAATCCCTTTGGAGCAGGGCGAGGTCTTTCGACACGAAATCAATATCAACATTCCCTACTCAAGATTGTTTCAATCCCTTTGGAACAGGGTGGGGTCTTTCGACATACCTATCCTGTTAGAACATTCGTTCAAATTCAAGTTTCAATCCCTTTGGAGCAGGGCGGGGTCTTTCGACTCTAAATGGTGAATTAGGTCAGAAAGAAAAGGGGTTTTAATCCCTTTGGAGCAGGGCGAGGTCTTTCGACCTGAACGTGTGTTTGAACTATTAAACGAACGACTAAGTTTCAATCCCTTTGGAGCAGGGCGAGGTCTTTCGACATTAGTGAAGAAGAATTCTATGCAATCAAGCGCAAGTTTCAATCCCTTTGGAGCAGGGCGGGGTCTTTCGACAAAGATAAAGTAAACTATAAAATGCCAGAATTCCAGTTTCAATCCCTTTGGAACAGGGCGAGGTCTTTCGACGTATTTGCTGATTTTGAACGATGTATTGCTTGGTTTCAATCCCTTTGAAGCAGGGCGGGGTCTTTCGACTTACGTTGGGTGGGCGATGTGTCGGAAGCAAGCATGTTTCAATCCCTTTGGAGCAGGGCAGGGTCTTTCGACAATTGAGCCATGTAAAATCGCCAATATGTTGGTGTTTCAATCCCTTTGGAGCAGGGCGGGGTCTTTCGACGATCAAAAGGCAATTACAAAAATCAACAAACAGTTTCAATCCCTTTGGAGCAGGGCGAGGTCTTTCGACCAAAAGAAAAAATGGTACTACCGCCCGATAGAATGTTTCAATCCCTTTGGAGCAGGGTGAGGTCTTTCAACAGTAAGATCTGACTTTTGTTTGTAAGGCACAACAGTTTCAATCCCTTTGGAACAGGGCTGGGTTTTTCGACAGAAGCATATCGTATAAGCTTAGTAAAGCAAGCACGTTTCAATCCCCTTGGAGCAGGGCGGGTCTTTCGACAATACCCAGTTATTAAGCAATTATGCTGTCTTCTGTTTCAATCCCTTTAGAGCAGGGCAGGGTCTTTCGACAAAACCCACCAAACCTATTTAAGAGATGGCATTTAGTTTCAATCCCTTTGGAGCAGGGCAGGGTCTTTCGACATAAGGTTTTGTCTAGCTTCACAGTAGTTTTTATGTTTCAATCCCTTTGGAGCAGGGCAGGGTCTTTCGACAAGGTAAGAGTTTTGAAGAGCAGGCCCATGATTTGTTTCAATCCCTTTGGAGCAGGGCAGGGTCTTTCGACACAAATGAGGAGTTAACAAAATGGATAAAAAAGGTTTCAATCCCTTTGGAGCAGGGCAGGGTCTTTCGACTTACCCAATTAAAGCGCATCAACGACGGGCGCAGAAGTTTCAATCCCTTTGGAGCAGGGCAGGGTCTTTCGACGCTATTTATGAAAGCGTAGAAGATCTCGCTGAAGTATGTTTCAATCCCTTTGGAGCAGGGCAGGGTCTTTCGACATTGAAAGACAAGCTCAAAGTCTCAATAGTCCAGAGTTTCAATCCCTTTGGAGCAGGGCAGGGTCTTTCGACCGAATAAGTAGGCTAATTCAATGCGCCTATTAATGTTTCAATCCCTTTGGAGCAGGGCAGGGTCTTTCGACTTCAGGTTCACGCTTAACAAACGTACCGTCAACAAGTTTCAATCCCTTTGGAGCAGGGCAGGGTCTTTCGACGTGTCGGACGGAATTCATCCGTGGCGATGGCGAGTTTCAATCCCTTTGGAGCAGGGCAGGGTCTTTCGACGGTTACGGATTTGGTAAAATTGAGATCTTAACACTGTTTCAATCCCTTTGGAGCAGGGCAGGGTCTTTCGACAAAAAGAACTCATTGCTCGTCAGATCAGCAATGTCCGTTTCAATCCCTTTGGAGCAGGGCAGGGTCTTTCGACACTTAATACAAAGTTCTGGTTATAATGTCAGAACAGTTTCAATCCCTTTGGAGCAGGGCAGGGTCTTTCGACGAACTTAGAGAATTTCGAACAACAGTGTTCGAAAGTTTCAATCCCTTTGGAGCAGGGCAGGGTCTTTCGACTGCAGGGGTGGTTTAGTGCCTTGGTGGATAAGGCTTGAGAAGATCGCTTCCCAACTTTTCCCCTCATGCGAAAAGCAAGGTGTGGATTTGATTAAATATTGAACGATTTTATCCATTTTCTTTTTCATCTTTGTTACAAGTGCGGTGATAAAAAACGATGTTTTTTTATGTGACTTGCGAGCTATTCTACCTCACTTTCTTCACATTTTCATCTCTGTTATAAGGTAAGCTCATCGTTCGTGCCGTTCGGATAATACATTTGCAGGTTGGCTTTGCCTAAGTGCTATTGGGAGTTTGTGGCGTGATGTTGTGGGCGATTTATAGAAAAGAAAACCGCCACAAGGGCGGTTTGGATTATTTAACATTAAACTTAAAGAAATGTTCTATTTCGTTAGTTAGCAAACTATTTGATGAAACAGATAACTCATAAGCTCCACTATTTGAGATTAAATAATCGCAGTGTGCTTTTTCACCAATAGAGAATGATTTTCTTACCTTCTTATTATAGTGATATGTTGCTTCAGAAAGAATATCATTAAACGCCTCATTATTTTTCAGGTATTTATCTTCTTCTGATGAATGACTATTTTCATAAAAATAAAATCTTTTTTTGATATCTTCATTATCTTTACCTAAAAAAGAATAAAATTTTAAAAATGTAGAGATAGATTTTTCTCTATAACCTGTACTGATTTCAAAGTTATTTTTTCTTGCATAAATAATAGATAGCAGTAATGCCATGCCTTTTGGTGGCATATCAATCATTAATGAACCAAAAATAGCTTTTTTAGATATGCATTCTCCTAATTCTTTATGTTTTTTAGTAAAAAATTGAATTTGTGGTTTATCTAACAATGCTTGCGCATTTTTTACCGAATCACTGTAAGAAATAGCCTGTTGTTTGAGATCTTCCGGTACGCCTAAGCCTAAACGCACCCAAGGAATTTCAGCCAGCATTACTTTGCCATCTTTAGCATCAATTTGTTTGCCATCACGCTCATTGATGAGGTGTGAATAAGGTTTTGGATAATAAAAACTGGGTAAGTTTTCATATTGCGTATCTACCAAAACATGGGAAAGGCTATCTTGTTCACGTCCGTAGAGCGATAACGCATAACCCATAAAAAAGCCCATGGTTTTGCGTCCGCCGGCAATGGAAACGTGTAGTTGCATATCTTCATCTTGGCATAAATTACCCACTAATTGCACAATGCTGTTGGCAGCCTGTTCGTTTTCTTCCGGCGTACGAATATCCGGTAAATTTTGACCGCACTTATCTGTGATGATATGGATGCAGCTTTCATCAAAATGAATTGAAGAGAAACCGTATTGCTCACCGTAATCTTCAATAAATTCTTGTAGTGCCCCTTTGCGTTCTTTACGTCCGCCTTCAATCCCTAACAAGGTTTCTAGTAGTTTATTTTTGCCTTGTTCAGTGGTAATGACTTGAATTTCAGTAGGAACAAAATTTTTCTCTGTGACAAGCGCATAGAGCGTTTCAGTCACAACGGCAGGGGACATGCCGGTGACGGAAAGGAGGATTTTACGTTTTTGATTCATTATGCTTTTCCTATCCAATTTGAGATTTTTTCTCTTAATCGCTGCAGATCTTTACCTTGAATAATTTCAATATGTAATTCTTTTGCTCGATTCTTTACTGATTCCGGTACTTCAAAATAACTGACTAAACATTTTTTAGTCATTAAGCCACCATAATTCTTTAATGCTTCTAGTTTATATAAAATCTCTTCTGATTTTATGCCGCCTTCTTTGTTCATCAGTTGTGTTTTACACTCAATGATATGCAGACGATTTTTTGCCATAAATGCGATATCAAATTCATTTTGATTACCTTGATTTTTTAAGGCATATTGGTGTTTATTTTGATCGTATGAGGAATTCCCAACCTCTAAACTTAATGCTTTATCTTGAATCGATTTGATATTCTCAATGGCTTTATAGGTTATTTCTTCAAGCCATACGCCATTTAATAACTCTTTATGTACTGTATCTCTAAAATCTATTCTATGACGATCAAAATCTAATAAATTTTTGTGGTGTAGCTCTTCTAGTAATGAAACTAGCGATTCATCATCATGATTCGTGAATTTCACTTTAAAACCATTCTTTTGGGATTCAGAAGCATAATAATTAAGTCCTGGAATACTATCTTTATATTTATCATATTGCTTGATAAACGGTTCCAAATTGGCAATTAATCGTTCGGAAGCCATTGGCTGTTTAGTGGATTTGTAAACCATGCCATAAGCAGAAAGATAGGTTTTTAAATCAATCTGACAATTAAGCGTTTTATTAGGAATGCTTTGTCCTTGTTCATCACGGCTAATAAATAGGATTTGGTTATTATCACTATCCACATAAAAAATGGGTTTTCCGCCCATAGCAAAGGTGTTCTGCGCCACAATTGCCATTAATTTTGTACCACCGGTTACATTGAGTGCGATATCTTTCCCATCAAATTGATCTATTAGCTCAATAAAACAATTTTCCATTTCTTGGAAATCATAAATATTTTCAATACGAACTAATGTGACTTTTATGTTTTTTTCTTTAAAAACTTTTTCTAATGCCTCTGCATTACTTTTCATTTTATCGGATACTAAAAAAACTGCTTCTTTCGGTTTAAAATCAGGATCTAAAATAGGTAATAATGAGGGCGCAGCTTGATCTGAAATCAAACAAAAATGTACATCATATTTAGGTTGCATAATGTTTCCTTATCGTTTTTCAATATGAAATGCCTGCAACAAGCAACCTTGTTCAACAAGTTGCTGTGCAGTGAGTTCTGTTCCGCGTTGTTCCGGTTTTACGTTAACGGATAAAAAATAGAAGGTAGCTCCTTTCTCACAAACTTGGCTTGCAAGATGAACCGGTAGCGTCCCAATGACCACATCATTAGGTTGAATTTGGTTAGTATCCAAGTGGGTAGCCCAGTGATCAATATGAATAGATTGCGTTTTTATCCATTCAATCGCACCAGGGTGACGAGAAACAAACCAAACAGCCATAATAATCCTTATCTAATAAAAACAAGTCGTATTGTTACATTTTTCATCGCTAATGTTCAGAATGACAAATTTGTAATCCGATATTTGCCTAATCCAAAAGTGGCATTTTTCCCACAATGTAGCCATTGTCCGATGTAAAGTAATTTAGCTAATTCCGGTGATAAATTTTTGAATTGCCATTCGCCGATTACCCCTCCTAATTTCATTTTCTGATCTTGGCGGGAGGAATAGCGCGTCCAATCTTGCCATTTTAAGTGTTTATCATCTTGAATTTGTTCGATTTGGGTTTTTAGTAATCCAAAATCTAGATTCAAGGGCTCAGAATGAAATTCACTTAATAAGGAAAGGCGCTTGGTTAAAGAAATAAAAAATCGCTCTGCCGTCATCTCATTTACCCGTAAAGGCTTGCCATTTTCTTGTAGCCTTAAAGGCGTCTCTATTTTGATTTGTGCCACGCTATCAAGTGCGGTCGGAATTTCGATTGTTTTTTTATATTCGATAATATTCCCATTTTGTAAAATGGATTGTCGGGTTAAATCTACTTCAACTTTGGCGATATCAAGTAAATTTGCCTTTCCCCGTCCGACGTTATATTCAAAAGCTCGCTTGAAAGCAAAAGCAATGAGGGGGAGCTGTTCAATCAGCCGTCCGAATAGCACAAGCGAAAATGTCAATTTTTCACCTTCGGCATAAAGTCGCTCTCCCCATGCCGGCGGTTCAATGATATAGCCGTTCGGCACTTGACTGAACTTTTGCAATTCATGCGCTGTCGGTGCAGGCGTTTCAAAAATGTTGGTGTAAGGGCAGGTGCGATAAAGCGGGCAGCCTTTGCAGTCTTCCAGCTTTGTCATGCAAGCAATTTTTCGCAATGCCCGCCCGAAAGCACCACGCAAGGTGGAACCTGAATATTCCGGCAACAAAATCGGCTCGCTCACAACAAAATCAAATTGATAGCGAGCTATGGGGAAAGAATTTGGAATCATTCTGTCACCAGTTTGTTTAAGGATTTTCTCAGATTTTTTTCGGTGTCTTTCTTCTTAAAATCGACCTTAGATTTAAGTAAATCTAGTGTAATTTGCGCTTGTACGAATTTACGATCAGAAACATCCCAATTTTCAACCGCACTTTCAATTAGTGCTTGAGCTTCTTTTAGCAAGGTCGAACCTGTATTGTCTGCTTGGCGTTCTCGGGTGGTTTGTACTTTTTCCACAAAATCCATAACAAGACGTTGATTATTTGATAGCGAATGTAATAAGGCTTGTTTTTCAGCCTCAGCTTGTTGTTCTGCTAAGCGTTTTGCTTCAGCTTCTGCTTGTAAGCGTGCTTGTTCCGCTTTTTGAGCTTCGCGCCTTGCCAAAATTTCAGAACGATCAAATTTTGATTTTGGTTGAGCTTCACACCACGTTTTTAAGTCTTCATTTTCCGTTGTGGGATCAACTTCAATTAATGCCCAACCGAAGGGAAGAAGATCTGTTTGTTGTGTACTGCTTGTTCCTGCCAGCCATACGGTTGTACTGCTGTCTTTAAACATGGGTGGAGTGCCTTTTGCTCCCATAATTTTAATTTGCGCAATATTTTCACCTTGATAGGTTTTGCTGTCTGCGCCATTTTTGCCTAAACGGATTAAAGCAACTTTTGGTAAAGAGATGAGTTTTTCAAGCGATTTTACATATTGTACAGACACTAAATTACGGGTTTGTAGTAATTCCATTTCTTTTTTAAATACAGGTAAATAGAATTTTTTAAGTGCATCAATTAGCTCTGTTAAAGAGAAAGTATTTTGACTTTTGGTTAATGTTAATTGGCTTTGAAAAGCACGGTATTGTCCCATAGAGATACATTCTCGACGCAATGCCATAGCGCGTCCTTTACCATCCGTTTTACCTAATTTTTTCTTAAAATTAAGCGAATAGTAAACTTTACTTTCAGCTAAAGATTGCGGAATAAAATCACTAAATTTTACATGGCGTAATTTGCTTTTCTCAAACTCACCAATGTATTCTTTTAATAAATGGCTATGATCTTTAGCATTTACTTTGGGGTTATTTTTTGCTTGATGAGCTTGATCTAATAATGCCGTTGCTAGTGCGCCTTTAAATCCGCTACCCGGAATATAAGGTAGATGTTGCAAAGGTAGAAATGCAGTGCGTTCAATTGAAAGATTATTGATTACTTTGTTTCCATCACTTTCACGTTGAGAAACTTTTCCAACGCGATTTTTATAATCTTGCGCTAAACCTTCGGCAACATCTGCAAAATACTCAGAATTTGCGATTGCTTTATCCTTGTGGTTTAAGAAAAAACGTTGAATCGCAAGTAAATCTAAACGGTTCACAGCATTTAATAAATCCGTTCTCTCCCGCTCATTTAATATTAAATGGCTAGGTTCAAAATTAAATAAAGTTTCATTATCAATGACATAATTCGTTGGCTCAAAATCTTCACCACAGCCAATATGAATCGGGCTTAATGGGGTTAAATAAACGTTGTGGGTTTGTATAAATGGTTTCATTTGTGATCCTTATGTTCAAAATCGACAAATAAATTTAAGACGGGAGCATAGCCTTGATGCACGGCTTCTGGTTGAGCATAAGACACATTGCCTAATCCATTACCTAAAAATAAACGGGGTTGATAGTTTTCAGGCGTAAAAATGGCCGCGGGTTTTGCCAGAATAATCGGCTTTTTAAATGGGTTAGAGCTTAATGCTTGAATGTCACCGTGACGACCAAATCTTGTCGTAATTTGGTAGTAGCAGTGGTCCTTATTTAAACCTAAACCTTGTGGGGCACAATTGGCTAGCGTTAAATAGCAATTTGCATTCGGTTGAGTAAAATCAAAGGCTTGTGGCTTTTCACAATAGAATTTGCCTAGCCCGATAGAGGCATCACGTCCGAAACCAATATTTCCGACATCTTGAAGTACTATTTTTAACGCTTCCAATGAAAAGCGATTTTCATCTAACACGACATAGAGATCGAATTTTTGTTGTGCGCCAAACCAGGTTAGTTCTGTGGAATAAGGCGCAAATTGTCCATCACCCGTGGTATTTGTTTGGCGATCAATAGTGTTGTGAAACTGGTCTTGAGTTTCTTTTTTGAATTGAAAATTCGCTTGTAAAGTACATTCTTGCCAAAATTTCACCGCACTTTTTTCTGCATCGGTGATTTTGACCCATTGGGCTTTTTTTAAACTTTTGCGATCGGTTTTTGTTTTGGTTTCCCAAAACGTTGATGGCAACGTCGGTAAAGGCAAAAAACCTGCCGGAAACGCATCAGACACCACCATAAATGGGCGCTGTGCTGTATAACCTTCAAGTAATTCACTTAAGCGAGCTTCACCAAAGCGATTCCGCACGGCCCAACAAAGTTGGCCGAACAAGGTATCGCCCACCAAAGGCGTTCCCATCGCACTTTGTGGTGTGAGTGTAAAACGATATAACTTCATAAAATCACCTTATTCGAAAGGTTTAATGTCGTCTAAATTACGAGCTTCGCCATCAACCGTTAATTCAGTAAATTTCACTTTGCCGTAACCCCGGGAACCGGAGCCGCCAAGGCTGTCAAGTTCTAACAGTTTTAAACCTTTTAACACTAAATCAAGAAGTTCCGGTTTATCGCCTTCAAATTGGCGTAAAGTGAGTTTGAAATCAAATTCTGCACCTGCCGGTACGCGTTCCGTTTGGCGAGGATTTCCCGCCGTTGAGGTTATGCGGTCGATGGTATTTTCGCTTTTGGCTTCGGTTAAAAGTTGGTTATCATCACGAATCGCTTTTTCCCAGTCTTCATTTAGTGCACAATCCCAAAATGCGAGGCGAGAAACACCAATTTCAGCGACTTCTTGTTCGCTATTTTTAGTATCACCACTGATACCGAATAAACGTAAAATATTCTTTACTTCTTCAGGATTTTTAGAGACATCTTTTAATGTCAAAGGATTATTTTGGACAGCACCAGAACGCCATTCTAATAATGTACGGATTTTCCCTTTTAAACTTGAACCCGGAATATAAGGTGATTGGGTTAGAGGATGTTTGATTACTGAATTATCAATACCTCCAATATGCATTTCGCTATCGCCTGCGCCGATATGTAAACCTGTTTGTAATACTAATTTAGCTTTGATTTCTACAATATTTGTGAGTTTCATAATCCTAATTCCTTGTTAAAATTCTTCTAATTTGCAAAAGCCCATTACAGCTTCCATAAATAATTTTGCATCACGTAAAGTTTCTACGTTATTTATCTGATCAATACAGCGATTAAAGATGTCAGAAAAATTTTTATCAACGTTCTTACGCCCTTCAGCATAAGCAACTTTAGCTTTTAACATTTTGATAAATGGTATTAGTTCTTGGAATTTACCTGCCTTATTTTCACGCACTAATTGCACACGATCGTTCCACATGGCTAATTCATCATAAAACTTACGTAACTGTGTTGTTTTATTTAAATTTTTATTGGTTTTGATATGTTTTGCTGCACGTTGTGCAATATCTGAAAAGATTTCGGCTGATTTTTCATTGCCAAATTTGATTTCGTTAATGTTCAACATAAATTTTCCTTATCGTTTTTGATAGAAATAGTTTGTTAATGGAATGGCAAAATTCAATTTATACGATCCAATCCCCTTATCTCCTAATGAAATGCTAATTTCACTTAATGCTTTATTACGAGTTTCTTTAGAGAGTTTATCCGTTACATAACGTGCTGTGCGATAATAAAAACGACTCCGCCACATGGCGCTTTCAATATTCTTTTCATCCGCAGCTTGTTCACATAAACGAATTAATGAATAAAGATAAGACGTTGAAATTTTATAAGTTTCTGCCAATCGGTGAATTTCTTCCTCTAAATCACAAAGTTGTTTCCAATCCGCCCACTTCACTGACCGATTAAAAATTGTTACCGCATTTTTACCTTCCGCTGTAGAAACTTTTTCGCCTTTATCAATACCTTTTGATTTCTCCAACGCTTCTTCGGCTAAATCGCCTAAACGTGGCACAGGAATGTTTGATTTACTCATCACCATTCCCACCGAAAAATGAATTTTAGGATTTTCTGCTACATAATGCGCAAAAGCTTGTTGCATTCCGTGTGCCACTTTTTGCGTAGAATACCAAGGGCCGATTAAGAAGAAATCATCTCCCCCCGCAAACACGGTGTACATACTTTGGCTTTGTTCAGCACAATAAGCCGGCAACCAAAGACTAAAAAAGAGATTCATTTGGCGAGAAAGCGCCGCCATTTTTGCAATGTTGGCAGACCGAATACCTTCTTGGAAAATCGTGCCAAGATTATCCACATCTCCTTTTAAGGTCATTAATGCTTTTTGTCCTTTATCTTGAGTTTCAATATCCTCAAACGTAATAATCTTTCCTTCCTCATCAAAAGGCACATAGGCATTGATATAACGGCGGGCATAACCGTTCCAGATTTTTGCATTAGTATCTTTTGGCAATGAGAAATCCCAAAAACGGTG
Source organism: Aggregatibacter valvarum (assembly GCF_980468985.1). Classification (NCBI taxonomy): domain Bacteria; kingdom Pseudomonadati; phylum Pseudomonadota; class Gammaproteobacteria; order Pasteurellales; family Pasteurellaceae; genus Aggregatibacter; species Aggregatibacter valvarum. The sequence continues at coordinate 12,000 of NZ_OZ413141.1, read as the reverse complement.
AATTTGTAACAGTTTTACCGGATAACCAAATTCTTTAGTATCTTCACGGCTATTGGTAAAAATCACTTTAAAGCCAAAAATCGGCAATTTTAGGATTTGTGTTTCATATTTATGGTTAATGTCAGCGTTTATATCCGCAATAATAATGCGTTGTTTTTTTGATAACATTTCCCCAATTTTGATTTGATCCTCTGAAATCACGGAATGTTCTTTCCCAATTTGAGCCGGGAAAAAGCTATTCATTTCACAAACACCATTTGGATATTCAACTTCTTGCACGCTTTGCGTGGTATCCGTTAAATCTAACCGCTTGAGTTTTTGTTCTTCCAAATTCTGAAATAATTTTTTAACTAATTCTTCATAGCACTTTTCTTCAAAATCGCTGAACTTTGCTTGTTGAACTGCGATACCCAACCCAATTAATCCGTAGGTTTCTTTGATAAACCATTGGTTTAATTCCGATTGAACTTGCTTGATTGCATTTTTTACTTCTTCCGTATTTGGTGCCACAATCAAAAATTTACCCGCCGCATTCATCATTTGTGAAGTGGTTGGTAACTTACAAACATTTAAAATTTTAAGTGCAGCTAATTCGGTGAAAAGTGACACTTGGAAAGAACGCCCGCGCAAGATTTTTGCAGCACCTTTATTGGAAGCACTGCCTCCGGAAAATATAAAATCTTGAATGCCGAAAAAGTCGCCTTGAATCAATAAGAATGGCTCTGCTTTATTGCTTTCTTGATCTGCGAGTGCGACCACAAAGGCGGCGACTGCTTTAGTGAAATCATAGAAAGAAATGTCATCACTATAAGGGCTTGGTAAATTGCAAGTGAAACATTGCATTGCGGTATCAAAATGATCTAACCATAAACTTGGGTTATCACAATGAGATTTAGGAATCTCCTTGATTGCGTTGATAAATTTATCCCAATGCACTGAAAGTGCGGTGTTGTTTTCTTCTTTTTTCGGGAAAATAGTATTCGGCGAAAGTGGTTGAAAATCGTAAGAAAATGGTGTTTCTTTATTTTCTTGATGGATTGTTTCAAACAAACTAAACAGTTTATTGCTTTGTTTTAATTCAGGTTGTTTACCTAAAACAATGCATTCAGCTTGTGATAAGAAAGGAGATATATCAACCTGTTTGAATTGGGATGGAAAAGAGGGAAGAGGTAAATGAGGTTCTTGTTTTTCAGCGAATAGCTTTAAATAATGGTGCAATACTGAAAAAGCGAGAGAAATTGTATGATCTGACATAATTACTCCATGTATTGAAATATTAAGTGAAGTATAAGCACGTTTTTTAAATTTGCCAGCAAATACAAATTTGTAAACATCAATATTAACGCATATTTTTACGATTTTCGCTATAGCAAACGTTTGCTTGGTGCTAGAATAAGCCGATTTTTATTTCTCATTTTTAAGGATTATGCCATGAATAGATCATTAGCCATTGAGTTTTCGAGAGTAACCGAAGTTGCTGCCCTTGCCGGATTTGCGTGGTTGGGGCGTGGGGATAAACATTCGGCTGATGATGCTGCCGTGAAAGCCATGCGTTATATGCTAAATTTGATTCATATGGATGCAGAAATCGTGATTGGCGAAGGCGAAATTGACCACGCGCCGATGTTATATATTGGTGAAAAAGTGGGTTCAGGTATGGGCGAATTGGTGTCTATTGCGGTCGATCCTATTGATGGCACGCGCATGACGGCGATGGGGCAGTCTAATGCAATTTCCGTGTTGGCGGCAGGCGGCAAAAATACCTTTTTGAAAGCGCCGGATATGTATATGGAAAAGTTGGTGGTGGGGCCGGAAGCCAAAGGCATTGTGGATTTGAATTTGCCGCTTGAACAAAATTTGCGTCGTGTCGCGTCGAAACTCGGTAAATTGTTATCTGATTTAACGGTGATGATTTTAGATAAACCCCGCCATGAAGCGGTGATTGAAAAAATGCATCAACTGGGTGTGCGCGTATTTACGATTCCTGATGGTGATGTGGCGGCTTCAGTATTATGTTGTTTGCCGGAAGCGGAAATTGACATGGTTTATGGCATTGGTGGTGCGCCGGAAGGTGTTGTGGCGGCTGCCGCGATTCGTGCTTTGGGCGGAGATATGCAATCCCGTCTATTGCCGCGTGATCAGGTGAAAGGCGATACGCCGGAAAATAAGGCATTGGCACAAGAAGAAATTCGCCGTTGTGAAGAAATGGGAGTTCAAGTCAATACAGTGCTGCAGCTGGAACAGCTCGTGCGTGATGACAATTTGGTATTTGCTGCTACTGGGATTACTCATGGTGATTTATTAAAAGGCATTCGCCGTAAAGGCAATTTAGCCACCACGGAAACCTTGTTGATTCGAGGTAAATCCAGAACCATTCGTCGTATTCAATCGACCCATTATTTAGACCGAAAAGACACTGCACTTTCCCGTTTAATCGGCGCATAATCCTAAAAGAAAAGGGCTAAGTAGCAACGATGAAATGCACTTAGCCCATTTTATATCGCCTTTTACAAGCGCAATTTTTAGTTCATCTTATCGCGCAAGATTTACTGCACCTTGATATCCCAGCTGGCGCCAAGCTTCATATACGGCAACAGCCACCGAGTTGGAGAGATTCATGCTGCGGCTGTTGGCGGCCATAGGAATGCGGATTTTTTGTTCCGCCGGCATGCTGTTTAAAATGTCCATCGGAATACCGCGGGTTTCCGGGCCAAACATTAAATAGTCGCCCAATTCAAATTTCACTTCGCTATGTGCCGGCGTGCCTTTTGTTGTTAAGGCAAATAAGCGCTTCGGTTGTTCACTTTGTAAAAATGCCGCGAAAGTTTTGTGTTTTTTGATGTCGGCAAATTCGTGGTAATCCAAGCCGGAACGGCGTAATTTTTTGTCGTCCCACGTAAATCCTAGAGGTTCGATTAAATGTAAGCGAAAGCCCGTGTTGGCGCATAATCGAATGATATTTCCAGTGTTTTGTGGTATTTCCGGTTCGTATAAAACAATATCTAACATGGTGTTCCTGATTGGTATAACAATAGACGGCTTATTATAGGCGCAAACCTGACCGGCTAAAAGCGTTCATAAAAAATTCTTATCAATGGTTAAAAAGGGATTTTCATCCTGATATTCTCCGTAAAAAACGTGTAAAAAAATGGCCGCACTTGGCGTTTTATCGCTTAAAAGTGCGGTCTCATTTTACGATGTTTTTACAGGAGATTTAAATTACCAGCCTTTCACCACGCCGTCTTTAAAGTGTTTTTTCGCTTCTTGTTCTACTTCCGGTGTTTGGTAAGCTTTCACGAAATCTTGGATAGCTTTGCTGTCTTTGTTATCAGTGCGTGCCACGATAATGTTCACATATGGAGAATCTTTATCTTCCACAAACACACCGTGATCTTGCGCATTCAAGCCAACCTGACCGGCATAGTTGTTATTCACAACCGCTAAATCCACGTCGTCTAAAGCGCGTGCGGCAACAGAAGTGTCCACTTCTTTGATTTGTAAGTGTTTTGGATTTTCAATGATATCCATGGAAGTAGAGAATAAGTTTGTGGCATCTTTTAATTTAATTAACCCTTGTTTTTCTAATAAGATTAACGCACGTGCCAAGTTACTCGGATCATTTGGTACCGCAACCACAGCACCATCTTGTAACTCATTTACGTTTTTGATTTTTTTAGAATAACCGGCTAATGGGTAAACAAAGGTGTTGCCCACAATAACGAGATTGTTTAACCCTTTCGCTTGGGAATCTTTGTCTAAATACGGTTTGTGTTGCATGGCGTTCGCATCTAAATCGCCTTTAGACACGGCGGTGTTTGGTAAGGCATAGTCGTTAAATAAAACGTATTCAACGTCTAAGTTATATTTTTCTTTCGCAACTTTTGCCGCAATTTCAGCCACTTCGTGCTCAGGCCCTGCCATGACGCCGACTTTAATTTTAGCCGGTGCTTCTGCGGTTGGTGCAGCTTCCGCTTTTTTCTCTTCGTTACAAGCCGTTAATGCAAATACGGAGGCAAGTGTTGCTACGCCTAATAGTTTTTTTAAGTTCATAAAAGATCCTCTTTTGATGTCAATGTTAAGTGAATTAACGATGATCGACGCGTTTTGCTAAATCATCGCCCAGTTTTTGTGAAATCATGACGAATACGACAATAATAATTGTGGCGACCCATTTAACGTACACCATGTTGCGATATTCGCCGTAGTTAATGGCGAGGCTACCTAAACCACCGCCGCCGACAATGCCTGCCATGGCGGAATAGCCCACTAAGGTCACTAAGGTCAGTGTAATGCCGTTAATTAAGGTCGGCAGAGCTTCCGGCAAATAGAATTTGCGGATGATTTGCCAGTTTGTCGCACCCATGGCTTTTGCGGCTTCCGTTAAGCCTTTTGGCACTTCCACTAAGGCATTAGCGGTTAAACGTGCTACAAATGGCATGGCGCAAATACTTAATGGAATAATGGCAGCCGTTGTCCCCAGCGTTGTGTTCAAAATGAAACGGGTAAAGGGCAACAAAATAATTAACAAAATAATGAAAGGAATGGAGCGACCAATGTTAATCACAATGTTCAAAATGAGATTTAAACGAGCGTTTTGCAGAATTTCGCCTTTGCCGGTGAGGAAGGTGAGCACACCAAAAGGCAAACCAACGATAACGGCAAGAAGGGTTGAAGCAAAACTGATATACACGGTTTCATAGGTAGAAACCCACACCGCTTGCCACATTTGAGGCGTAAGTTGCGTTAAAAAATCATTCCACATAGCCTAATACCTCAACGCGTACGTTATTTTCCATTAAATAGATTTTGGTTTGTGTAATAGCATCTTCGTCGCCTTCCACTTCAGCCACGGTGAAACCGAATTTCACACCGCCGGCGTATTCAATTTGAGACGTTAAAATGCTTAATTCCACGCCGAATTTTTTGGAAGCTTGAGATAACAATGGGGCATCCACAGAGCGTCCGGTAAACTCGAATTTGATAATCGGGTAAGACTTAGCGTGTTTTGGCGTGTGTGATAGATTCTCTAGATATTCATCAGGCAGATTAACGTTAAAGGTAGAACGAATAAATTCTTGAGCCAATTCTGTTTTTGGATTGGAGAAAATGTCGCTTACTGAACCTTGTTCTACGAGTTTGCCGTGATCGATGATGGCAACTAAATCACAAATGCGTTTGACAACATCCATTTCGTGGGTAATTAAGAGAGTCGTGATGCCTAAAGTGCGGTTGATTTCTTTTAATAATTTTAAGATGGCGTGTGTGGTTGCCGGATCCAGCGCACTGGTGGCTTCGTCGCACAATAACACTTTGGGATTGCTTGCTAGTGCACGTGCAATGGCGACGCGTTGCTTTTGACCGCCGGATAAATTAGACGGATATACATTTTTTTTGTCGCTTAAGCCTACCAAAGAAAGCAATTCGTTGACTTTCGCATCGATTTTTTCTTTTGGTGTACCTTCTAACTCTAAAGGTAACGCAACATTACCAAAGACAGTGCGGGAGCTCAATAAATTGAAATGTTGGAAAATCATGCCGATATTACGGCGTTCCAATACCAGTTCCGCATCGCGAAGTTGAGTGAGATCTTTGCCATCAATGATAACGGAACCCACAGTGGGTTTTTCCAATAGGTTGATACAACGAATCAGAGTGCTTTTGCCTGCACCGGATGCGCCGATAACGCCACAGATATGCCCTTTCGGAATATCCAAGGAAACGTTATCAAGTGCGGTCAGTTTTTTACCTGAAACGTCGAAAATTTTGCTGACATTCTTTAGCTTAATCATATAAGCCCTTTTGCGGTTTCGTTTTTATCAAAAAAAGATTTTTGTATTCTAGACGTCTAGAATGCCATGTCAACCTCTATCCATGACATTCTTATAATTATTTGCTTTCTCTTAGAACAAAAAAGTTGAAGGTTTGCACAAGATAAAAATAAAGAAGATAATCGGCGCGAATTTATATTTAAATAGGATAAAAAGATGAAGAAAGCGGTTTTTTTAGATCGAGACGGAACGTTGAATATTGACTATGGTTATGTGCATGACATTGATCATTTCCATTTTATTGAAGGAAGTATTGAGGCGCTAAAAAAACTGAAAGAGATGGGCTATTTGTTAGTGCTGGTAACAAATCAATCAGGCATTGCGCGAGGGTATTTTACTGAGCAACAGTTTTTGCAGTTAACAGAATGGATGGATTGGTCATTGGCTGATCGCGGTGTGGATTTGGATGGTATCTATTATTGTCCGCATCATCCGGAGGCAAAACTTGCCGAATTTAAACAGGATTGTGACTGCCGTAAGCCGAAATCGGGGATGTTACTACAAGCAATAGAAGAGCTGAATATCGATCCGACAAAATCTATTATGGTTGGAGATAAAGTGGAAGATTTGCTTGCCGGGAAGGGAGCTAAGGTGAAAACGCTTGTTTTAGTGCGAACCGGTAAACCGATCACTTCTGAGGGAGAAAAAATGGCAGACTACGTATTAGATTCAATTGTAGACATTCCTAGTCTGATTATTAGTCAAAATTTATAAAAAATAACCAATCAAAACAAAAAATGAAAAAAAAGCTAAAAAGGGGTTGCGTGGTGATAAAAAATGCCTATAATACGCCACCACAACGACGCGCCGTTGTAAAGCATTAAGCAGCGCGTCGTTTTTTGTTCTTTAACAATCAATCAGACAAACTGTGTGGGCACTTGAAGATTCGTTTTATCATTAAAGATTTTAAAATTGAACTGAATAGTGCTACGAAGATTCGTTTATTTATTATAGATGATTAATTAAGTCAGCAGTATTGAGCGATTAAACTTTTTGAATTGAAGAGTTTGATCATGGCTCAGATTGAACGCTGGCGGCAGGCTTAACACATGCAAGTCGAACGGTAACAGGAGAAAGCTTGCTTTCTTGCTGACGAGTGGCGGACGGGTGAGTAATGCTTGGGAATCTGGCTTATGGAGGGGGATAACGACGGGAAACTGTCGCTAATACCGCGTAGAATCGAGAGATGAAAGTGCGGGACCGCGAGGCCGCATGCCATGAGATGAGCCCAAGTGGGATTAGGTAGTTGGTGGGGTAAAGGCCTACCAAGCCGACGATCTCTAGCTGGTCTGAGAGGATGACCAGCCACACCGGGACTGAGACACGGCCCGGACTCCTACGGGAGGCAGCAGTGGGGAATATTGCGCAATGGGGGCAACCCTGACGCAGCCATGCCGCGTGAATGAAGAAGGCCTTCGGGTTGTAAAGTTCTTTCGGTGACGAGGAAGGTTGTTGTGTTAATAGCGCAACAAATTGACGTTAATCACAGAAGAAGCACCGGCTAACTCCGTGCCAGCAGCCGCGGTAATACGGAGGGTGCGAGCGTTAATCGGAATAACTGGGCGTAAAGGGCACGCAGGCGGCTATTTAAGTGAGGTGTGAAATCCCCGGGCTTAACCTGGGAATTGCATTTCAGACTGGGTAGCTAGAGTACTTTAGGGAGGGGTAGAATTCCACGTGTAGCGGTGAAATGCGTAGAGATGTGGAGGAATACCGAAGGCGAAGGCAGCCCCTTGGGAATGTACTGACGCTCATGTGCGAAAGCGTGGGGAGCAAACAGGATTAGATACCCTGGTAGTCCACGCTGTAAACGCTGTCGATTTGGGGATTGGGCTTTAAGCTTGGTGCCCGTAGCTAACGTGATAAATCGACCGCCTGGGGAGTACGGCCGCAAGGTTAAAACTCAAATGAATTGACGGGGGCCCGCACAAGCGGTGGAGCATGTGGTTTAATTCGATGCAACGCGAAGAACCTTACCTACTCTTGACATCCATGGAATCCTGTAGAGATACGGGAGTGCCTTCGGGAACCATGAGACAGGTGCTGCATGGCTGTCGTCAGCTCGTGTTGTGAAATGTTGGGTTAAGTCCCGCAACGAGCGCAACCCTTATCCTTTGTTGCCAGCGATTAGGTCGGGAACTCAAAGGAGACTGCCGGTGATAAACCGGAGGAAGGTGGGGATGACGTCAAGTCATCATGGCCCTTACGAGTAGGGCTACACACGTGCTACAATGGCGTATACAGAGGGTGACGAAGCCGCGAGGTGGAGTGAATCTCAGAAAGTACGTCTAAGTCCGGATTGGAGTCTGCAACTCGACTCCATGAAGTCGGAATCGCTAGTAATCGCGAATCAGAATGTCGCGGTGAATACGTTCCCGGGCCTTGTACACACCGCCCGTCACACCATGGGAGTGGGTTGTACCAGAAGTAGATAGCTTAACCTTCGGGAGGGCGTTTACCACGGTATGATTCATGACTGGGGTGAAGTCGTAACAAGGTAACCGTAGGGGAACCTGCGGTTGGATCACCTCCTTACCAAAGATAGAATTGACTTTAAGTGTCCACACAGTTTGGCTGATGATTGTAAACAAAAGAAGAATAAACAAATAAAGCAAGATGTGAAGAATATCTTTACATGTTGTCCCCATCGTCTAGAGGCCTAGGACATCGCCCTTTCACGGCGGTAACCGGGGTTCGAATCCCCGTGGGGACGCCATTTAAAGATGATTTTTTGTCTTCTTAATAAACTGTTCTTTAACAAACTGGAAACAAGCTGAAAACGAGACTTTCAAGAAAGTCTGAGTAAGGGTCATTGATAAAAGGCAATGATTCTGAATAAATTAACTGTTACGGCTGACAAACCTAACGTGTTTTTAGCGTCAATCTGTGATGTAGAGTGGATTTTAACTTTAAATTCCATTTTATCTTCATCAGATTGTTCATCCTAAGAATACTTGAGGTTGTATGGCTAAGTGACAAAGCGTACAAGGTGGATGCCTTGGCAATCAGAGGCGAAGAAGGACGTGCTAATCTGCGAAAAGCTTGGATGAGTCGATAAGAGGCGTTTAATCCAAGATGTCCGAATGGGGAAACCCAGTAGATGAAGAATCTACTATCACTTACTGAATTCATAGGTAAGTGAGGCGAACCGGGAGAACTGAAACATCTAAGTACCCCGAGGAAAAGAAATCAACCGAGATTTTGTGAGTAGCGGCGAGCGAAAGCGAAAGAGCCTGTTAGTGATAGCGATAGAGACAGAGGAACAAGCTGGGAAGCTTGGCGACACAGGGTGATAGCCCCGTACTCGAAGTCCAGGTCGTGGTACTAAGCTAACGAGAAGTAGGGCGGGACACGTGATATCCTGTTTGAAGATGGGGGGACCATCCTCCAAGGCTAAATACTCCTGATTGACCGATAGTGAACCAGTACTGTGAAGGAAAGGCGAAAAGAACCCCGGTGAGGGGAGTGAAATAGAACCTGAAACCTTGTACGTACAAGCAGTGGGAGCCCGCAAGGGTGACTGCGTACCTTTTGTATAATGGGTCAGCGACTTATATTTTGTAGCGAGGTTAACCGAATAGGGGAGCCGAAGGGAAACCGAGTCTTAACTGGGCGTTGAGTTGCAAGGTATAGACCCGAAACCCGGTGATCTAGCCATGGGCAGGTTGAAGGTTGGGTAACACTAACTGGAGGACCGAACCGACTAATGTTGAAAAATTAGCGGATGACTTGTGGCTGGGGGTGAAAGGCCAATCAAACCGGGAGATAGCTGGTTCTCCCCGAAATCTATTTAGGTAGAGCCTTGAGCGGACACCTTTGGGGGTAGAGCACTGTTTCGGCTAGGGGTCCATCCCGGATTACCAACCCGATGCAAACTACGAATACCGAAGAGTGATACTCAGGAGACACACGGCGGGTGCTAACGTCCGTCGTGGAGAGGGAAACAACCCAGACCGCCAGCTAAGGTCCCAAAGTCTATATTAAGTGGGAAACGAAGTGGGAAGGCTTAGACAGCTAGGATGTTGGCTTAGAAGCAGCCATCATTTAAAGAAAGCGTAATAGCTCACTAGTCGAGTCGGCCTGCGCGGAAGATGTAACGGGGCTCAAATATAGCACCGAAGCTGCGGCATCAGACGTAAGTCTGTTGGGTAGGGGAGCGTTGTGTAAGCGGATGAAGGTGTGTTGAGAAGCATGCTGGACGTATCACAAGTGCGAATGCTGACATAAGTAACGATAAAACGGGTGAAAAACCCGTTCGCCGGAAGACCAAGGGTTCCTGTCCAACGTTAATCGGGGCAGGGTGAGTCGGCCCCTAAGGCGAGGCTGAAAAGCGTAGTCGATGGGAAACGGGTTAATATTCCCGTACTTGGTAAAGCTGCGATGTGGGGACGGAGCAGGTTAGGTTAGCGTACTGTTGGATATGTACGTTTAAGTTGGTAGGTGGGAAGTTTAGGCAAATCCGGACTTCCTTAACACTGAGAGATGATGACGAGGCTCTACGGAGCTGAAGTAACTGATACCACACTTCCAGGAAAAGCCACTAAGCGAAAGGCTTTACTAAACCGTACTGAAAACCGACACAGGTGGTCAGGTAGAGAATACTCAGGCGCTTGAGAGAACTCGGGTGAAGGAACTAGGCAAAATAGCACCGTAACTTCGGGAGAAGGTGCGCCGGCGTAGATTGTAAGGGCTTGCCCCTGAAGGTTGAACCGGTCGAAGATACCAGCTGGCTGCAACTGTTTATTAAAAACACAGCACTCTGCAAACACGAAAGTGGACGTATAGGGTGTGATGCCTGCCCGGTGCTGGAAGGTTAATTGATGGTGTAATTGAAAGAGAAGCTCCTGATCGAAGCCCCAGTAAACGGCGGCCGTAACTATAACGGTCCTAAGGTAGCGAAATTCCTTGTCGGGTAAGTTCCGACCTGCACGAATGGCATAATGATGGCCAGGCTGTCTCCACCCGAGACTCAGTGAAATTGAAATCGCCGTGAAGATGCGGTGTACCCGCGGCTAGACGGAAAGACCCCGTGAACCTTTACTATAGCTTGACACTGAACATTGAATTTTGATGTGTAGGATAGGTGGGAGACTTTGAAGTAGTCACGCCAGTGATTATGGAGTCGTCCTTGAAATACCACCCTTTAACGTTTGATGTTCTAACGAAGATTGCGAAACGCGGTCTCGGACAGTGTCTGGTGGGTAGTTTGACTGGGGCGGTCTCCTCCCAAAGCGTAACGGAGGAGCACGAAGGTTTGCTAATCACGGTCGGACATCGTGAGGTTAGTGCAATGGTATAAGCAAGCTTAACTGCGAGACAGACAAGTCGAGCAGGTACGAAAGTAGGTCATAGTGATCCGGTGGTTCTGCATGGAAGGGCCATCGCTCAACGGATAAAAGGTACTCCGGGGATAACAGGCTGATACCGCCCAAGAGTTCATATCGACGGCGGTGTTTGGCACCTCGATGTCGGCTCATCACATCCTGGGGCTGAAGTAGGTCCCAAGGGTATGGCTGTTCGCCATTTAAAGTGGTACGCGAGCTGGGTTTAGAACGTCGTGAGACAGTTCGGTCCCTATCTGCCGTGGGCGTTGGAGAATTGATTGGGGCTGCTCCTAGTACGAGAGGACCGGAGTGGACGCATCACTGGTGTTCCGGTTGTGTCGCCAGACGCATTGCCGGGTAGCTACATGCGGAAGAGATAAGTGCTGAAAGCATCTAAGCACGAAACTTGCCAAGAGATGAGTTCTCCCAGATTTAAAATCTGTAAGGGTTGTTTAAGACTAAGACGTAGATAGGTGCGGTGTGTAAGTGTAGTGATACATTGAGCTAACGCATACTAATTGCCCGAGAGGCTTAGCCATACAACGCTCAAGTGTTTTGGGGGAGACCTGGAGCATGGAGTGAAGTAGAGGGTAACAGTTAAGAGAGTAGACGAAGAAGAGAAAGTGGAGAGTCAGCTTGTTTTAGTTTGAAGAAGACAGAGAAATAAAAAGAAAGAGATAAGAGAGAAAGAGAAGAATATCATCGACCGATTTTTGGCGGCGATAATGCGGTGGACCCACCTGATTCCATACCGAACTCAGAAGTGAAACGCTGTTATGCCGATGGTAGTGTGGGAGATTCCCATGTGAGAGTAGGTCACCGCCAAGTTTATTCGTATGAACCCCTGA